>JAIXYQ010000012.1 GCA_027490145.1 Planctomycetaceae bacterium
CGCTCGCTCCACCAGGTTTCGCTCGCGCTCACGTCCGTCGCTCGGCGGGGCTGGCACCCGCCTCCGAACGCATCGTTCGTGCCGCCTTCGCGACTCCCAAAGCCGCGCAGCACAGGGCCGCTCGGTCGCTGCGGACGGCGCGGAGCTTGATGTGGGCCGCGTGGCATCTCGGTGCATGAAAAGGGCCCCGCTCCGAGGAGCGGGGCCCGAGACGCATGTCATGATGAGGCTGGACGTCGATCGGCGGAAGCCGATCAATGATCCCCGATCGGCGGAGGCCGATCAGTAATCCATGTCGCCCATGCCGCCGCCCGGTCCGGCCGGAGCCTTGGCCTTCTTCTCCTTGATCTCGGTGATCGCGCAGTCGGTGGTCAGCAGCAGGCCGCTGATGCTCGCCGCGTTCTGCAGCGCCACGCGCTCGACCTTGGTCGGCACGATGATGCCGGCCTTGACGAGATCCTGGTACTCGCCGGTCGCGGCGTTGAAGCCGAAGCTCGGCTCGGTCGACTCATCGACCTTCTGCGCGATGATCGAGCCGTCGAGGCCGCAGTTGGCCGCGATCTGCTTGATCGGTGCGCTGAGCGCACGCAGGACGATGTCCACGCCGACCTTCTCGTCGCCCTCGAGGCCCTTCTTGAGCTTCTCGAGCGCCTTGCGGGTGCGCAGCACGGCGACGCCGCCACCGGGGAGGATGCCCTCCTCGACGGCCGCGCGGCACGCGTGCAGTGCATCCTCGACGCGGGCCTTCTTCTCCTTCATCTCGACCTCGGTGGCCGCGCCCACGTTGATCTGGGCAACGCCGCCTGCGAGCTTGGCCAGGCGCTCCTGGAGCTTCTCGCGGTCGTAGTCGGAGCTGGTGGCGTCGATCTGGCCCTTGATCTGTTCGATGCGTCCCTGGATGTCCTTGGTCTTGCCGGCACCCTCGACGATCGTGCAGTTGTCCTTGTCGACGGTGATCTTCTTGGCCCGGCCGAGGTCGGTCAGGCCCATGCCCTCGAGCTGGATGCCGAGCTCTTCCATGACGGCGGTGCCACCGGTGAGGGTGGCGATGTCGCCGAGCATCTCCTTGCGTCGGTCACCGAAGCCGGGCGCCTTGACGGCGCAGATCTTCAGCACGCCGCGGAGCTTGTTCACCACGAGGGTGGCCAGCGCTTCGCCGTCGATGTCCTCGGCGACGATGAGCAGGCTCTTGCCGCTCTCGGCGATCTTGCCGAGCACGGGCAGCAGGTCCTTGGCCGACGAGATCTTCTTCTCGTGGATCAGGACGAAGCAGTCCTCAAGCACGCACTCCATGGTCGCCTGGTTGGTGACGAAGTGCGGGCTGAGGTAGCCCTTGTCGAACTGCATGCCCTCGAGGAGCTCGACCTCGGTCTCGAGGCTCTTGCCTTCCTCGACGGTGATGACGCCATCCTTGCCGACCTTGTCCATCGCCTCGGCGATGATCTTGCCGATGGCCATGTCCTGGTTGGCGCTGCACGAGCCGACCTGGGCGATCTCGGTGCTGTTCTTCACCGGCTTCGAGAGGCGCTTGAGTTCATCGACGACGGTGGCGACCGCCTGGTCGATGCCGCGCTTGACCGCATTGGCGTTGGCGCCGGCGGTGATGTTCTTCAGGCCTTCCTGGTAGATCGCCTCGGCGTAGACCGTGGCGGTGGTGGTGCCGTCGCCGGCATCCTTGCTGGCCTTGCTGGCGACTTCCTTGACCATCTGGGCGCCCATGTTCTCGTAGGCGTCCTCGAGCTCGATCTCCTTGGCGACCGTGACGCCGTCCTTGGTGACGGTCGGGGCGCCGAAGGACTTCTCGAGGATCACGACGCGGCCGGACGGGCCGAGCGTGACCTTGACGGCCTTCGCGAGCTTCTGCACGCCGCGGAGGATGCGCTCGCGGGCGTCGGTGTCGTATGCAATCTGCTTTGCTGCCATGGTGGGTTCCTTGCTGTGTTGGAGGTGTTGGGTGGGCCGGGGCCGCGTCAGCCGATCTCGATCCACGCGACGCGTTCCGCGTCGAAGACGTAGATGTGCGAGCCGTCGGTGACCTTCACGAGGCCATCGGATTCCTGGGGCACGAGCAACGCGCGCTTGACGATGCACGGGTGCGAGCCTGCGAACTCGATGCGCAGGTCACGCTGGCCGTTCAGTTCCTTGAGCGCGGTACGGAGTGCGTTGGAATCCATGGCGGTCCCGGTGCTGGATCAGTCGATGACGCCGAGGATGTCTTCCTCGGTCATGATCAGGAAGGTTTCGGCGTCGATCTTGACTTCGGTGCCGCTGTAGGCGCTGAAGATGACCGTGTCGCCCTTCTTCACGCTGAACGGCATCCACGTGCCCTTGTCCTTGTTGAGCACGCCGTTGCCGAGGGCGATGACCTTGCCGGTCTTCGGCTTCTCCTTGGCGGTCTCGGGCAGGAAGATGCCGCTGTCGGTCTTGGTCTGGGCTTCCTCGCGCTTGACGAGGATCTTGTCTCCGAGGGGACGAACCTTCATGTGTGAATCTCCTTTGGGTCGTGTGAAACGGAAGGGTGAGCGCGCGCTCACCCGGGGAAGTGCCCGCCGGGAGGTGATCCCCCGGCGGACTGTGAAGGCGAGCTGCCCGCTGGGGCGGGCGGTGAAGGCCAGCAGCCGGCGTAGTGGCGTTGCACCACACGGCGCAGGGTGTCGAGGAAGGTCTCGAGCGAGCAACTGCGCTCCAGGACCGCGAACGCGCCCTCATGAAGGGCATCGCGCAGCGAGCGGCCATGGTCGCGCAGCGACGGCTGGGGCGGACGAACGACCACCGTGGGCGGCGGTGCATCCATGCGGCGCAGGATCTGCAGGACACGCGGGCCGGCAGGTTCGCCGGCCGTGCCATCCACCGGAAGGCCAATGTCCACGACGGCGATGTGGATCCGAACCTGGCGGACCACATGATCACTCTCGGACAGGTTGCGCGCCCTCAGGCACCGAATGCCCTGCGGCTCGAGCAGCCTGGGCAGCAGGTCGGCAAAGGTGTCATCCCGCCATCCACCGTAGGAAAGAAGCAGATTCAGGTTCGTTCTGCCGCCATCATGCACCGAACGCACGCGATCGCCCGGGCTGAGGAAGCCTGAGTCGGTGCTATGGAAACGAAGCGGCGAGCGCATGACGGATCTCGCCTAGCAAAGTCTGTGCCGAATGATGGCCAAATCCGGCCAAGCGCCGAGTCAATCTGTGGTTATAAGACTAAGCGCCGTGACCCCCTCACGGGCCGGTCGCATGCCAGGGCTGCAGAGCAACCGACCCGACGATGCCGAGCGGGCAAACCTCGCGGCACGCGCGCTGACTCTGCCCTAGCGTCCCGCGAATGAGCACGATTGAACGCCCCATCGGCCGCTTGTTCGCTGATCCCACGTCCGCCATCGGCAAGAAGGCGGTCATCAAGGGCTGGGTCCGCACCCGCCGTGACAGCAAGGCCGGGTTGTCGTTCGTGCACGTGAGCGACGGATCGTGCTTCGATCCGATCCAAGTGGTCGTGCCGAACACCGTGCCCAACTACCAGGCCGAAGTACTCCGCCTGACGGCCGGCTGTTCGCTCGTGTGCCGAGGCGAGCTCGTCCCCAGCCAGGGCAAGGGCCAGGCACTCGAACTGCAGGCTGAGTCGATCGAGGTGGTGGGCTGGGTGGATGATCCGGACACGTATCCGATCCAGCCCAAGCAGCACAGCTTCGAGTACCTGCGCGAGCAGGCCCACCTGCGCGTGCGCACGAACACGTTCGGCGCCGTGGCGCGCGTGCGCCATTGCCTCGCGCAAGCCGTCCACCGCTTCTTCCATGCGCGCGACTTCTATTGGGTGCACACGCCGATCATCACCGGCAGTGACTGCGAGGGCGCCGGCCAGATGTTCCGCGTGAGCACGCTGGATCACCTCAACATCCCGCGCACGCACGAGGGCAAGGTCGACTGGGACCAGGACTTCTTCGGCCGCGAGACCAACCTGACCGTCAGCGGCCAGCTCAACGTCGAGACCTACGCGTGCGCCCTCAGCCGCGTGTACACGTTCGGCCCCACGTTCCGTGCCGAAAACAGCAACACCAGCCGCCATCTGGCTGAGTTCTGGATGATCGAGCCCGAGATCGCGTTCGCCGACTTGGCGACGGATGCGCAGCTCGCCGAGGACCTGCTGAAGTCGATCTTCACCGACCTCCTTCAGGAGCGCCAGGATGACCTGGGGTTCTTCGCCGAACGCATCGACAAGGGGTGCATCGAACGGCTCGAGGCGCTGGTCAAGGCCAGCTTCGAACGCATGGACTACACCGATGGGATCAAGCACCTGCAGGCCGCCGAGGCCAAGGGCGTGAAGTTCGAGTACCCGGTCGAGTGGGGCATGGACCTGCAGAGCGAGCACGAGCGCTACCTGACCGAGACGCTCGTCGGGCGCCCGGTCGTGCTCATGAACTATCCCAAGGGGATCAAGGCGTTCTACATGCGCCTGAACGACGACGGCCGGACGGTCGCCGCCATGGACATCCTGGCGCCGGGCATCGGCGAGATCGTCGGCGGCAGCCAGCGTGAGGAGCGGCTCGACGTGCTGGATGCCCGCATGGACGAGATGCACCTGGAGAAGAGTGCCTACTGGTGGTACCGGGACCTGCGTCGCTACGGCACCGTGCCTCACGCCGGCTTCGGGCTCGGCTTCGAGCGCACGATCATCTACGCCACCGGCATGGCCAACATCCGCGACGTGATCCCCTTCCCGCGCACACCGCGCAACGCGGCGTTCTGACGCCGCGTCGGGTGCATGGGCCGAACAGCGCTCGGCGTACCGCCACGGCACCACCCGGAGCCGACGCCGCCGGGGCATGGTGTCATGCCTGCGCGGACCAACCGACTGCGCAGGATGGGTGATTTCGCTCCTGCATGAATCCGGCGCCATCCCGCTGCGAAACGCAAGGTCCGAGCCACCCCATGCCGATGCATGGTGCTTCCGGCCGGACCATTCCACTTTTCAGAAGGGAAAACCCATGAACATCGTTCAGATCCTCTGTGCCACCGCCGCGACTGGCCTCGTGTCGGGACTGTGCCTTGCCGACGGCGTCGTCAAGGGACAGACCGCCACCAAGAAGGTCGTCGTGCAGGAAGTGTCCGCCGACATCGTTGAGGTGAAGGTGCTTGCCAAGACCAGCACGAACACCTGGGTCGTCGCCGACGACCTGACGACGGAGGCCAACCAGGCCGAGCAGACGGCGCCCGCGCTCGGAAGCATCACCGACTGCAATGGCAACGGCATCGACGACGCAATCGACATCTCGAGCGGCTCCGAGTCCGACATCGACGGTGACGGCAAGCCCGACTCATGCGAGATCGCGGCCGGCGATGTGAACCTGAACGGTGTCGTCAACGGCGCCGATGCGAGCATCGTCCTCGGTTGGTGGGGCCTCGACTACTCGCCCACCAGCGACTGCAACTTCGACGGCATCGTCGACGGCAGGGACCTGGCCATCGTGCTCGCCGCGTTCGGCAGCACGCTCTGAGTCGCCTGCACTGACGGGGATGGGCGCCTCAACGCCCAGCCAACCGGATTTTCATGTTCGGGGCGCACCTCGCGGTGCGCCCCTTGTTCGTTGGCCGGAGAGGCGCCGTGATGCCGCCCCCTCAACCTTCGCATCAGGGGGCACCCGGGATGGCGTTGGCGATGTTGCCCGGCAAGAGTCGATTCCTGAAATACAGCCAATCAGCATGCACACCGCCCGGCTCGGTGAGGTCGGTGTTCGGCGGGATGGTCCTCATGGTCTCGACGAGCGCAGGATCCTGCATTTCGTAGGCCGTTGAACTGCCATCCACGTTCGAGTGGGTCACGATCAGCCCGTCCCACAAGGCGGGCCAGTCGTACCAGCGTGCTTGGGTTGGATCGATGATCCACCCCCCGAAGTTCGAGTAGAGACCCTGTTGCTTTGACTCGACGATCGAGCACAAGGTCATGGCCGGCTTCTGGACCCGGGCCATGGCGGTGGTGTTGAAGGAACCGCAGTCGCCTTCTCCAAGATCAGCCTGCCACTGGGCGACCGGCGAACTGGCGATCCAATCATCCGGAACCTGGACACCGACGAAGGCATTGAGGGAGTAACTACGAAGACGGTCCTGCTTGTCCAAGGGGCTCCGATAGGCACTCAGCACGCCGAGATACGGCCACAGCCGCCCCCGCGTGATCGCATATTCGGTTTCCTGCCGAGTATCACCACTGGGCCCGCCGTTGTAATACACAGCGCCGGGCTCGTTGACCACGCCTCCGGGCACCATCATCACCCAGCAGTGATACGACTCGGGACCATTCGCGATGCCGCCTGCAGCCGTCGGCCAGTAGAGCCGCGGACATCCACCGCCGGGGTCGAAGCCGCTGCCTGCCGCACCCGTATCGGGCTTGTCGGTGCGCGGACTGACGAGCCGCCCTGCGTGATCGGTGGCGTACGCGACACACGCCAGCGCAATCTGACGCTGGTTGGACTGACACCCCACGCTCCGGGACGTCGCTTGCACCTTCTGGATTGCAACGACAAGCAAGGCGATCAGCACACTCACGATGGCGATGACCACCAACAGCTCCGTCAGGGAAAACGCGCGTCGAAGGCGATTCACGTGGATAGACCTCTCCATGGGCGACCCCGTCACGGCGTCGGGTTCGGGATGTTCCCCGGCAAGCAGCGGATTCGAAAGTGGTACCAATCACGCCGCGCGCGCCAGCCGGTGCCGTTCACGGGCGATTCGAAGTACCAGTGGCCGAAGGTCTGGATCAGGCCCGGCAGCTCGGGCCGTGACATCTCGTACCGCTCGGTGCTGCCGTCGACCATGGCATAGGTGACGTTCAGTGGATCCCAGAACGCCGGCCAGTCGATCCAGTTCGAGTTCGTCGGGTCGATGATCCAGCCTTGGTTGTTGAGGCTATAGCCATCGTTGTCGTCCTCGGTGATGCAGGCGATGGTCTTGGAGGGCTGCTGGATCCGCGAGAGCGCCGTGGTGTTGAAGTTCTGGCAGTCCTCCGGCTCGTAGAACTGCTCCCACGAGATGTAGCCGGAGTACTCGTCGGGCACGTGGCACCCAATGAAGGCGCTGAGCGAGTAGCTGCGCACGCGGCTTCCGGGGTCGAGCGGGCTCTTGTAGACGGGTAGCGACCCGACGTATGGATAGAGGGCTCCCTTGGTAATTGCGGTATCCAGTTCAGCCGTAACAGTTTGTCCATTCACAACAATGGTGGTTGTGTTCGGCGCGAACGAGGCCGTCCAGGAGTGGAAGTCCGTGTTGCTCTGTCCGGTCGGGTAGTAAATGGCCGGGCACCCCGGCGGCGTGAGGGTGGGCGGGGTTGGCGGATCGAACGGGCGCGAAGTCCTAGGGTTGACCAACCGACCGGCGTTGCTGCTGGCGTAGGACGCACAGGCGAGTGCGATCTGGCGCTGGTTGCTCAGGCACTTGGTGACCCGGCCGGTGCGCTGCACCGCGGAGATGCCGGTGATCAGGAGCCCAATCAGGAGCGCCAGGATCGCCACGACGACGAGCAGTTCGGTGAGCGAGAAGGCACGCGGAGCCATGACCTTGTGCATCCTCAGGATCCTAGCGCGTCCGCTGCGATGAACGCCGACTGAACCATAGAATGGCGCGGATGAAGCGACATCTGGTCCTGACCGTCCTCTTGGTCGCGGCGTGCAGCGATGACCCCACGCCGCCGCCGCCGGCCCCTGCGAGTGTTCCCGGAACCAGCGCATCGACCTCTTCGACGCCCACGAGCGGCAACGCGGGCTCGTCCGACATCGCCATGGGCGGCTCGAGTGGCGAAGCCACTGGGCGATCAGCCCAGGGCGACGGCGGCAAGCGTGCCGACGGCGCGGCGGGCGGTGCGAAGATGCGTCGCGATCCCAACGCCGCGCCGGCCTCGACCGTCGGTGAGCCCGAGCCGGCTTCAGCGCCCGCGGCTGAGGGCTTGACGTTGAGCAGCGACGCCCCTGCATCGGGCGGTGGTTCCGGTGGCGCAAGCGGTGCATCCACCTCGGGCCAAGCCGAGGATCCCGCGACGGCTGCTCTGCGCGCCCGCACCCGCGAATCGAAGTGGAACGACTTCCGGTCCATCGCGCAGAAGCAGGCTGACCTGATGGTGAAGGCTGGCCTGGCGCGCAAGAAGGCTCGGCAGGATCCATCGCCCGAGAATCGTGCCGCCTACGACGCGATCTGGGGCGGCATCGCCCCGCTGGCGCAGAAGGTCACCGAGTACATGGCGCAGCCCCGCTTCAGCGAGGAAGACCGCGCGGTCATGTCCATGATCGTCGACGAGATCCAGTCGAAGGCCATGGCCCAGGTGGAGGCCGCGCCGTGAAGTGCAACATCGACCAGCGTGGCCGCAAGGCGCGCCTCGTGGCTGGTGCACTCATCGAGGCACCCGGCCTGTTCCTCGTGGTGATGCGCTTCACCGGCATGGTCGACGGCACCTGGCCCTGGATCGTCGGCGTGTCGCTCATCCTCGCCGGCCAGTTCATGATCCTCGAGGGCGTGCTCGGCTGGTGTGCCCTCCGCGCCTTCGGCGTGAAGACGCCCCTGTGAGCGACGGGCAGTGCTGCAGCCACGCCCGGCCGGCCACCACCCGGCACGCGTCGTTCCTGCGCGCGATGATCGCCGACCGTGACGTGCGTCTGTCGTTGGTCGCGGGCCTTCTGCTGGTCACGCACTGGGTCCTCGGCCTCAGCATGGCCGATGAACCCTCGTGGGCGTGGATGCTCTCGGCCGCCGCGTGCGTGATCGCCGGATGGCACCCCACGCGGATCTCGCTGCGCCAGGTGGCGTCGCTCAAGCTGGACATCGATGTCCTGATGGTGGTCGCCGCGATCGGCGCATGCGCGATCGGGCAGTGGACCGAGGCCGGCGTGCTGCTCTTCCTCTTCTCGCTCGGCCATGGGCTCGAGGGCCTGGCGACCGAGCGTGCGTCGAGCGCCATCTCGGCGCTGGCCGAACTCGCCCCGACCGAGGCCACGCGCGTGCGCGACGGGGTCGAGGAGCGTGTGGGCGTCGCCACGCTGGCGATCGGTGACGTGGTGATCGTGCGGCCGGGCGAGCGGTTCCCGATCGACGGGGCGGTCGTCGAGGGCGTGAGCAGCGTGGACCAGAGCCCCATGACCGGCGAGAGCGTGCCGGTGCGCAAGGAACCCGGCGATGAGTGCTTCGCGGGAACGCTGAACGGCGAGGGCCTGCTTCGCGTCCGTGCGGCGCGCGCGGCAGGCGAGACGATGATGGCCCGCATGGCGCGCTTGGTCGAGGAAGGCCAGGCCAACCGTGGCGTCGCCCAGCGGATCACCGCGCGCTTCACGCGCATCTACACGCCGGTGGTGCTCGTGGCCGTGCCGGCGGTCATCGGCGGCATGATGCTCACGGGCTCAGGCTTCGATGATGCCTTCCTGCGCGGCATGGCGGTCCTCATCGGTGCCAGCCCGTGCGCCTTGGCGATCAGCACCCCGAGCGCGGTGCTGGCGGGCATCGCGCGGGCTGCGCGTGGCGGCGTGCTGGTGAAGGGCGGTGCGCACCTGGAAACGCTCGGATCGCTGCGTTGCATGGCGTTCGACAAGACAGGGACGCTGACCACGGGGCGTGCGTCGGTGCGCGGGATGGAGTGCTTCGACGGCGCCTCGCGCGAGCGCGCCCTGGCGATCGCCGAAGCGCTCGATCGGCACAGCTCCCACCCCTATGCCCATGCGGTCCGCGCCGCAGCGGCTTCCGCGGGGGTTGCGCGGCTCGAAGCCGTGCAGGTCACCGATGTCCCGGGTACAGGCGTGCGCGCAGCGATCAACGGCCGTGCCTGTGCGCTCGGTTCACCGCGCATCGTCGACGGGATGCCGATGCCCGCGCAGGTCGAGGCATCGATCGAGGCCCACCGCACCGAAGGCCAGGCGGTCGCCCTGGTCGTCGAGGACGGGCGCATCCTCGCCTTGCTCGCCTTCGAGGATCTGCCGCGCGAGGGCGCAGCCGCCGTCATGGCCGGGCTCGGCCGGGCCGGGATCCAACGCATCGCCATGCTGACCGGCGACGCCCCGGCGGTCGCTGCCCGCATCGGCGCGGCGGTGGGCATCACCGAGATCGCCGCGGGACTCATGCCCGAGCAGAAGATCGAGCGCGTGCGTGCGCTGCGTTCGATCGGCCCCACCGCGATGGTCGGCGACGGCATCAACGACGCGCCCGCGCTGGCCTCGGCCGACCTCGGGATCGCCATGGGTGCACGTGGAAGCGACGTCGCACTCGAGGCCGCCGACGTCGCGCTCATGGGCGATGACCTGGCGCGGCTGCCGTGGGCGATCGGCCTGGCCCGGGCCGCACGCCGCACCATCACGCAGAACGTGGTGATCGCCATGGGGGTGATTGCGGTGCTGGTGCCGCTGGCCGCGTTCGGCGGCATCGGCCTCGGCGGTGCGGTCGTGCTGCACGAGGGCAGCACCGTGGTGGTCGCCTTCAACGCGCTGCGGCTGCTGGCATGGGATCGTCGCCCAGCCTGACCTGCAACGCCGTCCCGGCGCGATGGATGCTCAGCGCACGAACCGCTGCATGAACCGTCGCACGCGCCGCGCCGCCTCGTGCACGCGCCCGGGCTCGAGGGCTCCCGACTCCGTGGCGCGCACGAGCGATTCGTGGACCTCAACCTGGCGTGCATGCTCATGGCAGACGAGCGCCACATCGACGCCGGCGCCGAGCGCCAGCACGGCAGCTTCACCGAGCGGCCATCGGTCCGCCACGGCCTTCATCTCCAGGTCATCGGTGAAGACCATGCCGTCGTAGCCGAGTTCGTCACGCAACATCCCCTGCACCACGCGGCGGCTGAGCGTGGCCGGCACGCCGGGATCGAGTGCCTCGAAGAGGACGTGCGCCGTCATGATGCTGGCGACACCGGCCTGGATCGAGGCGGCGAAGGGCGGCAGCTCCGTGAGCCCGAGCCGCTCCATCGTGTGCGGCAGGACGGGAAGGTCGTGGTGGCTGTCCTTGTTCGTGTCGCCGTGACCCGGGAAATGCTTGGCGCACGCACCGACGCCCATGAGCTGCATCATCTGGATGAACTCGACCGCGCAGGCGGAGACGGTTCCGGGATCGGTCCCGAACGAGCGCTCGCCGATGACCGGATTCGCCGGATTGCTGTCGACGTCAACGACCGGAGCGAAGTCGAGGTCGATGTGCACGCTGCGCAACTCACGGGCGATCGCGCGCCCCCAGCGACCGGCCGTCGCCGGGCCCTCCCGGCCCACGTCGCGCATGGGTGGGATGGAGGTGAAGCCGTCCACGAGCCGCTGCACGCGCCCGCCCTCCTGGTCGACGCCGATGTAGACGAGGCCACGCGCACGGCGCTTGATGTCCAGGCAGAGTTCACGTACCTGGTCGCGAGACTGCACGTTGCGCGCAAAGAGGATCACGCCCCCCACGCCGCGTTCGAGCATGTCGGCCAAGGCATCGTCGACGTGGTGCCCGTGGAACCCCACGCACATGCATCGTGCACAGGCCAGGCGCAGGTCCGTTGCGTCCATGCTCACAATGCTAACCTTCGACCAGTCGTCGTGGCCGTAGGCTCGGCGCCGTCCCATGCCGCACGATGCGTTCCAGGCCCTGCAGCACGCCAACTACAGGCGCTTCGCCGCGGGCTTCATGCTCAACAGCCTCGGACTGCACGTGCTCACGACGGCGGTGCTGTGGGATGTCTGGGAACGCACGCATGATCCGCTCGCGCTGGGCATCACGGGCCTGTGCCGGGCGCTGCCGGTCGTGCTCCTGGCGCTCGTGGCGGGCCATGCCGCCGATCGCTTCGAACGCACCAGGATCATCATGGTCTGCCAGGCCGGCTTCGCGGTGCTGTGCGCCGCATTCGCCTGGCTTGACCTTCGTGATGCTCCGGTCTGGCAGTTCTACGCCGTGCTGGTCCTGAGTGGCTGCGTCCGGGCGTTCGCGGGCCCTGCCCGAGGTTCGCTCCTGCCGCTGCTCGTGCCGCGACGGAACCTCGAGAACGCCGTGAACTGGAACAGCGGCTTCTTCCAGGCTGCGGCGATCAGTGGACCGATCGCCACGGGACTGGCGATCGACTCGCTCGGCTCCACCTGGCAGCTCTATCTGGTCGCGGCGGGACTGACCGCATCCCTCGCCATCGTGGCTCCCTTCCTGCGGCCGGAGCCGGCGCCCCGGGCGACCGAAGGCCTGACGATGCGATCGCTCGTGGCGGGCGCGAGATTCATCATCGGCGAGCGCGTGGTCTTCGGCGCACTGCTGCTTGACCTGCTCGCCGTGCTCTTCGGCGGTGCGACGGCGCTGCTGCCGATGTACGCCGACGACATCCTCCAGATCGGCCAGAAGGGGTTCGCCTTCGGCGTGCTCAAGGCGTCGCCGTACGTGGGTGCACTGATCATGGCGGCGGTCCTGGCGTCGCGGCCCCCCATCCGCCGAGCCGGACCCGCCCTGCTGTGGAGCGTGGCCGGATTCGGTGTCTGCATGGTCGTCTTCGGCCTGTCCACGAGCTTCTGGATCGCAGCCCTGGCGCTCGTCACGAGCGGCGCGCTCGATGCCGTCAGCGTCACCATCCGCCACATGCTCGTGCAGACTCGAACGCCCAACGAACTTCGGGGCCGCGTGAGCGCGGTGAACACCATGTTCATCGAGTGCAGCAACGAACTCGGCAGCTTCGAGAGCGGCCTGGTGGCCCGGTGGATGGGACCGGTCTTCAGCGTGGTCTCGGGTGGCGTGGGCACGCTGGTGGTGGTCGGCGTGATCGCCGCACGCTTCCCGACCCTCCGCGGACTGCGTGGACTCACCGACGACCCGCATGCCGGTCAGGCCGAGGGCACGCGCGAGACGAGCGAGGCCGCCAGCGACACGGCCATATAGCCTGCCGCCATGCACACGATCCTCCTTCTTTCGGCGTTCGCCGGGCTCGACGTTCCCGCAGTCTTCACGGACCACATGGTGCTGCAGCGGGACCGTCCGATCGTGGTCTGGGGAAGGGCCACGCCCGGTTCGGTCGTCACGGTCCGGCTGGCCGACGGTGATCCGCAGCAGTCGACGGCGGGAAGCGATGGAACCTGGAGGGTTCAGCTGCCTGCGGAACCCGCGAACGCAGATCCGCGCACGCTGCGCATCACCGGTGATGGCGATGAGCGCACGATCGCCGACGTGCTCGTGGGCGACGTGTGGCTCTGCGGCGGCCAGAGCAACATGGAATGGACGGTGAACGGCAGCAACGATCCGGATGCGGAGCGCGCCCGCGCTGCCAAGCGCAACTCGATCCGTGCGATCAAGGTGCCCCACACGCTCGCCGCGGCGCCGGCCTTCACCACGCAGGCCGCCTGGCGTACCTGCACACCCGAGACCGTCGGTGACGTCACGGCCGTGGGATGGGCCATGGCGACGGACCTGCAGGATGCACTCGGTGGCGTGCCGATCGGCCTGCTCGACATCAACTGGGGCGGCACGCGCATCGAACCATGGATCGATGCGGGAACGCTCTCGAGCTGCCCGGTGACCCGCGATGCGCTCGCGCAGGCCAACGAGGCCGCAGCGAGCGATCCCGCCAAGGCAGGTGAGCGCGACCAGCGCTTCGCCGGCATGTACAACGCCATGATCGCCCCGTTCGTTCCCTTCGGGATCCGCGGCGCCATCTGGTACCAGGGCGAGAGCAACGCCGGCGAAGCCGAGGCCTATCGAACCCTGTTGCCTGCACTCGTGTCGAGCTGGCGGCGCGCCTTCGACCTGCCGCAGATGCCCTTCGGCGTCGTACAGCTGGCCGCCTTCATGAAGCCCAGCGACGAAGCGGCCCAAGGCGGCTGGGCGTACCTGCGCGATGCGCAGCTCGAAGCGGCGCAGCGGGATCCCAAGGTCGGGCTTGCCGTGACCATCGACGTCGGCGATGCGGATGACATCCATCCGCGCAACAAGCGCGAGGTCGGTCGCCGCCTTGCCTTGTGGGCGCTCGATGCTGCGTACGGCCACGCCATACACCCGGGTGCAGGGCCGATCGTGTCGTGCGCACCGGCGAGTGCGTCGATCGATGGCGTCGAGCGTCGCGGCATCATGGTTCGTTTCGATGCACTCGGCGGCGCACTCTCCACGCGCGGCGGTGCCCAGCCCGATGGCTTCGCCATCGCCGGCGCCGATGGTCGATTCAACTGGGCATCGGCACGGCTCGAGGCTGGTGGCGTCTTCGTCTGGAGCCCCGAGGTCGTCGACCCGGTCGCCGTGCGCTATGCGTGGTCGAACAATCCGACCCGCGCCAACCTCATCGATGGACGTGGACTGCCGATCGGACCGTTCCGCTCCGACCGACCGGCGCTTGATCCTGCCCACGCCACCTGGATCCGCACTCGATAACGGGACCGAAGCCAGTCGCGTGTGCCGGGCCGGTGTGGCCGGGCGGCTACACTGCGACCCCCTCGGGGCGTAGCTCAGTTTGGTAGAGCGCTTGCTTTGGGAGCAAGAAGTCGTCGGTTCAAATCCGGCCGCCCCGATTCGTCGTCCGTCGCGCTCGCGCCTGCGGCGCGGCGACGACAGCCTCCTCATTCGGGCGCCTGCGGCGGTGACCACAGCCTCCTGAATGGGGTCTTCTCGCCCGATCAGGCTTGCCTGCACCTCATCGACAGGCAATGCTTCGGGTCCATGTCGGGCCCCGTGTCCATCCACCCATGCCGCGCAGTTGCCCTCTGCCTTGGGATGACTGCTGCATCCTTCGGCTACGACCGCTACCCGCAGGTGCCGGTCGTCACCAGCCAGGACCCCGCCTTCCTGCGCAGCCTGCTGGTCGGCTCGAGCACTGGCATCGTGCGCATCGGCGTGTTCGGAGACTCACAAGAAGCATCGCCGGATACGTGGGGCCGCCACTACTTGATGGAGGCCAACGCGCTGCTCGTCGAAGCCTTCGGTCCAGCAAGCGAGACGGTCGTCCTGCAGCAGAATTGGTGGGACACCGAGCCCAATTGGCTGGCTGCGACCCACAACCTGGTCCGCACGCCGGGCGGTCAGCCCCAGATTCCCCCCGTGGCCGTGCCGCCGGGCATGCTCGTCGTGGCCCGCACGGGGCCCGCCGATGGGCTGGACGCCTTTCATGCCGTGCTCATGACGAAGGCCGAGCGATGCGTGGTCACGGAACGCATCGGCACACCGTGGTTCCTTGATGGTCCGCAGGTCGTCGCCGACGTCCTCGTGTCCCGCCGCTCGGTTGCAGGATCACTGCAGTGGCGGGGTGCAGTGGTCGATTCGACGCGTCCGGACCACGGTGCAGCCGTGCTCGTGCAAGGTGGGCTTCCCGGGCAGCCGCCGGCAGGCGCATCGGCAGGCTGGGTCACGACTGCCACGCTGCCGCAGCCGGGTGCAGGATGGCGGCAGGTCTCGATCCTCGGTGCGGATCCGGTTCACCCGGTCGATGTGCTCGGCGTGCGGTTCCGCAATGCCGCTCAGTCACGCGGTGTGGTGATGCAGCCCCTCGCCCTCGGGGGCGCCGCCATCGGCGACCTCGTGACGAGGCATGGCGCCAGCGGCCCCGTGATCGCTTCACTCGGTCTCCATGCAGCGATCATCCACTTCGGGGCCAATGACGGCTATCAACCAGCGGCCGACTGGGCTCAGAAGCTGCAGAAGGCAGTCGACCTGATCCGCTGGGCGCACGGTGATCCGCTGTTCCCGATCCTCATCGTGAGCGACTCGCACCGGCGCGAGCTTCCCCCGTGGTCGGACTACGACCGGCTGCCGGGCGTGGCGGCCGCGGTGGCCCTGTCGAACCCCCAGGTCATCGCGTTCAACATGCGCCGCGTGCACGAGGATGCGTTCCTGTGGGGCGATGCCCAGAACCTGGGACTGGCCGACGCGGTGCACCATAAGCCGCACGCCCAACGCATGATGGCCAGAGCCACCGTGTCGACGATGCTCGAAACCGCCGGCATTCCCGTGCCCGGCTGCGCTCCCGGCCAGTCCTGGTCCGATCGCTACCACCCACTCGGCGGATCCTGTTCGGTGAGCTGGCCGTGCACGGTCCTGGTCGAAGCCGACGCCGATTCCATCGGGCGTCCGTTCGTTCCCGGCGCGGACTGCAGCGACGCGGATGGTGACGGTCGTGCGGACATCTGCAACGAGGCCGCATCACCGGACATCAACGGTGACGGTACGGTGGATGGCAGCGATCTCGGAATCATGTTCTCGTACTGGGGTGGTTCCGATGCGATCGCCGACATCACCCGGGATGGGACCGTCAACGGTGAAGACCTCGGACTGATATTGATCTTCTGGGGTCCGCTCCCCTGACCACGGCCGGCCATCGATAGGATCCGTCCCATGAACCGGATCCCCGTGATCGTCACGTGCCTCGTCCTCGCCCTGACCGCCTGCGGCGCCCCCAAGCGCGCCGTCAAGACCGAGCAGGAACTGCTCGCCCGGCGGGCCCAGGTCCAGATGTTCGCCGGTGCCATGAAGGCAGGCATCATGGAATCGCTTTGCCGGCACGCCCACAAGGAGCGTGAGGCGGACCCGAACTTCTCGCTCGACATCCTGGTGCTCTCCGGCGGCGGCGACTTCGGCGCATACGGCACCGGCCTGCTGCGTGGCTGGTCCGAGTCCGCCAACCCGCCGATGAAGCTGCCCAAGTGGGACATCGTCACGGGCGTGAGCACCGGTGCGCTGATCGCTCCGTTCGCCTACCTCGGTGCCCAGGACGACCTGGTCAAGATCGACGAGTTCTACCGCAACCCAAAGCCGGACTGGGTCAAGACGCGCGGCCTGCTCTTCTTCTTACCCGAGAACGCCAGCTTCCTCGAGGTGCCGGGGCTCGAGCGCGAACTCGACTCGATCGTCTCGCGGAACTTCCTCGAGCGCATCGCCGTCGAGGCTGCCGAGGGACGCGTGCTCACCGTGCAGACGACCAACGTGGACGACGGCAGCCCGCAGCCGTTCAATTACGGTCTCGCTGCTGAAATGGCCTTGGTGAACCTGAAGGCTGCGAAGGACGAGGCGCAGCGGATCGCCGCGCTGCGCCGCCCGCGCGACATCCTGCTCGCATCCGCCGGGATTCCCGGCGCATTCCCACCCCGCGAGGTCGACGGACAGCTCTTCGTCGACGGTGGCACGACCAGCAACATCATCTACGGCGGTGCCCTCGGCCGCGAGGAAACCTTCGGCGCGACCTGGAAGCGCCTCTATCCCGGCCAACCGATCCCGAAGCTGCGCTACTGGGTGATCATCAACAACTACGGCGTCTCGATCCCGCGCACGATCCAGGAAGGCTGGCCCGAGATCATCACGCGCAGCCTGGAGCTCTCCATCCGCTACAGCACGCTCACCTCGCTGCGCCACCTCTTCGCACTCGCCGAAGTGACCCAGCTGCGAGGCGACGGCGAGACCGAGGTGCGCTGGACCTCGATCCCCGATTCGTGGCGCCCCGTGAACAAGGGTGATTTCGACGAGGCCACCATGCGCTCGCTCTCGGACCTCGGTCGCAAGCGCGCGACCGAACCTGGGACGTGGAGCTCGGTCAGCCCATGAGCCGATCGGCGCTCCATGTGGCCTGACCTGCGGGAGCGCCGTCGCGAGCCTGAGTGGATGGACGATCCGTCGATCGGGGCCGAGGCGCATGACGCTGCGCTTCGCGGCCTCGCCCGGCTGAACCGCGTCTCGCGGAGCCACGCGATCCTCTGGTCCCGGGTGGCCCGGATGGCGCGATCGGCGAATGCCGCGGGGCGCCCCCTGCTCGTGCTCGACGTGGCTACCGGATCGGGCGACGTACCCTTGGCCATGGCGCACCGCGCCCGCAAGGCCGGACTCGACATCCATTGGTCGGTCTGTGACATCAGCGCCCACGCCCTCGACGCCGCACGGAGCCGGTCGGTGCGGTCGGGCTTCACCTTCGTCGGACATCAGCTCGACGTCACCAGCCACGACCTGCCCGCTACCGAGGTGTCGATCTGCTCCCTGTTCCTCCACCACCTCGATCCGCCGCAGGTGGTCGGCGTACTGCGCGGCATGCGTCGCGCATCGAGCCTGGCCATCGGCATCGCCGACCTCGATCGTTCACCATGGGGCCTGGCGCTGGCATGGCTGGCGAGTCGCGCGCTCACACGATCTCCCATCGTGCACACCGATGCCCTCCTCAGCGTGCGTGCGGGCTTCCGGCCCGATGAGATCCGGCGCATGGCGGAGCTCGCCGGACTCGCGGGCGCGACGCTGGAACGTGCCTGGCCCGCACGATGGCGACTCTGGTGGACGGCCCCATGACGGGTCACGGTCCATCCACCCACTCCTCCGATCCGGATCACGCGCCGTCACCCGACGTCGTCGTGATCGGGGCAGGACCGGCAGGATGCCTGGCGGCGATCTCGGCACGAAGGTCAGGTGCTCGGGTCACGCTCCTTGAGCGTGCCCACTTCCCGCGCGAGAAGGTCTGTGGCTGCTGCATCGCCCCGCGTGGCGTGGCCGTGCTGGCCGACGCCGGCCTGGGCCACGTGCTGACGGGGGCTGCGCGGCTCTCGAGCGTTCGGCTTGCCTCGCGTCGCACCTGGGCCCGGATCGAGCGTGACTCGGGCGTGGCGCTCTCGCGTGGCGCCTTCGATGCACTGCTGGTCCGTGCGGCGTTGGAGCGCGGTGTCCAGGTGATGCACGGCACATCGGCCACCATCGGCACCGATGGTCAGGTCCGTGCGTCATGCGATGGGGCTTCGTGGACGCTCCGTCCGGCAGCGTGCGTCGTGGCCGACGGTCTCTCCGGGCGCTCGCTCGATGAACACCCCGGGGTGTCGTGGCGAGTGTCCCGCACCAGTCGCATCGGCCTCGGTGCCATCCTCCCGCCGGGCTCGATCGATCTTGGCCGCGGCGAGGTGCTCATGCGCGTCGAGACCGGCGGCTACGTCGGTGCCGTGCATCTGGAAGATGGCCGGATCGATGTCGCCGCGGCCATCGATCATGAGGTGCTGCGGAGCAACGGACCGGCGCGCGCGATGCTCGGCTGGCTCGGTGACAGCGTGCGGAATCGCAGCGCGATCGAGGCGGCGCGATGGACCGGCACTCCGTGGCTCACCAGACAGCGGACCTCGCTGGCCCTTCCCGGCATCCTCGTGGCGGGTGATGCGGCCGGATACGTCGAACCATTCACCGGCGAAGGCATGTCATGGGCCCTCGCAAGCGGACACGCGGCCGGATGCCTGGCGGCGACCATGGTGCAGGATCCAGGATGCTGGGTCGCGTGGCCCGCCGTGTGGCGGGACATGCTCAAGCATGACCGCTGGCGATGCAGGCTGGTCGCCCAGCTGCTGCGTTCGCCGCGGTCGGTCCATGCAGCCCTCGTGCTGGCGCGTTGGTGGCCCACGCTGGCCGCACGCCTTGCACGCACCATCGGTCGACCGCGCCCGTCCACCATGCCCGGCCAGGAGCCCACGCCATGAACCAACCACGCCTCCTCGGCCTGTGCACCAGCACGCCTCCTCGGGACCTGACGCGCGCCGAATGGCTCACGATCGCACGCCGGCTCTCGCCCGCGCGCGTTGACGCACGCGTGCTCGAACGGCTCGCCGATCGCAGCGGGATCGACACCCGCGCGTGCGCGTGCCTTGCGCCACCGTACGGCGAGACGTTCTATCCCGCCGATGACGGGTCGGGTGGTCCCACGACCACGCAGCGCATGGACCTCTGGTGGGCCGGCGTGCGCGACATGGGCGAACGGGCATCGCGGGCGGCACTGGAGCAGTCGGGCTGCCGCGCCGCAGCCATCACGCACGTGGTCACCGCAAGCTGCACGGGATTCCGCGCGCCCGGGCTGGAGATGCACCTCATCGAGTGCCTCGGCCTGTCCTCATCGGTCCGACGCACCAACATCGGCTTCCAGGGATGCCACGCCGCGATCAATGCGCTCGCTGCCGCACGCGCCATCGTCGGCTCCGAGCCCTCGGCGCGCGTGCTGGTGTGCTGCGCCGAAGTGTCGACGGCCCACTTCCACTACAGCGATCGGCTTGACCAGCTCATCGCCAACACGCTCTTCGCCGATGGTTGCGCGGCGTGCGTCGTTGGCATGTCGGCCGATGCATCGCAACCCGCGATCGTGGCCACGCACTCGCAGCTCTTCCCCGGGACCTCGGGCGAGATGGGCTGGCTCGTGGGCGATCACGGATTCGAGATGATGCTCGGTGCCCGGGTGCCGGAACTCCTCGAGCAAAGTGTTGGTCCATGGGTCGATGGCGCGCTGGCGCACCACGACCTGGCGCGTGGGGGAATCGGCGGCTGGGCCATCCATCCAGGCGGGCCGCGCGTGATCGACGCCGTGATCGCATCGCTCGGCCGCCCGGCCGCAAGCGGTCACCACAGCCGTGAGGTGCTGCGCCGCCACGGCAACATGAGCAGCGCGACGCTGCTCTTCATCATCCGCGACTTGCTCGAGGCGGGTATCCCGCGACCCTGGACCGGCATGGCGTTCGGGCCCGGCCTGGCTGGTGAACTGCTCTTGCTCGGCTGACGCTCAGCGCCAGCTGCCGTCGACCGGTGAACCGAGTGCAGGAGGGATCGTTGCAGGGTCGGGCGGGACGAGCTTCGACGACGCCACCACGTCCTGCCCGTCCTGGCTCCAGAGGAACCTGAGGAAGGCGAGGATGTGCGGCGGGACCGTGCCATCCTGGTCCGTCACGACGACGAGGTTCAGCGAACGCGTGAGCGGATAGCTGCCGTCGTTGATCGCCGCCACGCTCGGCGCCACGAACGGGCCACCGTCCTCGTTGGCGAGGGGCACCATGCGAGCGCGCACCTGTGCAGCCCCAGTGCTGGCCACCCCCATTGCATTCCTGTAGGCGCAGCAAGCATTGACGACCGATGACGGGGTCGACTCGACGAAGGTACCGATCGTCGTGATCGGCTCGCCGGGCATGCACCATTCCATGAGCCTCTGCATGGTGCCGCTGCGGATGTCGCGGAAGTACAGCGGAAAGAACTCCTCGCCCAGGGGTGACGCAGGGTCGATGTCGTTCCATCGGAGGACCAGTCCCGGGCTCATCGAGTGCGTGGCCGAGAAGATGGCGTTGCACTGGCGGCGCGTCAGGCCTGCCAGCGGGTTGTCGCAATGCACGAAGATCGCGACGCCGTCACGGGCCACCCCGATCTCGTGCACCGTGCGCCCACCTGCCGAGAGTGCCTCGAGCTCCTGGGGCTTCAGGGCACGGCCCATGGCGGCAAGGTCACACCGCCCGGCGCGAAGGGCCTGCAGCTCGCGCTCGGTCGAGCCCTGGCGCATGACGACATCGCAGGACGGCTGGATCTTCTCCCACGCGAATCCTGCCTGGACCAGCATCACCGACATCGAATCGGAACCCTCGATCACGATGGCCTGCTCGTGCTGCGTACCGTCGCCGACGTAGGTCGGGAACCGCTCGACCATGCCCGAGAGCTCACGGCTGTAGGCCTGGCTCTGCTTGGGCAGCGCATCAACGGCCTTTGCGATCGCATCGACGCCCGCAGGCAGGTCCTGCGGCACATCGGTGCCCTCGACGGGAACCTGGGCGATGGCTGCTTGCGCCGACAGGGCGAGCACCGGGATGAGTCGTCTCAGGATCATGCTCCACCTCGACGGGTACGGATGATGGTCACGAGCACCAGACCGCCAACCAACAGGCCGACCACGACCATGGCGCGCCAGAACACCTTGTCGATCAGGGCATCGGATGCGGCCTGGACGGAGGCCAGCCGCTGGTCGATCGCTTCGGAGCCGATCAACTTGTCGCCGCTCTCGAGCGCGCGGTTCGCCTCGGCGAGCGTGCTGCGCGTCTCGGCCAGCACCGCCGCGATCTCGGCCAGCTCGATGGGCTTGGCCGGGGGCGCACTGGGATCCTTGGCCGCCTCGGCACGCGCCTGCATGGCGGCGACCTTGTCGAGCGTCTCGTTGACCTTCGACACCGTCGTGCCCGACGACTGCATCACGCCGCCCACGGCTTCAACGAGCGGCTGGGCACGCTCGATGGTGGTCGTCGTGGCGGCCATGGCACGCTGGTACTCCTGCAGCAACGCCTGCACGACCGGACCCTGCTTCTCGAGCAGCGATGGGATCGAGCCCACGACGTTGGTCGCACGGTCCACGCCGTCGAGCGCACGACGCACGTCCGGCATCGCCATGATGTCGTACCAGAGCGCAAGCACCTGCCAGTTGGCGAAGAGCGGCAGGCGCTTGGCCCAGAAGAAGCTCCGGTCGTAGGCGAGCTGCACTTCCTCGATCTGCTCGGTCGCGCGGTCCAGCGGCTCCAGCAGGCCTCCACCGTCCCGGACCTTCTCGATCAGGGCCTGCCCCTTGGCATTGGCGACATCGCTGAAGCGCACATAGGCCACGAATTCATTGCCGCTGCGGCGGGCCCACCAGACCGAGATCTGCAGGTCAAGTTCAAGCAGCTGCTCATCGGTGAAGACGCGCTCGCAGATCGAGCTGATGTCCTCGCGTGCCCTGCGGAGGTTCTCCTCGACCGCCCGGGAGCGCTCCTTCCAGATCGCGTGCGCCCGGCCGGAGTCGACCCAGAAGTAGTTCTGCAGCGTGACCACCACGTACTGATCCACCAGCTGGGTCAGTGTGTCGGGCGCGGTGGCGATGTCGTACATGCTGGACACCCCCAGCAGCCGCAGGCCATTCATGAGCCGGCACTGCTGCAGGTCTGGGTTGTCGCGCATCACGCGCTCGCTGGCACCGACCATGAGCGTGAAGTAGCGGTCGGCAAAGGCGTTGGAGAGCTCCTCGAGCTGCTTCCTGCTCGTGCGCTCGTCACGGACCATGCGCATGCCCGGCCCGGTCTTGGGCTTCGGTGGGGCGCAGCCGGGGGCCGGCAGGAGCGCCGTCAGGGCAAGCAGGGCGACGACGTGCGTGGCCGGTCGCATCGTCATCTCACGCGCTCCGGGCCTGCATCACGCGCGACATCACACGAACGGCGATGAAGGCGCTCAGGCCGACGATCAGGAACTCCACGATCGAGTTGAGGAACATGCCGTATCGGATCGCCACCTCAGCCACGGCCGGGGCGGCATCGGTTGCCGGCTTGGCGGCCTGGAGCACCAGCTGGAGGTTCTTGAAGTCGACGCCCCCGATGAGGAGCCCCAAGGGCGGCATCATCAGGTCCGTCACGATCGAGTTGATGATCTTGTTGAAGGCGGCACCGATCACGATGCCGATGGCCATGTCGATGGCATTGCCCTTGACGGCGAAGGCCTTGAAGTCGTCAGCGAACTTGCGCAGCATGGGAGCTCCTTGGGAAGGCCGGGAGCGTACCCGCCATCCCGGGGCGCCCCCCGGCCGCCCGGCTACACTTCCGCCCCATGAACGGCTGGAACCTCTCGAGCGACCTTGCTGCCTATCTGCCCGTCCTGATGGTGTGCGTCATGGCGATCGTCTTCGCCGCGATCAACATCGTCGCCAGCCTCCTGCTGGGCCCGAAGGCCGAGGGCGCCGTCAAGGGCATGTCCTACGAGTCGGGCATGGACCCGATCGGGACCACCCACAAGCGCTTCAACGTCCGCTTCTACATCCTGGCGATGACGTTCCTGCTCTTCGACATCGAGATCATCTTCCTGTACCCCTGGGCGCTGGCCTTCACGAAGCTCGAACCCGGCAGCGCCGAGGCCGGTCTCTTCCTGGCCCGCATCGGCGTCTTCGTCGGCACCAGCGTGATCGCCTACGTGTACGCCTGGAAGAAGGGCGTGTTCCGATTCGACTGACTGACTACGTCAGCGCTCCCAGGCGCTGAGGGATGAGCGTCAGCGCTCCCAGGCGCTGAGGGATGAGCGTCAGCGCTCCCAGGTGCTGAGGGATGAGCGTCAGCGCTCCCAGGCGCGCCTCAGAACACCAGGTCGATCTTCTGCCCAGGCAGTGTGCCAGGCACGAACCATGCGTCACCGCGACGCTCGATGCCGACCGGCTTGCCGTCGCTCGATGCTCCCTTGGCCTGGCACCCCTTGGGCAGCCTGATCCAGAGCGGTTCGAAACCGCACTCGATGCGCACCGCATGCATGGCGTGCGCCCGCCACTGGGCGAGGACCTCGTGACCACCCCGGGCACGCAGGCCCTGGTAGCCCCCGTTGATCCACTCGTCCGGCCAGGCAGGCAGGACATGGACGACGTGTCCACGCTCCGCACCCTCGCCCAGCTCCTGGTGCGACTGGAGCATCATCTCGGCGAGGCCCGCTGCGCCGCCGAAGTTGCCGTCGATCTGGAACGGTGGATGGTTGTCGAACAGGTTCGACAGCGTGCTCTTGCGCAGCAGCTCGTTGAGCTGGCGCCACGATTCGTTGCCATCACGCAGGCGCGCGAAGAAGTTCACGAGCCACGCACGCGACCAACCGGTATGGCCACCGCCGTTGGCGAGCCGGTGCTCGAGCGAAGCTCGCACGGCCTTCATCAGTTCGGGCGTCTCCTCGGCCGTGAAGAGCGCGGCCGGATGCAACCCGTACAGATGGCTCATGTGCCGATGCCCCGGTTCCGCCTCGGGCCATCCGCGCGACCATTCCATCAATCGACCATCGGGACCGACTGCAGCGCGGGCGAGTGACGGCAGCGCCTCCCGGATCCTGCGTGCGATGCGGTCCTCCTGTTCGCCGAGGGCCTCGGCGGCGGCGAGCGTGCAGCGCCAGCAATCCTCGATGATCTCCTGGTCCATCGTGTTGCCCATGCCGATGTCGGCATGCGATCCATCGGGCAGGATGAAGCTGTTCTCGGGGCTGGAACTCGGGCCCGCGATGAGCTTGCCCGTCGCCGGATCGCGCACGAGCCAATCGAGGTAGAACTCGCTGGCTCCGCGCAGGAGCGGCCAGGCCCGTCGCAACTGCGCCAGGTCGCCGCCGTACGAATAGTGCTCCCAACCATGGCGCGCCAGCCAACCGCCACCGTGCGGCCAGAGTCCCCACACGGTCTGGCCGGTCGCCGTCGCGCGATGCCAGGCATCGCTCGTGTGGTGCGCGCACCAACCTCCCGCTCCGTACATCTCGCGCGCGACCTTGGCACCGCGCGCGGCCAGCGATTCCGTGAAGACCAGCAGCGGATCGAAGCACTCGGGCGTGTTCAGGACCTCGCACGCCCAGTAGTTCATCTGCAGGTTGATGTTGATGTGGTAATCGGCGCCCCACGGTGCCTTGAGGTGATCGTTCCACATGCCCTGCAGGTTCGCGGGCAGGTCGCCGGGCTGGCTGCACGACAGCAGCAGGTACCGCGCGAACTGCGCGTGGATCGCGATGAGTTCAGGGTCGGGCTGACCGGACTCCATCCGCGCCCGGCGGCGATCGGTCGGCAGCGCGTGCGCCGCCGGATCGCTCGGGTCGAGGTCGATCGTCACCCGCCGCATGCGGCGGCTGAACCACCGGATGTGCTCATCGCGCAGCGGTTGCTCGCTCGTGGCCGCCGTGGTCAGGTCCTTGGCATTGCGGTCACTGAGTGACGTCTCGCCCCAGTAGTCGGTCCGGCCGGCGATCACCAGGTAGACCGAGTCGGCGCGCTCGATGCGCAGTGCGGCGCCGTCCTGCACGCAGGTGCCGCCGCGCGGGAGCGCCATGACGCTGGCTTCGAAGGTCACGCCGGCTGCCGCATCGGCCTCCGTGCGGCCCCAGACACGGACGATGCCCGAGCCCTTGGTCGTGCCTGCATCGATGACGAGCGGGCAGCCGTCACCGCTGGGCCGGCGCTCGAGCGACACCGTCAGGTCGATGCCCCGCGGACGGTCGCACACGAGCTCGACCACCACCACGTCGTGGGGCTTGCTGGCGAAGACGGTGCGCATGTAGTTCGCGCCATCCTTCGTCCACGTGGTGGCACTGATGCCCGTGAGCAGGTCGAGGCCGCGTCGGTAGCCGGTCACGCGCTCCATGCCGGGCATGCGCAGGACGAGTTCGCCGAGCGTCTGGTGCGATCGATCCGTCTCGGGATCCATGAGCGTGCGTTGCGCCAGGTCCTGGGCTTCACGGACCTTGCCCGCAAGCAGGAGATCGCGCACGTCAGCAA
Source organism: Planctomycetaceae bacterium (assembly GCA_027490145.1). Lineage (GTDB taxonomy): Bacteria > Planctomycetota > Phycisphaerae > Phycisphaerales > SM1A02 > SYIB01. The sequence goes on from JAIXYQ010000012.1 coordinate 25,924, forward strand.
CCTCCATGGACAACGGGCGCGGCTGCATGTCATCGCGCCGTCCTTGCCAGACCGAGTCCTCGTTCAACTGCAGCCTGGACTCCGACACCCCCCCGAAATCCATCGCACCCAGTCGGCCGTTGCCCACCGGCAACGCTTCGGTCCAGGAACGCGCCGGCTGGTCGAACCAGATCACCGCGCCATCGGGTGCGGGCTGCGCGGATCGCTCGATGGATGGGGCGGTCGCGGGTCCGGTCGCGGTTGCCGTGGGCGCGGCATCCTGCCCACGAACGCCCGCTGCCTGCAGCACGAGAAGGAGAGCCGATGCCGCGATCGTGAACCGCATGCGCCTAGCGTAGCCGTCGTGTGAGCGCGCGAGTCAAACCCACCAACAACGCACTCATCAGGAGCGCGCTCAGGCCCGAGACCAGCCACGTAAAGCGCAGGATCTGCAGCATGCGCGTGAGCGTGGGTTGCAACGCACCGAGCCCCTCGGTGTTGGCAGCGACGAACGCTCCAGCCCAGGCAAGGCACAGGACCGCCGCGAGCCCCGCGGCGCCCACAGTCAGCGCGTATCGCCATGGCCAGCGAAGCCCTGTCGCCAGCCGAAGCGCCGCCACCATGAGCACGGCTAGCGACCCGGCCGGCATCAGGATGCCAAGTGTCGTGAAACCCAGCATGGCGACAGGCTCCGCGAGCATCGCCCTGATCGCCGGGATCGCGAACCACTCCTGTGCCACCAGTTCGGTCACGCGAATCAAGCTCATCGCGAGCGTCAACCAGCACACCAAGCGCGCCCATCTCCCATGGAGCACCGGCCACAAGCCAAGCACGGCCACCCATGGCACGACGCCCTCGGGCACCAGGAACTGGAACACGATGGCCGGTATCGAGGATCGCAACGCCAGCGGCAGCGTCGGGGGCACGAGGATCCACGCGGCAGAGGCAACCATCAGCGCGATCGCGCACCACCTGATGCGCGCGAGCAGCCGCACGGCTGCGGCCGCATCGAACGCGTCGATCCGCGTCGCGTGCGACCATCGCTCCCACGCCTCCGTGCGCGGTCCACCGCACTCGGAGCACAGCGCCGTTTCCGTAGCGATCGGATAGCCGCAGGTCCAGCAGCGCGCCGGCCCGGCGACCGACCGATCATCCACGCGGCTTCGACGCCTTCATCGTGACCTCGACCTCGATCTCCTTGCCATCGCGGCGCAGCTTGACCTTGACCTTGTCGCCGGGCGCGTGCTTGCGCAGCTGGTCCATCATGTCGCCGGCACCTTCGAGGAGTTCACCGTTCCAGGCCAAGAGCACATCGCCCTTCTTGATGCCGGCCTCGGCAGCGCTGGTGCCATCGCTCACCGCTTCAACGACGACGCCCGGCTGCCCGGTCTCGCCGTAGCCCGGCGACACACCCAAGCGCACCTTGGAATACCCGCGATCCTGGCCGGAACCCGCCATCTTGCCCTCGAACTCGAGCTTGGCCTCGCTGACCAGGCCCTGCGTGATGGCCTCGCTGAGCGCGATCACCTTGGTTGCCCCGCCGGGGTTCACGGTCCAACCATGGTCGCCGGGCTTGTGATAGACGTCGTGCACGCCGGTGAACATGAAGAGCACGGGGATGCCTGCGCTGTAGAAGCTCGCATGGTCGCTCGGGCCCCGCCCGCTCGGGTCGGCGCGGATCGTCAGGCCGCTCTCCTCGAAGCGCGGGCGCAGCCACTCCTTGAAGCCCTTCGCGCTGCCCACGCCGCCCACCACGAGCTCATCGTTGCGCAAGCGGCCGACCATGTCCAGGTTCACCATCGCGTTGATCGACTCCTGCTTGAGCGTGGGGTGCTCGGTCCAGTGCCGGCTGCCATCCAAGCCGATCTCCTCCGCGCTGAAGGCCATGAACAGGATGCTCCGACGGTCTTCGGGTGCCTCCTCGGAGGCGTACCAGTCCGACATGAGCTTCGTCATGCAGAGCATGGCGGCGGTGCCACTCGCGTTGTCGTCGGCACCCGGGTGGAGCTTGCCGCGGTTGCGCGGATCGGCCCCGTACGCACCGAACCCGACGTGATCGTAGTGGCTGCCCACGATGACCCACTCGTCAGCCAGGGCACCTGCACCGCGCAGCACGCCACCGACGTTGTCGGTCGAGATGGTGCCGGTGGTCACCTCGGCCTTCAGCGTGACCTGGACCGAATCCTTCAGCGGCACGGTCGTGACCGAGCCCTCGTCGGCCTTCTGGCGCCACTCCGCGAGCGATCGCGCATCGGGATCGGCCTGTTGGATCAGCGCATCCATCGCCTCGATGCTGAGCTGCACTGCAGGGATCGTGAGCCGATCCCCGAACCGGCTGGTGGCGGTCGTCTCGAGCCCTCGCCGTGCATCACGCGCATCGGGAGGCGTGACCATGATCACGCCCACCGCACCGCGCTTGGCCAGTGCCTCGAGCTTCGGCGCCGCGGCGCTGTACTCGCTCCATCGGCGCTCGCTCCATCGGCTCATGCCCTCCTGGTTGATCGGTTCGTAGCGGAAGAAGACCGCGATGCGACCCTTGAGGTCCTCATCCGACTCCTTGAAGCTGGTGTAGCCGTCCTTGCCCGACTCGATCGCGTAGCCGGCGAACGCGAGCGGCGCCGTCACGCCCGCGCTGCCGCTCGAACCGAGCACCACGTAGTCCTCGCCGGACTTCAGCGCACGGTCGCCGATCGACACGGCACTGTCGATGACCTTGGGACCGGCACCCGGCAACTGGAACGGCTGCCGGTAGGTCGTACGCTCGGTCTCGCCCTCCTTCGAGGGGAATCCCGGCTCGAGGCCAGCCTGACGCATCCAGAACTCGACGTAGTTGGCTGCCGCGGCGATGCCATCGGAGCCGGGCGCACGACCCTCGAAGTAGGGATTCGAGAGCGTCATCACGTGCTGGTACCACTGCTGGCCCACCGGACCGATCGCCGCCAGCTGGCCCGCGATGTCGGGGTCCGTGCCCGAGTCCTTGGGGTTGTAGTCGTAGACGTTGACCGTGCCCTCGACGATCGTCCCCTTCTTCCGCTCCGGCTTGGGATCCTGCGCAAGGGCGATCGCGGAGACGGCGCACGCGGCGCCAAGGAGCATGGTGACGGTCGAGCGCACGGTGAGCATCGGGGGGCCTTCCTGCGCGGGGCGGCGTGCCTCGTCGCGAGGATGACCACTCTAGGTTTCCCGAGCCTGCGCATGCAAGGGATCGAGGCCCCCGGGCCTATACTTTCCGCTCGCCTTCACCCGGCGCCACCACACCATGACCACCCTTTCCTCGACCGTGCCGACCGCTTCCAAGGCCCTCCACGCCCTCGCGCCGACCGACACGTTCATCCGGCGCCACATCGGCCCGAGCGAGCCCGAGATCGTCGACATGCTCACGGCGCTCGGCTGCGGCTCGCTCGATGAACTCAGCGCCCAGGCGATCCCGTCGGGCATCCGGATGACGAGCCCCCTGCGGATCGAGGATCCGACCAACACCCTGGGCGTCAGCGAGCGCGGCGAGGCCGAGACGCTCTCGGCGCTCCACCGCATCGCGCAACTGAACCAGGTCTGGCAGACCTGGATCGGCATGGGTTACGTGGGCACGATCGTTCCCGGGGTCATCCAGCGCAACATCCTCGAGAACCCGGGCTGGTACACGGCCTACACCCCCTACCAGGCCGAGATCGCCCAGGGCCGTCTCGAAGCCCTCCTGAATTTCCAGACGATGATCACCGAGCTGACCGGCCTGCCGCTCGCCGGTGCATCGCTGCTCGACGAGGGCACCGCCGCGGCCGAGGCGATGACCATGTGCCGCTCGATCGCAGCGCCCGCGAATGACCACTTCTTCGTCGACGCCGGCTGCCATCCACAGACCATCGCGGTCGTGCAGACCCGCGCGAGCGGCCTGGGCATCACGGTCGTCGTGGGTGATCCCATGACCGCCGACTTCTCGGCCAAGGCCTACTGCGGCACGCTGCTGGCGTACCCGGCGACCGACGGGACCGTGCGCGAACTCCGCGGCGTCGCCGAGCGTGCACACGCCGGCGGTGCGCAGGTCGTGGCCTGCTGTGACCCGATGGCCCTCGTCATGCTCGTGCCGCCCGGCCAGTGGGGCGCGGACATCGCCGTGGGCAGCGCGCAGCGCTTCGGCGTGCCCATGGGCTTCGGTGGGCCGCACGCCGCGTTCATCGCGACCAAGCCCGAGCACGTCCGCCGCATGCCCGGTCGCCTGATCGGCATCAGCCGCGATGCCACGGGAGCGCCCGCCCTGCGCATGGCGATCCAGACGCGCGAGCAGCACATCAAGCGCGACCGGGCCACGAGCAACATCTGCACCGCGCAGGTGCTGCTGGCGGTGATGGCCGGCATGTACGGCACCTACCACGGTCCCGATGGGCTGCGGCGCATCGCCGGCCGGATCCACGCTGCCACGGGCACGCTCGCCGCTGCCGTCGCCAAGCTCGGCCACACGGTGCTCAACGACACCTGGTTCGACACGCTCCACATCCGCCTTGCGGGTTCGCCCGGGGGCTTCGCGTCGGCGCTCGCCTCGCGTCGCATCAACGTGCGCCACTTCGCCGACGGCACCGTGGGCGTCACGCTCGACGAGACGATCACCACGGCATCGCTCGAGGCCCTGCTCGGTGCCTTCGCCGCGGCCGTCGGCAAGCCGACGCCTTCGCTCGACGTCCCGACCGCTGCGGCGCTGCCGGCGTCGCTCCAGCGCACGGATGCCTTCATGACGCAGGATGTCTTCAACAGCTACCACAGCGAGCATGAACTCCTGCGGTACATCAAGCGCCTGGAGAGCCGCGACCTCTCGCTGTGCCACAGCATGATCCCGCTGGGATCGTGCACGATGAAGCTCAATGCGACCAGCGAGATGGTCCCCGTGACTTGGGCCGAGTTCGGCAACATCCACCCGTTCGCGCCTGCCGACCAGTGGAAGGGGTACGCGACGATGTTCCGCCAGCTCGAGGACTGGCTCAAGGAGGTCACGGGCTTCACGGCGGTCAGCCTGCAGCCCAACGCCGGCAGCCAGGGTGAGTACGCGGGGCTCATGGTGATCCGCGCCTACCACGAGCACCGCGGCCAGGCCAACCGCACGGTCTGCCTGATCCCCGAAAGCGCACACGGCACCAACCCCGCCAGCGCGGTCGTGGCCGGCATGACCGTGGTGCCCGTCGGCTGCCTGCCCAACGGCGAGATCGACCTGGCCGACCTCCGGGCGAAGGCCACCGAACATGCGGCGAACCTCGCGGCCGTCATGATCACCTACCCGAGCACCCACGGCGTGTTCGAGGAGAACGTGCGCGAGACGTGCGACCTGATCCACGCCCATGGTGGTCTCGTGTACATGGACGGCGCCAACATGAATGCGCAGGTCGGCCTGACGCGGCCCGGCGACATCGGTGCCGATGTCTGCCACCTCAACCTGCACAAGACCTTCTGCATTCCCCATGGCGGCGGCGGCCCGGGCATGGGCCCGATCGGCGTGAACGACACGCTCAAGCCCTTCCTGCCCGGTCACCCCGTCTCGAACCCGGCCAGCGCCGGCGTGCACGCGATCGGCCCGATCAGTGCGGCCCCCTACGGCAGCGCGAGCATCCTGCCCATCAGCTGGATGTACATCGCGATGATGGGCGGCCCCGGACTCACGCTGGCCACGCAGGTGTCGATCCTGGCTGCGAACTACATGGCCAAGCGGCTCGAGGCCCACTATCCCGTCCGCTACGTCAACGCCAACGGCCGCTGCGCCCACGAGTTCATCATCGACTGCAATGCATTCGACAAGAGCGCCGGCATCAAGGTGGATGACATCGCCAAGCGCCTGATGGACTACGGCTTCCACGCACCCACCATGAGCTGGCCCGAGCCCGGGATGCTCATGATCGAGCCGACCGAAAGCGAGTCGAAGCCCGAGCTCGATCGCCTGTGCGATGCGCTCATTTCGATCCGCGAGGAGATCCGCGCGATCGAGGAGGGACGGATGCCCCGCGACTCGAACCCGCTCAAGCACGCTCCGCACACGGCCGCCGTGGTCGCCGCGGACGAGTGGGCACGGCCCTACACCCGAACGCAGGCCGCCTGGCCCGCGGCATGGCTGCGCAGCCACAAGTTCTGGCCGGCCGTCGGCCGTGTCGACAATCCCTACGGCGACCGGAACCTCGTCTGCACGTGCGAGAGCGTGAAGGCCTATGCCTGACGGGCGCGCGCCCGCACGGGTCGATCGACGGCGCGGGCTCGAGGCGCTGGTGCGGACCCATGGCGCGCTGGCGCTCGCGGTCGCGCGCCAGTTCGCCACCTCCGACGCGGACGCCGAGGACATCGTGCAGGATGCGCTGCTCCAGGCCTGGCGAAGGTGGGACACCTTCCGTGGCGATGCGGCGCGCTCGACCTGGCTCCATACGATCGTCACGCGGACCGGACTGAAACGCCTCGCCAAGCGCCGGCGGCGGCAACGGCTCGCCCCCACGTTCTCCGCGGTCTCGCCCTTCGGTGACCGCCAGGTGATCGACCTTCCCGATCGACGCGGCGCGGCCTCGATCGATCGGCTGCTCGATGACGAGGCGCTCGCGCAGATGCGGACGGCCATGCTCGCGCTGCCCGCGCCGTGGCGGGCAGCGCTCGTGCTGCGTGACGTGGCCGGGCTCGAGGCCGACGATGCCGCGCAGGCACTCGGGATCGGCGTGCCCACGCTGAAGACCCGACTGCACCGCGGCCGGCTCGCGTTGCGCAAGGCGATGATGGAACACGTGCCGTTGCGGCCCGCACCCGCGCCGATCTACGAGCGCGAGACCTGTGCCGAACTGCTGCGCCTGAAGCTGCAGGCGCTCGAGGAGGGTCGCGAGGCCCCGGCCCTGCGCGGCATCGCCTGCGAGCGGTGCCGAAGCGTGTTCAGGGAACTCGATCTTGCCGTCGCATCATGCGACCAGCTCTTCCTGTCCGCCGATCGGGCGCACACCCGCACGCGGCTCATCGCGCTGCTGAAGCGGTTGCGCACGAACGGGCAACCGGAGCATTCCACGGCAACTTCCCCATCAGGACCGCAAGTCCGCAGAATCCGGTCGCGCCGGCGAACGCCAGCCCGACGCCCATGAACGCCGGCACCACCAGGAACCACGGCGAGACGAACGCACCGAGCGCCGTGCCGGCCGCCACGCATGCACCGATGACCACCTGCACCTGACGCATCACCGACATGCCGCTTGCACGCATGCGGGCGGTGGGCAGGCCGGCCGACCGCCACGCTTCGATGCCGCCGACCATGCTGAGCGATCCGGGGACCAGGGCCGCGGCCTCGGCGCTGCGGCGGCCACTCTTGCAGTGCAGGATCACCTGGCGGCCCGTCGGCGGAAGCTCGCCGGCCTTGATGCGACCCAAGGGCAGGTGCAATGATCCATCGATCGCCTCGCTCGCGCGCTCATCGGCCTCGCGGACATCGATCAGCAGGCAGTTGCCGCACGACAGGTGTTCATGGACCTCTTTCGGCGTGATGGTGTTGGGCATGACTGCTTGGAGTCCCCGATCCGGAAGGTGGTTCCACATTTCCCGTCGATGGCCCTGTTGGACCCCGTACCCTCCGGGCATGTTCGGCCCGAGCCCGTCACCGCTTGAACCTCGCCCCGACTGGTCGCACCTGGTGCCCGCCGTGTTGCGTCATCCCCGTACGGAACTCGAAGCCGGCTTCAGAAGGCTGCACACGATGCTGGTTGCCGAGAGCGTGCAGACCAGGGAGATGATGGAGATCTACGGTCGCGCAGCGCGGGGCACCGCGTCGGCTGCCGAGATCGACCGGGCGAACCGTCAGTTCGGCGACCTCCTGCGGTTGGCCGGGCTGGGCACGTTCTTCGCCGTGGTTCCCGGCAGCGCGCTGCTGCTGCCGCTGGCGGTCACGGCCGCCCGCAAGCTCGGCATCGACCTGCTGCCGGACAGCTGGGAACAGGATGCGGGCCTGCCCATCGACGGCAAGGGGCCGGATCGGCCCAAGCCGTGACGCGCGCCCGGGCGCACCGGGCGTCCCGCATCGGCTTCCGCCACGCCCTGCCAGCCGTCAGGCGTCGGCGTGCTCGGCAACGCCCTGGATGCGTCCGATCGCGCCGCGCAGGCCGTCGGAACGCATCGCGACGCTGACCACTGGGCTCTGCAGCAGGCCGACAATGTGCGCGCGCAGGTACGACGGAGCTGCCGCGAGCGTCGCCGCCTGGCGCACGGCCATCGCATCGAGCGCCGCAGGCTCCATCTCGCTGAGCAGCGGAGCCGTGTTGGTGAGGCGCAGCTCGATGTCGGCAGCGAACGCATCGAGCTCGCTCGGCACGTCGAAGGGGAACGAGCGCGCCGTGGCATGCGCCACGTCGGCCATCTGCTTCTTGCCCACCTTGGGGTTCAGCAGGCCCGTGAGCAGCATGACGAAGCGCTCGCGGTGATCGGCGAATGCGCCGAGGATCTCTTCGTGCGACGGACCCTCGCTGCGGAACGCGATCGACTCGCGGTCGTCGCTCCGGTTGCAGCCGATCTCGAGCTTCCAGTCACCGGCCCCGACCGCGATCTGCCGCGGATCGATCAGTGCGACGGTGCGTGCACCGGCGAAGGTGTCGGGGGCTTCGCTGTCGCGGCCCGAGACGAGGTAGGGCTTCGATTCCGGCGTGAAGACGCCGCGTTCGAAGAGCCGCGAGACGCGCGAACCGTCGGCGCCGTGCGCGACCAGGTTCCACTCGACCGGCGCAGGCACGGGATCGTCATCCGATGGGAGCCACACGACCTCGAAGAGCGGATGGCCGGAGCCGGCGTAGCGACGGACGTAGAACCGGCCGCGGCCGCGCGGGCGTTCCACGCCGGGCGTCAGGGCCTCGAGCATGCGCTGTACGGTGTCGCGCTCGTCCTGCGTGAAGCCCGACGGATCCCGCAGCACGCGCGAACCGACCTCGAAGAGCTTGGCGAGCACGGCAGGCTCGGCGCTGGTCTGACCAGCCGGCGGATAGAGGAAGCGGAAGGCATCCAGGTGGACCTTGCCCGCGCTCAGCCCGCTGTCGACGAGCGCCTGCGCGATCAGGGCACGGTCGGTTCCGGCCACCATGCGCTCGTCGAGCACGCGGCGCGCGCCCGCGACGTCACCGGTCGCCACGTGCGTGGCGCAGAGGCCCTTGAGGGCTTCGTGGCCGGGTCGGGTCTCGTTGATCGCCTCGCGCACGGCATCGGGGAAGTTGAAGAACTTCTGGGTCGAGAGCGCATCGATGGCACCCGCGAACTCGCGGCGGGCGTGATCGAAGCGACCGCGTGCGAGTTCGAGCATGCCGCGGGCCAGCTCGGGCAGGCCAGGCGCAGCACCAGCGGTCCGGGCCGTGGCATGCTGCTCGGCAGCTTCGAGATTGCCCTGCCCGATCTCGAGGATCGCCAGGAACGGGCGGGCGACGCTGTCGACGCGGTCGGAGCCCGAGACGGCGCGCGTGAGGTGCGTGCGCGCCATGCCGATCAGGTCCGGATCGTGCGTGGCCGCCAGACGAAGGCCGCGCGCCAGGTCCGCAAGGCCCTCGCCCTCGACCAGGTCAAGCGCCTCGCGGCGGATCGCCTCGGCCTTCGTGGCCAGGTCCGCATCGCTCGCACAGTGCGGCTGCACCGCCAGGGCGGTCCTCAGCACGGTGCGGCTCCAGACCGGGTCACGCTTGGTCCAGCCGTGCCACTCGGTGGCGACGGTGAGCGCAGGGCGCCACTGGCTCGCCACGAGCAGGCGCGTGAGGGCGCGCTCGACGTCGCCGTCGGACACCATGCCGGACTCGGCGCGGCGCAGCAGTTCCCACTCGATGCTGCGGACGAAGTGCCCGACCTTCGCATGATCGCCACGCTTCTCGTAGGCGGCGATCAGCAGTTGCGACGCGGTGAGCGCCGCAGCGCGGACTTCCTCGTTCGCCGAGTGCAGCGAGAGGCGGTTCAGTTCGGTCTCGGCTTCGTCGAAACGCTGCTCGCGTGCGCGAAGGAGCGCGATCGCATCTCCGGCAACGCCACCGACGCCGACGAGTTCTTCGGCGCGCTTGAGGTCATCCGCCTGGCCGCGTTCGGCGAGCAGACGCACGAGGCCCGAACGCTGCAGGTGGCCATCGGCGCCACGCGTCGACAGCGCCTGCTCGTACAGGCCCTTCGCGAACGCGAAGAGGCTCTCGCTGCGGTGGCGTCGCCACTCCTTGGCCACGCTCGAGGCCGTGATCGGTCCGGCGGCCGCCACCGGCGACGTCGTCGGTGCGGTCGACCCGACCGGGATCATGATGGGCGCCGACGGGATCGACGGTGCGGCGGCTGCGGGCGCGACGGCGCGCGGCATCACCGGCGATGGGGCCGGCGCCGGAACGCTTGGCGCCGCAGCGATCGGCGCAACGGGCGTGGGTGCCGGCGCTGCGGGAATGGCCGCCGCTGGAACCACGGGCATCGGTGCCGCGGGGATCACGGGCGCCGCAACCGCGGGCACCACCGGAATCGGCGCTGCCGGCGCCTGCGGAACCACGGGAGCGACCGCCACGGGCTTGGGGGCATCAACCGGATCGACGTCTGCGAGCTCGCCGATCTCGGGAAGATCGAGTTCCACATCGCTCGAACTCGGCATGCCCACCATCGGCTTCGCCGGGCTCACGTCATCGTCGGCCAGCGGATCCATCGACGATGGCTCCAGCGGTGCATCCATCGGCGACGTGATCGGCAGGCTCGCCGGACGCGCACCGGCGGGCCCACGAGGACCGGGCTTCGATCCCGCGGCTGCGGCAGGTTGCTTTGCGGACTTCGCAGCGGACGGCTTCGCGCCAGCCGACTTCTTCTCCGCCCCGTCCTTCGACGCTTCAGCGCCGTCGTCCTTGTCGCCACGCATCCAGAGCACGGCGCCGACGATGATCGCGATCGCGATCGCACCGACGGCGATGCCTGCAGCGAGCACGATCGGATCGTCGTAGGGCAAGCCCATGATCGTGCCAGCGGCCTCGTCGCCGGCAGAGGGGTCGGCGGCCGGTGCGGTGTCCTGCGCGTGGGCCATCGCCATCACGGCGAGGCAAGAACTGAAGGCAGCGGAGTGCAGCAACGAAGCGCGGATGGCCATGTCTGGATCCCTTCGGATGGTCGTTCGAACGGCGGAAGCGCCAAGGTACGGGCCTGCGGGTCCCCCTGCAATTACCGCGGCGCACAGCGCCATGGTTATCGGTTGGCGCCTTCGGTCCGCTCGCGAGGGCCGCGCCCCATCCCACCTGCTCAGGATGTGTTCAGCCAGCCCCGATCAGGTGCGAGAACGCGCTCGCCAAGCCCAGGAAGACGAGGAACGACATCGTGTCGGTCACCATCGTCAGGAAGATCGTGCTCGCCGTCGCCGGGTCCGCGCCCATGCGCTTCATGAGCAGGGGCAGCGCGCTGCCGGTCAGGCACCCGATCATCAGCGTGCACGCCATGCTCAGGGCGATCACCGCACCGATCTGCCATGGTCGATCGAAGGCCAACTCGATGCCGGCGACCGCACCACCCACGAGCACGCCGCAGATCACGCCGTTGACGAGGCCGACGCTGGTCTCGCGCATGATGTGCGGCAGGGCGCGTCGCGGTCGGATCTGGTCGAGCACGATGCCGCGCAGCGTGACCGCCAGGCTCTGCTGGCCGGCATTGCCCGACTGGTTCGCGATGAGCGGCATCATCGCCGCAAGTGCCGCGATCTCGGCAATCAGGCCTTGGTACCGCAGGACCACCAGCGCACCGATGCTGCTGGTGAAGAGGTTCACGAGCAGCCAGGGGAACCGGCCGCGGAACTTCACGCCCACGCTCGAGGTGACGGCTTCCTCGCGGCCGGCACCCACCATGCGCTGGGCATCCTCGGTGCCTTCGGCGCGGATGATGTCGATCACGTCGTCGACCGTCACGACGCCAAGCAGGCGCTGGTGCACGTCGACGACCGGCAGTGCCGCGTAGCGGTAGCGCTCGAACTCACGCGCCACCTCCTCGCGGTCGATGTCCGGAGCGATGGCGTCGACGGTGCGCTCGCAGATGTCGGCGATGCGATCGCTCGGCTTGGCCACGAGCAGCCGCCGCAGGCTGATGATGCCCTTGAGGTGGCCCTTGGCATCCGTGACGAACGCATGCTGCAGGATCTCCGCGCCATCGTGACGGCGGATCGACTCGGTCGCTTCCGCGACCGTCATCGCCTCGCGCACGCTGAAGTGCTGCGTGGTCATCATGCCGCCGGCCGTGTCGGGGGCGTAGACCATCAGCTCGCGCAACCGCCGCGCGTCGCCCGCAGCCATGCTGGCGAGCAACCGCTCGCGGTCGCGCACCGGCAGCGCCTGGAGCAGGTCGGTCGCGTCGTCAGGCGCCATCTCCTCGAGGAACTTGCCGGCCAGGGCAGGCTCATCGTCGATCAGGTCCTGCAGCATGCTGACGGCCAGCGGCGTCTGCATGTAGGCCAGCGCCTCGGCGGCGGCGTCGACGTCCATCTCCGCGAGCACTTCGACCGCCTCGGTCTCGGGCAGCGACTCGAGCGTGACGGCCGCATCGGCGGGTTCCTGGGCCTCGACGGCCTCGGCCAGTTCGGGCACGTCGATCGAGTGCTGCATCAGCTCCTCGACGCGGCGGTCCTCTGCACTGGGCTCGCCTGCGCTCTCGAGCTCGACCGTTTCCGCCGGCACCGGGGCGTCGGCTGGATCGCGGATCGAGTCGTCCTCGCGCTCAGGCATTGCCGGAGCCTACCCGCGCACCTGCGCGACGAACACGCTTCGGGTTCAATGCAGGCATGGAACGGATCCTTGACCACGACGTGCTCGATGGAGGTGCGCTGCACCGGATCACGCTCGCCGACGATGCGCGGCGCAATGCGCTCGGGCACGGCATGTTCGATGCACTCGAGGCGGCGATCGATGCCGCCGGGTCGTCGGTCGCCGCCAGGAGCGAGGCCTCGTGCATCCTGCTGGCCGCACGCGGACGAGCCTTCTGCAGCGGGTTCGACCTCGGTGCCTGCGTCGCGGTGCCCGGCACGATGGAGCTGTACCTCAAGCGGCTTTCGGGCATCGTCCGCTCGCTACGATCGATCGGCTGCCCCGTGGTGGCCGCGGTGCAGGGGCCGGCGCTGGCCGGCGGCTGTGCGATCGTCACGGCATGCGACATCGTGCTCGCCGCGCCGGCCGCCCGGTTCGCGTACCCGGTGCACCGCATCGGCCTGAGCCCCGCGATCAGCCTGCCCACCCTTCGCGGCCACACCGGCGGCGGCGCGCGCACGGTCGCGCTTGCACCGGAACCGCTTGATGCGTCGGCGGCGCGCTCCCTGGGACTGGTGCATGAGGTCGTCGACAATCCCGACCAGTTGGATGCCCGCGCGGTCGCCGTGGCACGCCAACTCCTGGCGAAGGGCCCCCGGGCCATGGCCAGCATCAAGCGTTGGATGAACGCAAACGACGGGTCGTGTGACGCGGCTGCGCTCGACGCCACGCTCGCGGCCAGCGTGGCCACGGGTTCGGGCGAAGAGTCCCGCATGATGCTCGAGGCCACGTGGACGGCGATGCAGAAGCCGCGGTGAATCCCGTCATGCCCGCGCATCCATGCCCAACCGTGCTTCCTGGTCGACTCCCCTGGGAGCGTGCGTGATGGATCCACGGCTTTACCACAGGCCACGCATCGAATGGTGGCAGCTGCGACGGCGCTGGCGGCGCTGGCGCGACGACCTTCAGCACCACTCCGCACCGATCCGGCGAACGCATTGGCAGAGCGTCGTGCTCTCGCTCGCGTGGCGATCCATGCTTCTGGCGCCGCTGTTCGCGATCGCAACGAGCCTCCTCGTCGAGCGGGGGTCGACCACCGTCGTGGTCAAGACCTGGCTGCATCGCCTGAACGACGGTCGTTGGGTCGACGATGACGGCCGCGACCTCGGTGGTGGGCCGCAGCCCCCGGTGGACCTGTTCAGCATCCCGGATGAGGAGACCTTCCGCGTCGAGGGCAGCGAGGTCGTGACCAGGTCGGGATGGCCGGCGGCGTCTGGATCGGTTTCCCTACCCCGCTGGGCGGTTGGCCCGGTCCTCGCCGAAACCCGAGGGGGTATACCAGCCACCGTGACCGCATGGTTGAGCGCACAACGTCTGAACCTCACGCCGCCGGGCCCATGGGTCACGCGCCAGTCGCTGCTCGGTTGGATCGTGAACACGGCGGTCGGATGGCCCATCGCGTTCGCGGTCTGTTGGGTCGGGGCGCTCCTGGGTCGCTCGATGCAGCTGTTCGTCTGGCGCCGTCGCGCGCGGATCGAGACCGGACGCGCCCAGGACGGGCTCTGTCCGGGCTGTGGACACATCGTCAACCGCTCGGGCTTCTCGGCGCGTTGCCCGGAGTGCGGTTACTTCCTGCATCAACGCTGACCGAACACCATCTCCGGACGGATCGAGCCTCCCGCCCCGTACCCCTGGTTGACTTCGGCGCCGTCGTCGGGTGCATCGGTCAGCCTGTCCCCGGGCCGTGAACGGCCGGGTGATCGCGCGATCGCTACGCTTTCCGACATGTCGAACCTGGTTTCCCTCACCGTCACCGATGGCATTGCCCGCGTCTGCATGCGTCGCCCCGAAGCACGCAACGCCCTCTCACGGGATCTCATCACCGACCTGCGCTCCACGATCGAGTCCCTGCACGCCCGCCACGATGTGCGTGTGGTCATCCTCGAAGGCGACGGCAAGAGTTTCTGTGCCGGCATGGACCTGAAGGCCGTGGCGACCGATCCCGTCGCGATGGGCGAGATGCTCCGCGCGCTGGCCGAGACGAGCCTGGCCATCCGCAAGCTCCCCATGCCCACGATCGCGAAGGTGCAAGGCGCGGCGATCGGCGGTGGCTGCGGGCTGATGGTCGTGTGCGACTTCGGGGTCACCCATCCCGAAGCCAAGGTCGGCTACCCCGAGGTGGACCTGGGCATTTGCCCGGCCGTCGTGGCGCCCTGGCTCGTGAAGAAGATCGGCGCCGGGCCGGCCCGCGCGATGCTCCTCTTGGGTGGCACCATGAGCGGTGCCGAAGGTCACGCCAAGGGGATCGCCAGCCACTGTGTGCCGCTGGACCAACTCGAGGCAGCCACCTTGGCACTCGCCACAGGCCTGGCCAAGGGTGGCCCACTCGCCATCCGGGAGACGAAGCGATGGTTATCGGTTCTGGATGGCTCGAATGACGAAGCTGCCATTCGCGAGGCCGCTGAGATCAGCGCACGGATCATCCAAGGTGGCGAGGCGCAGGAGCGCTTGGCGAAACTGTGGGGATCATGAAGCGATTTTCGGATCACGATCGGACCTGATGGGCTCACGTTCTCTGCACGATCAAAACACGGCTTTCACGCCGCCACGAGGACCACGATCATGTCGACATCTGCACTGAACATCAATGAACTTGGCAACGGTATGGTCTCGCTTTCGCTGCAGATCAATCCAGACAAGCCACGCGGCGGTGTGGTTGTTCTCGATGCCTGGCTGATCGATCAGATCCATATCGCAATGGATCGCGTCGAATCCATGCATGATCTTCGCGGATTCGTGCTGGAGAGTGCTTCGAGCCGTGTTTTCGTCGCCGGCGCCGACTTGGCGGAGATTGACGCGATGGACGATGCGGCGCTGCACCACTACCTGAAGCGGGCGGCGGATGCGTTCTGGCGCATTGCTGCCCTGCCCTGCCCCAGTGCCGCGATCATCGGCAAGGCCGCCCTCGGTGGTGGTCTTGAGATCGCCATGCACTGCGATGGCCTCATTGGCGTCGCCCAACCCGAAGGCGAGAAGCCCTTTCGCGTTGGGCTGCCGGAAGCTGGGCTGGGCATCTGTCCGGGCTGGGGCGGAACCCAGTGCCTGCCGGCGCGGATCGATCCCCTGCTGGCGATCAAGGCCACCGCACTCGGCGAGACCTTCCCGAGCAATGCCCTGCCGTCCTGCCTCTTCAATGCGGTTGCCCCGTCGGCCGAGACTGCTCGTGCCACCGCCGTGTCGTGGCTGGCCAGCCAGACCAAGCAGCACCCCATTCGATGCCTTCGCGGCGACCAACGACCCGCACTTCCCGACGTGGCCGAGGCCGTGGCCCAAGCCCGCAAGGACCTGCCGAGCACCCCTGCTGCCCTGGCCGTCTGTGACCTGGTGGAGTACGGGCTCGAGCATGGGTGGAGCGCAGCGTGCGAGCGCGAGCGCCACGCGCTGGTAGGCCTGCGCCACACCCCGCAGGCGCGCGAGAAGCTTGCGGCGTTCCTGAAGAAGTGAGTCGCGGGGGGGCGCACCTGCTCCGCGCTTCTCCTCCCGCGGCCTCGGGTCCTGCTCGGCGCCAGTCCCCCGTGGTTTCCCGCGGGCAGGATGCCGCCCTACACTTCGTTCCCGCGGGCGGCCCGGTCGGGTCGCCCGCTCCATTTCACGACGAACCACCACAGAGGATCCCCCCATGAGCTCCACCAACCTTGCCGACATGAAGGGCATCGCTGAACGCGACCGCAAGCAGATCGAAGCCGCCCAGGAGATGCTCGGGCCGGACCCATCGTCGATGGGCGCGATCAAGAACGTCTTCTGGGGCAACTTCCGCGAGGAACTGATGTTCCCCTATCCGGAGGGCAGCGCCGACGAGACCGCGCGCTGCGACCAACTGATCGCCGAGCTTGACCGCTACATGCGCACCGAGCACCCCTCGCACCTGATCGACCAGGAGCAGCAGATCCCGGATTGGGTCATCAAGCGCCTCTTCGCGCTCGGCGTCCTCGGCATGACCGTGCCCAAGGAGTTCGGCGGCGGCGGCTTCGGCATCACCAGCTACAACCGCGCCCTCGAGCGCATCGGCCGCAGCTGCGGCTCGACCGCCGTGCTCGTGAGCGCGCACCAGTCCATCGGGTGCAAGGCCGTCATGCTCTTCGGCACCGAGGAGCAGAAGGCGCGCTTCCTGCCCCGCATGGCGCAGGACACGCTCAGCGCGTTCTGCCTGAGCGAGCCGAACGTCGGTTGCGATGCGGGCGGCCAGGAGACGCGTTGCGAACTGTCCGCCGACGGCACGCACTACAT
This sequence comes from Planctomycetaceae bacterium, assembly GCA_027490145.1. Taxonomy (GTDB): domain Bacteria; phylum Planctomycetota; class Phycisphaerae; order Phycisphaerales; family SM1A02; genus SYIB01. Next base: position 42,885 of record JAIXYQ010000012.1, read on the forward strand.
CCTCAACGGCGAGAAGAAGTGGGCCACCAGCGGCGCCCTCAGCGGCCTCTTCACCGTCATGGCCAAGCAGAAGGTCACCGACCCCAAGACCGGCAAGCAGAAGGACGTCGTGACGGCGCTGATCTGCACGCCCGACATGGAAGGCGTCGAGATCTTCAGCCGCAACCGCTCCAAGTGCGGCATCCGCGGCACGTGGCAGGCGCGCATCCGCCTGACCAACGTCAAGGTGCCGGCCTCGAACCTGCTCGCGAAGGAAGGTCAGGGCTTCAAGATCGCCATGACCTGCCTGAACTACGGACGCTGCACGCTCAGCGCCGGCATGCTCGGCGGCGCGGGCCATGCCTATGAGCAGGCGCTCAAGTGGGCCAAGTACCGCCACCAGTTCGACCGTCCGCTCGCGGACTTCGACCTCTGCAAGGAGAAGCTCGCACGCATGGCGGGCTACGTCTACGCGATGGACGCCATGCTCTACATGACGACCGGCTTCCTCGACCGTCATGACGACGACATCATGGTCGAGACCGCGATGTGCAAGGTCTTCTGCAGCGAGATGGGCTACCGAACCGTGAACGATGCCCTGCAGATCATGGGCGGCGAGTCGTACATGACGGAGAATTCCGTCGAGCGCATCTGGCGCGACAGCCGCATCAACATCATCGTCGAAGGCGCGAACGAGGTCATGCACTCGTTCATCTGGGCGTACGGCGGCAAGCAGCTGGGCGAGTGGATGAAGGGCATCAAGGATCGCCCCTTCTCGAACCTCGGCAGCGCCATGCAGATCGGCTCGGAACTCTTCTTGGGCTTCCGCCGCGGCATGCCGTCGTTCAGCTGCCAGAACCCGCGCATCGCGCGCCACCTCGACGAGTGCATGATGCGCATCCGCGAGTTCAGCCACCAGGTCAAGATGATGTTCAAGGAGCACGAGGAGGGCATCGTCACCGCGCAGACCATCCAGTCGCGCCTGGCCCTGGGCGCGCTCTGGATCCACGCCAGCCTCTGCACGCTCTCGAAGTTCGAGCGCAACATGCGCCGCGGCCTCGAGGGCCGTGAGCTCGAGCACGAGGCAGCCGTCGTCGACCACTTCATCGCCTTCGCCGGCGAGCAGTTCGACGCCGAGCTCCGCGCGCTGCGTCAGAACTGCGACACATCCATGAAGCGCGCCGCGGATGCCGTGCTGGCCTGGGCCGACAGCCTGCCCAACGCGGACTACGTGCTTCCCGAGCGCACGCCCGTCGTGGCGGTGCGCGGCACCGGCAAGAAGCCCGACCAGTCCAACATCCCGCAGTTCGGCTCCGGCAGCGTGTTCGCCGGCATCAAGGTCGGCACGGGCGCGGGCACCTGATCGGTTTCGTCCACCCACGAACGCGCACTAGCATCCCCGACTTTCCCCACCACCCCACGGAGTCACCATGGATCTGCTCAAGACGATGCACACGATGGGCCACGAGCGCGTGGCGTTCCACCAGGATCCCGCCAGCGGCCTGAAGGCCATCGTGGCCATCCACAGCACGGTGCTCGGCAACGCGCTCGGCGGCACGCGCCGCTGGGCCTACGCCAGCACCAACGAGGCGCTCTTCGACGTGCTGCGCCTGTCCGAGGGGATGACCTACAAGGCGGCCGCGGCCGACCTGCCGATGGGTGGCGCGAAGAGCGTGATCATCCTCGACGAACCCGGCCAGCAGCCGACCGAGGCGCAGGGCCGTGCGATGGGCCGCTTCGTGAACACCTTCGACGGCCAGTACATCGCTGCCGAGGACGTCGGCGTGAGCCCGCAGTTCTGCGACTGGATGGCACGCGAGACGCCGCACATCATGGGTGGCGAGGCCGTCAGCCGCGGCGGTGACCCGAGCCCGTGGACCGCACAGGGCTGCTTCAACTCGATGAAGGCGTGCCTGAAGTTCCTCGGCAAGCCGGTGAGCTTCGCCAACCTCACCGTCGGCGTGCAGGGGTGCGGCGCCACCGGATACAAGCTCGCGAAGCTGCTCCGTGATGCGGGTGCGACCGTGCTGGTGACCGATGTGCACGTTCCCACGATGAAGCGTGCGGTCGAGGAACTCGGCTGCGTGGCGCTGGGCAACGACCGCAACCTCTTCACCGAGAAGCTCGACATCCTCGCGCCGTGCGCCCTCGGCGGCGTGCTCGATGCGAAGACGATCGCCGGCCTGAACTGCTCGATCGTCTGCGGCACCGCCAACAACCAGCTGCTCGATCCGGCGGCCGACGGCGTCGCCATCAAGAAGAAGGGCGTGCTGTACTCGCCCGACTTCGTGGCCAACGCCGGTGGGCTGATCCGCCTGGGCGGCCTCTACCTCGGCTACACCGAGGCGATGGTCGACCAGAAGGTCGCCAAGATCGAGGAGACCACGCTGGCGGTGCTCGAGGAGAGCCGCACCCAGGACTCGACCGCCAACGCCGCCATCGCGTACGCCAAGCGACGCATCGCTGCGGGTCGCGCAAGCGGCACGAAGAAGCCCGCGACCGTGGGCGTCTGAACGCACCTTCACCTCATGCGACCAAGGGCCGCTGTCCTCCACGGGCAGCGGCCCTGTTCATTCGATCGACGACCGCGGGGCCTCGGACCCGTGGCCCGCTAGCCTGATCGCGTGCGTGACCACGCGACACGACGCGAGTTCCTGGGCACGGCTGCCGCCGTGGCGACCGCCGGGATCGGCCACGCCTGTTCCACACGGCCCGGGACGGACGCATCGGGCCGCGTCATCACGACGAGCCCGCCCCGGGAATCACGATCCATGCATGACTTCGCACCCCCATCGCCCGAATGGGCGCTCCCGTATCCATCCCAGCGCATGCCGACGCTCGCGCGCCGGGGCATCGTCGCCACCAGCCAGGTGCTGGCGGCGCAGGCGGGCACCGAGATCCTTGCGCAGGGCGGCAACGCCGTCGATGCGGCGATCGCGACCGCGGCATGCATGACCGTGCTCGAACCCACGACCAACGGGATCGGCGGAGATGCCTTTGCACTCGTCTGGTCGCCGGCCGAAGGTGGTCGCCTGCACGGCTTCAACGGCTCGGGGCGAACGCCGCGCGCGCTCGATCGATCGAGCTTCGGTGGCGGCACGATGCCCACGCGCGGCTGGGATCCGGTCACCGTGCCGGGCCAGGTGGCGCTGTGGGCCGACCTGCACCGGGACTTCGGCGTCCTGCCGTTCGAGTCGCTCATGGCGCCCGCAGCGATGCATGCGCGTGACGGCTACCCGGTGGCCGTGCAGACCGCGCGTCTGTGGGATCGCGCTGCAGCAGCGCTCGGCGCGAACGACGAGTGGCGACGCACCTTCACCATCGACGGTCGCGCGCCGCGGGCCGGCGAACTCATGCGACTGCCCGACCATGCACGCACGCTCGAACTCCTCGGCGCGAGTGGCGGTCGCGCGCTGTACGAAGGCGACGTGGCACTCGCGATCGATGCCATGGCTCGCGCAGACGGCGGCGCACTGCGGCGTGAGGACCTGGCCGCCCACACGACCGAGCGCGTTGCACCCATCTCGATGGGCTTCCGCGGCGCACGGCTGCACGAGATCCCGCCCAATGGCCAGGGCATTGCCGCGCTCATCGCGCTGGCGCTGCTGGAGCGCGTCGGCATCGACCGTCATGGCGTCGATGATGCGCTGGGCACGCACCTGGCGATCGAGGCGATCAAGATGGCGTTCCGCGAGGCGCACCTGCATGTGGCCGAGCCTTCATCGATGGTGGAGTCGACCCGCACGCTGCTCGATCCCGCGCGGCTCGACGCCCTGGCCGCGCGCATCGATCCCGCACGAGCGCAGGACTTCGATGCCGGCGTCCCCAAGCCGGGCGGCACGATCTACCTGTGCACGGCCGATGCCTCGGGCTTGATGGTCAGCCTGATCCAGAGCAACTACATGGGGTTCGGCAGCGGGCTCGTGGTGCCCGGCACGGGCATCGCCCTCCAGAACCGCGGTGCATGCTTCAACCTCGTGCCCGGTCACGCGAACGAACTCGCGCCCGGAAAGCGGCCGTACCACACGATCATCCCGGGGTTCCTCTCGCGCGATGCCGGCGCGCCGACGGTGCACGCTGCGAGCGAGTCGGTCGCCGAGCCGATCGGACCCTTCGGGATCATGGGCGGTTTCATGCAGCCTCAGGCTCATGCGCAGTACACCCTTCGCACGATGCTGCACGGCCAGAATCCCCAGGCGGCCCTCGACGCGCCCCGCTGGCAGTGGATGAAGGGGCTCGAGGTCCAGCTCGAACCGGGTTGGCCCCAGGCGACGATCGACGGTCTTCGGGCGCGTGGACACACGATCACGATCGCCGCCGAGCGCTCGGTGACATTCGGTCGCGGTCAGGCCATCGCGCGCCTCGATGATGGCGTTCTCTGCGGCGCGAGTGATTTGCGCGGTGATGGATGCGCGGCGGGTCGATGAGCGGGTCGCACGAGCGCCGGGCCCCAGCGCTGACCATGGCCAGCCCATTCACGGGGGCCACCGCCCTGTGGGGGGGGACTGCGGATCGGCCTTCAGACGCTGGAATGATTGAAGTTATGGCGCGTATGGCTGGATTGTAATAGTTTCTCGCCAAAACACTCACAACCATCGGGTCCTCTGGCGCCAGCGGCCCATGGGAGCTCGTGCCAGGCGGCCAGCCGCGGCGCCCTTCGCTCCCCGGCGTGCGTCAACCTGAGCAGGCGTCGGAGCGCTCCAACGCGGTGGGTCCGACGTCCCGCGCTGCTACCATCCCGCGCGACACGGCCGTCGCATCGAAAGAGCGGCGGCCGTTTTCTTTCCCCAAGGTCCCAGCCCATGCCCATCACCAACGCCCTGACCACCACCATCGAGCGCGTCTCCATCCTGGACGAGCACGGGAACTTCGACGAGAAGCTCGGCAAGGGCCTGATTCCCGATGCCGACCTGCTCAAGCTCTACGAGACGATGGTCACGTGCCGAATGATGGACGAGGTGGCCTTCAAGCTGCAGCGCTCGGGCCGCATGGGCACCTACCCGCAGAACATGGGCCAGGAGGCCAACAGCCTCGGTGCGGCCTACGCGCTCAACAACGATGACTGGCTCGTCACCTGCTACCGCGAGAACTGCGGGCTGATGTGGCGCGGCGTGCCGATCGACAGCATCCTGCTGCACTGGATGGGCGATGAACGCGGCAACGCCATGCCCCGTCCGCACCACGCCACCCCGATCGCCGTGCCCATCGGCACGCAGATGCTCCATGCGACCGGCCTGGCTTGGGCCGCCAAGTACCGCGGCGAGAAGCGCATCTCGTGCACCTTCTTCGGTGACGGCGCCACCAGCGAAGGCGACTTCCACGAAGCCTGCAACTTCGCCGCCAACCTCGACATCCCGGTGATCTTCTTCTGCCAGAACAACTTCTGGGCGATCAGCGTGCCCGGGCGCATCCAGTGCAGCGCGCCGACCGTGGCCCAGCGCGGCATCGCGTACGGCATGCCCTGCCTGCAGGTCGACGGCAACGACCTCTTCGCCGTCGTCTACGGCATGCGCAAGGCGATCGAGCACGCCCGCACCACGGGCAAGCCCTACTTCATCGAGGGCGTGACCTACCGGCTCGGCGACCACACCACGGCCGATGATGCGCGCCGCTACCGCGACCAGGCCGAGGTCGATGCCTGGAAGGCACGCGACCCGATCACGCGCCTGCGCACCTACATGACGAAGAAGGGCATCTGGTCGGATGCCAAGGATGCCGCCCTGCGCGAAGCCGCCGAGGCCAGCTGCATGGCCACCATCGAGCGCTGCGAGCAGGTCGAGCCCCCCGTGCGCGGCGACGTCTTCAACTACACCTTTGCGGACCTGCCCGCCGATCTCGTCACCCAGCGCGAAACCGGCCACACCCACTCGCTCGGGCAGGATCCGAGCCAGCTTCCGAGCGCGTCGAACGCGCGCTGAGCGTCGACCGGCACCACGATCATCCAACAGGACCACACCATGGCGAACCTCACCCTCGTGCAAGCCATCAACCTCGCCCTGATCCAGGAAATGGAGAAGGACGACCGCGTCATCCTCCTCGGCGAGGACGTCGGCAACAACGGCGGCGTCTTCCGCGTGACCGAAGGTCTGCAGAAGCGCTTCGGCGCCAACCGCGTCGTCGACACGCCGCTGGCCGAGAGCGGCATCATCGGCACGAGCATCGGCCTGGCCATGGCCGGCCTGCGTCCCGTCCCCGAGATCCAGTTCGAGGGCTTCCTCGGGCCGGCGTACGACCAGCTCTGCAGCCACGCGGCACGCATGCGCACGCGCACCCGCGGTGCTTTCACCGTGCCGATGACCGTCCGTGTGCCGGTGGGCGGCGGCATCCACGCGCCCGAGCTGCACAGCGACAGCCCTGAGGCGTTCTACACGCACCAGCCGGGCCTGAAGGTCGTCATGCCCAGCGGTCCCTACGACGCGAAGGGCCTGCTCATCAGCGCGCTGCGCGATCCCGATCCCGTCATCTTCTTCGAGCCCAAGCGCATCTACCGCGCGATCCGCGAGGAAGTGCCCGAGGACGAGTACACGATCCCCATCGGCAAGGCGCGCGTGGTCTGCGAAGGCACCGACCTCACCGTGGTCAGTTGGGGCGCGAGCGTGATCCAGTGCATGCAGGCGATCGAGGCCTGCGGCCGCAGCGTCGAGCTCATCGATCTGCGCACGATCTACCCCATGGACATGGAGACGGTCGAGGCGAGCGTGTCCAAGACCGGCCGCTGCGTCATCGTGCACGAAGCGCCGCGCACCTGCGGCGTGGGCAGCGAGGTCGCGACGCAGATCATGGAGAAGTGCTTCCTCCACCTTGAAGCACCGGTGCAGCGCGTGACGGGCTTCGACACGATCATGCCGTACTACAAGCTCGAGCTCGAGTACCTGCCCGACGCGGCGCGCATCCAGCGCGGCATCGAAGACTGCCTTGCCTACTGAACCCACGCACGGAGGCGAACCATGGCCGGCCTGAAGCAACCCGACGACAAGAGCCACTTCCTGCTGCCCGACCTCGGCGAAGGCCTGGTCGAGGCCGAACTCATCTCGTGGAAGGTGAAGCCCGGCGACGTGGTCACCACCTCGAGCATCCTCGCCGAGATGCAGACCGACAAAGCGCTGGTGGAGGTGCCGAGCCCATGGCCCGGTACGGTCAGCGAACTCTGCGGCAAGCCCGGCGAGATCATGAAGGTCGGCAAGCCGCTCGTGCGCTACGCGGTGTCCGGTGCGGCGACTGCCGCCGCATCACCCGCGGCAGCCAAGGGCCCGGCCTGCGTGAGTGCCTCGGTCGCGGCCGGGGTGCCCGAGGCCGATGGCGACCAAGGCACGGTCGTGGGCACCATGAGCGGCACGCTCACCGTGAGTGACCGCTTCGCCCGCAAGCCCGAGCACGCGGTCGCGGCACCCACGCGCGGCAAGGCGCTCGCGACGCCGGCGGTTCGCCGCATCGCGCGCGAGATGGGCATCGACATCAACAAGGTCGCCGGCACGGGCCACAGCGGCCGCGTGACGGCGGCCGATGTGCATGGCTTCTCCGGCGGCTCGACCGCGCCGGCGGGATTCGCACCCCGTGCCGTTGCCGCGCCCACGCCGCTTCCCGCGGTCGACAAGGACGGCGTCGCACAGCGCATCGCGTTCCGCGGCGTGCGACGCAAGATCGCCGAGGCACTCGACCGCAGCGTGCGCACCGCCGTGCATTTCACGGTGGTGGACGAGGCCGACGTCACCGAGCTCGACCGCAAGCGCCGCGAGTACTCCAAGGTCGTGGGCCAGAAGCTCAGCATGATGCCGTTCATCATGACGGCGATCTGCCGCGCGCTGCGCAAGCACCCTGCCCTGAACGCCAACGTCGACGACGCCAACAGCGAGATCCTCATCAAGGGCGTGATCAACCTCTCGATCGCCGTCGACACCGACAGCGGTCTGATGGTCCCGGTGGTCCGCAACGCCGACCAGTGCACGCTGGTCGATCTGGCCAACCAGGTCAAGGTGCTCGCGGGCCGTTGTCGCGACCGCACGATCAGCCGCGAGGAGAGCATGGGCGGCACGTTCACGCTCTCCAACGTCGGCAGCTATGGCGGCATGTTCGCCACCCCGATCATCAACTACCCCGAGGTCGCGATCCTCGCGGCCGGCCGCACGAAGGAGCGCGTCCTCGTGAAGGACGGCCGCTTCTACGCGGGCCTGGTCCTCCCGCTGAGCCTGTCGTGCGACCACCGCGTGGTCGACGGTGCGGAGGGTGCACGCTTCCTGAACACGGTGGTGGGCCTGCTCGAGGATCCGTCGTCGCTCGTCTGACCACGTCGGACCGTGGGCGCATCGCTAGGATGCCCCCATGAACCAAGGGACTCCAACGGGGAACGCCGGCGACGGCGTGGCATTCGATGCTGGTGCGATCGACGTGGTGGGCTTCATCAGCCGCCACCGCGCGAAGGTGGTGCTGGCCACGATCATCGCGGGCCTCTTCACGGTCGGCCTGTACGCCATCGCCCAGGCACTTCCGGGAACGAGCGTGGCCAGTTACCAATTCACGCTCACCTTCAGGGGTGCGGCGCAGGGCCAGTACCCGAACAAGTCGCCGTTCAGCCCGCAGGACATCATTGCCAACAGCGTGCTGGAGCCGATCTGGGAAGCCCAGGGGCTCCAGGAGCGAATCACGATCGGCGAGCTCGCCCGCAGCGTGACCATCTCGCGGTCCAGCCGTGACCTGTCGCTGCTCGAATCCGACTACAACCAGAAGTTGGCCAACACCAAGCTGACCGCCACCGAGCGCCAGGCGCTCGAGTCCGAGTTCAAGGCCAAGCTCGAGGCGCTCGCACAGACCGCCTTCACCGTGACCTGCTCTGCCAACGATCTTGGCGCCGGCGCGGCAGAGCGGTTCGTCCAGGCGATTCCGGCCGAGTGGGCGCGCCTCTCCGAAGCCGGTGGCGTGACGGCCTATGAGTTCCCGCTGCCGCAGGCCAAGGACCTCCGGGCTTCGGCCGATTCGCTCTCTCAAAGCGGCACGGATGTGGCTGCCTCGATCCTGCATGCCGAGCTGCTGCGCGATTTCGTGGAAAGCGTCTCCCGCACCATCGGCACCATGATGACCGTGCAGGGATCGGAACTGGCAACCGCCGCGACCGGCGAGACGCTGATCGACCTGCGCCAGCGCGTGCTCGCCCTGCAGCGGAACCTGATCATGCCTGCCTACATCGACACCATGGCTGCAGCGCAGGAGAAGAGCGCGGCAGAGTTTGTTTCGATCACAGGCGTGCGTCGGCGCATGCTCGAGGCTGCGCTCGAGGAGAGTGAACAGCGGAGCGAGGTGCTGCATGAAGCGCTTCGCCAGATGAACTCGGACCAGCGCGATCTCCGAGCCGATGGTGGTCTTCCATCACGTGAAGGCGGCGTGCTGGCCAACGTCGACGGCAGCTTCATCGACCGGGTCATCGAACAGGCCGTCAAGAGCCGCGACGTCGAGTACCGACGCGATCTGAGCGAACGGACCGTCGAGGCGGACCTCGACGTCGTGGAGCAGAAATCCAAGGTCGAGTTCGAGACGTGGCTGCTCACGACCATCGACGAGCGGCGCAATGCCGCATCGGTGGCTCAGTCGTCCACCGCTTCGACGACCGAGCGCCTGGTGAGCCTGAGCAACCAGATCGCCGATCTCGCCGACCGCACACGCGAGATCCTTGGAGCCGTGTCCAAGCGCAACCTCAACCCTGCGTCCGTGCTCTACAAGGGCGACATCGCACCAGTGGTCACGACCGAGCGGCCCATCTCGACCCGAACGGTCGCCATGGCCGGCGTCGGCGTGTGGTTCGCGCTGCTCGGACTCGGGGCGCTGCTCGGTGCGATCCAGGACCGCGGCCGGATGGCTGGCTGAGCCCCTGACGGCAACGACACGGCCGGATCGCCCGCATGCGCATCGATGTCGAGAGTTTCGATGACCCGCGGCTGGCGGAGTACCGGGCCCTGCGGGACCGCGAACTCGTCGGCGAGGACGGACGCAGCGGCACCTTCATCGGCGAGGGCCTGCTCGTCATCGAGCGCATGCTCGCCCTGCCGGGTGCCACGCGATCGATCCTGGCGGCCGAGCGGCGACTGGCCGAGATCGATGCGCTGCTCGAACGCCACGCTCAACCGTACGTTCCCGTCTTCGTGACCAAGGACCACCGCGTCGAAGCCCTGACCGGATTCCAGATGCACCGCGGTGCGATCGCAAGCGGCGATCGCGCGATCCTGCAGGGTCGATCGCTGCACGAGGTCGCCCCCACGACCGGCCCGGCGCTCGTGCTCGCCGCCGACGGCGTGGGCGACCGCGACAACATCGGCGCGATCTTCCGCGACGGGGCGGCCTTCGGTGCGCATGGCCTCCTCATCGGGCAGCACTGTCATGACCCGCTCTACCGCAAGAGCATCCGCAGCAGCATGGGCTACGCGCTCAGCGTGCCGTTCATGCACTGTGTACTGCCCTCGACGCTCAAAATGCTGCGACGCGACCACGGTTATTCCGTGCTCGGGACCGTCTGCCGTCCTGGCGCCCGGCCACTGCCATCCATCCGGCGCACCGAACGGATGGTCGTGGTGGTCGGCAACGAATTCCGCGGGATTTCCCCTGAGGTCGAGGCCGAATGCGACCAGCTCGCGTTCATCCCGATGCGCGCGGGGATCGACAGCCTGAATGTCAGCGTGGCAGGTGCCGTGACGCTCTTCCACCTCGCCCACGGAGGCGGGACCTTGCCGACCGGAAATCCGTCCGGTCAGGCCTGAACCCGGGGCACCCTGCCGCCGTACCGTTCCCCGGCCGGCCATCCGGCCGTGGAGGAAACCCAACATCATGTTCAGCTTCATCCGTTCTTCGTCGCGCGCCGCCATCGTCGGACTCGCGCTTTCGCTCGTCGTCGCCGCACCCGTGATGGCCGCCTCGCAGGACGAGGCCGACCTCAAGCACGCACGTGCCCTCTCGAACGCCTTCCGCTCCGCCGCACGGAAGCTCGATCCGAGCGTCGTGAGCATCGTGTCGATCGACAAGGCGCCCTACAGCGCCGAGTCGGGTGCCGGCCAGGGTGGCCAGCAGATGCCCGAGATGCCCGAGGAGTTCCGGCGCTTCTTCCCCAACATGCCCGGCGCACCGAATGCACCGCAGCAACGTGGCGGCCGCATGCCTCCCCGCATGGGTGAAGGCACCGGCGTGATCATCGACAAGGCCGGCGTGATCGTGACCAACAACCACGTGATCCGCGGTGCCGATGAATTGAAGGTGATGCTGCATGACGGTCGGGAAGTGGCGGCCACCGTGGTCGGCGCGGACCCGGCCACCGACCTTGCCGTGATCCAGGTCGAGGCGACCGACCTGGTGGCTGCGAGCTTCGGCGACAGTGAATCGCTCGAGGTCGGCGACTGGGTGGTGGCGATCGGCTGCCCCTTCGGCCTCGACCACACCGTCACCGCCGGCATCATCAGCGCCAAGGGCCGCGATCGCGTCGGTCTGGCGCAGTTCGAGAACTACATCCAGACCGATGCGGCCATCAATCCGGGCAATTCCGGTGGCCCGCTGGCCGACCTCGAAGGCAACGTGATCGGCATCAACACCGCCATCAGCAGCCGCAACGGCGGCAACGACGGCGTGGGCTTTGCGATCCCCAGCGCGATGGTCAAGGAGATCGTCGGCCAACTCCGTGATGGTGGCCGAGTGGTCCGCGGCTACCTGGGCGTGCAGCTGCAGGAGATGGATGCCGAGACCGCCTCGAGCTTCGACATCAAGCCGAACGATGGCGTGCTGATCGCCCGCGTGCAGGCAGACACCCCGGCCGAGAAGGCCGGCCTGCAGGACGGCGACATCGTCGTGAAGGTCGACGGGAAGCCCACTCCGAGCACGTCCGCCTTCATGCGGATCATCGCCAGCCGGCGTCCCGATGCCGAGGTGAGCCTGGAGATCATCCGCGAAGGTGAACGCATGACCAAGCAGGCCACCCTCATCGAACGCACCGATGAACGGCTTGCCGCCGGCGTGCCGGACCAACCGCAGCGCGGCGGCGAGTTGGCTCGCCTGGGCCTCACCGTCGAGGAAGCCGACGCCGACCTGCTGAAGTCCATGAACCTCGAACGTGGCGTGGTGATCGCGTCGGTCAAGGAAGACAGCCCCGCCGCCGAGCGCGGGCTGCAGGCCGGCGACGTGATCACCAAGGTGAATGGTCGGGACGTCGAGGATGGCCCGTCGATGCGCGACGCGGTCAGCGCCGTGCCCGATGGTCGGCCGTTGCGACTCACGGTCGTGCGTGACGGCGAGCAGCGCTTCGTGATCCTGCGACGCTGAGCGGTCCCGACACGTCCAACGAACTCCGCGCGCGTTGCGCGGGGCAGCCGCGGTCCTCTCCGCGGCTGTTTCGTTTCATGGGCGGGACTATCCTTCACCTTCCACGATGCGCCCGCACGACGCCACACCAGCCTGGGACCGCGAGGTCGCCGTTCCCTTCCGCCACCGCGTGTGGTTCACCGACGGCGCGCTCGACCCCGCGAATCCCGCCCTCGCGCACGCGCTGCGGTGCGCCTGCCCAGGCCGAGAGTCGCCGAGCCGGATGGCGGCCTTCATCGATTCCGGCGTGCTGGCTGCGTGGCCGCAGGTGACGGACCACCTGGCGCGCTACCTGCAGGCACACGCCGGGCTCCCCGAACTGGTCTGGGCCGAGTCGATGCCCGGCGGCGAAGCGTGCAAGAACGATCCATCATGCGTCGAGGACGTGCTGGATGCCGTCGACCACCTGCGCATCGATCGACACAGCATGGTGCTGGCCATCGGTGGCGGGGCCGTGCTCGACGTCGTCGGCTTCGGTGCGGCGATCGCGCACCGCGGCGTGCGACACGTGCGCATGCCGACGACGGTGCTCGCCCAGGACGACAGCGCCATGGGCGTGAAGAACGGCGTGAACCGCAAGGGGAAGAAGAACTTCACCGGCTCGTTCGCACCGCCCGATGCGGTGGTGTGCGACCGCGCGTTCCTGCGCACGCTCCCCGATGCGGTGTGGTGCGACGGGTTCAGCGAGGCCGTCAAGATCGCGCTCCTCAAGGACGTCGCGCTCTTCGCGACCCTTGAACGCGATGGGGCAGCGATCCGAACGCGTTCGATGGAGGCCGCCTGGCCGGTCATCATGCGCTCGGCCGAACTGCACGCCCGGCACATCCTCGAGGGCGGCGATCCGTTCGAGACCCGCGAGGCCCGGCCGCTTGATCACGGCCACTGGGCCGCACACCGGCTCGAGAGCATGACATCGTTCGAGCTGTCGCACGGCGCGGCCGTGGGCATCGGCCTGGCGCTCGACACGGTCTATGCGCGGCGGATCGGCCTGCTCGCTGCCGATCCCGCCGGCCGCATCTTGCGTGTGCTCTCGAGCCTCGGGTTGGCCCGTTCCCATCCCATGCTGGCCTCCCTGGACGATCTCCTGCGTGGCCTCGAGGAGTTCCGCGAGCATCTGGGCGGCACACTCTCGATCACGCTGATGCGCGACATCGGGCACCCCATCGAGGTGCACGAGGTCGATCACGTCGCGATGCGCGAGGCTGCATCGGAACTCCTCGAGTCGCACGCCTGACGCGCCGTGCACCTCGGTGCGGCCTACCATCCGCGCCCATGGGCACTCCCCTGACCAAGCAGGCCGTGGCGGATCTCTACTTCCTCGAGCACCGCGCGAAGGTGCTCGACCTGGCCGCCTTCCTCGACCGATTCGACCGGGCCATGGGCCCGGGGAACGATGACTTCCGAGTGCACGCCCTCAAGGCCGCGGTGGCCCTGTTGCTCGACGGGAAGCCCGAGCGTGCGCGGCGCGTGCTTGAACTCTGGAGCGACCACTCGAGCGAACCGATCGACCGTGCGCCGATGAAGGGCGCGCTCGGGGCGATGCCGCTGGCTGCGAAGGATGGCCGCTGATGTACATCGATCCGCACGTGCACATGGTGAGCCGCACCACCGACGACTACCAGCGCATGGCGCTGGCCGGCTGCGTGGCGATCACCGAACCGGCGTTCTGGGCGGGCTACGACCGCTCGACCGCGCAGGGCTTCCACGACTACTTCAGGATGCTGACCGACTTCGAACCGAGGCGCGCGGCGCAGTTCGGCATCCGCCACCACACCTGGCTGTGCATCAATCCGAAGGAGAGCGAGGATGTGGGCCTGGCGCGCGAGGTGCTGTCCATCATCCCGTCCTTCCTCGAGTGCAAGACCGTCCTGGGGATCGGCGAGATCGGGCTCAACAAGAACTCGCGCAACGAGATGACCGTGCTCGAGGAGCACATCGCACTCGCGATGAAGCACGGCCTGCTGATCCTGGTGCACACGCCCCACCTCGAGGACAAGCTCAAGGGCACGATGCTCATCATGGATGCCCTGCGCAACCAGGGCGCCGATCCCGGGCGCGTGCTCATCGATCATGTCGAGGAGCACACCGTGCGGCCCGTGCTCGACCGTGGCTTCTGGGCGGGCATGACGCTCTACCCGGACACGAAGTGCACACCGCAACGCGCCGCCGACATCTTCGAGATGCATGGCACGGACCGGTTGTGGATCAATTCCGCCGGCGACTGGGGCGTGAGCGATCCGCTCGCGGTGCCCAAGTGCCAGGATGAACTGCGCCGCCGCGGTCACCTGCTCGAGACGATCCGCAAGGTGAGTTACGACAATCCGCGTACGTTCCTCTCGCAGAGCGGACGGTTCACCGCGCCCGAACGCGCGTGAGGCGCACGGCGGAGCTGCGCACTCACGCCAGCGGCCGCTGGCGCCGCGCGAGCAGCGCCCCGAGCACGGCACCGGCGAAGCCACAGGTGGGATTGGCGACCTTGAGCCAACCCGGCTCGCGGGCGTGCTTGCCGGCCTGGACCATCGCGTACAGCTTTGGCGACTGACCCTCGGCCGTGGCTGCTTCGGTGAGCGCCTGCGCGGTGGGGCGTGGCTCGGCCGCTGGATCCGGTCCCGCGCGCAGCACCGTGACGAGCGAACCGATGGAGGCCACCACGAACACGATCGCGAGCAGTCGGATGCCCATCCGGTTGCGCGCGATCCGCTCGCAGACCGCGCCACCCGCCACGGCGCTGAGCAGGCTGATCATGACGACGATGGCGTTCCACCGAGGCGTGGCCTTCCACAGGCCGGGCTCGAAGATCGCATCGATGTCCATCGCCTGGACGGCCAGGAACATCGTGCTCATCACCAGCATCGCCATGATGAGGTAGCCGACGACGACCGCCAGCGCCACGCGCATCACGCCGAGCCCGCCGCCGGCAAACGGGCCATCCTCGCGCCAGCCCGTGGCGGATCGCCGGGATCCATCGGCCCCTCCGCCGGTCATGGACCCATCGGGCGACCGATCATCGTCGAGTGGCCTGCCGGCATCGTCGTTGGACATCCGTGCAGCGTAGCCGCGGGGATACGCTGCACGTCATGAAGATCCGCTGCACGACGGCCGTCGCGACCGTGGCCCTCCTGGCGCCGGCAGCCTGTGACCGGGGACCATCACCGACGGCCGGTTGGTCCGACGTGGCTGCCGAGTCGTTGGCCTCGCGATCCAACTGCACGGCATGCCATGCCGCCGGCGACATGGTGGTCGATCGCCTGCGACCGATGGGCGCACCGACGATGGACGAGGTCGGCGCGCGCGCCTACGGCCCCTGGATGGCCGAGTTCATCGCCAAGGGCACGCACGTCGGCCAGCTCGGATCGCGCATGCCCGACCTGATGCATGGCATGGACAAGGAATCGCGCGAACGCACCGCCGTTGCGATCGCCGCGTGGCTCTCGACCCGCGGCACCTTCGACAGCACGCCGATCCCGGTCGGCGAGGGCTCGCTCACGCGCGGCAAGAAGCTCTACGAGACCGTCGGCTGCCTGGCATGCCACGGCAACGGACTCGATCCGGTCCAGTTGGCGCGCAAGACCTCGCTCGCGGCGCTCACGGATTTCCTGGAGGATCCGCTGAAGGCGCGACCGGGCGGCCACATGCCGGGCATGCTGCTCTCACGCGATGAGTCGCGCGACATCGCCGCCTGGCTCCTGCGTGCGCAGTCCGGCAGCCTCGATGCGCCGACCGTGTCGACCGGCAACGGCCTGCAGTGCGAGTACTTCGAGGGCGCCTTCGACGGCACGGGACCCGATGCGGCGGCCGCCGTGCTGCGCACGTTCCCGATGGATCGGATCGCGCTGCCCGATGAAGCGCGGCATGATGCGTACGCCCTTCGATTCACCGGATCCATCGAGATCCCGCAATCGGGCACCTGGAGCTTCCATCTCGCCAGCGACGACGGCTCGGCCCTGTGGATCGATGGCAAGCAGGTCATCGATCATGGCGGCATCCATGGCAGCGGCTTCAAGTCGGCCACGCTCGACCTGGCGCAGGGCGCACACCCGATCCTGGTGACCTTCTTCGAGGCCGCGGGCGATGCCGATCTGCGTCTGCAGTGGAACGGCCCCGGCACGCCGCGCGCGGACGTGCCGCCATCCGCCTTCACGACCCGCGTGGTCCGCTTCACGCCCGGGCCGGCGACCGATCGACCCGACGAAGCACTCCTGGCCGTCGGCAGGTCGAAGTGGGTGTCGCTCGGCTGTGCCAACTGCCACGAGCCGGCCGTCGCCACGCTCAAGGCCAAGCCGCTGGACGGGCTCGATCCGGTGGCGGGATGCCTGGCTGACGTGGTTCCCGCCGGCGCACCGCAGTACGGCTTCGACCACGCGCAACGCTCCATGCTGCGCACGCTCGTGGTCAACCATGCCGCCCTCGCGCAACCCCTTCAGCCGAAGCAGGCGATCGTGCACGCGATGGACCGCATGAACTGCGTGGCCTGCCACAGCCGCGACGGCCTCGGAGGCGTGGGACCCGACCGCGATGCGCTCTTCACCTGCGATGTCGACCTCGGTGATGAAGGCCGCCTCCCTCCATCGCTCACCGGCGTGGGTGCGAAGCTGCAGACCGCGGCGATCGAGCGCATGCTCGCCGGCACCGAACGCGTGCGGCCGTACATGAACACGCGGATGCCCGCGTACGGAAGCCAGAACGTGTCGCACTTGGCTGCTCACTTCACCGCCGCCGACCCTGCCGTCGGACCCGATGCGCAGCCGGCCTACAGTGAAGAGGCCGTCGAGGCCGGCAAGGCGATCGTCGGCACCGGCGGCGCGAGCTGCGTGACCTGCCACACGCTCGGCGACCAACCTTCGCTCGGCGTCCCCGCCGTGAACCTGGCGAGCATGCATGGCCGTGTGCGTCCGAGCTGGTTCCGCGCCTACCTGGCCGATCCGCAGCGCTTCCGTCCCGGCACGCGCATGCCGACCTTCTGGCCACCGAACGAGCGGGTCTACCCCGACATCGCGGGTGGCGACCGCACGAAGCAGATCGACGGCGTGTGGACCTACCTGTCGCTCGGCGGCAGCATGCCGCTGCCCAAGGGTCTCGTGGTGGCACCGGGTGAATACGACCTGGAGCCCGATGCGCGCACGATCGTCTTCGGCACGTTCATGGACGGCATCGGGGCCCGTTGCCATGCGATCGGTTTCCCGGAACGCGTCTCGGCCGTGTACGACGCCGGTGGGCTTCGGCTCGCGCAGGCCTGGAAGGGCAGGTTCATGAATGCCGAAGGCACCTGGCGTGGCCGCGCCGGGCAATTGAGCCTGCCTGCAGGATCATCGATCGTGACCGTGGCCTCGGGTCCCGTGGTCGCCGTGCTTGCCGCTCCCGATGCACCCTGGCCCACACGGACCACGAGCGGCCTGCGGTTCCTCGGCATGCAGCGTGATGAGCGTGGCAACCCGACCTTCTCGATCGGCCGTGACGGACTGCGCGTGGACGAAACCGTCGGCACGGTCCTCTTCACGGGCGGCGCACGGCTCAACCGGACGTTCACCGTCAGGACCCGCACGGTCGACGAGGCCATCTCGCTCCGGCTCGCCGAGGGATCCTCGATCGTGGCGGACGGCGCCGGCTGGCGCATCGATGGTGGTCCGGTGCTCTTCGTCGACGGTGCCCGGCCATTCGTGCGCACCGTCGACGGTCGCGCGGAACTGCTCGCGGGCGTGCCGCTGCAGCCGTCGAGTGATCCTTCATTCCCCTTCAGCGCCGTCGTGCGCACGGAGCTCGCATGGTGATGAACCCCCGAATCGCGGCCGTGGCAGCGGCCTTTCTCGTCACGATGCCGTTGCACGCCCAGGGCGACGATGCCTCGCGTGCCAACCAGACCTCGATCAACGAGTCGCTGGCCGGGCGCGAAGCGCGGTACACCACGATCTCCACCATCGCGTGGCCGGACGCCGTGGTGCCCGAGGTCAGCGGCATCCTGCCGATGGGCGGCGGGCGCACGCTCGTCTGCACCCGGCGCGGCGAACTCTGGCTCGTGACCGAGCGTGCCGGCTCGGCGCCGGACTGGTCGCTGTGGGCGGATGGCTTGCTCGAGCCCATGGGGCTGGCGCGAAAGCCCGGCGATGACCAGTGGATCTACCTCGTGCAGCGCGGCGAGCTCACGCGATGCCGCGATGCTGATGGTGACGGCAAGGGAGATGCCTTCGAGACCGTGCAGGACGGCTGGGACATCAGCGGCAACTACCACGAGTATGCCTTCGGTCCCGCCTTCACGGCTGATGGTTCGGCTTGGGTCACGCTCAACCGAGGCTTCGGCGAAGAGCCATTCGGTCGTCCGCGCTGGCGCGGCTGGGCCGTACGCATCGCTCCCGATGGATCGATCAGCTACGAGTGCGCCGGACTGCGCAGCCCCTGCGGCGTCGGGGTCGCTCCGTGGGGCGACGTCTTCTACACCGACAACCAGGGTGAGTGGTGCGCCACGAGCAAGCTCAGCCAGCTCGTGCGCGGCGACTACCACGGCCATCCCTTCGGCGTCGATGACACGGCACGTCCCGAGTCGCTGGTGAAGTGGCCCGCGCCCAACGCCGACGGCAGCAAGGGCGAGCATCCCAACCGCATCACGCAGGCCGAGGCCGCTGCCCGCATGCCGAACTACCGGCTGCCGGCCGTCTGGCTGCCGTTCGACAAGGCCGGTCGAAGCCCCGGCAACCCGATGTGGCTGCCCGCGGGTTCCTTCGGTCCGTTCGCCGGGCAGTGCCTGGTCCCGGATCAGTACGCCGCCACGATCAACCGCATCGATCTCGAACGGATTGATGGGCAGTGGCAGGGTGCGGTGTTCCCCTTCCGGCACGGGTTCGACTGCGGCATCATCCGCATCGCGCTCGAATCGCCCGACACGATCCTCTGCGGCGAGACCAACCGCGGTTGGGCGAGCGCAGGATCACGCAGCGAAGGCCTGCAACGGCTCACCTGGAAGGGCGAGGTTCCCTTCGAGATCCTGTCGATGCGCGCCACGCCGGGTGGGTTCCGCATCACGACCACGCAGCCGGTCGATCGTGCGAGTGCGCTCGATCCCGCGTCGTGGACGATGTCGAGCTACACCTACTGGTACTTCGAACCCTACGGCAGCCCCGAGATCGAGACCAAGGCGCTCACGGTCACGCCGCGCAGCGTGAGTGACGACGGGCTCGTGATCGAGCTGGCCGTCGATGGACTGCGGCCCACCTTCGTGCATGAGTTGCGGGCGGCGGGCCTGCGGCGCGACGGCGACGGCGAACCGCTCCTGCATGACCTGGCGATGTACACGCTGAACAGGATCCCCGCGCCCTGAAGCGATGTTCGCGGTGGGCGCGGCCGACGCCGCAGGTCACCACCGGTCGATCGCTCCGGATCCGGTGCATCGCGCCCTAGCATGGATGCATGCGCATCATCGGACTGGCTGCGTCGCTCATGGTGGTTGCCCCTGTCCTCGCTGGTGGCGGCCAGGCTCCGCCAGCCGACATGATCACGGTGCCCGAGGGATTCACGATCGAGCTCCTGGCCAGCGCGGGCGAAGCGCACGGCTCCTGGATCTCGATGTGCTTCGACGGGACCGGTCGCGCCATCGTCGGCTCACAGTACGAAGGCCTGCATCGGATCGACCTGTCGACCACGCCACCCACGATCACGCCGCTGGACGTCCCCGTGCGCGATGTGCATGGACTCTGCGTGGATGGCAACGTCCTCTGGGCCAACAGCACGAGTGAACCCAAGGATGGCGGCGGACTGTGGCGACTGACCGACACCGACGGTGACGGCACGTACGAGCGGCACGAGCGGCTCTACGCGTGGGGTGGTGGCGGTGAGCACGGCGCGCACGGGATCCGCAAGGGACCCGACGGCCGCATCTGGGCAATCCTCGGGAACCACGTCCCGGTGCCCGCGTGCGCCGCGAAGGATTCGCCCGTCCGTCACTGGGCCGAGGACCTCGTCATGGACCGCGAGTGGGATCCACGCGGCCATGCCCACGGCATCATGGCGCCCGGCGGCATGCTCGTGCGGTGCGAGCCCGATGGATCACGCTGCGAGATCGTGGCCTGCGGCATGCGCAACGCATGCGACATCGACTTCACCGTCGACGGCGAGGCCATGACCTACGACAGCGACATGGAGTGGGACATCGGCGCACCGTGGTATCGCGCGCCACGCGTGCTGCATCTGGTCGAGGGCGGTGACTTCGGCTGGCGATCGGGCAGTGCGAAGCTGCATCCGACCGCGATCGACACGCTGCCGGCGGTCGTCGACACCGACCCCGCGAGCCCCGTCGGCGTGACCTTCGCGCATCGGAGTTCGTTCCCGCCACCGTGGCGCGACAGGCTCTTCATCGCAGACTGGTCGTATGGACGCATCCTCGCGGTCGACCTGGTTCGCGACGGCACGACCTGGCGCGGACGATGGGAACCGTTCGCCACGGGCCGACCCATGCCCGTGACCGACATCGAGTTCGGGCCCGATGGTGCGATGTACGTGGCGACCGGTGGGCGCGGCACGCAGAGCGGCCTGTACCGGATCGCCGCCAAGCAACCCTGGGACGGACAGCAGGAATCACCGCCGACGCCGCCACCAGTGCGTGAACGGCTCGCCCTCGCACCGATGCTCACTGGCTCCGCCCCCGATGCAGCGGCCGCCGACGATCGACTCGTCACGCTGCTGCCGCTGCTCGCCTCACCCGACCGCTTCACGCGCTTCACCGCTCGACTGGCGATCGAGGCGTTGCCGGTCGAATCATGGCGCAGCCGCGTGCATGATGCTTCACTTGCCTTCCGCGCTCGGCTCGAACTCATGGTGGCGCTCGCTCGCGTGGGGTCGAACGAGGACCGTTGCGGCATGCTCGCGGACCTGCCGACGATCACCGCGGATGGTCCGCTGTGCAACCAGCTCGAATGCCGCCGTGGCCTGGTGCGCATGGCGACCATCGCCATCGCGCGGCTCGGTTCGACTGGTTGGTGCGGTGAGCATGCCGGTGCCTGGTCGCGCACGACGCCCGCACCGGACGTGACGGCCTCGATCATCGATGCGCTGGCACCGCTCTACCCATCAGGCGATGCCGCACTCGACCGCCAGCTTGCCGAGTTGCTCGTGGGGCTCGGTTCGCCGGAGGCGGTCGCGACGACCGTGGAACTCCTCGAGTCGACCGACGGCACCGACGCCATGGCCTTCGCCATGCCGCTGCGGCTGCGCAGCGACCTCACGCCCGACCAGCGCAGGTCGCTCGTGCTCTGGATCGAGCAGGCCCGCGAGTTCCGTGGCGGCTACAGCCTGCAAGGCTTCGTCGATGCGATCGAACGCCACGTGCAGGAGCGCACGCCGACCGAGGAGCGCGAGGCCTATGACCGCATGCGCGCCACCATGCGCGAGGAACGCGCGCCCGTGGCGGTCGGCGGCGGCAAGCCACTCACCGCCTGGACGCTCGAGGCGCTCTATGCGCATCTGGCCGAGGCCACCACGCCCCGCAACCTGGGCAACGGGCGTCGCGTGCTCGAGGCCGGCATGTGCCTCCAATGCCATCGCTTCGCCGACGCAGGCGAGTCGGTCGGGCCGGACATCACCGCTGCAGGAAGCCGTTTCTCCCGCGCAGACTTCATCACGGCGATCCTCGAACCGAGCAAGGTCGTGAGCGACCAGTATGCGTTCACCACGCTCACGCTCGATGACGGATCGACCGTCACGGGCCGCATCGTCGGCGAATCCGACGGCGTGGTCACGCTGACGACCGACCCTTACGGCAAGGTCCGCCAGGAAGTGCCCGCTGCCCGGATCCGCACGCGTGCACTCTCCCCGACGAGCCCCATGCCGGCGCACCTGCTCGACAGTTTCTCCAAGGACGACATCATCGACCTGATCGCGTATGTCGAGCAGGCTGGTGCGGAATGGGCGAACCGGCAGCGCGCACAGCCCGGGCAGTGATCTGATCAACCCCGATGATCACGGATGCGTGTGCGCCGTACCCGCGGCATGCTCCTTCGCATGCTCGAGGAACGGATCACCGAAGTTGCGCCGCAGATCATGCCAGACCGCATGCACATGGTCGATGCCGCTGGTGCAGTCGAACTCGATCGCGAAGCCGTCGCCCACGACCCTGACGTAGTGGCGCTCCGTCGGCGCATCCCCGCCCATCCAGGCGAACACCATGGCATCGACGCTCGCCGTGCGCCACCGCGCCACCTCGGCCTTCTCGAAGGGCGAGGCGAGCCTCGCCGCGAAGGCCCGCACGAGCGACCAGAGCACATCACGCTGTTCGCGGGTCATGTGCATCGCCTCGAGGCCCGCACGTTCCTTCAGGCGCCTTTCGCCACCGGGCACGCCCAGCACCTCCGCAGGCGCTTCGGGGCCGACGCGCGCCTTGGTCCTCTGCTCCGGTGACAGCATGCCCCAGAGCAGGAACGCCAGGTCGCGCTCACGGCCGAGCGGCGAGAACCCGTCGAGTTCGCCACCCTTGACGGTGAACGGCGCCACCCCGACGAACATCGGCGTCGCGGTGACCTGAGCGCCGTCGCTCATGACCTGCAGTGACAGATGGTGACCCTCCAGGCGCATGCCCCAGGGTGGCGTGGACGGATCGCCGAAGACGAGCACGTCGTACCAGAGTGGGTTGTAGCGGTCCGGCTGGCCCGCGGCGAGCATGCCTTCGAGCGCGAAGACGCCACGCACCACCTTCCAGCCGTGGTCGCTCAGGGCCCGACGCGCCATCGCCAGCGCCTGCTCGCGCTGTTCGGCGGTGAGGGCATCGAGCCTGATGCCCGGACGATCGCCGGGAACGAAGGACCACGCGGTCCGCGACGGGGAGTCGATGGCCACGCGTGCCGCATCGCGCTGTCCGGGGTCGAGTGCGTCGAGGAAGGCCTTGGCATCGGCCGCGAGCAGGTCGGCCGCCGTGGGTTCGAGCGTGCGTGCAGCCCCCAAGGCCAGCAGGATCGACGCGGCGAAGGTGATGCGCATGGTGACGTGATACCGCGCGCCCCTACCATCCGTCCATGCCCGTCATCGGAATCACTGCGGACCTGGTCGACGATGGTGGCCGGCTCCGCCACCGTCTCAACGACACCTACGTGCAAGCCGTGCTTCGGGCCGGTGGCACGCCGCTCATCCTGCCGTGCATCGCCGGTGAACGGGCCCGCATGCTCGAGGCCGTCGATGGCGTGATGATGACCGGTGGCGACGACATCGACACGCGGCCCCTGGGCATCGCGCTGCACGCCAAGGCCGAGTGCATGCTCCCTGAGCGCCAGGAGGCTGAGTTCGCGACGCTCCGGTGGCTCGACGCGCACCCGGATGTTCCGGTGCTCGGGATCTGCCTGGGCATGCAGCTCATGGGCGTGCACCGAGGCTGCCGCCTCATCCAGCACCTGCACGACGAGATCGCCGACGGCGAGCGCCATCGGCACGACCGCATCCACCAGGTCACCAGCGAGCTCGGCAACGGGCCGGTCGCCAGCTGGCACCACCAGGCCCTGGGTGACGCGGGCCCGTACGAACTCATCGGCCGCAGCGATGACGGCGTGATCGAGGCGATCCGCGACCCAAGCCGACCGTTCTGCGTCGGCGTGCAGTGGCATCCCGAGCGCACGCCGGATCGGCTGATGGGTGATGGGATCGTGCAACGACTCATCGAGGCGAGCCGTTGATGGCCACGCTGGGCTACTGCACGAACGTCCACGCGGGCGCCACGCTCCACGAGGCCAAGGAGCAGCTCGATCGGCACGCCACGGCCGTGCGCCGTGAACTCGGCGTGGAGTGGCTCGACATCGGGCTCTGGCTGAGCGCGCGCGCCGTCTTCGAACTCAAGGAGCAGGATGCCGGGGCGGCGCGCCTTCGGGCGTGGCTCGACGAGCGTGGCCTGCGCGTCTTCACGATCAATGGATTCCCGTACGGCGACTTCCACGCCAAGCGCGTGAAGCACGCCGTCTACGAGCCCAACTGGGCCAACGCGCGTCGCCTGCTCTTCTCGATCGACTTGGCGGATCTCCTGGTGGAGCTCATCCATGACGGCCGCCGCGAAGCGGGCATCAGCACCCTGCCGCTGGGCTGGAGACTCTCCTTCTCGCTCGAGGGCTGCGGCAGCAGCGTCGGCCTGGCGAGTGCGCAGCTCGAGCAGTTCGCGCGCCACGCGCAGCGGCTCGAGGACCGCACGGGCATCTGCGTGCACCTGGACCTCGAGCCCGAGCCCGGCTGCATGCTCGACACCTCGCGCGACGTGACGGGGTTCTTCGACCAGGTGCTCCGGCAGCGCGCAGGCGAGCCCGACCTCCGGCGGTACATCCGCGTCTGCCACGACACGTGCCACGCTGCGGTCATGTTCGAGGATCAGGCGAACGTGCTGCAGGCCTATCGCGATGCGGGGGTCCGGGTGGGCAAGGTGCAGCTCTCGAGTGCCATCGAGTGTCCATCGAGCGATCGGGCGTTCCGGGCGCTGCGTCACTTCGACGAGCCCGTCTACCTGCACCAGACCTGCGTGCTCGATGGCGCGGGTGAGCGCCATCTCTTCACCGATCTCGACCGGGCCTTCGACCATGCGCCCGACGGTCTCTGGCGGACGCACTTCCACGTACCGCTCTTCGCCGATCGCCTTGGTCAGGGCGGCGTCCTGGGCACGACGCAGGCCGACGTGGTGTCCTGCCTGGCCGCCATCCGGCCCGAGGACGGGATCACGGACTTCGAGGCCGAGACCTACGCGTGGGGTGCCTTGCCCCTGGACCATCGCATGGCCTCGCTGGCCGAGGGGATCGCGCAGGAACTCCGATGGGCACGCGATCGCATGACCGAATGCGGGATCGCCGATGCACTCGGCGCGGCTCGCTGAGCTCGGATCGAACCTCGGGGAATCGCCTCGTGCGCGGTAGGCTCCCGGCATGGCGAACGGAGATCGCACGCGGCGCAGGCAGGATGACGAGCAGCCAGGCCTCTTCGACCATGTCGTCGCGGCCGACCTCGAGGGCATCGATCCGCCCTCGATGGACAGCGTGCCCGAGGTGCAGGTGCACGAACCCACACCACCGCCGCCCGGCCAGACGCTCGCGGCCTGGGGCGATGAGGATCCAACGCTGACTGCACCGCGTGTCGTCGAACCGACCGATGCCTGGGAATCGGTCGAGCCCAAGGCGGAGACGACGATCGAGCTCCCGGCAGAAGAACCAACGGACGAACCACCGGTCGAAGCCGTCGTGGAGGCCGAGGTTCCGTCACGCGACCGGATCGAACCGGAGCCGCTCGTCGAACCAGCGTCGATCGACGAGCCTCAACCCATCGCTGAAGTCACTGAAGCGCCAGCAGTCGCGGGAGTCGCCGAAGATGTCTTGGTCGCCGACGACGCTGTCGTCGAGGAACCCACGGTCGCCGAAGTGGTCGCGGACGTCGCCGCGATCGTCGAGGAACCCATGATCGCCGAGCCCATCGCTGCGGTTGAAGCGCACGTGAGCGAACCCGCCGCAACACCGTTCAAGCGCGTTGAGCCGACCGAAACCGGTGGTCGGGCTCCGGTCATCGCCCTACACGGGATGCCCAGCCGACGCATCGAGACGACGCCCACCGCGGTCGCCGCTGAAGCGATCGTGCACCGCCAGCCGGCGGTCGAGCCCGCTGCGGCAAGCCAGCCGCTTCCCACGCATGGACTCTGGGCCTGGCTTGAACTCACGCGCATCTCGAACGTGCTGACCGTGGCGACCAACGCCATGGTGGGCCTGTGGGTCGCGCACCTGCTGGCCGGGCAGGCGACCATCGAGCGGTTCATCGACTGGATGCCGCGTCATGTCGGCGTCGTCGCCGGCATCTGCCTGCTCTACCTCTTCGGCATGGTGCTCAACGACCTCCTGGATCGTGACGTCGACGCCCACGAGCGACCGGGCCGCCCGCTGCCCAGCGGGCGCGTGGGACTTCGTCCGGCGATCCTGCTTGCCGCAACGCTCGTCTCGACGGGCGTCTGGCTGGTCGGTGGTGGATCATTCCCGGTTCCGGGACTGGCGGCCATCGCCGTCGGCCTTGCCTTCGGCAGCTTCGCGAAGGGCCAACGCAACGCCATCCAATGGCTCGGTGAAGCCTGGGCCGTGGTCGGTGTCGGGGCCATCCTCTGGAACTGGCTCGATCACTGGCGTCATGCGGACCTCCGCACGCCATGGGGCTTCGAGTCCGTGCTGCTGCTCGTGGCCACCATCGTGGCGTACTCGCTCCTGCACCGGAGCTGGCGCGGCAGCGTCGTGCTGATGGGGCTGTGCCGTGCGTTGGCCTACTGGTGCGCCACGCTGTCGGTCATGAGCGTGTCGGGCATGCAGTACAACGGCTCATCCGCCGGCGCATGGGGACTCGTGCTCTTCCCCGGGATCATCGCGTTCGCGTCCACGATCGCCGTCTCGATGCTCGCGCGTGACGAGGCTGCACCCATCGACGATGCTTCGCCCGCCGGCACGCCGCAGGCACCGCGCATGTGGGTGCGCGTGCTGCTCGTGGGCGCCGTGCTCGTGCCGTGGGCCTTCAGCCCCGTGGTGGCCGGCGGTGCACGCGGCATGCTGCAGGTCATGACGATCGTCGCGCTGCCGATGGCGCTCTTCTGCGGAGGGATCTTCCTCGTGAAGAGCCTGCACGCGGAGCGCGCCATGCGGAGCCACCCCACCCGGATCGCCGGTGGCGTGGCTGCCTGGATCGCCGGGTTCTGCCTGCTCGATGCCAGCACGTTGAGCGTGCTCGGTGCGCCCGGCCTGTCGGTCGTCGCGCTCGGATGCTGGTGGATCACGCGTACCGCGCAGCGACGCGTCGCGGGTTCCTGATGCAGCGCGTCGCCGTCCTCAACGTCGTCGGCCTCTCACCGTCGCTCCTTGGATCCGGCGCGCCTCGGCTGCGCGACTTCGCCAGGAGCGTGGGTGGCGTGCGCACGATGATCGCACCGGTGCCTGCCGTGACGTGTTCGGCCCAGGCCACCATGCTCACGGGCGTGGATCCCGGCGAACATGGCATCGTCGGCAACGGCTGGTTCGACCGGTCACTGAACGAAGTCCAGTTCTGGAAGCAGTCCGCGGCCCTGGTCCAGGCACCACGCGTGTGGGATGAGGCGCGTGCGCGCGACGGCGCCTTCACGAGCGCGAACTCGTTCTGGTGGTACGCCATGCACGGCTCGACGGACGTGACCATCACGCCGCGGCCGCAGTACCCGGCCGATGGACGCAAGATCCCGGACGTGTGGACCGATCCCGCCGGCCTGCGTGACACGCTGCAGGGTGAGCTCGGACGCTTCCCGCT
This sequence comes from Planctomycetaceae bacterium, assembly GCA_027490145.1. Taxonomy (GTDB): domain Bacteria; phylum Planctomycetota; class Phycisphaerae; order Phycisphaerales; family SM1A02; genus SYIB01. The sequence goes on from JAIXYQ010000012.1 coordinate 70,434, forward strand.
CTTCAACTTCTGGGGCCCCAAGGCCGGCATCCAGAGCACCGATTGGATCGCACGCGCCGCCATGCAGGTCGAGGAACGGTTCGCTCCGACCCTGCACACGATCTACCTACCGCACATGGACTATGTCCTGCAGAAGCATGGTCCCGGCACGCCAGAAGCCCAGCGGGAACTGCGTGAGATCGACCGCGTCGTCGATGTCCTGCACGGGTTCTTCACGGCACGTGGCATCCGGGTGATGGTGGTCAGCGAGTACGGCATCGCGCCCGTGAGCCGGGCCGTGTGCCTGAACCGCGAGCTCCGTGGCGCCGATCTGCTGGCGCTGCGCGACGAACGCGGCACGGAACTCCTCGACGCCGGACAGAGCGAGGCCTTTGCGGTCTGTGACCACCAGGTCGCGCACGTGTACGTGCGGCATGCGCGGGACATCGGCCGCGTCGCCCACCTGCTCGAGCGCGTCGCTGGCGTGGAATCGGTGCTCGACCGCGCGTCGCAGGATGCGCTGGGCATCGGTCACGCACGCAGCGGCGATCTCGTCTGCATCGCCGAGGCCGACGCATGGTTCGCGTACCCGTGGTGGCTCGACGACGTGCTCGCGCCTGACTTTGCGCGCACGGTCGACATCCATCGCAAGCCGGGCTACGACCCCTGCGAGCTCTTCATGGACCCCGCGCGACCGTTGCTGGGCCTGCGCACGGCCGCCAAGCTCATGGCGCGCAGGCTGGGCATGCGGAACCTGCTCGATGTCGTTCCACTCGATCCATCGATCGTGCGTGGTTCGCATGGGCGCAGCAGCGTCGCGCGCGGGCTGGAACCGATCCTGCTCTGTGACGATGACCGGCTCGATGCACAGGTCCCCATGCGCAGCGTGAAGGACGCGATCCTGCGCCAGGTCTTCGGTCCATGAGGTTCCTCTGGTCCTTGCTGGCGCTCCTGCTCCTTGCCGCGATGTGGGCGCTGCGCGATTCCGTCGTGGCGGTGCCGGAAGCATGCGAACCCCCGCCCTGGGAACTTCTCGATCAAGCGCGGCAGGATGCACCGAAGGCGATGAAGGTCGGTGGATCGTCCGATGGTGCTGGATCGACAGCGGAAGGCTCCGCGCGCCGCCCGACCGACCCGACCGGCCGCGCGGATGACGTGGCCCCGCCGACGAGTCCAGATTCCCCCGCATCGGATCGCCCGGTCTCGGACTCCGCGACGACGCCGGCGACGCCGCCGGCCATGCCGCCGGGTGCGGGCACCGAGCGGCAACCGTTCCGTGTTTCGTGGGACCTGCTCGGTCGCGCTTCAGGCCATGTGCGGGGCGACGGCACGCTCGATGCGATGCCACCCACGCTCGTCCTGCTCGGCGGCACCTGGATCGAGCTGAGCGGTTACTACGCGCCCGCCATCATCGCGCCATCCACCGATGAACTCGTGATCATGCTGAATCGCTGGGATGGCTGCTGCATCGGTTTGCCGCCGACACCCTATGACTCGGCGCTCGTGAAGACGCGCGTGCCGGTCGATTTCTCGTTGCAGCACCAGTTCCGGTTCGGCACGATCCGCGGACGGCTGGTGCTCGAGCCCTTCGCGCTCGGTGGCCTCGTCCTCGGGCTGTACCGCATCGAGGACGCCGAACTCCTGCGCTGACGCCGACGGTTCGCCGAACTTCTTCGGCTCGTTGTGGTGACACGTCTGGCACCACCATGATGTGGTGGCGTGCTCGGCAACGACGCTCCGGATGCTGCATCGTGGTTGGCGCGTGCATCCTGGAATCGCTCACGGATTCCTGATGGCAACGTGCCGAATTTGCTGCGGCTTTCCGGGAAGCGACGTCGACGGGTCGTAGGGTGGTGCGCATGGTGCCGCTCCAGTCGCGTCACCCTCCGCACAACCACTCTTGGGGATCCATCATGTCCAATTCACTCCCGTCGCTCAACGCCTGCATCACGCTGTTCACGCGCACCGCCGCCTGCGCGCTCGCACTCAGCCCCGCCATGTGCGTGCGCACCGCGCTCGCCGCCGAGGACAACGGCACCATCTGCCTCAACGAAATTCGCATCGACCAGCCGGGTGCAGACAACGATGAGTACGTCGAACTCAAGGGCCCGCCCGGTGCCTCGCTCGATGGGCTCTGGTTCGTCGTGATCGGTGATGGCACCGCCTCCCAGGGCAGCGGCGTCATCGAGGCCTTCGTGAACCTGGCAGGCAGGACCATCCCCTCGGATGGCTATCTGCTCATCGGCGAGTCCAGCATGACGGCTGCCACGCCGGACATCGTCACGAGCCTGAACTTCGAGAACGCAGACAACGTCACGCACATGCTGTTGCGTGGCCTCACCGCCAGCAACGGGGCGGACCTCGATGCCGACGATGACTGCACGCTCGATCAGGGCTCCTTCTTGGAGATCGTCGATGCAGTCACCATCGCAACGGGTGCCACGCCACCGACCGCTGGTGCAGAGTGCAACTACGCCACCGTGGTCGGTCCACAGAAGGATGCCCAGGCCATGCACATCCTGCGCTGCCGAAGCGGTGGTTGGGTTCGTGGGAGCGATGCGGTCGTCGGCGGCGATGACACGCCGGGTGCCGTCAACGGTTGCGATGCCGGCAGCTCAGCCTGTCAGGGCGACCTGAATGGTGATCAGGTGGTGGACAACGCCGACCTGGGCATCCTGCTGGTGAAGTGGGAGTTTCCCGACCCGTCCGCCGACCTCGATGGGTCGGGGCTCGTCGATGGTCCCGACCTCGGCATCATCCTGTCGCGATGGGGGTCGTGCCCGATCTGAGGGTGGTGCGCAGCATCGGAAACACGGGCTTCTGGGCGCCCTGTTTGAGTTATCGTTTCTATCTATCATCCCGTCCATGCACGGCCGCATCACCGATCGAAGGCGCTATCCGGTCCCAGTCTGCCGCTTCGAGCCAGACCTCAGCCCCTGGGCTGTGGCCGCGTGGGCTCCAGCCGCGGGCGACGTGGTGGATGCCGCGTGCGCCCTCGGTCGGTTCGGCCGAGCAGTGCACGAAGCACCACCCGTGGATGTGGCGCGGCTGGAGCACGCGGCGGTCTGGTCCATGGGGATCAGCCCGGCCGTGCCTTGCCCGGATCCGTTGCGGGACCTGTCGGCGCGTTTGGCCATCTGGCACCCCGCCACGCCGATCCTGACGGCGGGTCGACCCAGCATGGGTGGGCTGGTGCAGTCGCATCGGGTGCTCTGGGCTGGGCAACGGCAGGCCGGCAAGCCCCGATCCACGGAACTTCCCAGCGCGGCACTGCCGCGCGACACCGATGGCACCCCTTGTCTTGCGCCTTCACCGCGGGATGTGCTCCGGTTGGGTGCCTCGATCGACCGGGTCATCACCGAGCTGCCCAACTCGCTCGATCAGGCCCTGGTCGGCGCGGCGTGGTTCATCTGGGCCATTGAGTCAACGGCACCGCTTCCGGATGGCAACAGCGAACTCGCGTGGTCGGCAAGCGCAGCCTGGCTGTGCATGAGCGTGGGCGTGGCATCCACGGCCTTGGACCTGCATGCGGTACTCGATGCTGATCTCCACCGTCGGTGCCGTCACGAACTCGCCGCCCAGGGCTCGGTCGCGGCATGGTCTGCACAGGTCTGGCGCACGGTCACCCGAGCGTGTGATCGCACGATCGGCCAACTCGCTGCCCTCGATCGTGCACGAACGGAACTGCTCGATCGCGCCGATGCCATGCGGGCTCCACGCCATCCACGCGAACTCGTCATGCACCTGATGGGTTCCCCCATCACCGATGTCCGTGATGTCGAGCGAACCCTGGGCATCACCTTCGCGGCCGCCAACGATCTCGTCGAACGATGCATCACCGCAGGCATCCTGCGGGAAGTCACTGGCCGTCGTCGTGGGCGCATCTACTGCTGCGATGCGAGCGCCAACGCACTCGGACACGTCACGGCGTCGCTCCAGGCCAGTGTGCCGGCCGGGGCGGCCTGACCGCGGCACCTACGCCTGATCAGCCGAGCCCGAAGAGCTTGCGAACCATGCCGACCACGCCAGCATCGGTGGACTCTGCCGTCGATCCCTGGTTTGCGTCAGCAGCGGTCGAGGTGGCAGCCGGGGTGCGCCGTTCTGCACGAGGCTGGCTCGGCACGACCGGCATCTCGTTCGCCGAGTCGGTGGTCGACGCGCCGCCGCTCGCAGCGGCAGCTCCCACGACTTCACCATCAGGCTCGCCGTGGGCTTCCGCCGTCCCACCTGCGCGCTCGGCTCGCTCTTCCCACATCCATGCGGCCATGCACGCCGGCAGCCAGTCCCGCATGCCGCGCGTCCACACCAACGTGGTGCGCGTGCACGCGCCCTGACCGATCAGCTCATGCATCTCCGGGGTGCTGAGCGGCCCAATGGCCTGGCCGTCCTTCGCATAGAACCACTTGTTCATGACCTGTACCTCGCGTCCTTTCCTGGGCACGGCCGCGTGGCGATCATCGCCCGACCCTGCAGGGCAACAAGCCTAGCATCGGACCCCACCTACCGTGAAGATCGCACTCCTGGACACCGAAACCACCGGCGCCGGCCGCCACGATGAGGTCATCGAACTGGCGATCGCGGTCATCACCATCGATCCGGAGTCCGGCCGCTTCACCGGCCTCGCCGGGCACTACCGGGGCTTGCGTGAACCACGCGTGCCGATCAGTGCGGGCGCGCTGGCCGTGCATGGCATCGGCATGCACGCGGTCCGCGGCCATTCGCTTGATGAACCCGCCTGCCGCACGCTCCTGGAGCCATGCGCCGCGATCGTCGCGCACAACATCACGTTCGATCGCGCCATGATGGGTCGCCTGTGGTGCTGGACCCTGCCGTTGCCGTGGCGCTGCAGTTGCTGGGGCTTCGATTGGCGCTCGATCGGCGCACCCAATCGTCGACTGCAGTCGCTGCTGGCGCACTTCGGCATCGACCCCGGCAGTGCCCACCGGGCCGGAAGCGACGTCAAGGCCATGCACGCCCTGCTGCAGCAGGATCACCCCACGACGGGGCGAACCTTCCTGTGGCACGTGCTCAACCAGCCGTCGCGTACCCGCGGATCGCGACAGTCGCGCCGAATGCCGCAGGCCACGCCACGCGATGCCAGCGCCGGCGACACCCAGCGGTCGTTGCTTTGACCGTTCCGGTGAAACTGCACGATGCCCAACGCCGTCAACACTCCTCAGCCGTCACGCTGACCACTGCAGGCCACACCACACGATGCCCAACGCCGTCAACACTCACCGGTCGTTGCGTGGTGTCGCACCACCGCCAGTTCCGGAACCCTGTGGCGTTGCGTCCCGCACATGCCGGAACATGAACGCGATCGCGGCCTCGGGCAGGTAGGCGGGCAACCAAGCTTCGTGGCCGCCATCCTCGATCTCGCGGTAGTCGACCTGTGCACCGGCATCCTTCAGCGCCTGGACCATGTCGCGACTGCGCGCGACCGGCACCGAGCTGTCGAGGCTGCCGTGCCACACCTGGATCGGCACATCCTTCAGGAGGGACGCCTTCGTCGGATCACCGCCACCGCAGATGGGCACGACGGCGGCGAACAGGTCGGGCCTGCGCATCGCCAGGTCCCAGGCGCCGTAGCCACCAAGCGACAGACCCGTCAGGTAGATGCGGTGTCGATCCACCGGCTTGTCCTTCATGACCTGGTCCATCGCGGCCATCACGCCGCGGATGGTCATGCTCGGCTGCTCGGCCAGGACGGGATTCATGCTGCGCTGCCCCGGCTCGACCCAGGTTCGATCGCGAGGGCACTGCACGGCCAGCACGTAGCAGGGATGCTTCGTGCGCATCTCGCGCGTGGACAGCGCTGGACCGATGTACTTCAGCGCCGCATCACCATCGGTGCCTCGCTCGCCGGAACCATGCAGGAAGACGACCAGCGGGAACGATTCACCCGGGTCCGCCTCGCTCGGCTCCATGAGCCGATAGGGCATGGTGAGTGACTCTTCGCCCACACGCACGCTGACGCTGCCCATGGTGGCGCCGGGAACCGGCACCGGATCCGATGCCTGGGCTCCCAGTGCGCCGATGGCGCCCAGCGCGGCCACTGCCCACACGATCCGTTCCTTGCGCATGCGGGCACGATATCGACGAGCAGCACCACCAGCGACCTGACCTGCCCCGACCGGATGCATCGCGGTGACCACGGTCTAGCATGGCATCGTGTTCCGCATCGGCCCCGTCGAACTCCAGAGCAACCTCCTGCTCGCCCCGATCGCGGGCTACACCGACCTTCCGTTCCGCATCCTCTGTCGGGAGCTCGGTGGGGTCGGCATCGCCTACACCGATCTGCTGAACGCCAACGCCCTGCTGCGTGGCTCGGAGCGGTCGCTCGAGCTCGCCGCGACCAACGACCTTGATCGCCCCTGCGGCATGCAGCTCTACGGCAACGGTGACGATCCCCTTCCCGAGGCGGCGGTCTGGGCGATCGGGCACGGGGCCCAGGTCATCGACATCAACATGGGTTGCCCCGTGGACAAGGTTGCGAAGAAGAACGGCGGCAGCCTGCTGTTGCGCGACTGCCCGGCAACCACGCTGCTGGCCGAGCGCATCGTCAAGGCGGTCGATCGCGCCGGTGGTGGTCGCGTGCCGGTAACCGCCAAGATGCGCCTGGGCTGGGACCCCGAGCACATGGTGGCGCCCGACCTCGCACGCCGACTCGCCGACGTGGGCATCGCGGCCGTCACCGTGCATGGTCGCTACACGGTGCAGTTCTTCAGCGGCAGCGCCGATTGGGACGCCATCGGACGGGTGGTCGAGGCGGTGCCCTCCATCCCCATCATCGGCAACGGCGACGTGGTCGAACCCGAACATGCGAAGGCGCTGATCGAACGATCCGGTTGCGCGGGCGTGATGATCGCCCGGGCCGCCCTGCGCACGCCGTGGATGTTCCGGCGCGCAGCCACCCTCCTGTCGACGGGGACCGTCGGACCTGACCTGTCGTTCAACGACAAGTGCCGGGCGATCCTCCGGCACATCGACCTGATGGAGCGATTCGCCAAGCCCTGGTACGGCGTCAAGCGACTGAATCAGGGCATCGCCTGGTACGGAAAGACGATGGGCCACATCAAGCCGCTCAAGGAGACGATCCGGACCGCGACGACCTTCGACGCCATGCGGGCGGCCCTCCACGACTGGATGACCCCGGAGCGGGAGTCGGTTCCCGCCGTCCTGCGTGGACGGGAACTCGGCCTGGAGCCTTCCGAACCGGCCTGATCCGGATCGACGGTGCTCCGGGCCGCCGCCCCTTGGGGACCCGGGAGCGGCTGGATGATTGGATGCCCGCGGACCACGTTCCTATTGGTCGGTGGGTGAGCCGGGCAAAAAACTTCCGGCTTGGTGCTTCCAGCGGTCCGGCTGAATCGTATGAGTGTGATGCCGGAGATGTTCCGGCCGCATCTGGAGGGATGCGTCACGGAGGGACTCGCGCTCGCGCGACGACCAACAGAGGGTTGTGAGAAAGGCCAGCGCCTCACGGCGCGGCAGGGAGAGGGTTGTCATGCTGTCCAAGACTTGTCTGTACGGCGCCGTCGGCGCAGTGCTCCTGAGCACTGCTGCACACGCCAGCCTGAGTTTCGGGCCTGGTTTCGAGGTGACCTTCACCGGTGGCAACGAGACCATGAGCGGCCAAGCCAGCTCGCTCGGCTCGATGACCTACCTGGGCAACAACATCTATCACACCGGGGGCTTCGCGGCGGTCACTGCCGGATACCTCGAGTGGGATGCCCTGGTCGATCCGGATCCGTTCATCAACGGCACGTTCTCGATCACCAACACCGCCAACTCCACGCAGACGTTCACGGTGAACTTCACCCTGGACAGCACGGTGCAGTTCGCGCAGAGCCTCATGAACGGCGCCTTCGCCGGCACGCTGAACGACGCGAACGGTGACGGCTCGGCCTCGATCGGTCGCGTGGCTGGCTCTGCCGGCTTCTACTCGGCCTTCATCGACGGCAACCTGGTCCGCTCGCTCGGTAGCTCCGCCTACAGCTACAGCGGTGCCGCATTCGGCTCGTCGCAGGTGGGTCCTGAGTCGTTCAACCCGGTCGTTGGACCCGCGCTGAACTCGACCATCGGCCTGCAGTTCCGCTTCACGCTGAGCGCCGGTGACAGCGTCTCGTTCTCGAGCCTGTTCAACGTCGTCGATGTCCCTGCACCGGGCGCACTGGCCCTGCTCGGCGCAGCAGGCTGCATCGGTTCGCGACGCCGTCGCTGAACCACACTGACCACGAAGTCCTTCCTGGGTGCGCTGCCGATGCGGCGCATCCGGGAAGGCAGGATGGAAGAGGTAGGCCATCCGAGACCGTTCCGAAGAGGGATCCACGGGAGTCCGGCATGCCGAGGCAGGCCGGGAACAACAGGAGGGAAGAAGAACATGGGACAGAACACGATCACCACCGCCATCGCCGCCACGCTGCTGGCCTCGTCCGCAGCCTCGGCCGCGATCTCGGCCAACGCCGCCACCATCAGCCTCTCGGCGAACGGTGCCGCGCAGACGGTCAGCAACAACGCCACGGACCTGGGTGACGGCCGCTTTGCCCACACTGGCTTCTGGGCCAGCAACGGCATGCTCGTGCAGTGGAGCAACCTGATCACCGCCTACACCGTCGTCAACGGCGTCGAAACCGCCTACGTCTCGGGGGGCTTCACGATCAAGAACAACAACGCCACGACCCCGCTCGTGCTTGACCTCAGCGTGCTGATGGCTGGCTCGATGGGTGCCGGTGCGACCTATGCCGGTTCCGCCGGTGGCCAGGGTGTGAACTTCTCGTTCAACCCGGGATCGCTCGGTGCCGCGTCGGGTGCACCGGTGTGGGCGGGCCTCGTCAACGGTACGCAGGTCGGTGGCGTGATCACCTCGACCCAGACCGTCAACCCCTTCTCGCTCGCCAGCTTCGCGCCGCAGTCATTCAACGGCTCGGCCGGCTCGGTGTCGGGCGGCGTCGGCATGCGCCTGCGCCTGTCGATCTCGGCGGGCATGGAATCAAGCTTCAGCGGAGCCTTCTCGGTGACGTCGGTGCCTGCACCTGGTGCGGTGGCGCTGGCCGGTGCAGCCGGGCTCCTGGGCGGCCGTCGCCGCCGCTAACGGACTCTTTCTTCCTGTCACCGCGGAGGGAGCGGTGACATCTACCCACGCGAACCCGCGGCGCTCCCCACGAGTGCCGCGGGTTCGTTTTTGCGTGATGCGCGTGGGTGGCCCGCCGAAGGCCAGCGCGGTCAGGGCGCCTTGAGGTCCTTGGCTTGCGGCAGGTCGCTGATGGATGCAATGCCGAAGGTCCGCAGGAACTCGCTCGTCGTACCGTAGAGCATGGGTCGCCCGATCTCTTCGCTGCGACCCACGATCCGGACCATGCGACGCTCCATCAGGCTGCGCAACACCTCGCCGCAGGCGACGCCGCGGATGGCCTCGATGTCGGCACGCAGGATCGGCTGGCGATACGCCACGACGGCCAGTGTTTCGAGGGCAGCCTGCGTCAGGCGCGCCTGCGCGCGTTCGCCGCGCAGCCGGGCCACGACCGGTCCAAGCGCGGAGATGGTCATCACTTGGCGGCCACCGGGGACCTGTTCGATGCGGAAGGTGCGTCCCGTCGATTCGTAGCCGGCGTTGAGTTCATCGATCGCGGCTCGTACCTGTGGTGCGCCCAGCTCAAGGCCGAGCACGTCCGCGATGCGGCCATCGGCCATGGGGCGGTCCGCTGCCAAGAGCACGGCTTCGACGCGCTGGGACAGCGGCAGGTCGGCACACGGCACGTCGCGTGCCGGAGTGGACTCGGTGTCGTGCTCGCTCACGAGCCTCGACCGGCCAGGGCAACGCGGATCGCGGCACGACGCTGGGTGCGCTCGATCTGCTCACGCTGCTCGAGGTTGAGCGGGCTGGGATTCGTGGCGGTGACACGCGCGTTGGCCTCGACCAGGTCGGTCTGCGCCTTGACGGCATCGATGGCGCCTGCATCCTCGGCTCCATCCACGAGCAGCGTCAGGGCATCGCCCTGCATCTGCGCGAATCCGCCGTCGATCACGAACCAACGCGACTGCCCGCTGGCCAGATCCAGGCGCGCCGCGCCCGTGCCGAGCTTGGCGAGGAAGGCGCTCGCCCCCGGTGCCACGCCCTTCTGGCCATCCCAGGCCTGGAAGGTGGCGTAGGTGACCTGCTCGTCGAGCATTGAGTCGGACGGGGTGACGATGGTGCAGCGGAAGGTGGCCATGGGTGCTCCGTGGGTGGGGAATGGTAGTGGCTTGTCCGCGCTGGGGGCATCACCGATTGTGGGACGATGGACGCGGATAACCGAACGTTGCCCGGGGGCGCTGACCAGTGCGGGTCTGGTCCCGAGCTACGGTGCCAACCCTCGCAGGGCGAGGGCACTGTTGCGGTAGCGAGGATCCTCGGTCACTTCGCGCAGGATCCACCCCGCAAGCCACGGTGGTGGTTCGACGATCGTGTCCACGCTGGGCAACTCCACTTCGGCCAACCACAGATCGATCCCGATGAAACCATCGATCTCCCATCGCAGGGATCCGTGCGGCACGACATGGCGGATCTTGCTCAATCGTCGTCCGAGCGTGAGCGGCCAGAGCCGATCGAACGATGCGGCATTGAGGACGTGTTCCTCTTCGTGACGCACCAGGCCCATGCCGGACTTGCGCGTCATGGTGCAGTGCACGGCACCACCGGGATCGACGGCGCGCCGCAGCCGTGCGCCATGACGGGTGCCATCGGGCCCAAGCAGGTACCCCTGCTCGATGCGGATCGACGTTCGATCATCGGGAAGCGACGGCTCACCACGGAGGAGCCACGCGCGCTCGATCTCCAGGTGCCCCTGCGTCCGGCCGGGCTGATGCCCATCGCCCTGCCCACCATGGTCCTCGGACGATTGCACACCCATGGTTCCCGATCACGCTCCACGCAGCGACAGGAGTGGTGCGCACTGGGCGATCAGGCTCGCCAGCACGAGCTTCTGGTTCACGTTGCTCGCGACCGATCGTTCGGCATCGACGAGTGCGTCGACGCAGGCCGCCAGCGCATCGACCCGATCGCTGGAACCGGCCGTCGATGCGGCCAGTAGGCGCTGCTGCACGATGCGCCCGAGCACCGCCATGAGCAGGCCCAGTGCCTTGCGGTTGGCGGCGTCCTTGCTGGCATCGGGATTCGCCTTCACCACGCGCTCGGCGAAGGCCGACACGAGTTCGGACATCGACTCGGCCATGGCCGGGCCGACCGCACCGCGCTCGAGGTCCATGACGATGGCCTGCAGCTGCTCGTTCCAGGCGTGGAGACCATGCTCGATCGCCTCGAGTGCCAACCCCGGGCTGCCACCGGCGAATCCGGTGACCCACTCACGCGCCGGTGTCGACGGATCGAGGCGGCGCTCAACCCACGTGTGCATCGACGCCGGATCCAGCGGACCACAGGCCACGCGTTGGCAGCGACTGCGGATCGTGGGCAACAGACGATCCTCGTGTGACGCCACGAGGAGGATCGTCGTGTGGGGAGGCGGCTCCTCGAGCGTCTTGAGCAACGCATTCTGCCCATCGGTGTCGAGCAACTCGGCTTCGTCGATGATGAAGACCTTGCCGGCGCCTAGCACCGAGGAGTGCGAGACGCGCGACTCGTGGACATGACCATCGCCGGAGGAGCCCCCGATCATCTGCTCGCGCAGCAGGCCGATGGGGATGTTGAGTTGCTTGCGGTCGCGCAGTTCACGATCGGCGCTGGTGGCCGCGAGTTCCTTGCGGATGAGGTGCACATCCGGGTGGGTGCCCTGCCGCAGGAGCTCCGCACTGCGGGAATCACGCCGCGGCGTGAAGGAGCGCAGGTCCGCGGCGGTCGACTCTGGATCCACCAGGAGCGCCGCCAGGCGCACCGCGAGCGTGCACTTGCCCACGCCCATCGGACCCGACACGATCCAGGCGTGGTGCGGGCGACCTGATCCCAGAGCCTGTGCCAGCCGTCGCTGGGCAACCTCCTGGCCCAGCAGTCCTTCGTCGATCGCGACGCGCGCAAGCGCCGAGAGCACACCATCGCCGCCGGGCGGTGGTGGTTCGGGCGTGGCGTCGAGGCGACGGCGCGGTGCAGCCTTGCCGGGCCGAGGGGCCTTGCTCACTTGGGCACCTCGACCAGGGTCGGGGGTTGCGCCCGGAGCTTGCTCGGATCGCTCTTGTCGTAGGGCAGCATGAGCGGCTCGCCATTCACCAGGTGCTTGGGGAAGCGGCGCAACACGGCCTCCACTTCAGCCGAATAGAGCGTGCTCCGCGGGTCGTAGGCATCCTTCCCGAACACGCCCACGCACACGCTGCTGGTCTTCGTGCCGCCATCGTGGAAGACATACGCCTCGATGCCGCGCGTGCGCAGCTGCTTGCAGTAGGCCTCGGCACGCTGCTTGACCTCGGCGAGCGAGAGTTCACCGGAACCAAGATCGCTCCACACGGCCACCTGCACCGAGTACAGCGGGTTCTGGTTGGGGAATCGCTCGCGGGCGCGGCGGAGGTCGAACTGCCCCATGGTGCCGGGGTCGGCCTCGAAGCGCGTGAGCATGGCCAGCGCGAAGGGTCGCGCGCGACCGTCGACGATCTGCTTGGCCTGTTCGAGTTGCTGCTTGGCGCGGGGATCGGTCGGACCGGAAAACGTGCCGATGAGGACTGCACTGCCGCCACCGACCTGGCGGACATACGCGCCCTCCAGCTGGGGCCAGCGCGACCGGATCGACTTCAGTGCCGACTGCGCGCGCGCGGCGTGGTCATCCTGCGAGAAGGTCTGGAGCACGATGCCCCAGGCCTCGCCGTCGCCGTCTGGATCAAGATCCGATGTGGTGCTTGAACGAGCGGTCCGTGGCGCGTCCTGATCGATCGGCTGTGGAGCGAGGTCCTCACTCGCGCTCGCGGGCTGGGCGGCGGGCTTCGCAGCGGGGCTGGGTTGACCTGACGGCTTGGCTGGCGTGGTCGCCGGTTCACTGGTCGATGCGGCCACCGCGTCACCGCCGGCCGGCGGCGCAAACCGCTTCGGCGGGAGGCGCGTGGTGGCGCTGGCACCTTGCTTGGCCTTGGGAGCCACGGGCTCTGGCAAGTCGTCATCCCACTGCAGGCTGGCCGACTCGGTCGCGGTCGAAGGCTTGGGCGCCGTGGACTCCTGGCCGTCGCAGGCGGGGACCAGACCGACCACCAAAAGAAGGGCCAAGGAGAGGCTTGAGGATTGGGTTTTATTGGCCATATGGCTCCACTGGATCCCCACCGGCCTGGTGGCGTGTGTGGCGCAGGATCATAAGCGGATTTTCCCGGGATTTCGCGCGAAATTCGTCGTTGGTGGCGTTGAATCCCTCAAGGTCGAAGAGTCCGTGTGTCGATACCCTCTTTTGCGGCTCACACATCCTGTTGTGTGTGATCCAGCCGCAGCCACCATGGATGTCCCCGACAACCTTGGGCGGTGCCGAGGAAGGACTCAAGGCCCGTCTGCCTCCCATTCTCATGGAGTTTGCCATGTCGATTGACTTGCGAAACGACGGCACCTCGGCCCTGAGCGCGGCCCCCACGTTCCCTGATCGCTCCTCATGCTGCGGTTCATCCGCTGCGGTCCACGGACTGCGGTTGACCGAGGCATGCTGCAGCGAACCTGCACCCTCGGGCGATGACCCAACCCCGGCCTCCGATCATGATCGGCGCCTGGACCAGTTGCGCGCCATGCCTGACGTGCGGCAGGCCAAGATCGCCAAGATCAAGGAGCAGCTCCAACAGGGCTCGTACGACCCTGATGTGGTCCTGAACAAGGCCATCGAGCGCATGCTCGACGAGATGGACTGATCGCCGCCCAGGCGGCCTCCACGAACCACTGACCGTCACGGAACGATGGTCAGCCGAACAGTGCCGCCCGTAAGCGGGCGCTGTTCATCGATCTATGCTGCAGCCCATGACCACCGTGAGCTGCGGCGTCCTTGTGCTGATCGCGTCAACCGCCGTGGCGCAGGTGGCGCCACCCAACGGCATCCGCGTGAGTGACGTACGCCACGATGCCCTCGTGCACTGCACGGTGGTCACGCAACCGGGCACGGTGATCGATGACGCCACCATCGTGATGAAGGACGGCTGGATCGTGGCGGTCGGTCCCGCGGCAGCCACGCCCATCCCTGCCGGCGCGACCGCGCACGACTGCACCGGACTGACGGCGTACGCGGGCTTCATCGAGCCCTACCTGCAGGTCGATACGACCGCGCAGGCTCGCGCCGCGGCATCACAGGCCGATGCCCATTGGAACCCGCGCGTCACGCCGCAGGTGCGCGTGCGTGATGCCCAGGTGCCGGCCGCTTCGATGCGTGATGCCCTTCGCGATGCGGGCTTCTGTGTGGCCGCGGCGTGGCCATCGACCGGCGCGATGCGTGGCAGCGGCGCGGCGCTCACGCTGGCTGCCGAGGACACGAACGTGATGTGGATCGGAGGTGACCTGGGCCAGGTCGCAGCCTTCGATCGATTCACGCCGCCCGAGGGACAGGAACCACCGTTCGACAGCCCACGCGCCGTGGCGTATCCCGCCTCGCGCATGGGTGCGATCGCGCTCGTGCGGCAGGTCATGCGCGATGCGGCCTGGTCCAGGCACGCTGACCTGGCCTGGATGGCGCGTCCGACGGGCCAGGAACCGCCACGCGCCAGTGCCGCGTGGGCTGCACTTGCACCATGCCTGCCCAAGTCAGGCGCCCGTGCCCTGCCGCTCGTCGTCGAATGCAGTGATGAGCACGCCGTGCTCCACGGCAAGCACCTGCTCGACGAAGCGGGCTGGGCCGGTTGGTGCGTCGCGAGCGGTCTTGAGTTCCGTGAGCTCGATGCGATCGTGGCCACGCGGCTGCCGCTCGTCGTGCCGCTTGACTTCGCCAAGGCTCCCGACCTGGCCAACCCGCGCCGTGCCGACCAGATCTCGTTGCGCGAGCTGGGAACCTGGGCATGCTCGCCCATGAACCCCGCGCTGCTCGCGGAGCGTGGTGCGACGATCGCCCTGACCACGCATCGACTGAAGGATCGGGGCGACCTGCACGCACGGCTGCGCACGGCGGTGGAGCATGGGCTTGCCGCCGACGCGGCGCTCGCAGCACTCACCACCACGCCGGCATCGCTGCTGGGCCTTGGTGCGATGCATGGTCGCATCGCTCCCGGCTCGATGGCCAACATCGTGCTGATGGAGGGCACGCTGGCCTCGAAGGGTGCACAGGTGCGGCGCGTCTGGGTCGCCGGACGCGAGTCGATCGTCAAGCCGAAACCCGTGCTGCCGATCGACGGCGGTTTCGTGATGACTTCCGGCGATCGCTCGGTGCGCGGCTCCATCGACCTGGCCAAGGGGACGATCAGCCTCATGAAGCCGCCGGTCGAGGGCGCCGAGGCTGGATCGAAGGCTGAGTTCGCCAAGGCAGACAAGGTGGATCTCGGGCAGCGCACGATCTCGTTCGTGGCTCCGCTCGGCACGATCGATGCCGGCGTTCGCGTACGGATGGTCGGTGAGACCGACGGTCGCTCCATCCGCATCGAGGGCGTGACGCCCTCGGGCGCACGCACGGTGTGGACGATGGTCGCCGACGCCACGGTGCCTGCCCCCGATGCTGAGGCCGGCGCGGCGGCACGTCCGGCTGATGACGGGGAACCCAGTGACGCGACCGTTGCATCCAAGGAAGACGGGGCGACGGATCCGCGACACCCCGCCGCCATGATGCTGCTCCGGACGGCGCCCTTCGGTGACGCCGGCGTTCGCTTCGAGCGCTCGACCACGGGTGACCGCGTTCCCATGGCGATCGAGCGCACCGTCTTCCGCAACGCCACGGTCTGGACGAGCGCCGCCGCCGGCATCATCGAGGGGTGCGATGTGCTCATCGACGGCGGGAAGGTCGCGGCGATCGGCGTGAAGCTCGCCGTGCCTGCCGGCACGAAGGAGGTCGATTGCGCAGGTCGGCACATCACCCCGGGTCTGATCGACTGCCACAGCCACACCGGAGTCCTGGGTGAGGTGAACGAGTGGACCCAGGCCTGCACGGCGGAGGTCGGCATCGGCGACGTGATCGATCCGACGGACATCAATTGGTACCGACAGCTTGCCGGGGGCCTCACCGCGGCGAACCAGCTCCACGGCAGCGCCAACCCCATCGGCGGACGCAACAGCGTGGTCAAGCTCAAGTGGGGCGAGTCCGCTTCGGCGTTCCCGGTGCCCGATGCGAAGCCCGGCATCAAGTTCGCGCTCGGCGAGAACGTGGTCCGGCCCCGCGATCGTTACCCCGATACGCGCATGGGCGTCGAGGCCTACATGCGCGATCGATTCCGTGCGGCCGCCGAGCAGCGTGCCGCGCTGGCCCGGTGGAACGCACTGCCCGGCGCCGAGCGGGCGCGCACCGTGCCGCCGCAGGTCGATGATGAACTCACCGTGCTTGGTGAGATCCTCGCCGGTGAGCGCGTGGTGCACTGCCACTCGTACCGCCAGGACGAGATCGTGATGCTCCTCGACCTTGCGGACGAGCTGGGTTTCAGGGTCGCCACGCTCCAGCACATCCTCGAGGGCTACAAGGTCGCCGATCGCATCGCGCGCCATGGTGCGGGCGCAAGCAGCTTCAGCGACTGGTGGGCCTACAAGATGGAGGTCATGGATGCGGTACCGCACAACGGTGCGGTCATGGCCGGCCAGGGCGTGCTCACGAGCTTCAACTCCGACAGCGACGAGCTCGCGCGCCGGCTCAACACCGAGGCCGCGAAGGCGTGCCGCTACGGCGGGCTTGAACCCGGCGAGGCCTTGAAGTTCGTGACGATCAACCCGGCGATCCAGCTCGGCATCGGCCACCGCACGGGCAGCCTGGAGATCGGCAAGGATGCGGACCTGGTCGTGTGGACCACCGATCCCCTGTCGAGCTATGCCGTGTGCGACCAGACCTGGATCGAGGGCGTGAAGCGCTTTGACCGGGCGGCCGACCGGGAACGACGTGCCCAGGATGCGTCGCTGCGGGCCCAGTTGCTCGAGGCGGCGTTCGAGCGCGGCGGGATGGATCAACCACCGGACAAGCCTGAGTCGGAGGGCGGTGGTCGACGCCGTGGGCCGACGCTGTTGGCCCGCATGCTCGACACGCGCGAGGATGCGTTCTGGGAGATGTACCGCCGCGGCCAGGATCCCGCGGCGGTCCGGTCGGGCGAATGCGGTTGCGGTGCAGCCATGTCCATCTTCGGTGGAGGTGACCAGTGAAGTCGATCATCCTGTCCCTGTCGATCGGTGCGGTGGCGCATGCCCAGAACGCAACACCCCCGAGCCCCGCCCCAAGGCAGGTGGGCTGCATCCGAAACGTCATCGTCCACACGATGGATCCGGCATGCACGGTCATTCCGGATGCCGCCGTGGTGATCGGCGTCGATGGCCGCATCGATCGCATCGTGCCGACGGCCGAGGCACCCGTGGATGGCGTGCTGACCTTCGATGGCCAGGGACGCCATCTGTGGCCAGGCTTCATCTCGAGCGCGACCACGATGGGCCTGATCGAGGTCCAACAGGTGCGTGCCACCGACGACCGCACGGAAGTCGGACCGTTCCACCCGGAAGTCGAAGCCTGGGTCGCCGTGAATCCCGACAGCGATCTCCTGGCCGTGGCGCGGGCCAACGGGATCCTCGGTGCGCTGGTCTTCCCGCAGGGCGGTCGCGTGAGTGGGACCGCGAGCATGGTCCGGCTCAACGGCTGGGACACCCATGACCTGGTGCTGCGCAAGGACAGCGGCGTGATCGTGCGGTGGCCGGCCACCGAGCCCACGGTGCAGTGGTGGACGCGTTCGACGCCCGATGACCAGCAGAAGCGCATCGACCGCGAACTGCGTGAGGTCAAGGAGTTCTTCACACGCGCGAAGGCGTACATCACCGCGCGTGATGCAGGTTCGACCCAGGTCGATGACCTGCGGTTCGAGCGACTTCGGCCCGTGCTCACCGGCGCGGCGCCGATCTACCTCGACGCCAGCAGTGCCGGTCAGGTCGCCAGCGCCGTGACCTGGGCCTTGGCCGAGGGCTTCAAGCCGGTCATCGTCGGTGGCCCGGGGGCACTCGAGCAGGCGGACCTGCTGCGTGCCCATGACGTGCCGGTCATCATCGTCGGCGTCCACCGCCTGCCGCAGTGGGCGCACGAACCATGGGATGCACCGTTCACGCTCCCGGCGCGCCTGGCCGAGGCGGGAATCCGGTTCTCGATCGCGACGGGTGACGAGCCGAGCAACGATCGGAACCTGCCGCATCACGCGGCCACCGCGGTCGCGCATGGTCTGCCGCACGATCGTGCCGTGGCGTCGATCACGCGCGATGCAGCGATGATCGCCGGCGTGGGCGACCAACTGGGATCCATCGTGCCCGGCATGCGGGCGACGGTCATCCTCTGCAGTGGCGACCCGCTGGACGTGCGTACCCCGGTCGAAGCCGCCTGGATCGATGGACGACGGCTTGACCTGTCGAACCACCAGACCCGGATGCTCGAGAAGTACCGAAGGAAGTACGAGGAACCCGCCGGCCGCTGAACAACGCCGGCAGGCTGCACGCCCTTGGGCGTGATTTCGGTGCGTGGGTCGGGGACCTGCGCGCAGCGGTCAGGCTGCGTCGATGACCGAGTAGCGATCGAGGTTCAGCGTCACCAGCTCGCCGTCATCCTTGCGCAGCTCGAGGCGATCGAGCCAGAGGCGATCCTGGTGGGCATGCGCGAACCAGGAGCCGGTCTTGGCCTGGCGCCAGCGGACCACGACGCCCTCGACCGCGGTGGTCCACACCTGGGCAACCTGGGGCATCTGCTGCATCACGCGCACGCGCGTGCCGGGCTGGAGCGCAAGTCCTTCGAACATGGTCGGGGAGTATAGCCGTCACTCACGCCAGGTCGGCCGGTGCGACGATCGCCCGACAGAGTCCCTCGCGCCACGACGCTCCGCAGCGGCGCGCGAGCAGCGCGTTGACCTGGTCCAACTGCACGTTGCGCAGATCGGCGGTGAGTTCCTCCAGCGTGCGGAGCCGACCATAGGTGAACCAGTCGCTCGCCAGGGCCATGGCCCGGGCGGACGTGCTCTCTTCGCTCATGACCAGACGGCTCAGGATGCCGATGCGGGCGCGCTCGAGTTCGTCGGCATCGATGCCCTGCGCGAGCCGCTCGAGTTCCCGCAGGATGCAGTCAAGGGTCTCCTGTGCCCGCTCGGGACGTGACCCGGCGTAGATGGTGACCCGGCCAAGGTCCCGACCTGCGGAGTACGACCCCCCCACGCTGTAACAGAGCGCGCGACGTTCGCGCACCTCATCGAAGAGTCGGCTGCTGGAGCCCCCGCCGAGCACCCGGATGGCCAAGCGCATGGCATGGCGATCGTCGTCGCGGGCATTCGGTGCATCGAGCGACAGTGCGATGTGGGTCTGGGCCGTCGGCATCACCTCGATGTGGCGCGTGGAGCGCGGCGACGCGCCGGGAACCATGGTGGTCGACGAACCCGTCCAGCCGGACAGCTCCCGGTCCAGCACGGCACACGCAGCCTCGTGATCCACATCACCGGCCATGCCGATCAGCGTGCCGACCGGGGTGCATCGACGATGCCAGGCGGTGCGCAGTCCATCGGCGGTCAGGGCCTCGATCCCTTCGGGTGTACCGAGCCCGGAGCGGTTGAAGGGTTCGGGCATGCTGATCCGCTGCAGGTGCTGCATGCACAACTGTTGGGGTTCGTCCCGGACGGCCGCGATCGCCTGCAATCCAAGCGCCTTGGCCTGTTCAACCCCCTCGGGATCCATGCGTGGAGCGCGGACCATCTCGGCCAGGCACGCCAGCATGCCGCCCACGTTCGGACCCGTGGTCACGGCCGACAGGTTCACGTGGTGCACCGCGGCCGAGGCATTGCGCTGCACCCCAAGCACATCGAGCCGCCGTGCCATGTCCTCGCTGGAACTCCGTTCGGTCCCGCGAAGCAGCAGTTCCGCACACATGGCGCTCTCGCCCTCACCCGCGGCACCGGCCGGATCGCCGGCCGTACCGACTGGCGACAGCCAGGCCACGCTGACGCTGGACATCGACGGCATGCGCTCGGTCAGCAGCCAGGCACCGCAGGTCAGCTGGGTCGATCGGAAGGTCGCGCTCATGGGCATGCTCCTGGGGTGTGGCCAAGGCGATCATCGAGCCAGTCATCGATGGTCAGCAGCCCGGCCGGGCGGCCGTGCAGCCAACAGGCGAGCCGCAGCGCCCCGAGGGCGAAGAGCTGGCGGCCCACGGCATCGTGTTCGATGCGCAGCGTCTCGAGTGGCCCGGCGAACTGGACCGAGTGGGCACCGACCGTGTCGCCGGCTCGGATGCTGTGGATGCGTGAGCGTGGAACCAGGGTCCCTGATCCGGCGCCGACCGCGTCGGCCAGGGCCAGCGCAGTGCCTGATGGTGCGTCGACCTTGCGATGGTGATGGTGCTCGATGACGTCGACCGCGTACTCCGATCCGAGCAGTCGGGCGGCGTCACGACAGAGCCGACGCGCCACCGCGACGCCTAATGAGGTGTTCGGGGCGACCATCACGCAGATTTTTTTTGAGGCCTCCAGCACGGCATCGCGAGCCCCATCGTCGAGCCCCGTCGTGCATGACAGCAGTGATGCACCATGATCCGCCGCAAGGCGCGCCGCGCGGACCGCACCGGCTGCACTGCTGAAGTCGATGACGCAGTCGATCGCTCCAACTGCTTGGGAATCAGGGGTTTTTGCATCGACCTCAAGCACCGTCCGGCACCGCGACGATGGATCCGTCGCTGCATCGATGACGGCGCGACCCATGCGACCCGATGCTCCGACGACGGCGATGGTGGTGATTGGGTGCATCGTGGACTGCGTCGGAGCGGGATCGTGTCAAGGCCCGTGGTGATCCAAAATCGCGGATTTTGGATCAAGCCCCTTTCCAACTCGCGACGATAACGGTACAACATGTGCGGTCACCGAGGTAACGCTACGCGCCTCGACTGACTCTCCGACCCAAAGCGTAGCCAACATGGAGCCCATCACCATGGCAAAGAAGAAGGCTGCTAAGAAGGCCGCTAAGAAGGCCGCGAAGAAGACCGCCAAGAAGTCGAAGTAATTCGGCGGTTGGTCAAGCAATACACCAAGGGCCGGCCTCGAGCCGGCTCTCGGTGTTTTTGCGGCGCACTACACTTCTGTCCGTCCGCACCACCCCACGACCACGCCCATGCCACACGTCATTGCCGAACCGTGCATCGCGACCAAGGACGCCAGCTGCGTCGAAGTCTGCCCCGTGGATTGCATCCACCCCACCAAGGCCGAGGGCTCGTTCGCCGAAGCCACGCAGCTCTACATCGATCCAGGAACCTGCATCGACTGTGGCCTGTGCGTGGATGAATGCCCGGTCCGGGCGATCTTCCCCCAGGACGACCTTCCTGAGGAGTGGAAGAAGTACATCCAGATCAACGCGGATCACTACGCCAAGTGAGTCGGCCGGGTGAATCGGCCGGGTGAATCGGCAACGTGCGTCGGCATCCCGGGCGCGAAAAACCCGTGAAACCACGCAGGTTCCGGGGTCCGCGCGACGCGGCACCCTCACCTCACTCGTCGGCCGGGGCTTCCTTGTTCACGCCGCTCGACGCATCGGGCCGCTCGGTCCAGTCCTCGCAACGGCCGCCGAGGTTGAGTTCGCTCGGCATGGTCTTGCGGTAGCCGAGCTTCCGGGCCACCTCCAGCACATCGGTCCAGCTCGGGAAGGGCTTGCCGTTGACGCGCTTGAAGGCATCGATGGCCATGAGCCACAGGTACTGCTCACGGCTCATCTCGCCCTCTTCGGCGCTGCGGATGAAGTCCGTCAGGCGCCGACCCGGTCCACGGCGACGCTCGAGGTTGGTCGGTGACGCCGGCGTGACGTCGCGGCGATCCTCGCCACTGCGCCGTTCCTGCATGCCGTAGCTGGGTTCGGGCTTGGCTGGGTCGTACGAGTCGCTCATGGTGGTGTCCTCCGCGCCGGACGGATCCGTGCGCTTCCTTACACTCTACATTGCGCCACCCCCATGAGCACCCTTCCCGACGAGGATGGACTGAACTGGTTCGAGGCAGCCCTGGGCTGGCTCCTTCCGGGCTATGGGCTCATCAGGCTCGGCCACAGGCGCCGCGGCGCCTGGGCGATGGCTGCCGTGCTCGGGCTCTTCGCCTCCGGCCTGGTGATCGGCGGACTGGACTCGGTGGACCGTCGCGAGGATGGGCTCTGGTTCGTGATGCAGGCCGGCGCAGGACCGGTCGCCTTCGCCGCCGACTGGGGCAACACCAGGCTCATCAAGACGGGGCAGTACGGCCGGCTCGTCGAAACGCCGCCTTCCCGGCTCATCGACCGCGGGGCGCAACCCCGGGTCAGCACGCTGAAATCCATCACGTATTCCAACGAAATCGGCACCTTGTTCAGTGCCTTGGCTGGCCTCCTGAATGTATCGCTGGTCCTGGACACGCTGCAGCGTCGCCGGACCGAGGAGAGCGGATCATGAGCGGCCTCGCGTGGATCCCCCTGCTCGAACCTGTGCAGATGGGTCGGCTCTGGTGGTTGCTCATCGTGCCGTTGTGCTTCGGCATCGCGATCGTCTACCGCGCCGTCAAGGCACCGTCGATGGACCGCTTCCTCCCCGGCGTCCTCAGGCTCACCGCCAACATCCTCGGCGTGATGGCGCTGCTGGCTGCGCTCGTCTTCGTGGTGGTCTACGGCGCGCTGCCGCTCTTGCCTGCCGACTGACGGGTGAAGGTCGCCACCAGCACCACGGTGAGCACCATGGGTGCTGCGATGGTGAGCCAGCACACGAGCGCACCCGGGATGCTCATCCACGATCGGACCGACGCACCATCGGCTGAACGGCCCCACTCCCGCATGGCGCGCCGGAGTGACTGGCACGGTTCCTCGTTCTCGGCGAAGGGCGGGAAGAAGTGCTCGGTGTCGGTGGCGACCCACTGACAGAAGGACCAGCGGACCGGCCAACCCAGCGCGATCGTCCCGATGCGACGCTCGACGGCCGACTCGGGCAGTTCCTGCACCTCGAGCCAGGTCGGCAGGTCGGGATCCTGCCCTGGGTCCACAGTGCCATCCTCGGCCTCGAGATTGATCCAGTCGACGGCCGGACTCGACGCTCCGTTGGCGACCCACAGGACACCCTTGGCGGTCACGGCCTCCGTGAAGGTCGGCCTGCACCGGTCGACCTGCGAGGCAAGGATGGTGGGTTGCACGGCCACCGCCGCCGCGGCAACCAGCGCGATCACGACCAGTTTGGCACGGCGGGTCATCGCCATGGTGACCTCACGCCTTGGGCTTGCGCACCCCGCCGCCGGGCTTCTGGTCGGGCGTCAGGGGCTGCTTGCGCATCAGGCCGCGCAACTTCTTGCTGCTGGCCAGTCGAGACAGGCGGTCTGCCTTGCCGGCGCGGCGTGGCTTCTGTGGACCCCGCGGACCCCGCGCACCCTTGCCGCTCCAGGACGGTCGATCGGCGCGCTCCCCTGGTGCTGGGGCAGCGGCGTCGGTGCGATCGGCTCCTTCGCCGACTCGTGGACGCGGGTCGGCTCGGCGAGGCTCGGCACGACGCGGATCACGTGGACCCTTGCTCGTGCCCTTCGATGGTCGGCCCGCCGATGCCGAACGCTCCCTCGCAGGCGCGGCCGCCGCGGCACCGCGGCCCTTGTTGACGACGCCGAACTCCGAGAGATCAGGTGCGGCACGCGCCGGGATGTCCACTCCGGCGAAGTCACCGATCCGCTTCCACCGGTCGGCGTCGAGGCCTGCGACGAACGTCACGCTCTGCGCCTTGCCGCCACCATGGCCCGCGCGGCCGACGCGATGCACGAAGTCCTCGAGCATGATCGGCACGTCGTAGTTCACGACCGCCTTGATGGCCGGCACGTGGAGGCCGCGTGCAGCGACATCCGTCGCCACGAGCACCTTGGCGGAACCCGAGGCAAAGGCCTCGAGGGCCTGGTTGCGGCGGGTCTGCGACAAGTCGCCGTGCAACATCGCCACGGCCACGCCATGCCGGCGCAAGGCGCCCTCGACCCAGCCCACACGGCGTCGCGTGCGGCAGAAGACCGCGACACCGTTGCGACGTTCGTGCTTGAGCCACCACAGCAGCATCGCGACCTTGTGCTCATCCTGGACGAGGTAGGCGTCGTGCCCGGCCTCGGTGGCCGGGGCGTTCTGCCGACCGACACCGACCTCGACGGGATCGGTGCCGAGCAGGCCGAGCACCGTGTCGCGCAGGGTCCGCGGCATCGTGGCGCTGAAGGCCATCGTGATGCGGTCACCGGGCGCGCGCTCGAGGATCTGGGTGACCTGCGGCAGGAACCCCATGTCGCTCATGCGATCACCCTCGTCGATGATGGCGTGGGTCAGGTACGCCAGCGTGACGGCATCGTCATCGAGCAGCTCACGCACGCGTCCGGGCGTCCCGATCAGGACATCGATGCCCTGGGCGACGGCTTCCTTCTGGGGACCGATGGCACTCTTGCCGTACACGCATGCCACGCGCAGCACGGTGCCGCGCACGAGCAGCTGCAGGTCCTTGGCGACCTGTTGCGCGAGTTCGCGCGTGGGAACCAGCACGAGCGCGCGGAGCCGCTCGCGTGGATCGATGCCCTGCCCGCGGCGACGGCGCGGTGGGGTGGTGATCAGGGCATCGAGCACGGGCAGCGCGTAGGCGTAGGTCTTGCCACTTCCGGTGGGAGCCAGCGCAAGCACCCCCTTGCGCGCGGCGGCGGCATCGATCGCCTGGGCCTGGACGGGCGTGGCTTCATGGAAGCCCTGGGCGTGGAGGGCTCGGATCAGGATCGGCGACAGGGTGGTTTCGTCAAAGCGCACGGCGTGAGCGTAGCCGGGCGCAGTACAGTGCCGCGGCACCATGACTCCGGTTGCTTCACTCTCCGTCATGCCGGGGCTCCTGGCTGCCTCCACGGCGATGGTGGTGCTGCCGGTGGTGGTCATCCTGCTGCTCGTGCCGGTGGTCTGGTTGGTCATGGCCTACAACCGGCTTGCGCGCCTGCGGGTGCGCTGCGAGAACGCCTACAGCCAGATCGACGTGCAACTCAAGCGGCGATTCGACCTGGTGCCCAACCTGGTCGAGGCCGTGAAGGGCTTCATGGCGCACGAACGCCAGACGCTCGAGGCGGTGATCAAGGCCCGCGCAGCCGCGATCGATGGACTCGGCCGCGCGCAGGGTGCGACGCACGGCGGTGTCGCCGGACTGGGCGCCCTCGCCGCGGCCAGTGGCCAGCTCGACCTGGCACTCGGCCGCCTGTTCGGCGTGATGGAGCGCTACCCGGACCTCAAGGCGAACCAGAACGCCCTGCAGTTGCAGGAGGAACTGGTCCACACTGAGAACCGCATCGCGTTCGCCCGACAGGGCTACAACGACAGCGTGCAGGCGCTCAACACCGAGATCGTCAGCTTCCCGATGAACCTGGTCGCCGGGCTGTTCGCGTTCCGGCAGATGCCGATGTTCGAAGCCACCACGCAAGAGCGCGAGGTCGTGGCCGTCTCGATGGGTGACGCCCGATGAAGGATTTCTTCGACCACCAGGAACGCGCCCGGCGGTCGACCTGGTGGTTGGGCCTGTTCTTCGTGCTCGGCGTCATGGGAACCGTGGGATCGCTGTTGCTGCTGGTCGGGGCGATCGCGCTCGTCAAGGCGAAGGGCTCGGCCTCGGTCGAGTCGGTCGATGACCTGGTGCGCCCGGAGCTTGGGTGGGCCTGGGCCGTGGCGGGCCTGGCCACGCTGGTGATCCTCGTCGTGAGCCTGAACCGGCTCTGGCAGCTGTCCCGTGGCGGTGGAGCCGTGGCCGAGATGCTCGGCGGACGACTGGTCGACCGACGCACGACGGACCCGGCCGAACGGCGGTTGCTCAACGTGGTCGACGAGATGGCGCTGGCCAGCGGGGTGCCGGTGCCGCCGGTGTATGTGCTGGAGGAATCGTCGATCAACGCCTTCGCTGCGGGCACCACGCATGCCGATGCGGCGCTCGGCGTGACGCGTGGATGCATCGAGCAGTTGGATCGTGATGAGCTGCAGGGCGTGATCGCCCATGAGTTCAGCCACGTCTTCCACGCCGACATGCGCATCAATGCGCGCACTGCCGCGGCGATCGCGGGCATCATGGCGATCGCGACCATCGGCTACGTGCTGGTGCGCTTCGTCGGACCGGCGCTGGCGCGGTCCGGTGGCCGCAAGAACAACGGTGCCGGCATCGGGATCGCCGTCATCCTCGCCGGGCTGGTCCTCATGGTGGTGGGTTTCGGCGGGTCCTTCTTCGGCATGCTGATGCAGGCCGCCATGAGCCGGCAGCGCGAGTACCTGGCCGATGCGAGTGCGGTGCAATACACCCGCAACCCACGAGGCATCGCCGGTGCACTCCGCAAGATCAAGGCTGGTTCCCGCACGCCGATCCACTCCTCGCACGCTCGCGACATGAACCACTTCTTCTTCGCCAATGCGGCGGAGCGGTGGCTCTCGACCCATCCGCCGCTCGACGAGCGGATCCGGAGGATCGAAGGCTTGCCGGCGGAGGCGCCCGTCATCGTGGATGGAACCGGCACCGCGCCGGATCCCTCCACCACCGATCCCACCCAACGCTTCGACCGCTACACGCAGGAGGGTGCCCGGGGCCTCGTCGGCGCGATCGGCACGATGTCCGTGTCGGCGAAGGTCATCCCGGCCATGGCCCCGCCACCACCAGTGACGACTGTGGGCACTCCGACGCTCGAGGATGCGGTGCGCGATCCGACGATGGCCCCTGCCCTGGTGGCATGCCTGCTGCTCTCGAGGCAAGCGTCCCTGCGGGAACGCCAACTGGCCATCGTCGCTGCCGTCCAGGCCGATTGGGCCAGGCACGTCCCTGCGTTCGCGCCGGCCATCCTTGCACTCCAGGCGCGGGCGCGCTGGGAGGTGTTCGACCTGCTCTGTCCCAGCCTGATCCAGGTGGGTCCCGGCCCCTATCGGTCGATGCGCCAGGCCTGGGAGCAGATCGTGCGTGCCGATGGGTCGGTCTGCCTCGAGGAGTGGACGATCATCAACGCGCTGCGGTGCCATGTGGAGTCACAGTGGACGGCGCGATCGATCGGTGAACCACGTCTGCGTGCGCGTGAGCTCGAGTCCGAGATCCGCACCGTGCTGTGGACCCTCGCGGCGAGCACGGGTTCGGATGAACGGGCCGAGCGGGCCTTCAATGCGTCGATCGTGCTGGTCAGGATGAAGCCAGGTGTTCCCCAGGGTCGACCGGGTCTCGAGGCGTTCGCCACGGCCATCGGACGCATCGGCTCGGCGATGCGCTTCATGGATCGACGCCTGCTGGTGTCGGCCTGCCTCGAGTGCATCACGAACGACCAGCGCGTCACGGACCAGGAACTGGAGCTCGTCCGCTCCGTCTGTGATTCGCTCGGTTGTCCCATGCCGCGGCTTGGGTTGAGTGCGGCATGAGGATCCTGGTCACCGCGTTCGAGCCCTTCGGTGGCAGCGACCGGAATCCCACCATGGAGATCGTCGGCTCGATCGGTGCATCGATGCCCTGGGTGACCACCTTGGTCCTGCCGGTCGTGACGGGTGTGGGGCCGGGCAGTGCATGGTCGGTCGTCCAACCGATGCTGCAGGAATCCTGGGATGTCGTCATGCATCTGGGTGAATCAGCCAAGGCGAGCATGGTCATGGTGGAACGCGTTGCCGTGAACCTGCGCGACGCTGGTGTGGCGGACAACACCGGAACGGTCCTGCGGGACCATCCCGTCGTGGAGGGCGGGCCGGCTGCGTACTTCTCCACGCTGCCGGTGCGAGACCTCGTCGAGGCATCCATCGCGGCGTCGGTCCCTGCTGCGCTGAGCTTGAGCGCCGGCACGTTCCTCTGCAACGAGACGATGTACCGAAGCCTGCATGTCCTTCAGCACATGCGGCGGTCCACCCTGGCTGGATTCGTGCACGTGCCCCAACTGCCGGTCCAGGCCGCGGTGCGGGGTGGTCCGAGCATGGAGGCCGACGCCATGGCGCGATCCATCGGTGCCATGTTGAGCCGGCTTCGCGCAGGTCCTAGACTCGACCGCGCATGAAGCGATCGATCTCCATGGTCCTGTTGTCCCTGGCGTCATGTGCAACGGTGCCGGAACCACCACCCGTGGTCACCACGGCCATCACCAAGCAGCTTCCCGGTCCGTGGACCGTCGTCGATGGAGGTGCCTCGTTCTTCAAGGCCGAGGCGGTGCTCTTCTCGGGTGATGGCCGCATCCGCATCACGCGGGAAGGCAAGCTGCGACGGGGAACGTGGACCATGGTCGACGGCATGCTCGAGGTGAAGGGCGTGGAGCAGACGACCAGGTTCGAGGTCACACCGACCACGGACGGCCTCATGCTGCGACCCCTCGTTGAACGCGAGGGCGCATGGCGGCGAACCGACGCCCAGGTGACCCTCCGTGGCGCCCGCGTCCTGCCGACGGCGGGGTGATTCCATCCGCCACCCGGTCGGCCTAGACTGATCCGTCCATCATGGATGAGGCACCGATCAATCCAGGGATCGCACGCACGCTGGCCCGCCACCCCCGACCGCTCGGTGGTGACACGGTCCGCAGCGTCGGTCCATCGGCATTCAGCCTGACCGACCAGATCCTCCAGGATGGCGTGCAGCAGCGCGTGATCGGCAAGAAGCCGGATTGGCTCCGCGCCAAGGTTCCCGGCGGCGAGGGCTACGACCGCCTCAAGGCGATCATCGATGAACATCGCCTGCACACGGTGTGCCAGGAGGCCAGTTGCCCCAACATGGGTGAGTGCTGGAGCCGTGGCAGCGCCACGATCATGATCCTCGGTGACACGTGCACCCGCAGCTGCGGCTTCTGCAACGTGAAGACCGGCAAGCCACCCGTCTTCGATGCCGACGAACCGCGCCGCGTGGCGGCGAGCCTGGCGCTGATGGGGCTGAAGCATGTGGTCATCACGAGCGTGAACCGTGATGAGTTGCCCGATGGTGGTGCAGCGATCTGGGCCGAGACCATCGAACGCGTGCATGAGGCGTGCCCGGGCATGAGCGTCGAAGTGCTCGTGGGTGATTTCCTCGGCGACGAGAAGGCCATCCAGGTGGTGTGCGATGCGCGGCCCGAGATCATCAGCCACAACATGGAGACGGTGCACCGCATGCACCCGGCCGTGCGGCCGCAGGCGAAGTACGAACGAAGCCTGGCGGTGCTGCGCCAGATGAAGGCGAGCGGCCTGGTCACCAAGACCGGCTGCATGGTCGGCATCGGCGAGCGTGACGACGAGGTGCTCGAGTTGATGGACGACATCCGCGCTGCATGCGAATGCGACGTCCTCACGATCGGCCAGTACCTGCAACCCACGCGCAACCACTTGCCGATCGACCGCTGGGTGCATCCTGACAGCTTCCGCATGTTCAAGGAGCAAGCCTTGGCGCGCGGGTTCCGCGTCTGTGAGAGTGGCCCTTTGGTGCGAAGCAGTTATCGAGCTGACGAACAGGCCGCGTTGTTGAGCACGCCTCGTCGTTGACCGGCCGTTGATCGCCGGTGCAGCGTGATCAGGCTCTCCCTGGTCGGTGTGGTGGATCGTTCCGGAATCCTCATTCAGGGTTTGTCTTGTGGTGGGGCGGAACCCATGTTCCGTCTGGGTTGGTGGGACCGCGCGCGTGGTTCGCGCGGAGGGAGAGGACATGCCTGAACATTTCGACGATCTTCGCAGTCTCCGCAAGGCCATGGCACAAGCGCTCGCCGAGGACCGCCGTGATCGCGGCCGCATGGCCATCGTCACCGATGTCCTGGTGAGGTGGCACCATGAACCCAACAAGCAGGTGCGCTACGAGACGTTGGACATCTCCGAGGGCGGCATGCGCATCCGCAGCAGTTGTGCGCTGCTCGAAGGCATGACCGGACGGGTGCGGCTGAGCCTGCCCGACACCCCGACCATCGATCGGCCGGCCATGGTGGCGTGGAGCCGCGCGTGCTACGACCGCGAGGGCCGCATCGACCACTTCGAGGCGGGCATCCGCCTGTTCTGATCGATCACGCCGGGGCGGGACGGGTGCGGCCCGTCACCCAGGGCACCAACGGGAATCGCCCTGCGACCCGCCGGGCATCTTCGACGGTGACCGACTCGATGTGACCAAGTTCGTCAGTGAGCGATCGGTATGCAAGCCCGTGCGCCCAGTTGGCTCCGAGCCGGCGCATGCGGCCCGATGGGCGCTCGCCCGCGAGCGTGACCATGGTGGCGACCTTGGCACGCACGGAAGACAGTTCCTCGTCGCTCACGCCCTGCGCGACCTTCCCGAGTTCGCGCACCAGGATCGACTCGACCTCGGCGCCGTCCTCGGGATCGCACGTCGCGCTGATGAGCACGTCGCCGCAATCGTCGTGCATGTCCAGCGAGACGTCCGCGCTGTCGGCCAGGCCGGGTTCGACCAGGGCCCAGTGCAGGCGGCCGCTGTCGGAATCGCTGAGCACCTGGCACAGGACCATGCATGCGTAGCGATCCTCGTCGAACGCTGATGGGCCGGGCGCCAGACCGAGGACATAGTGTCGCGAGGCCTTGGCGCTCTCGATCGTGAAGTCCATGCGCCGGTGGGTCGACGGCACGCGATCGTTGCGCGGCGATTGCGGCGGGACCATGCCCAGTTCCGCCTCCGCCGTCCGGATCGCCGCATCGAGATCGACCTTGCCCGCAAGGGCAAGCACGGTGTTGTCGGGGCTGTAGCGCGCCGTGAAGTAGTCGCGCATGCTGCCGACGTCCATGGCCTGGATCGATTCCGGGGTGCCGAGCACCCGATGGCCGAGCGGGTTGCCGCCGTGGAACGCCTCCGCGGCGCGCTCGTACAGCGGCCAGAACGGATTGTCGTCGTACATGGCGATCTCTTCGAGGATCACCTTGCGTTCCTCGTCGAAATCCTCGCCGCGGAGGGCCGGACGGAGCAGGTCCGACAGGAGCGAGATGGCCTCGGACTGGCGATCGGGAAGCACATGGGCGTGGTACGCCGTCATGTCGATCGTGGTGAAGGCGTTGTGCTCGGCACCGATGGCGTCGAATCGACGGTTCACGTCCTGCGCGACCACCGAGGCCGACCCCTTGAACATCATGTGCTCGAGGAAGTGGCTCACCCCCATGAGCCGCGACGGCTCGTCACGACCACCGGTCCTGACGAAGTACCCGGCGGCCATCGTGTGGGCACCGGGATCGATCTCGGCGATGATCGTGAGACCATTGGGCAGGCGGTGTTCGCTGTAGGCCGTGCGCATGATGCCGATGCTAGTCGTGTCGCCGGTCCGTCCCGCGCTGCTGCACGGGCCGTGTGCCTTGCGGGATCGGTCCGAAGAACGCGGCCTGCGTCCCGGGTTCGAGCTGGAGATGGTGGCGCACGCAGGCCGCCAACAGCGTGGCTCCACGGAGTGCGTCCGCCGCCGGCAGCGATGGGTCGCCTTCGAGTGCGCGCTGGATGGCCGCCAGGGTCGACGATCGGACCGTCCAGGTGCGTTCGTTGGTGTGGTCGACGCAACCCATGCCTGGATCGAAGGCGCATGTCTCGGTCGCAGGTGTGCTCAGCCTGGGTCCGAAGCCGGTCTCGCCCAGCAGCGCCCAGAGGAACCTGACCATCGAGGGTTCGACGTCGCCGCGGCTGAATCCATGGAAGGCCTCGATCACGCCGTCGAACAGTTCAGGATGGGGATCGTGCGGTTCGAGCATCCGGCCGATGCACTCGAGCACGTACCAGGCGCCGGTGTTGGCGCGCGGCAGGGTCCGCAGCGCAGGCCACGATTCCGTCGGCAACCACGAGGTCAGCGTGCAGAGGTCACCGCTGCGGGCCTCGATCCAGGAGAGTTCGCCCATGGTGAGCAGGTCCATGCCGCCCGAAAAGGCACCACGTTCGCGACGCGCACCCTTCGCAATGCCGCGAACGATGCCGCTGGTCCGGCAGAACATGCCGACGGTCTGGCTGGTGTCGCTGAAATCCCAGTGACGGATGCAGATGGCCTGGTCGTGGTGCGTGGCCATGGGACTCACCGTGACTCAACGCGATCCACCGCGACTCACGCCGTCGACGACACCGCCACACGGTTCCGGCCACCCTGCTTGGCCTGGTAGAGCGCCGTGTCGGCGGCCTTGAGCATCGATTCCGCCGTATCGCGGCCGGGTCCGAACTCGGCGACGCCGAAGCTCGCGGTCACCACGAGTCCGGGATGGTCGTTCCAGCTGATGTGTTCGAGTTGCTCTCGGTAGCGATTGGCGACCTCCTCGGCCTCGACCGCCGTCGTGGAGGGCAGGATCACGCAGAACTCCTCGCCGCCGTACCGACACGCCACGTCCGAGCTGCGGCCGCTCGACAGGATCTGTGCGAAACGCTCGATCACGAGGTCGCCGAACGGATGTCCGAAGTGGTCGTTGTGGTGCTTGAAGCGGTCGATGTCGCAGAGGATCATCGAGAGCGGCTGGCCGTGGCGTCGGGCCTCGTCGACCTCGGCCGCCAGGCGCTGATTCATGTAGGACCGGTTCCAGAGGCCCGTCAGGCCATCGATCTGCGCCTTCTGGGCGAGCATCTTCATGAGCCGCTGCGACCGGATCGCGGTCCGGACGCGAGCCTTGAGTTCGACGACCTCGAACGGCTTGCTGACGAAATCGACGGCGCCCTGGTCGAGCGCACGGACCTTGTCCATCGCTTCCTCGGTGCCGCTGATGAAGATCACCGCGATGTCCTGGGTCAGTGGATCGTTCTTCAGCGTGGTCAGCACGTCGAAGCCATTCATGTCCTCCATGTCGATGTCCAGGAGGATGACGTCGGGCTGGAGTTCACGCGCCATCGCGAGGCCTTCGCGGGCGTTGATCGCCCCGTGGATCTCCAGGCGCTCGTGCTGCAGGCGGAACTTGAGCAGCCGGTGGATGAGTTCACTGTCGTCGATGGCCAGCAGGCGCGCCGTGGCGGCCGCGAAGGCCATGGGGTCGATGGAGTTCATGGAACGACCCTCGCGCACAAGGTGACCAAGGCCCGGGCGGCCGTGCGGGCATCGACCAGGCGTTGCTCACGGATGGCCAGCTCGATCACCCTGGCTGCCTCGGTGATGCACGGGAAGCCGTACCCACCACCGGCACCCTTGAGCTGGTGGGCCATGGCGCGGGCCTGGTCGATCGCACCTTGATCGATGCGCTCAAGGATCGCATGGGCCCGGGTGGGCAGCGACGCGACGAACTCGGCGATCAGGATGGCCATGTCTGGATCATCGGCAAAGTCACTCGTGATGGGTCCATCATCGGGCATGGCTCAAGCAAGAGGGTACGCCAACACGGCGCCGCGCTAGCATGGATCCTTCCGCCACGGACCGCCCCATGATCCCGAACCCCCCCGCCAAAGACGGTCAGCTTTCGTTCCTCTGGCTGCCGCCCCACCGCGTGCAGGGCTTCAGCGTGGCGGGCGAGCAGACCGTGGTCCATGTCCCGGAACTCGAGGTGGCCTTCGACGTCGGTTTCTGCCCGCGCGTCCTGGTGCCGTGCCCCTCGATCGCGCTCTCCCACGCGCACATGGACCACATCGGCGGCCTTCCGTACTGGTTCAGCCAGCGGTACTTCCAGAAGCTCCCGGCAGGCAAGGTGCATTGCCACCACGCCATCGCCCAACCCCTGCTCAACATGATGAAGGGTTGGGTGGACCTCGAGCGGCAACAGACGCCGCACGAGGTGATCGGCATGGAGGATGGCCAGGAAGTCCTCCTGAAGCCGAACATCTGGCTGCGCGCCATCGAGGTTCGCCACACCGTGCCGGCGCTGGGATTCGTCGTCATCGAACGGCGCAACAAGCTCAAGCCCGAGTTCGCGGACCTGCCGGCCGATGCGTTGCGTGAGGCCAAGGCGCGCGGTGAGTCAATCACCCGCCAGATCGACATTCCCCTGGTGGCCTACACGGGTGACACCGAGATGGGCCCCTACCTGTTGCGTGACGAGTTCCGCCAGGCACAGACCGTGGTGACGGAGTGCACCTTCTTCGATCCCGAGCACCGTGGCCGCGCCGCCACCGGCATGCATCTTCACGTCGAGGACATCCGTGAACTGTTGCAGGCATGGACGGCACGCGACGTCGTGGTCGTGCATCTGTCGCGCCGCACGATGCTCTCGTATGCACGCAAGCGGCTTGACGAGGTCGGTGGCGAGGGACGGGCGCACATCCTCATGGATCATCGCGCCACGCGGTCCCGTTATGAGCGTCAGGTGAA
Source organism: Planctomycetaceae bacterium (assembly GCA_027490145.1). Taxonomy (GTDB): domain Bacteria; phylum Planctomycetota; class Phycisphaerae; order Phycisphaerales; family SM1A02; genus SYIB01. The sequence continues at coordinate 104,595 of JAIXYQ010000012.1, forward strand.
CGAGGATCGGGAAGCATCCGAAGCGCGTGATGGTTCCGACGGTGCGGCTGAAGCAAGCACCGCATGATGCGTCGCGCGGGGCATTGATCCCCCGGCGGCAGCCACCTATATTCCGCCCCCCGCCCGGGATCGGGCGAACCCGGCAGGGATGCCGCTCGACACGACGAACTGGACTGGGATCCCATGGGAACCGCTGCGATGCGCATGCATGACGATGACCTGAAGGCTGCACTCATCGCGTACCTGCGCAAGCACCACACGGAAGTGTGCCGGCAATGGTTCGATGACATCGGCTTCGGCGGGATCGACGGTGGCGTGCTGCGCCTGGTCGTCGGTGAGCCCGTGCAGCTGAACTACCTGCAGCGGGCGTGCGGCACGCAGTTCACCGACGCGGCGCAGGCCGTGACCGGGCGCTTGCTCGCGGTGCGCTTCGTCGGTTCGAGCCCGGAACTCGTCCATGAACCCGCGCCCGATGCGGTGACGGCGGACATGCCTGGATTCGGCGAGCAGATGCTGCTCTCGCCGGACTACTCCTTCGACACCTTCGTGGTCGGTCCAGGCAATCGACTGGCGCACGCGGCGGCACTGGCCGTCGCCGAGAAGCCCGGGCGTGCCTACAACCCGTTCTTCATCCATGGTGGGGTCGGTCTGGGCAAGACCCACCTGCTGCAGGCGATCTGCCAGACATTCATCCGCAACCGGCCGTCCACCAAGCTCTGCTACATCAGTTGCAGCACCTTCATGGACCTCTTCCATGAGTCGGTGAAGTGCGGGCGCATGCAGGATTTCCGCCTGCGCTTCCGCAACGTGGATGTGTTGGTCATCGACGACATCCACTTCCTGTCCAAGCGTGACCACTCGCAGGAGGAGTTCTTCCACACCTTCAACGCGCTGCACCAGGCCGGCAAGCAGATCGTCCTCTCGAGCGATGCGGCGCCTGAGGACATCCCGGAGCTCGAGGAGCGCCTGGTCAGCAGGTTCAAGAGCGGCCTCGTCGCGTGCATGGAGCGTCCGTGCTTCGAGACGCGCGTGGCGATCATCAAGTCGAAGGCCAAGCTCGTGGGAATCGAGCTGCCTGACGAGGTGCCTGCCTACATCGCCGCGCGCATCGATTCGAACATCCGTGAACTCGAAGGCGCACTGACGCGCGTGCGTGGCCACGCTGCCGCCAGCGGGATTCCCATCACGCTCGACAGCGCCAAGGCAGCGCTGCACGATCTTGGTTCCGGTTCGGGCGCGCCGAGCATGCAGGCGATCATCGTCGCGGTGACCCGCTACTACGACATCAAGCTCGTTGACCTCATGTCGCGCCGGCGGACCAAGTCGATCGCGCTGCCGCGCCAAGTCTGCATGTGGCTGGCCCGCCGACACACCCGGTTCAGCCTCGAGGAAATCGGTGGGCACTTCGGGGGTCGCGACCACACCACCGTCCTCCACGCCATCCGGACCATCGAGGAACGGCGCACCAGTTGCCAGGAACTTGGGCGGGCGGTCGACGAAATCGAGCGCGCTCTGGGTCCTAGAACCACGGTCTGACCCTGGGCTGCTTCGTCTGGGAAACCCGTGGACAAGGTGTCCGGGGGCTTCGAGGGTGCACCGTCAACCTGGCCGGCTTCGGCAGGCTGCCTCGATCGGACTCGGGCTGGACGGCTGCAAGCCGAACGGGGTTCTTGGTGGTCCGACAGCTCGACCGACATGTCATCCACACGTGAAACTTGGTGTAAGTGTTTGTTCCATTTGTGGTTGTGGTGGTGTGGTGTGGTGTATCCACAATCCGTCAAGCACTCTTTCTACGACGACGATGTCTTTTCTTCTCACAGAGGAAGGGAAGAGACCCCTGTCAACGCTGACACGCGTCGCACCAGACCGTCGTTCGTCCAGCAACCAGTTCCGATTGAAGGGTCCGAGAACACACCCTGCATGGTTCGCCCGCTCGGCCGTACACCCTGAGGGACGCCTGGAAGGCGCCGGTCTCCCCGCTGAGCCGTCGATACGTCCGGATGGTGCTGCCGCCACCGGCAATGGCTGACCGCATGATCGAGCCGATGGCGTGGCCAAGGGCGTCGAACTCGTGCCGCGCCACCCGCGTGCACGCACGCTGCGGCCTGATCCCTGCGAGCGCCAGGGCTTCGTCGGCATAGATGTTGCCCACGCCCGCGACGGCGTGCTGGTCGAGGAGCGCAGCCTTGATGGCACGACGGCTCGCGGCGACCCGCGCGGACCAATCACCGTGCAGGTCGAGCGCATCGGGTCCGAGGCGCGACCAACGATCCACGAGTTCGTGGCGATCCTTGAGCCACGTGATTCCACCGAATCGTCGAGGATCCACGAATCGAAGCTCCCGCGATCGATCGAGTCGCCAGGTCACGTGCGTGTGAGGTTCGATCGGCGCGGAGGCCGCCACGATGCCGAAGGCACCGGTCATGCCCAGCTGCACGACGATGACGGCGTCATCGTGTCCGCAGAGCGCGAGCTGCTTGCCGCGACGGAGGACCTCGCGGACCCCGGAACCAAGGAGAAGTCGTTCGCGGCGGCGGGCAGCACCCGTCACCACGTCCCATCGGCGCACATGCACGTCGATGATGGAGGAACGGAGGAGCGCAGAACGCACCTCACGAGCGACGGCTTCGACTTCTGGCAGTTCCGGCACGCGAAAACCTGCGGAAAACACCGCATCCGAAGTATAGTTTCGCGACCCCTTCGGATCCCATCCGGGAGCCCGACGGACCAGACGAAAGGCCAACCATGGACGCTCCCGCATCGCGCATCACCGGTTCGACCATGCTGGAGCGATCAGCATCCGTGAAGGGCGCCTATGAGTCCCTGCGCCAGGAACTGTCCGGCACCATCGTGGGCCAGGACGACGTCGTGCAACAGCTCCTCCTGGCGGTCCTCTGCGGAGGTCACGCGCTCGTGGAGGGCGTTCCGGGACTGGCCAAGACCCTGATCATCGGATCGCTCGCAAAGACGCTCTCGCTCGAGTTCAAGCGCATCCAGTTCACGCCTGACCTCATGCCCAGCGACGTCACCGGCACCGAGGTGATCCAGGAGGACAAGGCGACCGGGACCCGTGAACTCCGGTTCATGCGCGGACCGGTCTTCGCCAACATCGTGCTGGCGGACGAGATCAACCGCACGCCCCCGAAGACCCAGGCCGCACTGCTCGAGGCGATGCAGGAAGGCCAGGTGACCTCGGGAGGCACCAACCACCGTCTTCCGAGGCCGTTCTTCGTGCTGGCCACGCAGAACCCCATCGAGCAGGAAGGCACCTATCCGCTGCCCGAGGCGCAACTGGACCGCTTCATGTTCCTGATCAGGATCGGCTACCCGACCGAGGCCCAGGAGCTGGAGATCGTGCGACGAACGACCGGTCGCCCGCGACCGGAACCCAAGCAGGTCCTGAGCGCCGCGGACTGCACGGCCTTACAGGAGATCGTCCGCGAGATGCCGGTTCCCGACCACGTGATCTCCTACGCCCTTCGCATCGTCCGCGCGACCCGCGGCACCGACGCCTCGGCACCGTCGATGGTCAAGGATTACCTGTCGTGGGGCGCAGGGCCCCGAGCCAGCCAGTTCCTGGTGCTCGCCGCCAAGGCCAAGGCGCTCCTCGATGGCGACCAGCACGTCATGGTCCACCACATCCGCGCGGTGGCGCTGCCCGTGTTGCGGCACCGCATCGTGACCAACTTCAACGCGCAGGCCGACCGCGTGTCGAGCGATGACGTGATCGCGTCGCTGCTCGATTCGGTTCCGGTCGAGTCGACCGACCCAAGCACGGCCAAGGGCCTGGATCGCACCATCCCGGTGCAGTGAGCCCAGCCGTGGCGAACCAAGGCCTTCGCGCCGAGCAGTACCTCTCGCCCGAGACCTTGGCGCAGCTTGCGCCATTCGAGCTCCGCGCGAAGATGGTCGCCGATGGCGTCATGAACGGCATGCACCAGTCACCGCTGCAGGGGATGGCCGTGGAGTTCGCGGCACATCGCCAGTACTCGGCCGGTGACAGCATTCGTCACCTCGACTGGAAGGTCTTCGGGCGCAGCGACAAGCTGTACGTCAAGGAGTATCGCCAGGAGACGAACCTGGACGTGATGATCCTGGTCGACGGATCGGCGAGCATGTCGTTCGGCACGCTGGGGGTGAAGCAAGGTTGGGGCGGTACGGACGCGACGCGCCGCCGCGGCGCATGGACCAAGTTCGACCACGCCACGGCCAGTGCCGCGGCACTCGCCTTCCTCTGCCTGAGCCAGCGCGACCGCGTCGGCGTGGCGGTTGGCGCCGACGGCCTTCGTGGCGCGGTGCGCAAGAGCGCGACCCGCGACCAGTGGCGGTCGATCGTGCGTTGCCTCTCCTCGGAACCGGTCGAGGCCCGGTTCTCGCCGGCGGCGTGCATCAACCAACTGCTTGCGCAGACCTCGCACCGAACGCTCTTCGTGATCCTGAGCGACTTCCTCGGTGATCCGGAGGGATTGCGCACGGCGCTGGCTCGGCTCCGTCATCGTGGCCACGATGCCATGCTGCTCGCCATGCTCGACCGCCGAGAGCTCACGCTCGACCTGGACGTCGAGGCGCCCTTCATCGGGCTCGAGGGCGAGGACGCGCTCGATGTGGACACGCGCACCATCAGGAAGGCCTACCTTGACGAGCTGCAGCGTCATCTGCAGGGGATCGATCGGCAGGCGCGTGCGTTCGGCTACGACCTGCAGGTCTTCGACACCCACGAATCGGTCGGTCCCGTCCTGGCGGCGCTGCTGTCCCGGCGTGAGGGCATGGTCGCCGGAGGGCGTCGATGACCTTCATCAGTCCGTGGCTCGCCGTCGCCGGGGCCGCAGCGATGGCGCTGCCGATCCTGATCCACCTGTTCCTCCGTCGACGGCAGAAGCCCATCGAGTGGGCGGCCATGGAACTCCTGCGGCGGGCGGTCCAGCAGAGCCAGCGTGCACGGCGCGTGGAGCGATGGATGCTGCTGGTGCTGCGTTGCCTGCTCTTGCTCCTGGTCGGCTTGGCGATCGCGCGTCCAGCGACCATGTCGACGATCGCCCTGAACCAGCCGGTCGTGCTGGGGATCGTGCTCGACAACGGTGTTGCGTCGCGGGCGGCGGCATCACCGGCCACGCCCGGTCAATCAGCGTTCGATGCCGCGCGCGGGGCGTGCGTCGAGTCGATCCGCGCCCTGCCGGGCGGTTCGTTGGTGCATGTCCTCACGACCTCGGGAACCATCGAGCACACGAGCGAGGCCGTCGATCCCGACCGGGCCGTGGCCATCCTCGGGACCCTCGCCCCGACCAACGAACCCTCGCGCGTGCGCGAGGCGGTCGATCGCGCCGATGATGCACTCCGTCGCACGACGATGCCGGGGCGCATCGTGCTGGCCAGCCCGTTCTCGCGCGGGGCGATCGACACCGAAGCACAGGTCCTGCCGGCCACGAAGGCCACCCTCGAGATCCGGGACGTCGGATCGGATGATCAGGGAACGGCCGCGATCGTCTCCATGGTGCAGCGGACCCTGGGCCCCCAATCGACCGGGTCCGTGACGGTGGACGTGACGGTCACGCGACCGAGCCATGAGCAGGCCCGCCGCAGCATTCCCGTGACGGTCACTGACGTGATGACCGATCGGTCCACCAAGGCCGATGCCGTCTTCGTCGAGGGATCACAGCGTGCGGTGGCGACCGTGACGCTCGTGGTCGATCCCTCGGTCACCGAACACGGTTGGCTGGCATCGATCCCCGCGGATCGCCAGCCGGCGGATGACCTTCGTTCCGCCACGATCTCGACGCTTTCGGCCGATCCCGTGCTGGTGCTCGACCGGGAACGGCTCGATGTCGACGAGGGGTCGAGTGCGCAGTGGATCGAACGGGCGCTCGAACCCATCGCTGGCATGGGCCTGGCGCATCGACGCATGGATCCATCCGAGGTCCGGACCGGTGCACTCAAGGGATCCACGGCCATCATCATCTGCCGGCCCGAACTGCTCGACGCCACGAGTTGGGCCGAGTGCACGACTGCGTGCGAGTCCGGTGCACTGCTCGTGGTCGTTCCACCGACCGAGGACACGTTCGTGGAGTGGCAGGATCCGTGCGCTGCCCTGCTTGGTCCCGGGGTCACGATCCGCCGCGAGGTGATGGAACACGATCCTCCACGCCGGCTCCAACCACAACAACCCGCAAGCCCGATCACGCAGCTGATCGCCTCGGAGTTGACCGACCTGGTTGCACCGGTCGAGGTCAGTCGATCGGTCGTGATCGATGGCCCGTCGACCACGCTGTCGCCCATCCTGACGATGGATGACGGCTCGCCCCTGATGGTGCTCTCGACCCGTGGGCGTGGTGTGGTCGTCATGCTGGCCTCGGCGCCGGTGCCTTCCTGGAGCACGCTCGCGACCAAGCCGATCTTCGTGCCGCTCGTGCAGGAGACGATTCGCCAGGGCGAGGTGCTCCTGGATGCCGGCGGCAGCGTGATGATCGGACTGGGTCGGTTGCCCGAGGGGACGACCGAACTTCGCCCGGTCAGGGGATCCACCACGGGCGAAGCGTCGTTGACCGTTGACCCTTCCGGCATGATCGTCGGTGATGAGGTGCAACCTGGCATCATGCAGGCGATCCAGGCCCAGGGCGCTTCGGCCGAGTCGCTGCGATCCCCATCGTTGGTGGCGCTCAACGTCGATCCCACCGCGTGCGATCCGCAACGCAACGATGCTGCCCGCCTGACGGCCTGGCTCAACCAGACGATCACGACCCCCGCGGTCGAGGCATCGACGGACACCACGGCCCGTTCGTCCACGCGTGCGTCGGTCTGGTTGTTGCTGGCCGCTGCGGTGGTCATCCTGGCCGAGACCCTGCTCGGTCGCATGTTCTCCGTACCGGAGCCATCCTCGACATGATCGATCACCCGGTCATCCGATGGTTCCTCGGCATCGAGGTCGATCCATCCGCCGAAGGATCGATCCGACTCGGCTGGGAGATGCCGCTGGCCGGTTGGATGTGGCTCGTGGGCATCAGTGCAGCCTTGCTGCTGTCATGGCTCGCGTACACGCGCATGACGCCACGGCCATGGATGCGCCGCATCCTGACCGGACTTCGAGCGGCGGCGCTGCTGCTCGTGTTGGTGCTCGTGGCACGGCCGGTCCTCGAGTTCGTCGAGGAACGCCGCGAGTCGGATCGCATCGTGATCCTTGCCGACCGGAGCAAGAGCCTGCAGTTGGCGGACTGGAAGGACGGCAGCGGGACGTTGCGGACCCGCGACGAGCAGTTGCGGTCGAGCCTGGAAGCGATCGAGCTCGGGGATCGGCCGTCGGAGTGGTTCTCGTTCTCAAGCGACGTGGCGATGATCAGCCCGTCGGAACCGGGACCCGCTGATGGCCGCACGACCGACCTTCCGTTGGCGATCGACCGTTCGCTGCGGCGGTCTGGCAGCGGGCCCATCGGTGGCCTGGTGCTGGTGAGCGACGGCCGGTCGACACGTCCGGTCGACGCACGGTTGATCCGATCACTGACGGCCCGATCGGTCCCGGTGTTCGCGGTGCCGCTCGGATCGCGCGAGCCGCTCGGTGACGCGTCGATCACGGATGTGCAGGCGCCGGCGCGGGCGTTCGTCCGCGATCAGGTGCCGGTGGTGGTCCGGGTCCAGCCGTTGCGCGATGCACCTGCGCGGCTGGAGTTGGTGAACGCGGCAACGGGCGCGGTGGTCGATCGGGCGATCGTTCCCGCGGGTGAGCCCTCCACGCACGTCCTGGTCACCACGACCGAGTCGGGCGAATCGATGGATCTCCGGGTTCGGCTCGTGACGGATGCGGAGGATGCGGTGCCGACGAACAACGAGGCCACCGCCACCATGGGCATCATCGATCGTGCGGTCCGCGTGCTGATGGTCGAGGGCGGTCCCCGGTGGGAGTACCGGTACGTCAAGAACATCCTCGTGCGCGAGCCTTCCATGGAATCGAGCATCATGCTGCTCAGTGCCGACCGTGACTTCGCCCAGGAAGGCAACATGGCGGTGACGCGGATTCCATCCACGCGCGAGGAATTCGACCTGTACGACCTCTTCGTGATCGGTGATGTCGCGGGCAGCCAGTTCAGTGATGCACAGCTCGAGGAACTCCGGCGCGCCGTGACCGAGCGCGGCGCTGGCTTGCTGTTGATCGGCGGTGAACGGTCCATGCCGATGCAGTGGATCGGTACCCCGATCGAGGACGTCTTCCCGATGCGCCTGTCGAGCTCGATGCCACGGCAACCCGAGCCCGTGGTGATCGAACCAACCTCCCTGGCCAAGGGCCTCGGGCTCCTCCGGCTCGGCGATGGTGAGGACCACTGGCCACCCGAACTGAGCCGGGACGGTCCGGGATGGTCGCGCATGCAGTGGATGCAACGGATCCCCTTCGAGGACCTGAAGCCGACGACCGAAGTACTCGCCACGGCGACAGGCTCGACGACCGAACCGATCGGCGCCGCGGTGCTCTCGATGCGTTTCGGCGCAGGACACGTGATCTACGTCGCGACCGACGAGACCTGGCGTTGGCGAAACGGAATCGGTGAGGCGTACCAGGAACGATTCTGGATCCAGTTGGTGCGCTACCTCTCCCGCGCGGGACTCTCCGCGGCGGGTGGCGGCGCCCAACTCTCGATCGAGCCCAGCACCCTCACGGTGGGTCAGGCCGCCACGATCCGGCTCGACGTGAAGGATGAACTCGTGCAGCGTCGGCTTCCCGATGCGATCGATGCAGTCGTGTCGCGGTCGACTCAGCGCGAGGACACAGTGCGGCTCTCCACCGACGCGGCCACCAAGGGATCGTTGGTCGTGGGACTGGCCGGTGTCTGGCAGCCTCGCCAGGCGGGCGAGCACGAGATCACCGTGACCGATGCGGCCTTCGGCGGCACGCTCACGGCACGCGTCCGGGTGATCGAGCCTGATGACGAGTTCGCCCGGCCCGAGACGGATCACACCACGCTCGAATCGCTCTGCGCCTCCACCGGCGGGCGCTTGCTGACTCCTGCCGACCTGGCCAACCTGGCCAGCGTGATTCCCGATCGATCCACCTTCACGGAGCGTGTGGAGCGGGTTCCCGTCTGGTCGAGTCCGCTGGCACTGATCCTGTTGGTCATGGTCTGTGGCCTCGAGTGGTCGTTGCGAAGGGTGGTCCGCCTTGCCTGACCCACGCCAGCTGATCGACCGCGTGATCATCCGCTCGCGGGTTGCACTCACGATCGCCCTGGCGTCGCGTGTGGTCCGCAACGCACTCATCGTGCTTGCCGTGCTCGTGGCACTCGACTGGATCTTCCGGTTGCCGGTCGGATTCCGGCTCGTGCAGGGCATCACGGCGTGCCTTGCGCTTGCAGGCTTCGCGGCGATCGGCGCACGGAGGATCCTGGCGTTCAAGCCACGACGGATCGATGTCGCGCTGCGGATCGAGCGCAGCCATCCGGAACTGCGCAACCGACTTGCGGCGCTTCTGGAGTTCGAGGAACAACCCACCGACGAACGCACCGAACTGCTGGCGCTTGGCCTTCCGTCGCTCCGCCAGGAGGTCGATACCGCCATGCGTGGACTCGATCCGGCATCGATCACGTCGATGCGATCGGCGTCACGACCGGCGCGGCAACTTGCGTTGGTCATGGTCCTCTGGGCGGGAGCCCTGGCGGCACTCCCATCGATCGTCGGTGTGGGCATCGTCCGATCCCTGGCTCCATGGAGCGACGCGCAGTGGCCGAGCACCACGGAGGTCGCCGACCGCACGGATCGGGCGGTCGTCGCCACGGGAACATCCTTCCCATGGAAGGCGGAACTGGTCCGCGGGGATCCTTCACGCGAGCGGGTGAAGGTGGAGTTCAGGATCAAGACCGGATCAAGCGGGTCCAGTGGTTCATGGGGCTCATGGCAATCCGGATGGCTTGGTGCATCCGATGGATCGACCTTCGATCGCATGCAGGATGTGCCGACTGATGCCCGTGAGATCGAGTACCGATTCGTGACCTCGGATGCAGCGACCACCATGGCCACCATTCGGTGCGTGCAGGCCCCCACGGTGGTGCGCGCGAACCTACGTGTCACGCCTCCGTCCTACCTGACGGGCCAAGGACCTTCGACGATCGATCTGCTTCCCGTTGGTGCATCACCCGTTCGCTTCCATGAGTGCGTGGAAGGGAGCATGGTCGAGCTCGAGTTGGCCTTCTCGCGACCCGTCAAGGCGCCCACCACCGGCGATGGACCCACCACCACCGCTTCGGCGCTGGGGCTCCTGGAACCGTGCACCGCGTGCTCGATCACGGCCACACCGACCGCGTGGACCGCATCCTTGGATTTGGTCAGCGACCGATCGATCGCCGTCGTGGCCAGCGATGAGGACGGAGTGTCCATGACCGAACCGTTCGCACTCAGGCTGGTCGCGCTCCGTGACCAGCCACCCATCGCACAACTGATCCAGCCGGCGATGGACCAGACCGTGTTGCCGACCGCGAAGGTTCCCGCCGCAGCCCATGCGGAGGATGACTTCAACCTGGTCCGCTCGGCGATCGTCACACAACGCGTGGCCGGTGCGGACGAGGGCACCGAGCGAGTGCTCACGGAGCGTGTCGACCGGACGATGGTCCAGGACCTCGAGGGGATCATCGATCTCGCGGAACTGGAGGCTGCCCCGGGTGATGTCGTGGTGGTGAGCGCGCTGGCTGAGGATGCGTTCGAGCGGGACGGCACGCGTCGGGAACCATCACGCAGCGCACCGCGGAGGCTGCGCGTGGTGTCGAGCAGCGAGTTCGGCGAGGAGATCGCCGCGGCCACGGCATCGTTGCGCCAAGGTGTGCTCCGGCTGGAGGAGCGACAAGCGAGTGCCAAGGAGTCCACCGATCGACAGGCTGTCCAGCGCGATCAGGCCGAGATCGCGTCACGCACGGCGACCAGTGCCAGGCAGGCGCGTGCGCTCGCCGATCGCGTCCGCATGAACGAGGATCGCGACACACCGACGTCCCGTCTGCTCGATGAAGCAGCCAACCTGCTTGACGAAGCCCGCGCCGACGCCTCGGCCGCCAGCGAGGCGGTGACCGCGGGTGATCCGGCGTCGTGGCGCACGCCCGGTCTCACCGAGCGGCAGGACGCGGCACAGGCCACCCTTGATGCGGCGGCGCGTCTCCTGGACCGCGACACGAAGTCGTGGGAGGCATCACAGTCCTTGGCTCGCGCGGCCGAGGCGATCCAGGCCAGCCAGGCGGAACGCAAGGCCCTCGCCGAGCAGGTGCAGGGCAAGTCGCGCGATGAATTGACGCCTGGACAGCGTGCTGCACTCGACCGGATTGCGCAACGCGACGCCGAGACGGCCCAGGCCCTGCGCGAGGCGGCGGAGTCGATCAAGGCACAGGGCGCGGCACTCGAAGCATCGGACCCTGCCCAGGCCGCAGCCATGCAGCAGGCCGCGACGCGCGCACAGCAGGAAGGCGTCGTCGGCAAGGTGGAACAATCCAGCGAAGAGACGCGGGACAACGCGATGCAGCAGGCGCAGCGCTCGGCACAACAGGCCTTGGAATCACTGGCCCGCATGCAGGATGACCTGGATGCCGCGCAGCAGCTTGAGTCCACGGTGCTCAAGCGGATCGCCGAGGAGCTCGCGGACCGGCTCAAGCAACTCATCGCCGATGCGGAAGCCGCCATGCAGTCGGTCGATGACCTTGGTGAGGATGATCCCCTGCCGCCTCAGGCGATCAGCGGGGATGTGGAGCGCTTGCGCCGGAACACCAACGCGGCGCTCGATGAGGCCGTGCGCATGGAGCGGAAGCTCGATGCGGTGATCCGACTCATCACCCCGGCGATCGGTCACGAAGAGCAGGCCCTCGTCCGGTTGGCGGCACTCCAGGAACTCGGTGGTCGTGCTGAGGTGAACCAGGCCATCGAAGCCGCGCAACAGGATCTGCGCCGCGCCCTCGAGGCCACCCAGGCCGCCGCCAACGAGGCACGGCAGGACGAGCAGCGTCAGGCTCAGGCCCGTCTCGCGGATCAATGCAAGGCACTGGTAGCGCAGGAGACCGTGATCGTGCAGGGCGCCACGGAACTCGGCGAACAGGCCGATGGGCGCCGCAGGCTGATCGAGGGTCGACGCCTGGCCCTGGCGCAGGATGAGCTCGCGGAAGGCATCGGTGCGTTGATGGCGGATGAGCAGGTGTCCAAGAGCGAGATCTTCGGTGAAGCACTGGCCCAGGCCGGGGCATCGAGCGCACGGGCCTCCGAGGCATTCCGTCGGTCCGGTGGGTTGGCTGAGGCGACGGAGGCAGCACGCGACACCCTCGACACGTTGGCGGGCTTGGCGAGTGCGCTCGCCGACAAATCCAAGGAGAAGGACCGCTTCGCCGAGGCGCGTCAACAAGGCGATCAACAGAACAACGCCGGCGGCGGTGGTGGCGGAGGCGGCCAACAGGATGGGATCCTGCCGATCGCGGAACTGAAGCTGCTGCGCGATCTCCAGGCGAAGCTCGGTCGCCGCACGGCCCGCGCCATGTCGGATGGCGGTGATCGATCGAGCCTGCCGGCGCTTCGGCAGGCCCAGGAACGCCTTGAAGCCATGGCTGGGCGGCTTCGGGAGGTCATCATGAACGCCGAAGGTGGTGCTCCACGCATCACGCCGGTCGAGCCCGGAGCCACGGACCCGGGAACCACGGACCCAGGAACCACTGAACCCGAGGGCACTCGATGAACCACGCGTCGACCAGCGTCGTGAAGCATGGCATGATGGCCTTCATGGTCCATGGTGCCGTCTTGGTGCTCGTGTCGGCGATCACGGTCGCTCAGGATGCCGCACCGACTGCACCGACCACGCCTGAACCACCCCGCGCCAAGACCCTCGACGAACTCCTGGGCATCGATGGCGATGGAGATGGATCGCGCGCCGCACAGGATGACGCTCGTGCACGGCTTGACCGCGATCTGGGTGAGCAGAAGCTGGCGGACACCTTCGAGCGTGCGATCGAGGGCATGCGTCGTTCGACCGAACTGCTCGATCGATCGGCCGATGCCGCCGACGTGGCGCGGACCCAGGAGGAGATCCTCGCTCGGCTTGATGCGATCATCGATGAAGCGTCGCGGCGTCAACAACAGCAACAGCAATCCAGCTCGTCATCCAGTTCCTCGTCCTCATCGAGCTCCGGCAAGCCCAAGCCCGGGCAACAGTCCGAGTCCGGCCAAGCATCGGACGAGGGCGAAGCGCAACGGCGAGCCAACGCACGCAACAATCGACAGGATCGCGCAGGCAAGGATCAACAGGGAGCGGCCTCCGGCAACCAGCAGGGTGAGGGCCCCGAGATGGACGATCCTCTCGATCCTGGTGCCTTCCTCGCCGGCGAGGCCGAGTGGGGTGCGCTTCCTCCCCGTGTCCGGGAGCAGATGCGGCAAGGCATGCGTGAACGCATGAGCAGCGTCTATCGCACCTGGACCGAGCGCTACTACGAGCGCGTTGCCAAGGAGTCGAAGCCGTGATCACGACCATGCTCATGTCCGTGGTGTTGGCGCAGGCACCCGTGGCACCGCCGGCGGCGCCAGGTGCCGAGGCTCCCACACGAGGTCGTGCCGCGCCGGTCATCGCACCCGCGGACCCGTCGCCCCCCATCGCTGGTGACGATGGTGCGGAGAACCGCCCGATGCAGGGCGAGACCACACCGGCCTGGCGCTCGAGCGTCGATCGCGGACTTCGTGCGCTGGCTGCACTCCAGAACGACGATGGATCGTTCGGGCGCGGCCGCTTCGGTCGCCACAGCGGCATCTCAAGCCTGTGCGCGTTGGCTCTGATGGCAGACGGTCACCTTCCCGGGCGCGGCGAGTACGGCGACCAGGTGGCCAAGACACTGGAGTTCGTGCTGAGCAACGTGACCGAGAGCGGACTGTTGGCGGCCGAAGCGACGGCGGGCCCGATGTATGGCCACGGGTTCAGCACGCTCTTCCTGGGCGAGATCTACGGCATGAACCCGCAGGACACGCGGGTACGCGACACGCTGGTCCGTGCGGTGCAGCTGATCGTGGCCAGCCAGAATGCCGAGGGTGGCTGGCGGTACAACCCCGTGCCCAACGATGCCGACGTCAGCGTGACGATCTGCCAGGTCATGGCGCTGCGGAGCGCGCGCAATGCCGGCATCAAGGTCCCGCGCGAGACGATCGACGCAGCGATCAACTACATCCTGCGCTGCCAGAACGATGATGGTGGCTTCCGCTACATGACGGCGCTCGGCCAGAGCGCATGGCCCCGCAGCGCAGCGGGTGTGGCGAGCCTGTTCTATGCCGGCGTGTACGAAGGCGACTCGATCACGCGCGGGTTGTCGTACATCGCCCGCAACGACGGGACCAACGCCGGCGGGCCGATGGGAACCCCCCACTTCCACTACGGCGCGTACTACACCGCCCAGACCATGTACCTGGCCGGCGGTGCGTGGTGGCGTGAATGGTGGCCCCAGGCCCGCGATGGATTCATCGCAACCCAGGAACGGGATGGACTCTGGGTCGATCACCAGAACGGCCCTGCGTACGCGACGGCGATGTCGCTGATCGTGATGCAGATGCCCAATCGATACCTGCCGATCTTCCAGCGATGACGCGATCCACCATCATGCTCGTGCTGGCCTGTTCCACCGCCCCCGGTGGCATCGTGGTGACGCATGCCGACGATCCTGATGGCGCTGGCTTGGCGCTCGGGACCACCATCCTCGTGCATCAGGATGGTTCGATCGTGCGCATCACGGAGTCCGAGGCCCTGTCGGTTCCCTGGATCGGCACGGCGGCTGGGGTCTCGATCGGCAACGAGCGTGGATGCGCGGTGGCGTGGCCCTTGGCGATGGCACCGCGCGCCATCAGCCAAGCCGTGTGGCTGGCCGATGGCCAGTGCTGGCCAGGCAGCCTGGACCCGACCGAACCCGCCGAGCCAGTCGAGCCCGGCACGATTCGCTGGCGTGCCGGCCCCATGCTCATGACGCTCCCACTCTCGGCACTCCGTGCGTGGACGGCCGTTGGCGTGGAGGTGCCCACGGGCACGCTGGATGCGGACCGCGTCACGTTGCGCAACGGCGACGTGGTCGACGGGCTCGTGACGGAGTTCGGATCGACGGTCTCGATCGATGTCGACGGTGTGCTTCGGTCCTTCGACGGCGACGTGGTGGCCAGTGTGCAGTTCGTGCAGGCCACCGATGCACCCGCGATGCCCGATCGCCTGCGGGTGTGGGTCGACGATGGTGCGATCATCGATGCGGAGTCGATCGAGCGCGACGGGACGCTGCTGCGATTGAAGGTTCCGCTTGCATCCAGCGGGAAGCCGTTCCAACTCAGGTTGCGCATCGACCAGGTGCTCGGCGTGGCCACGCCGGCCTTGTCGCGCGATGGACTCGTGGTGAGGACGCAGGGTCCCGTGCCGGGCGGATCCACCGGCGCGCCATCGACGGCGTCACAAGGGGGCGTGTCCTCGACGTGGTCCACGTTGCCCGGCATCGTGCCGAGCACGGAATCGGCCGGCCCCGGCCGACTGGGGTCGATGCAGGTCATGCTGCGTGGACCGGGTATGTGGTCCATGCCGATCGCGGCAGACGGCGTGCTCGTGAGCCAGGTGCTGGTGCCGGATCGCGCGCGCGCCGTGGCGGATCATGCGCTGGTGGTGAGGCAAGCCGGCGTTGAACTGGCCAGGATCGAAGCCCGCTCGGACGTGCGCTCGATGCGTGTGATGGTCAAGCCCGGCACGGTTGAACTCGAGTTGGTGCCCGGCAAGGCTGGGCCCGTGGGTTGCGTGACCGAGCTGGCGGATCTTGTCTTCATCAAGGCTGCGCCCTAGTCCGGTGTCGGACCGCGGTCAGCCACCCAGCCGTGTTCCCAGCGCTCAACCGTCATGGCTCCATCTCGGATGGTGACCCGCACGGCACCATCACGCGCCGTCACGCTGCGTGACGTCGATGCATCGATCCATGCCCAACGATCCCGCACGAGCCGTGCCGGTCCGGTGCTCTGACCGATCCAGGCTGGCTTGAGGTGCTCGATCAGCGAGGCCACGCCGGGCCTGAAGCTCCCATGGTGCGGAAGCTCCATCAACAGGGTGTTCTCCTTGCGGATGGCACCATCGATGCCCGCACGGACCCGCCGTGATCCATCTTCCTCGATGTCGCCCGTGAGCAGCAACGATCCTCCACGGGCATGGATCATCCAGACCAGGCTCGATTCATTGCGGGGAAAGGGTGCCACCCCATGATGGGGGTGCAGCACGGACCACGAACCACCGTCCAACTCGAGTGCATCCTGGGCCTCGAGTCCCATCACGCGGCACCCAGCCTGCCATGCAGCGTCGAGAGCGCGGCCCGATGGCGTGCCCGGGCATGCGCCCTCGATCACGCACGGCGTGGTCACGAAACAGTCCACCGGCAGGCGCTCGATCACCGCCGGCAGTCCGTTGAGATGATCCAGATCGGCGTGCGAGAGTGAGATCGTGGTCAGGCCGCTGATGCCCAGTGCCCGCAGCGCCGGCACGATCGTGCGTGCTCCGACATCAGGCACGTCAAGACTGCCGCCGTCGACCAGGGCCACGGTGTCGCCATGCTCCACGACCCACGCCGAACCGTTGCCGACATCAAGGATGGTCACCCTGAGGTCGAACCGCTCAGGCCAGGCCCACCACACCAACGCCATGAGCGGTGGCGCGAACCAGACCGGAGCGAACGACCGCGGCCTGCGACGACCAAGCCTGTGGGATCCGCGCGGGCGCTGCATGGCCATGACCAGACATGCGAGTGATGCGCCACACGCCCAGCCATGGATCGGTTGGACGCTCCATGACGCACCGGTCCATGCGGCAAGCCCATCGGCCAGGTTGGCGAAGCCCGCAGCGCACCAGGCCGCTGGGATGACGATCCATGAGGCGACCATGGAACTCGCAGCGGACACGACGAGGGCGATGGTGCACAAGGTGACGATGCACGCCGAGAGTGGCGCCGCCACGATCGAACCAGGCACGACGAGTGGTGTGATCGATCCAAAGTGGTGCATGACGATCGGCGTACTGGCCAAGCATGCGATGGAGCCGACGATCAGCCCCGCGAATCCGGCCTCGACGACCGAGCGCAGGCGAGCATGCCATGAACCAGGTGAGCCAGGCGATCGAGAGGATCCAGATGGTCCACGTGGCGATCGGTGGACCAGCAGTCGATCGGCCCAACGGTTGGCGATCTGTGGTGCGCGGCTGGCCCAGGCGGCAAGCGCCGCCGCCACGATCACGCTGAGCTGGAAGCCGATGTCCAGCATTGCCGACGGCGCACCGACCACCACGACGATCACGACGATCGAGGCTGCATGCCAGGCCCGAACCCCTCGGGCGGTCCCAGCCATGCCGGAGGCGAGCATGGCAGCGATGGCGGCTCGATCGGCGCTGATTCCCGCGGAAGCGCTGAACAGGAAGAGCATGGCACACGCCACCATCACACCGGCACGCGCCACACCGCGGCACGGCGTGAGCGCGAGCACACGCCCAGCGAGCGCCAGCAACAGGCCGACGTTGAAGCCACTCAGGGCCAGGACATGGGTCATGCCGGTGACCTGGCAATCCGAGGCGATGTCATCCATCGGTGGGCTGGTGGGTCCGAGCGTCATGGCCACGCAGAGCGCGGCGAACTCCGGAGCCATGTCGGCGACGATCGACTCCAGACGTGCGACCAGGTGGTGCTTCCACCGTTCGATCGGCCGAGGCTCGTGGGCCACGCGCGTGACCAGCTCGTTGGACTCGATGAACAGCGAACCGAGCACGAAGCGCGAACGTGCCCAGCGCGACATGTCGTAGCCGCCGGGATTCGTCGAGGGCCGCATCGGGGACATCCACCCATTGGCCACGACACGGTCGCCGATGGCCAGGTCCGAGTGGGATGCGGCGATGCGCGCGTTGATCGTGGCGTGATCCGGCCAGGGCGCGCCATCCATGCCCGAGATCGAACCGAGGGTGAACCGCACGGCACGGCGATCGGCAGCCAGAGGCTCCATGATCGGGTCAGCCAGCCGCGCGGGTTCGGGTGCGGTCACGACGGTGGCGGTCAGCGACACGAGGGTTCGCGCATCGGGATGGGTGGACCCGAGTGACACCATGCAGGCATGCCAGGCTCGTGCATCGCTCGTGCCCAACACGAGGCCAAGGCTTGCACACGCCACCAGCACCAGGAACAGCACACCGCGGGTGATCGGCAGGCAGGCCACGCAGCCCATGGCCAGCGACACGATGATCGCGGTGCATGCAGGCAACGCGCCACCCCAACCATCCAACACGGGTGCAGCCAGCCATGCATGGTGGTCCGTGCCCAACGCCACCATGGTTCCTGCGGCCAACGACACAGCCGCCGCGGGCAGCACCACGGACGGCGAAACGCGATGAACCCCACCAGGGGCCGGAGCATCAACCCTTCGAGAGTTCGCACGCCCTGGCCAGGACATGCGCGCCGCCCCCCTGCTGCAATGCACGCCGTGCCATGTCGAGCCCCTCGCGCAGGTCACGCGCGGCACCACCCACACGCAGCGCCATGGCCGCGTTCAAGGCGAGCATGTCGTGACAGGCATCGGTGCGCTGGCCGACCAACAGCGAGTGGAGCACATCAGCCGCCTGCTCCAGCGAGGTCGGCGCCAGGGTGAGCGGATCAACCGGATCGATGCCGAGCGCGGCCGGATCGACGACCCATTCACGAAGCCCCTCCGGCCCGACCTCGATGACATCGGTGGGTGCCCCGATCGAGATTTCATCGAGTCCGTCGCGGCTGTGCAGCACCACGGCATGCTCGACACCAAGCCGCTCGAGCGCCTGCGCCATGGGCCGCATGAACATGGGGTGCCAGACCCCGATCATCTGGCGCAGCGCACCGGCGGGATTGGTGAGCGGCCCGACGAGGTTGAAGAGCGTTGGAAAGGGTAATGCGCGGCGTGCCGCGACGGCATGTCGCGCCGCCGGGTGATGCTCGACCGCGAAGCAGAAGCAGAAACGGACCTGCTGCAGCATGTCCGCTTGCGTGATGCGCGAGCAAGACAGGTTGAATCCGAGGGCCTGCAGCACCTCGGCACTGCCGCGACCCGTTCGGCTGCGGTTGCCATGCTTGGCGGAGTGCACGCCACAGGCCGCCGCCAGGAGTGCCGCGCCCGTACTGGCGTTGAAGGACTTGGGCGTGCCACCGGTGCCGGCGGTGTCCAGGATCGACTCCGGCGGAAGCCCGCTGTGCACCGTGCTGGAGACGGCGCGCATGGCCAGCGCTGCACCCACGATCTCATCGACTGAAGGTGTTCGCGCCGCCAGCAGCAGCAGCAGCTCGGCGATCTCGCCATCAGGGCACCCCCCTTGCATGATGAGCGTGAAGGCGGCATGAGCCTGCTCTTGGCTCAGGTCGTGGCCGGCGCGGAGTCGCTCCACCTGCTCACGCAGCATGGTCGGCGTGCATGGCCCGAAGGGGTTGTCGTGGATGGGTGGCATGGCGGTCGCGTCGATCCTAACGATGGCGTCGGCGCCTTCCTGGAAAGCCGCGGAAAATTCGGCGGGGTGGTCATCGATTCGTGGTCGAGGCTCACCGAGCCCCTTCCGGGTGCTTCAAGCGTCGCTCGGCAGGCATCGTGATCCTGCGCGATACTGCCATGACACGGCATGCCCACCCTCGCCGCCATCCTCCACACGCTCGATCCGTTCATCGTGCAGTTCACGCCCTCGTTCGGGCTGCGCTGGTACGGGCTGCTCTACGCATCGGGGCTCCTGTGCGCCTGGATGATCATGCGGGCGGTGGCCAGGCGGGGCCGAGCCGGGCTCACGCAGCGCCAGGTCGATGACTTCATCACCGAGGTCGTCATCGGCGTCGTGGTCGGCGCCCGACTGGGGCATGCGCTCATCTACGATCGCGTGCTCTTCACCACCTTCACGCCGTCGTTCCCGTTCTGGGAATTGCTCGCCGTGCACAAGGGCGGACTGTCGAGCCACGGCGGGATGGCCGGGCTCCTGGTGGTCTGCTGGCGGTTCGCGCGCCGGTCCGGAGCATCATTCCGAACGCTGCTTGATCTGTGCTGCATCAGTGCGCCGCCGGGGCTGTGCCTCGGTCGCATGGCCAACTGGATCAATGGTGAGCTGTGGGGCCGACCGCTGCCGCAGGACCTGCAGGCATCGGCGCCATGGTGGAGCGTGAAGTATCCGCGCGAAGTCTTCGAGCCGAGCTTCGATCCCTCGCGGCTGGAGCCACTGAGGCCACTGGTCCATGCGGGCGATGACCTGCAGCAAGCGGTCGTGGCCGCCGCCTATGCCGGTGATGCCAAGGTCCAAGCGGCGCTGGAGCCGCTGCTGACTGCATTCTGGCCGAGCAATTTCTTCCAGGCGTTCACCGATGGTCCGGTGCTCGCCCTCGTGGTGTGGATCGTCTGGCTGCGTCGACCGGCGCCGGGCGTGGCGACCGCGTCGTTCCTCGTCGCCTACGGCCTGCTGCGCTTCATCACCGAGCAGTTCCGAGAGCCTGATGCGGGTGTGAACACGCTTCTGGGCCTCACGAGCCCGATGCTCATCTCCGTGGCGATGATCGTGATCGGCGCGGTGCTGGCCGTGGCGTGCCGATCCCGTTCACGGGCCGCGTGACGGCACGGTTGGCCCGCCTTGACCTCACTTCGTCGATGAGGGGTCCGATGCCGGTTGTGCCACGCGCTTCACCGGCAACTGCACTTCGCTCCACTTCGTTGCGTTGCGCACCTGCGGGCCGTTGTAACTGAAGGCACGCACATCGCCCGCACGCTCCCATTCGGGGTGGGCCTTGAGCCAGGCTTCGAGCATGGGGAGACCCTCGTTCACGCGACCGATGCCGTACGGGCCCATCACGCCGACCGACAGCACGGTGACCTGCGCGTTGTCACGCACGACCACGCGGCCATCCTTGCCCTCGGGCCCCTGCTCGCGCTGGCGGTAGAGGAAGCTCATCGTCCACTCACCCTTGGACTCATCGAGCTGGTACGGATTGCCGTCAGCTTCCATGCCGCGGTAATCCATCTCGACGGGGCTCGTCATGGCGATGTCGCGGCTCTTGATGTGGTTGAAGAGCGGCCAGAACGCGAAGTTCATCCCGACCATCGTGCTGCCGCGGGCACTCACCTCGGCGCGACGGACGATCGGGTAGGTCTTCAGTTCGATGGCGCCGGGCGGAGTCGGTGCGGGGTAGCCCTCCGGCAGCGGCGCCTCGATCAGGCAACGGCCGCTGCGCCAGGTTTCTCCGTCAAGGTTGGACTCGACCTTCAGGTCACCGCCGACACGGGTGGTGCTCCCGGTCTTCGGGGCTTCGGCGGGCGCCGTGATCTCCTTGGCGGCCCAGGAACGCTCGAGCGCCGCTTGGGCTGCGGCCTTGTCGGCGGCGTCATCACCCATGGCCGTCGGCGATGGCGTGGACCGCGATCCATCGGTGGCACAGGCGATGGCGCACAGGCCGGTCGACACGACGGACAGCACGATCTGGATGGCTCGATTCATGCCCTGCGATTCGTCGGCCGCGACCGCCCGATTCAACCCGTGCGGTCATAATGCCCCCATGCAGCCAGCTCAGGCGATCGACTGGTCCTACGCCCCCGCCCCCGAGACCTTCCCGGTCGAGATCCAGGCCGAACACGGGCTGTTTATCGGTGGTCGCTTCGTGGATCCGCGCTCGCGCAAGCACTTCGAGACCGAGAACCCCGCCACGGAGCGCCGGTTGTCCAAGGTCGCCGAGGCCGGCAAGGCCGATGTCGACGCCGCCGTCAAGGCTGCCACGAAGGCGTTCAAGACCTGGAGCCGGACCCGCCCTGCCGAGCGCGCCGGGTACCTCTTCCGCATCGCGCGCCGGATCCAGGAGCGCGCACGCGAACTCGCCGTGCTCGAGTCGATGGACAACGGCAAGCCCATCAAGGAAACGCGTGACGTCGATGTGCCGCTGGTGGCGCAGCACTTCTTCCACCATGCGGGCTGGTGCGACAAGCTGCAGTACGCGGTGCCGGGCATCGAGCCGCGGCCGATCGGCGTCTGCGCGCAGGTGATCCCCTGGAACTTCCCGCTGCTCATGGCTGCCTGGAAGATCGCGCCGGCGCTTGCCTGCGGCAACACCGTCGTGCTGAAGCCGGCCGAGACCACGCCGCTCACGGCGCTGCGCCTGGCCGAGATCCTGCAGGAGGTCGACCTTCCGCCCGGCGTCGTCAACATCGTCACGGGCGCGGGCGAGACCGGCCGCATGCTCGTCGAGCACCCGGGCGTGCAGAAGGTCGCCTTCACGGGCAGCACCGAGGTCGGCAAGCGCATCGCGAAGGCCTGTGCCGGCACCGACAAGCGTCTCACGCTTGAGCTCGGCGGCAAGAGCCCGAACATCATCTTCGCCGACGCACCGATGGACCAGGCGATCGAGGGCATCGTGAACGGCATCTGGTTCAACCAGGGCCAGGTCTGCTGCGCGGGAAGCCGCCTGCTCGTCGAGGAGAGCGTGGTCGACGAGGTGATCGGCCGGCTCACGCACCGCATGCGCAGCCTGCGCGTGGGTGACCCGCTGGACAAGAACACCGACGTCGGGGCGATCAACAGCCGTGAACAGCTCGAGCGCGTGAACCGCTACATCGAGTGCGGCGTGCGCGAGGGCGCGGACCGGATCGTCTGCTTCGATGGCGCGCTGCCCGATGCGGGCCACTTCATCGCGCCCACGCTCTTCCGTGGTGTGCAACCCGCGCACACGATCGCGCGTGAGGAGATCTTCGGCCCCGTGCTCACCGTGCTCACCTTCCGCACACCCGACGAGGCGATCGCGCGCGCGAACGACACGAACTACGGCCTCAGCGCCGGCATCTGGACGAGCCGTGCAAGCAAGGCTTACGAGGTGGCGGCGGGCGTCAAGGCCGGCGTCGTCTGGCTCAACACCTTCAACCAGTTCGATGCAACGAGCCCCTTCGGCGGGTTCAAGGAATCGGGCTTCGGCCGCGAGGGCGGTCGAGCCGGCCTGGCCGCGTACCTGGCCTGAGCCGTCACGACCGCTCGATGCACCACGACCAAGGACCATGACCATGCCAGCCACCGTCACCAAGACCTGGAAACTCTTCATCGGCGGCGCCTTCCCGCGCACCGAGAGCGGTCGCACCATCAAGGCCGTCGCCGGGGGCACCGTGCACCACCTGTGCAAGGCCAGCCGCAAGGACCTTCGTGATGCGGTCGAGTCCGCACGCGCGGCGCAGGTGAAATGGGCCGCATCGACCGCGTACCTGCGCGGGCAGGTCCTCCATCGGCTCGCCGAGATGATGCAGGCGCGCCACGGTGAATTCGTCGATGCGATCCGCGCGACCGCACGCATCACGCCGCGCAAGGCCCGTGACGAGGTCGATGCGGCGATCGAGCATGTGGTCTGCTTCGCAGGGTGGACCGACAAGATCGCGATCGTGCTCGGATCGCAGAATCCCGTGGCCGGGCCGTTCTACACCTTCTCGGGCATCGAGCCCACGGGCGTGGTGGCGGTGCTGGCACCGGATGCGTCACCCTTGCTCGGCGCACTTGCCTTGGCGTGCCCGGCGCTGGCGGCGGGCAACGCCGTGGTGCTCGTGGCGAGCGAGCGCCATCCGATCCCCGCGCTCGTGCTGGCCGAAGCGTTCGCGACGAGCGACCTGCCCGGCGGCGTGTGCAACGTGCTGACCGGCGACCACGGCGAGCTTGCGCCGGCGATGGCTGGCCACCGCGACATCGATGCGATCGTGGCCGCCGCGTCTGGCAAGCGTGCGACGGCACTCAAGGAAGGCGTCGCCGAGAACATGAAGCGCGTGCAGGTCGTGGACCCCGACAGCGACTTCACCGACGCGCGCTGGCGCTCCCCCGCGGTCTTCCGCGGCGTCACCGAGTGCAAGACGGTCTGGATGCCGGCGATGGCGTGAGGGGTGGGTGGCGTCGAAACCCTGCCCCGACTGACGCCGCGCGACCGCTGCGCTAGCCTCGCGGCATGACGAACCGTGCCACGGCGCCAGCCCGACTCGCCCCGCTCGCCTGCATCCTTGCGCTGACGGCAGCGACCGGCTGCGCGCGCTGGGGTTCCGCCGTGCTCGAGGACAACCACGTCGCGTTCAACGCCTCGGTCGCCGAGGCGATGGACCGGCAGATGCTCCTGAACATCGTGCGCATGTCGCAGCGGCGGCCCACGCAGTGGATGACCGTCAGCCTGATCAACGTGCAGTCGACCGTCGGAGCCGGGACGACCGGCGGCGTGACCATCCCCGCCGATGGACTCGTGGCCGGTGCGACGGCCGGCAGCCTGAACTTCAGCTACACCCCAAACATCACCTTCCTGCCGCAGCAGGGCGAACGCCTGGCGCGCGAACTCATGTCGCCGATCCCGGTCTCGACGGTCGAGCGGCTGGTCTCGGCGGGTTGGCCGACCGAACTGGTCGCGCTGGTGGCACTGGAGAAGCTCGGCAACGTGCAGGGGTTCGACGTGACGAGCAACCGGGGCATCGTGATCGAGGGCGGCGACTTCGGTCGCATGCTGCAGCTCATCGACCTCCTGGGCAACCGCCATATGCTGTCGCTCAGCCAGGTCCCCGAAGCCGTCACCTGGAACCCCGATCCGCTCGCCGCCGCCGACGTGACCATCGATCGCGTGATGTCGGCGAGCCAGCGCGGAGGCTTCTTCTTCAAGCGCGATGACGGCCTGTTCGACTACCGGACGATCGAGCGGGTTCCGGTGATGACGCTGTACGACGGCATCGAAGGGTTGCCCGAGGGCATCGAGCTCGCCCGCATGCTGAACATCCCGGCGAAGCCCGGCAGCTACCGACTCGTGGCCTCCGAGGACCTCTGGCCGGGCGACACGCTGTCGATGCGTACCCGGTCGTTCGTCGCGACGCTGCAGCTGCTGTCGATGGGCGTCGACGCGAGCCCCGACACGCCGCCGCCGACGCCTGATGTCGACACCGAGGACGAGCTCTATGCACGCATGGCGCAGGTCGAGGCCTTCGACGACCTGTCCCCCTACGTGCCCGCCGTCTTCCGAGTGCGATGCAGCGAACGCACGCCGAGCGATCCGCTCGTCAGCGCGCATGACGGCCGATACTGGTACTGGATCGACCGCAACGACTACACCTCGAAGATCCTCTTCGCGATGGTCCGCGACATGTACGACCTGCAGGTCACCGGCGACAACCAGGCCGGCCCGGTCCTGACCTTGCCGGTCGGCACGGGTCGGTGATCACCGCGTGATGTTCACTCGCCCGGCTTGGCACCGGCCGCATCGGCGGCCGGCGTCGCCGCAGGCACGGTCACTTCCGGCTTGCCCGGTCGCCCGGGTCGGCCTGCACCGCCGCCTGCGCCTTCGCCTGCGGACCCGGCACGCGCCTCGCGGCTGTCGGCTGCCGGGGGATTGATCGATTCCGGTGAGAGTTGGCTGGTGATCTCGTCTGCACGCGGCTCGCGCAGCAGCACCACGTCACCGGCGGCCAAGCCATCGACGATCTCGGCGTCGACCTCACTCGTGCGACCGACGCGCACGAGCTTCTGCGCATAGCCGCCGCCGTCCGGGATGTAGACGAAGCTCGCACGGCCCTTGCGGAAGACCGCCTGCACCGGCACGCTCAGCGCCTCGCGCACCTCATCGAGCAGGATCTGCGCCTTGCACCGCATGCTCGGCTTGAGCGCGAGGTCCTCGCGCTGTTCGAGCGCCACCCGCACCGTGTAGTCGCGGCGGTTCGGATCGCGCCAACCACCGCTCTCGGCCAGCACGCTCACCCCGAGCACATCGCCCGAGATGGGCACGCCGGGCGATGCGTCGCTGAAGACCGTCACGCGTTGACCGGGCTTGATGCGGCCCGACAGCGCCTCGCTCACCTTGAGGTTCGCGACCATCGCGCTCGTGTCGGGCAGGATCATGACGAGCTCGTTGGGCTTGAGTTCGGTGCCCGCCTGCGGCGGTGGCGTCTCGCTGCCGCGGCCCCAGCCGCCCGATTCGAGGCTGCTGGCA
The DNA here is from genome assembly GCA_027490145.1 of Planctomycetaceae bacterium. Classification (GTDB taxonomy): domain Bacteria; phylum Planctomycetota; class Phycisphaerae; order Phycisphaerales; family SM1A02; genus SYIB01. The sequence continues at coordinate 130,517 of JAIXYQ010000012.1, forward strand.
TAGACCACCAGACCGTCACTGGGCGCGTTGACCGTGCAGTACGCGATCTGCTGCTTGGTCTGGTCGAGGCGTTCCTGGGCGGTCTGCTGCTTGAACCGCGCGCTGTCGAGCTCGGTGCGCGCCTTCACCAGCTCCGCATCCTTCTTCTGCTCGGTACGGCCGCGCTCGGCGCGCGCCTGGTCGAGATCGCTCTTCTTCTTGGCCTCGTCCTGCGGGTACTGGAACTCGTCGTAGACCTTGATGTCGATCTCGGCCTGCTTGACCTTGGCGTTGGCCTGGATCAGGGCGACGCGGTCCTTCTCGTAGTCGTCGCGGCTGATGAAGCCCTTCTCGACCAGGCTCTTGGCCTCGTCGAAGCGCTTGGCCAGGCGCTCCGCATCGATGCGGTTGGTCTCGAGCGCCGTGGCCAGTTCCTGGCGCTTCTTGACGACGTCGCCGTTGAGCCAACCCTGGAAGCCCAGGTCCGCCATGCGCACCGCGACGTCGGCCTTCTCGAGTTCGCTCTGCTTCTCCTGCTCCTTGATGGACAGGTTCTGCTCGGCGGCGATCACCTCGCCCTGGGCCGTCTTGAGCTTGTCCTCGGCGTCCTTGAGCTTGGTGGTGAGCTCTTCCTCGGCGAGCTTGATGAGCAGGTCGCCGGCGGCCACGCGCTTGCCCTCGGGAGCGATCTCCGTGATGATCGCGCGGCCCTCGAGCTTGTTGCGGACCTCGATCTTGCGCAGCGCAGCCAGTTCGCCGCTGACCGGCAGCACGACGTCGAAGCTCCCCTGGCGCGCCGTGGCCCGGTCACCACCCGGCGAGCGGGAGGCCGGAGCGGACCACTCCGACGAGCCCGAGTCATCGCCACGACGACCCACGAGCAGCACACCGGTGATCGCCACGGCGGCCACACCGAGGATCGCGAAGCTCGCGACACGGATGCGCTGCCAAGGCGTGCGGGTTGGGGTCTCGTCGAGGGACATGTGCTTGCAGGGTAGGTCGGCGATCGACGGGATGGTTCAGGAATTCGCGGGGGCCGTGACGGACGGCGTCGCCGCCGGCTGCGGCGTGGGCGCCACGGGGGCCGGAACGGCATTCACGGGATTCGGCATGAGTTCGGCCGTGCGCAGATAACGGACGTCGAGGCCCCTCGGCGGCATCAGTCCGCCATCCTGGGACACGCGCAACTGGCCCGTCGAGTTGAGGTAGTTGAGGATCGCCACCTGCAGTTCGCGACGGGCGCGGTCGCGGTCATTCAGGGCCCGCACGAGCGCGTCGACCGTCTCGGTGCGGTCACGGGGCGTGGCGCGGTCGGGCGCGGCGTCGATCGACTCCTGGCGCTGCTGGGCGATGCCGATGTTGCGCTCCTGGAGCTGGAGCGAGAACAGGCTTCGCTCGATCGCCCGGGTGGCCTGCCGGACCTGCACGCTCACCGTGTCGCGCGTGTTGAAGTAGGTGCGCTGCACCTGCTCCTGGCGCAGTTGGGCCTGGCGCAGCGCGATGCGTTCGTCGACGCGGTCGAGGGGGACCTCGATGTTGATGCCCACCGTGTAGTCGTCGAACGAGCCGTCGAGCTGCACGCCGTTGAAGAAGTCAGGGTCCTGCAGGAAGTCGATCTGCGCGGCGAGGTCCACCGCCGGCAGCAGGCCGTTGCGGGCGAGCTCGACGAGCCGCTTCACGTCATCGACCTGGTCGCGGCTGTTCTGCAGGTCCAGCCGCAGGTCGAGCGCCATCTGCACGGCGAGTTCGCCGTCGATCACCGGCGGCTTCATGTCCAGCAGTTCGGTCTCGACCTCGAGCAGCTGGTCGGGCGGCAGGCCGATGCGCACCTTGTACCGGTCCACCGCGAGCTTGAAGGCCTCTTCCTGCGTGGCCAGCCGATCGACCGCAAAGAGCGCGTTCTGCTTGGCCAAGTCAGCCTGGAAGGGCACCTGCCGGCCGCTGGCGACCAGCGCATCCTCGCGGTCGACGATCGCCTTGAAGCGCAGGATGCTCTGCTTGGCGTTGTTGATCTGCAGGCGCTGCACGACGAGGCCCATGTACTCGTCCACCAGGCTCACGTAGAAACGGCGCCGGAAGTCCTCGAACGCCCGCGACGCATAGATCGTGTTGCGCTGGGCCTGGATGAGCGGCTCCTGCGCGACGAGCCCGGCACCCTTCAGCAACGGCAGGTCGAGTGCGAAGAACGCCTCGACGCTGTCCTGCCCGGCGATCGTCGCATCGCTCAGGTTGTCGGCCACCTGCGCGAGGATGTTCGCGCTGACCTGGCCGCCGTACGGGAGCTTCTGCGTGACCTCGAACTCATTCACGAGCTCGAGCGCGAGCGCATTCGTGCTGCCGCCAGACGGGTTCAGGATGTCGTCGCCCGAGATGTCGACCGACTGGAACTGCGGCGAGATGGTGTCGAAGATCCGGGGCGTCCACTCGTTGGTCTCGAGCAGCAGCGACAGGCACGCGAGCAGGTACTGCTCCTCGGCGTTGCGGTACTCCACGCTGGCGGTGAAGGCCTGCTTGATCGCGCCGGCGAGGTCGAGCTTGACCACCGTCGTCCCGGCGGTGGGCGTGGCGGCATCGGCGATCACCTTCTTGGGATCGAACGGCGGGCGCTCACGTGCCGTGTAGTTCAGTTCGGAGGCCTCGGGGTTGAGCGTGGGCGGTGAGCGCAGTCCCGGGGTGTCGTCGTAGGCGTTCGGGTTGCCGTCCGCCTTGCGGTCACGGATCGACGGGACGTTGGCCTTCTCCCCGATCTCGGCGCTCGCCTGGCGGATGCGCTCCTCGGTCTGCCGATCGATCGCCTGCATGCCGCTCTCGCACGCCGTGAGCGTGAGCAGTGTGGGGGCGAGGAGGATGGCAGCCAGACGGCGCATGGTGGGTGAACGAACGGGTCAGAGCGGCATTCGACCGCAATCGCCCGTTGGAGCCAAGATCATCGGTTATTGCGCCCGGTACGGTACGAGGATCGCCGGAAATGTCCCGGTTGTCCGCGGACGGCACCCAAGGAGCGGCCATGAACCACACGGTGAACGAGGACTGCACCGACCTCGATGCCCATCGGGCTGGTGACCGCGAGGCCTTCGCGCGGCTGGTGGATCGCCATGGAGCCGTCACGCTCGCGATCTGCCGACAGCACACCGCCAGCCTTCCCGATGCAGAGGACGCGTGCCAGGAGGCCTTCATCCGTGCCCACCGCAAGCTGCATCAGGTCCACGACTGCACCGGGTTCCGCTCGTGGCTCTACTCGATCGCGAAGCTCGTGTGCAGCGAGCGCCGGCGCAGTGCCGGCCGCCGCGCGCGTCACGAGGACCACGCCATGACCATCCACGCCGAGCGTGATCGCGCCCGCGCCACGACGCCGGGTGAGGATGCGGCCCACGCCGAGTCGCTGGCACGCCTCGACCGTGCGCTCGATCGCCTGCCCGAGGACGAGCGACTGGCCATCCACCTGTACTACCTCGAAGCCGACCCGGTCGCCGCGGCACGAAGCGCACTCGGACTCGGTCGAAGCGCCTTCTACAAGCTGCTCGCGCAGGCGCGCGGGCGGCTCGCCGATCTGCTTGGGCACCCTGCCACGAATGGAGGCACTCCATGATGTTCCGCTCGCCTTCCGCGTTCCCGTTCCGGTCGCCCCATGACGACGACGGTGCTCCGCCCCGCGATGCACTCGATGGGATCCTGCGCGAGTGGCACGAGCGTCATCGTGCGGCAGCCAGCGCCAACCGCGACCGCCTGCTCGATGCGGTGCGCGAGGATGCCCGCCTGCGGCCATCCTTCGTGCCGCGTTGGGTCCGTCCGCTCTCGATCGCGGCGTCCATCGGGCTCGTGGTCGTGCTAGGACTGCTCTTCACGACGGCGACCGAACGCAGTGCACTCGCCGGCGGCATCGTGATGATGCCGGAGGCCGGTCGGCTCGATGCGCTTGCGCCCGACGGCCAGCTCATCGGTCCGTGCCCGCTTCGCCACACCGATGTGCAGGCCTCGGTCGTGGGTCCGTTCGCCCGCGTCTCGCTGCGGCAGCAGTACCAGAACACGTATCCCACGAAGATCGAGGCGGTCTACACCTTCCCGCTCTCGCACCGTGGTGCGGTCGACCGCATGACGATGACGATCGTGCAGCCGGACGGCGAGCGCGTGGTGGTCGGCGAGGTCCGTGAGCGCTCGATCGCCCGCGCCATGTACGAGGCCGCGCGTGAGCAGGGTTACGTGGCGAGCCTGCTTGAACAGGAGCGTCCGAACATCTTCACGCAGAGCGTGGCCAATATCGAGCCGGGCGCACGCGTGGACATCGAGATCTCGTACGTCGAGACGCTGGTCGCCAAGGATGGCCGGTACTCGTTCGAGTATCCGACCGTGGTGGGGCCGCGCTACATCCCGGGCGCCGCGCCCGCAGCGAACACGATGCCTGCGGGCTGTGCGCCGCGCCTTGGCGTGGTGCTGCTGGCACCGGCTGCATCCGCCGTGCTCGACGGTGAGCCCCCTGCCTGGATCCCCTCGCCTGAACGCCTGGCCAGCGCGCTTGGAGGTGCCGTGCCGATGGCCGCGCCGGCAGCGATGGCCAAGCGCGAGGGCGCGTCGACCTGCAGCTTCACCGTGCACTACGGCAACGGCAGCCGTGAACGCTGCATGATCTTCGACGACGGCACCGGCTGGGTGAATGGCCGCTGGTTCTGCCTGCCGCGTGCGCGGCCGGGCGCGCCGTTCTCCGACCCGACCACCGTCGTGCCCGATGCCGATCGCATCACGCCGATGCCCGTGCCGCCGGGCACGCGCGCCGGGCACGATCTCTCCATCGCGGTGACCGTCGACACCGGTGGCATCCCGATCACGTCGATGGGCAGCGAACTGCATCCGATCCGCGAGCGCAGCGGCGGCGGCACCGCATCGCGCCGAGCGGTCGAGTTGGCCAACGGCAGCGAGCTTCCCAACCGCGACTTCATCCTCTCCTGGTCGGTGAAGGATGATGCGATCCTGGAAGCCACGAACTCCCACTGGTCCACGCGCACGCCACCGACGGGCATGGGCACGAGCTTCGATCCAACGAGCGTGCCCGCACCGATCGAGGGTGGCTATCTCACGCTCGTCGTTGCGCCGCCGGCAGCCGTCGCCCCCGCCGAGGTTCCCGCGCGCGAACTCATCTTCGTCCTTGACACCAGCGGCAGCATGAGCGGGTTCCCCATGGAGAAGGCCAAGGAGCTCATGTCGAAGGCGATCGGTGCGATGCGCCCGGTCGACACGTTCAACGTGATCACCTTCGCCGGTGACACGCATGTGCTCTGGCCGGAACCCCGGCCGGCCGATGCCTCGACGGTGGCGCAGGCGCAGGCGTTCATCGGTGGGCAACGCGGCGGCGGCGGCACCGAGATGATGAAGGCGATCGAGGCCGCCCTGGTCCAGCGCGCCGGAGCGGGGCTCACGCCGACGGCACTCGTCGATCTCCCGGCCGATGGTCGCGAGGTGCGCGTGCTCGTGCCGTGCACCTCGATCGTGCAGCTCAACGGTCGCCCGTGCATCCAAGCCACGCCGCAGGTGTCGTTCCCGTTCACGAGCCCCGTCGAGCTGCCCAGCGTGCTCAAGCCCGAAGGCGTCACGTTCTCGATGTCCGGTGCCTGGGCGACGGTGGGCGGCGAGCGCGTGCTCCAGGTCCGCGAGGCCGGGTTCGCACCGACCACCCCTTCATCGCCCATGCGGATCTGCATGTTCCTGACCGATGCCTTCGTCGGCAATGACCGGGGCATCGTGGCCGCCATCCGCGCCAACGCCGGCACGACCCGTGTCTTCAGCTTCGGCATCGGCAACAGCGTCAACCGTTGGCTCATCGACGAGATGGCTCGCGCCGGCCGCGGCGAGAGCGAGATCGTCACGCTCGCCGAGAGCGCCGACGAGGCGGTCGCACGGTTCACCAAGCGCATCCAGACGCCGGTGCTCGCGGATGTGCAGATCGCGTTCGAGGGATTCGAGGCGACGGCCGTCACGCCGTCCCTCATCCCCGATCTCTTCGATGTCAAGCCGCTGGTCATCCACGCGCGGTACGCCGCGGCCGGCTCCGGCACCGTCGTGGTGCGTGGCCGGACCGGCGCGGGCCCGTGGGAGCGTCGCATTCCCGTGCAGCTGTCCGGACCCGGCTCCGGCAACGCAGCCGACATGCTGCCATCGCTGTGGGCGCGCAGTCAGGTCGACGATGCGCTCGCGCCCGTCCTCAAGGAACTCGAGCAGGGCTCCGTGCCTGCCGACCTCCGTCGCCGCGTCACGAGCCTCGGCGAAGGCTGGCAGGTCATGACGCCCTTCACGAGCTTCGTGGCGATCGAGAAGGCGCGGGTGACCGTGGGCGGTCGCGCGCTGCTCGTCCCGGTGCCGATCGAGTTGCCGCAAGGCACTCGATTCGAAGGCTTCTTCGGTGAGTGGCGTGGTGGTCCGGTGCCCATGGTGCAGGACCAGTCGCGCCCCGTCTACGGCGGCGGTGGCGAAGCTGCCCAGACCGGCGATGTCCTCGCGCAGCCTTCCATCGGCACGGCGATCGTGGCAGGTGCTGCACCTCAAGACACCATGGGGGTTCCCAACCTGGGTGAAGCGGTTGTTCCATCGACGGCTCCGGCGCCAGTGGCCACACCTGGCGATCCGGCTGGTGGTGCCGGTGGAGGACGCAAGGATTCCGTGCTGCGCACTCGGCGCCTCGGTGGTGGTGATGCCGATGGTGGTTCCGGCGGCATGGTGGGTGGCGGAGGATTCGGTGGTGGATCCAAGGGCAAGCTTGGGTCGATGGCATCTCGACCAGCCAAGCCTGCGAACGCGGCACCGCCCCAATCGACGCGTCCGGCCTCGGGGGCCGCGAGCAACTCATCCATGCGTGAGCTCGCACCGGCGGGTCGCGCCGAGGTGCGGGAAGCAGAGTCGCTCAGTCGTGGGCAGGATGCGCAAGCCGAAGCAATGCACGATGCACCAACGACCGCACTCGGTGATGCCCGCGATCCCCTTCCGGCGGTCGCACCGATCGAGGATCCCGTCACCGTGCTGTATGACGTGCGTGATCTCGTGGGTGTGGGTGCCGAGCCAGCCATCGTCACGCAGGCGACCGATCGCTTGATCCGCAACCTGCAGACGCTCACGGGTCGCGAACTCTGGACCGACCAAGGTGGTCGCAGTGCCGCCTGGTCAGCACAGGATGGCCTCCTCAGGATCGAGGCCTGGCCGAGCCTGCACGAGATGATCGACCGCGCCCTGCGGACACGTCGTTCGGCGATGACCGCCACCGGTGGCATCGACCGGGAACTGGTGCCGACCGAGGCCGTCCAGGCGATCACCGCCATGCGCGCGCGCATCGCCCGACCGCTCAGCGCCACCGAACTCGAGCGGGCATGGGACCAGCTTGGTGCCGATCTCTTCCGCACGGCGCTGCTCGGCGCAGCACCGGCCGCATCGTCGGGCACGGGCCCCGATGGTTCGGTCTGGGTCTCGATGGCCGTGACCGAGAAGAGCGCGATCGCTGCCCTGGCGGGCCAGTTCGCGCAGGCGAGCGTCAACGAAGCGGCGCGCGTGGTGGTCGGTCGCGTGCAGCCTGCTCGGCTCGCCGAACTCGTTCAGGATCCCCGGGTCACGGCGGTCACCACGATGGCTGCGCCGTGATGCGATCGAGCGCCTTCCTGTGGACAACCTTGCAGCAGCCCCATGCGCGCCGGGGCGCCCCGTACCGTCCGTCCATGGCCGCTGCCTTCACGTCACGGATCGCGTGGGGCGCTGCATCGCGGGCCTGGGGAACGATTCGGACGGCATGCTTGGTCGTGCTGCCCCCGTCCCTGGTCATCGGTGCAGTGGGCTTCGTCGTGGCGGTCGTCGGCGCGCCAAGCGGCGCAGCGGTGCTGGATGCATCGCACCCTGCAGGGACTGCAGGGCCGGCTGACCCCGCCACGGTCCATGGTCACGCAGCGCAGGGAACGCCCGCAGCGCAGGAATCCCAGGTCGCGACCCAGTCGCCATCGGTGCCCAACGCACCCGGCGTGCTGCTCTTCTCGAAGACGGCTGGCTTCCGCCACGACAGCATCGAGACCGGCGTCGCCGCGATGAAGGACCTGCTCGCACCCGGCTTCATGGTCGAGGCAACCGAAGACGCTGCGGCCTTCACGCCCACCAATCTCGCGCGGTTTCGCGTGGTCGTCTTCCTGAACACGACCGGCGACGTGCTCGACGCGGCGCAGCAGCAGGCCTTCGAGCGCTTCATCGAGGATGGCGGCGGCTACGTCGGCATCCACTCGGCCAGCGACACGGAGTACGACTGGCCCTGGTACGGCAACCTGGTCGGCGCGTACTTCAAGACGCACCCTGCGATCCAGGAAGCCGTCGTGCGCAACGAAGCGAAGGATCATCCGAGCATGGCCGGCTGGCCCGATGCACTCAAGCGCACCGACGAGTGGTACGTCTACCGGACCAATCCGCGCAGCGTGAAGGGCATGCTGATCCTGGCGAGCCTCGATGAGTCGAGCTACCAGGGCGGCGGTATGGATGGCGATCACCCCACCACCTGGTGCCACGAGGTCGGCAAGGGCCGCGCCTGGTACACCGGCGGCGGCCACACCAAGGAATCCTTTGCGGAGCCGCTCTTCCGCAGCCACCTCAAGGGCGGCGTCGAGTGGGCCGGCCGGATCAGTGCGCCCGCGGCTTCGGCGCCTGCATCACGCCCCACTGCCCCCGCCTCACGCTGAGCCGGGTGCATCCAGCGGCGCGCTGCGGCGAAGCGTGGGCTCCAGAGGATCCCCACCATGAAGCTCGCCATCGTCTACCACAGCAAGTTCGGCCACACCAAGGTCATCGCGGAGTGCATCGCCCAGGGCGCATCGGGCGTCGACGGCATCGAAGCGGTGCTCGTGCCCACGACCGACCTGCCTGCGCACGGCGACCACGAGAAGGACGCCGGCTGGAAGCACCTGCACGAGGCGAACGCGATCATCTTCGGCTGCCCGACCTTCATGGGCACAGTGACCGCCGACTTCAAGCAGTTCATGGACCACACCGGCGGCATCTGGCACCGACAGGGCTGGCGCGACAAGCTCGCGGCCGGCTTCACGAACAGCGCCGGCCTCTCGGGCGACAAGCTCCACTGCCTCGATGCGCTGATGACCTTCGCCTGCCAGCACAGCATGGTCTGGATCAGCCAGGGCATCTTCCCCAGCGGCACCGGCGATACGCGCATCAACCGCATCGGTTCATGGACCGGCATGATGGCCCAGTCCGACGGCGACAAGGGGCCCGATCTTGCGCCGCCGCCGGGCGACCGAGAGACCGCCCGCATGTTCGGCGCACGCGTGGCGAAGGCCGCGCTGCGTTGGGGACGGGACTGAAGCCGTTCAATCGTCGCGCAACTCAGGATCCTGAGCACCGCGCCAGTGCCGTACGCGCCGCGTCGATGAGCTCGACGAGCTCACGATCCTGTTTCGCGGCGGGTGTGGTCGGCGTGGTGTCCGCTGACGGCACTCGGTCGGTCGGCACGGTCCGCGCTCCTGCCCGCTCGATCGCCTCGAGCAGCAACGGCTTGGCTGCATCGCACGCACCATCCTCCGCAAGCCAGGTGCCCAGTGTGGCGGTCGATCGCAGTGACGCCTCGTCACCGAGCGGGTTCGCCGCACGGCGCACGTCGAGCGCGCCGCGCTGCAGCGCGATCGCCTGGGCGCGGTCGCCTGCGTCTCGCTCGATACGCGCTGCCAGTTCAAGGCTCAGTGCCACATCACCCGGACGTCGCCCATCGAGCCGACGACCGTCCACGGCCGCCATCGCGTGGGCGCGCGCTCGGGCCGGATCGATGCGCTGCGACCAGAGCAGTTCGGCGATGCGGTGGTGGATGCTGGTCGCGAGTTGGTGCGAGGAGCCGAAGCGGCGCTCGGTGATCTCGAGTGCACGCTCGAAGTTCGGCAAGGCACCCATCGTGTCACCTGCCTTGGCCTGCAGCAACGCAAGCTGGGAGAGCGCGCGCCCCGCTCGCCAGTCATCGGGCCGGCCGGCGGCGGCGAGTACCCGGGCGACCTCACCGAAGCACTCCATGGCTTCGTCGGTCCGTCCGGCGCGCAGCATCGTGTTGCCGCGCGTCATCAGGGCCGACACGTGGGCATCGCTGCCGTTCAGGCCTGCTGCACGAAGCATCACGAGAGACCGTTCCGAGAGCGCATCGCTGCGGGCCGTGTCGCCCCGCTTCTGCTCGAGAGCGGCGACCATCTGCATGGTGTCGGCGATCGCTTCGGTGGCTTCGGGCGACGCGTCTTCGCGCAGGACAAGGCTCTCCGTGAACGCCGCGTGTGAACCCGCCTCATCCTGCAGGAGCCACGAGGCCCGGCCGAGCTGATGCAGCGAGTCGGCGAGTTCGATCGAGGCGGCGCGTCGTTCGGTGTCGGATGCGGCTCCCTCGAGCTCGGCGCGGTGGTGCGCCACGGCCGCATCCAGGTTCCGGCGGGCGGACTGGAAGTCCTGATTCGCCAGGTAGACGACCGCGACCGTGTCACGCACGCTCGCGAGCGCATCGGCGTCGTCGGCGAGCGCGGCCTGCGCGTTCTCCTCGATCCTGTCGAGCAGCGCAGGGATGGTGATCGCCGCATCGCTCGATGCCGCGATCGCATCAGCAGCGCGCAGGCTTCCCAGGAACGTGCCGAGCGTGCGTTCGGCGCGTTGCCTGCTCGCCACCGCCTCGGCCTCTGCCGCGCGCGCCTGCTGCCACAACACGCCCATCGCCACGACGGCGCCGAGGAGGACCACCGCAGCGATCCCGGTGCCGACCACCGTGCGCGGGTACTTGCGCGCCAGGCATCGAGCGCGGTACCCAGCGCTCTGGGTCATCGCACTCACGGGATCATGCTGGAGCCAGGCGCGCAGGTCCGCCGCGAGCGCCGCTGCGCTCGGATACCGCTGCTCGCGATCGGCGGCCAGGCAACGCATGCAGATGGCCTCGAGGTCACCGCGCACTGCGCGCGCATGGCGTGCGGGAACCGTGGCACGCCGCGTGGCTTCCATCGACTGGAGCATCGGTTGCTCTGCCCCGAGCGCAGCCCACTGGGCCGAGACCTTGGGGCATGCGGTGCCGGTCGCGAGCCGCCGGGCGTCGCTCGTGCGGTCGCCGCTGGGCAACCAGGGCAGCACCCCGGTGAGCTGCTGGAAGAGCATCACGCCCAGCGCCCAGACATCCGAGCGCGTGTCGATGTCGACGGTCCCGCCGAGTTGCTCCGGGCTCATGAAGGCCGGGGTGCCGTGCATGCCGTCGGCCGTGCGGGGATCATCGATGAACGCGGCGACGCCGAAGTCGATGACCTTGGTCCGCAGCCCGCGGTCGCCCTCCTCGAGCAACACGTTGGCGGGCTTGAGATCGCGGTGCACGATGCCCTTCGCATGGGCATGCTGCACGGCATCGCAGACGCTCGCGAGCAGCGCGATGCGGCGCTCGAGCGGCAGGCGCAGGTCATTCGCCGCATCATCGAACGGGCGACCCTCCACGAACTCCATGGCCATGAAGGGCAGCCCACCCGGCAGCACGCCCGCGTCGAGGATGGTGGCGATGCCCGGATGACGCATCGTGGCGAGCGACTGGGCCTCGTCCTCGAAGCGGGAATCGAGGACGGCCGAGCGAAGCGCGGGATTCGGGATCTTCAGCGCCACGCGGCGCCGCACCGGCGTCAGTTGCTCGGCCTCGAAGACCGCACCGAAGCCCCCGACGCCACGCAGTGACTCGATGCGGTACCGACCGAGCTCGGTTCCCACCAAGGCGTGGGCCCAGGCCAGGTCGTCACGCGCGTCTTCACCGGCAACCGCCGTCATGGCGCCGGTCGGGGCATCGTCATGCATGGTCGCCATGCTAGATCCGACCGGTCAGGGTTCAGGTACCCCACGACGACAGCAGCAGCGCCAGGTCCTTGCCGTCCACCGAGCCATCACCGTTGATGTCGGGGTTCGGCGTGGACTCGATGCACACACCCATGGCGCCATCCACGCACGTGCCGTCCCACATGACCGCGCAGCAGTACGGATCGACCGCGCACACCGCGCTGCAGCAATCACCTGCGTTGCAGAAGGGCGTGTCGTGCGGGCTGAAGCAGGAGCCGGCGCGCTCGTCACCGCAGGCGAAGGTGGGGGTGCACTCGATGAACAGGTCGCCCGTCACCGACGCAGGCAGCGTGCTCGAGGTCATCCGGACCCCGATGGCAAGGAGCACGTCATCGCCGGCGCGGACCGGGACGACGATCGAGGCCTGCCCGGCTGGCGCGCCCGCCGCATCGCAGCCCACGGGAATTCGCTGTTCGCAGCAGCCCAGCCATGCCACGATCGCGAGCGGGTTCTGGGTCGGCGACGTGGGTTGCACCCCAACGGTCAGTGCGCCATCGCAGGCAGCCGTGTGCCGCAACCAGATCGTTCGAGTCATGCCGGCGATGCCGGGTTCGCAGCCTGACGGCAGGGTCTCGGGCGATGTGCTGCCGCCTGCGAGATCGAACGCCGTCACGCCAACCAATGCCCGGCCCGCGTCGGAGCAGATCGCCGCGACCTTCGGGGTGACTCCACCCACGGTCATGCTGTAGGACCCGGCGGCGGTGCCGACCGGTGTGGTCCATTCAGCGAGTGCCGCTCCCGCCACCAACGGGAACTGCGTCCCCACGCCATCGGCGGGGAACGCGAAGAGGTCCACCAGCGAGTAGCCCCCGCTGCCCGCGGCCACCCAGCCGCGCGGGACGGCCGGTGCGCCGGTGATGGCCACGTAGTAGGTACCCGCGGCGAGTCCGGGAATCGCCTTCAGTTCGGAGCCGTTCACTCCGGCCGCGCGGCGATGACTCGCCGCCACGGCTACGGCGATGGGGCTGCACGAGGTTCCCTCCCTCCGGAAGAGGAAGAGACGCGAGTCGAAGTCCGGGCCGGTGCCGACCATGAACCCCGCAGGACTCGTGATGTCGATCTCGTACAGATCGACCAGGTCCATCCCCGCCAGGCCCCCGGTGAACGGTGACGTGGCCGTCGTGGTTCCGATGATGCGGTTCACCGTGCCCACTCCGGTCGCACGCACACCTTGGCTCGTGCTGGGCACCGAACCTGCGTCAGGATCTTCCTGCCACGTCGGTCCGACATCCGCTGCGGCCTGCAGCACCACGAGGGCAATCGAGAGAACGGCCGTGATGGTCGTGCGCATGACGAGGTCCTTGGCCCGATCGCACGGCCCGTCGGAGATCGGAGTGTGACCGATGCTCACCCGGACGGAAGCAGGATTCCATGAGGTTTCACCTCGATTCAGGAATCGGCACGAGGTTTCGCGCCCGGTCGAGATCCGCCTGGGCCTGCGCGCGAATGTCCTTGGAACCGTCGCCCTCGCGTTCGGCGGACCGGATGGCTTCCAGGAGCAAAGGCCCGGCTTCGGATGCAAGTCCCTGCTCAACAAGGAGATGCCCGAGCCTGGCCACGGCCCGCGTCGTCTCGGGGCTGCCTTGCGGAGTCGCCAGCCGGAGCGTTTCGACTGCATCGCGCTGGGTCTTCAGGGCGCCGGGGGCGTCGCCGCGGGCCTCATCGATCCGGGAGAGCAGGGTCAGCGATTTGGCGGTGTCGATGGGTCGCGTGCCGTTCGACTTCCGCCCGGCCACGGCGCGCCGAGCCACGTCCCGAGCTTCGTCGAGATTCATGCCCAACGCAAGCATGGTGTCGGCAAGGTCATGCTTGGCTGCGTTCACCAATGGGTTCGTCTCGCCGAAGCGGGCCTCCATCAACCGCACCGCGCGCTGCAGGTTCGGCAGCGCCGCAGCGAGCTCGCGCCGCTCGAGCTGGATGATCGAGAGTTGCCGCAGCGCACGGCCTACGCGCCAGTCATCCGGTCCCGCGACCTTCGAGAAGATCGCCGCCACCCGGCTGAAGGCCGCGGCGGCATCATCGAGGCGCGACAGGTTCTGCAGCTGCATCGCGCGGGCAAACAGTGCTGTGCCGTACGGGTCGCTCTCCTCGCCGAACTCCTTGCGCAATGCATCGAGCGCCATGGTCGCGTTGCGGTCGGCGTCGTCGATCTTCTTGAGCGCCACCTGCGCTGCAGCGAGCATCGCGCGCGCCTCCGCCCGCTCGCGCACCTCGGTGGGTGCGAGCCGGTCGAGACCCTCCACGGCGAATGCGAAGCCTTCCTCGCTGGCGGGATAGTCCTTCAGGAAGAACTGCGCACGGGCGATGTTGCGCCGCGTCCTGACGAGGTCGAGCTCGGTCGACGGATCCGGGTCGGTCGCCGCGAGCAGCTCACGCACCTCGAGCGCCGCCTTCAGGTTGCGCGCCGCCGAGTCGTAATCGCTCGAGGCCAGGTAGACGATGCCGACGGTGTCGAAGAGTTCCGCCGCAACGGATGGGTCATCCTGCAACTGGGTCGTCACGGCCTTCTCGACCTGTGCGAGCAGTCCCTTGATGTCCAGCGCGACCTGGGACCCGCTCCCTTGGCTGTCGGCCGAACGCAGCGCCGTCAGGAAGGTGCTCAGCGTCTGGCGCGCGCGTTGTTCCTGCGTCACGGCCGAGCGCCACAGGAAGGCCAGGGCGATCGAGGATGCCACGATCATGCAGAGACCGAGCCCCACCGTCGCGACCGCAACCTTGTGCTTGGCCACGAGCTTGCGCAGCCGGTACGCCGTGCCGGGCGGGCCGGCACTCACGGGGTCGCCGGCGAGCCAGGCGCGAAGGTCATCACCGAGTGCGCTCGCGCTCTGATAGCGCACCTCACGGTCCTTCTCGAGCGACTTGAAGATGATCCGTTCGACGTCACCACGCAGGGAGCGCCCCAGCGTTGCCGGATCGGTGCCGCGCGCGTGCGCGATCGTCGTGGCACGGCCGAGGTCATCGCGCTCGACCTGCCTGATGCGTTGCTGGGGCGATGGCGGCCGGTACTCGCGCACCACGCGGCTGAGCTCGCTCACACCGACGCCCTGCAGGGTCTTCTGGTCCAGCGGGAGCCAACCCGTGAGCAGTTCGTAGAGGATCACGCCGAGCGTGTAGACGTCGCTGCGCGTGTCGATGTCGGCCTTGCCGTCGGCCTGCTCGGGGCTCATGTAGGCGGGTGTGCCCACGAAGTGGCCGAACTGGGTCTCGAAGCTGCGCGAGTGCAGCGTCGTGTTCACGGCCTTGGCGATGCCGAAGTCGATGACCTTCACGTGGAAGGCCTCCGCATCGCGATACACCAGGATGTTGCCCGGCTTCAGGTCACGGTGCACCACACCCTTGGTGTGCGCATGCTGGATCGCATCGCACACCTGCAGGAAGAGCCGCGTCCGCGCGCGCAGGTCGAGCCGTTCGGCATCCGCGAACTCGTCGAGCGGCTTGCCGGGCACGAACTCCATGGCGAAGAACGGCTTGCCGTCGGGAAGCGCGCCAGCGTCCCACACCTTGGCCACGCCGGGGTGGTTCATCACCGCCATCGCCTGGCGCTCGGCCTCGAAGCGCGCGACCAGGTCCTCGCGGTCGCTGCCCGAGCGCATCACCTTCAGGGCGACCTTGCGCCGCACCGGCTCGACCTGCTCGGCCAGGTACACCGCACCGAAACCGCCTTCGCCGAGGAGCTGGAGGACCTGGTAGCGACCGACCGACTGTCCGACCATCGATTCGGCGGCGCGTTTGCGCGGCGCGGCCGGCGGCTCCTGCCATCCGCCCACAGGAGGCGGCATGGTGGCATCGGCGCCCGACGACGGCGGCACGGTCGCTCCCGCGTTCACGCCGTGCGGCGGCACGGTCGAGCCGACGTCAGGCCGTTGCGGTTCACCCGCATCCGAGCTGTCGATCGTGCGGTCGTCGACGGAGGCCATGCGTCGAGTCTACGACGGCCGGCCCACGACCCGCAGCGGACCCTTCGTGATGGACCACCTCAGTTCCCCCACTGCGAGAGCAGCAGGGCGAGGTCGGTGCCGTCGATGGTGCCGTCACCGTTGATGTCGGCATCGGGTGCCGAGGGGGTGCAGGCGATGATCAGCGTGCCGGGGCCGACCACCGGCGATTGGCTGCTGGAGTTGGGCTTCAGCGGTCCGTAGGCCACGAAATAGGTCTCGCAGTCGCTGGTGGCGAGCGACAGTTCCCCTGCCGTACCGCTGGCATCACTGCACCCGATCGGCGTGAGTGCGCCGCACGAACCCGTGTAGACCACGAAGCCGTAGGTCGCCGTGCCGGAGGTCGATGGCTGCACGCGGATCGTGGTGGTGCCGGTGCAGGCATCGAGCCTGAACCAGGTGGGGCTGCGGATGGCCGCCGGTACGCCGCAGATGTTGTTCAGGCCGATGTTGTTCTCGCTGCCTTCCGCCAGGTTGCTGACCGTGCTGTAGGCGTAGGTGCCCTCACCGAGCAACGGCGCGTCGGAGCAGGTGTCCGGCCGCGTGAGCAGCACACCGCCGACGATGTTGATCGTGTAGGCGCCACCGACCGTCGATGCCCCGCTCCAGTCGCACTGCTCACCGGAGTCGGACGGCAGCAGGATCGCCGTGGTCGACGTGAACGAGAAGAGCGGCGTGGCTGCCACGGAGCGGGGGCAGGTGGTCGGCACGGCCGCGTTGTTCGTGACGGCGAGGTAGTGCGGTCCGACGGTGAGGCCGGGGATCAGCACCGCGGTGCTTGACGTGTTGTGCAGCCGCGACCAGTTGGCGAGCGTGCTGACGTTGTCGTTGGCGGCCAGCGGGATCGCATCGATGCTGCCGTCGGCGTTCACGACCTTCTTGAAGAGGAAGAGACGCGTGTTGAAGCTCGAGCCGTTGGTGTTCACGTCGAAGGCCGTCGTGCTCGAGACGTAGATCTCGTACATGTCGACGGTGTCGGTGGTCGTGCCGGTCAGAGAACTCGTCCCGGTCGACCCGCTGATGCTGGTGACCGTGCTGCCGCTCGAATCGCTGGCCGCGACGGACTTGGTGCGCATGGCCGACTGGCTGCTCGCGCCGGCCTTGTCGGTGCTGCCCTCGCCCCAGATGGGACCGGCAAGGTCGCCGTCGTCAGCCAGGCAGGACGGGGCCGCGAGGAACGCGCACGTGAGGGTGAGTCGGATGATTCGGTTCGTCATGGTCCAGCTCCGTCGGTTTGGTCAGGTTCCCCACTGCGACAGCAGGATGGCCAG
>JAIXYQ010000013.1 GCA_027490145.1 Planctomycetaceae bacterium
ACCCGCCTCCGAACACGCGGTTCGTGCCGCCTTCGCGACTCCCAAAGCCGCGCAGCGCAGGGCCGCTCGGTCGCTGCGGACGGCCCGGAGCTGATGGATTGACCGCGTGGCATTCAGTGCTCGCCATGCGGCCGTCGCGGAAAAGGGGGCGCGGCATGCCTCGCAGAGCGAGTTCCGCAGCTTGCGAGGAAAGCTGGCGCGCAGCAGTGCACAGTGACCACGGGGTGACAGACGCGCCAGTTTCTGAGCAGGCGAGGACTGTCTGAGCGAACGAGGCATGCCGGCGCCCCACAGGGAGCGACGGCCGCGAAGGACAGCAGGCTCGCGCGAACGAGGCATACCGCGCACCAAGGGGAGCGCCGGCCGCAGGCCGCTTCGCTCAGTCGACTCACTTCGCCGCGGCGGGCTCGACCGAAGCCGGGCCGACCGTCACGATCGACTGCCCCATGTCGGGGTCCACGCGATCCGCACGGACCTCGTAGCGCACCAGGCGGCTGTCCTTGGCCAGCTCGATGCGGGCATCGTTGCGGGTCCCATCCGGGCCGCGGACGGCCCACCCGTTCGCCGACGCGGCGGAAGCGATCGCCTGGGACTGCGCGAGGGCATCGGTCACCTTGCCGCGGGACACGAAGGTCCCGCGCACCAGCCGGCCGTCCTGCCGCTCCACCCCGATCGACTGCACGCCCAGGAGCCCCGGAACCTGCGGGATGTCGCTGTCCAAGAGCGTGGGCGGGGCCGAGCAGGCGGCAACGAGGACCGTGATTGCACCAAGCGCGCGCTTCATGCCGATCACCCTACCACATGGCCGGAACGCTCGAACGAGACTCGCGGACCGTCAGCCTCATGACGATGGCCAGCCGCGTGACGGGGCTCGTCCGCGAGGCCGCGATGAGCCGCCTGTTCGGCATGAGCGCGTTCACGGATGCCTTCTTCTTCGCCTTCCAGCTGCCGAACCTGTTCCGACGGCTCTTCGGCGAGGGGGCGCTGAGCGCGGCCTTCCTGCCGGAGTACGCGCGGCTTGACCGCGATGATCCAACCAGCGCCAGGGCGCTCTCGGCCATGGTCTTCGGGCGCTTCGCCGTCGGCATGACGGTGATCGCCGCGGCGGGCATTGCGCTGCTGCTTGCGGTCGAGGGGCTGCTCGACCGTGAGGACGCCGAGCTCGTGCAGGAGCTCATGGCGATCATGCTGCCGTACATGCCCATGGTCTGCCTGGTCGCGCTCGTCGGCGCGGTGCTGCAGGTCCGGGGCATCTTCGCACCGACCGCGGCGGCGCCGATCATCCTGAACCTGGGCATGGTGGCGGGAGCGTTCGCCGGGGCGCACCTGCACGGCGTCGAAGGTCCGGCTGCCTTCCGATCGATCGCCTGGGCCGTGTTGGTCGCGGGCATCCTGCAGGTGGGATGGAGCGCCTGGGCGCTGCGTCGAGCCGGCGCTTGGCCGAGCGGCCGGACCGCGGCCGCTGCCGCGAGCTTCCGAACGGTGCTCGCCCGGTTCGTGCCCACGGCACTGGGCCTGGGCGTGCTGCAGCTGAACACCTTCGTCGACAGCCTCATCGCGAGTTGGCCGTCGGTGGTCGGGCCAACCATCCTGGGCTTCGATTACCCGCTCGAGGCGGGCGCGCAGACCACACTGAACTACGCACAGCGGCTCTACGAATTCCCCCTGGGCGTCTTCGGCATCGCGATCGCCACGGCGATCTTCCCGCGACTCGCCGCCGCCAAGGATGACGAGGCCTTCGGCGACATCCTCCGACGCGGGGTCCGGCTGACGGTGTTCATCGGCGTCGGCGCCGGTACGGGGCTCATGCTGGTGGCGGTGCCGCTCACGGCGACCACGTTCCAGGGCGCGGCCTTCACACCCGAGGACACCGACCGCGTGGCTGCGGCACTGCTGGCGTATGCGCCGGCGATCTGGGCCTACAGCGCAAATCACGTCTTCACGCGCGCCTTCTACTCGCGCGGCGACATGCGCACCCCGCTGAAGGTCAGCCTGGTCATGGTGGCGCTGAACCTGGTTCTGAACCTGGCGCTCATCTGGACGCCGCTGCGCGAGACGGGGCTCGCCTGGTCCACGGCCTTCTGCGCGGTCGTGCAGTGCATCGTGCTCGCGCGGGTCCTGCGGATCCGGCATGGCCAAGGGGTCGACGCCGGCGTGCTGCGCTCGGCGCTCCGGTCGATGCTGTGCGCCGGCGTGATGGCGGCCGTGCTCTGGGCGGTCGACCTCGCCGTCGATCTGGACGATGGTTGGTCCGCCCGCGCCGTCGAGCTGGCCATCCTGACGACCACCGGTGGCCTCGCCTTCCTCGGCTGCGGCGCACTGCTGCGCATGCCCGAAATGAAATGGGCGCTCGGCCGGTCGGCCTGAGCGCCCATCGCTGGATCGTGGATGCCCGGGGGCAACGCCCCGGACCGATCACTTCATCGGCAGCGGCGCAAGCGTCATCGGATCGCGCAGCGGCAGGTGCTTCGTCGGACCGAGGTCCTTCTCGAGCATGGCCATGGTGGCCCGGCCGCCCTGGTCGCCCTTGGCGATCTCGTCCCACTTGCCGACCACGAGGATCGTGACCTTCGAAGGATCGAGGTACTTCTGCGCCACGCGCTGGATGTCCGCCGGGGTCACCTTGGCGACCTTGTCGCGGAAGGTCGTCCAGTAGTCGCCCGGGCGCTTGGTCCACTCATCGGTCATGAAGACGCCGAGCGTGGCGTCGCGGCTGCTGAAGGTCTCGGGGAAGGTCTCGATGAACGACTTCTTCGCCGTGTCGAGTTCCTGAGCCGTGACGGGCGAGCTGCGGATGCGCGCCATCTCCTCGAGCACGAGCTTCGCAGCGAGCGCGCAGGTCGCGTTCTTGCTCTCGAAGCTCGCACGCCACTGGCCCGGCCAGAAGACCTCGGCCGAGAACTGGCTGCCGGCGCTGTAGGCCAGGCCCTCGTCCGAACGCACGCGCTGCGTGATGCGGCTGGTGAACCCACCTCCACCCAGGATGTCGTTCATCACCATGAACGGGATGTAGTCCGGGTCATCGCGCGTGATCGCCGGCAGGCCGATGATGAACTTGCCCTGCGGGATGTCCTTCTCGACGTGGTAGATGCCCGGCACCAGCGACGCGGCGGGCACCGGTGGGTTGGCCTGCTCGGCGCCGGCGGTCCAGCCCGAGAACGCCTTGGACAGCTTCTCCAGCATGACCTTGCGGTCGAAGTCGCCGGTGACGGCGATCTTCATGTTCCCGGGGTGGAAGATCGATGCGGCCATCGCCTTCATCGAAGCGGCGTCGAAGCCCTTGAGCCCGGCCTCGGTCATCTGCTGGCCCCGGTAGTGCTCGTCGCCGTAGCTCAGGCGGCGCCACTCCGAGCCCGAGATCGTCGACGCGCTGTCGTTGCGCTTCTTCATCTCGCTCATGGCCTCGGCCACGGCCACCTCGAGCTTCGATGCATCGAAGCCGGGCGACTTCAGCATGTCCACGAGCAGCGCGAGGCTCTCGTCGAAGGTGCTGGCCAGGCAGTTCAGGCTCGCCGACGAGGTCCAGTCGCTCGAGGCGATGCCGATCTTGGTGGCGAGGAAGTCCAGGCGCTCGTCGACGTCCGACGCCTTCATCGACGCCGTGCCGCCCAGGCGCATCTGGCTGGCCGTCATGGCGGCCAGGCCGGACTTGCCCGCGGGATCGAGGTTGCTGCCGCCCTTGAAGGTGATCACGAGGTTGATCAGCGGGAACTCCTTCGACGGTGCAAGGAAGACCGGCGTTCCATCGGGCAGCGTGGTGCGGTATTCCGACGGGCTCGGCGGATTGAAGGCGAGCGGGGGATAGGCGATGTCACCCGGGTGGCGCGGCAGGTCATCGGCCGCGAACGCGAGGCAACCCAGCGCGAGTGCGCCGATCGACAGGGTGGTGGTCAGGTGCTTCATGGTGTGTGGTCCTGTGTGTGGTGTCGTTGGGTCACTTGGCGGCCGGGGCAGCGCCCTTCTCGAGTTCCGCGATGCGGGCGAGCATGCGGTCCTTCATGAACCCGATGAACGGGCGCATGGCTTCGGGTGCCGCGGCGGCCTGGGCATCGAACTGACCGAGGCCTTCCTTGAGCTTGGCCAGGTCGGTCTCCGCGGCGATGCGCTTGATGGCCTGCTTGGCCATCGCCTGCATCTGCGGGGGCAGGGCCGCAAGCGCCGGATCCGTCGGCTCGTCGGCGGTGCCGCCGGCGGGCGCTGCCTTGCGCACGTAGGTGGCGACGCTGCGGTTGGTGACATCGAAGTACTTCTTCGCCACGCGCTGGATGTCGGCGGGTGTGACGGCGAGCAGCTTGCCGCTCTCGGTGTTCACCTCGCGCCAGTCACCCAGCGAGGCGCTCACGCCCAGCTGCAGCATGATGAAGAAGTTGTTCTGCAGGCGGCGGTATTCATCGGCGGCGATGCCGTTGCGCACCTTCTGCAGTTCCTGCTCCGACACCGGCTCGTCCTGCAGGCGCTTGAGCGCGGCGTACCAGCCATCCTCGAGCTGGCGCGGGGTCGCGCCACCCTTCACTTCGGCGCTGAAGGAGAAAGCGCCGGCGTACTTGCGCGAGTCCTGGCGGGCACCCGCGTCCGAAGCGACGCCCGAGCCCTCGACCATCGACTTGTACAGGCGGCCCGTGCGGCCGTTGAGGATCTGCGACATGACCTCGAGCGGGTACGAGTCCGCGTGCTGGAAGGGCACCGTGTGGTAGCGCACCTCGACCTGCGGCTCGGTCTCGGCCTCGGCGTTCATGCGCATCTCGGCGAGCTGCTTCACCTCGAGCGTCACGACCGGCGGCGGCGTCGCGCCGCGCTTGAGCCGGCTGAAGTAGCGCTTGAGCATGGGCTTGACCTTGGCGGCATCGAAGTCGCCGACGATCACGCCCGTGAGGTTGTTGGGGCAGTAGTAGGTCTGGAAGTACCGCTGCGCCTCGTCCATGGTGTAGCTGTTGAGGTCGCTCGGCCAGCCGATGACCGGCCAGGAGTAGGGGCTCGAGAGCCAGAACATGGCCTCGAACTGCTCGTCGAAGGTGCCGGTGGGCGTGCTTTCGGTGCGGAGACGGCGCTCCTCGTGCACGACATCGCGTTCCGAGAAGAACTCACGGAACACGCTGTCATCCAGGCGGTCGGACTCCATCCAGCACCAGAGCTCCATCTTGTTGCTCGGCACGTTGATGAAGTAGAAGGTCTGGTCGTAGCTGGTGAACGCGTTCATCCGGCTGCCGCCGCCAGCGGTGTATAGCTGGTCGAACTCGTCCTTGACGATGCTGCCCTTGGTCTTCTGCTCGGCCTCGAGCTTGGCGATCTCGGCCTGCGCGGCCTTCATCGCGTCGGCATCCTTCGCCGGATCCATCGAGCCGAGCTTGGCCTGGAGCGCGTTGATCGCCTCGGTGTTGGCGCGGCCCTGCTGGGCGTCCATGGATGCCTTGAGCTCAGCGCGCAGGCGCTTGAGTTCCGGGGTGTCGTTGGCGGGGTTCCACGGGTCGTCGATCTCGCCGCGGAAGTAGCGGGCGTACTGGTCGCCCCAGGTCAGCTGGTTCATCCGGTCACGCAAGGCCTTCTGGCCCGTGCGGAACTCCTCGTCGCGCTTGGGGTCACGCGTGGCGACCGTGTTGGTCCCCTTGAACATCATGTGTTCGAAGAAGTGGCTGATGCCCGTGATGCCGGGGCGCTCGTTGGCGCTGCCGACCTTGGCCACCCAACCCGCCGACACCGTGTTCGGCTGGTCGTTGCGCGGCACGAGCAGGAACTCCATGCCGTTGTCGAGGGTGAAGACTTCCACGGGAAGCTGCTGCGCGGTGGCGGCGGCAGAGACGATGAGCGCGACGGCGCTGCTGATCAGGTATCGCATGAGGTGCTCCAAGGGGGCGAAACGGAGACTCTACGCGAGCCCTTCATCTGTGGATTCTGGTGTGACTTGGGCAGCCGCCACTTGTCCATCGAGCCGGGCGAACTACTCTTCGCCCATGTCCCCACGAACATTGTGTGCAGGAGTTATCGCCACTTTGTTGGCGTGCCTCCCGGCGGCGGCCCAGCTCCGCGTGGTGACCTACAACATCTCGGCACTCGAAGGCAACGCATCGGCGCTGCAGGGGGTCTTCGCGGGCCTGCATGCCGACGACCGCATCGGTCCGGCGCAGCCGATCGACATCATTTGCTTCCAGGAGTGCCCCCAGGCGGCTGTGACGACGTTGGGCAATCTGCTTGCGGCGTCGGCGCCGGTCGGGGTGACCTACACCCGTGCGACCTACACGACGAGTTCCAGCGAGGATGGAGCGACCGGTGCGCAGGCCCTGTTCTATCGAACGGGCCGATTCACGGAGATCACCAGCGGGCACGTCGACCTGTCGACCGGCGGCGGCCGCAACAGTGATCGCTGGCTGCTGCAGCTCAGCGGCTACTCGAGCACCGCGGCGCGGATCTACGTCTACAGCTCCCACCTCAAGGCGAGCACGGGCAGTGCGAACGTCGCGGAGCGGCTCGCCGGCGCAACCACGCTGCGCAACAACGCCGACACGCTGCCGGCGGGCAGCAACATCATCTTCCTCGGTGACTACAACATGTACACGAACACCGAGTCCGGATACGAGAAGATGACGACCGGTGGGGTCTACCCAGCCGTCGATCCGTGGGGCACCTCGAACTGGACCGGCAGCGCCAATGCAATCAAGCACTCGCAGTCGCCGCGACTGGCCAACGATGCACTCGTCGGTGGTGGGGTCGATGACCGTTTCGACTTGACGCTCTTCGCCGGTGGGTTGAACGATGGCCTCGGCCTCTCCTACATCCCCGGCACGGTGCGCACGCTCGGCAACGACGGCAACCACTTCGACATCGCCATCAACACGGGCACCAATTCCTACTACCCGACGAACATTGCCCGGTCGAACGCCCTGGCCAACCACCTGTTCGGCGCATCGGACCACATGCCCGTGGTGCTGGAGTTCCAAGTGCCGGCTGCGTCGTCGGCCGTGCTCCAGGCCATGCCGGCGCGCGTGCTCGTCGGCGCCGCGGTCCCCGTGCGTGCCAACGTCAGCAATGTCGCCGAAGGTGTCTGGGACTCGGGCATCGATGACCTTCTGTACTCCGTGAGCGGATCGGGTGCCGTGGTCGGCTCGACCAGCGGTGTCGCGCCGCTCGCACCGTCGGTGGCGGTCGCGCAACTCGCCCTGAACACCGGTTCCGCCGGCATCGCGTCGGGAATCGTCACGGTGACTACCACCGCACAGGCCGCAGCCAACCCGACGATCCAACTCCCGGTGTCGGTACAGGTCAGCGCCCACGCGAACCCGTCGTTCTCGACGACGGCCGACCAGGACACGCGCGCCCTGGCGTGGGCGTTCCCCGCGGGCACCGTCAATGCAGAGATCGACGTGACGATCGCCAACTTCGGCTTTGCGGGCACGGCATCGCTCCTGGTGATCGACGGCATCACCTCGTCGGGGCAGGCGATCTCGGCAGTCTCCGGCATCGGCTCGCAGGTTGGTGCCACGCCCGGCACGATCCGCCTTCGCCTGCCCGGCAGCGCAGCCCTCGCGCCGGGTTCGTACCCCGCCACGGTCCAGGTCCAGTCCAGCGATGAGAACCTGCCGGGTCGGCAGTCCTTCTCGAGCACCATCAACGTCACGATCACCGTCGAGGGCTCGTCACGTCCCGAGGACATCAACCAGGATGGCATCGTCGATGGCGGTGACCTTGCGGTGCTGCTCTCGCAGTGGGGCACGACCGGCGAGGCCGACATCGATGGGAGCGGTCTCGTGGATGGGTCGGACCTCGGCATGCTGCTGTCGGCGTGGGGCTGAGCCATGCGCCGGACGTCGCGCCTCATTCTCGCCGTCGCTGCGCCGTGCATGGTCGCGCGTGCCGAGTCGATCTCGCTCGGCTCGGCGGCTGATGCCACGCTCATCCAGGAACCGACCGGCGAGTACGCGCTTGGTGCGGCCTACAACGTCTACGCGGGCCGCATCGGCGACAACGGCGGCGCCACCATCCGTCGGGGGTTGATGCGCTTCAATCTCGGCGCGATCCCGGCCGGCAGCACCATCACGAGCGTCACGCTGCGGCTCTACATGAGCCAGACCCAATCGGGATCACAGAACGTCGGACTGCACCGATGTTCGCTGCCCTGGACCGAGGGAACGGCGTTCGCGTTCGGTGGGGCCGGCACCAATGCCGGCACCGGTGACAGCACCTGGAACTACCAGGTGCATCCCTCGGTTCCGTGGCCGACCCCGGGCGGCGTGTACTCGGCAACCGCGAGCGCCACCAAGGCCGTTGCGGCCGTCGGGTACTACACGTGGAGCTCCACGGCGTCGCTGGTGGCGGATGTCCAGTCATGGGTCGACCAGCCCTCGACCAACCATGGTTGGGTCATCAAGGGCAACGAGGCCGCGTCCACCACGGTGAAGCGCTTCGAATCCCGCGAGGCCGCCGCAAACCAGCCGCTGCTGGTCGTGAACTACCTGCCCCCACCGAATCGGCCCGCTGACCTCAATTCCAGCGGCGCGGTGGATGGTGCGGACCTGGCCATCCTGCTGGGCCAGTGGGGAGCCGGGGCGTCAAGCCCGGCCGACTTGACCGACGATGGCGTGGTCAATGGCGGCGACCTGGCGGTCCTCCTGGGCGATTGGGGCTGATTTTCACGCTTCACTGATCACCACTCGGGGCCAGTAGGGCCCGGGCTCGGGTAGCGTCCTGCGATCCGAGGTGCACCCATGTCCAACATCGAAGATCGAATCTCCCAGCTCGAAGCCACGGTCACCCGTCAGCGCACCACCATGAACATCCTCACGGTGCTTGCGATCGGCGCATGTGTCGTGGCCTACGTCGCGTCGAGTCGGGATGAACTCCGCGTCCGAAGGCTCGAGATCGTCGATGGCAACGGGATGGAGCGCTTCGTCGCGTATGCCGCGGCCGACGGCACGGCCTCGACCGAGTGGTACGACGCCGACGGTTCGCTGCGTCTGGATGCCTTCACGACCGGTGACGGTGATGCGGCCATGCAGCTGAGCGATGCATTCGGTGGCCTCCGCATGGACCTGTTCACGCTGGCAAGCGGCCAGTCGAGCATGCAGTTCTTCGACCAGGACCAGTATCGCCGAGTCGACCTGGGCACGCTCGAGAATGGCCAGGCCAGCCTGCAGTTCTTCGACCGCACCGGCGCGCGGCGGCTCGATGCCTTCACGCTCCCATCCGGCCAGGCGAGCCTGCAGCTCTTCGCCATGGACCAGACGCCCGGCATGGATCTCTCCACGCTCCGTGATGGCCAGGTCAGCATGAAGCTGGCGGATCGTTCGGGCCAGAACCGGCTCGAAGCCTTCGTCCTCGGTGATGGCGTCTCGAGCCTCAAGTGGACCGACGGGGGCGGTCGCGATCGGATGGAGGGCTTCACCACGCCCGACGGCCAGGCGAGCATGCAGTGGTTCGACGACCGTGAACGCCGTCGCTTGGACATCTTCACGCTCGCCGACGGCCAGGCGAGCCTGCAGTGCCTCGATACCGCGGGCAACCTGCGCATGGACGCCTTCACGCTCTCCGACGGTGGCGCCAGCATGCAGTGGTACGACACCAACGAAACGGTCCGGGTCGATGTCTTTACGCTCGCCGACGGCCAGGCGAGCCTGCAGTGGCTCGATCCCGAGGGCACGCGTCGGCTGGATGCGACGACCCTGCCCGACGGTCAGTCGAGCCTGCACTGGTTCGACGGGGCGGGGCGCCTGCGCATGGATGCGTCGACGCTCGCCGACGGCCAGGCGAGCATGCAGTGGTTCGACACCCGCGAGCGCAAGCGCCTCGATGCCTTCACGCTCACCGATGGCGTGGCCAGCCTGCAGTGGCTCGACGGCGGGGAGAATCGCCGGCTCGATGCGTTCACGCTCGAGGATGGCCAGACCAGCCTGCAGTGGTTCGACCAGGGCGGTGCCCGGCGCATCGATGCCAGCACGCTCGCGGGTGGACAGGCCAGCGTCCAGTGGTTCGACTCCAACGAGCGCATGCGGATCGATGCCTTCACGCTGCTCGACGGGGCCAGCGGCAGCGTGCTCTACGACTCCCAGGAAAAGCCGCGAGCGGGCTTCGACGTGAATCCGTCGGGGCAGGTGGGCGAGGTCCGCAACCGCTGAGACCGGCGCGTCCGGCCCGGCCAGGGGAGCGACGAGCCATCAAACGCAACGACCCCGCCGGTTGGCGGGGTCGCTTCGTGAAGGCCGCGGTGGGATTTGAACCCACGAAATACCAGATTTGCAATCTAGCCCCTTAGGCCACTTGGGTACACGGCCGGTGTTCCTGATGAACCGATATAGTGGCATGCCGATGATGGCGCGTCAACACTGGTTGCTGGTGCAGTACGCGGTTATCGCAATTGGTGCCGCAGCGTCGGCCCAAGCTCCTTCGAGCCCTCCGCCCACACCGCCCACCGCACCGGCATCGTCGAACGTCGCCACGCCGAGCGTTCCGCCCGCAGCATCGTCCGGCGTCGCACCGGCATCAGGCCAGTCTCGTCCGCCGCTGCTTCCCGATCGCAGCGACGTGGTTGGCCTGGTCGTGCGCATCGAGCGCACCGATGCAGGCGGCCTGGTGGCGATCCCCCAGCGCAAGTACCTCGGCACCATCGAACGACGCGCACCGCTCCTGCCGAGCCCCGTGCTCGCGGATTTCCGTGCAGCGATGGCGCAAGCCAAGGGCCCCGTCTGGTTCAAGGTCAATGGCATCGTGACGACCTATCGAGGCATGAACTTCATCGTGCCCACGTTCGCCACGCGACTTGACGGCGAGCCGCCCGCGGCCGTCCAGGTGGCCATCGTGCCGCCCGGTGGAAGCGCTCCCGTCGATGTGGCCCGCGTCGAGCGCACGCCCTCGGCGAAGAGCCCGGCTCGGGTCGCAGACGTTGCTCCCGAGCAGGCCGCAGGCTCCGCGGAGGCTCGACTGGATGCGGCGCTCGGCGAGGGTGCGAGCGCTCCCGAGGACGTCGCGGCTCGGCTCGAGCGTGCGCTCGAGCAGCGCGTGGGCACGGCTCCCAAGAGCGGCGCCGTCGCGAACCCGGGCGGTCCGCCGCCGGCGCCCGTGCGCGCCTTGCAGCGGCAGCGCTGCACGATCGAGCGCGATGCCTTGACCGGTGCGTGGTACGCACTGACCTTCGACAACGACCTTGGCCTGCAGCGACGCCTGCAGTTCGTTCCCTGTGCCGCACTGCAGGGGATCGAGGAGGCCGCGCGCCTCGCGCAGGTGGGCACGGCGATGCTCGTCAGCGGTGCGAGCTGGGAGGCCGACGGAGCATGGTGGTTGCTGCCCGACCGCGCCGAGACGCTCAAGGCCGGTCGAGGCGTCAAGCCCTGACGCCGCAGGCTTGTGGCGGGGCGGCGCTCGGCGCGTCCACGCACACGAGCCTGCTACAGTCCCGCGACCATGGCCTATCCAACCTGCACCGTCGAGACCGACCACGGCACCTTCGAACTCGAACTCTGGAACGACGTCGCCCCCGGGCACGCCGAGAACTTCCTCAAGCTCGCCGGCAAGGGCTTCTACGACGGGCTCTCGTTCCACCGCATCATCCCCGGCTTCGTCATCCAGGGCGGTTGCCCCAAGGGCGACGGCACCGGCG
This sequence comes from Planctomycetaceae bacterium, assembly GCA_027490145.1. GTDB lineage: Bacteria > Planctomycetota > Phycisphaerae > Phycisphaerales > SM1A02 > SYIB01. The sequence goes on from JAIXYQ010000013.1 coordinate 11,582, forward strand.
GTCCCGGCTGGAACATCAAGGCCGAATTCAACGATCGTCAGCACGTTCCCGGCGTGCTGAGCATGGCGCGCAGCGGCCACCCGGACAGCGCAGGAAGCCAGTTCTTCGTGTGCCTCACGCGCGAGCAGTGCCAGCACCTCGATCGCCAGTACACCGCGTTCGGCAAGGTCACCAAGGGCATGGACGTGGTCGAGAAGATCGCTGCGACGCCGCTGCGTGATCCGCGCGGTGGCACGCCGGCGAAGGCCCCGCGCATGACCAAGGTGACGGTGAACGCGAACCAGCCGGCCGGTCGCTGACCATGGACGCGGCGCCTGATCGGCTCGAGTCGATCCGCCGGGCGATCCTGGCCTTCCGCGACGAGCGCGACTGGGCGCAGTTCCACGACCCGAAGAACCTCGCGCAAGGCCTGGCCATCGAGGCCGCCGAGCTGCAGGAGGTCTTCCTGTGGAAGACGACCGAGGAGTGCAAGCGGCTCGAGGCGGAGGACGTGGCCCGCGTCCGGGAGGAGGTCGCCGATGTGTTCCTCTTCTCGATCCTGGTGGCCGAGGCCTTCGGCATCGATCTCGCCGAGGCCGCGCACGCCAAGATCAGGCGCAACGCCGAGAAGTATCCGGTCGAGAAGGCCCGCGGCCGCCGCGACAAGTACACGAAGCTCTGAACGGGCCGCTCAGCGCGTGTCGCGGTCCGGTGGCGGCGCGCTGGCGCGATCGATGCGCTGGCCGGTGCGGTCGATCCCCAAGAGCCGGGGCGGCGACGGCACGAGCCGCATCGCGGTGATGCGCGGCGCCTTCACGGGGCGACCGCTCGCCGGATCATCGATGGGCAGCGCGGCGATGCGGTTGATCGTCGAGGCACCGTCGATCACGTAGGCAAAGGCGCAGTACTGGCCATCGAGCCGCGCGGTGCCCTCGCGCGAGAGGCCGATGAAGAACTGGCTGCCTGCGCTGTGAGGTTCATCGGCGCGGGCCATGCCGACCACGCCGTAGTCGAAGGGCAGCGAACTCGGTTCGAGCGCCACGTTGAATCCCGGCGTTCCGTTGCCGGAGCCATGCAGGTCGCCGCCCTGGATCACGAATGGATGGCCTTGCGCATCCTGCGGCACCATGCGATGGAAGCTCGTGCCGTCATAGAAGCCGTCCTGCGCCAGCTGCAGCATCGTCCACACGGTGCCTGGGGCGACGTCGGGCGCGAACGCCATGCGGATCGGTCCCTTGTCGGTCTCGAGGATGGCATCGCGCTCCGGATAGACGCGCCAGCCCGAGGTCACGACCGGATCACCCTCGATCCAGGTCGGCGCGACCGGCGCGGCGTCGTCCTCGCAGCCCGGCAGCACCGACGATCCCCAGCCCACCACCTTGGTGTACGGACCGCGCGATCGAACACCGGTGGACCGGACGGTTCGGCACGCCGGTGCCGCGCGCAGCGGCTCCAGCACCAGCGGAGAACCAACGGCTTCCTCGCCGATGAAGGCCTGCACGAAGACCGCCCGTTCGGGCGCTTGCGCGGGCGTGAACGCATCGCGGAGGTCGACGGCGGGTGCGCCCGGGATCGCCGATCCGACGCGCTGCCCGATCGCATCGAGCACCTGCACCGACAGGCCCGGACGATCGGATCCATCGACCTCGATCGTGATCGGCGCATCGGGTGCGATGTACCGGCGGCTCGGTCGAAGGGCGATCTCGGCGATCGGGCGTGGGGGGTCGTTGGTCAAGATCAGCACGGCAGCGAGGCAGGTCGGGTCCATGGGGCCTCCGTCGGTGCCTCGTATCATGCCACGAATGGCCACGACGCAGACGCCCGAGATCACTTCGACCCGGCTGATCATCGGCCTGGAGATCCACATCGAGCTCGCCACGAGGACCAAGATGTTCACGCGGGCACCGAACGTGGCCCATCCGAGCCGGTACGACTCGGCGCCCAACACGTTGGTCGACCCGCTGGTCATGGCCCTGCCCGGCGCGCTCCCGGTCATGAACCGCCGCGCGGTGGAGATGTCCATGAAGGTCGGCTTGGCCCTTGGCTGCTCGATCGCCCGACGCTGCCGATGGGACCGCAAGAACTACTACTACCCCGACCTTCCCAAGGGCTACCAGATCAGCCAGTACGACCGGCCGCTGTGCACCGATGGCGCGTGGGAGCTCGCGGGCAGCGGCCGCCGCATCGGCATCATCCGCGCGCACCTGGAGGAGGACACCGGCAAGCTCGGCCATGAGCTCCCCGGCGGCCTGGACTACGCGGGCTCGTTGGTCGACCTCAATCGTGCCGGGACGCCGCTGCTCGAGGTCGTCACGGCGCCCGACTTCACGACGGCCGACGAGGTCGTGCAGTTCGCGCAGGAACTCCGCGATCTCTGCAGGTACCTGCGCGTGACCGAGGGCATCATGCAGAAGGGGCACATGCGGTTCGAGCCCAACGTCAACCTCGCGCTCACGCTCGACGATGGTCGCGAGGTCCGTACCCCGGTGGTCGAGGTGAAGAACCTGAATTCGTTCCGTTCCCTCAAGGGCGCGATCGAGCACGAGGCCATCCGGCAGGTCGAGGCCTGGCAGGCCGACGGACGCGTCATGGGGCGCGGCATGAAGGCCACGCGTGGCTGGGACGACGTGCGCCTGGTCACGGTGCTGCAACGCGAGAAGGAAGACGCGCACGACTACCGGTACTTCCCCGATCCCGACCTGGTGTGGGTCGAGGTCGATGAGGCCTGGCTCGCGCGCGTGCGCGAGGAGCTCGTCGAACTGCCTGGTTCGCGCGCACAGCGGTACGTCGGCCCGTGGGGGCTCGCCCGCAAGGATGCCGACCAGCTCCTGGCCGAGCCCGACCTCAGCGACTTCTTCGAAGCATGCGTGGCGGCCGCGGGCGGCGCACCGGCTGCTGCTGCGGCGATCGCCAAGCTCCTGCTCAACGTCGGCATGAAGCACGCCAACGAGCGGCAGAAGCCGCTGCACCTGGCGGGCATCACGCCGGCGCAGGTTGCCGGGCTCATGGCACTGCGCGACGAGGGCACGGTCAATGCGGGTTCGGCCGACGCGCTCTTCGGCATGCTCTGCGACAGCGACGACGAACCCCGGGCCGCTGCGGAGCGGTCCGGCATGGTGATCGTGCGCGATGACCGCGCGCTCGATGCCTGGGTCGATGCCGCCCTGGCCGCGAACGCGCAGGCCGCGGACGACCTCCGTGCAGGGAAGATGGCCGCGATGGGTCGCATCATGGGGCACGTGATGAAGTCCTCCGGCGGCACGGTCGACGCCAAGACCGTCCAGGCGCGCGTGATGGAGCGCGTGGGGAAGGGCGCATGATGCCCCGCTCGCCGCGCCTCGATCACGACATCGAGCGCGTGCTCGTGGATCGGGCCGCGATCGAACGGCGCGTGGCCGAACTCGGCGCGCAGATCGCGGCGGAGTACGCCGGCCGTGACGGGCGCTTGCTGCTGGTCCCGGTGATGACCGGCGGCATCGTCTTCGCAGCCGACCTGATGCGGCAGCTCCCGCATCGATTGCGCCTGGGCCTGGTCACGGTCTCGAGCTACCCGGGCACCAGCACCGAAAGCAGGGGCGCGGCCATCCGTGGCGCCCTGCCTGCGGGACTCGAGGGCGCGCACGCCCTGATCATCGATGACATCCTCGACACGGGCCGCACGCTTGCCCTGCTTCGCCACGAGATCCTCGCCAAGGGTGCAGCGAGCGTCGCCACGTGCGTCCTCGTGCGCAAGGACAAGCCTGAAGCCATGGCGACGCCATGCGAGTACTCGGGGTTCGACATCCCGGACGAGTTCGTGGTGGGCTACGGACTGGACTACGACGACGAGTACCGGAACCTTCCGTACATCGGCGTGCTGCGGCGCGAGGTGATCCGGTGAGTCCGCAGGCCCCGGCGGCCGGGCTGGCGCTGGACGTGGTCGCCCACCCGGGCGTGCAGGAGTGCCTGGACGATGGCGAGATCATCCTGCTCGCGGTCAAGCCGTCGGCGCTCTTGATCCTGCTGGTCAGCGTCCGTGTGGCGTGCATGGGCATCGTGGTTGCCTTGGGTCTGTTGGCAGCGACCTCGGACCCAAGCGTTCCGTGGGATGCAACCCATGCCATCGGTGCGGGCGGTGTGATCGTGGTTGCGCGGCTGGTCTGGGCGGCCAGCGACTGGTGGAGCCGCGTCTACGTGCTCACCGATCGTCGGATCATCGTGCGTTCAGGCGCCGTGCCGCAGGTGCAGTCCATGCCGCTGCGCGATGCCGAGTGCGTCGATGCGGGCGCCACGAAGCCCGAACGGTTGCTCGGCCTGGGCCACGTCGCGATCCGGCGCTCGCCCCGCGGGATGGCACGGTTGGCGTGGACCTGCGTCCACGATGCGCCGCGCTGCCAGGCCGCGATCGTCGATGCGCGTCGTCGCTACTCGCGCTGACCGAGCCGCCCGCGCATCGCCTCGAGCGCGGCACGATCCTGCTCGTCCAGATGCTGCGGGGCATCGATCTGGATGACCGCCAGGAAGTCGCCGCTGGGGCCTGACGCACGGCGCACGCCCTGCCCGCGCACGCGCAGACGTTTCCCGCTGCCGGTGCCGGGCGGAATGGTGAGCGTGACCGTTCCCTTCAGCAAGGGCACGTCGATCTTGGCGCCGAGCGCGGCATCGGCGATGGAGATGTGCACGTCACGGAGGACGTCGTCGCCGTCGCGGCGGAAGTCCGGATGCGCAGCGACCTGCACGGTGACGATGAGGTCGCCGGCGGGGCCACCGTTGCTCCCGGGCTCGCCCTGGCCGCGCACGCGCAACTGGGCGCCGTCCTCGATGCCTGCCGGGATCTGCACGTCGATCGCCTGGTCGCCGCCGCCAATGCCATGACGGCCGCCGAGGATGGACACCTGGAACGGCACGGTGATCTCGGCGTGGCGATCCTGCCCCTTCGATGGTCCACGCGAGCGGCCCCGAGCACGCGCGCCGCCGCCCATGCCACCGAAGATCTGTTCGAACATCTCCGGGTCGATCTGGGAAGGATCGAAGCCGCTGAATCCGCCACCGAACGGCTGGTCTCCCGCATCCGGGCCCGCACCGGCGCCGCCTTGGAGTCCTGCGTGGCCGAACCGGTCGTAGCGGGCCCGTTTGTCGGCATCGGACAGGATGTCGTAGGCCTCCTGCGCCTCGGCGAACTTCGCCGCGGCTTCGGGGGTCTTGTTCACGTCGGGGTGCCATTGGCGGGCCAGCTTGCGGTGCGCACGACGAAGATCGTCGGCGGACGCGTCACGCTTGACCCCGAGCACCTCGTAGTAGTCGCGTGGCATCGGCATGAGTATAGATTTGCCGCGAGGAGCAAAGCCCATGCCATCGGACTGCCAACCCCGCCATGTCTCGCTCACGGTGCTCCCGGGCGGGGGACATCGACCGGCGCCCGCGAGCCGGATGTCCCGCAAGCGCTTCGGCGTGCTGCTCGTGGTGCAGGCGCTCATGATCCTGCACGTGCTCCATTGGCTCTGGGCCGACACCACCCTGGCGCCCATCGAGCCGAGTGAATCCATGGAGACCGTCAAGGATGGCGTGATCACCGTCGGTGCCATCTTCTTCGCGCTGGCCCTGGGCAGCACGGCGATCCTGGGGCGTTGGTTCTGTGGCTGGGGGTGTCACGTCGTGCTCCTCCAGGATGCATGCGCTGCGTTGCTGGCGCGGCTGGGCATCCGCCCGCGGCCCTTCCGAAGCCGCGTGCTGCTCTGGCTGCCGTTCCTGCTTGCGCTCTACATGTTCGTCTGGCCGTTGGTCTACCGCTTCGCGCTGGCGCCGATCCTGCAGCCCGAGTTGCGGTGGCCGGGGTTCAGCATGAAGCTCGTGACCGACGACTTCTGGGCCACCTTCCCCGGCTGGGCCGTCGGGATCCCGTTCCTGCTGGTGTGCGGTGCGCTCACGGTCGTCTTCCTGGGCAACAAGGGCTACTGCACCTATGCCTGTCCCTACGGCGGGTTCTTCGCGCCGCTGGATCGCTTCGCCCGCGCGAGGATCCGCGTGAGCGATGCCTGCGACCAGTGCGGCCACTGCACCGCGGTCTGCACCAGCAACGTGCGCGTGCATGAGGAAGTGCGGGACTTCCGGATGGTGGTGGACAGCGGCTGCATGAAGTGCATGGACTGCGTGAGTGCGTGCCCCAAGCAGGCACTCTCGTTCGGGTTCGGTCCCGGTCCCGGTCCGTCGGTCCCGGCGGCAGCCAGGCTCTTCGATCTCACCATCGCCGATGAGGCCTTCATCGCCGTCGTCGCCGGGGTGTCGTTCCTGGCGGCGTACTCCTTGCTGCCCCTGCTCTTCGCGAGTGGGCTGGCGGCGTGCATCACCTGGGTCGTGTGGACCGGCTGGTGCGTGCTCGCCTCGCGGGATGCGGCCGCGCTCGGCGTCGTGCTGCGGCAGGGCGGTCGCGTGCGCGCCGCGGGCGTCGCGGCCGTGCTTGCCGCGGCGGTGGCACTCGGCGTGGTCCTGCCGACCGCTGCCGCCGGCGTGGCGGCGTGGACGGCCGACCGATTCGATCGCAAGGTGCTCGTGGCCGAGCAGATGGTCTTCGATGCCGACGGCGTGCTGCCCGACCGCGAGACCATCGACCTGGCCGACGCGGCCACCACCTGGTACACACGTGCACGCTCGATCAGCCAGGGCGGATGGGCCGTGTTGCCTTGGCGGGACCGCGAGTTCAGCATGCGCATGGCCTGGCTGGCCGCGGTGAAGCGCGAGCATGGACAAGCGCTCGACATCCTCCAGGCCATGCACGCCGAAGGCACCAACGAGATCATCGCCGCGAGCGTGGCGCGGATCCTCCGGGCGGCGCGCAAGGGCAACGAGGCCCGTTCCTGGGTCGCCGGTGCGCTCGCGGAGTATCCGATGTGGGAAGCGATCCGCGACGAGGAGATCCTCTGGCTGATGTCCGAAGGCCGCGACGAGGAAGCGATCGAGGCCGCTCGTGCCTGGGTGGCTGCGCGCCCCGACAGCCTCAATGCGCTGCGCCGGCTGAGCGTGGTCCTGGTCGAGCGCGGCTCAGGCGACGGCGAGGTCCACGAGGGCATCGCGCTGGTGGATCGCACGCTCGAGCTGGCGCCGGGCAACGTGGGGGCCATGCTCGTGAAGGCCAACGGCTTCGCCCGTCTCGGGCAGAACGACGCTGCGGTCTCGACCCTGCAGGATGCCGTGCGGATGGCCCCGAACGAACGGGGGCTGTGGGAGGCACTCGCCGATGCCTGTGCCCGTGGCGGACGCGAGATGGAGTCGCAGGCCGCGCTGGCCGAAGCCGAGCGCCTGGCGGCCGAGGAGCAGAAGCGCCTCGAGGCCGGGCGGCGCTGATCGCACACGGCGCAGTGGCGGTGGTAGAGTCCTCGACCCCATGCCGAGCGCGCTGCTCGACATCCTCACGCCCGCCACGATCCGCGTGCCGCTGAAGGCCACGACGCGGCAGGATGCGATCTACGAACTCGTCGACATGCTCGCTGCGCAGGGGGACATCGGTGATGCTGCGGTCCTTCGTGATTCGGTTTGGGAGCGAGAGCGGCAGCGCTCGACCGGCATCGGCGAGGGTCTGGCCATTCCCCACGGCAAGTGTCCCGGGGCCCGAGCCGTTCGGTTGGCGATCGGCCGACCTGCTCAGCCCATCGAGTGGGATGCGATCGATCGACGCCCGGTCCGACTGGTCTGCCTGCTCGTGAGCCCGCCCGACCGCATCGCCGAGCACATCCAGGCCCTTGGCCGGATCAGTCGCGTGATGTCCAACGCGGCGTTCCGCGCCCAGTGCTACGAAGCGGCGAGTGCCGAACGCATGTACGAACTGTTCGCTGCCGTCGAGCGCGGCGCCTGAGTCGCCTCGGGCCGGCCTCGGCGCTCAAGGACCGAGCACGGCGTGATACGACCCGTTGCGCACGGCCGTCGCCGGTGAGCCGGGTGCCCCGGTCGGGGCCATGGACTCATCCTGCTCGATCCTCAGCTTCAGCCGGCGCGAGAGCCACTCGGCCTGCGCGCGGTTCTCCGCCTGCTCCAGGCTGCACGTGGACCACAGCAGTCGGCCTTCGCGTGACAGGAGCGGTGCGTGATCGAGCGCGATGCGCTGCTGCAGGTCGACCAGGCCGGCCAGGCCCTTGGCGCTGAAGCGGTACTTCGCCTCGACGCGGCGGCAGAGCACGCCGGTGTTCGAGCAGGGGACATCGAGCAGGATCAGGTCGAAGCCCGCACCGAACGACGCGAGTTGCTCGGGGCCGACGACCTTGACGCGCTCGTGCCCCTTGAATCGCTGACGGAGCGCGGCGCGTCGCGGGCCATCCACGTCGGTCGCGATGATCTCGGCGGCGCGATGCGCCGAAGCGAGCTGCGCCGTCTTCGTGCCGCGGCCGGCGCACGCATCGAGGATGCGGCGTGGTTGGAGGTGCCGCGTGGCATCGACCGCGCGGGCGCTGGCGGGATCCTGCACGCGCGCATCCGGGTACTCCCGAAGTGCAGCCATCAGGTGGTCGTGCCCGCCTTCCCAGACCATGAAGCCGCCTGCATCGTGCGGGGTCATCGGCCAGGGGGTCCTGGTCGTTGGGTCCAGGGCGCCGGCCGGGATCCCGGTCACGGTCAGTCCCGGCTGCACGAGTGATTGCACCGCCAGGGCGACGGCGGGTTCGAAGCCCTTCGTGCTGGTCCAGTGCTCGAAGAGCGCACGGCCGATGCTGCATTGGGCCGACAGCCGCTGCACCTGACTCTCGGGCAGGAGCGCGTCCGTAAGCAGCCGCACGCGCCCGTCGGACAGTGGGAGTGCATCGCGGCGTTCCCGCCAGCGGGCGGCATCCGGGTCGTTGGGTTCGAGCAGTCCACCGCGGAGCGCGATGACCTTGCGCAGCACGGCGTTCACGAAGGCCGCAGGCCGGGGGTGCACGCGTTCCTTCGTCCACTCCACGGCATCATCGACGACCGCGTGGTCCGGGAGACGGTCGTGCAGCAGCAGCTGTGCGGCACTCCCCATGAGGACGCCGCGGACCTCGGGTTGCACCTCGTCGAAACGCCTCGTCACGCATGCACTGAGCACGGTGGCCAAGGCGCGCCAGTGGCGCAGCGTGGACTGCTCGATGGCGCGCGCCAGGGCGGCATCGCGCGGCTCGAGCCCCGCGGGCGCATCGTCACCGAAGGCGAACTCGGGATAGTCCGCGGCGTGCCGCGCCAAGCGCGCGAACACGGCCGCCCGTGCGGGACTGGCGCTCACGCCCGCACCGTGCGCCGCGCCGCCTTCGCGAGCTTCGGCGCCACGTCGGTGCGCTCCCAGGTGAACGTTCCCTTGCCGCCCTCGCCGGGTTCGCGGCCGAAGTGTCCGTGGTAGGCGGTGGGGGAGTAGATCGGCCGCAGGAGGTCCAGCGTCTCGATGATGCCGGCCGGGGTCAGGTCGAAGTGCGCTCGCACGAGCTTCGCCAGGGCGAGGTCACTCACCTTGCCGGTGCCGTGGCTGTCGATGAGGACGCTCGTCGGTTCGGCCACGCCGATCGCGTAGGCGACCTGCACCTCGCACACATCGGCCAGGTCGGCGGCCACGATGTTCTTGGCGATGTACCGGGCCATGTAGGCCGCGCTGCGGTCGACCTTGCTCGGGTCCTTGCCGCTGAAGGCACCGCCGCCGTGGCGGCCGCGGCCACCGTAGGTGTCGACGATGATCTTGCGTCCCGTCAGGCCGCAATCGCCGTGGGGGCCGCCGATCTCGAAGCAGCCCGTGGGGTTCACGAAGACCTTGATGCCGTCATGCCACCAGTCGCCCAGGACCGGCTTGATGATGTGCTTGGTCACGGCGTCGTGGAGCGCCTTCTGGCGCGTGTTCCAATCCGGCGAATGCTGCGTCGACAGCACCACGTTCTCGATGCGGCGCGGGTTGAGGCCGTCGTACTGCACGGCGACCTGGCTCTTCGCATCGGGACGGAGTCCCTTGATGATGCCCTTCTCGCGGACTTCGGCCTGGCGCGCGACCAGCCGGTGCGAGAGCGAGATCGGCAGCGGCATGAGCGACCTGGTCTCCTTGCAGGCGAAGCCGAACATCATGCCCTGGTCGCCGGCGCCCTGCGCCTTCTTCTTCTTGCCGACCTTGGTATCGACGCCCTGCGAGATGTTCGGGCTCTGCGCATGGAGCGTGACGACGACGCCGCAACTGTCGGCATCGAAGCCGACGCCGGCCTCGGTGTACCCGATGCGCTTGATCGTGTCGCGTGCCACCTTCTGCACGTCGACGAAGCCTTTCGTGGTGACTTCGCCGGCCACCACGGCCAGGCCGGTGGTCACCAGCGTTTCGCACGCCACCCGGCTGCGGGGGTCCTGCGCCAGCATCGCATCAAGGACGGCGTCCGAGATCTGGTCGCTGACCTTGTCCGGATGGCCCATGGAAACGGATTCGCTGGTGAAGGTGTGCAGTCCTGCGGGCATGTGTGGTCCTTGTGGGGCGCAACGTGGGGGGCGCAACGTGTGGGGAAACGTGGGGGGAAACGTGTGGGGAAACGTGGGAGCGAAAAAAGCGGCGTACTTTTGGGACGATCCTTCGGGATCCATGCTTGGCGTGGAGCCGGTCGGATGCCACGATTGGGGGCCGGATCCTAATCGGCAGCCGCCCGAGCGTGCGCTCCGGGGGCCTCCTACGCTTTCTGCAGAACCGATGCCCGTCCTCGCGACCATGCTCATCGCCGCAGCCGTGGCCCAAGCCCCCGTCCGGGCGCAGGCCAAGGTCGGTGCGTGGGCGTGGCAGCCGGGGCCCCAGCTCCAGCAGTTGCCCGAGCGGGTGACCACGTGCCTCGATGCCCTTGGAGGCCGCGTGACCGGCAGCGTGGGGGCCGCCCGCGCACAGGATCCCGTGGCCCGTGACATCGGCCTCGATCGGTGGATCGCCCTCGAGTTCCCCCACGGCACCGAACCGGTCGGCGCGTGCGCCATGCTCGCGGGGGCGTGGGAGGGGTTCGAGGTGGTTGAGCCGGATGGTTCCGGATCGCTCGCCGATCTTCCCGACGATCCGTCGTTCCCGCAGCAGTGGGCCCTGCGCAACACCGGCCAGACCGGCGGCGTGCCGGGTTCCGACGTCAACGCCGTGTCGGCCTGGAGCCAGGCCTCGTCGGACGGATTGACCATTGCCCTCCTCGATGGTGGTGTGCAGCCGCTTGCCGAGTTCGGCAACCGCATCCTGCCGGGATGGAATGTGCCGCAGCAGTCCACCGTGACCACGGACACCTGTGGCGGCCACGGGACGCATGTGACGGGGATCGCCGCGGCTGCCGGCAACAACGCTGCACTCATGGCGGGCATGTGCTGGGACGCGTCGATCCTCCCGGTGGTGATCGTCAATCCGTGCACCTTCTTCGAGCAGTGGGTGGCCGAGGGCCTGGTCTGGGCCATCGACCACGGCGCCGACGTGGTCAACATGAGCCTGCAGTCCAACGCCGGCGGACAACTGCTGCGGGATGCGGTGCTCTACGGCGAGGCGCTCAACGTGCCGATGGTCGCGGCGACCGGCAACAACAACCTGTCGCTCCCCGCGTTCCCGGCACGCTGGCCCGAAACGATCGCGGTGGCGGCATCGACCCATGCGAATCTCCGCTGGGTCAACTCCAACTACGGCGCCGAGGTGGACCTCGCTGCCCCGGGCGAGAACGTGCTCAGCCTGACCACGACCGGCGGCGTGATCTCACGCAGCGGCACGAGCATGGCGGCGCCCCACGTCGCGGGTGCGGTGGCGCTCATGCTCTCGGTCAATCCGTCGCTCACCAACCCGCAGATCCGGTCGATCCTCGCCGCCACGAGCGTCGACATGTCACCTGCAGGGGTTGATGAGTTCACGGGCGCAGGTCGCCTGGATGCGGGCGCCGCCGTGGCGATGGCCGCGTCGCTCGCGCCGCCGCCGGGCGACCTCGATGGTGACGGTGACGTCGACGGTGCGGATCTGGGCATCATGCTGGTGGGGTGGGGGCCTTGCGGATCCTGCGCGTCATGCCCCGGCGATCTCGACGGCAACTGCGATGTCGGCGGCTCGGATCTCGGCGCACTGCTGAGCTCGTGGAGCCCGGATTGAGCACTGCGGACCCCACCACGCCGATCCGCGTCGAACTCAGCCGGATCCTGATCCGCGAGATGGCGGACATGCAGGTCGTGGAGTTGCGCGATGTGGCTACGGGTCGTTCGTTCCCGATCGTCATCGGCCTGCCCGAGGCCTACGCCATCGAACGACGCCTCCGTGGCGAGGAACCCGAGCGGCCGCAGACGCACGACTTGCTCGACCGGGTCATCACCGAACTCGGCGCACGGATCGCGCGCGTCGACATCATCGACCTGCGTGAAGGGACCTTCCACGCCGTGCTCACGCTGGACACGGAGCGGGGACCGGTGGCCCTGGACTGCCGACCGAGCGATGCCCTGGCCCTGTGTGCCGATGGCCGCGCAGAGATCTGGGTCGCTGAGTCCGTCATCGAGCGTGCCTCGAGCGGTACGCCGCCGCAGGCGTTCCCCTTCGTCGCCGACGAAGACGACGACCACGACGACTGAACGCGACGTCCTCTCGCGCCCTCGTGCCCCGGCGCGTCACTCTGCAGCGTGGTCAGTGCCCGACGGGATCGAGTCGCCATCCCGGGGCTCACTGCTGCGCGCGACAGCATCGGCGGCGGGGCCCTCGGTCAGTCGGTCACCCAGCAGTTCCTTGAGCACCACCGTGGCGAAGGCGCCCGCGGGCAGATCGAACGCGACGCGGATGTACGGGCCGTGCTCGTCGAAGCCGCCCTCGCACTGAGGGTTCGTCACGGGCACGCGCAAGGGGCGGCGCGTACCGGTCGGCGCCAGGGCGCCCGTGGCGAACAGCGCGGGATCGATGCCGAAGTCCGCGCAGGCTGCGCGCTCGATCCCGCCCGGTACGCCTGCAGCAGGACCGAAGTCGCGACCCGGCATCAACCCACTCGGTGAGAGTTCGAATGCGTGCAGCCGCGGCAGCACATCCGAGTCCGGTCCGAGCATCGTGGCATCGATGCGGAAGGACCGCCCGCTGCGGTGGTGGTACGCGAGATCGCCATCGAGCAGCGTGCCGAGCGTTCCCGCATCGAGCCGACGCAGCACGATCCGGTTGAACACCGCCGATTGCAGGGCGGCGATCCAGAAGTCACGCACGATGCTCCCACCCGACAGCACGGCGTGCTCAGGCGACTTGCCTGCGATGAGCGCACGAAGCGCCGAGCGCTCGGCGTGGTCGTTCTTGCCCCACAGCTCGAGGGCTGCGGTGAGTTCACCGCGGGAGAACAGGGCCCGCCGCTCCTGCTGGCGTTCGGGGAAGGCGGATCCGCGCAGTCCCAGCAGTTCATCGAGGGCATCCTGCCAGCGCCCCAGCAGGACATGAAGCCCCATGACGTGGTTGTTGCCGCGGTAGCCGAAGCGCTGGGGTCCGTAGAAGTCCGGAACGCCGATGCGAGCGAGTTCCTTGAGTCGCGCCCAGACCACGGTCGCCTTGAGGGGATCGAGGCCACGGATCCTGACGGCGAAGCGATTGCCCGCCAGGTGCCCGCGCCGGAGTTTGTTCGCATGCCGAGTCATCCACAGCAGCATCACCTGCGGATGCTGGAGCTGGACCGCTGCGGGTTCGCGTCCGGGCAGATGGATGCTGACCGTCTGCCGGGTCACGGCGCGGCGGTCCTTCATGCCGGCAAACCCGATCGCGGACGACGGCACGTTGAAATGCCTCGACAGGATCGAGACGAGTTCGACGTGCTGCACATCCTGCTTCTGGACCCCGACGTACACGTGTTCGCCCTCGCCGCTGGGCTCGTACAGCGGGAGTTCCTCGACCAGGAAGTCTTCGGGCCGTTCCTTGATGCGGCCGCCGAGCACGCCTGCCGGGAGCAGCCCCCGCGCGGGCAGCGGGGAGGGCAGCGCATCGCGTTCCGGGTGTGGCCCCGGAATCATGCTGCGCTCCCCACGGGCACACCCAACTGCGTCAGGTGGGCGCGCATCTGCGCAGCCGTGTGCCCCTCGTGGTCGATCTGGCAGGCGTGCCAGCCGGCGTGCCGCGCGCCATCGCAATTCTCGGCAAGGTCATCGAACAGCACGATGCGTTGCGGAGGCAGCCCGAGCACACTCGTCGCATGCTCGTAGATGGCAGGCTCCGGCTTGGCCAAGAGCAACTCGTGCGAGGCCAGTCGATGCCGAAGCCGGCTCAGTGCGGGGAACTCACGGATCATGCGCTCCCAGTGCAGGCCGTTGGTGTTGGACAGGCAGCCGGTCACCAGTCCGAGCGCGTGCAGTTCGTCGATCAGGTCAACCGTGCCGTCGTAGGGCGCCTCCACGATCGACTCGAGCAGGGCGCGGCCGGTCGAGGCGGGCGTCGCGTCATCGAGGGATGCGGCCCAGATCGAGGCGCAGGTCTCCAGCGTGAGGTCGCCGCGCTGCCAGTCATCGAGCGCCTTCGCCCGCGCGGCACGCACGGTTGGTTCAAGTGATCGCGCAGTCGGTTCGATGCCGACGGCCGCGCATTGGGCGACCCACTCGCGGCGAATGCGCACGAGCACGCCACCAAGGTCGAACATCACCGCATCGATGGCACGTCGGGGCATAGACGCTGTTGTACCGCGCACGACTGCATCCGTTGAGCACGCCCCGCCAAACGAGAACGGGGCAGGAGCGTGTGCTCCTGCCCCGTTGGGTGCGTTGGCCTGCCTCAGCGTCGGCGCCGTGAGTTCAGCAGTGAGCCGCCGAACATCAGCACGATCGCACCGGGCGCAGGAACATCGGGGACATCCGGACCATCAGGTCCATCCGGTCCGTCGGGGTTGTCTGGCCAGTCCGGACCGCCATCCGGTCCGTCGGGCGGGTTGGTATCGGGGTCGACGGGGTCATCCGGATCCTCGCCATCCGGCCAATCCGGTCCATCGGGATCAGTCGGATCCTCGGGATTCTCGGGATCGGTCGGGTCATCCGGATCATCCGGATCATCCGGGTCATCTGGATCGTCCGGATCGTCGGGGTCATCTGGCAGCTCCGGATCGATCGTGATGATCGGCGGGAACTGTGGCCGTGGACGAAGCGGATTCGTGTTGGGCTGTGAGGACTGGTTCAGCGGTGCTTCGCTCCGTGCCTGCCGAGACCGCGTGGCGGTCGAGGCAAAGCTGATCTCGCTGAACTCGAACCCCGCGCCTTCGCCAACGCTTGCGAACGTTGGATTGCTGCCGGAGATGAACCGGGCGCCGAACGCGCCCCCGCCTCCTGCATCCTGAAACGGCCCGCGACCAGCGAAGGCCACGCCATCTCCATTGATGCGGCCATCGGCCATTGACACGGCCGAGAGGGGCGCGGTGATCTGAAGCCCGATGACCGGGGCATCCAACGTGACGCCGAATTCAGTCAAGTCGAAGGGAATCGTCACGACCGGCATGGCGCGCCCACCGAATGAAACGTCCGCACCGATGGCCCATGTTGCAATTTTCTCCGCATCAAGCGTGATGGACTTCTCGGCGTACTTCGGGTTCGCGAGCGTTCCGCCGATCATGACCCGGATCACCGAGCCAACCGCTGGGGCGGGACCAGCCAGAATGACCTCGGGGTACAAATCGAGCCCTGAAGCGTCATCGAAGATGGGCGACACCAGGATGGAGTACTCCAGTGCCGTGACGCCGACGCCGCGAACGCCGTAGTGCACGTTGGGGCTGGCCATGGCTGCCCCGGGCGTGATCGATGCATCAAGATCCTCTCGGGCATCGGAGACGGCCGTGGCCAGCAGCACGCTGCCGGCGGACACGCCATCCTCGGGATTGACGCTGACCCACGATCCATCAGGCAACTGGAGCTTGAGGAGCCGTTCTGCAGCCGCTTCAGTGGCGGCGAACGACACAGGTCGGTCCCCGATCCTGCGCTCGGAAATGATGCCGTTCTCATCGATCGGTGGCGGCGGCTGGTCCGAGGTCGGCGCCTGAGGCCGCAGGATGAGGTCGGCGGGCGCTCGCTGCACCATCGCCAACGCAAGAGCGGCGCCCAAGCACGAAGCCAGGCGCCACGACGTGGCGACGCGAATCATTCGTTGTTCCATGCCCTCTCTCCCTCCGCACGGGCGATGCGCCCGGACGTCCTCTACCGTCGGTTACGCAGGGGGGCTCCACAAGTTGCAGTGAAGGGATTCTTTCACGCGAATCCGATTATCCAGACGCGGCGGCGGCCCGTCGCTCGGCCCGACGGCGGCGAAAGAAAGCCCGGAGGACCTGCGCGCAGGGGCCATGCAGGATGCCGGGCAGGACCGGGCACCGATGGTTGAGCCGGGTGTCCTGGGGCACGTTCATCAGGCTGCCGCACGCTCCCGCCTTGGGATCGCTCGCTCCGAACACGATGCGGGCCATGCGGGCATTGACCAAGGCGCCGGCGCACATGCTGCAGGGTTCGAGCGTCACCGCGATCGAGCAGCCGATGAGCCGCCATGAGCCAAGGCGTTCGCCGGCCTGGCGCATCGCCACGACCTCGGCGTGCCCCGTGGGATCGGTGGAGGCCTCTCGATTGTTCGCCGCTTCGCCGAGCACCTCGCCGCCGCGGTAGACGACGGCGCCAACGGGGATCTCACCGGCGGCCGCTGCCGATCGCGCGAGCTCAAGGGCTCGACGCATCATGCGGACGTCCGTCACGGTCGCTCCCGGCGGAAGTCGACGCCGACGTCGCCTGATCCTGGAGTGGAGGCCGGGCATCAGCGTTCGTCGTCGCGATCGTTCCCGCCGCCGCGGTCGAGTCCAACCAGGCCCCGCGTCACCGCACCTCGCGCCACCCTGCTGGCCGGCGCGACGACCAGCAACAGGATGCCGAGTTCGTAGAGCAAGTACAGCGGTCCGGTCAGCAGGCCGAGGCTCAGCATGTCGCCCGGGCCGACGATCGCAGCCACCACGAGCGCGCCGAAGAACGCGAACTTGCGCCACTTCCGCAGCATGGGAGCGTCGACGAGTCCCATCCACCCCAGGAGCAACGTCACCACGGGCACCTGGAAACTCAGCGCCGTCCCGAGGGCAAGCATGATGATGAGGCTGATGTAGTTGGACAGGTGGTAGACCTGCATCAGCGTTCCCGGGCGCACCATCGGTAGGGACAGGATCTCGGCCTGGGTGCCCGAGTCGCCGAAGGGCACCGCCACGCGAACGGTGTGTTCGGTCGTGTTGACCCAGGAACTGCCCGGCGCGGGTGCAGCGGGATCGGCCGCCAGCAACGGCAGCGTCGGGCCGACCGCCGTGCTGGATGGCGTGACGTCGACCAGCGTCGGGATGTTGCCGCTCATGGCGATGAGCCCGCGCAGCATCAGGGGCAGGATCGCGAAGTACATGAGCGCCAGGCCGCAGGCCGCCAACAGCGTGCTGAGTGGCACGAGGAAGTGGGCGAAGCGCCGTTCATGCGCATAGAGGCCGGGCGAGATGAATCGCCAGGCCTGGTAGAGGACCCACGGCAGGCTGACCAGGATCGCCCCGATCAGCGAGAGCTTCATGTCGACCGCGAGCGACTCGATGGGCGACATGACCTGGAGCTGGGCGGGCAGGCCCTCGGCCCGCAACGCATCGAGCACCGGATCCGTGAGGATCGCCCTGATTTGGGGGGCCACGAAGAACAGGCCGATCGCGAGCGGCAGGGGAACGAGCGCCGCCATGAAGAGCCGCTTGCGCAGCTCTTCCAGGTGATCGCCGAAGCTCATCACCGCGTCTTCGGGCTCGCGTTGGTCCAAGGGCACGGTGGGATCCTACGACGCCAGGCTGACCCGACCGTCGGGGGTGGGCAGTCCGAAGAACGCCCGGGCATTGCGGTCGAGGATCGATTCAAGCTCGGTTGCCGGCATCCCTCGCAGCGAGGCGATCGCGCGGGCGGTGTGCACCACGAAGGCCGGTTCGCACGGGCGAACCGAGCGCACCGGCTCCGGCGACAGGAAGGGCGCGTCGGTCTCGACCATCATGCGGTCCAGCGGAACGAGGGCGATCGCCTCGCGCAGCGCAGGTGCGTTGCGGTACGTCGCCACCCCGGTGAAGGACACGCTGGCACCGAACTCCAGCAGCATCTGCAGTTCACGAGGTCCGGCGGTGAAGCAGTGAAACACGAACCGGTGGCTGGGCAATCCACTGGCCTTGAGCACCGGGATCAGGTCATCGAAGGCATCCCGGCAGTGGATGATGATGGGCTTGGCCAGTCCCTGGGCGGTCCACTGGGTGATGTGGTCCAGGTGCGCGTCGAGCGCCGCGCGCTGCCGATCCAGCGATGGCTGCGGGTGGAAGCGATCCAAGCCCAGCTCTCCCCAGGCCACGCAGCGCGGGTCCGTGGCGCACGCCCGCATCTGGTCCCAATCGTTGGGGTCGTCGCAGTGGAGGGGGTGCAGCCCCGCGGAGAACCAGACCGCCGGGTGGGCATTGGCGACCCGCTGGCACGCCATCGCATCGGGACTGGACGTACTGACGGTGATGACCTGGCTGACCCCGGCCGCTGCCGCGGTCGCCATGCATTCATCGACCCGGTCCACGAACTGGGGAAAGGTCAGGTGGCAGTGGGTGTCGATCACGGTTTGAGGCTAGCGGGGGCGGCAGCGGCTCCCCGTTATAGTCCTATAATAATCAACCGAACATGGCTCAGGGTTCCCTTCCCTTGACTCTTCCGAGCGGGGAGCCCTAACCTATGGGATCCTCTTCGTGAAAGTTTTCACAAGAGGCCTTACCCATGAGCCGATTCCTGTTTCCCCGTTGGTCGAACGCCGTCCTGCCCCTGGTGGCTGTGGGCGGAGCGATCGCACCGCTCTACATCGTCTTCCTCATCGCCTACGCGTGGAGCCCGAAGACGATCGAGGTGGGCTACAAGCCCACGCAGCCCGTTCCGTACAGCCATGCCCTCCACGTCGGCCAGCTGGGACTGGACTGCCGCTACTGCCACACGACGGTGGACCGCGCTGCGCATGCGAGCGTGCCGGCGACCCAGACGTGCATGAACTGCCATACGCAGGTTCAGAAGGACAGCCCAAAGTTGAAGCCCGTCCGCGAGAGCTACGCGAGCGGCCTCTCGGTGCTGTGGACCCGCGTGCACGATCTTCCGGACTACTCGTACTTCGACCACAGCGCGCACGTGAATCGTGGCGTGTCGTGCGTCGAGTGCCACGGTCGCGTGGATCAGATGGAAGTGGTGCAGAAGGCCGCGCCCATGAGCATGGGCTGGTGCCTGGAGTGCCACCGCAATCCGACCGACAACCTGCGTCCGCTCGATCGCATCACCCAGCTGTCCTGGGACCAGCGCACCGAGATGACGGCCGAGGAGCGTGAAGCGCTCAAGAAGCTCTATCACATCAGCCCGAGCGAGAACTGCTCGACCTGCCATCGCTGACCGCGCGAGCCGCGCTCCACCACGAACACCAAAGAGCCGACCAACCATGGACCAGACGACCAGCAGCACCTGCGAGACACGAGCCGCCGAAGCGCCTTCGGCACCAGTTCCCACGGGCCGTGCCCATTGGCGCAGCGTCGAGGAATTGCAGCAGACCCCCGAGTTCCGCAGCTTCCTGGACCGCGAGTTCCCCGAGGGTGCGAGCGAGGCCTCGGAAGAGGACCGTCGGCAGTTCATCAAGGTGATGGGGGCGAGCTTTGCGCTGGCGGGCGTGGCCAGCAGCGGCTGCCTTCGCTGGCCCGAGACCAAGATCGTTCCTGCCGCCCGCGGCCAGGAGAATCGCGTGGCGGGGCACCCGGTGTCCTTCGCCACGTGCCTGCAGGTCGACGGCGTCGCCGTGCCGGCGATGGCCACGAGCTACGAAGGCCGCCCGATCAAGCTCGACGGCAATGAGCGTCATCCTTCGGCCAGCGGTGGATCGTCGGCGATGACGCAGGCGCGCATCCTCGAGCTCTATGACCCGGATCGCATCCGTTCGACCACGCAGAAGGGTGCCCCCTCGAGCCTGCCGGAGTTCGACGGCTGGTGGTCCACCCACGCCAATGCCCTCCGTGCCAAGCAGGGCGAGGGTCTTGCGATCCTGTCCGAAGCGATCGGTGGCGACGTGCACGCGCGCGCCCTCGAACTCGTCACGAAGGCCTTCCCGAAGGCGCGCCTCTACGTGCATGCTCCGGCGGGCCAGTCGGCCGAGCAGGCCGGCACGGCCATCGCGTTCGGCGCCGCGAAGCGCGTCTTGCCCGACTTCGGCAAGGCCAAGGTCGTCGTCTCGTTCGGCAGCGACTTCCTTGCGGATCACCCCGCGAGCGTTCGCTTCGCCGGCGACTACGCCAAGGGGCGTCGACTTGATTCGACCGATCCGAAGCAGCAGCAGATCACCCGTCTCTACAGCATCGAGAGCCGCCTGAGCCTCACCGGCATGAACGCCGATGAGCGCATCGCCGTGAAGCCGTCGCAGGTGCAGGCCATCGCGGCGATGGTCGCGGATCGCCTCGGAGCCGTGCCGGGTTGCGCGACCGCCGCAGACGCCAAGCTCGACGAACAGGCCACCAAGGTCGTTGACGCCCTGCTCAAGGACCTGAAGGACGCCGGTCCGCGCGCGCTCGTCGTGGCGGGTCCGACGCAGCCCGCCGCCGTGCATGCGATCGCCTGCGCGATCAACCAGAAGCTCGGTGGAGCCGGCACCACGGTCACCTACATCCCCGCGCCCGCTGCGGCTCCCGGCATCGTGGAGTTCGCCCGGGATGCCGCCTCGATCGACACGCTCGTCGTGCTCGGTGGCAATCCGGCATACGACGCGCCCGCGTCGCTCGGCGTCGCCGCGCTCATCGCCAAGATCCCCAACGTGGTGCGCCTGGCGTACCGCAACGATGAGTCATCGGTGGCCTGCGGACATGGCTGGGTCATCGCTGCTGCCCACCCGCTCGAGTGCTGGGGTGACGGCGCCTCGTGGGATGGCACGCTCTCGATCCAGCAGCCCCTGATCCTGCCCATGATGGGTGCGGAAGCGGGAGGGCTGTCGGCGGTCGAGCTCCTGCTTCGCGTGGCGGGCCACGAACCGCGCACGGCCTACGACTTCACGCGTCAGGTCTACGCGCGCAAGAGCGGCCTGGCCGGCGCCGATTTCGAGGTGGCGTGGCGCGCGGCCCTCAGCGAAGGCTGGTGGCCGGGCACGAATGCGAAGAGCCAGTCGGCGCTCGCCGTCGATGCAGCGAAGGTCGCCGCCGCCCCGGTCAGCGCCGCGGGTGACGTCGAACTCAGCCTGTTCTTCGATTCGAAGGTCCACGACGGCCGCTTCGCCAACCTCGGTTGGATGCAGGAGCTGCCCGACGTGGTGACCAAGATCACCTGGGACAACGCGCTGCTCATGTCGCCCTCGATGGCCACGTCGATGGGCCTCAAGGCGGCCAGCATGGTGCGCGTCAAGACCGCCGGCGGCTCGGTGGTGGCCGCGGTGTGGGTGCTTCCGGGCCATGCCGAGGGATGCGTCTCGCTGGCACTCGGCTACGGCCGCGGCGCTCCGGCGGGTCGCCTGGCCGAGGGCTGCGGCTTCGATGGATACGCGGTCATGGTGCCAGGTGCGTTCAGCAGTGCGTGCGAACTCACCAAGGAATCCGGGACCTACGAGTTCGCCCACACCCAGGACCACGGTGCGATCAATCCGTTCGACGCCACGGTCTCGGCGCTCAAGCCCAACGTGCCGGCGGACGGCGTGGCCGAGCGCCTCGGCGGGCTCGTGCGCGAGGCGACCCTGGGCGAGTACCGCGACCATCCCGACTTCGCCAAGCACCGCGTGCACGTCGTGCACCGCCTTTCGCTCTGGGAAGAGACCAACCTCGACGGCGCGAAGTTCCGTTGGGCCATGAGCGTGGACCTGGGCACCTGCACCGGGTGCAGCGCCTGCGTCACCGCTTGCCAGGCGGAGAACAACATTCCCATCGTCGGCAAGGCGATGGTCAAGCGCGGCCGCGAGATGCACTGGATGCGCATCGACCGCTACTTCAAGGGCCCGCAGGGTTCGCCCACCGGATTCGCGGTGCAGCCGGTCACCTGCATGCAGTGCGAGAACGCACCGTGCGAGCAGGTGTGCCCGGTCGCGGCGACGGTCCACGACGAGGACGGCCTCAACTCGATGGTCTACAACCGCTGCATCGGCACGCGCTACTGCAGCAACAACTGCCCCTACAAGGTCCGCCGGTTCAACTTCTTCAACTACCACAAGCGCACGCCGGACCGCCAGGAAGGCATCCTGAAGACGCAGCCCGAGTACTACATCAGCGAGGGTCCCGACCGCTGGCTCCAGCTGCAGTTCAACCCGGACGTCACGGTGCGCATCCGTGGAGTCATGGAGAAGTGCACCTTCTGCGTGCAGCGCATCAACCGTGCCCGCATCGAGGCGAAGAACGAGTGGGCCCGCAAGGGCGGCTCGGCCGGCAGCCCCGACTGGAAGGTGGCCGACGGCGCGATCGTCACGGCGTGCCAGCAGGCGTGCCCGAGCGGCGCCATCGTGTTCGGCGACCTGAACGATCCCAACAGCAAGGTCTCGCGGCTGCACCGTCAGCCCACGAGCTACCAGATGCTCGAGGAACTCAACACCAAGACCCGCCTGCGCTACGTCGCGCGCGTCACCAACCCGGCCATCGAACGTCCCTCGGCGGACGGTGGCCACGGTCACGGCACGCACGGCCACGATGCGCATGACAAGGAGCACTCATGAGCGCGTCGTCGTCGATGCAGGGGAACACCGTGCCGGCCAGTGGCATGGACAACACCATCGAGTCCCCGGGTCAGCGTGCACCCCTCGTGCTCGGGACCGGTGACTTCCACACCGTGACCAACCAGGTCTGCCGCGTGACCGAGCACCCGTCGGTGCCCATGGCCTGGTACGTGGCCTTCGGGGTGTCGTTGATGCTGCTCGGTGCGCTCGGCATCGCCGTCAACTACCTCATCTTCACGGGCGTCGGGGTCTGGGGCCTCAACAACCCCGTGATGTGGGCGTTCGACATCACCAACTTCGTGTTCTGGGTCGGCATCGGCCACGCCGGCACCCTGATCAGCGCGATCCTCTTCCTGTTCCGCCAGAAGTGGCGCACGGGCATCAACCGCTTCGCCGAGGCGATGACGATCTTCGCGGTCATCTGCGCCGGCATCTTCCCGGGCATCCACGTCGGTCGCGTGTGGTTCGCGTACTGGCTGTTCCCCATCCCGAACCAGATGGAGATGTGGCCGCAGTTCCGCAGCCCGCTGCTCTGGGACGTGTTCGCGGTGAGCACCTACTTCACGGTGTCGTTGGTGTTCTGGTACATCGGCCTCATCCCCGACCTGGCCACGCTTCGTGACCGCGCCAAGGGCACGATCCAGCAGTTCGCCTACGGCCTCTTCGCGCTGGGGTGGCGGGGCAGCGCCCGCCACTGGCACCGCTACGAAGTGGCGTACCTGCTGCTGGCCGCGCTGGCCACGCCGCTGGTGCTCTCGGTGCACTCGGTCGTGTCGTTCGACTTCGCCGTCAGCCAGCTGCCCGGCTGGCACACCACGATCTTCCCGCCGTACTTCGTGGCAGGCGCCATCTTCAGCGGCTTCGCGATGGTGGTCACGCTGGCGGTGCCGGCCCGCGAGCTCTTCGGGCTCAAGGACCTGATCACGATGCGCCACCTCGACAACATGAACAAGGTCATCCTGGTGACCGGGTGCATGGTCGGCTACGCGTACTCGATGGAGTTCTTCATCGCCTGGTACTCCGGCGCCCCGTACGAGCAGTTCACCTTCATCAACCGCGCCTTCGGCCAGTACTGGTGGGCCTACTGGATCATGGTGAGCTGCAACGTCATCACGCCGCAGCTCTTCTGGTTCAAGAAGGTCCGCACGAGCATCCCCGCCATGTTCGTGCTGAGCCTGTTCGTGAACGTGGGCATGTGGTTCGAGCGCTACGTGATCATCGTGAGCAGCCTGGCCAACGACTTCCTGCCGACGAGCTGGGACGAGTTCATCCCGACGTGGGTGGACATCGCCACCATGCTCGGTGCCTTCGGCCTGTTCGGCGTGCTGTTCCTGCTGTTCTGCCGCTACCTGCCGATGATCGCCATTGCGGAAGTGAAGAGCGTGATGCCGGAGGCCAACCCCCACTGGGAGGGCTACGCCAAGGGGCACGCCCACCACGGAGGGGCCCATCACGGCCACGGCGGCGCGTCCGCCGGATCCCAGCCCGCGTTCCAGGATCCACGTCCCGGCCAGCCCTGACGAGACCAGACGAGCACCACAGACATGACGACGTTCGCGACACCATCATCGACCACGGCCCCGGCCTCGACGGAAACCTCCGTCGCGCAGACCTGGGGACTCGTGGCCCGCTTCGCCAACCCGGCCGAGCTCATGCACGCAGCCGAAGCCGTCCGCAAGGCCGGCTACCGCTACTGGGATTGCCACTCGCCGTTCCCGGTGCACGGGATCGACCATGCGATGGGCATCAGCCGGACCATCCTGCCCGTGGTCGTCTTCGGCGCGGGTGCCGCCGGCTGCACGCTCGGCTTCCTGCTTCAGTCCTTCACCAACTCGTACGACTTCTCGATCTGGGCGATGGTGTGGGTCACCGGGTACCCGTTCCTCATCAGCGGCAAGCCGCTGCTGTCGTTCCCCGCCTTCGTGCCCGTCATGTTCGAGCTCACGATCCTGCTGAGCGCGCTGACCACGGCGTTCGGCATGCTGGCGTTCAACCAGCTGCCCGAGCTCTACCACCCGTTGCTCAAGCACCCGGGATTCGGTCGTGCGACCGATGACCGGTTCTTCATCTCGATCGAGGCGCGCGACCCGCAGTTCCTGCGATCCAAGACGGGCGAGTTCCTGAAGTCGCTGGGCGCCTCCAGCGTGGAGGTGGTCGAGTCATGATGCAGATGCCCCCCAAGATCTTCTTCTACCTCGGCATCGTGGCCGCCTGCGCGGCGCTGATCCCGCCGGTCCTGGCGGTCCAGTCGCGCAACACGACCAGCGAGAAGCCACCGCTGCATGCCTTCCTCGACATGGATGTGCAGCCCAAGTTCAAGCCCCAGACCGAATCGGTGCTGTTCGCCGACGGCCGGTCCGCCCGCCCGCAGCCGGTCGGCACCGTCGCCCGTGACGAGGCGATGGAGGACACCCACCGCAACTTCGGCGTGGTGGATGGCCAGTGGGCCACCTCGATGCCGCGTGACCTGCCGGTCTCGATGGACCTGCTCCGGCGCGGCCAGGAACGCTTCAACATCTATTGCACGGCGTGCCACGGCTACGCGGGCGAGGGCAACGGCACCGTGAATCGCCGTGCGCTCGAGCTGGTCTCGAACGCATCGGGACCGGTGAACGGCACCGTGTGGGTGCCTGCCAAGAACATCCACGATCCGACCGTGACCGTGCAGCCGGTGGGGCAGCTCTACAACACCGTCACGCACGGCATCCGCAACATGGCCGGATACGGCACGCAGATCCCCACCGACGATCGCTGGGCGATCGTCGCCTACGTGAAGGCCCTGCAGCGCAGCTTCGACGCGCAGCTGCAGGACGTCCCGCCTGACCAACGGAGCAAGGTGCAATGAGCCACTCGCACGATCACGCCGACCTGGGCCCCTCGAACACCCGAGCCGATGCGGCGATCGCCCGCATCGCCGGGCGACTCCTGCCGGCCGCCGTGGTGCTGCTGGCCGCAGCCGCATGGCTCGCCTGGAAGGGTGGCGACGCGAACGCCACGGCCAAGCTCTACCTGGTGTCGTTCAGCTTCATCCTCGCGATCTCGCTGGGTGGACTGTTCTTCACGATGATCCAGTTCCTGACGCGCGCGGGATGGTCGGTAGCCGTCCGCCGTCCCGCCGAGGCGCTGGCCTCGAACCTGCGTTGGCTGTGGATCCCGTTCATGCTGCCGCTCCTCTGGCTGTGGTGGAAGGGCGGCCAGCACCACGATGCGGGCACCCACGCGCTGGGGCTCGACGTGCTGTGGCCCTGGGCCAACCTGGAACACATGCAGCAGCATGAGCCGGCCGAGTACGAGAACGTGCTCAAGAAGGCCGGCTGGCTGGACCCGAACTTCTTCGTGCTGCGTGCCGCGATCTACTTCGCGGTCTGGGCCGTGCTGGCCACGATCTTCTTCAAGGGATCGACCTCGCAGGACACGGTCGGCGGCACCGCCACGACCGATCGCCTGCAGAAGCTCTCGGGGCCCTCGATCATCCTCTTCGGGCTGACGGTCACCTTCGCCGCGTTCGACTGGATGATGTCGCTCACCCCGACGTGGTTCAGCACGATGTTCGGCGTCTACTTCTTCACGGTCTGCTGCACGGCGGGCTTCAGCGCGATGGCGCTGGTCACGATCCGCCTGCAGTCGCTCGGTGCGCTCAAGGGGATCGTGACCCGCGAGCACCTGCAGGACCTGGGCAAGTACATCTTCGCCTTCGGGATCGTGTTCTGGGCCTACATCGGCTTCAGTCAGTACATGCTGATCTGGTACGGCAACATCCCCGAGGAGACGACCTGGTTCATGGCCCGCCAGATGGGCGGATGGACCACCTTCAGCTGGCTCCTGATCGCCGGCCATTTCGTGGTGCCGTTCGTGTTCATGATCAGCCGATGGATGAAGCGCTGGAACGTCACGCTCGCGGTGGCGTCGGCGTGGATGCTGTTCATGTCCGCCGTCGACCTGTACTGGCTCATCGTGCCGGTGATCCCGGCCGGTCTGGCTGATGCCACGACCTACGCCGAGCTCGCCGAGAAGCACAAGGATGCGCCGGTCGGATTCTTCACGCTCGCCACGCTCTGCTCCATCGGCGGCATGCTCTGCCTGTTCGCCTGGCGCACCGCGCGCACCCTGTCCCGCAACCACCTCGTCCCGGTGCGCGACCCGCGCCTGGGCGAGAGCATCGCGTTCCAGAACATCTGAGCCACCACCATGTCCACCGCACCCGCCAATCCCGCCGCGCAGATCGACGATCCCGAGCCAGTGAGCACCTGGGTCGTGTCGATCGTCGGCACGCTGCTGATCGTCGCCACGATCGTCTTCGTGTGCTGCGTGTACTTCATCGCCGCCGAGCGCGAGTTCACCGCCAAGGTGGTCGATGCCCCCGACCTGGGCCCGGCAGCCCTGAAGGCCGAGCAGCAGGCGCTGCTGTCGGGCTACGGCACCTACACCATGACCGACGCCGCCGGCAAGGAGCGCAAGACGATCCGCATCCCGGTCCAGAAGGCCATGGAAGCCCTCGTGGCGGAAGGCATCAAGCCATCGCCCGCGCCGTCGCCCGCGGTTCCTGCGGCTGCCAACCCCTGACCGTTCCTATCGTTCCATCGTGAAGAGCCGACTCGCCATCCTCGCCCTTGCCGCAGCCGCCCTGCTGCCTGCTGTGGCGATGGGGCAGGGCGCCGGCCCCGTGCTCGCGCCGGGCGAATCGGCGGCCCTGAGCAACGAACTGCCCAAGGAACTCGAGGGCGTCGAGTTCGTGGAGCACCTGGGTGAGACGGTGCCGATGGATCTGCGGTTCACGGATGATGACGGAACGAGCGTCACGCTCGCCGACCTGCTCAAGCCGGGTCGCCCGCTGCTCATCCACCTCGGCTACTTCAAGTGTCCCATGATGTGCAGCCTCGTCCTCAACGAGGCGGTGCGAGGTCTCCAAGGCATCGATTGGACCGTCGGCAGCGAGTTCGACGTCGTCGCCGTCAGCATCAATCCGGCCGAGGACGCGGAACTCGCGCGGGCCAAGAAGGCGGGCTACGTCGCCGAGTACGGCCGCAAGGGCTCTGAGAAGGGGTGGCACTTCCTGACGGGGCCTGTCGAGTCGACCCATGGGCTGGCCGAGGCCGTGGGCTTCCGGTTCAAGCTCCTGGACAACGGCGACTATTCCCACCCGGGCGGCATGATCGTGGTGTCGCCCAAGGGCGTGATCACGCGCTACCTCCATGGCGTCCGCTTCCCGTCGGAGACCTTCCGGCTGTCTCTGGTCGAAGGCAGCGAAGGCACCATCGGCAGCAGCATGGATCGCGTGATGCTCTGGTGCTTCCAGTACGACGCCTCGACGAACTCCTACGTGCCTTTCGTGTTCCGTCTCGTGAAGCTCGGTGGAGCGCTGACCGTGGTCGCGATCGTCGCGGCCGTCGGCGTTGCCCTGCTCCGCGAACGGCGCGCCCGACGACTCCAGCCGCCTTCCGCGGTGGCCTGCTGAAACCGACGAGATCCCCATGATGTCCAAGCTGATCATGCTCACCCTGGCGCAGACCGCCGATGGCCCGACCCCGCCCACCTTCTGGATGCCGACGGGCGCCAGCGCCCACGCGTCGAACGTCGACTCGATGATGTGGTGGATCAACCTCATCATGTGGGCGTTCCTGGCGCTGAACACCGTGCTCACGGTGTACTTCGTCTGGAAGTACCGCCACAAGGTCGGCACCAAGTTCCGCACCGACGGCCCCGACCACAACGGCCCGCTCGAGCTGGCCTGGACGGTCGGGCCGCTCTTGATCTGCATCGTGCTCTTCATCTTCGGCTTCAAGGGCTACCTCGACGTGCGCACCCCGCCGAAGGAGAGCTACGACATCAACGTGACGGCGTACAAGTGGGGCTGGCAGTTCAAGTACCCCAACGGCGCGCAGTCCGATGACCTGGTGATCCCGGCGGGCAAGCCGGTCCGCCTGGTCATGCGTGCGAGCGACGTGCTGCACTCCTGCTACATCCCGGCCTTCCGGGTGAAGCAGGACCTGGTGCCGGGTCGCTACACCTACCTGTGGTTCCAGAGCGACTTCCCGACCGGCATGGATCAGCCGACGGATGGCCACCACCTGTTCTGCACCGAGTACTGCGGGACCGGCCACAGCAACATGAACCGTCGCGTGTACGTGCTCCCGCAGGAGCAGTTCGACGCGTGGACCACCAAGCAGGCCAACTGGCTCGATGAGATCCCCGAGGAGGAGCTCTACTGGAAGGCCGGCCCCAAGCTCTATGCGCGCTGCGTGCAGTGCCACTCGCTCGACGGGACCAAGGGCATCGGGCCGAGCTGGAAGGGGATCTGGTCCCGCGTGACCGGTGGCGAGGGCAGCAACGGCGCCTTCGCCGACGGCTCGACCTACTCCGGCCTGATCGGGGCGGGCAAGCAGTACGCCACGGCCGAGGACTACATCCGCGCGAGCATCTACAACCCGGGCGAGCACCTCGTCCAGGGCTACGGCAACGTGATGCCCACGTTCAAGGGCCAGATCAACGACAAGGGCATCGATGCCCTGATCGGCATGATGAAGAAGCTCGACGAGTTCGATCCCAAGACCGGAGCATGGCTCAAGACGCCCCCCACGGCGAGCGCCAAGTGAGCCCGGCCACCACCTGACCACGCACCCGAGACACACGAGGTACCAGCCATGACGACCCTGCCAGCCCGCCCAGCGGCCCCGACCTACGACACGCCGGAGAGCGACAACTACCTGACCCACGACAAGGGCTTCCTGTCGTGGATCCTCACGCTCGACCACAAGCGCATCGGCGTCATGTACACGGCGAGCGTGCTGCTGTCGTTCCTCGTGGGCGGCATCTTCGCGCTGCTCGTGCGCACCGAACTGCTCACCCCGGGCCGGACCTTCATCGACGCCGACACCTACAACCACTTCTTCACCCTCCACGGTGCGGTGATGGTGTTCCTGGTGATCATCCCGAGCATCCCGGCGGCGCTGGGCAACTTCGTGCTGCCCGTGATGCTCGGTGCGAAGGACGTGGCGTTCCCGCGGCTGAACCTGTTCAGCTACCACCTGTGGATCGCGGGAGCCGTCTGCACCGTCGTCAGCCTGGTCATGGGTTCGTTCGACACCGGCTGGACCTTCTACACCCCGTACTCGACGACCACCACGGCCGGCGGCGTGATCCCGGTCATCGTGGGCGTGTTCATCCTCGGCTTCTCGAGCATCTTCACGGGGATGAACTTCATCGTCACGATCCACAAGCTGCGGCCGCCGGGGATGACCTGGTTCCGCATGCCGCTCTTCCTGTGGGCGCTGTACTCCACGGCCCTGATCCAGGTCCTGGCCACCCCGGTGCTGGCGATCACGCTGGCCCTGGTGGCGGTCGAGCGAATCGCCAACGTCGGCATCTTCAACCCGGCGATGGGCGGCGACCCGGTGCTGTACCAGCACTTCTTCTGGTTCTACAGCCACCCGGCGGTCTACATCATGATCGTCCCCGCCATGGGCATCATCAGCGAGCTGATCGCGGTGCACAGCCACCGCCAGATCTTCGGCTACCGGTTCATCGCCTTCAGCTCGGTGGCCATCGCGATCTTCAGCTTCCTCGTCTGGGGCCACCACATGTTCACCAGCGGCCAGAGCTCCCTGATGAACACGCTGTTCTCGGCGATCTCGTTCAGCGTGGCGATCCCCAGCGCCGTGAAGGTCTTCAACTGGATCTGCACGCTGTACAAGGGGTCGATCTCCCTGAACACGCCGATGCTCTACGCGCTGGCGTTCCTCATCCTGTTCACCATCGGCGGCCTGACGGGCCTGCACCTGGCCACGCTGAACACCGACGTGCACCTCCACGACACCTACTTCGTCGTGGCGCACTTCCACTACGTCATGATGGGCAGCGCCCTGATCGCCATGGTCGGCGGCCTGCACCACTGGTGGCCGAAGATGACCGGCCGCATGTACAACGAGAAGCTCGGCATGATCGCCTGCACCCTCGTGTTCATCGGGTTCAACGTCACCTTCTTCACGCAGTTCATGCTCGGCAGCCACGGCATGCCGCGCCGATACTACGACTACCAGCCCGAATTCCAGGTCTACCACGTGATCTCGACGATCGGCTCGTACATCATGGCCGGCGGCTTCCTGCTGACGGCCGGGTACCTGGTGCAGAGCCTGGTCAGCGGCAGGCGCGCCCCCGCCAATCCGTGGGGCGGCGCCACGCTCGAGTGGGAGTGCGCCAGCCCGCCCCCTTACTACAACTTCCATGAGGCACCCAAGGTGGGCGAGCCGTACGACTTCTCCAACCTGAAGTGGGACGAGCGCGGTGAGGGCTACGTCACCGTGAAGCCCGCCGAGGCAAAGGCCTGAACCGATGAGCGCACACGCATCCGCCGGCGACCACCACGCAGACCATGGCCACGATGCCCATGGTGGCGGCCACGGTCACCACAACGCCGAGTACCCGTTCCTCGCCCACCACTTCGAGACCCCCGCGCAGCAGTTCGACAGCGCCAAGCTCGGCATGTGGGTCTTCCTGGTCACGGAAGTGCTGTTCTTCGGTGCGCTCTTCGTGGCGTATGCGGTGCTGCGCAACCGCTACCCCGAGGTCTTCAAGTACGCGAGCGCGTACCTGGACACGACGATGGGCGGCATCAACACCGGCGTGCTCATCCTCAGCAGCCTGACCATGGCGATGGGGGTGTACTTCGCGCAGACCGGTCGCAAGGCGGCCCTGGTCCTGTGCCTCTGGCTGACCATGGCAGGGGCCGCAGGCTTCATGGTCATCAAGTACTTCGAGTACACGCACAAGTTCCACGTGCACCTGGTCTGGGGCGAGGGCTTCTACAAGCCGGTCACCGACGACGGTGGACTGCAGAAGGCCGAGCTCACCTCCAAGGCGCCCGTGCCGCTCGAGCCGGCCCAGACGACCATGTCCACCGGCGCCGTGGCCGCGCAGCAGTCCGTCGCGCCGGCGTTCGTGCAGATGCCTGTGGGTGAGCAGACGGCCATTGCGCCGCCGGCCGAAGGGCCCACCGGCATGGCGCCATCCGTGATCGACGCCAAGGCCGCATCGCACGCTGCCGACCCCGCCACCCACGGCGACGAGGCCCTGCACCTGCAGGATGCCACGATGCCCCCCAACACGCACCTCTTCTTCGCCATCTACTACGCGATGACCGGTCTCCACGGCATCCACGTGCTCATCGGCATGGGCGTGATCGGATGGCTCATCGTGCGCGCCGGCCGCGGCGAGTTCGGACCCAAGTACTACACCCCGGTCGACCTGGTGGGCCTGTACTGGCACATCGTCGACCTCGTGTGGATCTTCCTCTTCCCCCTCTTCTACCTGATCGACTGAACCATGGGACACGCACACACCACTGCCGGACACGGCCATGATGGGCATGCAGGACATGCAGGTCATGCCGGCCAGCCGCTCGTCGGACACCTCGTTGCCCCGTGGATCCTCTTCGCCACCGGCGGCGCGCTGATCGTGCTCACCGTGATCACGGTGGCGATCCGCTACGTCGACCTGGGCGAGGCGAACCTCCTCGTGGCGCTCGCGATCGCCGGCCTGAAGGCGACGCTGGTGTCGCTGTTCTTCATGCACCTTCGCTGGGACCGGCCGTTCAACCAGCTGATCTTCCTCAGCGGCATCCTGTTCGTGGTGCTGATGATGGCCTTCTGCCTGATGGACACGAGCCAGTACCGCGAGTCGCAGTACGTCGGCAACCCGGTCGACGTCCAGGCGGTCCTGGACAAGGATGCACCCAACGCGCCGATCGCGGCACAGAAGAGCCCCGACCTGCCGTGACGGCCGGTCGCTCACCATGCAACCCCCCCGAGGCGGACCCCAAGCGGTCCGCCTCGTCGTTGATGCCTACGCTGACCGATCATGCCCATCAGTGACCCAGCGCGCGAGCCCTTTGCCACGCCCGAGGCGCGCTCGGCGGCTGGCCTCTGGGGGATGTGGCTCTTCATCATCGTCATCGCCATGGTGTTCGTGGCGACGATGCTCGCCTACCTGGTGGTGCGGATGGGGACCGGTGATGAGTCCGGCTGGCGCCCCGAGGGCTCGCCGGGCCTGCCGCGGGAACTGATCCTGAGCACGCTGCTCCTTGCGGCATCGAGCTGGACCATGCAGCGATCGCTGGTGGCATCCCGGGCGAACCATGACGATCGCGCCGTGACGTCGGCGTGGGCCACCTTCGCGCTGGGTTGGGCGTTCGTCGCGGTGCAGGGGCTCGGCTGGAGCCAGATGTGGCGCGCCCTGCCCCTGCAGGACAGCCTCTACGCATGGACTTTCTACGTGCTCACCGCGCTGCACGCCCTGCATGTGATCGGTGGTCTGGCCGCGATGTACGTGGTGATCATGCGTGTGGTCCGTTCGCACGACCACCGGGAGGCCGTGCTGGGCCTGACCAAGTGCACGATGTACTGGCACACGCTGGGTGCGATCTGGATCGCGCTCTACGCCACGCTCTGGGTCGGCTCGTTCGACTGAGCCGATCCGTCAGCGTGCCGGGGGGCCATCGAAGCCCCGCAACGTCGACCGGTCGCCGTGGAAGGCATGCCAGGCGAACCACAGACAGGGGATCTGCACGCCCTCGACGGGGGCGGATGCAGGCTCCGTGACGAGCCATGTTCCGTCAGGCTGCAGCGTGGCCATGATGCGCTCCATCGTGTTCGGTCGGTCGGCGCCCGGAGGCACGGCACGGGAGACCGCGAACATGGGCTTGCCGCCAAGCCAGTACCGCTCGTAACTCGTGGCCTTGATGCGCTTGCGCATGGCATCGTCGGGGGTGGGAACGGTCGTCGTGGGATGCGCCGCAAGCCACTCCTTCCACGACTCGATGCGCACCCCGGAGAGCGGTTGCAGGGGCGTGCCTGCGCGGGGGCCACTCACGGCCCGAAGGCCGAGCTGTGACCAGAGCGATGGGACATGACCCTCGCCGCCACGGTCATAGAGCAGGAGATTGCAGTCCAGGACCAGGCCGCTGATGCCGAAGTCCATCGTGCGACCGTCGATACGCCGGTCGAACACGACCGCCGAGTCGCACAGCGGGCTGTAGGTCACCGCGATCGGCACGCCCCCGAGCGTGTCGTGGATGACCTCGTGCACGTTGAGCACGCTCAACGGCCAGGCGCGGGACTCCCCGCCGAGGGTGAGCCCGACCACACGGTCGGTGCTCACCACGTACTTGGCGCGTTGCGTGGCGTTCCACTCGGCCATCGAGGCGCCGGGCATCGTGGTCGTGACGGTCAGCGGCTGCAGGAAATCACGCGGGTTCCCGCTGCCGCTGACGATGCCGGGTTGTCCCGCCAGGCCCGAGAGGTCGAAGCCGTAGCTCGCCGGGTCCCGACCATCGCCGAGCGGACGTTCGCCGGACAGCAGCCCGGCGAGCGCAAACCCGAGCACGGCGATCGAACCGATCGCGGCGAGCGCGATGGGCACGGCCAGCCCAAGGCCGGCGCGGCTCGGTGACGGCGAATCAGGCATCGAGCGGCGGCTCCTTGACGGGTTCGAGCGGCACGTTGGCGGCACCACCGCGCAGCGAGGCCTCGACGGACACCGCTCCGCGATCGAGGCACATCGTACCGAGCACGATCGGCAGGTACGCGAGGCTCGCCAGGAACAGCGCGCGCGCCCGTGCGTGGCTTCGCTCCTGCAGGAATCGAAGGGCCAGGAGCGAGAGTGCCGAGCCAGCGACGACGGCGACCAGCGCAAAGAGGAATCCCGCCGCCCCGACGTGCACCCCGAGCAGGGCGATCGGGACCAGCAGCAGGCTGGTGGCCAGACTTGCGGCAGCGGTGAGTGCGCCATCGGGATCACGCGACGGGAGCATGGCGAATCCCCCGCGCTCGTAGTCATCCCGCAGCATCCAGGCCAGTGCCAGGAAGTGAGGCATTTGCCAGAGGAAGAGCACGCCCCCGAGCACCCACGCTCCTGCGGTGAGTTCGCCCGTGGCTGCCGCCCAACCGATCATCGGTGGCAGCGCGCCGGTGACGGCGCCCACGATCGTGTTGAGCGTGGTGTGGCGCTTGAGTGGCGTGTAGATCGCTGCGTACAGCACGATGTTGCCGACCGCGAGCCCAGCCGCCAGCAGGTTGACGAAGCTCGCCAGGATCGCGAAGCCCGCGTAGCCCAGCACCAGGGCCATGACCCAGGCGCTGATGCGGCGGACACGACCGGTGGGCAGTGGCCGCCCGGCGGTTCGCTGCATGCGTGCGTCGGGTCCGGTTTCGAGCACCTGGTTGAGGATGGCTGCGCTGGCGGCCGCACAGGACGTTCCCAGGACGCACCAACCGAGCACGGCCCACGATGCCGTGGCGCCCGGCATGGCCCCGGCCACCACGAAGCCCGCCACGGTCGTGAGGACGACCAGGGCGTTGAGCCGGAACTTCGTGAGGTCGGCAATCGTGCGCAGCGTGCTGCGTCGTGCGGGGGTCTCGGAGCGGCCGTCATCCATGAGCGCTCCTAGCATATGCCTCCATGCTCCCTTCACTTGTTGCCCAAGCCACTCCGTCGGTCTCGCTCCCCGGATTCCTGGCGATGTATGCCGGTGCGCTGGCTGCGCTGGCCGTCCTCCTGGCCATCATGGTGCCGGTGATGCGCGCGCTCGGCTCGAGCGCGCTGCGGGGCGGCGATCTTGCGCTCGGGTTCGCGGCCACCGTCGGGATGTGGACGCTCGGCTACATCGCCATGATGCGTCCGGGCCTGCTCGCCGGCGAGGCGCTCTTCGCGCTGACCCTCTCCGCTCCGGCGTTCATGGGCTGGCTTGCGGCACGCCGCGGTGCCGCGACCCCATGGAAGGTCGGTGCGGTCTCGGCCACGGTGAACCTGCTCGTCGTCGGCAGCCTCTTCTCGCGCGATGCCGGTGACGTCTGGAAGGAAGGCCTGCTGTGGATCGGCGGCCTCTATGGTGCTTCGATCGCGCTGAGCGTCTTCGGCGGTTGGGTCGCCGCGCGCATGGGCGGCATGCTGCGTGCACCGCAGGGCGGTGACCCGGTCAACCTGTTCGCGACGGTCGCGGCCATCACGGTGTTCCTGCTCCTGATCACGGGCGGGCTCGTGACGGGGCTCGAGGAAGGCCTTGCGGTTCCGGACTGGCCCAACACGTTCGGACACAACATGCTGCTCTATCCCATCAGCGAGATGAAGGGCGGCGTGTACTACGAGCACGTCCATCGGCTCTTCGGCACCCTGGTGGGCCTGACCACGCTGGTCCTGGCTGCGCTGGCCTGGGCCAACCGGGCGCCCTCGTCGATCCGCTGGGGCGCCACGGCGCTCCTGGCTGCGGTCACGCTCCAGGGGCTGATGGGCGGCATGCGCGTGACCGGAGCCATCACGCTCTCGCAGGCGAGCGAGGACCTTGCGCCGAGCATCACCTTCGCGGTCATGCATGGCGTGTTCGGGCAGGCGGTCTTCGCTGGGCTGTGCGTGCTGGCCGTGGCATCGTGCCCCGCCTGGCGTGATGCGCGTGCAGCGGTGGCGCGCGCCGCATCCAATCCCGGCGTGGCGCTCATCGTGATCCTGTTGGTGCAGCTGGTGCTCGGTGCGCTCTACCGGCACCTGCAGATTCCGAGCCCGGACGGCGGCGCCCCCGCGCAGCCCAAGTGGGCCATGCACGCGCACCTGAGCTGGTCGGTGGTGGCGTTGGCAGCCTGCATCTGGGCGGGCATCAGGGCCATGCGCGCCGGAGCAGCGCCGGAGGGAGTGGTGGCCGACGCCCCGTGCGCAGGATCCAAGGGTCTGCGCCGCACGGGTGCAGCACTTCACGGACTCGTCACGCTGCAGGTCGTGCTGGGATTCCTCGCGCTGATCTGGGTGCTCAAGCGGGACAGCGCGGCAATCCCCACGCTCGAAGTGGTCTTCACGACGGCTCACCAAGCCACGGGAGCGTTGCTCCTGGCGAGTGCAGCCATGGCTTGGGCGTGGTTCCTCACCGTGCCGGCGCAGCGGGCGTGATCGTGGATGCCGTCGTGGGCTTGAGGGCTTCTTCCAGGGCGAGCAACGCGTAGCAGGTCACGAGTTCGGGCTTGTCTTCCTGCCAGCGCGCGGTGGCGTTGACCCACGCTCCATCGGGGCGCTGGGCGGCGAGCAGGCTCTCGATCAACTCGACGCGCCAGTCGTGGGATGTGCCCTGCCCATCGGTGATGGTGCGCTCGCCGTTCACCGCCAAGGCGCGGGCCATGGCGTGCCGGTAGTAGAAGAGGCCTTGCGTGCCGAGCCCCGGGTTCCGGTCGAAGCCCCAGTGGAGCGTGATCCAGCCGCGTGCGGCCTTGACGCGCGGATCGTCCGGTGCGAGGCCTGCGTAGAGCAGGCTCTTCAGGCCGGCATAGGTCATGCTGCCGTAGCTGCGCAGCGTCCGCGGCGTGCCGGCGGGGAGTTTCTCGCCGTACCGGCCTTCACCGGCATCCTCGCTCGCGAAGCTCTCGCCTCCGTTGGCGGGCGTGTAGACGAAGCCGCCGTCATCGCTGCCGGACTGGGCCCACGGCGACGGGTTGGTCGCCTTGAGGTTCTGCGTGCGGGTGACGAAGGCGAGGGCACGCTGCACGGCGGGATCGTCCTGGCTCACGCCTGCATCATGCAAGGCATCAAGAAACAGTTGCGTATTGGAAAGATCGGGGCGCCCCCAGTTGCCGTAGCCCGCACCGCCGTACCAGTCCTTGGTCGCGGCCAGGCCTTCGGTGTGGTCCCACTGGTTCTGGCGCAGCCAGGCCACGCTCTGCTCGAGCATCGGGAGTTCATCAGGGCGGTCGAGTGCGGCCAGGCCCATGGCCACTGAGGCGGCGACGTAGTTCCCAAGGCTCCCGGCGGGGTCCGGGACGAACGAACCCGCGGGGAAGGTCTCGGCCTTGATGAACCCGAGCGCGCGCGTGACGGTGGCATCGTGGGTGGCATCGCCTGACTGGGCGAAGGCCTTGACTGCCAGGCCGGTCACCGCCGTGGCGGCCGCTTGGCTCGGCTTTGGCTGATCGGTCCCCGCTGCGGCCTTGGCCACCATCCATCCGCCGGTCGGATCCTGCGATGCACCGAGCCACACGAGGCCACGCTGCAACGCCGCACGGGCGCGAGCGTCGAGCTCCGGGGGCAGTCCACTGTCCGTTGCCGACGCGGCGATCCTGTGGATCGGCGCCACCACGGGGCGGGTGGCTGCGGCCGCGGGTGGCGCAAGGCTCGTGATGCGGTCGCCCTTGATGCGAGGGTCGAGCGGCACGCTGGGCTCGAGGTAGGGCGGTTCGGCCAGGAGCGCGTGGGCGAGCAGGGCAACGGTGATCATGGCGTGACGTACAGTACGGCCATGCCCCACGATTCGCTGCGTTCGTCTGCGTTCCCGCTCAGTGCGGCCTTGAGCCTGACTTGCTTGGCCACGGCGTGCCAGCCGAAGGTGTCGCCTGGTCCCGCGCAGGCTCCCGCGACGGTCGCACCCGCTGCCCAGCAGGCCGTCGATCGTCCGGCGACCGAAGTGGCCGCGGAGCCCGCTGCCGCCGCGCCGCTCATCGAGCTCGGCGAGACCGCCGTTCTGGACGCATCGCAGCCCACCGTCTCGCCGACCTTTGGTTCGGTCACGGGCTGGGCAGGGAGCCGTCTCATCGTGACCGGTCCTGAGCGAGTTCGTACCGGCGGATTCAACGGCCAGATCGCCACCTTCACCGAAGCCGATGGAACCTGGGTCGGCACGCGTGAACTGGCCGGGATCAGTGACACGTCGGTGTCCGAGACGGTGCTGCAATCGGTCGTCGGCAACGACGAATGGCTCTTCACGAGCGCCGAGGTGCAGGGGCGGGCAGGCCAGGTCGTCGTGTGGAAGCGTGACCAGGCCGCGTCAGGCTGGAAGCAGGTCCAGCGGCTGATGCCGCCGGCGACGCGCGCTGAGCCGGCGTTCGGCAGCGCCATGGCCATGGGCGATGGGTTCCTGGCGGTGAGCGCCGTCGATACGCGGTTCCGGGGTGAGCAGGGGCGATCGATCGTCGATGCGCCGCGCGTCTACCTCTTCACCCTCAAGGACGGGTCCTGGACCGGCGCGGGTTCGCTGTCGCCCGATCCAGCGTTGAAGGCAATCTGGTTCGGTGGAGCCATTGCGGCTTCGGGCGATCAGTTGGCGATCGCCAGCCCGCGGGCCTGGCAACCGAGCCCCAAGCAGCCCGTGCAGGAGTCAGGCGAGTGCGCCGTGCACGTCTATCGGCGTGGCGCCAACGGCGTGTGGGCGCTGCGGCAGTCGATCGTGCCGCCGGCTGATTGCGCCTGGGGTGGGTTCGGCAACCGGCTCGCCATGCGCGGCAGCGTGCTCGTCGTTCGGGCGACGGACATCCCGACCACGGCCGCACGCATCTTCACCTACGAGGATGGTGCCCAGTGGGCTCCATCGGGTGAACTCAAGGCGAGCGCCTCGAGCGGCAGTGGATTCGGAACATCGTTCGACATCGGCGATGGTTTCATCGCGGTTGGCGATACCACGGCCAAGTCGCCCGGCGACCGTCTCGGTGCGGTCACGGTCTTCGTGCCTGCTGCCGGCGGCTGGACCGAGCGATACGCGCTGCGTCCGACCGTCGCCATTCCCAACCGACGCTTCGGTGTCGGCGTGGCGGTGCGCGAGCGTCAGGTCGTCGTCGGACGCATGAAGAGCGAAACCGAGGGCATCGAGCCCGGTGGAGCCCTCGTCTTCACGATTCCCTGAAGCAGGCCTTGGCGGACCCCGGGTCAGGTGCGTCCGGAGCGAGGCAGCGATGCCGCCCAGCGAAGCCGTGGGTTCACTGCCACTTGCGGATGACGGTCGCTCCGGTGATGGCGGCTGAGGCCGCGAGGACGTGATTGGCGTACTCGGAGGGGATCGCCATGGGCCAAAGCGGGTTGATCGTGACGGCGACGGCGGCGAGGAGTCCGCACCAGACCGCGGCGCCGTCCCGGGCCATGGCCACCGCGCCGATGGTCAGGAGCCCGAACGCCGACCACTTCACCGAGGCCAGCACGGTGGGATCCGAAAGCCGCTCGGCCATGACGATCTGGCCGGCGAGCAGCGCGGTGGCGAGCGTAAGCAGCACGAGGACGATCTTCATGGTGGTTCCCTCGGGCACACCCTTCAGGCAGCCCGTATCGTGTATCGCACCATGAAGGGCATTGTCTTTCGCGAATTCGGCGAACTGGTGACTGCGCGCTTCGGCGACGCCATGTGGGATGCCCTGATCTCCGAGAGCAAGGTGCCATCGGGGGGTGTCTACACCGCGGTCGGGACGTACCCCCACGAAGAGGCCGTGGCCCTGTTGATGACGCTCTCCCGAAAGACCGGAGCGTCGCCGGATGACCTGCTGAAGGTGTTCGGCGAGCATCTGTTCGGCGTGTTGGCGCATCGCTATCCGTTCGCCGTGGCGGCCCACGCCGACCTTGTTCCGTTTCTCGAGAGCCTTGAGGGTGTGGTGCACGTCGAGGTGCGCAAGCTGTATCCCGATGCGGAACTGCCATCGTTCGTGACCCATTGGGAGGGCGAGACCTTCATCCTGGAGTACCGATCCGCGCGTCCGTTCGCCTCACTGGCGGAGGGCTTGCTGCTGGGAGCGATCGCGCATTGGGGGGGGCGATACGCGCTGACCCGCCGTTCGATGGGCGTTCCCGGGGCGCACGAGGCGATCTTCGAACTGAGGCGCACGTGACCCACGATGGGGGTGATCAGGACCTTGGACTGCTGCGCCGCATGCTGGCGCGCGAGCGCGCGGCCCGCGAGCAGGCCGAGATGCTGTTGGAGAACAAGTCGCGGGACCTGTACGCGACCCTGAGTCGGCTGCAGCGCGTGGTGGGTGAACTGGATGCCGCGCGCCGCCAGGCGGAGCATCACAGTGCTGCGAAGGGGCTGTTCCTGGCCGACCTCAGCCACGAACTGCGCACGCCCTTGAATGCCGTCATCGGCTACGCCGAGATGATCGCCGAGGATCCGGGTGGGGACCAGGTGGTGCCCGATGCCCGGCGCATCGTGGTGGCGGGGCGAGGTCTGCTCGCCCTGATCAACAACGTGCTCGACTACAGCAAGGCTGAGTCGGGCAGGCTCGAACTCTCGCTGCAGCCGGTCGAGGTGCCGACCGTGATCGAGGAGTCGATCTCGATCGCCCTGCCCATGGTCTTGGAGCATCGCTCCTCCGTGCATGCCGAGGTCGAACCCGGATTCGCCACCGTCATGTCCGACCCGGTCCGGCTGCGCCAGGTCCTGCTCAACCTGCTGTCGAACTCCGCCAAGCACACGGTCGAAGGCATGATCACCGTCAAGGCCTCGCCGCTGGGGGTGGATCACTATCGCATCCAGGTCGTCGACACGGGGCGTGGCATGGACCGGAGCCAGCTCGACAGGCTGTTCGAACCGTTCCAGCCCGTCCAGCGCGAGGAAGGCATGCGATTCGCCAGCACCGGCCTGGGGATGAGCATCACGCGCCGGATCGTGCTCATGCTCGGTGGTGGGATCGACGTGCAGAGCAGCGTGGGCCACGGCACCACGGTCACGGTTGACCTGCCGGTGTCGGGTCCGGCGACCCAGGAGGCCGCATGACGCCGGAGCAGCGATCACACGCGAGGGAGTTGGCCCGGCAGGCCCAGGCCGATGGTGTGCAGCATGTGCACGAGTGGCTCTGCGAGCGGACGGATGACGCGCTGGTCCGTGAGGAAGCCAAGCGGATCCTGGCCCACCAACCCACGAGCGCCGAGTCCTCGGTGGCCCCGGCGCCCAGGCGGCCCTCGGCGGTGGATCCGATGCTCGGCCTTGAGCTTGGGGGGTTCCGCATCGAGCGACTGATCGGCTCCGGCGGAATGGGACGCGTGTACGAGGGCACCCGGGAGGGGCAGCCATCGCGCGCCGCCGTGAAGGTGCTGTCTCGGGGTGGCGTGACCGACATCGCCATGCGCAGGTTCCAGCAGGAGTCCGCGATCCTGGCCAAGCTCGACCATCCGGGGATCGCGCGCCTGCATGCCAGCGGCCTGCACGACGACGGCCAATCGACCTTCCCCTGGTTCGCGATGGAGTTCATCGACGACGGGCTCGACCTCACCGACTGGGCGGCGCGGCAGGCGTTGCCGTTGCGTGGCCGTCTTGAGCTCTTCGTGCGTGTGTGCGATGCCATCGCGCATGCCCATGCGCAGGGCATCGTGCACCGTGACCTGAAGCCGGGCAACATCCTCGTCGATGCACGGGCCCAGGTGAAGGTGATCGATTTCGGCATCGCGCGCGCGGCCCAGGAGGATTCGTCCCGCTTCGGTGTGCGGACCGAGACCGGCCAACTGGTCGGCACGCTGCAGTACATGAGCCCCGAGCAGTGCCTGGGGCAGCGTGATCGGATCGATGCCCGCACCGACGTGTACGCGCTGGGCATGATCCTCTTCGAACTGCTCACCGAGACGTATCCGTACGACGTGCGGGGTGTGCCCGTGGCCGAGGCGATCCAAACGGTGTCGCATGGCAAGGTGCCCGACTTGCATGAAGCGCTGCCGGAGGCGCCCGATGCCTTGGTCGATGCCGTGGCCCGTTGCCTAGCCAAGGATCCCGGCGCCCGCCACGCCGATGCCGGTGCACTGGCGACCGCGCTGCGAGGAGTGCTCGCGCCGAAGCCGGCCACCATGACCGCGAAGGGGGCCGATGCGGTGGGGCAACGATCGCCGGGAGGTGGATCGCGGTCACCATCCGGCGCGGGGGCGACCACCGGTGCGTCGAAGGGCGCGTCCGGCCGGGCGCCCGGATCATCGCGCGTGATGGGAGCGGTGATCGCGCTGCTGGCGGCGTCGCTCCTCCTGGCCGCGCTGGATGTGTTCGGGGTGGTCGACGTGCGCGGGTTGGCCTCGCGTCTCTTCGGTCGTTGAACGTTCGGCCCGCATCCCGGGGCGCAGCGCCCGCGAAGCGGCCCCGGACGCAGGTCGGTGTCCGCCTCAGTGCACCGACTGGCTCATGCGGAAGATCGGCAGCAGGATGCTCGCGGCGATGCCGCCGACGACGACGCCCATGAAGATGATCATCAGCGGCTCGATCATGCCGGTGACGGTCTTGATGGCGGCGTCGAGTTCCTCCTCGGCGAAGGCGGCGATGCGCTCGAGCACCTCGGGCAGCCGGCCGGCGCGCTCGCCGGCGTTGAACATCGCGCTGATGTTGCGCGGGATGAATGCGGCCTGCAGGAGCGTCGGGCTCATCTCCTGGCCGTGGTTGACGCGCTCACGCAGGTCGTCCCACATGCGGTCCCAGTAGGTGTTGGCCGTGACGGCCTTGGTGATGCGGATCACCTCCAGCAGGGGAACCCCGGCAGCAAGCAGCGTGCCCATCGTGTTGGTCATGCGCGCCACGTAGAGCTGTCGGAACATCGGCGAGATGATGGGCAGGTTGAGCTTGGCCCAGTCGATGGCCAGTCGCCCGCGGGCTGTCCGCGCCAGGACCGTGGCCGCGAAGCAGAGTGCCGCGAGCGCCGGCAGGTAGAGGTGCCACCAGCCCTTCAGGAAGGCGCTGGCCATGAGCAGCCACTTGGTCAGCAGCGGGAGCCGATCACCCTGCGCCTTGAAGAGCGGCGCGAAGGTCGGCAGCACGAAGACCATGATCACCGTGACGGCCGTGATGGCGACGGCGAGCATGATGCCCGGGTAGACCATGGCACCCTTGACCTGCTTAGCGGTCTTGCGCGCCTTGAGCAGGTCCTTGGCCACGCGCGAGAGCATCTCGTCCATCGTGCCGCTGGCCTCGGCCGCCTGCATGAGGCTCACGAGGATCGACGGGAAGATCCTGGGCCACTTCGCCAGGGCAGCGCTGAACTCCTCGCCCTCGCAGACATCGTCCTTGATCGCACGAACCACCGTGGCGACCTCGGGACGGGCGGCCTGCTCGCTGAAGGTTTCGAGCGCCTCGGCGAGCGGCACGCCGGTCTTCATCATGACCGAGAGCTGCTGGCAGAGCGCGATGACGTCGTCGTTGCTGAAGCGCGCGCTGAGGCGGTTGCGCGAGATCGCGCCCTTCTGGCCGACGGCGGCGGCAAGGTCGCCGAGTTCGATGCTCAGGACGACCAGGCCGTCGCGCCGGAGCTGGCGCACGGCGGCTTCGTGGGTCGGGGCCTCGAGCACGCCGCGCACGAGTTCGCCGCTGCCGCGCCGGGCGCGGTAGGCGAACTTGCGGGTGGCGGTGGCTTCGGGCTGGCCGAGCAGGCTGGCATCAATGGCGGCAGGCACCGTGCACCTCCTCCGTGGTCGTGAGTCCGTCGATCACCTTGCGCATGCCGTCGACCCACAGGGTCTCGAAGCCCTTGTCGCGCAGCAGGCG
The DNA here is from genome assembly GCA_027490145.1 of Planctomycetaceae bacterium. Taxonomy (GTDB): domain Bacteria; phylum Planctomycetota; class Phycisphaerae; order Phycisphaerales; family SM1A02; genus SYIB01. The sequence continues at coordinate 55,375 of JAIXYQ010000013.1, forward strand.
CTTCAGGGCTGCAGGCTCCGTTCGTGCCGAGATCGCCTCGAGCACGTCGGCGTCGGGGACGAGCAGTTCGTAGAGGCCCAACCGACCGCTGAGTCCGCGCTCGTGGCACGCTCGGCATCCGGCGCCCTTCCAGAGCCGCTCGGCCTGGGCGCCGAACTCGCCCATGGCGGCGCGCTCGGCGGCATCGGGCTCGTACTCGGCCTTGCAGTGCTTGCAGATGCGGCGCACGAGCCGCTGGGCGAGCACGCCGCGGAGCGCTGCGGCCACCAGGAACGGCTCGACGCCGAGGTTCTGCAGGCGGGTCACCGCGCTGGGGGCATCGTTGGTGTGCAGGGTGCTGAAGACCATGTGGCCGGTGAGCGCGGCCTGGACGGCGATCTGCGCGGTCTCGCCGTCGCGGATCTCGCCCACCATGATGATGTCGGGGTCCTGGCGCAGCAGGGCCCGCAGGGCGCCCGCGAAGGTCAGTCCGGCCTTCACGTTGACCTGCGCCTGGTGGACGCCGGGCAGGTTGCTCTCGACGGGATCCTCGACGGTGCTCAGGTTGAGCTCGGTGGTGTCGAACTGCTGGAGCACCGAGTAGAGCGTGGTGCTCTTGCCGCTGCCGGTCGGACCGGTCACGAGCACCACGCCGTGCGGCTCATCGACCACGGCGCGGAATCGGTCGAGCATCGCCGGGCGGAAGCCGAGCTTCTCCAGGCCGAGCTTCGCGTAGCTCGTGTCGATCACGCGCATGACGATCTTCTCGCCGAACTTGCCCGGCAGCGTGCTCACGCGCAGGTCGATCGGCTTGCCGTTGACCTTGATCGCGATCTCCCCGTCCTGGGGCACGCGGCGCTCGCTGATGTCGAGCCGGGCCATGATCTTCACGCGGCTGGAGATCGCCGCATGCATGCGCCAGGGGACGTTGGTCTTCACCGAGAGCACGCCGTCGATGCGGTAGCGGATCCTCAAGGATCCGTCATCGGGCTCGATGTGGATGTCGCTTGCGCCATCCGCCACGGCGCCCGCGATGATGAAGTTGACGAGTTTCACGACCGGGCCGCTGGTGCCGGTGGTGTCCTCGGCCGCAAGGTCGGCGGCTTCGTTCTCCGCCACGGTGAACTGGGCCTCGTCGACCTCGGCGAAGATCTCCTCGGCCTGTTCATTGGCGCGGGACGGCGTGGGCTCGTCGATGCCGCCTCCGGCAAGCGCGCTGCGGATCGAGTCGGCCGTCGCCACGACGAACCGCACGCGGAAGCCGCTGGCCTTGGACAGGTCCTCGAGGACGAAGAAGTCCTCGGGTTCGGCGGTGGCGACGATGAGTTCGCCTCCATCGAGCCGAACCGGGATCACGGTGTGGCGTTCGCGCAGGTCAGGGGGCACGAGCGCGCGGGCCCCCGGATCGCACGCCGCGGCGAGGTCCTCGATGAACGCCAGGCCGCGGGCGGCGGCGACGGCCTGGAGCAGGCGTTCGCTCGTGATCCAACCTTGTTGCACGACGACCTCGCCGAGCATCAGGCGGCACGTGCTCGATGACTGGATGGCAAGGGCTTCCCGCAACTGGGCTGGAGTCAGGTCGCCCCAATCGATCAGGACCTGGCCGAGTGACGTCGGCGCTGCGTCAGGATGCGAGGGTGCAAGGCGAGGGCTTGGGTTGTTGCGGACCATCGTGCCTCCCGAATCCAAGGAGCCTGGCGATCACCCGTCGAGGGCGATCCTCACCAGACGACCATCGGATTCAAGTTCGGCATGACGAAGCCCGATCTCTCGCACGACCCAAGAAATCCCCGTGGATGCCTCGGTCAGCACATCCCCACGACGCACGGTCCGGCCGTTGATCACCGCAAACTCGCCTGAGAGCGTGGCGGTCAGGTCGAAGGTCGCATGGGCGGCAGCTGGGGCGGGGGTGGCTGCGGGACCCGATTGTGCCTCCCGAACCGCCTGTGGCGCCGAGAAGGCCAGCGGTGCGAATGGGTTACCGGACGGATGCTCTTCCAACACGAACTCAATGGGCTTGGGTCGTGCCGGAGCGGGGGCCGCGGCGACCGGCCCCGGCTTCGCGGCGGCGGCCTTGGCGGGCTTGACCGGTCCGGCGACCTTGAACATGAGCAGGCCGATCGCGGCGATCGCGACGCCGCCGAGCAGGGCAAACTGCTTCGGATTCACACCGAGCTTGCTGCAGAGGTCGTTCCAGGTGCTTGAGACGGCGCTCATGGCGTGCCTCCCTGTGGGGCCTGCGCGGGCGGCGGTGCGAGGAAGTACTCCTCGAGGTCGATCTGGGCGGCGATCGAACTGCCGTCGGTGCGGCGAAGGTCGATGCTCGAGATGCGGTTCCACGCCCGGCTGTCGTCGATCGAGTTGATGACGTCGAACACGGCCGCGAAGTCGCCGACCATGTCCACGCGCACGCTGCGACGCTGGAAGTCCCCGGGCTTCGATCCGGCAGGAGCGAAATCCATGGGATCGCCGAGCTTCACCGAGTTCTCCAGCACGCTCTTGCCGTCCACGCTGCGGCTGACGGCATCACCGAGCCGGCTCTCGGTGGGGGAGTTGGGAACGAGGCGCCACTCCTGCTCGACATCGCGACGCAGCGTGGTCACTTCGGCCTGAAGGCGCTCGAGGTCGGCTCGCTTGGCCAGGTACTGCTCGGTGCTCTGCTCGAGCTTGGTGCGCTGGCGCTGCAGGTCCGATGCACGCGCGTAGTTGGGAACCACGAACATGCCGAGCACGACGATCGTTCCGGCGAGGGTGGTGCCGGCGGCCATGGCGGTCTCGCGGCTGATGGCTGGCCAGGTGGTCATGGCATGCTCCTTGAGACGATGCGTTCCGCGCCGTCGGGTTGTGCCCACGGATCGACCCGCACGGTGATGCTGAAGGCCTGCTCGCCGGAGCCAGCCTGCTTGACCTCGTTGCGTCGCACGCTCACGAACGGAGCGCGCGCGCCGAGGCGCTGTTCGAGGTCCGAGACCGCCGCCAGCGTCATGCTGTGACCGGCGAGCGCCACATCAAGGGTGACGGGCTTGGGTTGGCTCTGCTGGGCCGTGGGGGTCGACTGGGCTGGACCGCGCGCCGCAGTCGCCTTCGCTTCGCTGATGCTGATCTTCATCGCGTGCAACGACACGCCCTCGGGGAGCAGGTGGCTGATCGTGGCGATCACGTCGCTCGCCTGGGCCGGCAGGGCCACCGTCTGTTGGCACGACACCAATCGCTTCAGGTGTTCGCGCTCCGCCATGAGCATCGCGTGCACGTCATCGATGCTCTGTGCGCTCTCGCGGAGGTCCTGCGCCACGGCGACGCGGATGGCGGCCGAGCGGCTTTCGTTGAAGCTGTGTGCCGCCAAGCCGCCGAGCGTGACCGCGAAGGCCGTGGCGGCCAGCGCGACGATGCGTCGGCGGAGGCGGATGCCCGCATGGCGCAGCGCCTCGGGAGGCAGGAGATTGACGTGGAACTCGTTCATGCCGCCCTCCGTCCGCCGCCGCTGGCCTGGCCGGTCAGGGCGCTGCCGAGGGCGGCGCTCCAGGCACACGGCGCTGCCATGGGGTCGAGCACGCCCTGCATCACGCCGGGAGCGAGTCCCACGGCGAGTGCGTGCACGCTGCAGACGCTCGAGAGGGCGGTCGTCAGGGCCGGGTCCGTGGCTGCCGGGCCGGTCAGCACGAGCTGGGACGGCCAGGCGCCACCGAGCTTGCGATCGACGTGGCGGAAGCACTGGAGCGTCTCTTCGGCGAGGCCGTACCAGCGGAAGACGCGCGCCGTGCCCGGATCCTCGCCCTCGACCGGGATCCACTCGGCCTGTTCATCGCCCGTGGATGCTGGTTTCCAATCGAAGGCGCGGTGGAAGGCAAGGCCTGCGCCCGACATCATGCTGAGTCCGGCCTTGCCGTCCTCCAGATGAAGCACGGCGAAGCAGCCTCCCGCCGTGGCCATCTTCATGCCGCGCCAGGCGGTACGCAGGGCGGCCAGCGGTGCGGCCTCGATGCGGCTGGGCTCGAGGCCCACCCGCGCCACGCAGTCCGTGAGGGCCATCGCCACCTGGCGACGGATGCCCACCAAGAGGTGTTCGGTTGCGCCACCGGAACGGCTCCCGCCACCGAGCGGCAGGGTCCCCAGGTGGAGCGCATCGCGATCGAGGCCGAATCGGTCGACCGCCTCCCAGATCGCGCCTTGCAGAAGTTCATCCTTCGCCAGCGACGGCAACTCGGCCGTGTCCACGAGCAGCGACGAACAGGGAATCGTGATCGCGCAACGCCGTCCGGCGAATCCACCCGACTTCAGGGCGCGCCGCAGGGCCTGCACGAAGGCCGGCTCGATCGTGACGTCCGGCCCCGCGCCCATGAAGGGCGAGGCATCGAACTCCGCCGCCGCATCGATGGTGGCGTCGAGGCCATCCTGGCTCAGCTGCACCAGCCTGGTGCGATCCGTGCCGAAGTCGATGGCGATGTCCGTGCGTGGTGAGAGTGCCTTGAACATGGTGTGCCCTCCAGTTTCACTCGGTCCCTTCGTACTGCGCGCCGCGCACGGTTGCCCGTGCACGGCGCGCCACGTCTTCAGGTTCCAGCCGACACGATCACTCCGGGGCGATCGTCTTGGTGGTGGGGTCGTAGAACCACGTCGAGTCGTTGGTCAGCTGGTTGGTGATGTCATCGCTCTCGCAATAGCCGGCGGTGACGAGCTTGTCGAGCTCGGTGGTGGTGATCGCGCCGGCCGAGCTGGGCAGGCTGATCGAGGCGCCACCGGGCTGGAACTGGTTGAAGCGGGTGACCATGGTGAGGATCTGCGAGCCGCGGGCCTCGGCAGCCTCGGTCTTGGCGTCGTCAAGGGCGCTGGTCACGCTGGGCACGACCAGGGCAGCGAGCACACCCAGGATCACGACCACGATCAGGATTTCGATCAGGGTGAAGGCGCGCTTGCCGCCGCGCTTGCCGTTGGTCCAGGTGCCGTTGTTGCCGTTGGTCGATGCGTACTGAGTCGTCATGGGAAGCCCTCCTAAAGGCTGGGAACCGTTCGTTCGCGGCTGGCTGCCAGGGACGGTCCCTGCGTTGCCAACTGCCGCCGGGATGAACGTCGGATGCACGGAAGGGCGACTCAAGCGATCGATCAGATTTTTTTGCTCGCCGATGTACAGGCCCCTTCTTGCGCCGGTTCGGCGAGATCCGACGATTTGCCTGAATCACCATGTCGATCCGTCCGACCCCATCCTGCATGACTGCACTGCGACGAGCCTTCACCCTCGTGGAATGCCTGGTGGCGCTGGTCATCGTGGCGATGGCGGCGGCCGCGGCATCGACGGCGATCGGTTCCGGCATCGCTGCGCAGGAAGATGCCCTTCGCATCACGCTCGCGGCAGCCTGCGCCGAGAGCCGGATGACGGAGGTCCTCACCACCGAGTACGGCGTGGTCCCGAATCTGGCGGGGCACGAGCAACCCGGCGCACTGATGGCCTCCGATGGCACGGCGATGCCCGGGCTGATGGCTGAGATGGGCCGTCGCACCACGGTGGAAGCGCAGCCGCAGGCCATCCCGGGATTCGCCGGCTTGGTGCTCACCGGTTGGCAGGTCACGGTGACGGTCTATGACCTCGATGAGGATGGCGATGAGCGTGAGCTCGCCGTCCTGCGTCGATTCCGTCCGGAGACCTGGGAAGAGACGCAGGGAGCCACGCCATGATGCGTCGCCGCGCGTTCACGTTGCTCGAACTGATGGTGGCCACGGTCACGGTGACGATGGTGGCCGGCGCGGTGGCCGGCTTCCTCGGCACGTTCCACCGTGCGCTGCGCCTGCAGGATGTCCGGGCCGCCGCGATCGTGCGCACCGCCGCGGTCCAGGCACACGTCTCGCGGCTCATGCTCGAGAGCCGCATGCTCCTGGAGCAGGGCCAGCAGCGCACGCTGCTCTGGCTGCCGTCGGAGATGCTTGAGGATTCCGGTTCGGGTGCCGAGGCGGCCTTCGACCTCGTCAACCTGACGGCGGATGAGCTCCACTGGCTGCTCTTCGAGCAGGAAGCCGACGGCACGTGGTCGCTCAAGGAGGCCGTGGTCAATGCTGCCGCCATTCCCGCAGGGCAGGGCGATCGCTACTTCTCGGTCGATGCCGCCTACTGGAGCGGTGTCTTCGAGGAGCTGCGGGCGGCCGGACAATTGACCATCTTCCCGATCGCCGAGGGCCTGGCGCCGATGGCCCGGGACGGCGTCGTCGCCGCCGCGCCCCGGTTCACCTACGGCACGGCCAGCATCTGCAGCAACCGTGCGCTCGGCATCGAGTTCGCGTTCATGCGCGAGGCGCTCGATGACGCCGGCGAGCCGACGGGCGAGGAAGAGCTGCGCCTGGACGTCCGCCTCGACGAACACCTGCCGTTTCCCGACATCCATCCAATCTGTGGAGGTGGATCATGATCAAGCGCTCCAAGCCATCGCGTCGCCGTGGTGCCGCCCTCGTGATGGCACTCTTCGCGCTCGGTGTCGCCGCCACCGCCGGCACGGCCTTCGTGAAGACGCGATCCGGCTCCGTCGAGATCGGCTCGAACATGGCGCAGGCCGCGCAGAGCCGGCTGGCCGCCGCTGAAGGCCTGGCGCTCTCGCGTGAGATGCTCGCGCGCATCTTCCAGGAACCCGACGCGACGCTGGCTGCGCAGTGGCGGGCCTCGTTGAGCGATGGCGTGCTGCTGCAGAACTTCACGATGAGCAACGGGGCCGTGCTGAACGTGACCATCTCGGACGTTGCGACCGGTGCGGCGCCCGGCGCGGCGACCACGGAATTCGAGGCCGGCATCACCGTCACCATCGGTGGCACGAGCTACGGCATGACGGCGCAGCTCTCGCTGCAGAGCCTGGTGAAGGGTCAGTACGCGATCTTCGCGAACAAACTCATGACGATGGAAGGCGACAACTTCGTCGGACGCTGGGAACGCGCACCGTCGAGCGAGCAGGAACTGCCCATCAACATCGGCACCCAGGCCGAGCGCGGGTGGTTCGGGCTCGAAGGCATCGAACTGGGTGAAGGCGCGTACTTCGAGGGTGCTCCCGTGGATGTGCCGGGCACGCAGGCGTCGATGGCCACGGCGATCGCCAGCCAGTCCGCCGCCGTGAAGCGGGCAGCCCGTGCCGGCGTGGCCCACCTGGAATACGGCACGAGCGACCTGCTCTTCAGGTTCCTGGGCGGCAATCCGCTGGTCGCCGCCAACTGGGAATCGCTGCCGTCGTCCTACGAATACGACATCGGTGCCTACCTGCACCATCCGTACGCGGCCCAAAGCGTGACCGTCTCCGGCGGCAGCGCCGACGAGGTCGATCTGGTGCGCATGCCCCAGGGCGAGAGCGCCCGACCCATCCAGCCGCCCGCCGAACCGTCCTTTGCGGGTGGAACCACGATCACGGGCAACAGGACGTACAGCGCCCAGACCGTGACGCTGAATCCCACCCGCGTCAGGTGCAACGAGTTCTTCACCATCCCCATCGGTGGCGGTGACCTGAACATCGTCAACGGCAGCACGGTCACGCTGAACAGCGGCGTCTACCGGATCGATGACAAGCTGAAGCTCGAGAACAGCCGGCTCATCATCAATGGCAACGTCAGGATCGTGATGAAGGCACGCATGTGGTTCGACCTCGATGCACGCAGCTTTACCTGCACCAACAGCACGATCGAGCTGAAGGAGAACTCGCAGCTCCTGCTGTTCGTGGCCTACGACATGACCATGGCTGGCTCCTGGGTCGGGAAGGACTGGACGTGCACCAGCGATCCCAATGCCGCCACGAAGCAGGGCGATCCCCACAAGAAGGCCTGGATGGGCCAGTGGGCCGCCAATGCGTGCAGCGACCACGCGCCGGCTGAGCCCCAGTACATGGAGCCTTGGCGCGTGCGCATCTATCCCGACCCGGCCTTCCTGAGTTCGATCTTCCTCTGGGACTTCAACAACAGCTCCGTGATCGGATCGATCTTCATGCCCACCAACCCGGTGTGGTTGCGCGGCACGACGGAGATCTACGGGCGCATCTGCGCCAACCACGTCATCATGCGGAACTCCGCGAGTTTCTTCTATGACCACGCACTCGACGACATCACTGGGCTGACCGAGGGTGCCCCGCCGCCGCGTGGCGGGTCCCAGACGATTCCCACACGCATCCGAGTCGACTTCTGAGTGGAGCCAGCCATGCGCGAACGAACCCGTCGAGCCTTCAGCCTGGTCGAACTCTCGATCGTGCTGGTGATCGTCAGCAGCCTTGCGGCGGTGGCGATCCCCGCCATGCTCGACTCCACGCACGGTCGCCTGGTCGCGGCTCGGGAGCGACTAGTTGCGGACGTGATGGCTGCGCAGGCCTGGAGCCTGGCGAACCCGACCGAGCCTGCGATCCTGACGATCGGCACGCAGGGCTACACGCTGGTGCGGGGTGACCAGGACACGGTCGTGACCTTCGGGCCGGGCGGCTTCGAGGAAGCCATGAACGTACGGCTGGCCATCGCTGGAGTGGCGTCTGGCGCGCTGAACTTTAATCATTATGGTGCATTGGCCGTCTCGCCGGACGCCACGGCACCCATCGTCGAACTGTCCATTCCAGGGGCGTCGGACAGGTTGGAACTGGAAATCGCTCCGACCACTGGAGGCGTGACGGAGCGCTGGTACGCCGGCCCTTGAACACACCAATTCTCACCGTTCGTCGCGCGAATGCCGATGCAGCCGAGGTGCCGGAGTCCCGGCACCGCCCGCAGGATGCGGGCAGGGAAGAGCCGATGCACGGAACGCGCTGGACAACCTCGCCGCGCTTCATCGCCAGTCGCACCCATGGTGCGCCCACGATGATCACTGCGGCCATCGTGCTCTCGGCCTGCCTCGCGGCGCATGCGCAGGCACCGACCGCGCCGCCCGCCGCAAACTCGAACCAAGTCGCTCCTGCCGGGAGTGCACCTGGGGCGAGCGGCCCGCCGCCAGCCGCAGCACCGGCGGGTGCACCCACCCAAGCGCCGGCAGACCAGCAGCAACCTTCGCCCGATGCCGCTGCGGCGCAGCCTGCATCGATGGGCGCGCCCACGGACTCGCCCGCTCTCGAAGCGCCGGGCGCTGAACCGTCCGATCCTGCGCCGCCGCCGACGATCGAGATCACGCCCCACGGCACCGTGACCCTGCAGGCGCAGGGCATGGACATCGTCACGCTGCTGGAACTCTTCAGCATCAAGACCCAGCGCAACATCGTGGCGAGCGAGGGCGTGAAGGGCAAGGTCACCGTCAACCTGTTCGATGTGCCCTTCGATGCAGCCTTGCAGGCCGTGCTCGAGGTCCGCGGCTTCGCCAGCCGGCAGGAAGGGGACTTCATCCTCGTCTACACCAAGAAGGAACTGGCGGACCTCGATGCCGCCAAGCGCCAGATGGTGAGCCGCGTGTTTTCGCTGGAATTCCTCGGCGCGCAGGATGCCGAGGCGTTTGCGAAGCCGCTCATGAGCGAGAAGGGCACCATGACGGTGCGCGGCACCGTGCCGCGCGGCATGCAGCCTGACTTCGACGACATCGGTGCCGACGACTTCGCGCTCGAAGCCAAGCTCCTGGTCTTCGACTTCGTCGAGAACGTGGATCGCATCGCGCAGCTCATCGAGAAGCTGGACGTGGCACCAAAGCAGGTGCGTGTCGAGTGCATGGTGGTCGAGACCGCCATCGACGATGCGAGTGCCTACGGCCTGGACATCGCCGCCGCCGGCAGCGTGGACTTCGCCAGCGTGCTCGACGGCCCCGAGTCGATCGTGGACAGCCTGATCGGCGGACCCGACAACTTCGAGGGCGCGAACTACCCCGACCAGTCGCAGTCGGGCACGGTGCGGAACTTCCAGGCACCGCCGAGCACGAGCCCGAACTTCCAGGTGGGCATCCTTGGCAACCATGTCTCGGCCTTCCTGCAGATCCTGGACCAGGTCAGCGATTCCAACGTCCTCGCCCGCCCGAGCGTGACCTGCCTGAACCGCCAGCGCGCGCGTGTGAATGTGGGGGAGCGCGTGGCGTACCTGAGCACGACCGTGAACGACAACGTGAGTGTGCAGACGGTCGAGTTCCTCGACGTCGGCATCCAGCTCATGTTCCGGCCGTTCATCACCGACGACGGCATGATCCGGCTCGAGCTCTCGCCGAGCGTGAGCGACTACAAGCTCCAGAACCTGACCTACAACGGCGAGGAGTACCAGGTTCCCAACGAATTCAAGCAGGAAGTCAAGACCAACGTCCGTGTCCGCGACGGCCAGACGGTCGTGCTCGGCGGCCTCTTCCGCGAGACGATCATCAGCAACCGACGCCAGACGCCGTACGTGAGCGACATTCCCGTGCTCGGCGACGCGTTGACCGGCCAGGACGACATCGTGAAGAAGTCGGAGATCCTGTTCCTGGTCACGCCCACGCTCATGGGTGACGAGAAGTCGAGTGCCGAGGGGCGCGCTGCGCTGCAGTTCAGCGAGTCGGTGCGGGTGGGGGCTCGGCAGGGGCTGCTGCCGTTCACGCGTGAACAGCTGGTCTTCAACCACCAGATCAAGGCCGAGGAGGCACTGCGCAACGGCGATGCCGCCAAGGCGCTGCACCATGCCGAGAGCGCCCTGCGCCAGGACAGCGTGCTGCCGGCGATGATGCGCATCCGCGAGGGAGCCGCGGTCGGCGTGCCCGGCGGCTGGCGCGAACAGATGGACATGATCCTGCAGGATGCCGCGATCCCACAGCTGCATGCGGAGCCGCCGCAGCAGCCGATGCCCGGGACCACGCCTGCGCCTGCGAAGGGAGCGACGCCATGACCATGCCTCGCCGGACATCCCCCGTCCTCGGTGCGCTCGGTCTCGTGGCCGTGATCGCCGCGGCCGGCTGCAACGGGCCCACGGCGCGCGGCATCGAGAACCGCCGCGCCGCGAACGATCGCTTCGACCGGGCCGGCGCGCAGATCGCCTACGACCAGGCGCAGCAATCGCTCATCAACGGCCAGTACAAGCTCGCACTCGACACGATCGACCAGGCGATCCGCCGGTTCCCGCAGGATGCGGGGTACCTCGCCCTGCGTGGCCGGATCCAGCAGGAAATGCGGCAGTACGAGGGCGCCCAGCGCACCTTCGAGTACGCGCTGACGATCGATCCGACCTGTCACGAGTGCCTCTACTACCTCGGCGTCGAAGCCCAGCGCCGTTCGGACGATGCCGCGGCGCTTGAACGGTACGACCTGGCCTGGTCCCTCGAACCGTCGCGCCTTCAGTATGCGGCGGCGGGTGTGGAGTGCTGCCTGGCCATGGATGACCTGGATGGCGCCGAGGAGCGCCTGTGCACTGCCGACCAGTTCTTCGGGCAGTCTGCGGCGCTGAGTGCGTTGCGGGCGGAGTTGCACGCGCTGCAGGGTGATGATGTGCGCGCGCTCCAGCACGCCAGGCAGGCCGCACTGCAGTCCGGAGAAGGGTTGGTCGAGGAGTCGATCTGGCGCATGTTCCGTGCCGGGGACTGGCGCGGATGCCTCGACGCCCTGTCCAAGCCTGCGGCGACCGAACTGTCCCAGCGCGAGGACATGCAGCGCCTGCGTGCCCGCTGCCTGATGATGACGGGGTCTGCTGCTGCCGCCCGGGACCAACTCGTCACCTCGGAGCTCTCGATGCGGGAACCGACCCCCGAGCACATGGTGCTGCTCGGCCAAGCGGCGTGGTCCTGCGGGGATTGGGCGCGCGTGGAGCGCTCGGCGGCCTGGCTCATGGCCCGACAGCCAGACCTGGCCGATGGGTACGTGCTCGCAGCGGGCGCGGCCTTTGCTCGGGGGGAACTCGATCGCACGAGCGGCTATCTCGACCGTGTGGACGCCGTCGAGCCGGGGCGGGTGGTCGTGGCCAGTCTCCGTCGGAAGGTGCTGGCGAGTCAGCTTCTGGCAGCCGGTGCCCATAATCCATCGGAGTCGAGCCTGGTCGTGAACGCAGGTGGCGTCGCGGCCGTGTCATTGGCCGTCCCGGTCGGGGGGGGTGCCCCGGCCAGTGCTGCCCCTGCGGCAGCCCCGCTTGCCGCGGCTTCGCCCTCGCAATCGGTGCAGAATCCGTTTGCCGATTGAGTCTTCGGGCCTATCTTTCGACGACCGTCATTCCGTGACTCGGGTGCTTTCCGCCCCTGAGTTGGACATCCGTCTCGAACCAGACACCAGAGGAGATCGAACCGTGAAGACCTTCATCCTGTCGGCGGCTGCCCTCGCTTGCGCGGCGTCGGCCCATGCCCAGATCGTCGTTGATGGCACCTTGGACTCCGCCGTGTACGGCGCTGAACTCTGGGCGCAAGACACCGCGACGCAGTTCGGCAATGCGAGCGACGGCCTGGTCGGCCAGTGCAACGGCAGTGAAATCAACAACATGCACGCGGTGCTCGATGTGCAGGGCGGCTTCCTGTACCTCTTCATCGGTGGCAACCTCGAGTCGAACTTCAACAAGTTCGAGCTCTTCATCGACTGCGCGCCGGGCGGACAGAACACCGTTCGTGCCGACAACCCCGACGTGGACTTCAACGGCTTGAATCGCATGGGCGTCGATGCCACCAACCCCGGCCTGACGTTCGACGCGGGCTTCGAAGCCGACTTCTACGTCACCACGACCAACGGCGGTGGCCCGATCACGTGCTACGCCAACATCGCGCAGATGCTGACGGCCGGCGGCGGCTCGGGTGGCTACATCGGAAGCGCGGAACCCGGCCTCCCGATCGTCAGCCAGGAGGGCGTCGAGATCGCCACCAACAACAGCAACACGGCGGGCGTTCCGGCGTACGACGGCACCACCACCACCGGCAGCGGCTCCGGCTGCGGCACCGGCATCGAAGTGAAGCTCCCACTCAACATCATCGGTTACCCCGGCAAGGGCGACATCAAGGTGATGGCCATGGTCAATGGCGGCGGGCACGACTACCTGTCGAACCAGTTCACCGGCGGCTGCAACGGCTGCCCGAACCTGGCCGAACCGCGCCTGGTCAACTTCGAGGCCATCCCCGGCCTGCAGTACGTGACGGTGTCGGCAGGTGGCGGCGGCGGCAATCCCTGCCCGGCCGACCTTGACGGCGACGGCGAAGTCGGCGGCGCCGACCTGGGCGCGCTGCTGGCGGGTTGGGGCGGCTCGTCGCCCGACCTCGACGGCGACGGCTCGGTTGGCGGCAGCGACCTGGGCGCCATGCTCGCGGCATGGGGCCCGTGCCAGCCCTGAGTCGTTGACCTGAACCTCTGGAATCTCCAAGGGTCCCCATCGCGGGGACCCTTGTGTTTTTTTGCCTGTCAAGTGGCGCGTGCCGAGCCCCAACCTAGACTTCTCAGCCATGATGGCCCGCACCCTGACGACCGTCGCTGCCGTGCTCGCCTGCGCCGCTTCCGTGATGGCGCTTCCCCCGTCGACCCGACCGGGTGTCGGGGCAATCCCGTACTCATCCGGTGGGCAATACGGAACCACCTTCCGGGTCTTCGCGCCCTTCGCCGACAGTGTGTCGGTGGGTGGGACCTTCAACGGATGGAACTCGACGCAGTACCCGTTGAGCAACGAGTTCAACGGCTACTGGAGCGGTGATGTTCCCTTCGTGACGGCAGGGCAGCGCTACAAGTTCTTCGTCAAGCGAGGCACGACCAGCGGGTGGAAGAACGACCCTCGGGCCCGCGACCTGACGAGCTCGGTCGGCGACTCCGTGATCTACAACCCGGCGTCGTACACCTGGCAGCACCAGTTCTCGATGCCGTCGTGGCGCAAGCTCGTGATGTACGAGATGCACCCGGGCACGTACTTCGCGCCCAACGCCGGCGTGCCGGGATCGTTCACCACCGTGCGCCAGAAGCTGCAGCACCTGCAGGATCTTGGCGTGAACGCCATTGCGCTCATGCCGATCAACGAGTTCCCGGGCGATTACTCGTGGGGCTACAACCCGTCGTACCCGTACAGCGTGGAGAGCGCGTACGGCTCGCCGAACGACCTCAAGGCCTTCATCGACGAAGCGCACTCGCGCGGCATCGCCGTGATGGGCGACGTGGTCTTCAACCACCTCGGTCCCAACGACATGGACCTGTGGCGGTTCGACCACTGGTACTCGGGCACCGGCGGCGGCAGCTACTTCTTCAATGACTTCCGGCTGAACACCCCGTGGGGGAACACCCGCCCCGACTACACGCGCGGCGAGGTGCGGACCTACATCAAGGACAACTGCATGATGTGGCTGGAGGAGTTCCGGATGGACGGCCTCCGCATGGATGGCACCAAGTACATCCGCCGCACCGACCAGAACGGCGTGGACATCCCCGAGGGCTGGTCGCTGCTGCAGTGGATCAACGACTCGGTCGATGCCTCGCAGCCCTGGAAGTTCATGATCGCCGAGGACATGGACCTGAACCCGTGGCTGGGCAAGACGACCGGCGAGGGCGGCGCGGGCTTCGACAGCCAGTGGGACCCCGGTTTCTTCCCCAACATCCGTGGCAACCTGATCACCCCCAACGACGCCGACCGCAACATGTTCGCGGTCAAGGATGCGATCCTCTACGGGTACAACGGGCAGATCGAGCAGCGCATCATCTACACCGAGAGCCATGACGAGGTCGCCAACGGCAAGCAGCGCGTGCCGAGCGAGATCTGGTCCAGCAACCCGGGCAGCTGGTTCAGCCGCAAGCGCTCGATGCTGGGTGGCGCGATCGTGATGACGAGCCCGGGCATCCCGATGCTGTTCCAGGGGCAGGAGTTCCTGGAGGACGGTTGGTTCCAGGACACCGACCCGCTCGACTGGAGCAAGACCGCCACGTACGCCGGCACGCTGCGGCACTACACCGACCTCATCAAGCTGCGCAAGAACGACTACGGATGCACCGAGGGCCTGTCTGGCCAGAACACGAACGTGTTCCACGTCAACAACTTCAACAAGGTGCTCGGCATGCACCGCTGGCAGAACGGCGGTGCGGGCGACGACGTGGTGGTGGTGTTCAACTTCAGCACCAACCCGATCTCGAACTACCGGATCGGCCTGCCGCGCAACGGCCTCTGGCGGTGCATCTTCAACGGTGACTGGACGGGCTACGGCAGCGACTACGCCAACCACCCGTGCTTCGACACCGAGGGCAACGGCGTGGCGTGGGACGGGCTGGGCCAGAGCGGCCTGATCAGCCTTGGTGCGTACTCCTGCGCGGTCTTCACGCAAGGCTCCTGCACCTACCCGCCGCCGCCCACTGACCCTGAAGATCTGGATGGTTCCGGCACGGTCGATGGTGGCGACCTGGGCATCCTCCTGGGCAACTGGGGCGGATCAGGGATCGGTGACATCGACGGATCCGGTGCCGTGGACGGTGCTGACCTGGGCATGCTGTTGAGCGCTTGGGGCTCGTGAGCGGCCGGAACTCCTGATCGACTCCAAGACGGTGCCGCCCCCAAAGGCGCCCGAACCTCGGTGCGGTCCGAACGGGTCAGCCCGCGCGGCGGCCGTCGCCGTCGAAGACGTGCGCGACGCCGGGCATGCCGAGCGCGATCGTGTCGCCCTCGCGGAGGCCGCGTGCCCGCTCGGTGGGCAGGCGCGCGTTGAGCCGCACGCCGCTTGATGCAACGAGCACATCGGCGCGATCGCCGAGGAACTCGATCGACTGCACGGTGCCCCGGAAGGGGCCATCGGCCACGGGCGCAAGCGTGTCCGGACGGATGCCGATCGAGGCGCGTGTGCCGGTGACCGCGATTCCTGCGGGCAGCGTGATGCGCCCGCCGGCCCAGCGCAGCGCGAGCACGCCGCCATCACGCTCGACGTCGCCCTCGACGATGTTCATGGTCGGCGTGCCGATGAAGCCGGCGACGAATCGGTTGACGGGCCGTTCGTAGAGCTCGGTCGGCGAGCCGACCTGCTGCACGATGCCGTCCTTCATCACCACGATGCGGTCGGCGAGACCCATGGCTTCCTCCTGGTCGTGGGTCACGTACATCATCGTGGCGCCGAGGCGGCGATGGAGGATGCGCAGTTCGGTGCGCATCTCGCCACGCAGTTTCGCATCGAGGTTCGAGAGCGGCTCGTCGAACAGGAAGACGGCGGGGTCGCGCACGATCGCTCGCCCCACGGCCACGCGCTGGCGCTGGCCGCCGGAGAGTTCGCGCGGCATGCGGTGCAGCAACGGCTGCAGACCCAGCAGGTCGGCGGCGCCGTCGACGCGCTCCTGGATGCGTGCAGTCTCGGCCCGGCGCTCGGCGGCGTAGGCAGGGCTGAGCAGGGCCCGGAGCAGGCTGCCGTGGCGCCGGCGCCGTTCCAGGCCGAACGACATGTTCCGCCCGACGGTCATGTGCGGATAGAGGGCGTAGTTCTGGAAGACCATCGCGATGTCGCGGTCGCTCGGTGCGATGTCGTTCACGACCCGGCCGCCGATGGTGATGCGACCCTCGCTGATCTCCTCGAGGCCGGCGACCATGCGCAGCGTGGTGCTCTTGCCGCAGCCCGACGGGCCGACGAGCACGATGAACTCGCCGTGCCGGACGTGCAGGTCGACGCCCTGCACGGCGCGCACGCCACCCGGATAGACCTTGCCGACCGACTGGAGGATGACCTCTGCCATGAGTGCCTTTCGTGTCAGCCCTTGACGGCGCCGCGGGCGAGTCCTTCGACGAACTGCCGTTGCGCCGCGATGAAGAGGATGATGCAGGGGAGCATGGTGACGAGGCTCGCCGCCATGAGCAGGTGCACATCGTCGAGTCCGCCGTACTGGTTCCGGAAGCTGTTGAGTGCCACGGCGAGCGTGGACTGCTCCTCGGCGTGCAGGTAGACGAGCGGGCCCATGAAGTCGTTCCAGGTGCCGATGAACGTGAACACCGCGCAGATCGCCGTGACCGGGCGGCACAGCGGCAGGATCACCGTCCACCAGATGCCCAGCCAACCGTGGCCATCCACCTTGGCGGCCTCGACCAGGCTCTCGGGGACCTGCAGGATGAACTGCCGGTACATGAAGATGAAGAAGGCGTTGCCGAAGAAGGCGGGCACCGCGAGCGGAAGGATGGTGTCGATCCAGCCCAGGCCGCGGAACAGCAGGAAGAGCGGGATGAGCGTGACCTGCCCGGGCAGCATCATCGTGGCGAGCATCACCGTGAAGAGCACGCCGCTGCCGCGCCAGCGCAGTCGTGCGAAGGCGAAGCCCACCAGGCTACTGCTGAGCACGGTGCCGACCACGACGAGCGTGGTGACGACGATCGAGTTGGCGAGGGCGTTGATGAACCCGACCCACGGCTCGCTGCCCATCTCCGCGAGCGCCTCGGCGTAGTTGCCCCATTGAGGATCACGCGGCCAGAGCGCGATGCCGTCCGAGCCGGTCATCGCGGCACCCGCGCGCTCGGGGGTCTCGAGGCTGACGACGACCATCCACCAGAGCGGGAAGAGGAAGACGACCGAGCCCGCCGCGAGCAGCGCGCCCTGGAGCCACGGTCGGGGGGAGGTCATCGCGGCGCCCCCTCGTGGTGCACGAAGCGGGCGCTCGTGCGCATGAGGACCACGGTCAGCACCAGCACGATCGCCAGCAGCACCCAGGCCATCGCGCTCGCGTAGCCCATCTCGTAGAACTCGAACGCCTGGTTGTACAGGTACAGCACGTAGAAGCGCGTGAGGTTGTTGGGGTCGCCGCCGGTCATCACGAACGCCTGCGTGAAGACCTGGAAGCTCCCGATGACCGCCATGATCACGTTGAAGAGGATCACCGGGCTGAGCATCGGCAGCGTGACGCTGACGAAGCGGCGCAGCGGGCCGGCCCCGTCGATCGACGCCGCCTCGTACAGGTCGACCGGCACCTGCTGCAGCCCCGCAAGATAGACCATCATCGTGCCGCCCATGAACCAGAAGCTCATGATGGCGAAGGCCGGCGCGCCCCAGACGGCGGCGTCGGCCTCGAACCACTCGGGCGGGACGAGGCCCGTCGGGCCGGCGCCGAACCACGCCAGCGACGCATCCATCGCTCCGATGGCCGCGCCGAGCATTCGGTTCATGAGGCCACCGTCGGCATCGAACACCCAGCGCCAGAGCACGCTCACCCCCACGCCGGCCAGCACGCTCGGCAGGTACCAGGCTGCACGCCAGAGTGCGATGCCGCGGACCTTCAGGTTCATGAGGAGCGCCGCGCCGAGCGCCATCATCTGGCCGCCGGGCACGGCGATGAGTGCGTAATACAGCGTCACGCGCAGCGAGGTGCGCAGGCGCGCGTCATCGGTGAGCAGCCGCTCGTAGTTGGCCAAGCCGGCGAACTCCGCCTGGTCGAGCGTGCTCACGCCCTTCCACCGCGCCAGCGAGAGCACCAGGCTCATCGCCACGGGGAAGGCCATGAAGGCCAGGAACCCGATGATCCACGGCGACGCGAGCAGCCAGCCCGCACGTTCCTCGCGGCGGCGCGCCGTCGACGCGGGACCGCGCCGCGACCACACGACGAGCCAGGCGGCCGCCGTGATGACCAGGGTTGCGCCGGCGATCGCCAACCCGCGCCAGGGCATCGGCGAGAGGTCGGCCTTGGCCAGCGGCGAGGCGCTCTCGCTGCGCCAATCGCGCAGGAAGGTGTCGATTGCCTCGCGCACGCCGATCGTGCCGGTCTTGAGCGCGGCATCCATCGAGCTCGCGAAGAGCGATTCGAACTGGGGGTTCACCGGCCACTCGACGACCTGTGCGCGCTCGGCGGCCTGGAGATAGCCCGCGTCGTTGGCCGGTTCCTGGGCGGGGTCGCTGAACTCGGGCCCCATCGCAGCGGCCTTGCGCGTCGGGATCGCGAGCCCGAGCTTCGCGAGGTCGCGCTGGCTTCGGTCGTCGGTCATCCACTTCACGAGCTTCCAGGCTTCGTCGGGATGCTTGCTGCGCTGCGCGATGCTCCAGGACACCGTGAGCACGATGTTGGCATCCGTCGTGCCGCGCGGCAGGGGGTGGAAGTCCCAGCGGAACCCGCCGGGCTGGCCGGGCTTGGGGATCTTCCGGTAGCTCGGCACGACCCATCGACCGAAGGGCCCGGCCATGCCGACCTTGCCCGACAGGAAGACGCTCGAACCGGTGGCGATCTTGCTCTTGCCGCTCGTGAGCGTGTTGTCCTCGTCGTGCCGCCAAGCGCGCAGGCGCTCGAGTGCGGCTACCGCGCGTGGATCCTCGATCGTGAGGTCATCGAACGATGCGCCCTTCACGTCGACGCCCTCGGTCATCAGGTACGCACGCAGCATCGCCGCCCAGGTCACGAACTCGCTGCCGGTGGCATCGGGCAGCCGACCGATCGCGCGCGCCGCCGCGATGAACTCGTCCCAGGTCCAGTCGTTGCCCGGCACGGGGACGCCCGCGCGCTCGAAGAGATCGAGGTTCAGGTAGAAGCCGACGGTGGTGAAGTCCTTGGGGATCCCGTAGAGCGCGCCCTTGCCGCTCGCGGTGCCGTCGAAGCGGAACGCATCGACGGTGGCGGGGTAGAAGTCGGCCAGGTCGATCGCGGTGGGATCGTTCGCAGCGCGGTCGGCCTCGAGGAACGGCTCGAGCGGCCGGATCAAGCCGATGTCGGCGAAGCTCGGCACGCGTTCGTTGCCGACGTAGAAGACATCCGGCGGCTCGCCTGCCGCCAGCATGGTCATGAGCTTGGTGTAGAAGCTGCCGGCATCGCCCGGGTTGACGCGGCGGACCCGGATGCCGGGATTGGCGTCCTCGAAGGCGCGCAGGCTCGCGTCGACGATCTGGTCCTCTTCCTGGCCACCATCACCCGACCAGTGCATGACGACGAGTTCGGTGCGGGCATCCGGAGACCGGGTGCGCCTCCACTCCCGCACGGCGACGTGCATGAACGCCCAGGCCACGATGGCGGCGACGACGATCACGGCCCCGATGCGCCACCAAGAGCCTGGACTCGTGCGACCGTCGCGCAGCATCGACCTAGTATAGGAAACCCGCATGCGGACCCCGTCGTTCAACGTTGCACTGGCCGTGGCGATCGCGTGCTCTGCAGGGGGCGGTGCCGGTGCGTGGGGCGCCGCCACGATCGTCGCGCCGCCGTTCCCGCCCGATGTGCCGATGGCCACGAGCGCACTCGCAGCGCCGAAGCTTCCCGCCTCGGTCGAGGCGACGCGGCAGGCCGACGGATCCTGGCAGGTCGAGCTCTCGTTCCGGCCGGCATCGCCGATGCAGCAGGTGGCGGTGGCGGGGGACTTCAACCGCTGGAGTGCGTCCCCGCACCTGATGCAGCGCGGCGCGGACGGCGTCTGGCGCGCGCGCGTCGCGATCGACGGCACGGTGCGCTACAAGTTCGTGCTCACCCCGCCCGGGGGCGGTGTGTCGTGGGTACCCGATCCCGTCCATGACGACCGCGAACCCGATGGGCACGGGGGATTCAACTCCGTGCTCCGACTCGGTGCGCAGGCTGCGCTGCAGTCCGCGCGCGGGACGCGCGGCGACGGACGCATCGAGGCCGCCGCGATCCGCCACGAGCCCCGTGCGCCGCTGGGGGCGTGCGCCATGCCCGACGGCACCACCATGCTGCGCCTGCGGACGCTGGCCGGCGACGTCGAGCGCGTGCGTGTGGCGGTCGATGGCGTCGACTGGGTCGACCTCGCCGAGGAACCCACCAGGGGTGCCTTCGCCTGGTGGTCCGGCACCGTGCGCGCACCGCGCGGTGCGGCCTATACCTTCCTCCTCTCCGACGGAACCATGACTGTGCGTGACCCCATGACCTATTCGCTGGCGCCGACCCCCGCCTTCACCACGCCTGAGTGGGCGAAGCACGCGATCTGGTACCAGGTCTTCCCGGAGCGGTTCCGCAACGGCGACCCATCGAACGATCCCCAGCCCGTCCGGCCCTGGCGCAGTGCCTGGTACGAGCCGAGCGAGTGGGAAGGCAAGGACGGCCAGACCTTCTTCAACCACTTCGTCTTCTCGCGCAAGTATGGCGGTGACCTGCAGGGGCTGCGCTGGGCGCTGCCGTACCTGAAGTCGCTCGGCGTGAACGCGATCTACCTGAACCCGGTCTTCCAGGCGAAGACCGCGCACAAGTACGACGCGACGAACTACCTGCACATCGACGAGCACTTCGGCGTCAAGGGTGACTACGCGGTCGCCGAGGCCAAGGAGGACCTCCTCGATCCGACGACCTGGACGTGGACGCCCACCGACCGGCTCTTCCTCGAGTTCCTCAAGGAAGCGAAGTCGATGGGCATGCGCGTGATCATCGACGGCGTCTTCAACCACGTGGGTACGGCGCACCCGGCGTTCAAGGACGTGCAGGCCCGGGGCCAGGCGAGTCCATACGCCGACTGGTTCGAGATCACCTCGTGGGAACCGTTCGTCTACCAGGGCTGGGCGGGCTTCGGTGAGCTGCCGGCGTTCCGAAAGGACAAGGACGGCCTGGCGAGTCCGAGCCTGCGCAAGCACCTGATGGACGTGACGCGGCGCTGGATGGACCCGGACGGCGACGGCGACCCGGGCGACGGCGTCGATGGATGGCGACTCGACGTGCCGCAGGAAGTGCCGATCGCCTTCTGGCGCGAGTGGTGCGCGCATGTGCGGTCGATCAATCCGCAGGCGTACATCGTCGGGGAGATCTGGACCGTCGAGCCGGAGTGGGTCGATGGACGCTGCTTCGATGCGCTGATGAACTACCCGTTCGCGAAGGCGGTGCTTCCGTGGCTGGCCAAGGGCAAGGATGCGATCCCCGTCAGCGAGATGGATGCGCGCCTGGCCGACCTGCGCCGCTCGTACCCGGATCAGGTCACCTACGCGGCACAGAACCTCTTCGACAGCCACGACACGGATCGCCTGGCGAGCATGCTGCTCAACCGCGACCTGGCGTTCAAGACCGGCAGCCGTGAGCAGGAGAATGCGGCCTATCTGGGCACGAAGCCCGGCGCGGAGGCCTACGCCCGCATGCGGCTGGCTGCGTTCATCCAGATGACCCATCCGGGTGCGCCGATGATCTATTACGGCGACGAGGTCGGCATGTACGGCGCCGATGACCCGACGAACCGCAAGCCGATGCTGTGGAAGGACCTTGAGCCGTACGAGCTCGCCGAGGACACCGTCGACACGGCCCAGCTCGATTGGTACCGGCGCGTGATCGCGCTGCGTTCTGCGCACTCGGCGCTGCGCACGGGGTCGTTCAGCACGGTGCTCGTCGATGATGCGCGTGATCTGTGGGGTTGGTTGCGCGAAGATGGTGCCGAGCGACTGTTGGTCGTCGTCAACGGTTCGGACCGTACGCAGGCCGCCGAGCCCGATGCGGCGTTCAGGGAACGCATCACGGGCGCGTGGGACCTCGTGTTCGACAGTGATCCGACCGTCAAGGGGGCAGGGATCGACGGCATGTCGATCCCCGCGATCGGTGCGCGCGTCTGGAGGCAATCGCGATGAAGCCATCGATCTTCGATGCACGCACGGGCGGCGTCTTGCTGCATCTGTCGAGCGTGCCGGGTGCGTTCGGTGTGGGGGACCTTGGTCCTGGTGCGCACGATGCACTTGCCTGGGTCGTGCGCACCGGACTCACTTGGTGGCAGATGCTGCCGGTGGGGCCGATCGGGCCCGGCGACTCGCCGTACGCGAGCACGAGTTCGTTCGCGGGTGAGCCGCTCTTCATCTCGATCGATGGGCTGGTGCGTGATCGCCTGCTGCCGCGGTCGGTGTTGCGGGCGACGCCGGCACTCGCGCGCGGATCAAGCCGGTACGCAGCCGCGCGCGCGGCGAAGTGGCCGCTGTTCGGGCAGGCCTTCGAGGCGTTCCGTCGCAAGGGCGGGGTGCGCTCGGCGGCCTATCGCGCGTTCGAGCGCCGGCACCGCTTCTGGCTCCCGGGCTGGCGCGCCTTCATGAAGGACACGCAGGGGCTCCACGCGTTCCTGCAGTTCGCGTTCGACGCGCAGTGGACCGAGCTCAAGGACGCGGCGTCGAAGCAGGGGATCCGGCTGCTTGGTGACGTGCCGATCTTCGTGTCGCTCGATTCGGCCGACGTGCAGTCGAACCCCGGGCTCTTCCGGCTCGATCGTCATGGTCGACCCACGGTCGTGACCGGCGTGCCGCCGGATTGCTTCAGCGCCGACGGCCAGTTGTGGGGGCACCCTCACTACCGCTGGAGCGAGCACCGACGGACCGGGTTCCGCTGGTGGATCGAGCGCGTGCGCGCCGCGGTCGATCGGTTCGATGCGGTGCGCATCGACCACTTCATCGGGTTCCACCACGCCTACGAGATCCCCGGCAACGCCACGACGGCACGCGACGGTGTGTGGAAGCGTGCCCCGGGGCGCGAGCTGTTGGGTGCGCTCGAGCGGGCACTCGGCACCCTTCCGCTCATCGCCGAGGACCTCGGCGCGCTCACGCCGCCGGTGGTGGCCCTGCGTGATGACTTCGGCCTGCCGGGCATGAAGCTCCTGCACAACGCCTTCTACGGCGATGACTCGGGCGAGGCGCCGCACCGCCATCCGCGGCACTGCGTCTGCTATCCCGGCACGCACGACAACGACACCACCGTCGGTTGGTGGACGCAGCTGCAGCCTGCGGCGAAGGCACGCGCGTGCGCCTACATGGGCTGGGATGGCAGCGATCCTGCGGCACAGCTGAATCGATTGGCCTTCACGAGCCCGGCGAACACCGCAATCGTGGCGATGCAGGATGCGCTGGGCCTGGGCGCCGAGGCGCGCATGAACCTGCCCGGCACGGCCAGCGGCAACTGGCACTGGCGGCTGCAGCGCACCGGTGCAGCGAGCCTACGGCCCGCCGCGGCCGATCGCCTGCGCGCGCTCGCAGCGTTGACCGGTCGCCTGCGCGCTGGTGCGTGAACTCAGAGCCCGCCGCGGTGCGCGGGGATGTAGGCCTCGCGCAGGTACTCCGCGAGCATGCGGTGCGTGTTGAACATCGGCGGCACGGTGGCTGCGCTCTGGAGCGCGCGATCGATCCACGCCTGCGGCAGTCCCGCTGCGTCGCGGCCGTAGAACTCGTTGCGCATCTCGTCTTCGATGATCGAATAGAGCGAGCCGGCGTCCTTGCGGTCCTGCGCGTCGCGGTCCTGCATCGGCAGCGTGTCGCCGATCGCCCAGCCGTTGCGGCCATCGAAGCTCTCGGGCCACCATCCATCGAGGATCGAGCAATTGATGCCGCCGTGCATCGGCGGCTTCATGCCGCTGGTGCCGCTGGCCTCGTACGGGCGCAGGGGGTTGTTCAGCCACACGTCGCTGCCGGCGGTCAGCATGCGGCCGACCTCCATGTCGTACTCCTCGATGAGCGCGACCTTGCCGCGGAAGCCGTCCTCCTTGCACATCTCGTGGATGCGCTGCGCGTACTCCTGGCCGGGCACGTCGCGCGGGTGGGCCTTGCCGGCGAAGACCAACTGCACCGGGCGGCGCGGATCGTTCAGCAGGGCCTTCAGGCGGGCGGGGTCGTGGAAGACCAGCGGCGCGCGCTTGTACGTGGCGAAGCGTCGTGCGAAGCCGATCGTGAGCGTGTCGGGACAGAAGGCCTGCATCGCGGCGTTCACGCCCGCGGAACCTTCGCCGCGGCGCATCGCCTGGCGGGCGAGACGCTCGCGGATGAAGTGCACCAGGCGCGCGCGCAGACGTGAGCGCAGGGCCCAGAAGCGGGAGCGATCGACGCCCACGGCCTTCTCCCAGCCATCCATCGTCGGCGTGTGGCGGTCCAGGCGCAGGTTGATCTCCTTGCGCCAGAAGGCTTCCGCATCGGGATCGATCCAGGTGCGTGCGTGCACGCCGTTGGTGATGCTGCCGATGGGGACGTCCTTGCTGGCACAGCCGTAGACATGGGTCCACATGTCGCGGCTGACCTCACCGTGCAGCTGGCTCACGCCGTTGATGCGCGAGGCGAACCGCAGGCAGATCGCGGTCATGCAGATCGGCTCGCGGAAGTCATCGGGCCGCTCGCGGCCGAGCGCCGCGAACTCGTCCTCGTCGATGCGCGCCTGGCGCAGCACGGGCTTCAGGGCCTCGTAGGCTTCCTCGACGCCGTAGCGGTCGTGGCCCGCGGGCACCGGCGTGTGGGTGGTGAAGACGGTCGTCGCCTTGACGTGCGCCTTCGCGTCCGCCGGCTTCATGCCGTCCTTCACGAGTTGCGCGATGCGCTGGAACGCGACGAACGCCGCATGGCCCTCGTTCAGGTGGTAGGCGGTGATGGGCTCGTCCAGGTGCTGCAGCGCGATGCAGCCGCCCACGCCGAGCAGCACCTGCTGGCGCAGGCGAAGCGACGGTTCGCCGCGATAGAGGCCACGCGTGAGCTCGCGGTCCTCGGCGCTGTTGCCCTTCACGTCGCTGTCGAGCAGGTACACCGTCGTGCGGCCGACCTTCATCGACCAGACCTTGGCCCTGACGCGGCTCGAGCCGACCGGGCACACGATGACCTCGCCGGTGTCTTCGACGGGCAGCCGGTCGAAGTCGTACTCGGGGTACCAGACGCGCGTGGAGCCGTCCTCGTTGAGTTCCTGCAGGTAATAGCCCTGGCGGTAGAGCAGGCCGACTGCGCACAGGCTGATGCCCAGGTCGCTGGCGCTCTTGAGGTGATCGCCCGCGAGCACGCCCAGGCCGCCGGCGTACTGCTGCATGCTCTCGTGCACCGCGTACTCGCTGCAGAAGTAGGCCACGCGCAGCGACTTGAGGTCGCCCTTCGCGCCGCGGCCCCACCACGTTGCCGCATCGTGATACGCCTCGAGCGACTTGCCGGCCTTGGCCAGGGCGTCGAGGAAGCGGTCGTCCTGCGCGCAGAGCGCGATGCGTTCATCGGTGACGGCGTCGAGCACCTGCAGCGGCGACTGCTTGGTGGCGCGCCACAGGACCGGATCGAGCATCTCGAAGCGGATGCGGCCCTCAGGGTTCCAGGTCCACCACAGGTCACGGGACAGCTCGCGCAGTTGGGTGCGGATGGTCCCGACGATGTCAGACTGTTCGGCCACGCGTGCCATGGGGGCTCCTTGAAGGGTCGGGGATGATAGATCTCGCTACAGTGCGTGCACCCTCACGGAGAACCTCATGCACCACGCCATCGCCTGCTCGTGCCTCGTCGCTGGACTCGCCGCTGCCACCGTCTCGCAGGACGGGTTCAAGTACAAGGTCCACGACATGGAGCGGCCCCAGCCCGCGGCGGTGGCGCCGGGCACCCTGCAGGGTTCGACGGCGCCGAGCGACGCGGTGGCCCTCTTCGACGGCAAGTCGTCCGATAAGTGGACCAGTGGTGGCAAGCCCTGCGCCTGGACGATCGAAAACGGCGAACTGGTCGTGAAGGCCGGGACCGGCGACATCTCGACCAAGGACTCGTTCGGTGACTGCCAACTTCACCTGGAGTTCATGGTGCCGGCGGGTCGCGAGTGCAAGGGGCAGGGCGGCTGCAACAGCGGCGTCTTCTTCATGAACCAGTACGAAGTCCAGATCCTGAACTCGCACAACAACGTGACCTATGCCGACGGCATGGCCGGCTCCTGCTACGGGCAGCACCCGCCGATGGTCAATGCGTGCCGCCCGCAGGGCGAGTGGAACGTCTACGACATCGTCTTCCGCGCGCCGCGCTTTGACAAGGACGGCAAGCTTGAGACGCCGGCCTACGTCACGCTGATGATGAACGGCGTGCTCGTGCAGGATCACGTGGCGCTGCTCGGCTCGACGGCCCATGCCGCGCGCGCGAAGTACAGCGCCCACGCCGCGGAGCTGCCGATCCGCCTGCAGGACCACGGTGATCCGCTGCGCTTCCGCAACATCTGGTTGCGCAAGCTGCCCGCGCCCCAGAAGGCCGAGTGATCGTGGGGCCGCGCAGCCCCGGCGCGTCCGAGCAGGACGGCGCGTAGCCGCCGCACATGCAGCTCGATCCTGCCACGCTTGATGCCGAGCGGGCCTACAAGCTCCTGATCGGTGCCATCATGCCGCGGCCGATCGCGGTCGTGGGCACGCGTTCGCCGGACGGCGCCAGCGTGAACCTAGCGCCGTTTTCGTTCTTCTGCGGTGTCGGCAGCAATCCGGTGACGCTCTGCTTCTGCCCGGCCAGCGACGAGGCCGGCGGTGAGAAGGACACCCTGCGCAATGCGAAACCGGTTGCCGAGGGCGGCAGCGGCGAGTTCACCGTGAGCGTTGCGCCGCACCGGATCATCCGGCAGGTGGTGGCGGCCGCCGAGGGGCTTGGCTACGGCGAGAGCGAGTTCGCGCTCGCGGGGCTGACGCCCATCGATGGCGTGCAGGTGCGTGCGCCGCGCGTGGCCGAGAGTCCGGTGGCGTTCGAGTGCCGCACGATGCAGGTCATCCGCACGAATCCCGGCGCGCCGAGCGGGGGGAACCTGGTGCTTGGCCGCGTGGTGATGATCCACGTCGACGACGCCGTGATCGATGCGCGCGGGCGGATCGATCCGGCGCAGCTTGACCTGGTCGGCCGCATGGCGGGGCTGGGCTACTGCACCACGCGTGACCGCTTCGACCTGCCGTGGGGACGCGCTGCGCTGGAGCGGTGAGGGCTGGCGGTGGCCCCGGTCCCCGGCGGTGTGGTCGGGGTCTGGTGGCCCTGGATCGCTCGAAACGAATCGTCTGAGCCCCGGGGAATGTGAAGACACCAAAAACGGGCTTGCAGTTGATTTTCTCAGGGTTAGGCTTCCCCACATGCCCACGGACCACCATGAAGCGTGCTTCGTTCCGATGTCGGTGCTTGCGCTCAGCGTGGCGGCCCTGCTTGGGTCCAATGTCGCTGGTCAGTGCCCCGGGGATGCCACGGGCAACGGCAGCGTCGACGGGCAGGATCTTGGCACCGTGCTCGCCGCGTGGGGCAGCGACGGATCCGAAGCTCCCGGTTCGGATGTGAACTCGGACGGCATCGTCAACGGCGCCGATCTGGCGATCGTGCTCGGAGCGTTCGGTCCATGCATCACGGTGCCGAGTTGGGCCACGCTGATCGAAGCGCAGCCTGATCCGTCGGTGGTGCTTGATGCGGACCTGCGCGCCGCGATCGCGGGCACGGGCCTGGCCTGGCGGGTTCGTGACACCGCGACGCAGATCGAGATGCTCTTGGTGCCTCCGGGCGCGTTCCAGATGGGATGCAGCGCCTCCGACCAGTTCGCCTGCGCCAGCGCCGAGGGGCCCGTCCACCCGGTGACCCTGACGGGCGCCTTCTACCTCGGCCGGTACGAGGTCACGCAGCTGCAGTGGCAGGCCAGCATGGGCAGCAACCCCAGCGGTTTCCAGAGTGCGACCGCGCAGGTTCCCGAGTCCCAGATCCCGAGCCGTCCGGTGGAACAGGTCAGCTGGGACATGATCATGGGGCCAGCGGGCTTCGCAGCGGTCACGGGCATGCGGCTGCCCACCGAAGCAGAGTGGGAGTACGCCTACCGCGCGGGTACGACGACGGCCTTCCATGGATATCCAGGACTGCCGAACGGCACGAACGATGATGCGCTCCTGGTGAACATCGCGGAGTTCGTCGGTCAGACGCTTCCGGTCGGCCGCAAGGCCGGCAATGGACTCGGCCTGCACGACATGAGCGGCAACGTGCGTGAGTGGGTCAACGACGGGTACTCGAGCACCTACTACGCCACGAGCCCGGTTGCGGACCCAACCGGACCGGCGACCGCAGCCAGTCGCGTGACGCGCGGTGCGGGCTGGAACCTCTTTTCCTACCACGCCAGGGCCTCGTATCGCACCGCTGCGCCGCCGAGCGCCGCCTATGACAGCGTCGGGTTCCGGGCCGCGCGGAATCCCTGACCGCTTTCCTTGTGCGGGGTATCGTCCCCCGCATGAAGACCTCCCTGCTTGCGACCCTCGTGCTGGCCGGCCTTGCCGGCGGCGTGGCGATGACCGCTTCCGATGACGCCGCCAAGCAGGCCGCCAAGCAGGCCGCCAAGCCTGCCGCGCAGGGCGAGTGGATCGAGCTCTTCAACGGCAAGGACACCACGGGATGGACGGCCTTCGTGCCCGACCTGAAGGGCAAGGACCAGATGGTGGTGTGGTCGGTCGTCGATGGCTGCCTGAAGTGCGCGGGCAACCCGATCGGCTACATCCGCACCACCGAGCAGTACGACAACTTCGAGCTCGAGCTCGATTGGCGCTTCGACCCCAAGAAGGGTGCGGGCAACAGCGGCGTGCTGCTGCGCACGACCGGCGACGACAAGGTCTGGCCCAACAGCATGGAAGCACAGCTGCACAGCGAGAACGCCGGCGACATCTGGAACATCGGCGACTTCCCGATGAAGGTCGCGGCGGACCGCACCAACGGCCGCCACACCCGCAAGGAGCACGCCACCAACGAGAAGCCGCTGGGCGAGTGGAACCACTACCGCATCCTGGTCGACGGCGGCCGACTGGAACTGTGGGTCAACGGCCTGCTGCAGAACGTGGCCACCGACTGCAAGGTCGTGCCGGGCTGGATCGCCCTGCAGAGCGAGGGCGCGTTCATCGAGTTCAGGAACATCCGGCTCAGGAAGCTGCCCGGCTCCGCGAAGTGACGCCGCCCCGCAGCGCTCAGCTGTTTCGGCCGGCGAAGTCGCGCATGAACTGGGCCAGCGCCACGCAGCCCTCGCGGGGGAAGGCGCTGTAGATGCTGGCACGGATACCGCCGGCATCGCGGTGGCCCGTCAGGCCGTCCATGCCGTGGGCGGCCGCTTCCTTGACGAAGCGCGCATCGAGTTCAGGCGTCGGCAGGCGGAAGCTGACGTTCATGAACGACCGGCACCAGCGTTCGGCCAGGCCCGTGTAGAAGCCGTTGCTCGAATCGATCGCGTCGTAGAGCAAGCCGCTCTTGTCGATCGCGGCGCGCTCGAGCGCTTCGGGGCCGCCCTGCGCGGCGATCCAGCGGAACATGAGCCCCATGGCGTGCACGCCGAAGGTCGGCGGCGTGTTCAGGCGGCTCTCGCCCGCGGCGTGGGCGGCGAAGCTCATCATGGTGGGCAGCGCGGGGTTCGCGGTCGCGAGGAAGTCCTTCTTCACGAGGACCAGGCTGATCCCCGACGGGCCCAGGTTCTTCTGCCCGCCGCCGTACAGCATCACATGGCGGTCCCAGTCGACCGGCCGCGCGAAGTACTCGCTGCTCGCATCGCACACCAGCGGGGCGGTGGTGACCGGCGTGGTGGGGTACCGCGTGCCGAAGACGGTGTTGTTCGAGCAATAGTGCAGGTACGCGGCGTTGGGCGTCTGGCTCATCTCGCCATCCTTGGGCACGCGCGTGTACTTCAGGCGCGAGCCCTCGAACGCCACATGGATGTGCGCACCGAGCATGGCCGCAGCCTTGCGCCCCTCGCTGATGGCCTTGGTCGTCCAGATGCCGGTGTCCGGGTAGTCGGCCGTGCGGCCGGCCGGCAGGAAGTTGAAGGGCAGGTAGGCCTGCTGCACGGTGGCGCCGCCGGGCATCAGGATGACCTCCCAGTCGGCGGGCACGCGGCCGGCCTTGCGGCACCACTCATGCGCTTCCGCATTGATGGCGTCGTAGACCGCACCGCGGTGCGAGTGCTCCATGATCCCGATGCCGCTGCCGCGCAGGTCCCAGAGGTCCTCCTGCAGCTGGCGCAGCACGGGTTCGGGCATGCCGGCGGGGCCGGCGCTGAAGTTGTAGACGCGACCACTCGGGGTGGGGCGGGTGCAGCTGGTCATGGCAGGGGCGGCGGTCATGGCGTGTGTCCTCGCAGGGTGTTGACGTTCACGGCCAGCACGGCGTTGCACGCACGCAGCGCGGCCAGGTCCTCGGCGCTCGGGCGCCGCGAGAGCTGCATGCGCGCGACTGCGGCATGACCGCCCTCATAGATGATGTTGTCCATCTCCTCGACGTTGATCTTGGCGTTGCCCAGCACGCTGAAGACCTGCGCGAAGACGCCCGGCACGTTCAGGTGCCGCACGCAGAGCACCGTGCTGGCGCCCGTCGACTGCGCGATGTTGACGCAGCCGGGCATGTCGAAATCGTTGATCCACGCGGACACGATGCGGACGACCTCGTCGCCGATCGCGCCCATGGCCTGTTCCGTGCAGGCGGCGATGCCGTGCGTGCCGATCACGCCCGGTTCACGGCCGAGCGGGCCCGCGAAGGTCCCCTCGGCTGCATCGGGAGCATCGTCCCAGGAGTCGCTGGCCACGCGGAGCCCCTTCGAACGCACGGCGCGCAACAGGGCGGCTTCGTCGAGGGCGCCCACGCGCGAGGTGTTCACCAGGATCGCTCCGGGGCGCATGGCGGCGAAGAACTTCTCACCGACCATGTCGGCGGTCTCGGCGCTCTGCGGGACGTTCACGCTCACGACATCGCTGAGCTTGGCCAGGTTGACCAGGTTCGCGCACAGGTCGATGCCGAGCGCATCGCAGCGCGCTTCGGTGATGTGGCGGCTCCAGGCGATCACGTGCATGCCGAAGGCGAGGCCTCGGCGTGCGACTTCCTGGCCGACGGGGCCCAGGCCGATGATGCCGAGCGTGCGGCCCGCCAGGCCCGACGCCGTGGCGTAGTGCCCGTGGCGCCAGTGGCCGGCGTGCAAGTCAGCGGTCTGCGCGGGGATCTGGCGGTCCGCGGCAAGGATCAGTCCCCACGTCAGTTCAGCGGCGGCGATGGCTCCGCGCGCAGGACAATGCGCCACGAGCACCCCGTGCCGGTTGGCGGCCTCGACATCGATCGTCTCGGTGCCCGCACCGCTGCGGACGACAAGCCCGAGCGTGGGGCAGGCGGTGAAGACGGCCGCGGGCACATGCGTTTCGCGCACCACCAGCACATCCGGTGTGAGATCGGCACAGGCCTGTGCCAGGCCGTCCGCATCGAGGTGCGGGTTGTGGATCACGTCACAGCCCAGATGGCGCAGGGCCTCGGCGCCGGTCGGTGCGAAGGCATCGACCACGAGCACGCGGGCCGTGCGTTCATCGACGGACGGGGAATGCGGTTGGGGCTTGGAACCCATGCTCGAAGTGTAGCCGTGGGAGGGGGTCGCCCCTCAATCGTCAACGTCGCGCTCGAGACCGATGATGCCGCTGCGCAGCCGAAGGTGCGCGCCGGCGCCCGGGCCCCATTCATCGGCTCCGAAGACGCAGGCAAGCACGGGCTCGTGGTGCGCGCCGGCGTGGGCCGTGCGGGCGAGGCGGTACGCGAGTGGTGCGAGGTACTCCACGTATGGCATGGGTTGCCGCAAGGACCACACGCTGTGGGTGAGCGCCGTGTCCTTCTCGAGGAAGTGGTAGAGCGGGCGCTCGTTCAGGTCCAGCAGGAGCTTCGGCACCATGGGCGCCCAGGTCTCGATCACCAGTCGGGTGAGTTCCAGCGTGGCACCGATGCGGGCAGGGTGGGCGCTCCGTCGTTCTCCCGCGGGGTCCTCGGGCGCCGGGCCCGTGGGCAAGGCATCGTCCAACCGACCGATGATGCCGGTCGCCCTGAGTCCGTGGCCCGACACGCGATAGGCATAGAGCCAAGGCTCGGTCTCACGGATCATCGATCCGCCTTCGATGAGGCTCACCAAGTGCGACGCGGGGCTCGGCCGGATGCCGTCGAAGGCGCCCACCACGTCGGCATGGCGCAGCACGCCGACGATCGAGCGTGCCTTGGACTGCGCCAACTCGAGCGCGGCGGCGGGCGACAGCAGGTCAGCCGGCGGGCATGAGACCGCCGTGACATGGTGCTGCGAGGCCCGAAGGGCGGTGAAGGGCGCCAGGCGCATGGGGCGGGGGAAAGGTAGCGCGGCCGAGGGCGGGGGATTCCTGCCGGAATTCTCCAAGGTGCCGAAAGTCCCTCTCCGGGCCTGCCGAAGCAGGGGTGCCGAAAGGAGCCCGATGATGTTCAAGACGCGACCCGAGGCCCTGGCCCACTCCGTGGCCGGGACCGTGACCTTCCTGACCGGACTGATCCAAGCCAAGGACCATGGCGTGCGTGGGCACTGCTCGCGCGTGTCGGACTTGGCGAGTTCGCTGGCTCGGCACGTTGGGCTCGATGACGCTTCGAGCGCCCGCATCCGACTGGCCGGCTTGCTGCACGACGTCGGCAAGGTCGGCGTGAGCGAAGCCGTGCTGAACAAGCAGGGGCCGCTGAATGACGAGGAATTCGAGCAGATCCGCCGTCACCCCCTGATCGGGCATCGGTTGCTGCAGCGCTTCGACGAGGTGGCGGACGCGCTCGAGGGCGTGCTGAGCCATCACGAGCGTTGGGATGGCACGGGCTATCCCTTCCAGCGCGCCGGTGACTCGATTCCCGTCGACGGACGCATCCTGGCCATCGTGGACAGCTTCGACGCCATGACCAGCGACCGCACCTACCGCAAGGCGATGAGCGTGCACGAGGCGCTTCACGAAGTGAAGCGATGTCGAGGCACGCAGTTCGATCCTGAACTCGCCGAGGCGTTCATCGACATCCAGCTCGACGCCGCCGCCTGATCGAAATCCAAGAAAGGACCTCCACCATGAGCCAGAGTTGTGTTATCTTCCCTTCGCCGTACAAGGATGTGCGCGTGAGCTCGTCGTGGGATCGACTGGACAGCAGTGCAGGGAGAGCACGAATGTTCGATGAAGAAGGCCTGACCGTGAAGATGATTGCCCAGACGCTCTCGTCGAGTGAGCGTTTGGTGCTGTCGCTGCATTACGGTGAGGGGTTGACCGCAAGCGAGATCGCTGACGTCATGGAAACGCAGCCCAAGACCGTTGAGGAGGTGCTCGCCGGCGTTCGCGAGCGCATCACCGCGGCCCGACTGGCGATCCTCGATTCGATCTGCGGCTGAGTGCCTGCTCGGCGCGAAGCGCGCGGGGCGAAGGGCGCTCAGCCTCGCCCTGATTCAACCCGTCCACGAACTCAGCATCGAACCGAGGTCGGCGCCGTCGACCTGGCCGCTGTCATCAATGTCACCGGTGCCGGCACCGCCCCAGTTGCTCAGGAGCAGCCCCAGGTCGGCCCCATCGACGCGGGCATTGCAATCGAGGTCAGCCGGTTGGCATCCCGGGGCAATGGACACGTTGACCTGCAACTGGGCCGCGGTCGCGGCGCCGAGGGTCACGAGCGCATTCTCCTTGGCGTAGAAGGCCGGGAAACTTCCGCCCTGCTGCACCACGAAGCTCAGGCTGGAGATCGTGAAGAGCAGCTTG
Source organism: Planctomycetaceae bacterium (assembly GCA_027490145.1). Taxonomy (GTDB): domain Bacteria; phylum Planctomycetota; class Phycisphaerae; order Phycisphaerales; family SM1A02; genus SYIB01. The sequence continues at coordinate 89,281 of JAIXYQ010000013.1, forward strand.
CCCGCCGAGAGGCCGTCGCGCACGTACTGCTGGATCCTGGAGTCCCCGACGTCGAGCTCAAACGTCATCCGCGTACCGGCCGGGATGAAGTCGCCCGGCTGCAGCGCTGCGCACTGGCCCACGGCGAAGGCCATGGGATCGAACCGTTGCCTCGGGTGGTTGCTGACGTCGATCGCCTGGCCGCTGCCGTTGAAGGACATGGCGTAGGCCGAGCGCACACCCGGGGCAAGGATGTTCGATCCGCTGGGCGCGAACGGCGAGAACTCCTGGAAGCTGGCTGCCGTGAAGCCGTTGCGGAAGCCCACACCGAAGAGCTCGATGCTCTGGCCAGGATCCGCGTCGGCCTGCCAGTCGGCGCTCGTCGAGGGCGCGAAGATCTGCCAGGGATCCTGCGTGGGGTCGTACTGCACGATGAGGTCGTTCGCGAACTCGACCTCCACCACCACCGCATGCACCGTCATCTCGCTGGTCGGGGTCCCGACCGGGACCTGATCACCGGTCGACCAGCCCACGATGAACTGACCATCGCGGCTGTCGAACATGGTCGGGTCGTTCGCATCCGAGCCGAAGACGCTGATCACCGGCCGCGACCCGGGCGACGTGTTGAACGGGTACATCCACCGGTCGAGCGACGGCGTCGTCCAGGCACCGTTGATCGACTGGGCGTGGACGACCGATCCGATCGGGAGCATGGCCAGGGCCATGGCGATGGTGGCGCGTGTCGTGGGTCCCTGCGGCATACGATGGAAGCCTAGGCACGAAGCATGGCGTCTCCCACGTCCCCAGCAAGTCCGCGCAACGCGAATCCCCGAGGATTCTCGCTGACCGAACTGCTCGTGGTCATCGGGCTGCTGGCCCTCATCGTGGCCTTGCTGCTGCCGGCGATCCGAACGGTGCAGGCCGTGGCTCGCAAGTCTCGCGAAGTGGCCTCGGGCCGCTCGATCTTTGCCGCGTGGACCGGCTACGCCACCGATGCACAGGGCCAGGTCATGCCGGGATTCAAGACCGGGCTGCCGGCCTGGGTGGCCAGCGGCGAGCGCATGCCGGCCGATGCCTTCGGCGGCGGGCCGACGATCTCGGCACGCTGGCCGTGGCGGCTGGCGCCGTACCTGTCATTCGACATGCGCGGGCTCTTCCTGGGCGGCGAGGGCGAGACGTACGAGCGCCTGGTGAACGGCGATCCTGCGCAGTTCTACTACTTCACGAGCCTGTATCCGGCATTCGGCATGAACAGCGCCTTCGTCGGGGGCGACAGCGAGCGGTACGGCTTCCTGCCCGCCACGCTGCCCAACGGCAGCGCGAATCCGCTGTCGGGCTTCTACGTGACGCGGCTGAGCTCGATCGTGAAGCCGGCGTCGCTCACGGTGTTCGCGGGTGCGCGCACGAACGCGACGGCCGATGGCACGATCGCCGAGGGCTTCTTCCGCATCGAGTCACCGTACCTTGCCGATGCAACGCCGCGGTGGGCCGCGGCCTACGACCCGCTCGATCCGGCGAGCTGCGGCAACCTGAGTGCGCGGCACGGCGACGAAGTCGTCGTCGTCAACGCGGCCGGCGGGGTCGAGTCGGTGCAGATCGATGTGATGCGCGACATGCGCCGCTGGGCCAACGGCGCCGACCGCGCCGACTGGCGCATCCTGCCGTAGGTCAGGGCGTGTTCCCCGGCCATGCGGATCACTCGTCCGTCCCGCGCAGCTTCGCCAGGACCGAGAAATCCTCGAGCGTGGTGGTGTCCTGGCGGACCTCGTTGCCGGCGGCGATGTCGCGCAGGAGCCGCCGCATGATCTTGCCGCTGCGGGTCTTGGGAAGCGCCTGCGTGAAGCGGATCATGTCGGGCCTGGCGATCGCGCCGATCTCGTGGGCCACGTGCTCCTGGAGTTCCTTGCGCAGCGCATCGCCGGCGCGGTCGGCGTGGCCCGGCCCGAGCGTGACGAAGGCCGCGATGCCGGTCCCCTTGATCTCGTGCGGCATGCCGACGACCGCGGCTTCCACGACCGCCTCGTGCGCCACGAGTGCGCTCTCGACCTCCATCGTGCCGAGCCGGTGACCGGACACGTTGATCACGTCATCGATGCGGCCCATGATCCAGAAATAGCCGCGTTCGTCGCGGCGCGCACCATCGCCGGCCACGTACATGCCGGGGACCTTCGACCAGTAGGTGTCGATGAACCGCTGGCGATCGCCATGGATCCCGCGCAGCATGGCCGGCCAGGGCTTGCGGATCACGAGCAGGCCGCCCGCGTTGGCGGGCAGTTCCTCGCCGCGCTCGTTCACGATCGCGGCATCGATGCCGAACATCGGCAGCGTGCAGGAGCCGGGCACGGTCGGCGTGGCGCCCGGCAGCGGCGTGATGACGTGGCCGCCGGTCTCGGTCTGCCACATCGTGTCGACGATCGGGCAGCGTTCGCCGCCGATCGTGCGGTGGTACCACATCCAGGCCTCGGGATTGATGGGCTCGCCCACGGTGCCCAGCAGCTGCAGGCTCGAGAGGTCGTGCTTGGCGGGGTGCGCATCGCCCCACTTCATGAAGGCGCGGATCGCCGTGGGCGCGGTGTAGAAGTGCGTGACCCGGTGGCGCTCGACGATCGACCAGAAGCGATCCTCGGCCGGTGCGTTGGGCGCGCCCTCGTACATGAGCGTGGGCACGCGGTTGGGCAGCAGGCCGTAGACGATGTAGCTGTGGCCGGTGATCCAACCGATGTCGGCCGTGCAGAAGTAGACCTGACCGGCGCCCGGCTGCAGGTTGAAGGTCATGCGCGCGGTGAACGCCGTGAAGATCGAGTAGCCGGCCGTCGTGTGGCGGATGCCCTTGGGTTTTCCGGTGGATCCGCTGGTGTAGAGCAGGAAGAGCGGGTCTTCGCTGGCCATCGGTTCGCAGGGGCACTCGGCCGGCTGCGGCGTGACGAGCTCATGCCACCAGTGGTCGCGGCCGGCCTGCATCGGGACCCCGTGGCCGGTGCGGCGCAGCACGATGACGTGTTCGACCGAGGGCGAGCGCGAACACGCCTCGTCCACGTTCGCCTTGAGCGGGACGATCGATCCACGCCGCCAGGCACCGTCACAGGTCACGATGACGCGACTCCTGGCGTCGTCCACGCGGTCCACGATCGCCGAGGCCGCGAAGCCGCCGAAGATCACGCTGTGCGCGGCCCCGATGCGGGCGCACGCGAGCACGGCGATCGCGAGCTCGGGCACCATGCCCATGTAGAGCGTGACGACGTCGCCCTTGCGGACGCCGAGCGACTTCAGAGCATTGGCCAGGCGGGCGGTCTCGTCCTGGAGTTGTCGGTAGGTGAGGTGCCGCACCGCGTGGCCGTGATGGGCGGAGCGTGTGCGGTCGCCGGCATCGAAGCCCCCGGCGTATGCGCTCGCCGCATCGGCGTTCCAGGCGGGCTCACCCTCCCAGATGATCGCGACTTCTTCGCCGTGGCCGTCGTTGACCTGGCGATCGACGCAGTTGTGGCAGGCATTCAGCGTGCCGCCATCGAACCAGCGCGCATCGGGGCACTGCCAGTCGAGCACCGAGGTGAAGGGCGTGAACCAGTCGAAGCCGCGCGCGACTTCGCCCCAGAAGCCCGCGGGGTCCTCGATCGAGCGCTGCCACAGCGCGCGGTACTCCGCCAGGCTCGCCACGTGCGGCCGGCCGCCGACGGCGCGGATGAACGCCTCGCTCGGCGGGAAGACGCGGCTTTCGCTGAGGGCGCTGCTGATCTCCGGAGTCATGCGGGAGAGGGTAGCGGCGTAGTGCGTCCGTCCGGCGCACAGCCGCCATGGACCGCACCGCCCAGATCCTCAACGTGCCGCGTGGGCGCTGGCGGCTGCGAGCGCGGCATCGATCTTGGACGGATCCTTGCCGCCGGCCTGCGCGACATCGGGCTTGCCGCCGCCACCGCCTCCGCAGGCCACGGCGGCGACCTTGACCCACTCACCAGCCTTGAGGCCCTTGTCGATCCAGGCCTTCGGGCACGCCGCGACGATCGCGACCTTGCCTGCATCGTGGTCGACGCCGAGCAGCATGACGGGGCAATCGGCGAGCGAAGCCTTGGCGCAGTCGAGCGCCGCGAGCAGGGCCTGGCCGTCGCCGGACGCCAGGCGTGCCACCATCGGCCCGCCGGGATGACGCGCGATCAGTTCGCGCACCTGCGCCACGGCCTGTTCGCGCTCGACCTTCTCGTTGGCCTTGCGGCTCTCCTTCACGCGCTCCCGGAGCGCCTCGATCATCGGGGCGAGCGCCGCGCGATCCGTGGCGCCCAGGCCCAGCGATCCTTCGAGCTTCACGAGGTCGTTGACTTCCGCGGCGAGCGCGGCAGCGTCGAGCCGTGACGCTTGGGCGCAGCGCTCGACGAGCGATTGCGCGGCTGCCCGCGACGCCTTGGCGGCGGCACCGGTGAGCGCAAAGACGCGACGGACGCCGGCGGCGAGCGCGCCCTCGCTGGCCAGCACGAAGTCCATCAGTTCCGCGGTGTTGGCCACGTGCGTGCCGCCGCAGAACTCGGTGCTCTGCATGCGCCAGGCGGCATCGCCCGGGGCCGCCAGCAAGGCATCGACCGGGGCGCCGATGCTGACCACGCGCACCGGATCCGGGTAGCGCTCGCCGAAGACCGCACGAACGCCCTGCACGGCGCGGGCCGCCTCGAGCGGTGCCGTCTGCGCATGCACGTCCAGGCCCTGGCCGATGCAGGCGCGTACGCGGTCCTCGACCTGCTTGACCTGGTCCGCGGTCAGCGCCTTGCGTGCCGCGTAGTCGAACCGCAGGCGATCCTGCGCCACGAGCGATCCGCGCTGCTCGACCTCGTCACCGGCGACCTCGCGCAGCGCAAGGTTCAGCAGGTGCGTGCCCGTGTGGTTCTGCGCCAGCGCCGCGCGTCGCTGCGCCGCGATCTGCACGCTCACGTCATCGTTCACGTGGAGCGTGCCGCCGGTGGTCCGGCCGACGTGCAGCACGTAGCCGCCCATCGACTGCGCATCGCGCACGTCGAACACGCCGTCATTCGCGCCGTGGATCGAGCCGTGGTCGCCTTCCTGGCCACCGCTCTCGGCATAGAAGGGAGTGCGGTCGAGCACGATCGCGCAGTCGGTGCTGCCGGTCGACTGCACAAACTCGCGGCCATCCCAGATCGCGCGGATGCGCGCCATCATGGGCTTGGGCGCATACTTCGCACCGTCGTCGGTCTGCGCCACGCCGAGCGTGGTGAGCTTCGCGATCGCATCGGGCGGGAAGTGCAGGGCTTCGTCACCGCCGGCGCCACGCCGACTGGTCTCGCGGGCCTCTTCCATGAGCCGGTCGTACCCGGCCGTGTCGACGGCGAGTCCGCGTTCCTCGGCCATGACCTGCGTGAGGTCGATGGGGAAGCCCCAGGTGTCGTGCAGGCGGAACGCATCGGCCGCCGCGATGGTGTGCGGCGTGGTGGCCTTCGCGCGCTCGGCCGCCTCGCCGAAGAGCGCGAGCCCGCGGTCGAGCGTGCGGCCGAAGGTCTCTTCCTCGTCCCGGATGATGTCGGCGGCCGCGTTCCACTTGGTCGCGATCTCGGGGAAGGCCTCGCCGAGGGTCGCGGCGACGGCCGGGACGAGCCGGTGGATGAACGGGTCCTTGCGGCCGAGCGTTTGCCGGCCGTGACGCGCCGCACGGCGCAGGATGCGGCGCAGCACGTAGTTGCGCCCCTCGTTGCCGGGGCCGGCGCCATCGCAGGCGGCGACGGTCAGGCACCGCACATGGTCGGCGATCACGCGGTAGGCGATGTCGGTGTGGTCGGTGAGTGAACCTCCGTACGCACGCGCGCCGGTCTCGCTGCGGATCGCATCGAAGATGGGCGACCACAGGTCCGTGTCGTAGTTCGACCGCTTGCCCTGGATCACGCTGACCAGGCGCTCGAGGCCCATGCCCGTGTCGACGTGCTTCGCCGGCAGCGGCTTGAGCGATCCGTCCGGTTCGCGGTTGAACTGGATGAACACGTGGTTCCAGATCTCGAGGACATCGGGATCGCCGGAATTCACCAGCGCCGCGGCATCGCGGCCGCCGATGCGGTCGAAGTGGATTTCGCTGCATGGGCCGCAGGGGCCCTGCTCGCCCATCTCCCAGAAGTTGTCCTTCATGTTGCCCGGCAGCACGCGGTTGGGCGGGAGGAACTGGCACCACAGCGCGCGGGCTTCCTCGTCCGGCTCGAGCCCGGCCTTGGGGTTGCCGCCGAAGTAGGTGGCGTAGAGCCGATCGGCAGGCAGGCCGTACACGCGCGTGAGCAGGTCCCAGCCCCACTCGATCGACTCCTTCTTGAAGTAGTCGCCGAAGGACCAGTTGCCGAGCATTTCGAAGAACGTGTGGTGGTAGACGTCCTTGCCCACGTCCTCGAGGTCGTTGTGCTTGCCGCCGGCGCGGATGCACTTCTGCGTGTTGACCGCACGGGTGTACGGTCGCGATCCCCGTCCGAGGAAGACATCCTTGAACTGGTTCATGCCCGCGTTGGTGAAGAGCAGCGTCGGATCGTCGTAGGGCACGACCGGGCTCGATGGGGCGAACGTGTGGCTGGCCTTCTGGACGAAGAAGTCGATGTAGGCCTTGCGGATCTCGGAGGCTCGCATGGGGGGAGGAGTGTAGAAGCGGGGCGCCCGCACGCTCCGTACACTCGCGCCATGCGGCGTCCTTTCGTCGGCGGCAATTGGAAGATGAACACCGGCGTTGAGTCGGGGCCTGCGCTGGCCGCAGCGACCGTGGCCGAGGTCGGCGATGCCACGCGGTGGTGTGACGTGGTCGTGTTCCCGCCGTCGTGCTTCCTGCTTCCGGTGCGATCGGCACTCGATGATGGGTCCGTCGCCCTCGGTGCTCAGGACGTCAGCAGCGAAGCCAACGGCGCCCACACCGGCGACATCAGCGCCGAAATGCTGAAGGAGATCGGCGTCAAGTGGGTGATTATTGGTCACTCGGAGCGTCGGCGCGATCACGGGGAGAGCGATCAGGTCGTCGCCGAGAAGCTCCAGATGGCTCTCGAGAGTGGCCTCCGAGTCGTGCTCTGCTTGGGCGAGACCCTCGATGAGCGCAAGGCCGGTCAGGCCCATCAGGTCACGGCACGACAGCTTCGCGCGGCGTGCGCATCGATCCGGGCAGAGCAGATGCATGACCTGGTCATTGCTTATGAGCCAGTGTGGGCGATCGGCACGGGCGTCAGCGCCACGCCGAACGATGCTGCCGAAGCCCATCGCATGATCCGACGGGAACTCGGGATCCTGTATTCTCCGGAACTCGCCCAAACGGTGCGCATCATCTATGGCGGATCCTTGAACGCGGCCAATGCGGCCGCGATCCTCGCGGACCCCGGCATCGATGGTGGCCTGATCGGTGGCGCCAGCCTGAAGGCCGGCGACTTCGCGCAGGTGGTCCGGACCGCGGCGGCACGGGGGCAACCCCAAGGAAGGCATTGACTGATGGACTGGCTCTTCGGCATCCTCCTGCTTCTCTTCATCTTCGTGAGCATCGCCATGGTCCTCGTGATCCTGGTGCAGCGTCCGCAGGGCGGCGGCCTGTCGCAGGCCTTCGGTGGCGGTTCCGGCGGCACGGAGAGCGTGTTCGGTGGTCGCACCGGCGACGCGCTCACCGTGACCACGGTGAGTTGCTTCGTGGTGTGGCTGGTCCTCGCGCTTGGCTTGAACGCACTCTCGAACACGCGCAAGATGGCCGCGGCGGAGCCGACGGTTCCCGAAGCCGAAGCCGCTCCCGCGACCGACACCCCGGCGAGTGCGCCGGCAACTGCGCCGGCAACTGCGCCGGCAACTGCGCCGGCAACTGCGCCGGCAACTGCGCCGGCAACTGCGCCGGCAACTGCGCCGGCAACGCTCACGCCGGTTCCTGCTCCGTCGCCCGCTGCGGCGCCTGCACCGGCTGCTGAGCCCGCGGCTGCGCCGGCTGCTGCTCCTGCACCGACTGCCGCTCCTGCCCCCGCGCCGGCTCCTGCCGCTGAACCAGCGCCGGCACCGGCGCCCGCGACCCCCTGAGCGGCGGACGATCCCATGATTCGCTCGATGACTGGCTTCGGCGTGGCCTCGGCGGACGCCGAAGGCGGCTCATTCAGCGTCGAGGTCCGCAGCGTCAACAACAAGTTCTTCAAGGCCACCATGCGCGTGCCGGACGCACTCGGCGCGCTCGAGGGTGATCTGGAAGCCCAACTCGGCAAGCGCATCTCGCGCGGCAGCGTGATGGTCACCGTGCGCGTGGCCGAGAGTGCCGCCGATCGCGTTGGTCGCATCGATGGTGCCGCACTCGAGGCGTACATGGCGCAGTTGCGATCCGTGCTGCCGACGGAGCAGGTGGCGCGACTCGATCCATCGTCACTGCTTGAACTGCCGGGCGTGGTCGTGACCGTGGGCGCGCAGGACCGCGCCGAGCGCGCCCGCGCCGTGCTGACCAAGTTGCTCGATCAGGCCTGTGACCGGTTGCTCGCGATGCGCGCCACCGAGGGCCAGGCCCTCGCCGCCACGCTCGCCGAGTTCGGCGTCACGATCCGTGCTCGTTTGGCCGAGATCGCCGAGCGGGCTCCGCAGGTCGTCCAGGCGTACCAGGAGCGTCTGCGCACGCGGATGGCCGCGCTCCTCGCCGAGGCCGGCGCATCGGTCCGCGAAGAGGACATCATCCGTGAAGTGGCGGTCTTCGCCGAGCGCAGCGACATCGCCGAGGAAGTGAACCGCCTCGGCGGTCACCTCGATCAGTTCGCGCGGCTCATCTCGCCGCAGCATGCCGAGCCGGCCGGCCGGACGCTCGACTTCCTGGCCCAGGAAATGCTGCGTGAGGCGAACACCATCGCGAGCAAGTCCAGCGACGTCGAGATCAGCCGCCGGATCGTCGAGATCAAGGCGTGCATCGACCGGATCAAGGAGCAGGCGCAGAATGCCGAGTGACGCGCGGGCGTCCTTCAGCACGAGCGAGATCGTCCGGGTGCTCGAAGTCTTCGGGATCGGAGGCCTGAAGTCGCTTGCCGACCTGCCCGCGGGTTCGCGCAAGGCGGCGAAGCTCGTGGCCACGTGCGTGCACGGCAGCTACCTCCTGAAGCGCCGCGAACTGGAGGGCTCGGGCATCGAGCGCATCCGGTACGCGAGCGAGGTCCACCGTCACGCCATGCAGCAGGGCGTGCCGTGCGCCCACCTCATGACGACCGCCGATGACGAGCCGTTCCTCATCGAGGGTCCGTACATCTACGAGGTGCAGGGCTTCGTGCGGGGGCATCGCTTCACGTATCGCCACGACCAGGCCACCTCGGTTGGCGCGGCGCTCGCACGGTTGCATGACGCGCTGTCGACATTCTCCGGCGGCTGTGCAACGCCAGCCTCAAACTACTGCCGCAACGCGGCGGTCCCGGCGAATCTGCGCAAACTCGAGTCGAAGGCGATGGGTCCTGCCGAGCGGGCGGTGTGCGCGGCGCTGCTCGCGCGATACGAGCGCGCGGCGAGCCATCCCTGGCCTGAGCTCGCAGGCGTCACGCATTCCGACTACCACCCGGGCAACGTGCTGCTGGACGGCGCCCAGGTGGTGGCCATCATCGACTTCGACTCGGCGCGCGTGGCGCCGATCGTGAGCGATCTCGCGAACGCCGCCCTGCAGTTCGGCCTACCGTCGGTCGTGGGCAGCGACCCGTCGCGCTGGGAGCCGCGTTTCAACGAGCATTGCCTGCGCGCCATCGTGCGCGGGTATCGCAGCGTGCGCAAGCCGCCCAAGGGAACCTCGGCCTCGATCGCGCCACTCATGATCCAGGCCGCGATCGCCGAGGTGGTGGCGCCGGTGGCCCGCAAGGGGGCCTTCGGTCACATCGATGGCCGCGCGATGCTGGAATTCGTGGACCGGAAGACGCATCGGATCGAGGAAGCGGCCGCCGGAATCGCTACCTTGTGCGGATGATGATCGAGGTCCTGGTCCTTGCCCTCTGCTGCACCGCAGCGACGCAGGACGCGGCCAAGCCGCTGCCCGGCGATGACTTCGGCCGCCGGCAGGGGGTCATCGACGAGCGCGCCCGCGAGGAAGCGCGCGAACTCGAGCGCGATGCCCAGGTGCTCCGCGCGCTCGCAAAGGCCCAGGCCATGCGCGAGGGCGGGATGGTGCTCGGCCCCGGCGTGCGCATGAGGGATGACGTGAACTTGTCGCTTGCCCGAGCCACGGTCGGTCGCGATGCCCCGCGTGCCGCCGAGGTGCCGGCCGGACTTCGAGCCATCGTGCAGAGGATGGATGACCCGTCGTGGTCCGTGCGCGAGTCGGCGTCGAAGGAGGCGTCGTCCGGTGCATGGACCATGCAGGAACTCCGCAAGGCACTCGATGGCCCGTCACTCTCGCTCGAGCAGCGATCGCGGCTCGAGGAGGCGCTGTGGCTGACGTGGGATGCAAAGCCGCGCGGTGCCATCGGGATCACGATGGGGCAGGGGATCGGAGGCGTGCTCGTGACCCAGGTGCACGAGGGCTTCCCGGCTTCGCGCGTGCTGCGCGTGGGTGACGTCATCGTGGCGATCGATGGCGTGCCGACGCCCGGCAACGACGGGCTGGTCGCGGTCGTGCAGCAGCGCGGACCGGGTGACCGGCTGCGGCTGTCGGTGGTCCGCGGTGGCCCCGGCGCGGCACCTGCCGTGGTGGCGCAACAGCCCGCGCAGGCCGAGCGGATCGAACTCGAGGTTGAACTCGGCGATTTCGCCGCGCTCGAGCGGACGAACCCAGGCACATCGATGCGGTCGGCGGGTCGACGGAGTGCCTTCGAGACGGTCATGTGCGAGGAGCGCGAGGGTTCATCGCCGCTGATGCCCGTTGAACCGGGGTTGCCGCCGGGCTTCGTGGGCAACACGGTCGTGGCCGGCGCGCGTCAGCCTGCGGGAACCAGCGTGAATCCGAAGATGGCGATCAACCAGCTCCGCAACACCCTCGAGGCCACCACCGACGAGAAGGTCCGTGCGCTGCTGGAAGCGCAGATCGCGCAGCTGGAGCAGGTGCTCCGTGATGGGCAGCGCCAAGGAGGCTTCGGTTCGCAGCCGAAGCAGCCCAGGCAGCCGCCGGTCGCGCCGAAGCCCGACTGAACGGACGCAACGAGCGTGGTTCGCCACGCCCGGGGTGCGTGGAGCGGTCAGACTGCGCCGAGCGGGTTCTTGAAGTGCGCGTCCTGCACGGGCACCACGACTTCAAGCACCTTCTGGAGCACGTTGGCGGGTGAGCCGATCGCATCGACCTCGCGGATGATCGACTCGGGGTAACAGGCCAGCACGGGACGGGTCTCGCGTTCGTAGACCTCGAAGCGCCGGCGGATGACCTTCTCGTCGGCATCGTCGATGCGGTTCTCCTTCAGCGCGCGGCGGCGCATGCGGGCCACCATCTTGTCGACGTCGCGGCAGACGAGGTGGATCACGTGGAGCACGTTGATGTACTGCTCCATCTCCTTCGCCTGGGTCACGTTGCGCGGGATGCCATCGAGCACGAGCAGGTCCTCGTGCGGCTTGTACAGGCTCAGCACGGTCTGGGCATGGATGTTCTGCCGCCACATCTCGATCGTGAGGTGATCAGGCACGAGTTCGCCGCGGCTGGAGAACTGCACGAACTGCCTGCCGAGGTCGCTCGTCATGTCGAGCGCCCGGAACACGTCGCCGCAGGCCTGGTGGAAGAAGCCCGGGATCTGTCCGAGGATCTTGCCTTGCGTACCCTTGCCGGCGCCGGGGGCGCCGAAGAGCAGGATCGTCTTGTAGCGGTGGGGCATGGGCGGGATCGTAGCCATGGTGGAGCCCCGACTGGTCACGGATCTCGGTCCCGCTCGTTGGCCCGATAGGCTCATGCCATGACGTTGACCAGCTCCACGACCTCCGGGATGAGCGGACTCCGATCCGCCTGGGCCATGCGTGGAGCCGTGGCCTCCGGCGGCACGCTCGCGCAGCGGCTCCTGGCGGCTCGGGGGATCAGCGGCGCTGAACAGGCGCGCTACCTCAAGGCGGGGTTGGCCGACCTTCGGCCTGCGCGCGAACTCCCCGGGGCGACCGATGCCGCCGGCCTGATCCTTGGCCATGTTCGCGCGGCCCGCACGATCGTGGTGCTCGGTGACTACGACGTCGATGGCACCGCTGCGGCGGCCACCCTCCGGCATGCCGTGCGGGCGATCGCTCCCGGGGTCGACCCGATCATCGAGATCCCCCATCGTGTGGATGGTTACGGCCTGACCGACGATGCGGTCGCGCGCGTGCTGGCGCATCGACCGGCGTTGGTCGTCGCGGTGGACTGCGGGATCACGGCGGTGGCGCAGGTTGCCGCCCTGCGCGCCGCGGGGGCGGATGTGGCCATCATCGACCACCATGCGCTCCGCGCCGATGGGCTGCTGCCGCCCGCAACGGTCATCGTGCATCCGCAACGCCCGGATGGCGACTACGGCAACCCGGATCTCTGCGCGTGCGCCGTGACCTGGAAGGTCTGCTGCGAGCTGATGCGGCTGCATGCGGGCGAGAGCATGAACGGGGAACTGCGCAGGCAGCTGGCGCAGTTGCTGCCCTTGGCGGCGATCGCCAGCGTGGCGGATGTCATCCCGATCCACGGTGAAACGCGCATCATCATCCGCCAAGGGCTCGAGTGGTTCCGTTCCACCGACCTGCCTGGGCTCCGCGTGATCGCCGAACGCATCGCTGACGTGGGCAAGGTGAACAGCCAGGGTGTGGCCTTCGGGATCGCGCCCGTGCTCAACGCCGCCGGTCGCATGGGGCATGCGGGCGTCTGCGCCGAATTGCTGGGCCTGTCGGCCGGCGAACCGGGCGCTCGGGAGCGCGCCGCCTCGATCATCGATGAACTCAGGAAGCTCAACGTCGAACGCAGGGAGGTGCAGGAGCGCGTGGCCGAGCAGGTGCTGGCGTTGATCGATCGCGAAGGCCTCGACGGGGGTGATCCGACCGCCGTGGTGCTGGCCAGCGCCGAGTGGCCGCACGCGCTCGTGGGCATCGTCGCGGCCAAGGTCATCGAGCGCACCGGGTGGCCGGCCTTCCTCGGACACGTGCAGTCGGACGGCCGCGTCAAGTGCAGCGGTCGATCCGTGCCTGGCTGGGACATCGGTGCGGCGATCGGTCGATGCAGCGAGTGGCTGGAGTCAGGCGGTGGTCACCCGATGGCCGCCGGCGCGACGGTTCGCCCGGGGGCGTTCGAGGCGTTCGCTGCAGCCCTGCGCGCCGATGCATCCGCGTCGTTGGCCGGGCGGTCGCTTCGGGCCTCGCTGCAGTGGGATGCCCCGGCAGCGATCGGTGAGATCGACTGCGCGGCCATCGATGCGCTGCAGGCGTGCGGCCCGTTCGGCAATGCCAATCCCACCCCGGCCTTCGTGTTCGAGGGGTGCAGGCTCGCAACCGATGCGAGCCACTTCAAGCTGGGAAGCCCGCACATCAAGTTCGACGTCGCGCAGGACGGTGCGCGCATCGGTGCCGTCTGGTTCGGTGCCGGCGAGCTGACGAGTCGACTGCGGCGCGGCGTGCCCTGCACGGTGCTTGCTGAACCTGGCATCGACACCTGGCGTGGCCGGGTGCCGCAGCTGGTGGTCCGCGACATCAGCCTGGGCTGAGTGGATGCACGGCACACGCCGCGCCTCGCTCGACGGCGCGCGGAGCAAGGCCCGTGCACTCCGCCTCGCATGACGCGGACAGCGGTGACAGCTCGATCGTGCAGTCGGGGGCGCCGTCGACGGTGCGCGGGATCGACCAGCCGGCAGCCTCGAGCCATCGTGCCGCGCGCGCGGACTGCGCCGCCATGCTCGTCGCCGGGCTGTCGTCGCCGTCGGCGTTCTTGATCGGGGCGAACTCCTCGGCGCGATCGGTCTCGACGACCAGGCTCGATTGAGCCATCGGGATCGCATCGAAGACGAAGGTCTCCATCTTGATCGCGTTGGGCGTGGCGGGTTCCACGCGCCTGCCGTCGTCGCCGATGAAGGGGACCTTCTTGCGTGCCTTGTGCAGCGGCAGCGCCAGACCGTGGTCGGTGAGCCGCTCGACGAACGCACGCGACAGCATGTGGATGGCGATGCTGCCGGCATCGAACCGCAGGCGGCCCGCGCCGTCGCGCTCGGCGGCGAGCGAGGCAGGCAGGTCGCTGTACTCGACCACCATCGTGCGACCGGCCGAGGCGCAGAAGACCCCGACCTTCTCGGCGGCATCGCGCTTGGCAACCATCTTGCTCGTCATCTCGCCGCTCGAGCCGGGGTGGGCGGCGTGCACGCCGATGAAGCGCGGATCGACCGCATGCACGAGCGGGTTGTCGACCTGGAAGTAGCTGATGTGCTCGATGCCGTGGGCGCGCATGTCATCGAGCGCTCCGGCGTGGCGCAGCGCGCGCAGCGAACCGCCGTGGCCATCGGGATTCACGGCGATCTCGTCGGGTTCGGCCAGCAGCAGCTTGCCGTCCATGGTCAGCGAGGGCAGCGTGCCCTGGGGGAAGAACATCACGGTGTCCGCGCCCAGGCCGAAATGACCGTGCTCCGCGAAGAACGCGCGCGTCGGCGCATCGTTCATGGGGCTCGTCATGATGTACCAGCGGATCATGGCGCCGTAGCGCCGCCGCGCGGCGTGGATCTGTTCGGCGAAGACCCGGAAGAGTGGCGCACGCAGGATCGGTGTTGCGGGGAAGGTGCCCTTGGGGGCATCCCAGCCAAGGCGCGTGCCCTGGCCGCCGGCCACCATGAAGCACGCAACCTTGCCCGCGCGCAGTAGGGCCTCGCCATGCGCCGTCCACGCCGCATCGTCCGGCGAACGGCGGACGATCGTGGCCGGCGCGAGATCGGCAGGCAGCACGAAGCCGCCGTCGTCGTGGAGCGCGGCCGCGAGGGTGCCGACCTGCTCGAGCGACAGGGCGTCGACCTGGTCGAGCAGCCGATCGAGCCGCACCGGGTCAAGGCCCTCGGCGTGACGCAGCACGTGCTCCTGCCCATGGCCGGCGAGCCGCTCGCGGGCCCGTTCCAATCGCGACTGGAGCGTGATCATGGCTGCGGGCGCTCGGGCTCGGACCAGCCTTCAGGGCGGTGACGGACGATCTTGCCGGTCTCCACGTAGATCACCTGCTCGCAGATGTTCGTGCAGTGGTCGGCGATGCGCTCGACGCTGCGGGTCACGCTGGTGAGCTGGAAGGCGAAGCGGACGCTGAACTGCCCCAGCGCGACCTGCTCCTGCGCATGCAGAAGGATCTCGTTCTTGAAGCGGTCGACCGTGTCGTCGAAGAGCAGCACCTGCCGGGCGAGGTCGGGATTGCCCGTCACGAGGGCGCGGTTGGCGTCGCGCAGCATGCCCAGCACGCTGTTGGCCATCACGCGGAAGGTGGGGGGGATCCGCTCGTCCATGCGCGCCTGGCCGGCGACCTGCTCGGCGATGTTCACCGCGCAGTCGGCGATGCGCTCGAGTTCATTGTTGACCTTGACGATCGTGAGCACGCTGCGCACCTGGTACTCGTCGGGATTGCCCATCTGCAGCAGCGGGATGCTCGCGCGCTCGATCTCGACGTCGGCCTTGTCGATCGCGTCGTCGGCGGCGATCACCGCGCTCGCCTTGGCCTGGTCGTGCTCGAAGTAGCACTCGGTGGCGAGCGAGCAGCACCCCAGGACGCGCTCGCCCTGGGCGGTGATGTCGGAACGGAGCTGCTCAAGGCGTGCGGCGAAGGCCATGGTCGGAGGATACCCGCGCGTCGGGGGCGGGCCGATCACGCGGGGCGTGCCAGCCGCTGCGCGAGCGCGAGGACCGAGGCCACGCACGATTCGACCGAAGCGGCGTCGGTGGCCAGGCGAAGGTCGGGTGCTTCCGGCACCTCGTACGGATCGCTCACGCCCGTGAAGCGTTCGAGTTCACCCGCGCGTGCACGCTTGTACAGGCCCTTCGGATCGCGGGCTTCGGCGACGGCGAGCGGCGCGTCGACGTGGACGACCGCGAAGGCGATCCCGCTGGCGTCGTGGCGACGCCGCACGCGCGCCCGATCGGCCTCGTACGGACTCACCAGGCTCACGATCGCGATGGAACCCGATGCGGCCACCAGCAGGGCGGCCTCGCCCGCGCGGCGGACGGCCTCGGCGCGGCCCGCCTCGTCGAATCCGAGTCCCGCGCTGAGCCCATGCCGGAGGTTGTCGCCATCGAGCACCAACGCGGGAAGGCCTGCGGCGAGCAGCGCCCGCTCGGCGGCGAGCGCGATCGTGCTCTTGCCGGAACCGCTCAGGCCGGTCATCCAGATCGTGCAGCCCGCACGGCCGAGCGCCGCAGTGCGCTGGGCCGGCGTTGCCGAGCCATGCTGCCAGACGACGTTGGGCGAGGCGCCATCCATCCGTGCGCGGACGCTAGCACATCGTCTAGGCTTCGGTCGCATGGCGCATGGCCTGACCCATCTCGAGGAGCTCGAAGCCGAGGCGATCCACATCCTTCGGGAGACCGCGGCGAGCTTCGAACGCCCGGTCCTGATGTACTCCATCGGCAAGGACTCGACCGTGCTGCTCGAGCTGGCGCTGAAGGCCTTCGCGCCGGGGCGCCTGCCGTTCCCGGTGCTCCACATCGACACGACCTGGAAGTTCCGCGAGATGATCGCGTTCCGTGACGCGACGGCCGCGCGGCTGGGGCTGGACCTGCGTGTGCACACCAACCGGGAGGGGCTGGCCCAGGGCATCTCGCCGATCACCCACGGCAGCAAGGTGCACACCGACGTCATGAAGACGGTGGCGCTGCGCCAGGCGCTCTCCGCGGGGCGGTACGACGCAGCCATCGGCGGTGCCCGGCGCGACGAGGAAAAGAGCCGTGCCAAGGAGCGCATCTTCTCCTTCCGCGATGCGAACCATCGCTGGGATCCCAAGGGCCAGCGCCCGGAATTCTGGTCGCTCTACAACCCGCGCGTCCATCCGGGCGAGAGCATGCGCGTGTTCCCGCTGTCCAACTGGACCGAACTCGATGTCTGGCTCTACATCTGGAAGCTCGGCCTGCCGGTCGTCGATCTGTACCTGGCGCGGGAGCGTCCGGTCGTCGAGCGCAACGGCACGTTGATCATGGTCGATGACGATCGACTGCCCCTCAAGCCCGGCGAGCGCATCGAGCGGCGGCGCGTGCGGTTCCGGACCCTGGGGTGCTACCCGCTCTCCGGCGCGATCGAGAGCGATGCCGACACGCTGGAGAAGGTGATCGAGGAGATGCTGCTCGCCCGCACGAGCGAGCGTCAGGGGCGCCTGATCGACCACGACCAGTCGGGCAGCATGGAAGAGAAGAAGCGCGAGGGGTACTTCTGATGACGCTCCCCACCTTCACCGCCGGCGAGGACCTTCGCGGATGGCTCGACCGGTACGACCGGCTCCAGCTGCTGCGGGTGCTCACCTGCGGCAACGTGGATGACGGCAAGAGCACGCTCATCGGCCGGCTCCTGCACGACACCGGCCGCATCTACGAGGATCACCTCAAGGCGCTCGAGGCCGACAGCCGCGTGCATGGCACGACCGGCGGCGGACTCGACCTCGCGCTCGTGGTCGACGGGCTCAAGGCCGAACGCGAGCAGGGCATCACGATCGACGTCGCCTGGCGCTACTTCACCACGGCACGCCGTGCGTTCATCATCGCCGACTGCCCGGGCCACGAGCAGTACACGCGCAACATGGCCACCGGTGCCAGCCATTGCCAGTTGGCGATCAGCCTGATCGATGCGCGTTCAGGCGTGACCACCCAGACGCGCCGGCACGCCACGATCGCCGCCATGCTCGGCATCCGCCACGTCGTGGCGGCCGTGAACAAGATGGACCTCGTCGGATGGAGCGAGCCGCGGTTCCGCGAAATCGAGGCGGAGTTCCAGGGGTTCTGCGCGCGCCTGGGCATCGAGCATGCCGTGGCGCTGCCGGTGAGCGCTCTGACCGGCGAGGGCGTGGTACGCCGATCCGGTGCGATGCCGTGGTTCAGCGGCCCCGCGCTGCTGGAACTCCTCGAGGGCGTGGAGCTGCCGGGGCCCGGCGACGCCGATCCCTTCCGCATGCCGGTCCAGGTCGTCCTGCGTCCGAGCCTTGATTTCCGTGGCTTTGCCGGCCAGGTCACCAGCGGCGACGTGCGGGTGGGCGACCGCGTCCGCATCATGCCGCGCGGGACCGAGGCGCGCGTGGCGCGGATCGTGCGTCCTGATGCCTTCGGCGGCGACCTCGAACGGGCGCATGCGCCCCAGAGCGTGGTGCTGTGCCTCGACCGCGAGGTCGACTGCAGCCGCGGTGACGTGATCGCCTGCTTCGGCGGTGCCAGCGACATGCGCGTCGGCCGACGCATCGTGGCGGACCTGGTCTGGATGGTCGATGCGCCGCTCGTGGCCGGGCAGAGCCTGCTGTGCAGGGTCGGCACGCGGATCACCCCGGCCCGCGTGCTGCGCGTGATCCATCGGCTGAAGGTCGACACGCTGGCCCACGAAGCGGCCGAGTCGATGGCCCTGAACGACATCGGTCGCGTGGAACTCGAATGCGAGGAGCCAGTGGCGTTCGATCCGTACCGCGTCTCGCGAGGGACCGGCGCGATCGTCCTGATCGATCGATTGAGCAACGCGACCGCCGCGGCCGGCATGATCCGGACCGGCGATCCTTCCGAGCGTGGCGCGCACTGGGATGACCAGGCGCTCGACACGGTCTCTTCGCCCGTCAGCGGCGTGTCGGCCGCAGAGCGCGACGCCCGATGGTCGCAGCGACCGTGCTGCATCCTGCTGCACGGTCCGCCCAACACCGGCAAGACCGAGTCGGCGTTCGCCCTCGAACGGGCGCTCTGGGACCTCGGTCACGACGCGGTCGTGCTCGATGGCCAGGGCATGCGCAGCGGCCTCTCGAAGGACCTGGGCTTCGAATCCGGCGACCGGAGCGAGAACCTGCGCCGCGCGGCCGAGGTCGCGCGGCTGCTCATGGGGCAGGGGCGCATCGTCATCATGTCGTTCGTCGCGCCGCAGGACGACGTCCGCGAGCGTGCGCGGGCGCTCCTGGGCCCGGACCGCTGCATCTTCGTGCACGCGAGCGAGGGCTTCGACATCGCGCGCATCGTGATGGAGCTGGCGTCGCGCGGACTGATCGGTCGACGAACCTCCGCCTGAGGCCACCGCATGATCGAGCTCGGCTGCAACATCGACCACGTCGCCACCGTCCGGCAGGCGCGTCGCACCTGGGAACCGTGTCCCGTGCAGGCCGCGCACGAGGCACTCGCCGGCGGTGCGGACCACATCACGTTCCACCTGCGTGAGGACCGTCGGCACATCCAGGATCGCGACGTCGAGCGCTTGCGAGCCGAGGTGCCGGCGCGGCTCAACTTCGAGATGGCTGCGACCGACGAGATGGTCGCGATCGCCCTCCGCATCAAGCCGCAGCTCTGCATGCTCGTGCCCGAGGGGCGGTTCGAGGTCACCACCGAGGGCGGGCTCGACGTGGCGGGGCATGAGCCGGCGCTCGCAACGCAGGTCGCACGGCTGCGTGATGCGGGCATCCTCGTGAGCGTCTTCATCGACGCGCTGCCGCACCAGATCGATGCCGCGATCCGCATCGGCGCTGGGGTCTGCGAGATCCACACGGGTCCCTACGCGCACGCCTGGCATGATGAGGGAGGTCTCGGCCCCCGCGCCCGCAGCGAGCTCGATCGGGTGGCCGTGGCCGGTCGCCATGCATGCGATGCCGGACTCCGCTTCAACGCCGGTCACGCGCTCCATTACGAGAACGTCAAGCCGATCGCCGCGCTGCCGGGGATCCGCGAGCTCCACATCGGCCACGCGATCGTGAGCCGGGCCGTCTTCACCGGCCTGCGCGAGGCCGTGCGCGAGATGAAGCGCCTCATGGTCGAGGGCGCGTCGGGTCGTTGAGGCAGCAGGGGTCGCCGGCGGGGCAACGGTCGCCGAAGGCCGTTCGTCGCCCGCGTTGACGCCTCGTACACTCCGGGCATGCCACGGATCCTCGGCACCTACACCGCCATCGTCACGCCGTTCTCCTCCACGGATGGTTCGATCGACCTCGCCCGGCTCGAGGAGCACATCCGCTTCCAGGCCGCCGGCGGCGTCACCGGCATCGTGCCCTGCGGCACGACCGGCGAGGCGCCCACCCTGCACGAGCGCGAGCAGGCGGCCGTCATCGAGACCGCGGTGCGCGTCGGCAAGCCGCTGGGCCTGCAGGTCGTGGCGGGCACCGGCAGCAACTCCACCGAGCACGCGATCCATCTGCACCGCTCGGCGCACGCGCTCGGCGCGGACCTGTCGCTGCAGGTGGCGCCCTACTACAACAAGCCATCGCAGGAGGGCATCTACCGGCACTTCATGGCCGTCGCGGACAGCTGCAGCCTGCCGATCATGCTCTACAACATTCCCGGCCGCTGCGGCGTGGCGATCGCGCCGGAGACCGTGGAGCGGCTGGCGCGCCACCCCAACGTCGTGGCGATCAAGGAAGCCACCGGCAGCATGGACAGCGCCAGCGAGATCCGCCAGCGTTGCGGCATCACGATCCTCTCCGGCGACGACACACTGACGATCGCGTTCGCGGCGGTGGGCGCGGTCGGCGTGGTCAGCGTGCTCAGCAACATCGTGCCGGATCGCGTGGCCCGGCTGTGCACGCTCGCGCAATCGAACGACTTCGCCGCGGCCCGTGCCGAGCATGCCTCGCTCTTCGCGCTTGCGCGCGGCCTGCTCACGATCGACACGAATCCGGCGCCGATCAAGGCCGCCATGCAGGTGCTCGGCCGCGACAGCGGCGTGCTCCGCCTGCCCATGTGCGCGCTGCCGGCGGCCGGCCTTGCGCGCGTGCGCGACCTGTTGCGTGCGGTCGGCCTGGAGCCCGCGGCGGACTTCGCCGGGGCGATCCAGTGAACGACGTCGACCATCCACGCTACGAACCGACCACGCTGCCGTACCGCGTGGCCGTGCTGGTCTACCTCTACGACCACGACGGCAGGTTGCTGCTCCTGCACCGCCGCAAGGCGCCCAACGCCGGCCTGCACTCGCCCATCGGTGGGAAGGTCGAGATCAGCCTCGGCGAGAGCCCGCACGAGTGTGCGCGGCGTGAGGCCATGGAGGAGAGCGGCGTGGTCCTCTCCGACCGTGACCTGCGGCTTGCCGGCATCGTCAACGAGCGTGCGTACCAGGGCGAGAAGCACTGGCTGATCTTCCTCTTCGAGGCCACGCGTCCCATCGGTCATGACGAGGTGACGGCCTACGAGTTCGACGAGGGAACGCTCGTGTGGGTGCCCATCGCGGGCGTGGCCTCGGCCGGCATCCCCGAGACGGACCGCACCATCATGTGGCCGAACGTGCAGGCGCACCGCGGCGGCTTCTTCATGGTCGACATCGATTGCTCGGGCGGCGTGATCGAGCACCGTGTGGTCGAGAGCTGGAAGGCGCGATGACCGCGGGCCCCGGATCGGCCGGTGATCCACCGCGGGAGCCGCTGCCGACCGATGCCACGATCGACGCGTCGGAAGGGCAGACCCCGGCGCTGCACGCCGCCGAGACGATCGGCCCGAGCGGTTCGGATCGGCCCACCGTCGCCGATGCGGACCACGAGCCCTCGACGGGCGCAGGTCGGATGCTGCGGGAGTCCGTCGCGGTGGCGATCCGGGCCGCACGCGAGAAGCCCGGCGAATCGATCGGTCCGTACACGCTGATCGAGCTGCTGGGCGAGGGAGGATTCGGTGCGGTCTGGCATGCCGAGCGCCGTGAACCGTACGTGCAGCAGGTGGCGCTGAAGCTCATCCGCGCGGGCATGGATTCCGAGAGCGTGCTGGTGCGGTTCGAACAGGAGCGCCAGGCGCTTGCGCTGATGGACCACCCGCACATCGCCAAGGTGCTCGACGGCGGCGTCACGCCGGCGGGCCGGCCGTGGTTCGCCATGGAGTTCGTGAAGGGCGAACCGATCTCGGTCTTCTGCGACCGGCATCACCTCGGCCTGCACGAACGGCTCGAGCTGTTCCTGCAGGTCTGCGACGCGGTGCAGCACGCCCACATGCGGGGCATCATCCACCGCGACCTCAAGCCCGGCAACATCCTCGTGAGCCGGGTCGAGGGCGCTGGTCCGGTCGCGAAGGTGATCGACTTCGGCATCGCCAAGGCGCTCTCGGCGCGTCTCTCGGATCACGGCGCGCACACCGGCATCGGGCAGATGATCGGCACGCCCGAGTACATGAGCCCGGAGCAGGCCGAACCGGATGCCACCGACATCGACACGCGCGCGGATGTCTTCGCGCTCGGCGTGGTGCTCTACGAACTGCTGGCCGGGACCACGCCGTTCGATCCCACGGCGCTCCGGGCCCAGGGATTCCAGCACATCCAGCGCACGATCCGGGAGGTCGACCCGCCGTCGCCGAGCGCGCGGCTCACCACGCTCGCGCGCCAGGATCCCGCGGTGCGCGAGCGCATGGAGCGAGCCATGCGCCGACGCATCGATGAACTCGCCCGCCAGCTGCGCTCGGAACTCGAGCTCATCCCGCTCAAGGCCATGCGCAAGGATCGCGACGAGCGATACGCGAGCGCCAGCGACCTGGCGCTGGACGTGCGCAACTACCTCGGCGGTCGCCCGCTCCTGGCCGTTCCCGAGAGCCGCGCGTATCGGGTCCGCAAGTGGGCCCGGCGCAATCGAGGCTTCGTGGTGGCCGCGTCCTCGGTGCTGCTGGCGCTCGTGGCCGGCCTCGTCGTCTCGCTCGTGGGATGGCGCGAAGCGGCGCTGCAGCGCGCGCAGGCCGAGCGGCGCCAACGCGACGCCGAGCGGGTGATGGAGTTCATGACGCAGACGCTCGCGGGCGCGAATCCGATGGATGGCGGCGATGCCGGCGTGTCGCTGGCCGATGCGCTCGACGATGCCGTGCGCCGGCTCGACGCCGGTGAACTGGCCGGCCATGTCGAGAGCGAAGCTGCGCTCAGGCTCGAGGTGGCGCGCGTGCTGCGGGGGCAGGGCGAGCCGCAGCGTGCCGCGGCGCTCGCGCGGCAGTCGGCGGACCTCTTCATGGAACTCGAAGGTCCATCGCCGAGCGTGGCGGCGGCGCTGACCGAGCAGGGGCTGGCGCTCCTGGAGCAGGATGATGCTCCGGCCGCGCTGCCCTTGCTCGAATCCGCGCTGGCGATCAACGAGTCCGAGCTGGGCGCCGGGGACCCGGGCATCGTGGGGAACCTGTCCAACGTCGCGCTCGTGCACGCTGCGCTCGGCGACGTCGAGCGCGCCATCGCGCTGCATGAGCGGGCGCTCGACATCGCGATCACCGCCCTTCCCGGACCGCACGAGGTCGTGGCCGCCTGCATGGGCAACCTGGGCGACCTGCTCGCAGCCCAAGGGCGGCTCGACCAGGCCGAGGACCTGCTCGCACGGTCGCTCGCGATGCGCGAGTCGCTCCTGGGGACCGCGCACCCTGACGTGGCGGAAGCGCTGAACAACCTCGCCATGGTGCGTTGGGAGCGAGGTCATCGTGCCGACGCGGATCGGCTCTTCAACCGCGCACTCGTCATCTACGAGCGTTCCTACGGCCCTGCGCATGCGTACACGCTGACGGTGCTCGAGTCGCTGCGCGACCTCCATCGTGAGTGGGACGCCGCCGAGCCCGGCAGGGGCCACGAGGCGGCCGCGCAGACCTTCGAGCGGCGCTTGGACGAGCCGAGCCGTTCCGCTCCCTGATCACACGCCCGCGGCACGCTGGCAGAGGTCACACAGCTCGTTGGCGCGCGACTCGGTCGCCGCTTCGGCGATCACGCGCACGATCGGTTCGGTGTTGCTCGCGCGCAGGTGCACCCAACCATCGGCGAAGTCCACCCGGACGCCATCGACGTCGCTGATGCGTTCGGCCGCGAAGGCGGCCCTGACCCTGGCCAGTGCGGGGGCGACCGCGGCCATGCCTCCCACCGTGGCCAGCTCCATCTTGCGCTTGATCATGGCATAGCGGGGGAGCGAGTCCACGATCACCGAGAGCGGCTTGCCCTCGTGGGCCAGCAGTTCGAGGACGAGCGCCATGGCGCTGAGCGAGTCGCGCACCCAGCAGACCCCGGGCAGGATGACGCCGCCGTTGCCCTCGCCGCCCAGGATGCCGGCGGCCGGGCGCAGCCCCGCCACCACGTTCGCCTCGCCCACGGCCGTGCGCACGACGCGCGAGCCCGGGAAACGGGCCGCGACGTCATCGATCATGCGACTCGTGGACAGGTTCGCGGCGAGCACGCCGCCGCCGGTGCGTTGCAGCATGCGCAGTGCCGCCAGCACGAGCGTGCACTCCTCGCCGATGAACCGGCCGGTCTCGTCCACGATCGCCAGGCGATCGGCGTCCGGATCCTGCGCGAAGCCGCACGCTGCGCCGGGCGTGGCCCCCGTGGCGCGCGCCAGGTCCACCAGGTTCTGCACCAGTGGTTCAGGCGTATGCCCGAACACGCCCGTCGGCTCACCGAAGAGGTGGGTCACGCGGCACCCGAGCGCCTCGAGCAGCATGCGGCCGCCCTCGCAGCCGCTGCCGTTGACGCTGTCCAGGACCACGGCGAACCGGCGGTCGCGGATCGATCCCGCGTCGACCTGCCCCAGCACACGGTCGCAGTGGACCCGCGCAGAGGACGGATCCTGCGACACGCGTCCGGTCTCGAGCGGACCGCACCAGTCGATGCGCCGCTCCCTGAAGCGATCAACGATGTCCTTGGCGATCGCGGGAGGCGGTGCCAGGCCATCGCCGTCGAGGCACTTGATGCCGTTCCACTCGATGGGGTTGTGGCTCGCGGTGATGACGAGTCCGCCATCGGCGCGGTGGTGGTTGATCATCACGCCGACGGACGGGGTCATCGCCACGCCCAGGTCGATGACGTCGCAGCCGGTGGCCAGCAGACCACCGATGGCCGCTTTCGCCAGCGGCGGCCCGCTGATGCGGCCGTCGAGCCCGACGGCCACGCGAGGCCGGGCGGCGCCGGTCGTCGCACGCAGGAACGAACCGAACGCACCCGCGTAGGCCGCGGCGACCTCGGGCGTCATGGTCCTGCCGACGATGCCTCGGGCGCCGCTCACGCTGAGCATCAAGGGGGCTTCGTGCGCTGTCATGGCTGCGGACTCTAGCGAACGCATGGCGCCCGCGACGCCGCGCCGACCTCCGGATCCACTCGGGATCCACGCACGCCATCGCTATACTCGCTTGATTCCATGTTTGAACTGAGCGTCCAGCGGGTGTTCTCGGCAGCCCACGCAATCGTCATGCGCGGCGAGCGCGAACCGCTGCACGGCCACGACTGGAACCTCGAACTGGTGGTCACGGCGGATCGCCTGGACGACGACGGCCTGCTCTGCGACTTCCACGCCGTGCAGGCGGTCGTCGACGAGGTCATCCGCCCGTTCCAGAGCGTCAACCTGAACCAGGTACCGCCGTTCGACCACCTGAACCCGACGGCGGAAGTCGTGGCCAGGCACATCGCCGAATCGACAGCCGCACGGCTCCCCGCCGGGGTGCGCGTGGCGCGCGTGCGATTGACCGAGGCACCCGGCTGCGCCGCCCACTACCACCCGAGGCACGACTGACATGCCCACCGCACGCAAGAAGCCCGCTCCCGCGGGTCCATCGATCCTCTCGAGCCCGGAGCGCTTCCTGTGTCGCGATCTCGCCTGGCTGGAGTTCAACCGCCGCGTGCTGCACATGGCCCTCGATGCGCGCACGCCGCTGCTGGAGCGCGTGCGGTTCCTGACCATCTACTCGAACAACCTCGACGAGTTCTTCATGAAGCGTGTCGGGGGGATCCGCCATGCCGTCGAGACCGGCGAGACGCAGCCCGCGTACGAACCGCTCACGCCGGCGACCCTGCTGCACGCCGTGCGCCAGAAGGTCCACGAGCTCTCGCGCCAGCAGAGTTCGTGCTGGAGGGACATGGTCCGCCCGGCGTTGCGCGAGTCCGGGATCCGCGTCATGTCGTGGGATGAACTCGATGCGATGGAGCGGGCCCAGGCCGAGGCCTGGTTCCGGCGCACGGTCTTCCCGATCCTGACGCCTCTGGCGATCGACTCCGGCCATCGATTCCCGTTCATCTCGAACATGAGCGTGTCGCTCGGGCTGGTGCTGCGCCGGCCGGGCGAGAACGAGGCCCTCTTCGCGCGGGTGAAGGTGCCCAACGTGCCCACGCGCCTCTACGAACTCGAGCCGGGCCGCCGCTACGTGCCGGTGCTCGACATCATCCGCCACAACCTCGATGACCTCTTCCCGGGCATGGAGATCCTGCAGGTCATGCCGTTCCGCGTCACGCGCGACGCGGAACTCGAGACCGACCAGACCGATCCCGAGGACCTGCTGCAGGCTGTCGAGCAGAAGCTCAAGAAGCGCCGCTTCGCCGAGGTGGTCAGGCTCGAGGTGGTGCCGGGCGCCAGTCCGCGCATCCTGCGGTTCCTGATGGAGGAACTCCAGCTCGGGCCCGAGGACATCTACGAGGTCGACGGCCTGATCGACTACGGCATGCTCAACGCCGTCGCGGACCTCGACCTGCCGCAGCACAAGTTCAGCAAGTGGTCGCCGCTGCCGCCGGCCGGCCTCGAGGACGACGAGGCCGACATCTTCGCCCGCATCCGCCAGGGCGACCTGCTGCTCCACCACCCCTACGAGAGCTTCAACGACAGCGTGGAGCGCTTCATCGAGCAGGCCTCGCGTGACCCGAAGGTGCTGTGCATCAAGCAGAGCCTCTACCGCACCAGCGGCGACAGCCCGTTCATCGCGAGCCTGATCCGCGCCGCCGAGGCCGGCAAGCAGGTGGCGGTGCTGGTCGAGGTGCGGGCCCGCTTCGACGAGGCCCGCAACATCGAGTGGGCGAAGAAGCTCGAGCAGGCGGGCGTGCACGTGGCCTACGGCGTGATCGGCCTGAAGACGCACACCAAGACCAGCCTGGTCGTGCGCCAGGAAGGCCAGTCGATCAGGTGCTACGGCCACATCGGCACGGGCAACTACAACAGCAAGACCGCACGGCTGTACGAGGACCTCGGCATCCTGACCTGCGACCCGGCGATCACCGAGGACCTGGTCGGGCTGTTCAACTACATGACGGGGCGCTCGCTCCAGGCACAGTTCAACAAGCTGCTCGTGGCGCCCACGACGATGAAGCGGTCGTTCCTCGACCTCATCGAGCGCGAGGTCGCGATCCAGGAGAAGGGCGGCACCGGGCGGATCATCGCGAAGATGAACCAGCTCGAGGATCGAACCGTGATGGATGCGCTGTACGCAGCCGGCCGCGCGGGCGTCCAGGTCGACCTGGTGGTGCGCGGGTTCTGCTGCCTGCGTCCGGGCGTGGAGGGGCTGTCGCCCAACGTCCGCGTCCGCTCGATCATCGGGCGCTTCCTCGAGCACAGCCGCATCTTCTTCTTCGGAGGCGGCCACGCCGATCCGCTCAAGGGGGACTTCTTCATCGGCAGTGCAGACTGGATGTACCGCAACCTCAACACGCGCGTCGAGGCGGCCACGCCGATCGAGCTGACCACACACCGGCGGCATCTCTGGAAGATCCTGTCGTACTGCCTCGAGGATCGGCGTCAGTCATGGCTCATGCGTCAGGACGGGGTCTTCGATCCGGTCTCCACCGAAGGCGTGGAGAGCGGCGATCCTTCGATGATCGGCGTGCACCAGCGGCTGATGGACGACGCCCGAGCAGAGTTCATGCGCCGCCACGGCGGCGACGAGCGCATCGGCCCGTGACCGATGGGCACCACGCTCAGAACCGCGCCGGGCGTCGGACCGGTGCGGTGGGCGTGGCTGAGGGGCGCTTGCGGTGGTTCACTGCGGGGGCAGCTTGATGTTGGGCATGGTGCCGTCGACGGCGGTCGGTGCGGGGGCATCGCCCGCGGCCTTGATCGTCGGCGTGCCGGCGAAGGCGACGGTCGGCCGGCTGAAGCCTGAATCGAAGAGGATGTCGTTCAGACGACCGGGTGCGACGTAGGAGAGCTCGCCGCGCACCGACCACGAACCGGCCGTCGCCGGCAGGACCACCGGCAGCGACTCCTGGATCATCTCGCGCGGCGGCACGGTCCGCGTGGCGACCCACTCGATCCGGCGCCCGTCCGCATCGAGCGCCCAGCCGTCGAGCACGAGTTGCTCGTCCTTCGGGTTGTGCACGCGCACGATGAGCGCCCATTCCTGTTCCGCTCCGATGGTGGCCACCGGAACGGCCTCGACGATCTCGACCCGGGGCGCCGTACCGCAAGCAGCCAGGAGCGCGGGCAGGACCATCGCATGTCGGGCGGTCAGTCGCATGCACGGGACTCTACACGCGGCGGCCCGTCACCCGCGGCGTACCATCGACCCATGCCCGGCCGACGTGCGACGATGCTTGCAGCGTGTTTCGTGGCGGCCACCGCGGCCGGTGGAATCGTGGGTGCGCAGCAATCCGTGATCGTGCCCACCGTGGCGGACTCGCCGACGGCGCTCGAACTCATCCTCCGTGCGGATGAGCAGGCGGCGACCAATCCCGGTGAGAGCGCGCGCCTGGCCGCGGAGCTGCTCCGTGATCTCGCCGACAAGTTGGTGCAGACCAAGCGGCCCGGCGTCTACCAGGGCGTTGCCGATCAGGTCGCGGGGTTGCTGGCGGCCCATCCCGAGGTGCTCGAGCGCTATCGCAACGAGGTCGGTGCGCAGGCACGGGAGTGGCTTGCCGACGAGCGCCTGGTCGAGGTCGTCACCCGGTTCGCCGCGACCGATGCCGGTCTCGAGGCGATGCTCCGCCTGGCTGGCCGCGCGCTCCAGGATGCGCGGGCCGATGAAGCCTCGGCGTGGCTGCGACGCGCGTCCATGCATCCGTCGTCCGCACTCGATCCTGCACCGCGTCTGGCCCTCGAAGCGCTTGCGGCGTGGGCTGCGGGGGATCGCGCCGCATGGTCCGCACGGGCGGCGGAGCTCGCGGCGGTGCCGGGCGTCGAGCGATCGCTGGTCGATGCGATCGGTGCCATGGGCGAGCCGACCGCTCGGGTGCAGCGTGCGGCGATCGGCGATGTCGCGCCCGACACCGCGGCAGAGATCCCCGCAATGCCCTGGATCGAAGCCTGGTCGGTGCCGCTGGCGTGGTCGCCGGCATCGATCCGCAACCGGGGCATCGTACCGGTCGAGGAGATGCTGGGACAGGACGACACCCTCCGGCCACGCAGCCGCCTGCACACGATCGTGCCGATCATCGACGCCGACGAGGTGATCGTGGCTGATGGCCGCGTCCTCTCGTGCTTCGATCTGCTCACCCATTCGATGCGCTGGCAGGCCATGATCGCGATCGACCAGGCCGCCCGGAGCGCGGACACGATGACCACGCCGTGCGTGGTCGACGCGGAACGGGTCCACTCGGTCGTCACCGTCGGTGAGCTCGGCGGCTTGGTCTCCTCGCGCGTGGTGTCGGTTCGCCGCAGCGATGGCCGCACGCTGTGGCAGCGTTCCCTCGAGGAAGGGGACGGCCTGCTGCCCGGCGGCCTGCGTGTGGCGGGTTCGATGGCCCTTGCGGGCGATGTGCTCGCCGTGCCGTGCCTGCGCCAGAACGGCCGTCTTGAGCTCGCATGCTGGCTCATCGGCCTCGATGCCGAGGATGGATCGACGCGATGGTCGGTGCCGCTGGGTGCGGCCAATGGACTGCTGGCAGAGTTCGGCAACGCGCCGCCGGTCCGCGGCGGCATGGCCGCGGTGGCGCATCGTGGCGTCGTCCTCGTGGGCACGATGGTCGGCACGGCTGCGTGCATCGAGGCACCCACGGGTGCGGTGCGCTGGATCGCGCGCGATGAGCTGGCGCGCACGCGGCAGCAGCAGCAGCAGGCATGGGAAGCGTCGGCGCCGGTCATCGACGGGGACACCGCCTGGTTCCTCCATGCGGATGCCAGGGTCGTGATGCGCCGTTCGCTCGCCGATGGCACCGCCATCCTGACCCAGGCGCTCGGCCGGGGCGAGCCGCTGGGCGCGGCGCAGTACCTCGTGGGATCGTCGGGGACCATCGTCGGGGTCTCCTCGGACGGTGCGCTGTCGGCGATCGATGTGAACGAGCCCGCCGTACGGCGCTGGCAGCTTCCTGCGCCCGACCTCGAGCCACTCGTGGGCCGGGCGGTGCTCGCACGGTCGGGTGATCGCGCGGTCATCGTGCTTCCGCGCGCGAGCAGGATCGACGTGATCGACCTCGTCAGCGGTGCGTTGGTCGGATCGATGCCCGCGCGCCGCAGCGGCGCCGTCGGCGTCGGGGGTGACCGCGTGGCGATCGCCTCCGAGATGAACCTCGAGGTCTGGGGTCGCGCAGATCGGATCGTGGCGGATCTCGTGGCGTTGGTGGAGCGAGGCACCGCACCTGATGCCGAGCTGGCACTGGCTGAATCGGCGCTGTCGCAGGGGGATACCGGGCGGGCGCTCGAGATGGCGCGGCGGGCCCTGGCCCGGCTGTCCGGGGCCGAGGTCGACGACGACCTCATGCTCGTGCGTGGACGCGTCGTCGATGTGCTGCTCGAACTCGTCCGCCGGAGCCCTGACGGCGACGATGCCGTCGAGGTGCTTCGACGATCGAGCTTGCTGCCTTCGCAGTCGCTGCGGGTGGCCCTGGCGCTCGCCGATCGACATGCCGCGCGCTCGGAGTGGGCCGACGCCGCGCGCACCCTCGCCGATGCCGTGCCTGCGCTCGACGCTGATCCGTTCGTGGAGCACGGCGGCGCGAGTGTGCGAACGAGCCAGGTGCTCTCGATGGCGATGCAGCGGATGGTCGCCCGTGCCCATGCGGCTGGGAGCAACGCGATCGAGCAGGCTGCGGATCAGGCGGTTCGTTCGGGAGCGAGCGCTTCGCCCGAGGCCATCGCGCGATCCTGGCGCGGG
Organism: Planctomycetaceae bacterium; assembly: GCA_027490145.1. Classification (GTDB taxonomy): domain Bacteria; phylum Planctomycetota; class Phycisphaerae; order Phycisphaerales; family SM1A02; genus SYIB01. Next base: position 119,986 of record JAIXYQ010000013.1, read on the forward strand.
ACGACGGCCTCGATCCGGATCCTGGTCGAGTCGTGCGAGCGCGCCCGCGCGGATGAACGCCTCGACGCGGCAGCCCGCTGCGCGCAGCGTGCCGCGCTCATCACGCTGGAGCGTGCCGACGCCGGGCTGCCGATCGAGCCCACGCTGATTGACCGCGTTGCCGCGCGCGTGATCGACGTCGGCGGCGGCAACCTGCTCGCCGCGGCGACGCTCCGTCGGCTGCATCGGGTGGTTCCGTCAGCCACGGCGTTCGCGACGATTGCCGCAGGGGACCAGTGGATCATCGCTCCCCGGTGGGCCCGTGCCGACGGCGCGCCGCGAGCGGGTCGGCGCGCGATCCAGTTCTCGGCGAGCCTGCCGGCGCTGGACGCCTTTGCGCTCCGGCAATCCATGCCGGACCGCGCGGTGCTCGTCGTGAACCAGCAGCTCGTCGGCATCAAGGGTTCCACGCTCGCGCCGGAGTGGGCCATCGAGCTCGAGGACCCGTCGCCCGGCATCGTGCGCATGCTGCCGACCATGCTGGTCCTGGAGCGCACCATGACGCTGCCGGGCAGGCTCCGTGGCGTGGACCCTTCGACGGGCACCGTGGCCTGGTCCATCGAGGACCTCGGTCTGTTGCTTGGCCCCGTGCAGCCGATCGCCGGCTTGCGAGACGACGAGAACGTGCTCTCGCGGCGCGGTTCATTCGCTGCGCTCCCGCTCGGTGACGGCGCCGTCGCGGTCCGGGGTGACGGCAGCTGCGTGCGGATCGGCGCCGATGGCCGCCCGCTCTGGACCAGTACCCGCTCGTTGCCGCTCGTCGAGCACGTGCAGTCGTCGATGGGTGGCCTCGCGCTCGTCGGTACCTCGCTGGATTCCGATCCTGCGCTCACGCTCATCTCGTCGGTGTCGGGTCAGGAACTCGGGGGCGTCGACCTCGAGGGCATGGCCTCGGTGGATGCGGTCGAGTCCACGCTGTGCGGCTTCGTGGTGACGCGCGGCCTGGCCAGCGCGCTCGTCGAGGACACCGAGGCCGGACCGCGCATCCTCTGGGAGCGCTCGAGTCCGCCGGGCGCCACCCGCCGCATGCCTGCGGTCGTGCTCGATGAGGCCATGTTCATGGGCCAGCCCACCGATGGTTCGTACCGGCTCGGCCTGGATGATGGTTCGAGCACCGCGCTAGATTGGGACGGCGGCATCGCCGGGGCCTGGAGCCCGTTGGTCCGGCTCGACGACGGCCTGCTCTTCGCCAAGGGGGATCGGGTGGTCCTCGCGCAGGCGAGCGGGCGCATCATCGGCAGCGCGCAGCTCGGTCCGTCGGCCACGCCGCAACTGGCCATCCCATGTGATGGCGGGGTGATCGTGCAGGCACTGGGCATGCCGGAATTGCCTGCAGTTCAAGGCGGTTCGACGTTCACGCTGCTCGATCCGTCGCAGGGGCTGCGTCAGCTGCGGACCCTCGCGCGACTCATGGTCCCGGTCGGTTGGCGGCGCGCCATGCTGCTCGACGGCTGGATCCTGCTGTTCGGCGAGGACCAGTGCATCGCCATCCCGGTCGGGGCGAGTTGACAGACGACGCCGATCCAACGATAGTCCCGCCCAACGGAGGACTTATGCCATCCATCGCGGCCAGCGGCCGGACATTCGCCAGTCTCATCGCCCCCTCGCAGCAAGCCCTTGGCTACGACGAGGAGGACACTGACGCCTTCGAGGAAATCGACGACGACGACGATTTCGGCGAGGAAGAGTTCGCGGACGAGGATGGCCTTGACGAGGACGAAGAGAAGGACGGCGAGTCGAAGGACGGCGAGGACGACCTCGACGACGAGGACGATGACGACGACTTCTTCGACGATGACGAAGACGAGGATGAGGACGACGACGAGGACGACGAAGAAGACGAGGACGACGAAGAAGACGAGGACGAAGAAGAAGAGGACGACGACGAGGACGAAGAAGAAGAAGAGGACGACGACGAAGAGGATGAAGAAGAGGACGACGACCTCGACGACGACGAGGAAGACGATGAGGACGACGACGAAGACGAGGACGACTGAGCCTCGTTGAACCCAGTCATGAGCCCCAAGGGCCGGCCGTGTGCCGGCCCTTCTTCATGACGGGGGCCGGGGCGGCGCGCCTCAGCCGCCTGGTGGCGGTGCGAAGGTCAGCCGGTAGATCCGCAGTGAGCGTCCGTCGGGCCGTGCGAGCAGCGCCGATCGTCCCTGCGCGTGCAGCAGCATCCAGGTTCCCTCGGTGACGAGCACGCGACGCGACGGCTCGGGCGTCGGTCCCGAGCAGGCCCAGACCCGGTCGTTCGACGTCCACAGGCAGTGATGTCCACACGGCAGCATCCCGGTCGTTCCCTCGGGCAGGAGGGTCGGTGCGTCCTGGGTGCGTGGGCTCCAGGTCGCCAGACGGTTGAACCGTGGGTGGAAGAGCAGCGCCTGGGCGTCCGTCGCGCACGTGGGGCCAAGCGCATTCACGCACTGCCAGGCCATCTCGCGGGTTCCACGCATCGAGAGCACCGCTCCCTGCAGGGGGGCGGGCTCACTCCGGGCCGACGAAGCATCGAACGCCATGGCACGCAGCACCCCGTCCCGCACCTGGATCGCGGTCAGCACACCGTCGATCAGGCACGGGCCGCTCCATTCCACGCCGTCGACGGGAGCGATCGAGGGACCGGCACCTTGGGCGCGCGGCAACCATTCGTCGCGGACCCGCTCGAAGGCAGCCTGCTCCACGCTCCATGCGCGCGCACCTGCGGCGCGCCGGCACCACGTCATCACCATGCCGTCGGCACTGCGCGCGACCCATGCACCCACGTTCGTGGCCCCATCCTCAAGGAGCCACTGCACGGTTCCATCGTCGGCCGACATCACGCCGAGCCGTCGGCCGCCGCCTGGCTGCGGCTGCTCGACCAAGGCACCACCGCCGGCTCCATCGACCCACGATCGTCCGAGCAGCAGGTCAGGCCCCAACGAGCGGGGCGCGCCAAGGCCGCCTGCCTCGATCGGGTGGATGGCCACGGTCCCGGCATGACGCTTGGGGGCATCGGTGGTTCCCAGCCGCGTGGGCCAGTCCGGCACGCTGTCCACCTGCACGGCCACGGCACGGCCGTCTCCCGCGACCACCGGCATCGTGAAGCCGTCCCAACTCACGTCTCCGAGCGACACAAGCCCGAACTCGACCGCAGCGAGCTTGGGATCCTGCTCGCTCGAGGGGCGAAGGCCAGCCCCCGGTGGCGTGCCCGCGCAACCGGCTAGCCACACCTGGGCCAGCAGCACGGCACCAAGCCTGGCACCAAGCCCGGCCAACGGTGCCCGGTCAGGGCGTCGTCGGCGGCGTGGGCGCATCCGGGATCATCAGCTCGCCGCTCGGCAGACGCTTGGCCGCCGGGTCCTCGAGCAGCTTCTTGGGATTGCCGGGCAGGGGCTTCTCGAGTTCCTTCAGGCGCTCGAGCTCCTTCACGTTGTAGTTCGTGTTGAAGTCGTCCGGGTTCTCGATGACGATCGGCGTGACGAAGATGAGCAGCTCGCGCTGGGCCTTCGAGTTGTCCACGTTGCCGAAGATGAAGCCCAAGCCGGGGATGTCCTTCAGGATCGGGAATCCCGTGTCGTCCTTCGTCTCCGATTCGATGCGGATGCCGCTCAGCACGATCGTCTGGCCGTTCTTGACCGTGACCGCCGTGTTGGTCTGGCGCCGGTCGATCGTCGGGTTGTCGCCCACGCCGGCCGCCGCGATGTTGACGTTGGAGAGCAGGACCTCGATCTCCATCGCCACGTTCTTCTCGTTGGTCACGCGCGGCCGGACGTTCAGGCCGATGCCGACGGCGATCTGCTCGAAGCTCGCCGTGGTGCCGGCGGCGTCGCTCGTGGTTCCCGACTGGAAGGGGACGTCCTGGCCGCTGAAGAACTTGGCCTCCTTGTTGTCGGTGGTGACCACGCGCGGCTGCTGCAGGATCCGGACGGCCGTGTCCTGCGCGAGCGACTGGAGCACCACGGTCGCATCGACGCCGAAGTCGAACGTGAACTCGTTGAACTCCCCGGGGAAGTCCGTGTCGCGCGAACCGGCGACTTCGGTTCCGATGGTGACGGCGTTGTTGGGATTGCGGGGCGCAACCTGGCCGTTGGGGCCGAACTTGATGCCCATCGCGAAGTCGTCGCCGATCTCCACCTCGGCCAGGACCGAGGCGATCATCACCTGCCGACCCGGCTTGTCGAGGTCGGTGATGATGTTCATGAGGGCCTGCTGGATCTCCGGCGGCGCCAGCACCAGCAGCGAGTTCTGGACTTCGTTGGGCACGACGCGGCTCTTGCCGACGAGCGCGCTGACCTCAGCCTGCTCGTCGCCGCCCGCGCCCCGGCCCGACTGCCACGGGAACTGCACCGTGGTCTGGCTGTCGGACTGGCCGCCGGTGGCGCCGCTGGTCTCGCTCGTCCCGCCACCCGCACTCTCGAAGTTGATCCCGCTGAGGCCCGTGTCCTCCCGGGTGATCTCGGCGCCCGAGCCGGCTTGGGCCAGCAGCGCGTTCAGGATCTCAGCCATCTTGACCGAGTTGGCGTACTTGAGCGGGACGTTGGTCGGGATGCCGACCTTGAGCGGTTGGTCGAGCAGCTTCACCATCTGGTCGAGCCAGATGAAGTTGTCGGGGGTCTTGCTGATGATGACGAGCCGGTTCGAATCCGGATAGGCATCGATCTTGAAGATGTTGCTCACTGCGACCGTGGCGCCGCTGTCGCCTCCGCCGCCGAGGTTGCCGCCCAGGCGAACCTGTGCGCCGCCCGTGCGGCCGCCGCCCGCACTGCCGCCGCCGTTCTCCAGCAGCGACTCGAGCAGGGCTTCCATCTTGAGCGGATCGGTGTAGGCGAGGTCGTACACACGGAACAGGCTCCCGCCGGCCTGGGGATTCACGTCCCACACGTCGCCGATCAGGTCGCCGATGGACTTGAGGATGTCGGGCTCGGCACGGATCGTGATCGAGTTCGTGGCCGGGAGCACGGTCAGCAGCAGGTTGTCGGTCGTCCCGGCGATCTGCTCGCCGCCGGCGTTGGGCTGGTTCGGCGCGCCGCCGCGGCCGGGGGTGCGCTGGGCCGCGCCCGCACGGGCGCCACCGCCCGATGGACGCGTGTTGCTGAAGATGTCGGTGATCGCCGTGGCGATGGTCTGCGCATCCGCGTACTGCAGCCGGAAGGTCTGCGTGACCACGTCCTGGTAGGTCGGCACATCGAGCAGCTCGATCAACTTCGCGCACCGCTTGATGGTGCCGACGTCGGCCTCGACGATGATCTGGTTCGAGTTGTTGTCGAAGTCGGCCTTCGCGTAGGTCGGCAGGCCGCCCTGGATGCGGTCGAAGACGCTCTGCGCCTTCGTGTTCTGCACGCGGAACACCTTGGTCAGCACCTGGCCGCTGTCGGCCATGGTCGTCACGTCCTTGTCGGGCCCAAGGATCAGCCCCGGCTGCAGCGACCGGATGTTCTCGTCGCCGAGTGCGTCGATCATGATCAGGTCCTCGGTCTCGACGACCGCGACCCCATTCAGCCTCAGCGCCTGGAAGATCATCTCGAGCGCCTCGGCCCGGGTGACCTTGCGGTCGCTCATGATGGTGATCGTCTGCTGCTTGACGCTCGCGAGCTTCGGGATCACGGTCTTGCCCGTGGTCTCCATGATGAACGGGAGCAGCTGCATGAGCTGCACATCCGTGCAGTTCACCTGCACCATGTCGGTGCGAGGATCGGCGCGACGGTCCGCGCGGAAGATGCGCAGCGGCGCATCCGCGGGGTCCGTGCTGCCATCGCCCGACGTGGCGGCGGTCGGAGCGTCGGTGCTGGACGCAGGTTCGCTGGGTTCGTCGTTGGCGGTCCCGGTCTCGTCCGCGCTCGGCTCCGGCGCCACCGGCGCATCCATCGCGGGTTCGGGATCGCCGCTGGGTTCCGCTGCAGGCTCCTGCGAAGGTTCGGGCTCCGCGGCGGGGGCCGTCGCCGGCGCGTCGGCCTTCGCGGGTTCCGGCGCGGGTTCCGGTTCCGGTTCGATCGGCTCATCGGGCTCGTTCGTCGGCTCCTGCGTGGGTTCACGCGATGGGTCGACGGGTCGGGTCACGGGAGCGGCGGGCTGGGCAGCCGGTTGCGCCGCGGGCGGAGCGGGCTGTGGCGTGGGCGGGACCTGGCGGCCGCCCTGGGCCAGCGTGGTCGTTGCCGTGGGCAGCAGCGTCAAGGTGGCCGCCGTCGCGAGCAGCGTGGTGAGCATGGTGGTGTTCGATCGGTTCACGGGAGCTCCAGGTCTGGTCGTTGGTCGTTCGTGGGTTCAGTCGAGCTTGTTGACTCGATCGATGAGCAGTTGGCGTTCGCGCTCGAGGCGCTCCTTCACGGCGGGATCGCCGGAGCGGCCGCGCAGGGCGCGGCTCACCTCTTCAAGTGCCTTGCCGGCCTGGTCGCGGTCCATCGCTTCGATGGCGGCCGCATCAAGCGCGGCAGGGACGGCAGGAGCGAGATCGCTCGCTGCAGGTGCCGCACCGGTGGCGGTGGCTTCGGGCGTGACGGGTGCCGCCGGAGCCACCACCGGGGCAGAGGACGGCGTGGATGAAGGGGTCGCCGCAGGAGCGGTCACGGGACTCGCGGTGGGATCGGCGGCAACGGGCGTGATGCCGGGGGGATTCGTCCGGCCCGCCGAACCGGTCGAGCCCGACGAGAGAACGCTCGTGTCGAACTTCTCGCGCAGCGACACGGTGTACTCGCCACCGGACCACTTCAGCCGGACCTCATCAGGCGGCATGATCGCGACGACGGTGATGCCATCGCCCGATTCACCCACCTTGACGGTGCGTCCGCCGGCAAGCACCAGCATGTCGGCAATCACACCGGTCGGCCTTGGACCGCCATAGGTCGCAGGCGGACCCGCCGGCTTGGGCGGTGCCACCGGCTTGGGCGGCTCGGCGCGAACGACCGGAGCCGGCTTGGGCCGGCTCGGTGGCTTGAGCGGCGTGGAGAACAGGCTCCGCCCCTCGAACCGCTTGCGATGGATCAGTGCCATCTGCTCGTGGCGGGTGAACTCGGGGCTCACGCGGTCGGCGCGCTCGGGATCGACGCCGGGAGCGAGCAGCGAACCGCCCAACTCGCTCACGGCCGTCACGCCCACGATGGCCAGCACGGTCACGGCGACGGCACTGGCGATCACCCTCGGAGATCGCAGCAGGTCCGTGGGGATGGCGTGGCGCAGGTCGATCATGGCTTCGCCTTCCCGGCGGTGACCCACGCCTCGGCCATGAGCCGAACGCTCAGCTTCTTCGCCTTGTCATCCCAGTCCATGCGCACGCTGCCGAGCGCATCGACCGCCGGAGATGCCTCGAGCGATTGGATGAACCCGAAGGTGTCCTGTGGGCTCGCCACGAAGTTCACTTCGCCGATCAGGCGCTCGACGCGGGATGCGATGCCCGCCGCGTCCGAGGCTGCCTTGGGCAGCTTGCCGCCGGTCCGCGTCTGGAAGGTGTAGCTCGACACCTTGTTCTTCTTGGCGGCATCCTTCACGGCGATCGACAGCGCATTCGCGCCTTCGGCCTCCGATCCCGGCAGGTCGAGCCGCCCGTAGACCGCGATGGCATCGCGCACCTTGCCGGGAAGTTCCTCCTCGTTGCGCGCTCCCTCATGCAGCACCTTCTGCACGTGGTCGGCCTCGGCGGACCATGAGCGCGCGAGCGCCCAGGGATAGTCATCCAGGAACGTATAGACGACCAGGGCCGCGACGACGGAGATGCCGGCGCGGACGATGGGTCGTTGCGCATGGAAGCGCGCGATGGCGTCGTGGACCACGCTCATGGCTTCCTCGTCCTTGCCTTGAGCATGTCGAAGTCCTTCTTCAGGCGCGCCGTGGTCTCTTCATCGAGGCCATCGCGTTGGCGGACGGCTGCGATCTTGATGAGCATGTCGCGTGCTTCGTCGCGGCTCATGGCGTCGACCTGGTCCTGCGTGAGCGCGGGCGGGATCGGTTGCTCTGCGGGCTGTGCCGCACCCACGGCCGGTCGGCCGCGTCGCGAAGCTTCGGTCGGGCCGCTGGCGCCCGGCAATCCGCCGCGACGACCGCCGCGGCCCTCGCGGGATTCTCCGTCGGCCTCAGCCGGTGCCGCGTCGTTCGCGGCCTCCGCGGCGCCGCCGCCGGCGGAGGCGACGTTGGTCTCACCCGAAGCCGCTGCCGGCGCGCGTGCGGCTTCGCTCGCTGCTGCGGCCGCCGCGCCTGCCGGCGTGGTCCGAGCGCCCGTTGACGCTGCAACGGGTTCGCCGTTCGTGACGACGGTCGGCACGCCCACGCCGGGCGCGTCGCCGGCCACCATGTCCGGAACGACGGCCACGGGCTGCTGGTCGCCGCTCGCCACCGGCGTGGTTGGCGTGGGGGCCGCCGGGGCGGAACCCGCCTCGATCAGGAACCCATCAGCATCGACTGGCCCCCATCGCTGCTCGGCCAGGGACTTCTTGCCGTAATCCTGCGACTCCGAGTACCGCACGATCAGCATGGGATCGGCGACCTGCGCCGTGATCGAGAACTCGGTACTCCCACCCTTGGGTTCTTCCCAGCTCTTCACGATCCGGGAGAAGACCTTCGATGCGCGCATGCGCTCTTCCATCACCACGATCGCATCGACGCTCGACAGTTCGCCCACGCCGCGCGCGAGGCCACGCACCTGCACGTTCGAGCCGTGGTCGATGTTGATCGACTCGATCTCGATGCCATCGGGCGTCGTGCACGCGATGTCGCTCAGCAACTTGCTCATCGGCCAGCCGAGCTTGTCGACCTGGCCGTACAGCGCGATCCGTCGCTCGCTCGACACCATCGACGCCTCGAACGCGTCGGCGTCAGCGAGACGGAAGTTCAGCCATGCCAGGCGCAGCCCAGCCACGGCCATGGGGCCGAAGACCACGGCCAGCCCGGCGGCGATCAAGGCCCGCTTGGTGAACGCGGGACTGTCCATGCGCGCCAAGGCGTCGATGAGCAGCCCCTGTGAGCGGCGAGGTTCGATGGGCATCAGGCCCAGCAGCGGCGAGAGGGGGCTCCGCAGGGCGAGTGCCACGCCGGCGAGGTCACCGAACTGCGCGCGCCAGGCGGCATCGTCGGGGGCGCCAGCCAGGGCGGAACCCAGCGCATCGGCGCCGGCAAGGCCCGCGAATCCCTGGGCAAACGCTGCGGGCATGGCGCGACGCGCGGCGATCAGGTCGTCCTCGGACCAATGCCCCAGCATGGCCGTGTCGTTGACCGCTTCGCTGATGGCGCCGGCGAACTCGCTGGCGTCGTCGCTCCGCTCGATGAGCGTGCGGGCCACGAGGTGGCCCTCGCGTGACGCCACGACCGCCACGGAGCCGGTCGAGGGCTGGATGTCGATGCACATCCGCGCGGCACGGCCCAGGCCATCGGCCGACATCAGGCCAAGGAGCCCCGCCACGGGAGCCGTGAAGGTCACGCGAGGTGCGACGGGCCCATGCGTCGCCCGACGCCCGTCATCGGCCTTCAGCCCCGGCGGAAGCTGCACGGCGCCGCCGGGCTTCCACTCAAGCACGATGCCCAAGCGCTCCTCGGCACCGGTCGAACCGTCCGGCACGACCGCGCAGGCCGATCGGCAACGGGGGGCATCGGGGGCAAGCGCCCCCTCGGCCTGCAGTGACAACGCCTGCTGCTGCTGCGCCGGCGTGGCCCGAGGCAGCGCGATCGAACGGAGGATGACCTCGTTGCCGGGCACGATCACCACGACGCGCTCGGGCATGAGCTCGTGGAGCCAGGGAGCCAAGTCCTCGACGCCGCTGCCATCTCCGCAGTCAGGACCGAACTCGCCGGCTTGCTCGAACTGCACGCCCAGTGGCCCGAACCGCACGAGCAGTGCCTTCCAGCGCTCGCCTTCAAGGCGAAGCACCGCGGCAAGGTCGGTGGCGAGGACGGGCTTGGCGGCGTTCTTCTTCACGGTTCGAGGTACTCCAGGATCGTCACGGGCAGGGTGGAACGATCAACGACGACGATCATTTCAACCTCCGTGCCGGTTCCGGGGGCACGCCCCCGGCTGGTGATGGTGTACACGGAACTCTGGGTGTCCATCGTGCGGGCCATCTGGGCGGCGTCCTGCGGGCTCAGCCCGTCGATCCTGGACAGCTCGCCGAGCGTCGTGATGCCGGTGGAGGTGTCGCGCCGGTCGATGATGCGCTGGGCGACCTTCGGCTCGAGCCCGTAGACCTGTTCGAGCACACGCTTGGAGACCGTGTTGATGTTCACGCGCCCGGCATCACCGGGCTTGGGCGCCTGGGTCACGCATTCACGCAGCACGTTGTCCAGCTGCTCGGGCTTGAGCGTGGCCGATTGCTGTGCGGCGGGCGTTTGCGTGCGCCCCGCGCTGGAACGACCGCTGCGGCCGCGCGAGGTCGAGGTGGTCGGCTGCTGGGCTTGCTGGCCCAATGGCGTGCTGATGAGCTGTTCAACGTAGAAGTTGGCCTGCTTGGCGGACTCCACCAACTGCGTGGCCTGCTGCTGCGAGAGCCCGGTGCGCTCGACGACCTCCTCGGCCGTGGCCGTCTTCAGGTCGAGCCGGTCCTCGCCGGCCATGGTCTGCGGGTAGGGCCGTGTGCGGGCCGTGAACAGGCCGGCCAGGCCGTAGTCGAGCACGCCGTCGGCGTTGTCGTCGGGAAAGCTCGCGTCGCCGTCGTTCTCGTTGGGATCGAGCCGGTTGTTCAGGTTCCAGTCCTCGCCGCGGACCTCCTTGGGCCACACGCCGAGCACCATCTCGAGCTCGGGCACGGAGCGGAAGTTGGCATTGCGGGGCTGGTAGTTGATGTTCGAGCGGCCCAGGTACGAGCGGGATTCCGCGCCCGACATCTCCTCGTCGTCGTTCGTGTCCCGCCAGTCGGTGATCGCATCGGCCAGCAGGCCGACGTCGTCCATGTTGTAGAGCTGCGCCCGGCTGACGGCGTTGATGTTCATCCGGGAGTGCTCATCGAACGGACCTGGATAGATCGCGCCATCGATCTCGTGGTAGATCTCGAAGGATCCCGTGGAGAGTTCGTCGACGGCGTTGTCCTCGAGGTCGTTCACCATCGCGAACGCACTGTCCGGGTCGGGGTTCTCGCCGTAGTACTCCATGATCGCGATCACGGTCTCGACGCCCGCCCGCGCGGCCCACCTGGCCTGCACCTTGGACATGGCCTCGCGGCCCATCACGGCCTGCCGATAGCAGCCCAGCTGCGTCGCCGATGTGATCAACGCCGCCACGGCGACGCACCAGATCACGATCGGCAGCACCATGGCGCGGCGCCGGCTCATCGGCCGCCTCCGCCCGATGCAGGGCCGCCGCCACCGAGTCGCCCGCCGCCCTGGCCGCCGCGGCCGCCGCCCTGACCGCGGCCCTGACCTCGACCACCGCCCTGACCACCGTTTTGGCCGAAGCCACCACGACCGCCACCCATGCCACCGCGTCCTCCGCGGCCGTCGCCGGGAATCGTCACGCCATCGGGAATCTGCACGCCCATGCCGCCGACGCCATCCACGCCAAGGCCGGCCGCTGCACCCGCGGCACCGGCTGCGTCACCCGCGGCGGCTGCTTCCGCTGCTGCGGCCTCGGCGGCAAGCTGCTGTTCGTACTGGGCGATCTGGACGAGCGGGGGCGTCGCACGGTCGATGGGGATCACCGTCTGCAACGTGACCAGGTCGCGCACCAGCGGATCGATCGGTGCCCCGGGTTCATTGCCCAGCGCCCGCACGGTCACCCGCAGGGCCCAAGGGAGTCCGTCGAGATCGCTGTCCCACGCGTCGCGCCAGGTACTGCCGTCGTAGGCCTCGAAGCGCAGGCTCACGACGCCGTCCATCAGCGGGGTTGCCGAGCCGCCGCCGCGCTCATACTGGTCGGGCTGGCTGTCGGCGCGCATCCAGAGTGCCGAGCCCAGGTCGTCGTCCTCGATGCGCAGGTGCGTCTCGAACTCCTGGCCGTCGCCGTTGTACTCCGTCTCCCGGACGGTGCGCAGGCGCGTGTTGTAGACCAGCAGTTCGTCGCGATCGACCTCCAGCCCGGCGGCATCGGCCACCGACGCGGTGTGGTCATCGACGATCAGGACCCGGCAGTGGAACAGGTCGTCGCTGCGGATGGTCGACTGGAGTTCCTTGCGGACGGTCTCGAGCGCACCGAGCGCGCGCACGTGGGCATCCATGCGGAGCTTGCAGACCTCACGGGCGCGGCCGAACTGGGCCAGGCTCGTGGTGATCACGGCGGCGATCACCACCGCGATCGTGCCGGCGATCAGCAGTTCGGCCAGGGTGAAGGCGCGGGGGTCACGGCGCAACGGCGGCCTCCTCGTCCTTGCCGAAGGCGCTCTGGCGATCGAAGGGCTCCGGCGGCCGGCGATCCGGATTCGGGTCCTCGCCCAGCCGGGGCGCGATGCGCGTCTCGACGGAATACGACTGGCCGCGTGCATCGCGCACCATGGCCGTCACCGTGTAGGGATCGCCCAGTCCCTCGGGATCGATCAGGATCTCGAACTCCCAGTCCTCGAACGGCGCGTCGAAGCGCCCGGACGTGGCGTTGAGCTTGGGGAACTCGGTCACGCCGTCGACGAGCACCTGCGAGAGCAGCCCGTCGAGCAGCGACGATGCGATGACCTCGGCCTCGCCGCGCCGCTGCATGTCCATCGCGCGCATCGACACGTTGATGATGCCCGCGAGCCCGACCGCCAGGATCACGCCCGCGATCACCACCTCGATCAGCGCGAAGCCGCGGCGCATCACCAGTCCTCCTGGGTCAGGCCGCCCGCGTCGAGGTCGACGCCCTCGCGCTCGGCCACCAGCGAGACGCCGTTGTCGGCGCGGCGGGGGATCAGCTGCGTCGAGGGCAGCCGGAGTTCGGTCTCGCCCGAGGGGCCGACCCACGTCATCACGATCTCGGGGCGGCCACCCGAGGGGATGCTGGCGATCATCCAGGTGCGCGGGTCGAGTTCCTGGCCGTCGGCGGTGATCGAGACGAGTTCCATCTCGTTCGGCACACGGAACGGCTTCACCATCGTGTCGTACTCCCACTGCGCCTCGGCCTCCAGGCCGGGCGGCCTCTTCATCACCACCAGCGCGATGTCGCCGGTCTCGCCGTCGCGCATGAGCGCGACCTGCTGCGTGCCGGACGACTCGCGGTAGGCGAACATGGCCAGGACCTGCTCCATCTGGGTCATGGCGGAGTCGTGGCTGAACCAGCCCAGTCCGGCCACGCGTGGCACGACCGCCGCTGCGAGCACCACCAGGATGATGGTCGCCACGAGGATCTCGATGATCGTGAACGCGCGTCGGGGCATCGGCGGGTCACTTGCCCGGCGGTTCGCTCAGGCGGATGTCGGCGTCCTCGCCCTCGCCGCCGGGCTGGCCGTCGGCGCCGTAGCAGATGATGTCGAACTCGAGGCCCGGCGGGACGTCGTCCGTCTCGAGCACGTAGTCGTTCTTCCACGGATCCTTGAGTGCGCTGGCCGGCATGAACGGCGGATCACCCTCGATCAGTTCGGCGAGTTCGAAGTCGTCGCCGAGCGAGCTCATGCCGTTCTGGGTCATGTAGATCGTGATCTGGTTGCTCAGCGTGGCCATCTCGCTGAAGGCGCGCTTCTGCTTGGAGCTGCCGATCAGGAAGCCCAGCCGCGGCACGAACACCGCGGCCATGATGCCGAGGATCGTCACCGCGATGAGGATCTCGATGAGGCTGAAGGCGCGGCGGGCGCGACGTCGATCGGAGCGGGAGGGTTGCATGGTCATGGTTCCTTTCTTCGGGGTGCGGGGGCGTCGGCGCTAGGCGCCCAGGGCGGTCTGCATGTTGAGCAGCGGCAGCAGCATGCCCACGAGCACGAAGCCGGCCACGACGGACATGACCAGCAGGAGCGCGATGGGCAGGATCTTGGTGAACAGCTTGAGCGAGTTGTTGACCTGGCGGTCGAATGCCCCTGCAGCGTGCATGAGCATGGGTTCGAGCTTGCCGGACTTCTCGCCGATGTTCACGATCTGGATCAGGAGCGGCGGGAAGTGCCCGCTGCGCTCCATCGGATCGGCGAGCGAGGCGCCGGTCGACACGCGATCGCTCACGTCGTCGATGGCGGCCATCATGGCGTAGTTGCCGAGCGTGTCGCGCACCGTGCGCAGGGCGGTGAGGATCGGGATCCCCGCGCTCACCAGCGTGCCCAGCGTGCGCGTGAAGCGTGCCACCGCGACGTCACGCAGCAGCGTGCCGAGCACGGGGACCTTGAGCAGTGCGGCATCGACCACCATGCGGTTGGCCGGCACGCGGAGCCAACCGCGCAGGGCGAACCAGCCGATCGTGGCGCCCAGCAGCATGACCCACCACCAGCTCCCGACGAAGGAGGCGAGGCTCATGAGCACCTGCGTCGGCCACGGGATCGCGATCTTGGTCCCGCTGGTGATCGGCGCGAGCAGCTTCGGCAGCACGAAGGTGACCATCGTGATGATGCTCGCCGTCATGATCCCCGCCAGGATCATCGGGTAGATGGTCGCACCGATCACCTCCCGGCGCAGCTCGACGCTGCGGTCGAGCAGGTCCGCGAGCTGGTGCATGATCTCGCTCATGCGGCCGGTGGCATCGGCGGCACGGAACATGCCGACCGTCATCTCGTCGAAGGGCGGGCCATAGTCCTTGGCGGCCTGGAAGAGCGGCTGTCCGGCCTCGACGCCCTCGATGAGGTGGTCGAGGATCACGGGGAGCGCCTTGCCCGCGGCCTGACGACGGGTGGTCTTGAGCGCCTGCATGAGCGGCAGGCCCGCCTCGAGCGCCGTGGCGAGCTCGCGCACGAGGTTCGCCAGTTCAGCCCTGCTGATCGCGGGGCGGCCACGCACGACCGCCGTCTGGACCGGACCCGCAAGCCGCGGGGCGCGCGTGCGGACGGCCTCGACGCCCTCGGCCTCGAGCGACAGCGGCAGGATGCCGCGCTCACCGAGCATGCGCACGGCGCTGCCGCGGTCGGTGGCCGACACGGAGCCGATGCTCATCGTGCCGTCGGGGCCCATGGTCTGGTAGCGGAAGCTCGGCATGGATCACTTCCTGACGGGGACGTCGTCGAGATCCTGCGTCGCGCGCAGGACCTCGCTCACGGTGGTGTCGCCGTCGATGGCCTTGCGCACGCCGTCCTTGCGCATCGTGATGAAGTCGTCGCCGAGCAGCGTCTTGAGGACGTGCACGGGCTCGCCCTCGGCCACGGCCTGGCGCAGCGCCGGGTTGACCTTGATCAGTTCATAGAAGCCCAGTCGGCCGCGGAATCCGGAGCCGCGGCACTCGTCGCAGCCCAGGCCCGCCCAGGCGTTGGGGCCGAACTGCGTCCGTTCGTCGGGCGCAAGCCGCGCACGGAGGTCCTCGCCGAGCGGCGCCTGCACGCGGCACGCCTTGCAGATGCGGCGTCCCAGGCGCTGCGCGAGCACGCCTTCGGCCACGCTCGCGATGAGGTAGGGCTCCGCGCCCATGTCGCCAAGGCGTCCGAAGCTGCTGACCGAGTCGTTCGTGTGGAGCGTGCTGAACACCAGGTGGCCGGTGAGCGCGCTGCGGATCACGATGTCGGCGGTCTCGCCGTCGCGGACTTCGCCGACGAAGATCACGTCGGGGTCCTGGCGCAGGATCGCACGAAGCCCGGTCGCGAAGGACAGGCCGCGCTTGGGATTCACGGGGATCTGGTTGATGCCGGTCAGTTCGTACTCGACCGGATCCTCGATCGTGATGATCTTCTTGCGCGGGTCGTACAGCTTGCTCAGGGCCGCGTAGAGCGTGGTCGTCTTGCCGCTGCCGGTCGGACCGGTCACGAGCACCAGCCCGTGCGGCTTCTCGAGCAGGCGGTCCATCGTCATGCGGTGCGTCTCGGACATGCCGAGCGTCTGCAGGTCGAGCCGCAGGTTGCTCTTGTCCAGGATGCGCATGACGATGCTCTCGCCGTAGATCGTGGGAACGGTCGACACGCGGATGTCGACCTTGCGCCCCTCGAACTTCAGCGCGATGTGCCCGTCCTGCGGCACGTAGCGCTCGGCGATGTTCATGTGGCCCATGATCTTGATGCGTCCGGCGATGGCGGCCTGCAGGTGCTTGGGCGGCTGCGGCTGCTCCATGAGCACGCCGTCGATGCGGTACTTGACCTTGAGCTCGTTCTCGAAGGGCTCGATGTGGATGTCGCTCGTCCGGCTCTGGATCGCCTCGAGGATGAGCAGGTTCACGAGGTTCACCAGCGTCGGCGCCTCGGCCATTCGGTGCACGTCGTCGGCCTCGATCGCGTCGAGGTTGTGTTCGTTCTCGCTCGAGGCATCCTCGCTCGAGCCGCCCAGGCTCTCGGCCATGCGCGCGGCCGTGGTTCCGTAGCACCTGCGGATCAGCTCGGCGAAGGCGGCCGCCTCCACGCCCACGCGCTGCACGCGCCGCTCCACGATGGTGCTCACTTCGTCGGCCGCGCCGATGTCGAAGGGATCCACCATCGCCAGCACGAGTCGGCCGCTGCGCTCGCGCAGGGGCACCACGCGCAGCCGCACGGCGACGTCGGGCAGCAGGAGGCCGACCGCCGCCATGTCGGCTTCGGGCGCCTTCTCATGCCACTCGATCCCGAGCGCGGAGCACCGTTCGCGCAGGCGTTCCTGCTCGTCCTTGGCCGATGCAGGTGCCTGCAGCACGGTCTCGGCCGGCGCTTGCTCGGTCTCGGGGGTCGTCGTGTCGAGGGGCTGCTGTTCCATGGGTTCCCGTCGTTCAGCGTGGGGCGTCGGTGCCGTCGCCGCCGCCCTTGCCGCGCTGGTTGGGGTTCTGCGTGCCGAGGCCGTCGCTGCCGGTGCTGCGGAGCACGCCATCGTCGCTGCGGAGCGCCTCGTGCTTCTTGGCGGCATCGGAGCCGGGCTTCACACGCTCTTCTTCCTTCTCGCGGTACTTGTCGATGCCCGGGATCTTCGCCTTCTGCTCTTCGTTGAGCAGCGCGATCACGCGGTTGCGCGCGTCCTCGATCAGTCGGTCGCGCTCGGTGATCAGGTCCTTGTACGGCTCCTGCTCGCCCTTGGAGGTCTGCACGTTGCGGGCGGCATCCGCCGCCAGCCGAACGCGCTCGGTCTCGCGCTCGGGCTCGACCTGGCGGACCTTGGCCACGAACTGGGCCTGCAGCGCGTTCATCGAGTCATTGAACCGGGACCGGATGTCGTTGATCTGGGCCAGCTGTTCCGCCGACAGGTCCTCGATCGCGAGCACGTTCTCGAAGAACGGGTCGAGCGGGGGAGTGCGGCACGCGAGCGGATAGGCATCGCGCATCGCGCGCTCGCGGAACTTCGGTCCCCACTCGGCGCCGAACGCCGTCGCCAGGGCATCGATGTGGGCGTCGGTCACGTCGCGCACCGCGACGCGGGTGGCCACGATGCGCTCGAGTTCGACGAGGCCGGCTGCGGAGTCGTTGTCGGTGAGTGCCTTGCGGATGCGGGGCTGGCTCGCCTCCTGCTGCTTCATGCGTTCCATCAACGCCAGGTCGAGCGCCGTCTCGTAGGCCGCGATGGCGTCCTTGGCCTCCATGCGGTTGTCCAGGGGCACGTCGATCTGGCGCATCACGATGATCAGGTCGGTCTTCTCGCCGCTCAGGCGTCCCTGCGGCAGCTGCTTTTCGCGACGCAGCGCGCGCTCAAGGCGCGGCCACCGCTCCAGCTGCGCATCGGAGAGCTGGCCCTTCACGTCGTCGAGGAAGCGTTGCTTCATCGCTTCCTTCTCGGCCTTCCAGTCCTCGATGGGCTTCATGAGCACGGTGAGCGCGCCGTTCTCGCCGGCACCGGCGATCTGGTCCTTCATCGCGGTCAGCTTGTCGCGCAGTCCCTGCTCGCCCGCGCGGTACTCAGCCTGGTAGTCGCTGAGCAGTGCCTCGAGCACCGGCTTCTGCCAATCCTCGAGCTCAAGGAAGTCGACGAAGAGCGACATGTCCTTGGGCATGAAGTCGGTGGAGAAGATCTCGTTGAACCCAGCCTCACGAGGCAGCTGTGCCTGCGCGCAGGGGGTGAGGGTCAGGGATGCGGCGGCGACAGCGGCGACAAGCAGGAAGCGCTTCATGGTGGTGGTCTCCGGATGACGGTCGGATCGAGCCAAGGTGGAACGGCCCGAAGGCCGGAATGTTGCATCCATCGACGCAAACGGGGCTTGGATTTGGTGGGAGACGAGGATTTCGGGCGTTGGTCCGGGAACTCCCGCAACGTCCGGGAACATGTTCCCGGCGAGGCTGTCGGGGCTCAACCCTTGCTCACGGTGCGCTGCTCGATGCGCTTCTCACTGGTGGTGACCACGATCCGCTGGACGAAGATGCCCGGCGTGTGGATGTGGTCCGGATCGAGCGAGCCCAGCGGCACCAGTTCCTCGACCTCGGCGATCGTCACCGCGCCGCAGGTTGCGGCCATCGGGTTGAAGTTGCGCGCCGTGCGACGGAACACGAGGTTGCCTGACGGATCGGCGCGCCAGGCCTTCACCAACGAGACATCGGCCTTGATGGATCGCTCCATCACGTAGGTCTCGCCGTCGAACTCCATGTGCGGCTTGCCTTCGGCAACGACCGTGCCCACGCCGGTCTTGGTGAAGAACGCGGGGATCCCTGCGCCGCCGGCGCGCATGCGCTCGGCGAGGGTGCCCTGCGGCGTGAATTCCAGTTCGAGTTCACCGCTCATGAATTGCCGCTCGAACTCGGCGTTCTCGCCGACATAGCTCGAGACCATCTTGCGGATCTGCCGGGTCTGCAGCAGGAGCCCAAGCCCCCAGTCATCCACGCCGGCGTTGTTGCTCACGGCCGTCAGTCCCGTGGCTCCTGAGTCGCGAAGCGCCAGGATCAGCTGTTCGGGGATGCCGCAGAGCCCGAACCCCCCGACCGCCACGGTCATCCCGTCGCGAATCACGCCTTCGAGAGCAGCCTTCGGAGAGGCAAAGACCTTGTCCATGGCGCGATGGTAGTGACCGTGCCCGCACGATTGTGGACTCCGGGCTCGGCGGGGCCGGCCGAACGGACGTGCTCCCGGCTACCGTTCCCGGGTGCAGCGACTGGTCTGTCTGCTCATCTTCCTCTCGGCCCTGCCCGACGCCATGGTCGTGCCGGTCCTGAAGGATCTGTGCGTGGATCGCTACGGCGTGACCCGCACCCAGGCGCAGGCGTTCCTCCTGGTCAACCTGCTGGGTGCCGCGGCCGCGATCGGCGTGGTGGCTCGGCTCCAGCGCTCGGTCGAACCAGTGCGCCTGCTCATCGCAGCCTCGTTGCTCGACGCCCTCCTGATTGCATGTCTTTGGCTGCCCTTGGGATGGCCGGGCACCATGGCGGTGCGGGCCCTCGAGGGTGTTCCCGACGCCATCACCTTCGGCGTCCTCATGCAACTGCTCGGCCGCTCGGTCCGCGGGTCCCTGGCCGGACGGCTCGGGCTCGGCTCGATGGTCCTGCTTGGCGGCGTCGGCTGCGGCATGGCTCTGGGTGGCCTGGCCGCCAAACTCATGGGGCCGGGATCGGAACGGGTCGTCTTCGTGCTGGGCGCGAGCAGCTCTGCACTGGTCGCCGTGCTGGCGACCGCGTGTCACGGCTCGCTCCAAGCGGGTCTCGATGCACACCAGGATCTGCCCACGGGCGATGGGGGCCGCTCGATCGGCCTCCACGCCGCACGAGCCGTTCCTGCGTGGGTCGTGCTCGCGATGGCCTTCGTCGATCGCGCCACGGGTGGGGTTCTCACGGGCACGCTGAGCCTCTTCCTGGCGGGCTTCTTTCCCTACGACGCCGGCGAGCGCGGGTGGATGGTTGGCTTGCCGCTCCTGGCCATGGCGGTGGGTGCCTGGCCGGCAGGGGTCATCGCCAATCGGTTCGGCACGCTTCGGGTGCGACTTTGGGCCGGTGCGATGTATGCCATTGCGCTGGCTGCGGTTCCGTTCGTCGGAGACTCACAGCCGGCCTTGGTCGGCGTGCTTGCCGTGCTCGGTCTGGCCGGCGCGGCGCTCTTGCCGACCAGCCTGGCGCTTGAACACGCGGTGGACCGGGGGGCCGTGGGCTTCACCGCCTTCGCCACCAGTGGGGGCGTCGGGTACGCCAGCGGTGCCGTGATTCCGGTCATGGTGCTCGGTGTCGCGGGGGATGCCGCGTCGAGCTACCAAGGCATCATCGTGGGCTTCGCCCTGCTCCACGCCGCCGTGACGTGCTGCGCCATCGCCGGATCGCGATCCCGGGCATGACGGCCCCGGCGGTCGCAGCGACCGCTCGTCGCCGGCGGCCGCTCAGGGTCAGTTCAGGGCGAGCGCTTCGTCTGCGGCAGCCAAACCTGGTCGACGCTCCGAGCGCTCCATGTAGGCGCTGCGCAGCTTCTCGAGCGCGCGGATCTGGATCTGGCGGACGCGCTCCTTGGTGACGCCAAGGCTCGCACCGATCTGTTCCAGCGTGGGGAGCGCGCTGGCGATGGGAGCGTTCAAGCCGAAACGACACTCGATGACTTCACGCTCGAGCGCCGTCAGGTCGGCCTGATTCGACTCCAGGAGCCAGCCGACTTCCGAGGCGCACTCGCGCTCATGTTCGGCACGGACGATCCCGGGATGATCGCCCCGCTCCATCGCAGGGTCGAACTCCGTCGGGAAACGCTGGCGGTGCTTGGTTTGCTTGATGCCATGCCGACTGAAGGCCTTGAGGATGGCGCGGCACGCATACGTGCTGAACTTGAAGCCCCGGGAGCAGTCGAACTTGTCGACCGCGCGCATCAGGGCCATGTTGCCCTCGCTGATCAGGTCGGCGAACTCGATGTCGGCATTGCGCACGCGCTTGGCCATGGCGAGCACCAGACCCAGGTTGATCTCGGCGATCTGGTCGCGCAGCCGGGTGGCGGCGTGGGCCCAATGCAGGACCTCGCGGGCCTCTCGCGTCTCGAGCTGCTGTCCGCGCTGGGCCTTCTGAATCCTTGCGACGCGGTAGCGCGCGTAGTTGAACTGCATGAACAGCACGCGCTCCTGGGCGCCGGTCAGCAGCAACGAATCATTCCCGCGGCCCGAGGCGCGCTCCTCGTGCATCAGGGGGCAGTACCAATCGACCTTCGGGCGACGAATGGCGGGGGCGTCGGTGAAGATCTTCCGCTCCGCGTTGGATCGGGCGAACTCGGGGGCTGGCATGAAGTCCATGGCTTCGGCCATCACCGAACCGACGAATTCAGCATCCTGTGGCCCAAGGGCGCGGCGGGCCGCGGCCGACAGGGTGCTCGGCACGAAGACGGGCTTGCGAACCGGCGATGCTGCTGTGCGGTGGGGCATGCGGGCCTCCGGGGGATTGGACCTTTCAGCACGAACTGAAAACTACTTCGCAGTACGCCGTTCTCCGGTTTCAAGGTTCGGACAAGGTGAAGACTTTTGTAGTCCTATAACCACACATGACGGTGGACGGGGGCTCCACAAGAGCTGAGCCGCGGGCAAAAAGCGAACCGCGGCGCCCCAAGCTGGAGCGCCGCGGTCCATGGACTGGCGTGAAGGTCCGAGCTGGCGGGTCACTCAGGCTTGCCGCCCGAAGCGTCGTAGATCCAGGCCTCGCTGGCTCGCGGGAACTCGATCACTTCACCGGCCTTGAAGAAGATGCCCAATTCACGAGCCGCGGCCTCGGGGCCGTCCGATCCGTGGATCAGGTTGAAGCTGTTCGACACGCCGAAGTCACCGCGGATCGTGCCGGGGTTGGCCTTCGAACCGAAGGTGGCGCCCATCATGTTGCGGCAGATGGTGATCGCGCCGATGCCGCGGACAGCCATCACGACGACCGGGCTGCTGGTCATGAATCGGACCAGTCCGGGGTAGAACGGCTTGCTGGCGTGGTCCTTGTAGTGGGTGGCGGCGAGGTCCTGGGAGATCTGCATGAGCTTCATGCCGACGATCTGCAGGCCCTTCTCCTCGAAGCGGGTGATGATGCGTCCGCACAGGCCGCGCTGAACGGCATCGGGCTTCAGGATGATGAGGGTGGTTTCCATGGGGTGCTCCTTTGGTGGAATTGGGGCGGGAATGGTAGCGGTTTCCGTCGGCCCGGCCAACCGGGTCCCGAGTCGGCGCGCCGCGGGCAGGTCGCTAGGATCCAAGCGCGCCCCGTGGGTTCGGGGTTGCAGGGCACGGTTGCCGCACGAAGGTGAGATGGAGCATGGATGCCGTGAGTGAAACCGCAGCGAAGCGTCGCAAGGGAGCCACCGCCGAGGAGATGGCCACGCGCCAGCGTGACATCTCGGTCAGCGAGTTCTTCGCCAAGAACCGCCACCTCCTGGGCTTCGACAACCCCCGCAAGGCGCTGCTCACCGCCGTCAAGGAAGCCGTCGACAACAGCCTCGATGCCTGCGAGGAAGCCGGCATCCTGCCCGAGATCGCGGTCATCATCGAGGACCTGCAGCCCGATCGCCCGGCCACCGCGAAGAGTTCCCGCTACCGGCTGACGGTCGTCGACAACGGTCCCGGGATCGTCCGCAAGCAGGTCGAGAACATCTTCGGCCGGTTGCTCTATGGGTCCAAGTTCCATCGCCTGAAGATGAGCCGCGGCCAGCAGGGGATCGGCATCAGCGCGGCGGGCATGTACGGGCTCATCACGACCGGCCGCCCCATGGTGATCCACACCAAGCCCAAGGCCGGCAGCGCCGCTCATCACATCGAGCTGGCGATGAACACGAAGACCAACCGCGCCGAGGTCACGACCGACGACGAGGTGAAGGACTTCCCGCCCGCACGGCTCTCGGCGATCACGCCGGGCACGCGTGCGCTCGTCGCCGAAGGGGGATTCCTCTCGCCGGAGACCTTCCGTACCGGCACCAGCGTGAGCATCGAGCTCGAGGGCCGCTACCAGCGTGGGCGCGGCAGCGTCGATGAGTTCCTCGAACTCACGGCGATCGCGAATCCCCACGCGCGCATCACCTTCGTGCCGCCGTCGCGTGATGCCGGTGCCGACGATGATGCCTCGGTCCTCGCCCACGCCGAAGCCAGCGCCGCGACGAAGGCCACCGCGACCACCGAGACCGGCGGTGTGGTGATCTATCCGCGCGGCGTGCAGGAGCTCCCGCCCGAGACGCGCGAAATCCAGCCTCATCCCAAGGGCATCGAGCTCGGCATCCTGCTGCAGATGCTCAAGGACTACGAGGCCACCGAGAAGGGGAGCCTTTTCACCTTCCTGCAGGAGCGGTTCTGCCGCGTGAGCAGCGCCACCGCCGCCCAGATGTGCAAGGCCGCCGATGCCACCAGCCGCACGCGCGCGGGCGATGTCGAGGCGCCGCAGGCCGAGAAGCTCTTCCAGTTCTTCCAGGACGTCAAGCTTCCACCGCCGCCGACCGACTGCCTGGCGCCGATCGGCGTGCGGCAACTGCTGGCCGGCCTGCTCAAGGGCGTGAGCGCCGAGTTCTACGCCGCCAGCAGCCGCAGCGCCGAGGTCTACCGCGGGCGGCCGTTCCAGATCGAGGCGGCCATCGCCTTCGGTGGCGATCTGCCGGCCGACGAGCCGGCGCGCGTGATCCGCTTCGCGAACCGGGTGCCGCTGCTCTTCCAACAGAGCGCCTGCAGTTCGTTCAAGGCCGTGCTCGAGACGGGTTGGAAGAACTACAACCTCCAACAGCCCCGCGGCAGCCTTCCGGTCGGTCCGCTCGTGATCATGCTGCACATGGCGAGCGTGTGGGTGCCGTTCACCAGCGAGAGCAAGGAAGCGATCGCCGACTACGACGAGATACGCAAGGAGATGAAGCTTGCGCTCATGGAGTGCGGTCGCAAGCTCGGCACGTACCTCAACAAGCGAGCCAAGATGCGCCGCGAGGGCGAGCGCCGCGACGTCTTCGAGCGCTACATCGGCGAGATCTCCAAGGCGATCGGCGCCATCACCGGCGAGGATGCCAAGCGCCTCTACGACGCGCTGCACGCCCAGGCCAAGCGCAAGACCGCGGTGGCCGACCAGCAGCTCGACGAGGACGGCAAGGTCGTCCGTGAGCAGGAGGAGTCCGACGACGACGGCGTGCTCATCGTGCCGTCGGCGATGGGCGTCGCCGAGGACGCGGCCGTCCTCGAGCCCGTCGTCGCAGCCCCGGCGCCCAAGGCCCGGACGCCCGCCGCGTCGCCCCCCAAGGCGGCCAGGCCGGCGCCCGCTGCCGCCAAGCCGGCGGCCGCGAAGAAGCCCGCCGCGGCAGCCCCGCCTGCCGTGAGGCCGAAGCCCGCAGCCGCGGCGAAGCCGCCGATCCCGCGCCGCCCATCCCAGGACGGGCCGACCCTGTTCTGATCCAGCACGAGCACCATCATGGCCAAGAAGACCACCCACTCCGTCGCCGAGCGTGATGCCCGCACGCAGAAGAAGATCGTCGAACTGGCGCAGGCCATCTCCCGGATGACCCTCTCCGGCCGCGAGCCGCAGCTGTCGATCCCCACCCGCACGAAGAGCAACACCGTGTGGAACCGCAAGAAGGGGATCCTCGAGATGGGCGATGCCACGGCCGATCGGCCGCTCTTCGACCTGAAGACCGCGAAGCAGTTCATGCAGACCATGCTGCATGCGAGCACGATCAAGGACCTGATCGAGGCCCGCAAGACCAGCAGCCTCCGTGGCGTCTTCTACAAGGCCAAGCACACGGTCGCCGGCACGAAGGAGAACACCTTCGACACCCAGGACGAGAGCGACCCGATCCTCGAGGACCTCGAGGTCGCCCTCGCGGCGCTCCGTGAGGAACTGCACGTGTTCGCGGAGAACCGCGGCTCGATGGTCGGCAACATCACGATCGTGGACAAGGGCGACGAGATCGACTGCCGGCGCATGGGTTCGGGCGGCTACGCACTTCCCTCGATCGTCGAGCCCGACGTGATCCAGTTCAAGAAGTGCGAGGCGAAGTTCATCCTCCATGTCGAGAAGGGCACGGTCTGGAACCGGTTCAACGAGGACCGCTTCTGGGAGAAGCACAATTGCATCCTCACGCACGGCGCGGGGCAGCCGCCGCGCGGGTGCCGTCGCCTGCTGCAGCGGCTGAACCAGGAACTGGGGCTTCCGATCATCTGCGTGCTCGACAATGATCCGTGGGGTCATTACATCTACAGCGTGATCAAGCAGGGCTCGATCTCGCTGGCGTTCGAGAGCACGCGCCTGGCGATCCCCGAGGCGAAGTTCCTGGGCATCCGAGCCAAGGATTTCCGCCAGTGCGGCCTCGACGATGCGGTGAAGATCGACCTGACCGACAACGACATCAAGCGTGCCCGCGAGATCGCCGCGTACCCGTGGTTCGAGGGCCACAAGGGCTGGCAGAAGGAGATCCAGGCCATGCTCACCAACGGCTTCAAGATGGAAGTCGAGTCCCTCATCACGAAGGACATCTCCTACGTCAGCGAGGTCTACGTCCCTGAGCGCCTCAAGGCGAAGGACTGGCTCGACTGACCCGGGCGCGGGCTTCGACCCGCCCGGCGGCCCGATGGTGGTTCACCCTGCCGAGGGCAGCTCGATGGTGAAGTCGCTGCCGCGCCCGGGCTCGCTGTGCACCTTCACGTCGCCGCCGTGCTCGCGTGCGATGCGGCGCGCCACCGGCAGCCCAAGGCCCGTGCCGCCGGTCTTCGTCGTCACGTAGGGCAGGAAGATCCCATCGATGCGGTCGGGCGGGACCCCGGGCCCCGTGTCGATCACGTGGAGCCGTGCGCGGCCATGGTCACGCTCGATGCGGAGCATGAGCTCGTGCGGTGCACCGTCGGCCCGCGGCGCGCCGGCCATGGCCTGCATCGCGTTGAGCATCAGGTTCAGCGCCGCCTGCTTCAGCAAGCCGCGGTCGGCATCGACGGACACCGGTTGCTCCGGCGGCGGCGAGAGCAGCAGCCGGATGCCGGACTGCGCGGCCTGCGCATGCAGGAAGTCGACCAGGTCCACCGCCACCTCGCGCAGGTCGATGCGCTCGCGATCGACCTTCATGCGTCCTGCGTACTGCAGGAAGTCCGTGAGGATGTCGCGGAGGCGATCCGTCTCGCGGACGAGTGCATCGACCCGGCGCACCATGCCGGCGGACTGGTCGGTGTCGAGCGGGGCATCGAGGATGTCCTCGCGCAGGAGCTGTGCATTGAGCACCACCGTCGACAGCGGGTTCTTGATCTCGTGTGCCAGGCCGCTCGACATGGTGCCGAGCTCCGCCAGCTGCTGGGCCTCGACCGCACGGCGCTCGGCGGCACGGGCGCGTTCCTCGCGTTCCGCCAGGCGCGCCCGCTGGAGCGTCCAGGACACGATCCATGCGACAGCAGCGCCCACGATGAACGCAAGCGCTGCTGGGACGATCATGGATTGGTCAGGCATGGACGAACCCGCCGTGCGGGCCTGGGTCGGCCGCCGTGCCGAGGCCGATGGCACCCAGACTGACGACCCGGACTGATGACCCGGGCCGATGGCCCGGAGCCCCGCATCACGCCTGCGGCGTGGTCACGCGCGCAGCGCTGCGGGCGAAGGTCGCCGACCAGCCCTTGGCGCCGCAATTGGCCGAGTAGGTGACCTTCTCGCCGTCCTTGAAGGTGCGGAATCCGCTCTCCTGGTCGATCACCGTGAAGTGGACGAAGATGTCCTGGCCCTGGGGCCCGATGATGAAGCCGAATCCCTTGCGGGCATCGAACCACTTGATGGTTCCTTCGGCGTTCTCGATCTTCTGGGTGTCGGTCATGTGATGCCTTTGCTCGTTCCTGGATGTTGGCGCGATCCCCGCGGATCGCACGCCCTTGGCAGCGGATTCTCGCCCCGGAATGTGGGGGGCGCAACCCGTTATCTCGCGAAACCTTGACAATCGGCCGAACTTCCCGTCCCCCACGGGACGGGAAGTCCGACCGGGTGACTCACTTGCGGGCGACCGGCTCGGCCGGGGCCTCGAGCAGGGCCTTGCGGCTCAGCTTGATGCGACCGGTGTCGTCGACGTTGATGACCTTGACCTTGATGACGTCGCCGACCTTGACCACCTCGGTCACGGTCTTGACGAAGCCATGGGCCAGTTCACTCACGTGCACCATGCCGTCGGTGCCGGGAGCGAGCTCCACGAAGCAGCCGAAGTCCTTGATGCCGACGACCTTGCCTTCATAGATCGAGCCGACCTTGATCTCGGCGCCAAGCGCCTCAACCTCGGCCCGGGCGCGCATGGCCGCGTTGCCGTCGGCCGTGGCGATGAAGACGGTGCCGTCCTCGTTGATGTCGATCTGCGCACCGGTACGGTCCTGGATGCCACGGATGGTCTTTCCGCCGGGGCCGATGAGCTTGCCGATCTTCTCGGGGTCGATCTTGACCGTGATGATGCGCGGCGCGTGCGGCTTGAGGTCGGCGCGCGGCTTGGCCAGGCAGGCTTCCATCTGCTCGATGAGGAAGAGCCGGCCTTCACGGGCCTGGGCGAAGATCGTCTCGATCTCCTCGACGCCGAGCCCGCGGGCCTTCAGGTCGAGCTGGATGCCGGTGATGCCCTCGCGGGTCCCCGAGACCTTGAAGTCCATCTCGCCGAAGAAGTCTTCCTCGCCGATGATGTCGGTCACGTGGGTGACCTTGCCGGCCGAGCTGGTGAAGCGACCCACGCTGATGCCCGCGCACGTTGCCTTGATGGGCACGCCCGCGTCCATGAGCGCGAGGCAGCCGCCGCACACGCTGGCCATGCTGCTCGAGCCGTTGCTCTCGGTGATGTCGCTCACCAGGCGCACGGTGTAGGGGAACTCCTCGGTGCTCGGGAGGATGGCGAGAAGGCTCTTCTCGGCCAGGGCGCCGTGACCGATCTCGCGGCGGCCCGGGCCGGCGATGCGGCCGGCCTCGCCGGTGCAGAAGGGCGGGAAGTTGTAGTGCAGGTAGAACTTCTTGGCGTACTCGGGGAGCAGGCCGTCGACGATCTGCTCGTCCTTCATCGTGCCGAGCGTGCAGGTCACGATCGACTGGGTCTCGCCGCGCTGGAAGAACGCGCTGCCGTGCGGGCGGGGCAGGAAGTCGACCGCCATGTCGAGCGGACGGATCTGGTTGAGCGGACGGCCGTCGGCACGGATGCCCTTCTCGGCGACGAGGTTGTGGGTGATCTTCTTCTCGAGCAGGCGCAGCGCTTCCTTCGCCTCGCGCG
Source organism: Planctomycetaceae bacterium (assembly GCA_027490145.1). GTDB lineage: Bacteria > Planctomycetota > Phycisphaerae > Phycisphaerales > SM1A02 > SYIB01. The sequence continues at coordinate 147,973 of JAIXYQ010000013.1, forward strand.
CGCGCTTCTCGGCGGCCACGTGCTCGGTGTAGGGGAGGCCCGCGGGGACCGCGAAGAACGAGTCGATGCACCACTTCTTGACGCGGTCGACCTCGCCGTTGCGCGCTTCCTTGCCATTGATCTGGCGAGCCTTCGTGAGTTCGTCGTACGCCTTCTCCTTGACCAGGGCCATGACGTCGGCCGAGGGCAGGATGCGGTCACCCATGCGCACGGCGGGAGCGCCGCTCTTGGTGCGCAGTTCCTCGATCATCTCGAGGATCGGCTTGATGCCGTGCTCGAGGCCGAAGCGGATCGCCGCGACCATGTCGGCCTCGGTGATCTCGGCGGCGCCGACTTCGATCATGTTCACGCCGTCCTTGTGGCCCGAGAGGACCAGGTCAAGGTCGCTGAACTCGATCTGCGCCTGCGTGGGGTTGATCACGAACTGCGCGCCGGCATCGGTGTAGATGCGGGCCACGCGCACGGTCGCGATCGGGCCCTCGAAGGGCGCGTCGGTGATCGACAGCGCCGCCGAGGCCGCGGTGCAGCCGATCACGTCGGTGTCGTTCTGGCCGTCGTGCGACAGCACGCTGACCTGGAGCTGGATCTCGTCGACGAAACCCTCGGGGAAGAGCGGACGGATCGGGCGATCCATCATGCGCATGGTGAGGATTTCCTTCTCGCTCGGCTGGCCTTCGCGCTTGCGGAAGCCGCCCGGGTACTTGCCGGCCGCGGGGAGCTTCTCGCGGTAGTCGCAGGTGAGCGGGAAGAAGTCGATGCCCAGGCGCGGGTTCGCGCGGACGGCGGTGGCGAGGACGACGGAGTCGCCGTAGCGGGCCATGACGGCGCCGCTGGCGAGCTTGGCGACCTTGCCGGTCTCGAAGCGCAGCGTGCGCCCGCCGATTTCACGTTCAACGAAGCAGGGGGTGTGGTGTCCCATGGGAATGATGCCTTTCTGGGAAGTGGTGTGGTGAAGCACCGCCCCGTGGAGGCAGAGACCAACAGGCAGCCGATCGCGGATCGCCGCGAGGCTGCCGATTGCCCACTGCCGCCGGAGGCGGCGAAGCCCGTGCGCTTACTTGCGCAGGCCGAGCTTCTTGATGAGGTCGGTGTAGCCCGTGCGATCGACGCGCGCGAGGTAGCGCAGCAGTCGGTTCCGCTGGCCGACGAGGAGCAGCAGGCCGCGGCGGCCGGCGTGATCCTTGCGGTTGGTCTTGAAGTGAGCCTGGAGCGTGTTGATGCGCTGCGTGAGGAGCGCGATCTGGACCTGCGGCGAACCCGTATCGTGCTCGTGACGGCGGTTCGCGGCGATGGTCGTGGTCTTGGCTGCGGTCGAGGTCGGCATTGCTGTTGAGTGGGCCCGTCGCGGACCCGTTCCTTTCCAGAGTTGTGAGTCGCGCATGGTAGCGATGCATCGAATGGGGTCAAGCGGTGTGATGCTTCAGACCTGTGTTATCAGGCGTCACGGGATGGGTCGCCGCGCACGGGCTCCGTATGCTTCGACCTCCCATGACGACCACCGCCGACTCGCCGCTGCGCCTCGCCACGCATGAGTTCGTCGCCCTAGCGGCCAAGCTCGAACAGGGCGGCGGCCCCTCGGGGGCGGAGCGTCAGCACCGCCACGGACGCCTGACCGCCCGAGAGCGCATGGATCGGCTCTTCGATCCGGGCACCCCCACGCTCGAGTGCGGGCTCATGAGCGCCTGGAACATGTACCGCGAGTACGGCGGCGCACCGGCTGCAGGCGTCGTCACCACCATCGGTCAGGTCGATGGCCGCCTCTGCATGGTCGTGGCCAACGACGCGACCGTGAAGGCGGGCGCGTTCTTCCCGATGACCTGCAAGAAGATCATCCGCGCGCAGTGGATCGCCGAGCGTGCCCGGCTTCCCTTGCTGTACCTCGTGGACAGCGCGGGCGTCTTCCTGCCGCTGCAGGAGGACGTCTTCCCGGACACCGATGACTTCGGCCGCATCTTCCGCAACAACGCCGTGATCAGCGCCCAGGGGATCCCGCAGTACGCAGCCATCATGGGCAACTGCGTCGCCGGGGGCGGCTACCTGCCGGTCATGTGCGACACGCTCCTGATGACCGAAGGCAGCGGGCTCTACCTGGCGGGGCCCGCGCTCGTGAAGGCCGCGATCGGCCAGGAGGTCTCGAGCGAGGAACTCGGTGGTGCCTCGATGCATGCCGCCGTCAGCGGCACGATCGACTTCAAGGAGAAGGATGATCCGTCGTGCATCGAACGCCTCCGTCGCCTGATGCAGGCGAACCAGTCGGCCCCGGCGGCCCGCACGCCGCCCATCGCGCCCACGGCGCCCGAGCGTGACCCGTCCGAGGTGTACGCCGTCCATCGCTCCGAGCCGGGCTCCCAGTACGACGTCGTCGAACTCCTCAAGTGCATCGTCGACGGCGGCTCGATTGACGAGTACCGGGCCGAGTACGGATGCAGCATCGTGTGTGCCTATGCACGCATCGGCGGGTTCCCCTGCGGCATCGTCGCCAACCAGCGCAAGCTCACGCAGCGCACGATGCCCGGCGGCAAGGCGGGGCCATCGAAGGCCGGCGCGATGCCGGCGGTCATCTACGACGACAGCGCCGACAAGGCGGCCCGCTTCATCCTGGACTGCAACCAGCGCAGGATCCCGCTCGTGTTCATGCACGACACCACGGGGTTCATGGTGGGTCGCGACAGCGAGCAGGCGGGCATCATCCGTTCGGGCGCCAAGCTCGTGAACGCGATGAGCAACAGCGTCGTGCCCAAGATCGTGCTCATCACTGGCGCGAGCTACGGCGCCGGAAACTACGCCATGTGCGGCCGGGCCTTCGACCCCATGCTCACGCTGGCCTGGCCCGGTGGCCGCTGCGCCGTGATGGGCGCTGCGCAGGCGGCAGGCACGCTGCTGCAGATCGACCTCGCCGCGCGCGAGCGCAAGGGCGAGCAGGTGGACGATGCCATGCGCAAGCAGCTGCTCGACGCGATCACCGCGAGCTACACCGAGCAGCAGGACATCCGATACGCCGCGTCGCGCGGTTGGGTGGACCGCATCATCGAGCCGCACCGCACGCGCGACGAACTCACGATGGCGCTCCGGATCGCCGCGCAGGCTCCGGTGGGCGAACTCAAGGTCGGCGTCCTGCAAACCTGACCCATGGACCTCGTCGTCGCCACCGGCAATCCCCATAAGGTCGACGAGATCCGCGCGATCCTCGCGCCCCACGGCGTGCGCGTGCTCGGGCTCGATGACCTCGGCGCCCGCGTTCCGGAGCCCGACGAACCCGGCGACACCTTCGAGGAGAACGCCGCCATCAAGGCCTGCGCCTACGCGGCGGCCCTCGGCCGAACGGTGCTGGCGGATGACAGCGGCCTGGAGGTCGATGCACTCGGCGGCCGCCCCGGCGTGCACAGTGCGCGCTACGCCGGCGTCGGTGCGACGCGCGAGGAACGCGATGCGGCCAACAACGCCAAGCTGCTCCATGAGCTGTCGGGCATGCCGATGGATCGACGCACCGCGAGGTTCGTCTGCGTCATCTGCGTGGCAGCGCCCGACGGACGCGTGGTGGCCACGGCGCGCGGGACCTTCGATGGCGTGATCATCGAGGCCGCACGGGGCAGTCATGGGTTCGGCTACGACCCCCTGTTGTTCGTGCCCGACGCAGGATGCACCAGCGCGGAGCTCGATCCTGCGGAGAAGAACCGTCGCAGCCACCGCGGTCAGGCGGTGAGGGCGTTGGTCCCGAAGCTGCTCGGACGTGCCTGATGCCGTCCGCGTGCGGCGTGCCGCTCCGCTCGCTGCGTCAGGTCCATTCCACGCCGCACGGATGCAGCGCGCAGGTCCGTCGGAGCCCGTCGTCCAACGCCAGGAACGACAGGCGCAACCGTTCACCCGAGGTGGCCAGCCATGGTGCCCGTCCCGCGGTGCGGTCGATGCGCGCGACGGCTGCCGCCATGTCGGGCACCTCAACCCGGTCGGCCGATGGATCCCTGCCGACCGCATGCACGCGGGCGAGGTACGCGGCACTGGCCACGTCCACGCAGAGTGCGGCGAGCCCCTCGACCGCGCTGAAGCCGTAGTAGCCCGCGCCCCAGGTGCGGGCCCCGCGCAGTCGCGCCCGGACCCATCGCGTCACCAGATCGTCGATCGGGTCATCGTGCCCGTCGGCGGCATCGTGCAGCGGGTTCGGGATCACTTCCGCGTCCTGGAAGCGTACGCCCTTTGCAAAGCCGCGCAGTTCCGGAACGGTGCCGCCGCCCAAGAGGAACGCCCGTTGCCGCCGCCACTGGCGCCATGCCGTACGGAGGAAGCCGTCAGCCTTCATGCGGTCGAGCCGGGGGTCCTCGGTACGCATGAAGATCGCCTGGCGCAGCATGCGCTCCTGTCGCTCCGTGGCCACGCCCGGCGGATCGGCGTCGAGCTCGTCCTCGAGCGTGGCGACGATGGTCGTGACGAGTTCGAGGAACCGCGCATCCTTCACGCTGGCGAGCTTGGCATGACGCAGCGCCTGGGCGATCCATGCGAGCCCGTCGATGCGCGTGGCGATCGAGGCTCCCTCGCGCCCCATCCATTGATCGAGGACGCCGGCGAGCGCCCGGAGTTCCAGCGGTGAGGCCTCACGGCCCGGCAGGAGCGCGACGGGCCGGGCCTGACCGATCGTCTCGGGAGCATCCTCGGCGATGCGCCGCAGGTCGCCCAGGTGCGAGGCCATCGGGGCGCCCTTGTTCAGCTGCACGCTGCCGCACGCGAAGTTCAGGCCTTGCTGCGGCCCATCGGCGGTCGGCATCACGCTCAGCGGGAACGACCGGCACGCGACGGGTTTCTCCTGCAGCCCGTACCGCGCGTGGATGCGGCACAGGCCATCGTCCTGCAGGAAGATGCACGATCCATCGGGGCGCTGGCGCAGGAACCTGCTGCCGCGGAACTCGACCCATGGTTCGGCGCCGAGCTCGGCGCTCCATCCCTGCCGACCGAGTCGTGCGATGTCCTCGTCGCGCAGCTGCACCGTGAAGTCCCTGCAGCAGTTGCCGCACGCGTGGCAGCTGTACTTCTGCGCGGGCAGATCCAGCGTGAGGATGGGCAGCGGCACGGCCATGATCACCCGGCGCGCCGTGCGCGGCGTGCACGAAGGATGCGGAGGCCGCACCATGACCCACCGAGGGTGCCCAGCGGGATCGATGCCAGCGCCTCTCCGGCGCTCTCGACCTGCGCGAGCTGGGCGGACGCCGCACCGACATCAAGGCCCGTCTCACCCGACAGCCGGCTGGCGACGAACGCCATGGTCGCCTCGCGGAAGCCGAAGCGCCCGAGCGGGTTGTAGTTCATGATGTAGCCCGCCAGCGCCACCAGCAGGATCTGCTGCGTGTCCAGCGGCAGCTCCAGGATGCGACCCGCGCACCACGCGCGCGCCGCGTACATCGAGAAGTCCACGAAGCGCGTGGCCGCCACCATCCGCAGCGAGGCGCGCGAGGACAGCATCGCCTCCGCACCGGCGAGCTTGCGTGCCACGAACGGCACGTGCCGCACCAGGCCGACCATCCGCACGCAGGCCTCGGTGGTCGCCGCCGCGCAGATCAGGCCGGCCGCGATCGATGCCGCCGCGCCCAGTCCCAGCAGTTCGATGGCGCCGACGCCGACCAGCGCGCCGCACGTCATGCCGGCGAGGGCGCTCAGCGTGCACGCACCGACCGTGGCGACCCAGCCGGCGACCAGCCACGCACCGAGTCCATCCACGCCCATGTGGTAGACGAAGCGGCTCGGCACGCCCAGTCGGACCGGGGCGTAGTTCACGAGCGTGGCCATCGCGTTGACGGCCTGGTGCACGCCCCAGGGGATCCGCCGCGCAGGCCGCAAGGCAATCCAGAAGGCCGTCCCCGCGCACGCCATGCTCAGCACGCTCACGCCGAGCATCGTCGCGACGAGTGCCGGATCCGCCCGGCGCAGCCGCTCGAGGTCGGCCGAACCGATCGCCTTCACGATGCACCAGGTCAGCAGTGCGGCACCGATCGCGAAGCCGCCGAGCTGCACGGCCATGCGTGCCGCCGAGAGGGCAGGTCGGTTGGCGGGCATGGCTGCACCATGGGCCTCCACCCGCTTCATCGAAGCCGCTCCCGCACGATCACCCACAGCGCACGCAGGCCGTCACGCATGCCGATCTTCTTTCCGTCGCTGAAGCCCCGAGCCTCGTAGCGGACCGGGACCTCACGGACCGAGCCACCCGCACGCGCGATCGCCGCGGTCAGCTGTGGTTCGATGCCGAACCGCGGCTCGCTCAGCCGCGGCCGAATGCGCCGCAGCAGCGGGATGCGCAGCACTTTCGAGCAGCACTCCATGTCGTGCACGCGCAGGCCGCTCACGGCATTGCTCATCGCCGTCAGGGCACGGTTGCCGCTGCGGTGCAGCCATGCCACGATGCCGGGACGGATGGCGGCGCCGTGCCAACGATCGCCGAAGACGGCCACCACTGGATCCGCCGTCAGCGCCGCGACGAGCGCCGCGTGGTCCGCGGGGTCGTACTCGAGGTCGGCGTCATGCACGAGGACGGCATCGTCGTCCGAAGCCCTCGACAGCACCCAGTCGAAGCCGGTCATGAGCGCCGCACCCTTGCCGGCGTTGACGGCATGGCGCAGCAGATCCAGGCCCGGTCGACCCGACGCGGCGATCACATCGGCAGCGGAGCGTCCGGCCGGCGCGCTGGCATCATCGACGAGCACGATGTGCCGCGACCACCCCGTCGGAAGCGGGGCGGCCTGCAGCCGATCGATGCACGGCCCGAGCGTGCGCGGCTCGTTGAAGTAGGGAACGACGACGAAGAGCGTGGGCATGCCGCCCGCCGTCGCCGATCAGGGCTTCCCGAGCGATTGACGCATGCCGGTGTCGGCCTGCAGGTTCTTCAGGCGCTCGTAGTCCATCACGCCGAGGTTGCCGCTGCGGAAGGCCTCGGCCACGGCACGGGGGATGTCCGCCTCGGCCAGGATGACGACCGCGCGGTTCTTCTGGGCCTCGGCCTGGAACTCCGCCTCCTGCGCCACCGCGAGCGCGCGACGCTGTTCGGCCTGGGCCTGGAAGCGCTTGGTGTCGGCCTCGGCCTGCGCGGCCTGCAGCTGCGCACCGATGTTCTCGCCCACGTCCACGTCGGCGATGTCGATCGAGAGGATCTCGAACGCCGTTCCGCTGTCGAGGCCCTTGGCCAACACCGTCTTGGAGATGCGGTCGGGGTTCTCGAGCACGCTCTTGTGGTCCTCGGCCGAGCCGATCGTGCTGATGATGCCTTCGCCGACGCGCGCGATGATCGTCTCCTCGGTGGCACCGCCCACGAGACGGGCGATGTTGGTGCGCACGGTCACGCGCGCCTTGGCGCGCAGCTGGATGCCGTCCTTGGCCACGGCATCGATGGTGTTCTTGCCGCTCGCGCGGCTCGGGCAGTCGATGACCTTCGGGTTCACGCTCGTGTTGACGGCGTCGACGATGTCGCGTCCGGCCAGGTCGATCGCCACGGCCCGGTCCCAGAGCAGGTCGATCTTGGCCTTCTCGGCGGCGATCATCGCGCGCACCACGTTGGTCACGCGGCCGCCGGCCAGGTAGTGGGCCTCGAGCATGTTGGTCGCCAGGTCGATGCCGGCCTTCTTCGCGCTGATCCGGTTGAGCACGATGACGGCGGGGTCGACCTTGCGCAACCGCATCATGATGAGGTCGATCAGACCCACGCTGGCACCCGAGAGCATGGCCTGCAGCCAGAGCCCCAGGTACTTGCTGACGATGATGAAGAGGACGAGGCCGATGAGGCCGAGCACGCCCAGGCCGATCCATGCCCAGGGCTCGAGCGCGAGGAAGAGGGGGTTCATGCCGCAAGCGTAGCCGACGGCAGCACCCCGCCCGGGGCAGCCAACATCGGGTGAGCCGGGCCGTCACGCCGTCCGAGCCTGGGCTTGGTTCAAGCAGGCGACTGCACGGCGCGAACCTTGGGCTGTCCATCCACGTGTCCCACCACCATCACCCGCGCGCCCTCGGCCACGAACCCTGATTCGGCCACGGCATCGATCCGCACACCGTCGAACTCGACGAACCCGACGGGACGCAGCACCGTCGCGGTGATGCCCACGGTGCCCTTCTCGACCTGCGGCCGTGCGCGGGGGGTCACGATCTCATCGCCGTCCTCGTCCCGTCGCGGCACGCGGTCCGCCTCGGCGGAGAGGATCGCGCGCCGACCGAGCGCCGAGCCAGACCAGACCTTGATGGCTTGGACGATCGCGAAGGGCGCGCTGGCCAGGAGGACCGCGCCGTAGATCAGGCCCCACCCCGTGCTGAAGGCGAACATCGAGCCGATCGAGCCGAGCATGGCAACCGCGGTGAGCAGGCCGAGCAGCCCGCCGGAGGGGATGAAGAACTCCAGCACGAAGAGCACGAGGCCGATGACCAAGAGGCCGATGGACACGAAGAGGTAGGTCCCGTCCGCGGCCGTCGCCGCCTGCTGCAGGGCGAAGATGAGTGGTTGATCCATCATGGTGGCGATGCGTCCTGCCGTCGTGGGCGATGGTCGATCACGGTGCGCGTTCCACCAGGACCGCTTCTCCGTGGTGCCCCACGACACGGATCGGGGTGCCTGCCTCGATGAAGCCCTCGGCGGAGACGGCATCGAAGGGTTCGCCGTCGATCGTCACGCGACCCGAGGGTCGCAGCACGCTGGTGGCGGTGCCAGCGCTGCCGCGAGCGGGCAACCCGGATCGTTCGATGGGCGCGCGCACGGTTCCCCCGCCCAGGGTGGCCTCGAGCACCGACAGGCGCGCCACACCCCATCGGGGCAGGAGTCGAGCGGCGATCCATGCGCCGAAGGCACCGAGCAGGACGCCGCCGAGCACAACGGCGAATCCGCGAGCCAGTTGGTCCTGGCCTTCGGGCGTGGAGAGCCCATCGCTCACGAACAAGCCCAGCAATCCGGCGAGGATCGAACCGGCACCGATGAGCCCGACGATCCCACCGGAGAACAGCGTGGCGACTTCGGCGAGCACCGCTGCGATCCCCACGCCCACCGCCAGCAGGGTCCACCACTGCGACAAGCCGGCAACGAGCGGTGCGCCCACGAGGGCGAGCAAGGCTGCAGCGGCGATGCCGCCTGCGACCCCGAAGCCAGGCGTGAAGAACTCGATCACGCCGAAGATCACCACGAGCGCCACCATCAGGAGCTGGATCGGCCACTGCATCAGGACTCGTGCGAGCGATTCGGACCACGACTCGGGGTAACGGATCAGTCGGGTGGCGCCGAACCATGCACGCACGCCATCGTCACCATCGACTTCGCCCGCGGCAAGCCCCAGGGCGCGGGCCTCATCGCCACGAACGACCAGCAGGGCGTCGTTCGCCACGAGCTGCCCGAGCGGCCTCCATCGACCGCGTTCGGACGCCGGGATGGGTTCGCGCGTCGCGAGCGCCTCGCGGGCGGGTGACTGCAGCACGTCCTGATCGCCAACCAGTCCGCGCACCAGCGCCTGCGGCAAGGCACCCGATGACTCCGTGGCCGCGGGCAGCGAGATCGGCGCGTCCCGGTCCGGCTCCGCTCCGACCGCGCGTTCGTACTCGGTCGCATCCACCACGGCGCGGATGCCGTCGTCGCGCTCGATCAGCCAGAGTTCCGAGCCCAGCCGCACGAACGCCTGGACCAATCGCTCGTCGTATCCGCGCCGCCGCGCACTGTCCACGACCTCGCCGATGATCGGCGCCTCGATCTTCGCGCGCTCCGTCGGAGGCAGGCCGACCAGCCCCAGTCCGGGAAGCCCGGTGATCGGCGCCGCGTCGCCGAAGCTCGCCGCCGGGGCGACCACGATCTCGCGGGCACTCAGCGCGATGATCGTGCCTGCGCTGTACGCCTTGGGGCGGATCCAGGCCACGGTGTTCGCCGGCGCCTCGGACTTGATGATCGAGCAGATGTCGAGCGTGGCCCCGACCTCACCGCCGGGCGTGTCCAGCTCCAGCACGACGGCGTCGCAGCCGTCCTTCGCGGCGCGCTCGAGGCGTCGTTGCAGCGTGCTCTTGGTGATCGCGTCGATCTCGCCGTGGATCTCGATCACGCCGACGGTGGCCGCGTGGCGCCAGGCGGGGACGGCCGTGGGAGCGCCCCCGTCGGGCGGGGCTTGCCCGTCCGCACGTCCGGCAGCCAGCAGCGCGGCCACCGTGATCAGCGACGCGAACCATCGATGCATCGATCGCGTGCGGGGGAGTGTGGCGACGTCGCGCATCGATCGAGATGGTATGCGCGGCCCTCCCGCCTCCCATCTCCCCAAACGAACAGGGGCCGGCGCGTGGCCGGCCCCTTGGGGAATCATGCGGGTCCTGATGCGTCAGTCGGGAGCCGACAGCGTGTGGGTGATGTTGCCCGCGCTGCCTGCGCACTGCGACACGATCGCCATGTAGATGTCCGAACGCTTGCCCGAGGCCGGGTCGCCGGTCTGGCCCTGGAACAGGTTGTCCAGGACGCCCGTCTGGCCGCCGAAGGTGATGGCGTCGACGCCTTCAGGAACGAACGACGCCTCGAACTTCACGTGGTTGTCGTTGTAGCAGATGTTGCCTTCCCAGGTCTTCGGGGCGCCGTGGATCTCGAGGGTCTTCGAGGTCGGGTCGACCGACTGCGAGCCGTTTGCGCTGACGATGTTGCCGCAACGGTTGCCGAGCACCGCGTGGCGCGAGTTGCCCGAGTTCTGCCATTCCTTGGTGCGGCGCTCGGTGCTCGGGAGCAGCACCATGCAGGCGTACGACGTGCTGCACTTGGCCTGCAGGTTGGTGGTCACCGAACGGGTGGCCGCCACGCTGCCGTCGCCCTGAGCCGTGTCGCCGTCCCAGTAGCGGTCCTGCGAGGGCTGGTAGGCGTTCTGGTTGTAGTTCGTGGCGACCGCAACGTTACCGCTGATCTCGGACGGGCTGACGAGGACCTGCGGGCTGAACATGTTCAGCGCGATGGCGCACGACCAGAGGTTGGCGTGGCTGTTCTTGACTTCGTCCTGCGCGCCGCGGCCCTTGATCTGCTGGCCGTTGATCGCCTGACGATTCACTTCACCGGGCAGCAGGAAGGCCTGGCCGGGGTTTTCGATCGCCTGCACCAGCAGGGCCTTGTGGATCTGCTGGAGCTGGGTCGAGCACTTGACCTGGCGTGCGGTGGCACGGGCCTTGGCGAGCGCCGGGAGCAGGATGCCGAGCAGCAGCGCGATGATGGCCATCACGACCAGCAGCTCGATCAGGGTGAATGCACGAGAGTTCTTCATGGCGTGTTCCTTGAATGAAGGCTTGTGGAATTGCTTGTGGGTTGAAGGTTGGGTGCGAACTGCCGAACGTCAGGGCAGCAGGGCATCGAAGGCCGGGATCATGGCGGTGGCCGTCACGTTGTTCGGGAAGATCCCGAGCCAGGTGTCGCCGCTGGTCGCTCCGTTGGGCGTGCCGGGGCCGGCTCCCGGGCCCGACGACGAGTAGCAGCCGACGCCGTCGTTGCCCCACTCGCAGAAGTGAAGGATGTCCTTCTTGAGTTCGCTGTTGCCGCAGCGGTACTGCACCTCACCGAAGGGACCTTCGGCCATGGCGCCGTGGCCGTCGGTGTAGACGATGTTGCCTTCCCAGTTCTTCTCGTCCTGGTGCAGGCGCAGGGTCGGGCTCTTGGAGAACGCATCGCCGGCGAGCGGGGTGGCCTCCGACGTGATCTGCCAGGCACGGTTGCCGATCATGCCACGCTGGCCGCCATCCGGCGAGAAGGCCTTGAACCACACCAGGTTCTTGCGCAGGCCGATGATGGCCAGGTGCGCGTAGGAGGTGTTGCACTGCGCGCCGCCGCTGCCGGCGATCTGGGCGGAGTAGCCTTCATCCCAGTACTTGTCCTGGGCGGGGTTGTACTGCGTGAAGTCATAGCCACCGAAGTTGTTGGCCGCGGTGCCCCGGTACTCCTGAACCACGGTGTTCACTTCCGTCGGCCCGATGAGGATCTCGGTGTTGAACATGTTGCGGGCGAGGCACAGCGAGTACAGGTTCTTCGAGTTGTTGCGGGCCACGTCCTCGTTGCCCTGGCCGGGAACCTGCACGCCGTTGAAGGCGAGGCGGTTGGCGTAGCCGGGGGTGGGAAGGCGGTTGCGCTCCAGTTCGTTCGCCGCGGTCAGCCAGGCCTTGTAGATGTTCTGGACCTGGGTCAGGTCCTTGACCGACTTGGCTTGCTGCTGGGCCTTGGCCAGCGCGGGGAGGAGCAGGCCGACCAGCACCGCGATGATGGCGATGACGACCAGCAGCTCGACTAGGGTGAAGGCACGGGGGGTCTTCTTCATGACTGCGAATCTCCTTGCTTGGCTCGGTGCGGCGGGGCACCGGCCGCGGTCGGACACCCACCTTGGGTGTTCAACCGTTGAATCGTGGAACGGGCACCGGAACGTCCGATACCTCCTCCGTGCGATCCCAACGGATCGCACGACGGTCGGATCATGGAACACCCACGCCACGCCAGCCATTGCCCTAAGGCAAGGTTCTCACGGGACATGCGCGCATGAACCAACCTCACATGAACTCGAGGCTTCAAGGCACACAGCGGAACCGCATTGGGCCCCCAGCACGGAACTGGAGATGGCTGATGCGATTCGAGCCAGGATGTCGGCTGCTGCGGCGAAACAAGGGGTGACCGAAACCGGTCGAAGAAGTACAGCTTGGGAAACGAGCCGCGGCAGACCTGTGACCCGAGGGCCACGCACAAACTTTACATCAGACCGTACGTCGGTCAAGTCGGAGGGGTCGCATCATGGTCCGGAATTCACTCTGTTGGCCGGCTGCCGGTACCGTTGCTTCATGCCCACTCCGTCCGAAGCGCTGTCCGCCCTTGGCCTCGTCCTCCCGCCCGCACCGAAGCCAGTTGCCAGTTACGTGCCCTTCGCACGGTCCGGCAACCTGGTCTGGATTTCGGGACAACTCCCGTTCCGAGATGGAGCGCTGACCACGACTGGACCGGTTCCGTCGGCATGCTCGATCGAGTCGGCGCAGCAGGCCGCTCGCCAGTGCGCCCTGAACGCGCTGGCTGTCGCGGCGGACGCCGCCGGCGGTCTGGACATGATCGAGCGCGTGCTGCGCGTCGGGGTCTTCGTGCAGAGCGATGCGGGCTTCACGGAGCAGCCCAAGGTGGCCAACGGCGCGAGTGATCTGCTCCAACAGGTCTTCGGCGAAGCGGGGCGTCATGCCCGCGCCGCCGTCGGCAGCATCGCCCTCCCGCTCGGTGCGAGCGTCGAGGTCGAGCTGCTCGTGCAGCTGCGCTGACCGCCTCGGATACGGCTTTCGCAGCTGTCGCTCCCATTGGGCGCGGCATGCCGCGCCCCTGTTCCGCGACGGCCGCAACAGTGATCACGACTGCCACGCGGCCAATCAATCAGCGACGCGCCGTCCGCAGCGACCGAGCGGCCCTGCGCTGCGCGGCTTTGGGAGTCGCGAAGGCGGCACGAACGATGCGTTCGGAGGCGGGTGCCAGCCCCGCCGAGCGACGGACGTGAGCGCG
>JAIXYQ010000016.1 GCA_027490145.1 Planctomycetaceae bacterium
ACAGTCCTCGCCTGCTCAGAAACTGGCGCGTCTGTCACCCCGTGGTCACTGTGCACTGCTGCGCGCCAGCTTTCCTCGCAGGCTGCGGAACTCGCTCTGCGAGGCATGCCGCGCCCCCTGTTCCGCGACGGCCGCATGGTGATCACTGAATGACGCGCGGTCAGTCCGACAGCGACGCGCCGTCCGCAGCGACCGAGCGGCCCGGCGCTGCGCGGCTTTGGGAGTCGCGAGGGCGGCACAAGCAGCGCATTCGGAGGCGGGTGCCCGCCCCGCCGAGCGACGGACGTGAGCGCGAGCGAAACCTGGTGGAGCGAGCGCGTCCGCGCAGCCAGGGCCCGATGGCGCGCGAGGACGGCGCGGAGCACACACCCGCGCCCGAGGGCGCGCGAGGACGGCGCGGAGCGCACAACTCGCATCCACTTTGGCAGCCTGGCTCCTTTCCAAAGGCCCATGTGGGCCCACACGCTTCCCCAACACGCCCAAACGACGAAGCCCGCGCCGGTCGGCGCGGGCCTCGAGTTGCATGCTGGGCTGATGGTTCAGCCGAGCGCCGCGGCGCCCGACACGATCTCGGTGAGCTCGGTCGTGATGCGCGCCTGGCGGGCACGGTTGTAGTTGCGCTTGAGCGTGCGGCCAAGGCCGGACGCGTTGTCGGTGGCGGCCTTCATGGCGACCATGCGCATGACGTTCTCGCTGACGACGGCGTCGTTGAACGCCTGGAACAGGCTGACCTTCACGCTGCGCGGAAGGAGGTCGTCGAGGATCTCGCCGGCGCCGGGGCTGAACTCGTACGACGCGCTGGGCGCGCCCTGCGCCGTCTGGGGCATCGAGAGGGGCAGGAGCTGCACCGCCTCGGCGATCTGGCGCGAGTTGCTGACGAAGCGCATGCTGCAGATCACCACCTGCTCGAACCCGCCGGCGATGAAGGCATCCATGTAGCGCTCGGCCAGCGCCTGGATGTCCTCGTACTTCGGTCGGTCACCGAAGGTGAACCGCTCCTCTGGCAGCATCTGCTGGTACTTGAAGAAGGCGAAGGCCTTCTTCCCGGCCGTGTGCAGGACCACCTGCTTGCCCTGGGCCTTGAGTGCCTTGATGCGGACCATGGCCGTACGCAGCACGTTGCCGTTGTAGGCGCCGCAGAGACCACGGTCGCTGCCGATGACGAGCACCAGCACCTTGCCTGACGAGCCGCCGCCCTGCAGCAGCGGATGCGACACGTCACCCGCCGCGGCGGCGACCTCGCCCACCAGCTGACGGATGCGATCGGTGTAGGGCCGGGTGGCCTTGGCCCGGGCCAGCGACGCCGTGAACTTGGCGGTCGCAATCATCTGCATGGTCTTGGTGATGCGCTGGATGGTGCGGACGGCGACCATGCGCTTCTTGATCTCGCGGATCTGTGCCATAGGGGTGGAAATGGTAGCGTCCGTCCCGGGCCGCCGCCGTGCGCGAAACCCCGGCCTACGCTGCAGGAAACCGTGTCCGCGATCCTCCGCATCATCGATGCCAACCGCAATCGGGCCCTCGAGGCGCTCCGCGTGCTCGAGGACCTGGCCCGCTTCGCGGTGGGTGACCCAGGGCTTGCGGAGGGCTTCAAGGCCTCGCGCCATGCGATCACGCAGGCGTTGGGTGGGATCGATGCCGCCCTCCTGCTGTCGTCGCGCGATGCCCGGGGTGATGTCGGCACCACCCTCACCGGCGCCGCGGAGCAGGCCAGGCCCAACCTCCATGCGCTGGCGGTGGCCAACGCCTCGCGCGCCTCCGAGGCGCTGCGCTCGCTCGAGGAGTCCCTCAAGCTCCACGACGCCGTCGCCGCACCTCGCATCGAGCGCGTGCGCTACCGCACCTACGACCTCGCGCGCGACCTTGCGCTTCGGCTCGCCGGGAGCGCGCCGCGGCAGTGGGCGGTCTGCGTCCTCGTGACGGAGTCGATCTGCGCCATGCCGTGGCTCGATGCAGCGAAGGCAGCGCTCGACGGCGGCGCGGACTGCCTCCAGCTGCGCGAGAAGGAACTCGACGCCGCCGAACTCCTCGCGCGCGCCCGCGTGCTCCGCGACCTCACGCGGTCCGCCGCTGCGAGCCTGATCATCAATGACCGGATCGATGTGGCCATGGCCAGCGATGCCGACGGTGTCCACCTTGGCCAGGGTGACCTGCCGATCGCCGCGGCACGATCGATCGCCGGCTCGACGCTGCTCATCGGTGCGAGCACGCACGATCCGCACGAGGCTTCCGAGTCGGTGGCCGCCGGAGCGTCCTACTGCGGCGTGGGATGCATGTTCCCGTCGGGCACCAAGGATGGACTGCCGATCGCAGGCCCCTCCTACTTCCTGCGCTTCCTCGCGGAGCACCCCGGAGTGCCGCACCTGGCGATCGGGGGCATCGATGAGGCCAGGGCCCGCGAGCTCGCGGCGCTCGGGTGCCGAGGCGTTGCCGTGAGCCGTTCCGTGCTTGCCGCGACCGATCCGGCCCTGGCGGTTCGCCGGCTGCGCGGAGCGCTCGCCCATGGCTGAACGCGACCGTCCCGCGCGATCCACCCATGATGGCGCCCGCGATCCCGAGGCCGTCCTCACGCTGCTGGGCACGGGCACCTCGGCCGGCGTGCCGCTGATCGGGTGCGGGTGCGACACCTGCACGAGCGATGATCCCCGCGACCGGCGCCTGCGCACCGCGGCGATGCTGCGCTTTCTCGATGCGGGCGGCGTGCGGCGAACCGTGCTGCTCGATGTCGGCCCGGACCACCGTCAGCAGGCGCTCGCGCACCGCATCGATCGCGCCGACCACATCCTGCTCACGCACAGCCACGTCGACCACGTCTGGGGGCTCGACGAGGTCCGCCGCTACAACGCACTCATGGGCACCTCGATCCCGGTCATCGGCGATGCACGCACGATCGACGAGGTCCACCGGATCTACGCCCACATCTTCGACCGCGGGCGCAACGCCAACGACAGCTGGGTCGCCGATCTGGCCACGGTGCGCATCGCGCCGGGCGATGCGCTGGATTGCCACGGGATCCGCGCCACCGCCGTGTCGATGCTGCACGGCCGACTGCCGATCCTGTCGTGGAGGTTCGATGGTCCGGGGCCGCTGTTCCCGCTGGTCTACGCCACCGACGTGAACGGGATCCCACCCGAGTCCTGGCGGCACCTCTCGGGCGCGCGGACCCTGGTCCTCGATGGACTCCGGTTCAGGTCCCATCCCACGCACTTTTCCATCGACCAGGCCATCGATGCCGCCTCGCGCATCGGCGCTCGGCGCACCGTGCTCGTGCACATGACCCACGACGTGCTGCACGAGCGCGACGCACGCAACCTGCCTGAGGGGATCGAGTTCGGCTTCGATGGGCTCGAACTGCGTTGAGCGCACCCGTCATGCCGGCGGGACCCGCGCCACACCGCCACACGGCGCGGCCTAGACTGCGTCCATGAGCAACCACCATCCGTTCACCCTTCCGCCGCTGCCGTACGCCGAGAACGCGCTTGAGCCCGTCATCGACGCACGCACGATGAACATCCACCACACCAAGCACCACAACGCGTACGTCACCAACCTGAACGCGGCGCTCGAGCCCCATGCCGACCTGCACGGGCTGACGCTGGACGAGCTCTGCCGTCGGATCGCCTCGCTGCCCGATGGCCTGCGCAATCCGGTGCGCAACAACGGCGGCGGAGCCTGGAACCACACGATGTTCTGGTCGCTCATGGCGGCGCCGGGCACCGGCGGCCAGCCGAGCGGCGCGCTCAACGCGGCGATCGACGCCGCGTTCGGTTCGATGGACGAGTTCAAGAAGAAGTTCGCGGCGGCGGGCACGGGCCGGTTCGGCTCGGGCTGGGCGTGGTTGTGCGTCATGCCCAACGGCACGCTCGCGGTCTGCTCGACCCCCAACCAGGACAACCCCCTCATGGCCGGGATCAGCGACTGCGAAGGCACGCCGATCCTCTGCCTCGACGTGTGGGAACACGCGTACTACCTCAACTACCAGAACCGTCGTCCCGACTACATCACTGCGTGGTGGGGCGTGGTCAACTGGAACGAGGTCAACAAGCGCTTCGAGGCCGCCGGCAAGCGCTGACGGACATCCCGGGCACGACCAGCGCGGGCCGACCGGATCGTCCGGTCGGCCCGCGGCCGTTCATGCACGCCCGCACGCGGCCGAGCCGATCACGGCGCAGCCGGTGCAGCCAGATCGGCGCGCAGCCCGTCGACCATGGCCCGGAAGTCCTTGCGGTGCAGCTCGACCGTGCGTTCCGGTCCGTTCAATCGAAGGAACACATTTCGACCTGGAGCCTGCACGATCGCGCCGAACTGCATCTGGCCCGGGCGCGGTGCGGCTGCACCCATGCCTTGGTACGCACCCTTGAGCTCGATCAGCGCCACCTTCATCCCGGCGACCGTGGTGTCCTCGCGCACGGGAACGATGGCGCCGCCGTCACTGCCGCGGAACTGGCGCACCCACCGTTCGATGTTGGCATCGATCGGCCCGCCATCGCCGCCTGCGAACAGGCTGACGACGAGTTCGGCCGCACCACCATCCTCGCCTCCGGGGCCGGGCACGGAGTACTGGAGCGTGCGGAACTGCATCGTGGGCAGTTGCCACTGCCACGTCGTCGGCTTCGGGAAGCTCAAACCCCCGACTTCGATCACCGTGGCATCGCTCGTGGCGCTGCTGAGGGGCCACGCCGGCGCGGCGCCGTCGGCACCCTTCGCCGCCGCACCGGGGGCCGGCGCGCTGCTTGATCCAGCCGGCGCGGGCGACTGCGCCGCTGGTGGCCGGGGCCCCGCGGGAGCAGGCGGCTTGGGCTTCGCGTCACTGCACGCGGCCATCGCCAGCGAGGCGAGGAGCGAGGCGCGGAGCACGATTCGTCGGTCGTTCATGCTCCTAGGATAGGGCGATGGCCCAAGCCGTTTCGATGGACGTTCCCGTGTGGTGCCCGGCTTCGGGCGACCGTCACGGCGTGCACTGGTCCGACGGCACGATCGTCGACCACGATCCGGGAGCGCAGGTCATCGATCTGCCCGCCGGGGCGTTCGCCGTGCCCGGGCTGATCGATGGCCACCTGCACCTGATCCTCGGCGGACTCGGACTGGAGATGCTCGATCTCTCCACCTGCACCAGCCGTGCAGAGGTCGAGCGCCGTGTGCGGGACCGTCATGCCGGGCTCGATGCCGGCCGTTGGCTCATCGCGCACGGCTGGAACGAGGATCGCTGGGGCGGCGAACAGCCGACGGCGTCCTGGTTCGACGGGCTCGATGACCGGCACGTCGTGGCGTGGCGCATGGACCATCATGCCTGCGTGGTCAGCCGAAGCGTCATGGCCCGGCTGGACCTGTCGTCGACTCCCGACGGCGGCGAGATCGTGCGCGACGGTTCGGGGGCACCCACCGGACTGCTGCGCGAGGCGGCTGCATGGCACATCGCGAAGCCCGCCATCCCGGCGCCGAGCGTCGACGAACGCCGCGCAGCGCTCGATGCCGCGGTGCGCCACCTGCATGCGCTCGGCGTGACCGGCGTGGGCAGCATGGAGTACGGCATCGATCTCCAGCATGTGCTGGCACCGCGCCGCGATGATCTGCCGCTGCGCATGGCGGTCACGCTGCTGGATCGCGACTGGCCACTCGACGTGACGCCCGGCGTGACGTTCGAGGGCGGCGACCGGCTGTGGGTCGTCGGCTACAAGAGCTTCGTCGACGGCACGCTGGGCTCCCGCACCGCGCGCATGCACGAACCGTACGCCGACGAGCCCTCCACGCGCGGGCTGTGGACCGAGCTCGCCGCGGATGGCCTGCTGCGCGACTGGGCGGAACATGTCCTGGCCAACGGCTTGAGCCCGAGCATGCACGCGATCGGCGATGCGGCCTTCACCGCCGCGCTCGATGCGTTGGAGCGCGATGACCGACGGATCGGCCGCATCGAGCATGCCCAGACCGCATGCCGGTCGGACATCGCCCGATGCGCGGACCGGATCATCAGCATGCAGCCCCTGCACAAGGCGGACGACGCACCGAGCGCCCCGTCACGCCTGGGCGCCTCGCGGATGGATCGCTTCTTCCGCTTCCGCGACTTCGCCGATGCCGGCGCGCGGCTGGTCTTCGGCAGCGACTGGCCGATCGTGACCTGCTGTCCGCTGGCGGGCATGCGCGCCGCGATCACCGGGATCGACCGAACCGGCGCGATCGTGGCACCGGAGCAGTCGCTCACCGCCTCCGAGGCCTTGCTCGCCTACACGCTCGATGCCGCGAAAGCGCTGCGTTTCCCGGAGGGATGCGGCACCCTGCAGCACGGGGCTCCTGCCGACCTCACGATCCTCGATCGCGATCCACGGACCGCCGATTGGGTGCACGCCCCGCCGCGCGTGCTCATGACGGTCGTCGCCGGCGAGATCGTCCACCGAGCCATCTGAAGGCTCCGGATCAACCGTTCAGGAACCGCTCCGCAACGGCCAGGTACCACTTCGAGGCGGCGCCTGCTCCGTCGAAGATCAGGCCGCCACCGCCCAGGAACACGATCGCCAGCAACACGAAGATCGATGCGCCCGCCACCTCGGGGCGATTGAAAAAACCGTACGCCTTGATCGACACCCCCGCCGCGATGCGCGAACCATCGAGCGGGGGGACCGGCAGCAGGTTGAGGATCGCCAAGGCCACATTGATGTAGCCGGCCCGCCACAGGAGCAACGTGGCCCGCTCGCCGATGGCAAGGTGCTTCGCCAACGCGACTGCAAGCACCGTGAGCGCGACGAACGCGATGAGCACGTTCACCATCGGTCCCGCGAGCGCCACCCAGCCCATGCTGCGACGACCATGGCGCATCCGAGATGGATCGACCGGCATCAGGCCCCAGGCGATGCCCACCACCGCGAACATCAGCAGCGACGCCCACCCCATGTGCACGAGGGGGTTCCAGGTCATGTGTCCACGCTCGATCGGCGTCCGGTCCCCTTGCCAGATCGCAGCCCAACCGTGCGCCAACTCATGGAGCGTGATGCTGAAGATCACGATCAGGGCGTAGCCGGCCACCATCCACGCGCCGTACTCGCGATACCACTCGTGAACCCACCAGCCACTCGTCATGACAGCACGGTACACCGCATGGTCGGATAATGCGTGGACTGTTCACCCGCGAGCAGGGCTCCCGTTCCATGCCCACGGCTCGCATCAGGAAGCTCGCCCCCGCCCTTGCGGCAGGGCGGCGGAGCCGTACACTGCTCAGCTCGCATCCGCGTCCCAAAGGCGCGCCGCACGGCCCCATCCAAAGCGACCTCCCGTCGCAGGGCTCCACGGCTCGCCCGGCCAGCGACCCCTCGCCACTGTGGCATGGGGCGCCCCGAGGGAAGCGCAACACGGAGTCATCACATGGTCGTCCTTCGCCTGAAGAAGATGGGTCGCATCCATCGTCCGTTCTATCGCCTGTCCGCCATGGACAAGCGCTCGCCGCGTGACGGCGCAGTCATCGAGGCCCTGGGCTGGTTCGATCCGCTCGGCCCCGAAGGCAAGCAGTGGAACCTCAACGCCGATCGCATCGTGCACTGGCTGTCGGTCGGCGCACAGCCGTCGGAGACCGTGGTCGACCTGCTCAAGCGCGCCAGCATCACGCCGACGGTCGGCAAGGGCAAGCGCCCGATCTCGAAGCAGTACGAGGTCACGCGCGCCCGCGGCCACACCAAGCTCAAGCCCGCAGCCGCCCCCGCGAAGAAGTGACCTGACCACGCTGCGCCATGGCCATCCGCCTGGACATCCTCACGCTCTTCACCGAGATGTTCCCCGCCGTGCTGCACGCCAGCATGACCGGGCGGGCGATCTCGTCCGGGGCGCTCGAGGTCCACACGCACGACATCCGTGCGTGGGCGGACAACAAGCACCAGAAGGTCGACGACCGTCCGTTCGGCGGTGGTCCCGGCATGGTGCTCATGGCCGGCCCGGTGGCCGATGCCGTCGATGCCGTCCAGGCGATGGATGCGCGCCCCGCGCGTCGCATCCTGCTCTCGCCCAGCGGCCGGCCGCTCACGCAGGCGCTCGTGGAGGAACTCGCTTCCTCGCCGCGCGTCATGCTCGTGTGCGGTCACTACGAAGGCATCGACCAGCGCGCGATCGACTCGCTCGGGCTCGAGGAAGTGAGCATCGGAGACTTCGTGGTCTCCGGTGGCGAACTCCCCGCCATGCTCGTGGTCGATGCCATCGCGCGCCTGCAACCCGGTGTCCTCGGCCACGAGGACAGCGCGGCCCAGGACAGCTTCTCGCTTCGTGATCCCCAGGGCCGTCCGCTCCTGGACTGCCCCCACTACACCCGTCCGCGCGAGTGGCGCGGACAATCCGTTCCCCCCGTGCTGCTCGATGGTGACCATGCCGCAATCGCGGCCTGGCGTCTCGGGCAGCAGGTCGAGCGCACGCGCGAGCGTCGCCCCGACCTCCTTGAACCGCGACCTCTGGGACATGCGCCCACGTCGCCACGCCACAGCGGCCTGTGCACACCGTGCCCATGCTGAACGGCCATCCGGGCCATTGCGCCCAAGGTTGAGATCCCATGAACCGCAGCAAGATCATCGAAGACGTCGTCGCCAGCCAGGTCAAGCCCGAAGGCACCATGCCCCAGCTGAAGGTGGGCGACACCCTCGATGTGCACTACAAGATCATCGAAGGCGACAAGGAGCGCGTGCAGATCTTCCAGGGCGTGCTGATCGCCCAGAAGGGCCGTGGCATCAACAAGATGATCACGGTGCGCCGCATCGTCGCCAACGAAGGCGTCGAGCGCATCTTCCCGCTCAACTCCCCCCGCGTCGAGAAGGTCGACGTGCTCCGTCGCGCCGAAGTGCGCCGTGCGAAGCTCTACTACCTGCGCGACCGCCAGGGCAAGAGCCGTCGCCTGCGCGAAGACCGCGAAGGCTCGAAGGCGAAGGCCTGATCCCGCGGCATGCGGATCAGGCTCGCGAAGTCGTTCTCGTTCGAGGCGGCACACTTCCTCCCCTCCTTCCCGGAGGGGCACAAGTGCCGTCGCATGCATGGGCATTCGTTCCGCGTCGACATCGTCGTCGAGGGGCCGCTTGACCCCGCACGCGGCTACCTCGTGGACTACGGCGACATCAAGCGCGCGGTGGCCCCCCTGCACGACGAGCTCGACCATCGACTCCTGAACGACCTGCCCGGGCTCACCAATCCGACCAGCGAAATGCTCGCGGTCTGGGTCTGGGACCGCCTGCATCCGGTGCTCCCCATGCTCGCCGAGGTCATCGTGCACGAAACCTGCACGAGCCGGTGCGAATACCGCGGCCCCTCGACATGACCAACCCGGTCCTGACGGGCATCCACATGCGTGCGGGCGCCTGGGCTGCCGTGGGTTCCGGTGCACTGACCCTCGATGGCTCGGTCTGGGGCACGTGGCTGCCCGGCACCCTGCTTGATGCCGGCGCCTGGCCCGGGGAGACCCCTCGCGTGCTCGCGTTCACGGGTTCGCTCTCGGGGTCGGCTGACCGGGGCGACCTGCGCAACTGGATGTCCCCGGGCATCGAGGCCTGCCGCACTGCGCTGGCCGGAGCGTGCACCCAAGCCGCTGATCGAAGCCAGCGGTTGCTGATCGTGCCGCACGCCCTGCATCTGGTGAGTGACCTCCACTCGACCCTCCGTGTGCTCCGGGAGCATCAGGGCATCGGCGTGGCGCTCGCCCCCGCGGCACTGCTCACCGAAGGCATGCTCGCACACGCCGAGGATCACCTGGCGCGCATCCTCGGCACACTGGGCCCGCTGGCCGATGCGATCATCCTGCATGGACTCGAACGCACGATCGACGCCGACGGCGAACCGTCCGTGCGACCGTGTCCCCGTGGGCAGGGCGTGCTCGACGATGCGCTGGTGTCGTCCTTGCTGCCGCCCGGCGTTCCCGTGGTCACGCTGACGGCATGACCGCGTGACGGCAGCCCGACGCCGCCACGGTTCCGCCTTCATCACTCCGACAGTTCGACCGTCCAGTAGGCCTCGTCGAGGAAGGCCTTCCACGACTGGTAGCGCGGGCTGCCCAACCGGAGCGCAATCGCCGGGTTTCGCTTGGGTTTGACGGGCACCTTGATCAGGCGCATGCTCGCCTGCTGCGGGGTCCGACCTCCCTTGCGGGCATTGCACTTCACGCACGCGCACACGAGATTCGTCCAACTGTTCTCGCCGCCCTGCACGCGCGGGACCACATGGTCGAGCGTCAGCTCCTTGGTGCTGAAGTGCCTGCCGCAGTACTGGCAGCGGCTGCCGTCGCGTGCGTAGATGTTGCGACGGTTCAGCTTGACCTGTTCCTTGGGGAATCGGTCGTAGCCGAGCAGCCGGATGACCTTGGGCACGGCGATCACGATGCGCGTGGTCTGGACCCAGTCGTGCGATTCGTGTTCGTACCGGCGCTGGTACTCGGCAGCCTGGGCCCAGCTGTCGAAGGAGTAGCCGACCCACGAGCCGCCCTCGACCGAGATGACCTCGGCGGCCTCCTTGGCCAGGAGCGTGAACGCTCGGTACGCATCGATCACGCGCACCGCGGCATACAACCGGTTGAGGACGAGGACCTTGGTATCCAGGACGCCAGCCTGAGAGCTCATTCTCGCGCACCTCCGAAGGCGATCCATGCCTTCGAACGAGAATGCTACCGGACCTGACCGAAGCAAGTCCGACCTGGTGGCGACTTCACGCGATCCTCACGCCGTCAGGTGAGCAACACCAGGTTCAGGGTCACGATCAGCCCGTTGTTCAGGGCATGTCCGACCATCGGTGCCACCAGGCTGCCCCGGAGCTCCCTGACCAGGCAGAAGCTCATGGCCAACGCGCCGAGGATCGGCACGAACAGAACTCCCTGGGGATGGATCGCCGCGAAGACGAGGCTGCTGAGCAGCGCCGAGACGACCATGCTGGCCAGCAGCGGCAGCCCCGAGGTTCCCCCACGCAGACCCCGGTAGAGCCCACCGCGGAAGACGATTTCCTCGAGCAGCGGCGCAACCACCGCAGCGACCAGGTACCAGATCACGATCCCGAGGGTCGAGCTCGAGCGCAGGCCTTCCTGGAGCGGATGGCTTGCGTTGGAGAGGTCACCACCGAGGAGCCAACCCAGGATCAGCGAGATCACGAAACCGACCATCACCATCGGAATCGCCATGCACCAGGCGAGTACGCCCCAGCCCACTTCACGAAGGCCCCCCGCTCCCATCGTCAAGCCAAGTTCGCGCCGCAGCTCGCCCCAGGGCATGCCGCGCATGATCGGCCAGCACAGGGCCAGGAGCCCGAGCGACTGGAAGGTGATCACGCCGATGGTTCCCAGCCCGGCCAGATCCACGTTCGACGCCACCACGCCAAGCACGACCTCATACGCGACCCATGCCGCGAACAGTTCGATGTGGATGCCTTGGTGGCCCAGGAGCGTCGGCGCCAACCGAGACATGGGCGCGCCACCAGCGGCCTTCACCGACAGCATGATGAGCGCGACCAGGCCCACGACCAGCGCCACGATGGCAAGACCGATGAACCCCACGACCGCCAACGCAATGCGCGTGGCCCGTTCGGCGACCTGTGCCCCGAGCGAGGCGTCGCCGGTGGCCATCGACTCGAGCAGTGCCGCCGAAGCGCCGAGTGGTGCGAGCGACTCCCGGGTCACGCCTTCGGGCAACGATGCGGTCGATCCATCACCCGGCGGGGCGATCGACGCCGCCTGCGCGAGGCATGCCTTGACCTGCCGCACCATCGCATCGGCCGGGTGCTCCGCCTCGACCGAGTCCATCGCATCGGCTGCTGCCTGATCATCATCCATCCACCGTGCCGCGATCACGAAGGCAAGTCGCTCGAGCGTGCCCTGGGACTTCAGCGGATCGAGCGACGACAGCCCTGCTCCGATCGCATCGGCTCCGGTCATGGACTTCATGGCAACGACCATCTGGATGGCCGCATCAGCCTGCGGGCTCACCATGGACGGCGCAGCGTCCGTTGCGTCCGCCTCGGGCTCCTCCCGCAGCATGCCGAAGCCTCCCGTGAGCATCCAGACGCAGCCTGCAAGGATCGTGACCCAGGCTGCGGCGGCGGAACGGGTCGATCCGGGGCGCGGTCGTGGGTCAATGGTCGTCGTGATCATGGGGACATCCTACGGATCGTTGTCTTCGCGATTGCTTTGACAACACTCACCTCGGCACGACGCCCCTGATCGGGCCGCACCCGCCTATAACCAACTCACTTCTCCCTTGACGCCACGGTTGATTTCTGTATCCTCCTCGATCCTCCACTGCCCGAGCGCTGGGTGCGCTCCGAGCGGTGGTCGGATCAAGGAAACGAGCCTCATCATGCCCCGCCAGACCTACCACGCGAAGCCCGGCCAAGTTCCCGCCACCTGGCGTCACATCGACGCCGACGGCAAGGTCCTCGGTCGTCTCGCCACCGAAGTCGCCACCATGCTCATGGGCAAGCACAAGCCCGAGTACACGCCCAACGTCCTCTGCGGCGATTGCGTGATCATCACGAACGCGTCGAAGGTCGTGCTCACGGGCAAGAAGGCCGACCAGAAAACCCTCCGCAAGTGGAGCGGCTATCCGGGCGGCCTCAAGGTCCGCACGTACGCCGACCTGCAGGAGAACGACCCGTCGCGCATGGTGACCGAAGCCGTCATCCGCATGCTGCCTCGCGGCCGCCTCGGCCGCCGCATCCAGCGCAACCTCCGCGTCTTCGCCGGCGCCGAGCACACCCACCAGGCCCAGCAGCCCGTTGCGGCCAGCTGAACCCGACCCGACCAACCAACGACCAGACGACCAACGAAGGACTGAAGACGAATGACCACCGAAACGATCGCCCCGAAGAAGGCCTACGCCACCCGCAGCGCTGACGCGCAGGGTTGGTACTGGGGCACTGGCCGCCGCAAGACCGCCGTCGCGCGCGTGCGCGTCAAGGCCGGCAACGGCGAGTTCATGGTGAACGAGCGTCCCATGGACGAGTTCTTCGTCGAGGATCGTGATCGCAAGGCGATCATGAACGTGCTCGACAAGACCGCGCAGAAGGGCAAGATCAATGTGCGCGTCACCTGCTCCGGCGGTGGCTTCACCGGCCAGGCCGGCGCCGTGATCATGGGCCTCGGCCGCGCCCTGCTGTGCTACGACGCCAACCTCGAGAGCATGCTGCGCGAGCACGGCTTCCTGACCCGCGATGCCCGCGAGGTCGAGCGCAAGAAGCCCGGCCAGGCCGGCGCCCGTCGACGCTTCCAGTTCTCGAAGCGCTGATCAGGCCACCCGCGCTTGCGGGATCACCGAACCTTCCACGACGCCGCCCCATGGGCGGCGTTGTGCGTTATGTCGCGGCACGCGATGCGCGCCAGGCCTGGCGTGCCGCGTCAGCCGCATCGGCCACGCGCGCCTGCATGGCACCGCGCGCGACCCGATGGTGCACGGCCAGTTCGTCGATGGTTCGAGGGCGGCTCCCCTGCCAACCATGCACCGCCGCCAGGAGTTCAAGTGCCTCTCCCCCCACCAGCATCGCCCCGGTCCGCTGGCCGCAGCCCGGCGCCACCGCACTCACCCACGGACACGCCCGCAGCACGGCATCGCCCAAGTGGATGGGCTGCGGATGCATCGCGGGCGCGCGGCCCGGTGCATGGAGGCCCGGCTGGCGAGCCAACTGCTGTTCGAACGCGAGCTGGGCGACGCGATCGATCCGCAGCCGATGCGGCGCCACCGTCGAGAGATCGATCTGGAACGCTGCGTGCACGATGCATGACTGCGCCAGCTCGACGGCCTTGCGCAAGGGTTCCGCCGGGAGGTTCGTGACCGGGGCCTCCATCATGGTGGCAAGCCGCTGCAGCACGCCGGGAGTGTGCCAGGCAACCAACGTCCGAAGCAGCATGGCTCCCCAACGCGTGTCGAGTTCGGCACGCTCCACGGTCCCCGGGCGGGTCGGCCCCACGACGCCCGCGCGCGCACGCCACAGCAGGAAGCGCAGCGCAGCGAGCGCGGTGAAGTCGCGCCCGGTGGACTCCGGACGAAGAACGCAGGCCGCAGCGACGTCCGCCGGAGCGGCGTGCTCCAGGCCGTGCTCGAGCCACGGGGCGCCCAGGAGCACGCTCGCGGCCTCGGCGTGCACGAAGGTCGGCAGGGCCGGCACATGCGGCAGCGTCTGTGCCAGCCGTGCGGCGCGATCCGCAACGATCCTGCGCGCGGTGTGCGCCGTGCTCAGGCCCGCAGCGCGGGCGATCTCCGCGATCGGGATGCCTCGCGCCGAACAACGGGCGAACCAGCCATCCGGCCGTGCGGCCCGCCCCGTCGTGGCACGGCTGGCCTGCCAGATGAGTCGCACGGCCTCGGGCGTGATCCCATGCGCCGCCGCCACGGTGCGCTGCGCCTGGGCGAGCGACGACGCGCGTGACGATTCGCGCGCGACGGCTTCGATCACCCTGCGACGCTCGTTCGGCGCCAAGCGCCTGAACCTGCCCGCACGGGCCACGATGCGCGCATGATGGACCTGCACGCCGCTGGCGATCGATTCGCGCACACCCAGCACGGGCTCCTCGCCGAAGCCCCCGAACCACTCCAGCGCAAGGCCGAATCGGCGCCATCTGCGGAGCGTGCGCTCGCTGACGGACCATCGTTCGGCGAGCGCCGCGATCGTCACCACGGCTCCCGTCGATTCGTCCGGCACGATGGGTGCGCGGCGGCTCACCTCGAGCACGAACGTGCAGAGATCGGTTCGGATGGCCGCACCGGGCACGAGATCATCGAGGCCCCGATCGACGCGGAAGCCCGTCACGCGGAAGGTCACGAAGCCCATCGGGTACGACTGGTCGGGTTCGAGCTCACCGATCAGCGACAACGCGTTCGCCACGTGCTTGCGCGCCGCCGGCACGGGCGCGAACGCCAGCTGCCGGGCCAGGTCGGCCATCGCTTGCGTGAGGTAGGCCACCGCAGCAGCCATCGTCGCTCACTCACCGGCGTCCGGCGATGCGGCCGCCGCGCGCGGCACCGACACCGATCGCGCGGAGCGATCGATCACCAAGGCGCCCTCGTGCACGCGTGGCAGGCGCGAACTCAATCCACACAGTATTTCGTAGGGTTTCCGCCCGGCGACACGAGCGACTTCGAGGGGATGCGTGACGTGGCGACGGTCGGTGCCGAGCAGCTCGACGGGCGCGCCGAACAGTTCCTGCGGCGCTCCCCAGCTGCCCACGATGGATCCCGCATCGACCGTCAGTTGATCCATGTTCACTGCGCCGACCACCGGCACCGTGTGCCAGGCACCACGCGCGTGGATGCGCACGGACTGCTGCAGTCCCGGCTTCGGCGACGGATAGCCATCGGCGTAGCCGACCGGGAGCAGCGCGATGACCGTGTCGCGCGGCGAACACCAGGTGCTGCCGTATCCAACGGGGGTTCCCGCCGGGACGCGCTTGGCCTGCACCACGCTCGTGGTCCAACGGACGACCGACTCCAGTGGATCGTCGGCAGCGAAGGCCCCCCACTCGTCATCGACCAGTCCGGTCCAGGCCAGACCCACGCGGATCATGCCGCGATGCGATGCCGGATCCCGGACCGTGGCATGGCTGCTCGCCAGGTGCACCAGCAGCCCTCGGGGCAACCAGGCCGAGCACCGCGCCATCCACTCGTCGAGGCAACGCATCTGCGCATCCGTGGCACCCGCGCTCGCGCTGGCGACCAGGTGGGTGAAGACGCCGGCGAGCTCGAGCTCGCGGCTTGCATGCACCAGTCGCACCAGGTCCTGTGCCTCGGCGGGGCGCGCGCCGCCACGGGTCATGCCGGTGTCGAGTTCGATGTGCACGGGCACCCGCATGCGCAGGCCCGAGTCACGGATCGAGGCAATCAGCGCGCGGGCCTGGTCCGCATCGTGGATCGTGAGGTGCACCTGGCCGGCGATGAACTGCGGCCGGGCGGCATCATCGGCATCAAGCCGATGCACCGGCATGAGCACCAGGACCGGAGCCGTGCAGCCGGCGTCGGCCAGGGCGTTGGCCTGGGGCAGGCTGTAGACCGCGAGCATGTCGACATCGTGCTCCACCATGGCAGGCCAGATCCGGTTGGCACCGAGCCCGTAGGCATCGGCCTTCAGCACGGTGCACATGGCCCGTTCAGGGCCGATCAGGCCTCGCAACCGACGGACGTTCCGCCCGATGGCCCGAAGATCGATGGTGATCGTGCTGGTGGAGTCCATGGTGCGCGTCCCTGCGCCGTCCGTGCATTAGTATCACGGGGCTGCGCCCACGCGCACCGAAAGAAGGCACTTTGGACAAGAGCGAGATCTTCGACACGCAGACCACCTTTGCAGACTTGGGGCTGAACGAGAGCATCCTGGCCGACCTCGACCGGCTCGGCTTCAAGCATCCGACCTTCATCCAGTCGAAGCTCATCCCGATCGCACTCTCCGGCAAGGATTGCCTCGGCCAGGCGAAGACCGGCACCGGCAAGACCGCATCCTTCGCGCTGCCCGCGCTCCAGATGCTCAAGCCCGGGGATGCCTTTGCGGCGCTGATCCTGGTCCCCACCCGCGAACTCGCCATCCAGGTCGCCAAGGAGTTCCACGAGCTCGGGGGGCGCACGGGCCTCAAGGCCGTCCCGATCTACGGCGGGCAGCCGATCCGCCAGCAGATCCCGCTGCTGGAGGGCAACCCCGAGATCATCGTCGGAACGCCCGGACGCATCATGGACATGCGCGAGCGGCGCCTGATCACCTACGACCACGTGCGCTACGCCGTGCTCGATGAAGTCGACCGCATGCTGGACATCGGCTTCCGCGAGGACATCCGCAAGATCCTCGGCGGCATGCGCAACCACCCGCAGACCGTGTTCGTCTCGGCCACGATCAGCGATGAGATCGAGAAGCTCGCGCGCAGCTACATGCGCAACCCCGAGAAGATCGTGACCGTCGCCAAGAGCCTGACGGTGCAGCAGGTCGCGCAGAGCTACCTCAGCGTGGAGCCGTGGGACAAGCGCCGCCTGCTCCTGCACCTCCTGCGCCGCGAGGAACCCGGGCTGACGGTCGTCTTCTGCCGCACGAAGAAGGCGGTCGACGACGTCACGCTCTACCTGAACGACAAGGGCATCGATGCCCACGCGATGCACGGCGACATGTACCAGCGCAAGCGCGACAAGGTCATGGACCGGCTCCGCGACGGCAAGCTCAGCGTGCTGGTCGCCAGCGACCTGGCGGCGCGCGGCCTCGACGTCGACGACATCACCCACGTGGTGAACTACGACGTTCCCGAGGATCCCGAGGTCTACATCCACCGCATCGGCCGCACCGCCCGTGCCGGCCGCAACGGCGTGGCCTGGATGTTCGTCTGTCCCGACCAGGGCGAACTGCTCACGGGCGTCGAACGACTGGCCAACATCGAGATCCCGCGCCTGGAGTACAGCGACTTCACCCCGGGGCCGATCCCGCAGGCCGTGCTGGCACGGCGCGCCGAGGAAGCCCAGCGCAAGGCCGCCTCGGCCGAGTCGAAGTCACGCGATCTCCTGACCACCACCAAGGTCGATCCAGCCGACGAGGCCAAGTTCCCCGGCGGAGCGGTGCCGATGCTCCCGCCGCCCAAGCGACTCGGTGGTCGACTGGCCACGCGTCGGCGCTGATCCATGCCACAGGGGCCGATCCTGATTGCCGATGAGGTCCGCGACGCCCTCGCCCTCGGGGGCCCGGTCGTTGCGCTCGAGACGGCCGTGCTCACGCATGGCCTGCCCCGCGAACCCGCCACCGAGCTCCCGCCGGTCGTCGCCGATCACCCGGACTTCGCCGTCGGCGTGCCGCTGAACCTGTCGCTGAGCCTGGCGATGGAACGTGCCGTGCGGACCCACGGCGCCGTGCCTGCGACGATCGCCATCGTCGACGGCGCACTCAGGGTCGGCTGCACGCGCGGCGACCTCGAACGCCTCGCCACCGACCGCGATGCGCGCAAGGCGAGCGTGCGCGATCTGGGCCCGCTCTGTGCCGCCCGCGCCTGTGCGGGCACCACCGTGAGTGCAACCCTGGTGGCGTGCGGCCTCGCAGGGATCCGTCACTTCGCCACGGGCGGACTCGGTGGGGTCCATCGAGGCTTCGCGCACACTCTGGACATCAGCGCCGACCTGGGCACGCTCTCGCGCACGCCGACCTGCGTCGTGTCGAGTGGAGCCAAGAGCATCCTCGATCTGAAGGCCACCCTCGAAGCCCTCGAGACCTTGGGTGTCCCGGTGATCGGATTCGGCACGGCGACCTTCCCCGAGTTCACGGATGGCGTGGGCACGCTGCCCTTGCACGCCACGGTCTCCGGGGCGAAGGATGCCGCTGCGACCTGCCGGGCACACTGGTCCTTGCTGCCGAACGTGGGCATCGTGCTGGCGAATCCGTGCCCGACGGCGCATGCGCTCGATCACGGCGGCTCGGCCGCCATGGCCGATGAACTCGCGGCGCAGGCCATCGCCTCGGGCATCGATGGCAACCTGGTCACGCCATGGTTGCTCGCCCAGGTCGCGGCGCGCACCAACGGGCAATCCCTCGACGCGAACATCGCGCTGCTTCTTGACAATGCCCGCGTCGCCGCACTCGTGGCCGACGAGGCGGCGACGACCGACGCCTGATGCCGGGGTGACCACGCGGCCGGGCCTTCGGCCGGCGCGATCCCCGACCGCCATGGGGAAACCACGGGAATCCCCGAACGCGCCTTGACGCAGCGCCGGGTGCGTGCTCTACTTCCAGCTGAAGGCGCTGCGTTTCCCGCGGCGCGCACCCTGAACGAATTCGGGTTCGTGGGCCTCGCCTGAGCGGCGGGTCCGGCCGTTCGTGCGGCGCCTTCCTCTGCATGGCCACCAAGAAGACGACGGGCTCGAAGGAGCCCAAGCCCAAGGCCTCCAAGGCCGCCCCAACCAAGTCACCCACCGCGTCGCGCACTCCTTCGGGGTCGGTGACGAAGAAGGCGACCAAGGATGCCGCGTCGCCTGCGGCGACCAAGTCACGCACCACGCGCGCGGCCACGAAGGCCACCAGCAAGGTCGACGGCAAGGTCGACGGCAAGGTCCCCAGCAAGACTGCCGCCCGAGCGACGACCAAGACCGCAACCAAGACCGCAACCAAGACCGCAACCAAAGCGACAACCAGGGCGACCACCAAGGCGACCACCAGGGCGACCACCAGGGCGACCACCAAGGCGACCACCAAGGCGACCACTAGCGCCGCATCAACGGCCATCGCTGAGCCCACCACCGCTCCGATGGCCGATCAGGCCAACGCCCTGAACGATGGCACCGTTGGCGATCCGAGCAGTGTCGTGGATCCCACGCCGCGTGCCGAACCTGCAGCTCCCACCGTCAAGCCGATCTTCCGGCGTGTCGGCAACGCCTGGATGAAGTTCGACCCATCCGACCTTGAAGGCATCGCCAAGGCGGAAGCCGAGGCAGCAGCCATCGCCGCGAATCCGGAACTGGCCCCGCCCCCGCCGCCGGTCGCCAAGCGACCGGACCCCCGGCAACACCAGCAGCCACGCGTGCAGCACCACCAAGGCGCAACGACTGCCGTGCTCGACGCCGCACCGGATCAGGCCGGTGATGACGGCGACGGCGAGCAGGACGACGCCGGCGACGACCAGGCCTGGGAGGGCGCGGGCCACGCGCACCACGCGCCGGAACCGCCGGCGCCGATCGAGCAGGTCACCGGTGTCCTCGAGCTGTCGGGCAACGAGGCCCGCCTGCGACAGTTCGGCAGCAACGGCTGGGTGCCCTCGCACGACGAGCCCCAGGTCCCGGCGGATCTGGTGCAGCGCTTCAACCTTCGCAACGGCAACCAGGTCACCGTGAACGTGCAGATGGTGCGCGTGCGCAAGCGACGTGGACCGAAGAAGCTCCGTCGCATGGTCGTGGGCATCGAGTCCGTCGAGGGCATGGAGCCGTCCGCATGGGCCGCCCGCCCCCCGTACGGCGAACTCACGAGCATCGATCCACAGCCGCGCATGCACCTGGAATACCGGGGCTGTCCGCCGGCGTGCCGACTCATCGATCTCTTCTGCCCCATCGGCTTCGGCACACGCGGACTGATCGTGGCACCGCCCAAGGCCGGCAAGACCATCCTGCTGCAGCAGATCGCGCACGGCATCAAGCACAATCATCCGCAGGTGGAACTGATCGCCCTCCTGATCGACGAACGCCCCGAGGAAGTCACCGACTTCCGGCGCAACGTGCCCGCCCTGGTCCTCGCCTCGAGCAACGACCAGGACCTGGAGCGCCACACCCAGATGGGCATCATGGCGATCGAACGTGCCCGTCGCCTCTTCGAGGCTGGCAAGGATGTCGTGGTGCTGCTCGACAGCCTCACCAGGCTCGGGCGTGCCTTCAACAACAATCGCCGTTACTCCACCGGCGGCCGAACCATGTCCGGCGGCCTGGATTCACGCGCCCTCGACGTGCCCAAGCAACTCTTCGGCGCGGCTCGCAAGGCGGAGGAAGGCGGCAGCCTGACGATCATCGCGACCTGCCTGGTCGATACCGGCAGTCGTGCGGATCAGGTGATCTTCGAGGAGTTCAAGGGCACCGGCAACATGGAACTGATCCTGGACCGGTCCATCGCCGAGCGCAGGGTCTATCCCGCGATCAACCTCGCGGCGAGCGGCACGCGCAAGGAGCACCTGCTCATGGGCGAGCGCGAGCTGAAGACCATGACCGCCCTGCGCCGCCGTCTCATGACGATGCCGCCCTTCGTGCAGGTCGAGCAACTGGTCGCGGCGGTCAACCGAACGACCGACAACGAGACGCTGGTCCGCGGCAGCGGCGGCTGAGTCCACGCACGCCATGACGGCGCCGAGCCCCTTCTTCGCCAACGCCTTCGACAGCGACCTGCGCGGCGATGGCCTGTTCCTCGCCGAGAGCCCTCGGGTCATCCGGCGGGCCCTGCACGCCATGCATGCCGACGCACTGGGGCGAGCCCGCATGGCCCCCCGCGTGCGGCCGCTCGAGCTGCTCGCGTGCGACGAGGCCATGGAGGAGATCGGCGAAGCGATGGGCTTCTTCCCGCTCGTCATCCACCGCATCGGGCATGATGAGCTCACGGCCCTCACCGGCTACCGGATGCACGACGGTGCCATCATGCTCTGCTCGCGCCCGGGTGAACCGAGCGCCAAGCGCCGCAAGAGCGAAGACGCTGCCTGCGCCGACCTCGGTGCCTTCGTGACTGCACTGCCTGCCGCCTGCACCGTGCTTGCAGGCGACGGCATCGTGCACACGGACAACATCGGGAGCCTGTTCCGCAACGCTGCCTGCTTCGGCGATGCGGCCCTGCTCCTCAGTGAGCGCTGCGGCGACCCGCTGAACCGCAAGGCCATCAGGATCGCCAGCGGTCGGACCTTCACCGTGCCCTGGGCCCGTGCAACGAGACTGCACGACGCGCTCGCCGAACTCCGTGACCGCCACGGTTTCGCGCTCCTTGCGGTCGAGGACTGCGCGGGCGCCACGCCGCTCTGGGACGTCCCCATGCCACCGAGGACCGTGTTCGTGTTCGGTGCCGAGGGCGCCGGCGTGCGCCGGGCCACCATGGAAGCCTGCGGGACGACAGTCAACCTGCCGATGCAGGCCCAGCACGACCTGCGCGAGGCCGACGACGTGCCGAGCCTTAACGTGGCGGTGACTTCAGCCCTCGTCCTGGGGGAACGGCGACGCCGCCAAGCCCAGTCGGTGGCCGGGACCGCGTGACGCCGCGATCTCGCGCACATGCTCCGCCGGCACGCGCTGCACCTTGGCGCCGAGCCGGCTGAGCACCTGCTCCATGCGTGCGTAGCCACGGTCGAGGTGGTACACGCGATGCACGATGGTCTCGCCTTCCGCCGCCAGGCCCGCCAGCACCAGGCAGGCGCTCGCCCGAAGGTCGCTGGCCATGACCTCGGCGCCGCTGAGCGGACTCCGGCCGGTGATCACGCAGACGTTCTGGTTGCGCTGGATCTGGGCGCCCATCCGGGCCAGTTCGGCCACGTGGAGGAAGCGCTCGGTGTAGATCTTCTCGGTGATGATCGAATTGCCCTGGGCCTGGGTCAGGAGGGCCATGAACTGCGCCTGCAGGTCGGTCGGGAAGCCCGGGTGCGGCTGGGTCGTGATCGTGGTCGGCCGCAGGAAGCGCTCGCTGAACACCCGGACGCTGCAACGTTCATCGCTGTCCGCCGCGTTGACCTTCTCGATGCGGACCCCGATCTCGTTCCATCGATCGAGCGCACACAGCAGGCTGTCGTACGGGAAGTCATGCAGCACGACCTGGCCATTGGTGATGGCCGCCGCGATCGCGTAGGTGCCGGCCACGATCCGGTCCGGCATCACCGAGTGGGATGCACCCGAGAGCTCATCCACGCCCTCGATGACGATGCGCGGGCTGCCGTCACCGGTGATCTTCGCTCCCATGGAGCGCAGCAGGCGCGCCACGTCGACCACCTCGGGCTCGCAGGCTGCGCCCTCGATCACGGTCCGGCCCTTGGCCAGGGTCGCCGCGCACATCACGTTCTCGGTGGCACCGACGCTCGATCCGTTGGGGCCACCCAGGAAGATCGTGGCTCCCTTGAGGCGGTCGGCGCTCACGGTGATGTAGCCACCCTCCATCTCGATCTTCGCACCGAGGGCCCGCAGACCACGAAGGTGCAGGTCCACCGGTCGGTCACCGAAGGCGCATCCACCGGGCAGGCTGACGAACGCCTTGCCGCGCTTGGCGACGAGCGGGCCGAGCACGCTGATCGAGGCCCGCATCTTCTTCACGGTCTCGTAGCTGGCTTCCGACGTGTCGTTGCCGGTGCCGGTCACGCGGATGCGGCCGGGCGTGCGCTCCACGCCCATTCCGAGTTCGCCCAGCAATTTCAGCATGTTGTCGATGTCCGCGTGGTCGCTGACGTTGTCGAGCTGGACCGTGTCATCGGTCAGCAGCGAGCAGCACAGGAGCGGGAGTGCGGCGTTCTTGGCGCCCTCGATGCGGACTTCGCCGCTGAGACGCTGACCACCCTCGATCACGAAGCATTCCATTGCCATCGTTCACCTCACGTCAGGATTCAGGAGCCGCATCCATGCGACCTCGCGCATTATGACATCGGCATGATGGCCCGTGTGGCTTCCAAACGCATTGACGATGATTTTATGTCTCGTAGCATCCGACCTCCCATGAGCGACCATGCCACCGTGAACGAACCCTCGATGCCCGAGGCTGCCATGCACCTGGTGCCACCGACCGCACCCACCGACGCGGTCGTCACGTCGACGTCGCTCTGCACCAAGGGCAAGTCGGCGAGCGTGGTTCGCCACGTGTGCATCGATGTCGGCGGCACCCCGCTCGAGGGGCGTTTCCTGGCAGGCCAGAGCTTTGGCGTCGTGCCTCCGGGCACGGATGCGAACGGCAAGCCGCACAAGGTCCGCCTGTACTCGATCGCCAGCCCCGGCTACGGTGAGGATGGACATGGCCGCGTGCTGAGCACCACGGTCAAGCGGCTCATCGACGAGCGCAAACCCCAGCGACCCGGCGACGACCCCGATGACCACGGCCTGTTCCTCGGCGTCTGCAGCAACTTCCTCTGCGACCGCAAGGCGGGCGATGTGGTCCAGGTGACCGGCCCGGCCGGCAAGCGGTTCCTGCTGCCGACCGACCGCCAGGCCCACGACTACGTCTTCGTGGCCACCGGCACGGGCATCGCCCCTTTCCGCGGGATGATCCACGAGTTGCTCGTGGGACCGCCCGAAGGCACCCCCGCGCGCGCCGCCTGGCGGCCGTCGACCTCGTCGATCACCCTGGTGATGGGCACGCCCTACACCACCGACCTGATCTACGACGAGTGGTTCGCAGGCCTGGCCGCGGCGCACCCCAACTTCACCTACCACACGGTGATCAGCCGGGAGTCGGCGGCAACCCCTGGGCGTGGCGCCTACGTGCACCAGTACATGGACGGCATCGTCGAGAGCCTGCGCCCCACCCTGGCCGGTCCTCGGGGACTGATCTACCTGTGCGGACTCTCCGGCATGCAGGTCGGCGTCTACCGCATGCTGGCCCGTCACGGGCTGGGCGACCAGTACCTGAGCCTGCACGAGGAACTGGACGGCGTCGCGCCCGATGCCTGGACCGACGACCAGCTTCGTCGCCGCGTCCACGCCACCCGGCGCTGCATGGTCGAGGTCTACTGAGGCCGACGTCCATTCTGGTTTGACCGATCCGGCGCATGGTCCGCCGCGTACCATCCCCCCATGGGCGAGGAACGACGCGAATTCGAGTCGCCATCCGACGCGGTCCGCTATGCGCTCGAGCGCATGAGCAAGGGCGAGTTCGCCGTGGCCGTCCCCGTGCTGCGGCTGGCCCTCCAAGCCGATGACTCGCACCCTGAGTGGCAACTGCACCTGGGCCGCGCACTGGAGGGTTCCGGTCGGCTCGACGATGCCCTCCGCGCCTACACGCAGGCTGCCGAGCGGCTTGACGAGCCTTGCCCCGCCCAGACCATGGCAGCCGCCTGTGCTGCTCGCATGGGGCTCCATGACCTGTGCTTGGAGTGGGCGCAGGCAGCGTCGCGATCGGACAGCACGCACGATCCCGCCTGGGCACTCCAAGTCCATGCGCTCAGCGCCATGGAGCGCTTTGACGAGGCTGAGGTCACGTACTACACCGCACAGGAGTACGCCTCCCAGCTGCCGCTGACCGCCATCGAGATGGGTGATGTCTGTGCTCGCACGGGTGATCATGCGCGCGCAGCGTGGTGCTACGAACATGCCCAGAGCCAGGGCTCCGAACTCCCCGGCCTTCGCACGCGGCTTGGCTTCGCCTTGCAGTTCGGTGACGAGCACCGCAAGGCGCTTCGGGTCTTCCGCGCCGTCTGTGCCGCGAGCCCCATGCCGCGCCCGGACACCGCAGGCAGCGGCGAGGATGACAGCGGTGCGCCCTACATCGGCCTCGGGCTCGTGCTCGAATCCCTCGGTCGGCTTGATGAGGCCGAAGAGGCGTTCAAGGTCGCCTCGATGCACGGCGAGTTCCAGGCCGATGCAGCACGCCGGCGTGGGTTCGCGCTGATGCGGCTCGCGCGGTACGTCGATGCACGCAGCAGCTTCGAGCGCTCATTGGCCATGGAGCCGGGTGACACGGTCGCGCTCGCGGGCTTGGCCGAAGCGGCAATCCGGCTCGGTGATGCCGGCGGTGCGCGATTCGCCCTGCAGTCCGTGGTGGCACGCACGCGCGAGACGGGATCCACCACCGCCCTCGACGACCACCCCAGCACGGGCTATGTCGTGCTGGCCGAGTTGGCGCTCGGGCTGGGCGCACGGAAACTCGCGTTCGACCTGGCCTTCGTGGGACGCGATCCCAAGGATGCGAGTGAGCTCTGCAGCCAGCCCCAGGTTGCGCGGTTGATCGGCTATCTGGCTGCCGTCGAGCACGATGATCCACGGGCCGCCCTGCTGGCCCTGAGCCGTGACCGCCACTGCGCGACCAGCGCCTTCAACGCGGCCGTCGCTTCACTTCGTCGCGGCGATCTGCGACTGGCCTCGGCGTGCATCGGGCGGCTGCGCACCATCAGCCCGGATCACCACGCGCTGAGCACCTTGCGCGTGCACTTGGTGTGGCACCGCGCCGTGCGCGCAGTCCGCGCGCTGCTTGGGCGCACCGAGCATCATGACAGCAGCCCGCGGCGAGGCGCCACGGGCTGCTGAGCGATCGAAGGTCGATGAACCAGCCGGTCAGGTGCCGGCGTTGGTGTAGGGCAGCAGCGCCATGAAGCGGGCGCGCTTGACGGCCAGCGCCAACTGCTTCTGGGTCTGCGCATCGAGCGCCAAGCGCTTGCGGCCATAGAGTTTGCCATTGGGCGTCATCGCCCGACGGAGCTCTTCGACCTGCTTGTAGTCGATGAAGGACTTGCCCTTGGCGCCAACGGTGCGCTTGAAGGTCGGCGGAGGGGGCGGGGTGAATTGCGACATGCGTGACTCCATTCGTTCCTGTCGGGCCGAAGCCCAGGAGCGCCGTGGTCCCCGGTTGGGGGCTTCCGTGACATCCGGAAGCGGCGAGCCGCGCACGATAGCGAAGCGCGACCTTCAGCGGAAGGCGTCATGCGCGTCCGCAAGCAGTTATTCGATCGCCTCAGCTCCGCGCTCGTCCTCCCGCTCCCTCGGGCCCATGGCTGCGCGGACGCGCTCGCTCCACCAGGGCGCGAGTGTGCGCTCCGCGCTCGTCCTCCCGCTCCCTCGGGCCCTGGCTGCGCGGACGCGCTCGCTCCACCAGGTTTCGCTCGCGCTCACGTCCATCGCTCGGCGGGGCTGGCACCCGCCTCCGAACACGCCGTTTGTGCCGCCTTCGCGACTCCCAAAGCCGCGCAGCGCAGGGCCGCTCGGTCGCTGCGGACGGTGCGTCGCTGATGATTGGCCGCGTGGCATCTTCGTGCTCGCCATGCGGCCGTCGCGGAACAGGGTCGCGGCATGCCTCGCAGAGCGAGTTCCGCAGCCTGCGAGGAAAGCTGGCGCGCAGCGGCAGTCAGTGACCACGACGCGACAGACGCGCCAGTTTCTGAGCAGGCGAGGACTGTCTGAGCGAACGAGGCATGCCGCGACCAAAGGGAGCGACGGCCGCACGAGCAACGCAGTCTCGCGCGAACGAGGCATGCCGCGACCAAAGGGAGCGACGGCCGCGATGTGCCTCTTGTCGCCGACTCGGCCCCCCGGCGAACCGGCCCGTATCGACGGGCTCCAGTCGGGCTGCCGCAGCGCAACGACCCATTCGGAATCCCGACGACCCGTCATTCGGCGGCCGTGCGGGCACCGAACGACGCGCGGACCTCGGCTGCCGCCCGGGCGACGGCGTCGGCATCGATCCCTGTTTGCCAACCGCCCGTGTGAAGGGCGCGCACGAGCGACTCGGTGGCCAGGTTGCCCGGCGCTCCGGGTGCGTACGGGCATCCACCAAGGCCACCGGCGCTCGAATCGAAGGCCCGAACACCCAACGTCAACGCGCGCTCCACGCAACCCAACGCCGCTCCACGGGTGTCGTGCAGATGCAGGATGGTGGCCGACGGCTCGACCACGGCGGCGACGGCTGCGTACATCGCCTCGATCGAGTCCGGCGTCCCCGCGCCGATCGTGTCGCCCAGGTCCAGCTCGTCGACGCCAAGCTCCAGCAGGCGCGCCGAGCACCCCGCGACCGCCCTGGGCTCGATGGCGCCATCGAATGGACACGCGATCACGCACGAGAGGTAGCCACGCACGCGAACGCCCGCAGCCTTGGCGGCCCGGATCACCGGCGCGAGCCGGGCCAGGACCTCATCGATCGATCCGTTGGTGTTGCGGCGGCTGAAACCCTCGCTCGCCGCGGCGAACACGGCGACGGCATCCACCCCACACGCCAGGGCACCTTCGAGGCCGCGTTCGTTGGGCACGAGCGCGCTGTACGTCACACCCGGCCGGCGCGTGATGGAACGGAGGACCTCGGCGCCATCGGCCAGTTGAGGCACCCACTTCGGAGGGACGAAGCTCGTGACCTCGATCTCGCTGCAGCCCGCCGCGGCGAGGGCCTCCACGAAGGCCACCTTGGCTGCGACCGGGACCAACGCCTTCTCGTTCTGCAGGCCATCACGGGGCCCGACCTCGGTGATGCGGATGCGCGTCATCGCGTCTCCCGGTCATGATCCTTGCTGATGCGCCACCAGAAGATGGCGATGCCGACCGTGAGCGCCACCGTCATCGCCCCTGCAGCGACGAAGAGCCAGAACTCCGGCACGACGCTCAAGTCATCGGCGGCCGTTCCTGCCGGCAGGTCCTGCACGGCCAGCATGCAGCGTGCGATCTGGTCCAAGCTCATGGCGTGGCCCCCACGAACCGAAGGGTTGGCTGGACGACGGCACGGGCCGTCATGCCCTCTGCGTTGACCGCCAGGATCGTTCCGGGCGCGGCATGTGCCGTGCGGACCGTGGCCAGCGCGATGCTGACGGCACCGAGCATCGGGCTCAGGGTGCTGCTCGTGACCGCACCGACCTGCTCGGCGAGCCCGCCACCCTCGGTCAGCGAGAAGATCTGCTCCCCCGCCGACGGCAGCGCGTCACCGACGATCCGCAGGGCCGCCACGACCTGCTTGGGCTTGCCCAGGCTTTCCATGCGGGCCACGATCTCCTGCCCCAGGTAGCACCCCTTCGTGAAGCTCACGCGCTCGCGCAGCACACCGCTCTCGTGGGGCAGGCTCTCGCGGCCGAAGTCGACGTGGCACCACGGCTCGCCTGCCTCGATGCGGGCGATGTTCTGCGCATACCACCCGCACGGCCGGACGCGTCGGCGACCGTGCGCCAGATCGACTTGCGCCAGCAGCGCCTTCCACAACTCGGCCGCACGCTCGGCTGCGCACGCAAGGTGCACCGTCGGCACCCCGAACCAGTCCAGGCGCCACGCATGGCAGGGAATCCCGGCCACATGGACCATGCACGAGCGGGCATCCGAGGGCGCGAGCACCCCGGTCTCGGCACCGACCGCAGTGAGGGCCTCGAAGGTCGAGGGGCCCGCCAACGACAGGACTCGGAGCATGGGGTCATGGACGAGTTCGATGTCCTCGTTGAAGATGAACGACGACAGGCTCGCGGCTGCGCCGGGGGCATCGAGCGCATCACACTCGAGGAGCCAGTGGTCATCGAAGGCAACGACCGACAGGTCCGCGTCGATCCTGCCCTTGCGGTTGAGCCAGAAGCTGCGTCGAACCCCGCCGGATTCCAGGCCGCGCAGGTCCTGCGTGAGCATGCGCTGCAGCACGTCGAGACGATCCTTGCCGCGCACGCGGATGATGCCGCGCGCACATCCGTCGAGGAGTGCACAACCGCGTCGCAGGGCGGCGTACTCCACCTCGACGCTGCCGAAGCTGGCGGGCACCAGGGCAACGGGCTCGCCGCCGTCCGCCCACGGCAGGTAGTTCACCTGGCCATCCGCAGGAAGGATCCCCGCGCCACGCTCGCCGGCACCCGGGGCCTGGGCCACTGCCCCGGCCCGGCGCTGCGCCTCGCCACGGGCGAACTCGGCATGGAGGGCGTGAAGGGCGTCGTGCATGGGCGGAGCATGATAGGTTTCCCGCCCCATGGACATCTCCCTGCTGCAACGTCTCTGCGAAACCCCCGGCATCCCTGGTCGCGAGGAGCGCGTGCGCGCCCTTGTGCAGAAGGAAACGAAGGGCCTGTTCGATTCGGTCTCCGTCGATCCCATGGGGTCGCTGCTGTGCACGATCAAGGCCCGCAAGCGCTCGGGCGGACCGATCCTGGTCGCGGCGCACATGGACGAGATCGGCTTCTACGTCCGCCATGTCGATGACCAGGGTTTCCTGTGGCTGAACCCGGCCGGCGGATTCGACGCACGCAACCTCTTCAGCCGCCGCGTGCTGGTGATCACCGAGAAGGGCGACCTCAAGGGTGTGATGAACCCGGGCGGCAAGCCGATCCACATCTCGAGTGAAGCCGAGCGCAGCAAGGTGCCCGGCACCGAGGAGTTCTTCATCGACCTCGGCCGTGACGCCGGCGACGTGAAGAGCCGCGTGCAGGTCGGCGACTACGTGGTGATGGATGAACCGTTCCTCGACCTGCCCACGGCGGTCATCAGCAAGGCGCTGGACAACCGATTCGCGTGCTTCATGGCCATCGAGTCGATCCGCGCCATCGCCAAGCGGCGCAGCCAGCTCTCTCGCGACGTGGTCGTGGCGTTCACGACGCAGGAGGAGGTCGGTCTGCGCGGAGCCATGACGGCGGCCAACGCCGTCGGCGCCGAGATCGGCATCGGGCTTGACGTGAACCTGGCGTGCGACACCCCCGGCGTGCCGGATTCGCAGCGCGTGACCAAGCACGGCCTGGGCGCCGCGGTCATGGTGCAGGACGGCAGCATGATCAGCGACTACGGCCTGCTCAACGACGTCTGCGCGATCGCCAAGCGCAAGAAGATCCCCCACCAACGCGCGATCCTGCCGCGCGGTGGCCAGGATGGCGCCGCCATCCAGCGCAGCGGCAAGGGTGCCCGGTGCATCGCGATCGGCGCGGGAACGCGCTACATCCACACGGTCACCGAGTCGATCAACAAGAAGGACCTCAAGGCCGCGATCGACCTGCTTGCGGAGTGCCTGATCGCCCTCTGATCCGGGCCTTGGCCGGGATATGCGGCCGCATCAGGTGATCGATCCGGCACCAAGCAGGAAGCGGGCGATCCTTTCGGCAGCATCAGGCTCGGTGCGTGCCTCGAGCCGAGCGCGCATGGCGCGTCGCGCAGCGTCGTCGCCCATCAGACGAAGCATCGGCTCGCCCAACGCCCGGAGGTTGGCTTCGGGCTCGATCGCATCCATCGCCAGGATCGCCGCCCCCTGATCGACCAGTGGCTTGGCGTTGTGCATCTGGTGCAGGTCCGCGTGGTACGGATACGGCACGAAGATCGTGGGCACGTGGTTGGCCGCTGCCTCGCCAACGCTGTTGGCCCCAGCGCGGCTGAGCGCCAGATCGGCCGCACCCCACGCCAGGCCCATGCGGTGCAGGAACGGCAACACCACGGCGTGCACACCCGCAGCGCGGTAGCCGGCCTCGAACCTGGCGGCACCGCCGCTCGCGCCCGGACCACAGAGATGCAGGATCTGCCAGTCCTTGAAGGCTCCGGGCGCACGTTGGGCCTGAAGCAGCAGGAAGTCGTTCAGGCTGTTCGCCCCCTGGCTTGCACCCGTGACCAGCAGCGTGCGCACACCCGGCAGCAGTCCGAGCTGTTCACGGCACGAGGCCTGTTCGGCCGGTGCCAACGCCAAGCGCCGAAGCGGCATGCCGATGATCTCGCGCGCGAAGCCGGGAAGCGATGGGGTCGGGATCGCGCTGACCACTTCGCGAGCGCGACGGGCCACCCAACGGTTCGCTCGCCCCGGCGTCGCATCGAGGTTCACCAGGAGCACCGGCACGCCCCGGGCCCGAGCCGCGTGAACCACGGGCGCGGTGACGAAGCCACCGAGCGACACCACCCACGACGGGCGCAGTCGATCGACCATGCGCAGCACCTCAGCCCTGCCGCGCATGAAGGAACGCGCGCACCGGAGCAACTTCCGCGGCCGGAGCGACATGGGCTCGGCCGGGATCGCCACGTACTCGGCTCCGGCCTCGCCCAGCATCTGTGCGTCGATCGGTCGTTGGCTGCACACGAAGACCGGCCTGCACGTGGGGTCGATGGCCTTCATGCGCTCGGCAATCGCCAAGCCAGGGCTGATGTGACCGCCGGATCCG
Organism: Planctomycetaceae bacterium; assembly: GCA_027490145.1. Lineage (GTDB taxonomy): Bacteria > Planctomycetota > Phycisphaerae > Phycisphaerales > SM1A02 > SYIB01. The sequence goes on from JAIXYQ010000016.1 coordinate 31,154, forward strand.
CCTCCGGCAAGCAGCACGCACTTGGGCGCCACGGCGAGCGACGGGCTGGACGACACGCCTGCGCCCGACGTGGCAGCCGTCATGGTTCCGCCGGCTCCGGCATACCACCCGATGCAGCCAGGTCAACCTGCTGCGGCTCGGGGCTCGGCCGATCGCTCGACATCCCGCCCCCTTCCGCAAGGGCTTCCGCACGCGCCACACGGCGATCCATCGCGATCACCATGCCCAGGCAGAGCGCCGTCATCATCCATCCGGTACCGCCGCGTGAGATCAACGGCAGCGCGATGCCCTTGGTCGGCGCCATGCCCGTGACGACGACGACATTGATGACCGCCTGAAGTCCGACCGTCGCCCCGATGCCCAGGGCAAGCAGCCGGCTCATGGGATCAAGCGTGGGCCGGGAATCCGTCGCCAGCCGGCTTGAGACGACCTGCACGATGCACCAGACCAGGCCCACATAGAGGAGCAGCACGGCGACCGCACCAAGCAGCCCCATCTCCTCGCAAATGATCGAGTAGATGAAGTCGGTGGTGCCCTCAGGCAGGTAGCCGAACTTCTGCACGCTGTTGCCCAGGCCACGACCGGCCACCCCCCCGCCCGAAATCGCGCCCATGCTCTGGATGATGTGGTAGCACGACCCCTGCGGATCGCTGTACGGATCGAGGACGGAGAAGATCCGCTTGAGTCGGTAGGGACTGATGAAGACCAGCGCGATGAACCCGGCGGCCCCAACCGGCAGGAAGGCCACGGCGTTCCACAGGTTGGCGCCACCCGCGAGCAACATGATCACGGCGACGCCGGTGACCAGCACGGCCGTTCCCAGATCCTCACCGGCGATGCCCAGCGCCACCACACCGACGATCGCCATCGGCAGCAGGAAACCCGGCACGAAGCGTTGCATGCGTTCGCCGGTCCGGGCGATGTACCAGGCCAAGCCGATCGGCATCAGCCACTTGGCCAACTCACTCGGCTGGAAGGTCAGCGGGCCAAGGCTGACCCAACGGCTTGCTCCATTGACTTCCTTGCCCAGTCCGGGCACGTGCACGGCCAGCAGGCCCAGCAGGCTCAAGCCGGTAGCCCAGACCAACGGGGAGCGCCATCCGGACCATGCCGCCAGCCGCTCGATCGGCAGCACCATGCCCAAGAGCAGGCACCCCATCGAGGCGATCGCGAAGATCGTGTGGCGGTCGAACAGGACGGCAGACAGCGTCGTGCGGGTGTCTCGCGCGACGGTCACTTCGGCGCTGTTGACGAAGACCACTCCAATGAGGAGCAGGGTCAGGGCGAGGAGGGCAATGCCGTGGCCAGCGCGGAGCACGTCCAGATATCGGCTCGGCGGGGTGCGATCCTTCAGTTCCCGCGCAGGGTCGCGCTATCCTCGCTCGACCGATGCGCGTGTACCTCGAAACCTTCGGCTGCCAGATGAACGAGCTCGACAGCGAGCTCGTTCGGGGCCAGCTGCTCTCGCTCGGCCACGAGTTCGTGCCCCATCCCGATGAAGCGCAGGTCGTGCTGTTCAACACCTGCAGCGTGCGGGAGCATGCGGAGCAAAAGGTCTACAGCCGGCTCGGGCTTGCCGGGGTGCGCAAGAAGCAGGGTGAGCAGCTGATCGTGGGCGTGATCGGGTGCATGGCCGAGCGGGATGGCGTCGACCTGTTCAAGCGTTACCCCCAGGTCGACCTGATGTGCGGTCCCGGCGAGCTGGATCGACTGCCGCTCCTGATTGACAATGCGGCTCGCGCCGATGCCGCCGATCGGTCGGAGCGGGTTGCCCTGGCGGGCAACAAGAGCCGCCGGTCAGCCACCCTGCAAGCCGCCGAGGACAATCTCGAACTGCTTGACCTGAGTCGGGCGTTCGAGCCGGTGGCCAACGACGCGAAGTCCCGGTCGGCCTATGTGCGCATCACCCGTGGCTGCAACAAGTTCTGCACCTACTGCGTGGTTCCCCACACCCGCGGCGCCGAGGTCCATCGGCCGCCGTCCCACATCGTCGATGAGTGCAAGCGATTGGTGGATGCTGGCGTCCTCGAAATCACGCTTCTGGGGCAGACGATCAATCATTATCGGTACACCCATGGCACGGCCCTCACGGTCGATGGCCACGAGGCGCCCCAAGTCGGGCCTGGGCTGGCCGCCTTCAGGAAGCCGCCGGATCCTGGCGCGCGCACGACGACCTTCGCCGACCTGCTGCACCGCATTCATGAAGAGGTGCCGGCACTCCAGCGACTGCGGTTCGTGACCAGCTACCCGCGCGACTTCGGCGACGACATCCTGCAGGTCATGCGCGACTCCCCGCGCATCTGTCACTACCTGCACGTGCCAGCGCAGAGCGGCAGCGACCGGATGCTCAAGGCGATGAATCGCGGCTACACCGTGTCGGAGTACCTGGAGTTCATCGATCGTGTCACGACGACCCTGCCCGACTGCACCATCGGCGGGGACATCATCGTGGGATTCTGCGGGGAAACCGACGAGGATTTCGAGCAGACCTGCGAGCTCGTCCGCCGCGTGCCGTACAAGAACAACTTCATCTTCAAGTACAGCCCGCGCCCGGGCACCGTGGCCTTCGACAGGCTCGCCGACGATGTGCCCGACGAGGTCAAGCGTGCACGCAACAATGCACTGTTGGCCCTCCAGAACACCGTCAGCGCGCGGGTCCACGAACGGTGGGTCGGGCGCACCGTCCCGGTCTTCCTCGAGGACATTCGCGAGCGTGCAGCACCTACGGGGCCCGCCAACGGCCATGTGGCGCTGAGCGTGGCGGGCCGAGCGCCCGCAGCGGCCACCCTACGCATTCGCCAGGTTATTGGCCGAACGCCAGGCGACTTGATCGTCGCGCTTCCGGCACCAGAAAACGCAGAAACCATGCTGGGAACCATCCAGAGTGCAAGAATCATTGGCTCGAAGCCACTTCTGCTTGACGGTGTATTCCCGACAATCTAGTCTTGACGGAACTCATGATGCGCCACCTGCGTATCGTGAGGCAATCACGGTCTTTGGCTCTGGTCCGAGTGAAGTGGAAAAGGGACCAAGTTGTTTGTTTTTGCCTTTTCGCAGCTCGCAGCCTTGACCACCCCAAACGCTGATCTAGGCTGACTCTGCTTCCGGCATCCCTCGCCGCGAAGCAGTTCCCTCCCTCCCCCTTTTCCCTAGGTTTCGAAAGGAAGAAAGATGAAGAAGTCCCTCGTTGCGGGCACCATGCTCGCCGCGGCCGTCGCCTCGGTCGCTTCCGCCGGCTTCACCGGCTACTCGGTTCAGCGCACCGTCACCACTGGTGGCAACATTCAGTATCAGGTCTTCGCGAACTGGGACCAGAGCGGTCTCGTGTTCCTGAACGCCTTCAACTTCGCCACGCAGTCGGGCACCATGAACGCCCGTCACCAGGACACTTTCTCTGCTGAAGGTGACGTCGGCACCTGGCAGGCTGGTTCGTCGGTTTTGGCCGCTGACCGCGCCGAAGACAGCTGGGTCACCGCCAGCGGCCTGGCCACCAACTCGGGCTGGGGCAGCGCTCTGGACCCCGGCTTCGCCAACGGCGGAACCGTCGGTGACATCAACAACGGCGCTGGCTGGTACGACGCCACCCCCGGCACCCCGAACGCGATTGCGGCCGGCGGCACCCAGGGCGGCTACCGCATCCTGCTCGCCCAGATCGTCCGCAACGGCAGCGATGCCGACGCTCTCGCCACCTTCTACCTGAAGAACTCCTTCAAGGTCGCTGGCACCACCACCGCGCTCTTCTCGGAAGGCACCTTCAGCATCGGCGTGGTCCCCGCTCCGGGCGCCGTGGCGCTCCTCGGCCTGGCTGGCATGGCTGGCCGCCGTCGTCGCTGAACCGCGACGAGTTTCTTCCTGCCTAGCTGGTGGCCGTCCGCAAGGGCGGCCACCTTGCTTTTTTGCGCTGCCACGGACTGATTTTGCCGCAGTTCCTTGCACGCGAGCGCTTCAGAACCGCTTATTCGACCAAGTCCGCCAAAGCTTTTGCGCCGCTCGCACAAAAGTGTGCAACGACCGCTTGCGCCCGTTCGTATGGAAATGACGGTAGGGAGGCCTGTGGGGATGAGTATGCCCGCCAGGCAGTCTGCATTCGTGATTCACATACAGGAAGGGAAAAGGATGAACGCTTTCTTTGTTTCGTCGGTTGCTGCTCTCGTCGCCGCTTCGGCCGCTTCGGCCGGTTTCACTGGCTTCACCGCTGACCGCGTGGTGCTGAGCAACGGCAACATCCAGTACAAGGTCTACGCGAACTTCGACAACGTCGGCCTGCCCGCCGGCCAGTCGTGGGTGATGCT
>JAIXYQ010000004.1 GCA_027490145.1 Planctomycetaceae bacterium
AGAGCGAGTTCCGCAGCCTGCGAGGAAAGCTGGCGCGCAGCAGTGCACAGTGACCACGGGGTGACAGACGCGCCAGTTTCTGAGCAGGCGAGGACTGTCTGAGCGAACGAGGCATGCCGACGCCCCAAAGGGAGCGACGGCCGCGAGCGCGCCACGGTCTCACGCGAACGAGGCATGCCGACGCCCCAAAGGGAGCGACGGCCGCACAAGCACCGAAGCCTCGCGCGAATGCGGAATGCCGACGCCCACAGAGGCCGACGCGCGCGGGATCACTTCACGGGCGCACCGTCGGGGCCGAGGATCGTGTCGCGCTCGCCCTGTGCATCCTTGAGTGCCGCGGCCTCCATCGCCGCTGCCTGCTTCTCGTCGGCCGGCAGCGTGGCGAACGCCTCGATCACGCCGTTGAAGACGCCCAGGAGCGCCCAGCCGGCGATGATGCCCGCGCAGACCGCTTCCTTGCCGTCGACCCAGAGGCGGTGACCGAACGATCCGATGCGGTCGAGGTGCTTCCGCTCCATGAGCGTGAAGAACACCGCACCGATCCACATCATGATCGTGTACTCGGGAGGCAGCACGATGCCCAGGCCGATGCCGACGCCGCTGAGCGGGAAGCGGCCCTTGGTCGCGATGCGCAGCACCTCGATCACGAGCGCGGCGATCGCGCCCCACATCATGCCCCAGGCGGCGCTCACCGGCATCACGCCCCAGAGCTTGTCGATGCCGTCGACGCGCTGGATCGTCGCGCCCTCGCTGGCCATGCCGCGGATGACCTCGGCGATCGCGGACCACTGCACGGCGCCGATCATCGCGAACTTCTCGGTGGCGGCCTCGCGCAGCGTCTGGCCGCTCTCGGGATTCCACTTGCTCAGGAAGAGGATGAAGAACAGGGGAGTGCTCGCCAGGGCACCGGCGACGATGCCGATGACGTGGCCCCAGGCCTGCTGCCGCGGCTTCGCGCCCAGCATGTAGCCGGGCTTGATGTCCATGAGCAGGTTGCTCGCATTGCCGGCGACCTCGCTCGTCATGCCGGCCGTGATGAGGTTCGTGCCCGCATGGGTCGGGTTCACCGCGCCGAAGGTGAACTGCGTGATCTTGGAGAGCGAGCCGGTGGGGGTGATGCTCGTGAGCGCCGTCGCGTTGGCCGCGATCAGGGTCAGCACGATGATCATCGGGATCGACAGCACCCCGAGCCAGGGGTCGACGCCGAACCAGGCCCAGTTCATCCACACGGTCAGGGCCACCATCACCGGCACGCCGACCAGCGTGATCCAGATCGGGAACTCGACCTCGCGCAGGCAGTCCTGGCCCGCGGCGCGCTTGCTGAACATGCCGGTGAAGGCGCTGATGAGGACCTTCGGCTTGGCGAACAGCCCGACCATGCTGGCGGTGACCATCATGGACACCCCCAGCCAGAGGGTCCAGTTGTTCATGATGTGGCGCTCGTCGTAGATCGCCTTCGAGGGATCGAACGCACCGGCCGCATCGGCGATCGCCTTGAAGTTCTTGGGGTTGATCTCACCCGCGCCGATCATGACGGGCGCGACGATGCCGAAGCCGGCGAGCATGCCGACCATCAGGCTGTTGGTGAGGCGCATGCCCATCAGGCCGCCGGCGCCGAACATCGTCAGCTCGAGCCCCACGCGCAGGCCCAGATGCTCGAACGAGACCGAACCGATGCGGGGCATGAGGTCGACGCCCCGCGCCATGGTCCACTCCCAGAAGGTGGTGGTCAGTCGTTCAGGCAGGTGCCAGACCTCGCCCATGTGTCGGGCCATGCCGGTCTTGATCTGCAGCATCCCCATGATGCCGGTGGCCACGCCCGCGTGGATGAGGGCGGCCAGGCCCGCTGCGATCGCCAGGGCCTTGGCCTTGAACACGCCCTCGCGTGCGCCGTCGGAGCCGGCCGTTGCCGCCGGACGCGCCACGGGCATGCCGTCGACCATGTTCTTCGTGCCGCCCGCCGGCGCATCGGGATAGAGCGAGTCCATGACGACGGCCGCAGCGCGGCCCTCGGGGAAGGGCTGTTGCTCATCGTTGATGAATCGCCGCTTCATCGGGAACGCCACGAGCACGCCGAGGATGCTGGCGAGGATGTTCCAGACCATCATCTGGAATGCAGGCATCGCCTTGTTCTCGATGAACATGTACGCCATGAGCGCGCTGATGAGCGGCCCGGTCATGTAGCCCGCCGCGGTCGCGATCGACTGCACGGCGTTGTTCTCGAGGATCGTCAGGTCCTTGAAGCCGATCCGGGCGAAGGTCCTGAAGATGACGAAGCTCAGGATGACGCTCGTGACGCCCACACCGAGGGTCCAGCCGGTCTTGGCGCCGACGTAGAGGTTGGTCGCGCTCAGCACGCCGCCGAGCAGGAACCCGGTCAGGGCCGCTCTGATCGTGAGCTGCGGCATGTTGCCGCGATAGACGTTCTCCAGCCACCAGCGGTCCTTCTCCTCGCGGGACATCGTGCGGACCTGCTCGTCGTTCAGCTGGGGAAGCGCCATGCGTCGTGTCTCCGGGAGTGGGGCGCGCCAGGGGATGGCGCGGCACGGCGTGGCCGTGCGGGGTCGGAGTCTAGGGGCGGGCAGCCTGTCGCGCGGCGGCGATGAACGCTTCGATGAGGTGGATGTCCTTCACCCCCCGGTCCCGTTCCACGCCGCTCGAGACGTCCACGCACCAGGGCCGCACGGTGCGGATCGCGCCGCCCACGCTGGCCGGCGTGAGCCCGCCCGCGAGCACCAGGTGCGGCGCAATCAACCCGCGCATCAGGGCGAGCGCCTCATGATCGAAGCTGATCCCGCTGCCGGCCTTGGGACCGTCGACGACGATCGCCTCGGGCTCGGTCGCGCCCGACCAGAGCCGCACGCGCTCCTCGTCCCAGGGGATCGCCTTCCAGGTGCGCACGCCGCGATCGGTGAGCGATCGCACCTCGTCGAGCCGTTCGCTGCCGTGCAGCTGCACGATGCCCGGCCACCAGCCGAGCGCCGGGTGGCGCGGTTGATCGACGAAGAGCGCGACGGGCGTGCAGTGCGGCGCGTTGGACTCGAGGGCAGCGACGATCGATCGCGCAACGGCCTCATCGACGGTGCGTGGGCTCGCCGCGGCGAACACCACGCCCACGAAGTCCGCACCCGCGCGCGCGGCGGCCAGCGCCGTGGCCGCATCGCGCACGCCGCAGATCTTGACCTTGCAGGCCGTCACGCCCCGAGTTCCCGTTCGAGCCGTGCGAGGACCTCCGCGGCAGGCACGGAGAGCGGGCTCGCACGCAGCAGGGCGATCGTGGCCCGCGCACGATCCGGGTCGCGCAGGTAACGCACGCAGATCGTGGCGAGCATGAGCTGCACGGCCTCGCGCTGCGAGGATCGTGGATGGACACGCAGCAGGTTGGCGTAGGCATCGGCAGCCAGGGCATGATGGCCGTGCTCGTGCAGGCCGTTGGCCAACTGGAGCTGCGCCGGTTCGGCGAGTGACCACTGCGGCACGAGCGCCGTGAGGGTGCGCATGTCCTCGACGACCTTGGTCCAGTCGTCCGCACGCATCGACGCCATGATCGTCGCCCGGGCCAGCGGGATGCGGTCATCGGTCGGCTTGGCGGTCGCGGCGAATCGCTGGGCCGTGTCGCGGCTGGCGCTCTCGAAGGCACCACCCGGCCGGTCGGCGACGGCGGCGCGCATCTGGGCGCGCCGATGCCATTGCCTGAGGATGAAGAAGAGGTCGAAGTCGTCGCGCGGCAGCACCTTCAGCCAGAGCATGATGAAGGCCGAGATCCCGCCGAGCGCGAAGCCCAGGAGATGGGCTTCGTACGCCACGCCATCGCCACGGCCGCGCGTGAAGCCGATGAAGTCGAGCGCCGCGAAGATCGCGACGAACCACAGCGCCGGCACGCGCCAGAACCCCCAGAAGAGGAGCAGGACCCGGGCGCGTGGGTAGAAGACCGCGAAAGCCGCTGCACAGGCGCAGACGGTTCCGCTGGCACCGACCAGCATGCCGAAGGGCCCCGCGACCAAGGGGTAGAGCGCGCCGACGGCGGTGCCCAGCGCCAGGTAGACCGTGGCGAAGAGCAAGGAGCCGAATCGCCGCTCGAGGGCCGAGCCGAAGGCCCAGAAGAAGATGGCGTTGCCCAGAAGATGCCAGATACTGCCGCGATCATGCACGAACTGGTAGGTCGCGTACTGCCACCAGTGCGGATCGAAGCCCGAGAGGGCAAGGGAGCGATAAACGCCATCGGCCCAGGGTGAGCGGATGCACGCGATCCACACAAGCGTGTTGATGGCCAGGATCCCCACGGTCACGCGCGGGACGACGGCGGAGGGTCGGTCGGTGCCGAGCGGAATCATGCGGATGGGCCCGTACGCGGCGCGAGTCGGGGCCCGGGGCGCACTATAGTCCGGGACTCGCAACAACGATCCGCTCAGGGAGACCGAATCATGGCCACCGCCACCGCACCGACCTTCGACAAGGGCCTCGCCAACACCGTCGCCGCCGAGACGCAGATGTCGTTCATCGATGGCGGCAAGGGCGTGCTCGAGTACGTCGGGATCGACATCGATTCGTTGGCCCGCAACAGCACGTTCGAGGAGACGGTCTACCTGCTCTGGAACCTGAAGCTGCCGACCAAGGCCGAGCTTGCCGCGTTCTGCGCCGAGCTGCGTGCCGAGTACGCGCTGCCGGCCGAGATGGACGCGCTGATCCGCCAGTTCCCGCGCTCGACGCCCCCGATGCACGCGCTGCGCACCATGATCAGTGCGCTGGCGATGTTCGACCGCGAGGCCGACGTCAACACGCCCGAGGCCAACCGGCGCAAGGCGCTGCGCATCGTCGCCAAGACGCCCGCGCTGATCGCGCGCTTTGACCGTCACCGCAAGGGCAAGCCGTTCGTCGACCCGCAGCCCGACCTGACGATCGCGCAGAACTTCCTGCTCATGCTCAACGGCGAGCTGCCGACCGATGCCATGGCCCGGGCGCTCGACGTCTGCCTGATCCTGCATGCGGACCATGGCCTGAACGCGAGCACCTTCGCGGCGCGCGTCACCATCGCCACGCTGAGCGACATGTACAGCGCGATCACCACCGCGGTCGGCACCCTCAAGGGCCCGCTGCACGGCGGCGCCAACGAGGAAGTGATGCACATGCTCAACGAGATCGGCACGATCGACAAGGTCGATGCCTACATGGCGGGCAAGCTCGAGCGCAAGGAACTCATCATGGGCTTCGGCCACCGCGTGTACAAGGCGTACGACCCGCGCGCGACCTACCTGAAGACCTTCGCCAAGCAGGTCGCCGCCGACACGGGCAACCTGAACCTGTACGAGATGAGCCGCCGCATCGAGGAGATCATGGACAAGGCCGTGGCGGCGAAGGGGATCTTCCCCAACGTCGACTTCTACAGCGCCACGACCTACTACTCGCTCGGCCTGGACCTGGACCTGTTCACCTGCATGTTCGCGCTCAGCCGCAACAGCGGATGGTGCGGCCACTGCATCGAGCAGCTCAAGGGCAATCGCCTGATCCGCCCGATGGCCGACTACATCGGGCCCCACGCGGTGCCGTACGTGCCGATGGCCGAGCGCCGCTGAGGCGCATCGGGCCGGGGTGGCTGCGCTGCATGGGGGCGCTCAGCCCTGCACGCTCGGCATGAACTCGAGCTTGCCGCCGCTGATCTCCATCGCCACGCCCTCCTGCATGACGCGGATGTCCGTCATGGATGGCTCGAACGTGTCGGTCAGGTGCATGAGCACCATCTTGCGGCGAATGTCGTCCGGCAGCGCGTTGAGTTCCGCCAGCGCGGTGTGGTAGGGGGGCGGAGTGGTCTCGTGGGCGAATGCATCGCATTCGGCGAGCCAGTCGATGAGCGACCGGTCGAATCCGGTGTCACTCGACCACCCGAAGCTGGCACCCTTGACGCGGAACCGGAAGGCCCACGTCGGGATCATGTGGGTGGTCCGTCGCCACTCGATCGTGACCCCGGCGATGATGCGCTGGCCCGACTCGGGAAGCGGGCAGACATCGAGATAGTCGCCGACGCTCCCCCTTCCGTCCTGGTCCATGGCCGGCGCGAGCCGGGGCCAGAGTCGATCGGCCACCTCCTTGCCGCAGTGGATCCTCGGCAGGGGCGTGCCGTGCTGTTGGCGCTGCAGCCAGTGCATGAAGCCCAGCACTTCGAGTCCGTTGCAGTGGTCCCCGTGCAGGTGGGTGATGATGACCTCGCTCAGGTCCTCGGCGCGCACCGTCCAGCCGCTTCGTTCCGTGGCCTCGCGGATCACCTTGCGGATGGGATCGGGGCAATCGAGCAGGATGTTCCCGCCCGGCCCCTGGATCACGCAGGAGGTGCCGTAGTACCGGCTCGAGAAGGCGCTGCCCACGCCGAGTGGCAGGATCCGAAGGCTCATAAGCGGAAGAGTAGACAAAAGCGGAAGAGGGTGGTCCGATTGCCCGATCCCTTGGGGACGGACCCGTCGATGCACGCCCGAACCGCCATCCTCGCCTTCGCGCCGCTGAGCGCCGTCGTCGCGGGCGGTGCGTTGGCGCAGGGGCCGCAGGCAGCCCGGCCCGAGCCCACGCAGGCGCTGGTCGAACTGTTCAACCAGCAGGATGCTCTCCAGAGGCAGGAGTTCCTGGCGGGCACGCCGATCTCGGAGCGCCTGCTGCTCGACGTCGGTGGGTCGTTCCGCTTCGGCTTCAACTACATCGACGATTCGTTCGGCAACACCTCGCAGCTGCAGCAGCTGGACTCGCGCTGGTATGCGCGCGCCGAGCTCGACGGCGTGCACCGGTTCTACGGCCGCATCCGGCTCTGGTACAACGAGTGGGACTCGAACAACCTTCCGGCGCCGCCGAACGAAGATGGATGGACCGTGCCGATCGGCGAGCTCTACTGGTACGAGCTCGACCTGGGCGGGGCGATGGTCAACGGTGGCGGCAAGCGCAGTGATCTTGATCTGAAGCTGCGCGGCGGGCGCCAGTACATCGTGTGGGGGCAGGGGCTCACGCTCTCGACCTACATGTACGCCGGGACCTTCGACTGGAACATCGGTCAGGTCAACATCCAGGGCCTGGCCGGCGTGACCAGCGGCAACGACACCATCGACTTCGACACCTCGCGGCCCGGCTACGACACCGACACCGACCGCGCGTACTACGGGCTCAAGGCCGAGTGGCGCCGCGGGCAGGACTTGGTGCCGTACTGCTTCGCGCTGCTGCAGCAGGATGGGAACGCGGGCCAGGAGGATGTGCTGCTCGATGGATTCGCCCCACTCGGCGGCGGGTATCCGACCGAGTTCGACTACGAAAGCCAGTACTATGGCGTCGGGGCCACGGGCACGCTCGGCCGGAACTGGCAGTGGCGCGCCGAGGGCGTGTACGAGACCGGCACCACGCTCAGCAGCTCGATCAGCCCGACCGGCACGGTGCTGCCGCAGGTCACGGATGACATCAGCGCCTGGGCGGGCGTCGTCGGCCTGCAGCGCTCGTTCGATGACCGCGCGCAGACCCGCTTCGACATGCAGGCGATCCTGGGTTCGGGTGATGCAGGTCGTCTGGATTCCGGAAACACCTTCGGCGGCCCGCAGCCCGGGCAGGTCGACAAGGAATTCAACAGCAACGGCTTCCTCTACACCGGCTACGTGTTCGCACCGTCGCCGGCGAACCTGTGGACGAACAGCCTCGGACTCAGCGGGAACTGGCTGAGCCAGTGGCGCGCGTTCCGAGACATGCGCCTGGGGGTGACGGGGTTCACCTACATGCGGCTCGATTCGGAGGCGCCGATCACGGCATTCGTCGACAAGGGTGGCTCGAGCTGGGTCGGCTGGGAAATCGATGCCTCCATCGACTGGCGGATCCTGAGCGACGTGAACCTGCAGGTCCTCTACGGCGCGTTCTTCCCCAACGAGGAGATCTTCCCCGACAACCAGGAAGACCTGCGCCAGTTCATCTACGGAGGCGTGACCTATGCGTTCTGAACGCACCGATCGCCGGACCCCATCGTCGCGGTTGGGCCTCGTGCTGGTGCTCGGCCTCTTCGCCATCGGCGGGTGCGCAAGCCGGCAGGCTGCCGAGTCGAGCGCGGTCGACCAGTTCCCGGGTGCCGACCAGGACATCGAGTTCATGGAGAAGGTCGAAGGGATGCCGACGGTCACGAACAACGACATGCTGCATGCGCTGCTGCTCGTGACCAACGGCGTGGACCCGGCCCGCGACTACGAAGAACGCGTGCTCCTGGCGCGGCAGAAGGGGTGGCTCCCCAAGGATTGGGACAAGCCCGCCAACGACAGCGCCTCGTCGGGTGACATCGCCATGGCTGGGTGCCGGCTCGGCGGGATCGAGGGGGGACTGACCATGCGGGTCTTCGGCCCGAGCGGCCGATACTGCCTTCGCGAGCTGGAATCGCGGGGCATCATGCCGACCCGGACCGACTATCAGTCCCTTTCGGGCCCCGAGTTCAGGGATTTCTTGAATCGGCTGGACCAGAACCTACTCTCACAGCGTCCACGGTTTGCGGACCCGACCAAGCAAGAGGGCGGGCCCGACACCACGATGCCGTTGCCGCCCACGCCTGAGCGTGGCGGCTAGGAGAGCTGCCATGAGGATCCTGACCCTCCTCGCGATCCCGATGCTTGCGCTGGGCTTGGCCCGCGTCGTGCATGCCGACGAGGCACCCGAGCACGTGAAGGCCGCCGCCAAGGCCGCGCCCGACGGCGAGGTCTATGCGCTCTTCATCGATGTGAAGGGCAAGGTCAAGTGGCGGGCCAATGCCGAAGCGGCGTGGCAGGATGCCAAGGTCGATGATCGCTTGCCCGTGGGCGGTGAACTGCGCACGGGTCTCGGTGGAAGCCGCACCACGCTTCGCGTGGGACTGAACGCCACGGTGCTCGTCGACTCCGGCTCGGTCTTCTCGATCCCCATGAGCGTGAAGGACGGGGACCAGCTGCGCACGCTCGCTGGTCTCAAGAGCGGCCGTGCCGACTTCAAGGTCGAGAACACCGGCCTGGGAGCGGACTTCAAGGTGGCCACGCCGTCGAGCGTGCTGGCCGTGCGCGGGACGGGTTTCGCCGTGAACTACGGTGCCCTGAAGGGTGCCGAGATCAGCGGCGCCCGCACGAACGCCATGCGCGCGATCGAACTGCGCTATGCGCTGGGCAACATGACCTACTTCCTGTCGGGCCAGGCGCGATCGAGCCTGGCCATGCAGAACCCCGTCAAGCATGCGCTGCTCACGGCCATCGGGCCGCCGCCGCTCGGTGGCGGCCAGACCGAGGCCGAGCGCGAGCAGACGCTCACGCAGCAGCAGACCGGCACGGTGGGCAACAGCCCGGACTCGCTGCAGGCGCAGCAGAACGCCGATGCCACGCAGTCGGGGCGCGGCGATGCCTCGACGGCCCGTCAGCAGTACTTCATCGCGCTGGAGCAGTCACTGCTGACGCAGCTCGAGCTGGCCGACATCAGCCAGCAGTTTGACCAGTGCAGCACCGAGTTCGAGACGGTCCAGGAGTCCGAGGCAGCCATGGCCCTGCTCGAGGACGCTCGAGACCGTGCGGTGGACGGCGCAGCCGAGGGCGAGACGGTGTCGACCGAGGTGGTTGCGTCGCGCGTGGACATGCTCGCGGATCGTGACGCCGCGTTCGTGGGTTTCCAGGACGACCTGACCCAGGAGCAACTGGCGGCGCTCGTGGATGCGGTCGAGTCGTCGACGGATCTCTTCGGTGATCGCGCGGCACGCCTGGTTGAACTGGGTGGACTCGTGGGGCAGGGGCGCACTGATGCGGAGGCGGCGTTCGCCGCAGCCCAGGCCGCCGAGGGCAGCTTCGCGGGGGCGCTCGCGCTCCTCGAGCAACTCGTGCCGCAGATCGAGCAGGGCAACACGACCATCATCGGCTACCAGCAGATCGCGCAGGCCGCGCTGGCGGCCGTGCAGGCGCTGTACGCGAACACTCCCTCGGCTGAGATCAACTCGACCCTGGGCGAGACCCTGCTCGAGCTGGCGGCGATCGCCGAGCGGGCGGCGCAGTCCGCCGAGTTCCTCGAAGAGGCCGAGCAGCAACTCGCCACCTCGCAGTCCTACGCCGAGCGATTGGCGATCGGCCGCGCGATCGAGCTGCAGCAGCAGGCGATCGATGCCGATGCCCAGATGCAGCTCCTGCTGGCCGCGGCGGGGGACCTGGTGACCGAGAGCGCGCAGGCCCAGGAGGCGTTCGTCCAGCTTGACCGTGCGATCGATGCGATGGTGCTGTCGCGGTCCAACGCGGTGTCCTCGCGCACCGCTGCGGCGCAGGCGCAGGGGGCCATCGGCACGCTGTTCACCAACCACCAGCTCGCCGTGCAGGTGGCCAGCAACTACATCTCGTGGCAGGACAACGTGGCGTCGGCCGATGTGAGCCGGATCGCCGCGGAAGGCTTCCGGGACACGGCCGTCTTCAACCGTGATCAGGCCCAGGCAAGCTACGAGACCGTGCTGGACCTGGCGGCCCAGCGCAACTGGGAAGCCGCCTACACCGAGTCGTTGGCCACGGCTGGCTTCGCGGCCGATGCGGGAACGGCCGCAGCGGGCGCTGCACAGGCCGCCGCCGATGCGAATGCCGCAGCCCTGGCGGCCGCCAACGCCGGTGGCCAGGTGCTCACGGCCCTGAACACTCCCGAGGGCCTCGCTGCGTACGAAGCCGATGCCGCTGCGGCGCTGGCCGCAGCCGGCAGCGCTCCGACGGAGAACGATCCCGATGGCGAGGGAGTCCTCGGTTCGGCCGCGGTGTCGATCGACCAAGCCACCACGGCGATCGCCGATGCGCAAGCCGCGCAGGCCGACGCGATCGACGCGGTCGGGGCCTATGGTCTCTCGGGGGGCGATGTGCTGCAGCCCAACAACGCGCTCGACGTGCTGGCCGGTCAGATCCAGAGCGCGATCGAGGATCTGGAGCAAGCCTCCGCCCAGTACACGCAGCTCCAGGCCTACGCACAGACCTGGGCCACCCGTATCGCCATCGACAACATCCAGCTGGGGATCGCGCAGGCGCTGGCCAACGCGGGTTCCGCAGCGGCGGCGGCTGAAGAGGCCGTGGCCGCCGCCGCGCAGGCCCAGCAGCTCGCCAACGATGCGGCCACCGCGGCCGTGCCGTCGGGTGATCCCGAACCCTGATCGAGCGCACGCCCGTCGTGGGAGTCGTCCGCTGCAGGATCGCGTGACGGCGCGCGCACGGCGTGTCACAATGCGCGCATGGCCTTCTCGAGAGTGACCTTCCTCGCCGCTGCGGTGGGTGCAGCCGTGGTCGTGGGACTGGGCGCGCTCGGCGCCTTCTCGACGCTCGAGGACCAGACCATCGACTGGCGCTACCGCCATGCGCGCTCGAACGCGGAGCCGATGAGCGATCGCATCGCGCTGGTGGCCATCGACGACAAGGCCAACGACTACGCGCGATGGCCATGGTCCCGCGGCGACATGGCGGCGGCGTTCCGTGAGATCGCGCTGTGTGGGCCCAAGGTGATCGCGCTCGATGTCTTCCAGAGCAATCCGGAGCGGGGCACCGACGGTGATGCGCGTTTGGCTGCCGTGATCGAGGAGGCCCGGGCTGCCGGGACGCAGTTCGTGCTCGCGGCCGAGATCGGCGGCGCGGCCGAGGAGTCCGCGGCCCGCTGGGCGCGTGATCCGCAGGCGTCGCTGGCGCTCCTGCGTCGCGTGGCCGCGGCGCCCGATCAGTCCCCCTTCAAGGATGGGGGGCAGGGCCTGGAGGGCATCGATCGTTCCCTCATGTCGTCGGGGATCGAGAGCCCGGAGGCATCGATGCGCGCCGTGACCTGGTCGGTGCTGAATGCGCTCTTCCAGCGACAGCCGGTGTCGCCGGCGACCACGCCGGAAGATGTGCTCGCGATGGTCTCGCCGGAGCGGACCAAGCCCGTGGCCGATGCCTTTGCGCAGGGGCGCGTGGATCCCGCGGTGCGCCAGGGCATGGCGGCGGCGCTCGCCGAGCGCGCGTCGTGGGATCTCCTGGTCCTGAAGGATGCTCGCAGCGCGAACGGTCGTGGTTCGTTCACGGATCGACCGCCTCTGCTGGTGTTGGCTGAAGCGAGCCGGTACTGCGGGTCGGTGACCGCAGGCCAGACCGATGCCGACGAGATGAAGCGGCTCGCGAAGCTCCGGTTCGAGGCCCACGGCGGTCACATGCTGTCGCTGGGGCTGACCGGGGCGGCCATCATGCTCGGGGTGCCGCCCGGGCGCGTGCAGGTCCAGGACCGCGCCTTGGTGATCGATGATGCATCGATCCCGCTTGAGCATGGCCTGCTGCGCCTGGACTGGCCCACCAGCACGTTCGCCGGTGCGGCGCGGCTCGCGGGCGCGCGCGAAGACGATGGCAGCGTGCAGCTGAGCCTGGCCGGCTTTGCCGAGGCGGCGCGCATCAGGCAGGCGCGTGACCGGATCGATGCGCGGCTCCGTGAACTCGCCGGTGCCGGTGTCGCACTCTCGACCGAGGCCGACCTGGCCGCCTTCGGTGCAGCGATCGAGGATGAGTTCATGCTGGCCGATGAGCCGGATGCGCGGTTGCGCGAGATCGCGGCGCTGCTGCCGGAGCGCGCCCAGGCCACCGAGAGTCTTGAGCGCATTCGCGCCGATGTGGCGCCCAAGCTCAAGGACAAGGTGGTCTTCGTGGGCTGGAATGCCACGGGTCAGCTGGCGGATGTGTTGCCCACCATCTACGGCGCCCGCACGCCTGGGGTCTTCACGCACGCCGTCGTCGCGGACATGATCCTGCAGGGGCGATCACGCAGCGCCTGGCCTGCCTGGAGCGGACCTGCGGTCGGCTTGGCGCTGGCGCTCGTGGCGGCGTGGCTCGTGGCGAGCACCGGTGCGCTCGTGGCCGCCGCGACGGTGCTGGCCATGGTGGGGGTGTGGGTCTGGACGGCCGGCATCGTGGCCTTTGACGAGGCACGCGTGATCCTTCCGGTGTTCGTGCCCGTGAACGCACCGGTCGGCGCGTGGGTCAGCGGCACGGTGGTCAGCGCGTTCCTCTCGGCGCGTGACCGTGCCCGGATCCAGCGCCAGTTCGGCGCGCGCGTGTCGCCGGAACTCGTCGAACGGCTGACGAAGGATCCCAGTGCGCTGAGCATGGGTGGACAGGAGCGGGTGATCGCCGTGATGTTCTGCGACCTGGCCGGATTCACCACGATGGCGGAACGGTTGGGCGGCGCCGGCGCGGTGTCGACGCTGAACCAGGTCATGGGTGCGATGACCGACGAGGTGATCGCGACCGGCGGCTACGTGAACAAGTTCCTGGGCGATGGCCTCATGGCGTTCTGGAGCGCGTTCGAGCCGCAGCCCGACCAGGCCGAGCGTGCTGCGCGCGCGGCCGTGCGATGCCAGGAGCGCATGGAGGAGATCCGTCGGCAGCCGGGCATGGAGGGCCTTTCGCTGCGCATCGGCCTGTCGATGGGGAAGGCGATCGTGGGCGATTGCGGCGCGCCGCCGCGCCTGAACGACTACACGGCGATCGGCGATGTGGTGAACCTGGCGGCGCGGCTGGAGAGTGCGAACAAGCAGTTCGGGACCGGCGTGCTCATGGACGGCACGATCGCCGAGGGAGCACGACAGACGGGTTTGCCGGGCATGCTGCGGCTGGGTCGTGTCGTCGTGGTCGGGCAGTCCGTGCCGGTTGAACTCTGGACATCGATGCCGGCCCTGTCCGAAGCAGGCCGCTCGGCGGTCGATGCCGCCGTCCTGTCGTTTGAGCAGGGGCAGGGCGAGGCGGCTGGTGCCGCGTGGTCCCGCGCGGCCACGGATCCTGCGACCACGCGGCTCGCCGAGCCCTTTCGGGCCGCGATCGCCGCCGGCGACGCCGACGGCGTGCTCCGGCTGCGGGCGAAGTGATCGGCGAAGACGCTCAGGTGCTCGGGCAGGTGCCCCAGGCGGCGAGGATGATGGCGAGGTCAGAGCCTCCGACCGTGCCGTCGCCGGTCAGGTCGGCGGCGGCGCTGGCGGTACCCCAGTTGCTGAGGATGATGGCCAGATCGACGCCGTTGACGACGCTGTCGCCACTGAGGTCGGCGCGGCAGTCACAGATGGTGCTGGTGGCATCGGCCTGGTAGGGGCCACTGATGTTGCGGACCGCATTGCTGCAGACGGTGGTGCCCACGAGCTGGGTTTCCGACGCGACGCCGCTGGGATAGACGTAGATGCCGCCGCCGATCACATCGGCGATGTTGCCGGTGACGTTGGTCCCTTGCAGGGTCAGCACGGATCCTGGATTGACCGGATCCCACGAGATGCCGCCACCCTGGTCATTGCAGTCGTTGCCCGTGATGGTGCAGCTGACGAGCTTGGGCGCGTTGCTGACCATGTGGAGCCCGGCACCGGCGGTGACGGCCACGTTGTTGGTGAAGGAGCAGCCAGTGATGGTGGTCGATGAGTCAAAGAGTTGCAGCCCGCCGCCGTAGCCCTGTGAGACGTTGGCGTTGAAGGTGCAGTTGGTGATCGAGCCTGCATGGCCGAGCAGGTAGGCGCCGCCGCCGAAGGGGGCTTCGTTGGCGGTGAAGATGCAGTCCTGCACACTGGTCTGGCTGTTGAAGACGAGCAGGCCGCCGCCGCAGCTTGCGCTGGGCAGGGAGGGCAAGGGCGATCCGGTGGGGCCGCCGCGGATGGTGAAGCCCTTGATGAGGCTGATGGCCGGCTCGCCCGAGATGGCGCGGACGACGGACTGCGACTGGCCGCCGGTGCCGCTGATGGTGGTCACGGCGGCGCCGCCCGTACCGATCAGCCGGATGGGCTTGCCGAGCAGGTTGATGGGACCGGCGTAGGTGCCGGGGGCGACGTTGATGATGCGCATCTCGTTGGATGGCGCGGCGGTGATGACCGCTTGGATGCTGCCGCCTGCGTTCACGACCACGGTCTGGCACTCGTCAGGCTTGTTGTTGGCGTCGATGTCAGGGCTGGTGCCCGCGGCCACGTCGCATGAGTCGGGCCGCGCATTGCCGTTGCAGTCGGCTGCGGTGCCGCTGACGATGTCGCAGGAGTCGGGGATGGCGTTGGCGTTGCAGTCCTGGCTCAACCCGCTTGCGATGTCGCAGGAGTCCGGCTTCTTGTTGCCGTTGCAGTCCGGGGAGACACCTTGGTAGACCTCGCACACGTCGAGGCGCTGGTTCCCGTTGCAATCGCCGCTGGGCTGGATGCCGAAGTACTTGAGTTCGGCGATGAGGCTGCCGGAGCCCTTGCACTCTCCAGGGTCAACGGCCGCTGAGGACTGCAGGACAAGATTGAGCGTTGTCCCCGAACCAAGCACGGTGTTGAATTGCTCGCGGGTGAGCGTCAAAGTGGCCACATCGGGGGTTGCCGGGCAATCGGAGCCGGTGGGGCCGAAGAGTCGGGCGCCAGGCACGCCATTCAGGAAGGGATCGATGTATTCGGTCTGACCACTCAGGTCGCCGCTGGCGCGCACGGTGATCGTGACTCCCGATTCGGCCGGACGAAGTCCCGTGAAGGTGTACTGCGCAGCTTGGGCGCCCGATGGCGCGCCGAGGTTGGGGCTCACGAGTGCGAATCGAACACCGCCCTGGCAATCGTCCGGGGTGCTGTCCGCGTTGCAGTCGGGGACCAAGCCCTGCGCGAGTTCGTAGCGGTCAGGAATGTCGTTGTTGTTGCAGTCGGGATCGCATTCATCGGGCACGCCGTTGGCGTTGATGTCGGAGCTGGAACCGGTGGCGATGTCGCGGGCGTCGTTGCAGCCATTGTTGTTGCAGTCGGGGCCGCCGGCGCAGAGGGGGTCACCGATGCTGAAGTTGCCCGAGCCGGTCAGCGGCGCTGAGTTGTCCTGCACCTTGTAGGTGATGAAGAATGAGCCGGTGTAGAGCCCGGTGTTGCCGTCGTTGCCGGCCCGCACGAACTGGATCAGCTTGATGCGGAAGCCGCTCGCGCCGCCAGCAGCCACCAGGTTCTGGGTGCCGGGGGTCGCATCGAACCAGCCAGCACCGCCGCCGGAGCCGGTGATTCGATCAAAGACGGTGTTGTTGAAGCTGGGGTCAAGCGAGGCATCGGCGCCAGCCGAGGTGCCCGAGCCCGAGGCCGTGACCCACGAGTCGTTGTCGCGAGCCGTGGCGCCGAGCAGGTTGGCGCTGGCGCTCCACGAGCTGGTGGGGTTGCCGTCGACGTCTTCGGCCGCGTCCTGGTGACGGGCGTTCATCGAGCCGCTGACGCCCTGGTAGTTGTAGGCATTCAGGAACACCCACGACTTGCCTGGGGGCAGGCCAACGCTGTCGAAGTTGGCGTACACGCTGTACTGGGTGTTGCCAGCAGCGGTCACGACACGATCGACGGTATAGCCCGTGAACCCGGCATCGGCTGTGAAGGCTGAACCCACCACCATCGCCGCCGCGCACATCAGGGATCGCATGCTCATGTCTGTCTCCGGGTCGTCAGGACTTGGGGTCACTTCGGGCGAGTCCAGCCCGCGGGACCTGCCCCCGGAAGAAGCGGCAAGCGCGGCCTGACCCGTAACGGAATCCGGAAAGATTCCGAATCACGTGCGGGGTCGCGCCGGCTGGGAGGGTTCCCTACCATCGCGCCGTGATCGATGCGCCCCTGACGCGACTCCTGAACGACTCGCTGGCCGGCAGCGATGCCGCCGCGGCCCACGCCTGGGCGCTGGTGTATCCGCGGGTGAGGGACATCGCAGCCTCGGCCCTACGGGGTGAGTCCCAGGCGCAGGCGGCCTTGGGCGACCTGCACCCGACCGGGCTGGTCAGCGAGGTCTTCATCCGCATCGGGCGGTCGCCGCCCTTGCGCTGGGACAGCCGCAATCACTTCTTCGGCGCGGTGGGCCACGCCTGTCGCCAGCAGCTCATCGACCTGGCGCGCCTGCGCAAGGCGCTGAAGCGCGGGGGTGGTGACGTGCCCGTGCCGCTGACGTTCGTCGCTCGTTCGCTGCCGGATCGATCTGCGGGTCCAGAGCAGGGCGAGGAGCGCCTGGACATCGGTGCGGCCCTCGCGGCACTGGCCCGGGAGTACCCGCGCGCGGCCGAGGTCTCGCGCCTGCGGTACCTCGAGTCGTGCGACGTCGGCCTGATCAGCGAGATCGTCGGCGTCAGCACGAGTACGGTCGAGAAGGACTTGGCGTTTGCCCGGGCGTGGTTGCGTCGATGGATCGAGCGCGGCGGGTGAGCGATGTCGCCCTCGGGAAGCGATCATCCAGGCCGGGCCGATCGGATCCAGTCTGGCTTCGCGCAGGCCGCGGACCTTGACCCATTGGCGCGTCGCGCGTTCCTCGAGCGACTGCGCGGCGAGCAGCCCGACATCGCCGACGAGATCGAAAGCCTTCTGGCGCACCATGACGGCGGCGGTGCTGCGGGATTCGACGAGCCCACGGGGTCGATCCCCAGCAGCCTGATCGGGGCCTTCGTCGCCGGTTGCACCGTGGAGCGACTGGTCGGCTACGGTGGGATGAGCGCCGTCTATGCGGCACTGCAGGATTTTCCGCGGCGGCGGGTGGCCCTGAAGATCGTGCGTCGTGAGCGACTCGGGGCATCTGCTCGCCGACGCCTGCGCGTGGAGGCCGAGGCGCTCGCGCGACTCCAGCATCCCGGCATCGCGCGGGTTTTCGCGGCAGGAGCCGAGCGCCTGTCGGTCGATGCGGAGCATGAGTCGCCGTACATCGTGATGGAGTTCATCGATGGGGCCTTGCCGCTCACGCGGTGGGCCGATCGTCAGGGCCTCGATGCCCGGGAACGGCTCGCGCTGCTCGTGGACATCGCCGACGCGATCGACCACGCGCATGCCGCGGGTGTGATCCACCGCGATCTGAAGCCGGGCAACGTGATCGTGGGCCACGATGGCGTGCCCAGGGTGATCGACTTCGGGATCGCGGCGGTCGCGAATCCCAGCGTGACGGCAGCGACCGATGCACCGATGGGGACGCTCGCCTACATGAGCCCGGAACAGGCGCGGGGCGAGCCCGTCGACGTGCGCAGCGACGTGTGGGGGCTCGGCGCGCTCGGCTACGACCTGCTCGTCGGGCGTCCGCCGTTCGAGGTCCAGGGGCGTGCGCTTGCCGAGCATGTCGATCGCCTGCTGCACGACCGTGTGCAGCAGGTCGGCCCGGGTGCACGCGCGGCGGGTCGGAGCGAGGCCTTCCTGCGCTCGATGCCCGTCGGCACGAATGACGTGCTCGGCAAGGCGCTCGCCACCGAGCCGGGCGAGCGCTACCGCAGTGCACGGGAACTCGCCGATGACCTGCGCAGGCTCCTGTCGGGCGAGTCGCTCGCCGCGCGCCCCGACTCCTCGTGGCGGGCATCGAGGAGGTTCGTCCGCCGTCACCGCGTGCTCGCGGGTGCGGTCACGGCCGTGGCGTCGGTCGGGACCGCCGCGCTCGTGATGACCTCGGTCGCCCTCGAGCGCGCGAACGATGCGGCGTATGCCAACGCCATCTGGGCGGCGTGGGGCATGCTCGAACGCAACGATGCGAGCGCCGCGCACGACATGCTCGTCAGCGCCGATGGAGCCAGACGAGGGTGGGAGTGGCGCCACCTCGCGGCGCGTTGCGATCAGTCCGTCTGGACGACGCCCGCGCCCGGCCAGGTCTACGGCGTCGAGTGGTGCGAGCCTGATCGCGTGCTGGCGACCGCAGGGTCGGAGTTCCTGTGCCTCGATGGCCGCACCGGCGATGTTCGATGGAGGACCGATCTTCGTGATGGCGTGGCCTGGCGCGTCGTGGGCGCAGCCGACGGTGGTGCCGTGGGCGTGCTCCACACCACGGCCGTGGTCTCGTTGAATGCCGACGGCCACGAGCGTGCCCGGATGGTGATCGACGGGGCCCATGACCTTGCCGCGCTGCCGGGGCGCCGCGAGGTGGCCGTGCTGCGGGAGGAGTACGTGCAGGTGCTGGATGCGGTCACGCTCGCCGAGCGCGAGCGGCTGGCGCCAGCCTTGCCGGCCGTTGCGCGGGAGCTGTCGATCGCGCCCGACGCATCCGTCATGGCGATGGGTGACATGAGTGGCCACGTCAGCCTGGTCGAGCGGGATGGGCGCGTGCGTTGGTCGGTCCGCGTTCCGGGCGCCCCGGAAGTCATTGGCACGGCGTTTTCCAGCGACGGATCGATGGTGGCTGCGGTGGGGGGGCCGTCGGTTGCGTTGCTTTCGACCGCCGACGGCAGCGTGCGATGGGTCAGCACCACGGGCCGCAACGGTGCCCGATCGGCCTGCTTCACGCCGGATGGAACGGCGCTGCTCGTGGCCGGGTGGACCGAAGCGATCGAGCGCATCCGGGTCGCCGATGGTGTCACCGAGGCGATGATCTCGGGTGCGTTCTCCCAAGTCTGGTCGATCGCGCCGGAACCCGGCGGCGCGAACGTGGTCGCCGGCAGTTTCCGTGGGGTCATCCAACGATTCCCGATGGGCGCGCAGATGACGATCGCGCGACAGCGGATCGGTGAAGGCTCGCTGCTGAGTGTGGTGCCGGTAGGGCCGGATCGGGTGCGTGTGACGAGCGCGGCCGGGGACGAGGCGATGTGCACCGCCGACGGCCGCATGGAGGTTGTCGGATCCCATGAGGCCGTTCGCGGCTCGACAGCTGCCTGGCGCGGGGCGGATGGCGTGGAGCTGGCCATTGAGCCGCCCACGGACGCCGCAGGGCAGCGCGTGCGCGATGTGGCGAGTCGCGATGGGTGGACCGGCGTCGTGTGGGCCAACGGAGTGATGGCGATCTACGGGCCTGGCCAGCGTGCGCCCGTGTTCACGGCGCGGGGTGCGGGGCGCGGTGCTCGCGCGCCGCTGGTCGATCCTGCACGCAGCCGAGCCATCATGTTCAGGGGCTCGGAGGGGCCGACGGAGGCGCTCGACCTGCGCTCGGGAGCAACCTCGGCCGTGCCGTTCAGGATCGAGCATCCGTCCGTGGGCGCGCTGTCGCCGGATGGCCGACTGCTGGCGATCGGCAGCATGGACCGTGATGCGGAAGTGACGCTGCTCGATGCCGCCACGCTCAAGGTGCTGCATCGCTGTGCTGGGCATCGATCACCGGTGACGGCGCTGGCGTGGCTGGGCGACGGGAGCCGCCTGGCAAGTGCATCAAGCGACGGCACGGTGCGGGTCTGGGAAACCGCCACCATGCGCGAGGCCCTGACGCCCATGGCGGTGCTGGCCTACGCGCTCGCGTGGACCGACGACGGCACGCTGTGGGCGGCCGGCGCCGATGGCGCGGTGTACCGGGGGCAGGTGCGGTAGGGCGGGTACTCGGAGCGCTCAGGTGCTCGGGCAGGTGCCCCAGGCGGCGAGGATGATGCCGAGGTCGGCTCCGTTGACGGTGCCGTCGCCGGTCAGGTCGGCGCTTGAGCCGACTGCATCCCAGTTGCTGAGCACGATCGCCAGGTCAACGCCGTTGACGAATCCATCACCGCTGAGGTCGGCGCGACAGTCGCAGACGGTGCTGGTGGCATCGGCCTGGTAGGGGCCACTGATGTTGCGGACCGCATTGCCGCAGACGGTGGTGCCTACGAGCTGGGTTTCCGACGCGACGCCGGTGGGATAGATGAAGATCCCGCCGCCGATGGTGCTGGCCGTGTTGCCGGAGATGGTGCAGCCGGTCAGCGACAGGAGCGAGCCGTTGCTCACGGGATCCCACGACATGGCGCCGCCCTGCTCGTTGCAGATGTTTGCACCGAAGGAGCAGTTCACCAGCTTGGGTTGGCCGTTCACCATGTGCATGGCGCCGCCGGCCGTGACGGCCAGGTTGCCGCTGAAGGTGCAACCGCTCACGGTCGTGGTGCAGTCGAAGAGCTGCAGTCCACCCGCATAGGCCTGCGACGTGTTGTTGCGGAACGTGCAGCCCGTGACGGAGCCGTCGTGGGTGCGAAGGTACGCACCGGCGCCGAACGCCGAGCCGTTGTTCTGCAGCACGCAATCGGCCATGGAGGTCGACGAGAAGGCGAACAGCACGCCGCCGCCAGCCAGGACGCCGGGGCTGCCCGGGAGCGGTCCGCCGGTGGTGCCGCCCTGGATCGTGAAGCCCTTGACGAGGCTGATCGAGGGCTCACCCGAGATCGCGCGGACGACGGACAGGTTCTGCCCGCCGGTGCCGCTGATGGTGGTCAGCGCCGGGCCGGCTGTCCCCACCAGGCGAATCGGCTTGCCCAGCAGGTTGATCGGACCGGCGTAGGTCCCGGGCGCGACGTTGATGATCCGCATCTCGTTGGCTGGCGCGGCGTTGATGACCGCCTGGATGCTGCCGCCTGCGTTCACGGCCACCGTCTGGCATTCATCGGGCTTGTTGTTGGCGTCGATGTCGGGGCTGGTTCCGGCGGCCACGTCGCACGAGTCCGGGACACCGTTGGTGTTGCAGTCCTGACCGGTCACGATGTCACAGGAGTCCGGCACGCCGTTGCTGTTGCAATCCTGGCTGAATCCACTGGCGATGTCGCAGGAGTCAGGCTTGAGGTTGCTGTTGCAGTCAGGCGACGTGCTGTCGGCGATCTCGCAGACGTCGAGCCGTTCGTTGCCGTTGCAGTCGCCGGTGGGGTCGATGCCCGTGTAGTCGAGCTCCACAGTCAGGCTGCCGGCACCCTTGCATTCCGTGCCGTCCACGGTGATGGGGCAGGCAAGCCGGATCATCAGCGTGCCGGTCTCGGCGATGAGGTCGTTGAACTGCCCGGGCTGCAGCGAGAGGATGGCGACATCGGGGGTAGCAGGGCAGTCATTGGCACCCTGCGCGAAGATTCGCGCGCCGGGCACGCCGTTGAACGAAGGATCGATGTACTCGGAGGTCGAGCTTAGGTCACCAACGGCCCGCACGGTCACCGTGACGGGTGATTCGGCTGGCAGCAGATCGCTGAACACGGCCATGCGGGCTTCCATGCCCGACGGGGCGCCAAGGTTGGCGCTGGTCAGCGCAACGTGCTTGGCACCCTGGCAGTCATCGGGGATCTGGTCCGCGTTGCAGTCGGGGACCAAGCCCTGCGCGAGTTCGTAGCGGTCTGGAATGTCGTTGTTGTTGCAGTCCACCTCGCACTCATCCGGAACGCCGTTCGTGTTGATGTCGGCACTGGAGCCCGTGGAGATGTCGTAGGCATCAGGACGATCGTTGTTGTTGCAGTCCGGCTCGCACTCGTCGGGAATGCCGTTGGTGTTGATGTCGGCGCTGGAGCCGGTCGCGATGTCGCGGGCGTCGTTGCAGCCGTTGTTGTTGCAGTCGAGGCCGCCAGTGCAGGGGTTTCCGCCTACCAGCGTGTACTGGAACGCGCCGGGCTGGATCGGGGTGCTCGTGCCGCTCACCTTGAACGTGATCGAGAGGTTGGCGGTGAAGGGCACGTCGTCTGCTGGACGGCGGACGATCTGGATGACGAGCATGCGGCCGCCAGTCACGGTGTTGGCCGTGCCGGGGGTGGCGTCGTACCAACCGGCGCCGTTGTTGATGTCACGCACGGTGCCGCCGTCGGTGAAGCCGGGGTCCAGCGCGGTGC
>JAIXYQ010000008.1 GCA_027490145.1 Planctomycetaceae bacterium
ATCATGCTGCTGGGCTGCAACTTCCCCATGGGGCCGCTGCGCCTGGCGGACTTCATCGGGCTCGATGTCTGCCACGACATCATGATGGTGCTCCACCGCGAGCTGGGCGACCCGAAGTTTTTCCCCTGCCCGCTGCTGCGGCAGCTCGTGCAGGCCGGACGCCTGGGCGACAAGACCGGCCGCGGGGTGTTCGAGTACCCGGCGAAGTGAGTTCCCGGACGGCTTGGGCGGCGGCGCACCCTGACTAGAATCGGGGCGCCATGTCCACGCCCGCCACCACCAAGCCTGCCGCCAACGCAACGCCCGACCGGGTCGATCCCGAGACCGTGACCCTCTCCGGGTACGTGCTCCAGGAGACCTACGGCCCGGTCGACGCCCCCACGACCGACCGCCGCGATGCCGACCGCGTGGATGTGCGGATCGGCGAGCCGGGGCAATTCCCATTCACGCGCGGCGTGCACCGCACGATGTACCGCTCGCGCCTGTGGACGATGCGGCAGTTCGCGGGTTTCGGCAGCGCCGAGGACACCAACCGTCGCTTCAAGTACCTGCTCGAGAACGCCAAGGGCACGAAGGCCAACACCGGGCTCTCGACCGCGTTCGACCTGCCGACCCTGATGGGCCGCGACAGCGACGATGCGCTCAGCGTGGGCGAGGTCGGCCGCTGCGGCGTGGCGATCAGCACCGTCGACGACATGCACCGGCTCTATGCCGACATCCCGATCGGCGACGTGACCGTGAGCCAGACGATCAACGGCCCCGCTGCCGTGATCTGGGCGATGTACCTGGCGATGGCGCGCGACCGCGGCATCCCCTGGTCGAGCCTGGGCGGAACGCTGCAGAACGACATCCTCAAGGAATTCCACAGCCAGAACGAGTTCATCTACCCGCCCGAGGCCAGCGTGAAGCTCGTGGTCGACACGATCGAGTTCGCGAGCCAGCACCTTCCCAAGTGGAACTCGGTCTCGGTGAGCGGCTACCACATCCGCGAGGCCGGCTCGACCGCCACGCAGGAACTGGCCTTCACGCTGCGCGACGGCATGGAGTACGTGGAGGCGTGCATGAAGCGCGGGCTCGATGTGGATGCCTTCGGCCCGCGGCTCTCGTTCTTCTTCAACAGCCACAACGAGTTCTTCGAGGAGATCTGCAAGCTGCGCGCGGCGCGCCGGATCTGGGCGCACGCGATGCGCGACCGGTTCGGGGCGAAGCAGGAGCGCTCCTGGCTCATGCGCACGCACGTGCAGACCGCCGGCTGCAGCCTGACCGAGCAGCAGCCGCTCAACAACATCGTGCGCGTGGCCTACCAGGCCATGGCCGGCGTGCTCGGCGGCTGCCAGAGCCTCCACACCGACAGCATGGACGAGACGCTCGGCCTGCCGACCGAGCAGGCCGTGCGCGTGGCGCTGCGCACGCAGCAGATCCTCGCGCACGAGACCGGCGTGCACCGCACCGTCGACCCGCTGGGCGGTTCGTGGTTCGTCGAGAGCCTGACCGACCAGATGGAGCAGGACGCCAACGGCTACATCCGCGAGATCGACGACATGGGTGGCGTGGTGTCCGGCATCCACAAGGGCTACTTCCGCCGCCAGATCGCCGAGGCGAGCTACCGCTTCGGGCAGGAGATGGAAGCCGGCGACCGCATCATCGTGGGCGTGAACGCGTACCGCGAGGGCAACCAGGACCACCAGGTCGAGATCCTGCAGATCCCCCACTCGGTCGAGACCGAGCAGTGCGACCGGCTCGCCGAGTTCCGCCGCACGCGCGACGGCGAGCGGGTGAAGCGTGCGCTCGACCGGATCCGCACCGCATGCCGCGACGGCCAGAACGTGATGCCCGCGCTCGTCGATGCTGCCAGCGACCGCTGCACGCTCGGCGAGATGGTGCAGGCCATGGCCGACATCTACGGCCGCTATTCGGGCGGACCCGAGTGGTGATCGCGGGGCGGCTCAGCCGCCCTGCTTTGCGCCGCAGCCGCCCGTGCCGCAACCGGCGCCCTTTGCCGGCGCGCATCCACACGCGCCGCAGCAGCCCTTGCGGCGCATGATGAGCGCCATCACGAAGGCGACCACGGTCCAGGTCAGCACCACATCGCCGGCCATGCGTCCGACGAACTGCGCCGGCAGGCCCATCCAATTCACGAGTGATCCGTAAAAGATCGTGGTGATCAGCAGGACCACGGCGCTCGCACGCAGCCAGCGGCACAGGACGCCGCCCCGGCAGCAGCAGAGCACCAGCGCCACGCCGATCGCACCGAGCGCGTTGAAGATCATGGCCTTCCCGAAGGTCGACGGCGCCATCGGCACCGAGCCGGGCGACACCATGACCAGGCCGACGGGCCCCTTCTCATGGATCGCGCTGTAGGCCTCGAAGGCCTTCTCCTGCTCCGCCGCCGGCATGGCCTGCATCGCGTTCGTGTCGATGCCTGGGAAGAACCAGGTTCCGTTGCCAAGCTGCGACTGGATCATGGGCACCATCGCCGACTCGACCGCGGGCGGCATCGGCTTGAACGCGCCATCCCAGAGGTTGAGGACGGTCCAGTTTGCCCAACCAACCATGAGGGCGGTGATCGATCCGACGATGACGGCGAGGATGCTGCGGCACATGGCGGAGACTCCGTTGGGGTGCGGCGCGCCTGCGGCGCGATTCCGTTGTGTCGGCTCGCCGCCCACCGGGACTGCGAAATCGCCCGGATCGGCACCGAAGTTCCGGCGGCTCGAGGCCGGGCGGCGTGGCGGGCGGCAAGCTGACGTCAATCACTCGTCACTGCGGCCATCGAAGCCCGGACGCCGCACCGGACGACCTGCCGACCCGGGGTCGAGATAGGCACCCATCGGAATCACCGAGCCGATCGAGGTTGCACCGTACTGCTCGCGCACGATGCGGGCTGCCTCATCCCGCGACGAGGCGGGCACATCGAACTCGCGTTCGAGTCCGCCCATCCATGGACCGACTGCCGTGACCCGGAAGACCTGCTTCATCGGCTCCCTCACCCGTTCCAGTGCTGCAGCGCGGGGCCCTTGTACTCGGCCAGCGGGCGGATGATGCGGTTGTTCGCGTGCTGCTCCATGATGTGGGCGCACCAGCCAGTGATGCGCGCGGCCACGAAGATCGGCGTGTACTGTGGCACGGGGATTCCCATGATGAAGTAGGTCATGCCGCACGGGAAGTCCACGTTGGGGTGGATCACCTTGTCGCGCAGCATGATCGCCTGCACCTGGTCGCCCATGTCGAACCACTTCTTCGCGGTCGGCCCGAGCTGCTCGGCAAGCTTCAGGCCCCACGAGCGCAGGATGCCCGCGCGGTGGTCGCCGTTCTTGTAGACGCGGTGGCCGAACCCCATGAGCTTGCGCTTCTCGGCGAAGGCGCGCTGCATCCAGGCGTCGACCGTCATCGCACCGCCCGCGCAGTCGCGGTCGATGTCCTTGAGCATCTCCATGGCCATCTCGTTGGCGCCGCCGTGCAGCGGGCCCTTGAGCGCCCCGATGCCGCCGCAGACCGCACTGTGCATGTCGCTCTCGGTGCTCGCGATGCAGCGGCAGGTGAAGGTGCTGGCGTTGAAGTCGTGCTCGGCGTAGAGCACCAGGCTCACGTCCATGATGCGCGCCTCGAGTTCGCTGGGCTTGCGGCCGCTCATGCACCACATCAGGTTGGCGGCGTGGCCGAGCGTGGGATCGGGGTCGACCGGGGGCTTGCCGTCGAGCGTGCGCTGGCAGATGCCGATGAGCGTGGGAATCTGCGCGAGCAAACGCTTGGCCTTGTGCAGCTCGGCCGCCGGCGAGTTGTCCTCGCACTCGGGGTCATGGTGCGACAGCAGGCTGACGCCGGAGCGCAGGATGCT
Source organism: Planctomycetaceae bacterium (assembly GCA_027490145.1). GTDB lineage: Bacteria > Planctomycetota > Phycisphaerae > Phycisphaerales > SM1A02 > SYIB01. The sequence goes on from JAIXYQ010000008.1 coordinate 3,839, forward strand.
CATCGGGTGCGCGCCCGGGGTCTCCTTGGCGATGCGCACGATCGCATCGCGCACGCTGGCGGGCACCTGCCGCATGCCGACGACTTCCTTGCGGAAGGCGTCGAGTTCGGCGGCGGTCGGCTTGTGGCCCACGAGCAGCAGGAACGCGACCTCCTCGAAGCTGGCGTGCTCGGCCAGGTCGGCGATCTCGTAGCCGCGGTAGATGAGCTGGGTCTGCGTCACGGCGCAGATCGAGGTGTCTCCGACGGTCTGGCCGGCGAGGCCGCGGGTGTCGACGGGCTTGGCGGGTGCGGTGGTGCTCATGGGTGCTCCTTCGTGTTTTGGATCGCTGATGGTAGCGCGGCCGGGACCGTGCGGAACCTCGTATCGTCCCGCCATGAGCACGATCCACGCCGCGTTCCTGGCCCTCATCGCCCTTGCCTGCACCGGCTGCGTGGCCACGGGACCGCAACCCTCCAAGGCGATCGTGGTGGCCGACCTGCTCTCCGGCGACTTCTCGAGCGCCGAACAGGCCACGCTGGATCCGGAGTTCAGGAACGTGGTGCTGCACGCGCGGAGGATCTGGGCTGGCCCGAGCCACCCGTCGGGAACGGGCGACGCCGTGTGGCTCTACGTCGAGCAAGCCATGGCCGAAGCCCAGGACAAGCCGTATCGCCAGCGCGTCTACCGCATCGTGGAGCTGGGCGGCGTCCGTGCAGGCACGGTGCGCAGCGAGGTCTTCGAGCTCAGGTCACCCGAGCGCTTCGTGAACTGCTGGAAGGATGCCTGCGCGGCGATCGAGGCGATCGGCCCCGATGAACTCATCGCGCGCGAAGGATGCGCCATCGAACTCACGAGCGATGGCGCCACCGGAGGATGGACCGGCAGCACCAACGCCCAGGACTGCGTGAGCACGCTGCGCGGCGCGAGCTGGGCGTCGAGCGAAGTCGTCCTGCTGCCGGGAGTGCTCGAGACCTGGGACCGCGGCTTCGATGCGGCGGGCCAACAGGTCTGGGGCGCGGTGAAGGGCCCTTACCGGTTCGTGCGGCTCGACCGGGTGCCGTGAGGGCGCTCGACGGCACCCCGCCTTCGCGTTGGTGCCGGCGGCGCGCACGATCACATACCGATTTCATGCAAGCACAACCGTGTGCTGACGGTCAGGCGGCATCCTCCCCCCCATGACGTTGACGACGACCGTGCTCATCCTGGTTGCGCTCCTGGCCAGCGCGAACGTGCACGCAGGCGTGATCGATGAGTCGACCACGGGCGACTTCTCCGACCATCGCTTCCAGCCAACCTCGATCGTGCTCGACCCCGGCATGACGACGATCCGAGGGCGGTCCGGGATCTCGTCGATCCCCGACGTGCCGGACCTCGATTACGTCACCTTCACCGTCCCGGCCGGCAACCAGCTGGAGCGGTTCATGCTCTCGGCAGCATCGGTCGGTGGTGCGTTTTCCTTCGTTGGCCTGGAAGCCGGTCCGATCATCTCGATTCCTGCCGACTGGACCAACGTGAACAACCCAATGCTCGGCTGGACGCACTTCGGCTCGGCCGATGTGGGCCGCGACCTGCTCCCACTGATGGCCAAGGCTCCCGGCTCCGTCGGTTTCACGCCCCCGCTTGGGCCCGGTGTCTACGCGCTCTGGATCATGGAACTCGATACGTCGGAAGCGCACAGCTACGAGTTCCAGCTCTGCGTCGAGTCCGACTGCCTCGGCGACGGGACCGGCGACGACATGGTCGATGGGACCGACCTTGCCATCGTGCTCTCGCTGTGGGGAACGACCGGAGCCCAGACCGGCGATCTTGACGGCAACGGCACGATCGACGGTGGCGACCTCGCGCTGCTGCTCGCGAACTGGGGTCCCTGCCCCGGCTGACTGCCGAACGAAGCCGGCGCGCCTCAGCCCTTGACCGGCACGAGCCGCGTCACGCGGCCCTGCGGCACCCACTCGGCCACGAGGATGCTGCCGTCGGCGAGCCAGATCGCATCGTGCGGGTGCACGAAGCGACCGGCCTGGAACTTCTCCGTGGGCTGGCCGCGCAGGTTCGTGGGATGACCATCGCCGAGCGCGGCCACGGGCTTGAACGACTCGTCGTACAGGCACACCACGCTCTCGAGGTCGGGCACGAGCATCAGGTTGCCGCGGAACTTCATGTCGCACGGCATGCGGACGCCTTCGGTGTGGATCGCGACGGGCACGCCGTCGAGCGACAGCACCTGGATGCGCCGGTTGCCGCGGTCGGCGACCACGAGCATCGGTTCCTTGCCGCGCGGATCGATGCCCAGGCCGTGCGGGCAGTTGGTCTCGCCCTTGCCCGAGCCGGGCTTCGTGATGACCTTCTTCCACTGACCATCCGCGCCGAAGAGGTGGATGAAGCCCTTGCCGTAGCCATCGCCGACGAAGAGATCGCCGTTGGGATGGAGCGCCACGTTGGTCGGGCACCATTCCTCGGGAGCGCCATAGACGCCGCTCTGCATCGGGCAGGCGGCCGTCCACACGACGGTGCCGTCGAGCGCGGTCTTGACGACGCAGCGCCGGCGCGTGTCGCAGTGGTAGAGGAACTCACCGGCGGCTTCCTTGCGCAGGTCGAGCCCGTGCGCGCCGCCCGCGAAGTCGGTGCCCCAGCCCCCGATCGGCGAGCCGTCGGCGCCGTAGACGCAGACCGCGAGCGCCTTCTCGCTGCCGCCGCCGACGGTGTGGGCCAGGTAGATCCGGCCCGAAGCATCCTGCGCCAAGCCATGCGTGTCGCCCCAGGCGGTGCCGGCGATCGGTGCGAGGAACGAGTGGTTCACGGCGTAGCGCTGTGACCCCGAACCGATGGTGGTGGCCTCCTGGGCGCGCGCGTGCGCTGCGAGGAACGAGGGCGCCGCGACGCTGGCAGCCGTGGCAGCGAGGAACGATCGTCGGTCGATGGTCATGCGGGCAGGCTACCCGCGCGTGGCGCTCACTTGCCCGGGAAATCCCACTGGCGGCCGGGCTCGTACCCCAGGAGCGCGTAGAGCTCCTTGCGGTGCTGCATCCGAGGCAGCATGGCTTCCATGGAGCCGTGGGCCTTCAGGTGTGCAAGCCCATCCTCGACGGCCTTCATCGCCATGCGCATCACGCTCAGCGGGTAGATCACGATCGAGTACCCCATGGCACCGAACTGCGCGGCGCTGAGGTGGGCGGTCTTGCCGAACTCGGTCATGTTCGCGAGCGAGTGGCCCGGAGATGCCTTGGCGAAGTGCGTGAACTCCGCCGCATCGGCGAGCCCCTCGGGGAAGATCACGTCGGCGCCGGCCTCGCGGTAGAGGTTCGCGCGGCGGATCGTGCCCTCGATGCCCTCCACCGCGCGTGCATCGGTGCGCGCGATGATCACGAAGTCACCGCTGGTGCGGGCCTTCGCCATGGCAGCGACCTTGTCGGCCATGGCGTGCGGGGGCACGACCTCCTTGCCGTCCAAGTGACCGCATCGCTTGGGGAAGACCTGGTCCTCGACGTGCAGCGCGGCTGCCCCGGCGCGCTCGTAGTCGACGACCGTGCGTACGGCGCACTCGACCTCGCCGTAGCCGGTGTCGGCATCGGCGATCACGGGCAGGCGGCTGGCGTCGGCGATCTCGCGGATCGTGCGGCACATCTCGCTGAGCGTGATGAGGCCGATGTCGGGGTAGCCGGCCACGTTGGCCGTCGCTCCGCCCGAGATGTAGCAGGCATCGAAGCCCGCCTGCCTCACGCTGCGCGCCACAAGGGCGTTGAACGCTCCGGGTGCGACCACCGTTCCCTTGGCCATCAGTTCACGCAGTCGTGCGCCGGGATGCATGCCGGGAGTCTACGACTCGTCGCGTCGTCAGGGCTTCAGCGCCTCGAAGCGCGGCTGCCACTCGCCGCGTTCATCCTGGGACCACGTGATCAGCAACTCGTTGGGACGCAGCCCCTTGGTCCGCAGGTCCAAGGGCGGAGGACCGTCATCCCAGTCGGTGGCCTTCTTGGGCTTCTTGCGCTTCTTGGCCTTGCCCTTGCTGGCGGTCCAGGCGGCATCCTTGGTCTGCGGATCGTCGGGGATCGACCATGGCATCGGGTCGGTGGCCTTGATCGCGTACTCGCCTGCATGCGTGCGGATCCGCTGTTCGAAGCCGTGCTCGACGAGCGCCGCCCGCAGCTCCTCGACGGTCGCGGGCTGGATCCCCTTGCCGCGCAGGAACTGCACGCCCGCGGCCATGAACGTCGCCGAACGCATGGCGCTCGTGAAGCTCGAGGCGCGCAGGCCCATCACGAAGTCCTTCCATTTGGTCTCGAAGGCATCGACCATGGCCTGCCCGGTCGCCCCGAAGGCGCGGCCGAAGGCCTGCAGGCTGGGGACTCCGGCATTCAGGTGCTGCAGGTAGAGGTTGAAGTTCCCCTGGTACTTCCCGCCGTCGCCGTAGGCGAGGAACTGGATCATCGACCAGGCTTGGTCGTACTGCAGGCGCGCATCGCCGCCGCGCACGTTGGCGCCCCAGGCCTCGTTCGACATGTTGAGCATGGACGCCAGCGGCAGGTGCTTCCCATCCTTGATCGCCTGCTGGATCGAGCGGAGCGCGGTGGCATCGACCTGGCCGATCACCACGTCGCCGTCCAGCACCTCGGCCATCCCGAAGAACTCGGCCATGCCCTCGTTCACCCAGATGGGCAGGTCATTCGCGAAGAAAGACCAAGCGACCTGGTGGAACCCCTCGTGCTGGATCACGTGGCGCACCTGCTCCTCGGGGACACGTTCGGTGAAGAACGCGAGCCCCGCGCCGTTGGGACTCACGAAGAACATGCCGCCCGATCCGGTGCCGTCGATGCCGAAGCGTGAACGCAGCGTGTTCAGGTAGTCCTGCTGCCGCGCGAACATGTAGACGGCCAGCACGTCGGCCTGGCGACGACGCAGGTGATCGAGCCGGCTCGTGTACTCGCCGTACATCGTGTCCAGCAGCGCCGCGTACCGCGCGGTCACCGCGCGATCGAGATCGCTGCGGATGGCGTAGAAGCGACTGGGGCGGACCGTGCCCTCGGTCCGGTCCCACCACGACGCCTGCGGCACGACCTGCGCCGGTCCGGGCGCATCGGTCCCCAGGGCCCGCCCCGGAAGCACCAGGGCGATGAGGGCAACCACGATCTGGATCCAGCTCGCTCGCACGCGGCCAAGCGTAATGGGACGCACGGCCGGACCGAGGCCGACAACCGATATAGTGCTGGCTTCCCCACGGAACGCCCATGAAGACCCTGCTCACCGCCGCTCTCTCCGCCGCCCTTGCGGCCGCCCTCGCCTGCCCCGTCATGGCGCAGACCCCGACCGCCCAGGAGATGCGCGAGCGCCTCGAAAAGAGCCTGGTGCTCGGACCGACGGCCATCGAGCAGATGGGCGTGCGCCACCTCTGGCAGCAGCGGCTGCCGCTGACCAGCGGCACCACCGCCCTGCGCGGATGGATGCGTGGAGACAGTGCCTTCGTGCTCGACTCGCGCGGCGGCATCAGCCGTCTGTCGCTGAGCGACGGCGCCGTGATCTGGCGCAGCGAGGTGCTCGGGCCGCAGGACCGCGTGATGGGCATCCACCGCGCACGCCTCGATGGACGCGATCGCGTCTTCGCGGTGATCGACAGCGAGTTCATCCAGCTCGACGGCACGACCGGCGCACTCATCAGCCGCAAGCCCTCGAAGGAGTACCTGAGCGCCGACTGCGCGGTGGCCTGGCCGTACCTGATCTTCGCCAGCGCCTCGGGCCGCGTGGTGTGGTTCCACGCGCTGCTGGGCGTGAACCACCACCAAGGCCTGGTCAACGGCGCGATCCGCGGCACCCCGCAGGTCATCGGAAACGAGATCGTCGCCGCGGGCACGAGCGGCGAGGTCGCAGGCTTCATCAAGGAAGACGCCCGCATGCTGTGGCGGCGCAACATCGGTCCGGTGTTCGGCCGCCTGGCCGAGGACACCGCGGGCGTGTACGCGGCGAGCACGGACCAGTCGGTGTACTGCCTCGATCGGCAGAGCGGCAAGACGCGTTGGAAGTACTTCACCGAGAGCCCGATCACGAGTGACCTGTCGCTCTTCGGCGACGCGCTGCTCGTGCAGGTGCCCTCGGAAGGACTCGTCTGCCTCGCCACCGATTCCAAGGGCAACATGGACGGCGTTCGACGCTGGTCCGCCGACGCCCCGGGCACGGTCGCCGGTGCCATCGGCCCCAACATCGTCGTCGTCGATGCGGAGTCGCGCAGGATCCGCTTGCTCGAGCTCTCGCGCGGTGGCCTCGTGGCCGCCGTGCCGATGGGTGCGACGAGCGACCTCACGATCGGCTCCGGCAACGACGGCAACCTGCTTGTGGTTGCCTCCGACGGCCGCGTGCAGCTGCTCGAGCCGCTGGGCGCGAAGCCCAAGCCCTCCAGCCTCAAGATCATTCCCGCTGCGAAGCCCTCGGACGAACCGGCCGAGGAAGGCACCGCTGCGGACGGTGGCGATGAACCCGCCGCCGACGACGCCGGCGAACCCTGAACCCAAGGACCCCACAGCATGGCCAGCCTCGCCCCCATCGACGCCCCCATCGTCGACCATGTCCGCGTCACCCGAGCGCTCCTGAGCGTGAGCGACAAACGGGATCTCGTCCCCTTCGCGAAGGCGCTGGCGGCGCGCGGCGTCGAACTGGTGTCGACCGGTGGCACCGCCGCGGCACTCGAAGCGGCCGGCCTGAAGGTGCGATCGATCGATGACCTCACCGGGTTCCCCGAGATGCTCGACGGCCGCGTGAAGACGCTGCACCCGCGCGTGCACGGCGGGCTGCTCGGCGTGCGGACCAACCCCGCGCATGCAGCCAGCATGACCGAGCACGGCATCGAGCCGATCGACCTCGTCTGCGTCAACCTGTATCCCTTCGAGGCGACCGTGCGCAAGCCGGGTTGCACCGACCGCGAAGCGATCGAGAACATCGACATCGGCGGCCCGAGCATGCTGCGCAGCGCAGCGAAGAACCACGGTTTCGTGGCGGTGGTGACCGATCCATCCCAGTACGACGCCGTGGCCAACGAACTCGCCGCGCATGACGGCTGCACGACGCTCGAACTCCGCCGCTCGCTCGCTCGCGAGGCGTTCCGCGCCACGGCCTCCTACGACACCGCGATCAGCGCCTGGTTCGGGCGCACGCAGGACACCGAGTTTCCCCCGGTCCTGGAGGGTCGCTGGGTCCGTTGCGAGGAGTTGCGCTACGGCGAGAACCCGCACCAGCGCGCCGCGGTCTACCGCGATCCCGATCCCCGCGAGGCGAGCGTCGTCGGCGCGCCGCTCCTGCACGGCAAGCCGCTCTCGTACAACAACCTGCTCGATGCCGCGGCGGCGCTCGAGCTGGTGCGTGATCTCTACGACATCGATCCCTCGGCGCACGCGTGTGCCGTCATCAAGCACACGAATCCATGCGGTGCGGCGATCGCCGGCTCGGCACGCGAGGCCTTCGATCGCGCCTACGGCGGCGATCCGCTGGCAGCCTTCGGTGGGATCGTGGCGTTCAGCCGCGGCGTCGATGCAGCGACCGCGCGCCTGATGGCCGAGGGTGAGCGCTTCCTCGAGGTTGTCGTGGCGGAGAGCTTTGACGACGAAGCCGTGCGGATCCTCGGTGAACGCTGGAAGAACGTGCGCCTGCTGCCGGTGGGCGCCACGCGCCATGCGCTGGCGGGTGCAATGGCGCTGCGCAGCGTGCCGGGCGGCCTGCTCGTGCAGGAGCGCGATGCCAAGCCGATCGATCCGCGCGCCTTCACGCATGCTGCGGGCCCCGCGCCCGATGCACGGATGCTGGCGGGAGCTGGGTTCGCGTTCACGGTGGCCAAGCACCTCAAGTCGAACGCCGTCTGCATCACCGATGGCACCACGCTGCTCGGTGCCGGCGCCGGACAGATGGACCGTGTCGCCAGCTGCCGGTTGGCGGTCGAGAAGGCCGCGGCTCGGTTGCGCAACGCGACCTTGCCCATCGCGGCGAGCGATGCGTTCTTCCCCTTCGCCGATGGCCCCACGCTGCTTGCCGATGCGGGCGTGCGCTGCATCGTTCACCCGGGCGGCAGCAAGCGCGACCAGGACACGCTGGACCTGTGCGCCGCACGCGGGATCACCTGCCTGCTGACGGGCGACCGGCACTTCCGGCACTAGCTTGGTCAGGGGGCCCGGCCCCTGAGGATGAGTTGAGTCAGGGAGCCCGGGCCCTGAGGATGAGTTGAGTCAGGGTGCCCGCCCCCGGCTACACTTCCGCGCCATGTCCGACGCGACCACCGTGCCGAGCCACCCGACGCTCCCGCTCCTGAAGAAGGCGTTCCCGAACGTCAGCTTCCTGGTGGCCAACTACCGCGACCAGATCACGGTGGTCGTACCGAAGGAGCACCTGCATGCCGTGGCACGCTTCCTGCGTGACGACCCCGCCTGCGCCTACTGCTTCCTCAGTGATGTGGTCGGCGTGGACTACCTCGACTACCCCGCGCCGCAGCCCGCCCGCTTCGCCGTGGTGTACCTGCTGGCGTCGTACGCCAACGACCTGAGGATTCGCCTGAAGGTCTACCTCGAGCCGACGCTGCCCACCCACGGCATCGATCCCGACCCGGGGCTGGTGGTGTCGAGCGTGGTCGACCTGTGGCCCGGCGCCGAGTGGCCCGAGCGCGAGGTCTACGACATGTTCGGGATCCGCTTCGAGGGCCACCCGGACCTTCGGCGCATCCTGCTGTGGAAGGACTTCCCCGCCCACCCGCTGCGCAAGGACTATCCGCTGCGCGGCCGCGGCGAGCGCGAGTACTACCAGACGATCACGCGCCAGAGCACCTGATCGCTGCGGTCGCGGCCCCTGCGGCCTGCGTCCCACCCGGCGGTCCTCGCCACATCACACTTCGTCCGACGACGCAGCATTCCTAGGATGGAAGGCGTCACGGCGGTGCCGTGCAGGCGTTGGAGCTGCCGCGTGGAAACGATCGACCACCAGGAACTGAAGTGGCTCGCGTGCGAATGGCTGATCCGCCAGGGCGCACGCGTGGTCGCGACCGAGGTCAGCGCACCGATTCCACGGTGGCGCGTCGATGTCGCAGGCTGGCTCGATGGGCGCGACCACCGCTTCCACCGCCCCGAACTCGATGCTCCGCTGTTCGACGGCACGGCCAATGGCTCGGAGCCGGTCATGACGATCGCCGTCGAGTGCAAGCAGTCGCGCGCGGACTTCTTCCGCGACACCGGCAAGGTGGATGAACTGGTCGCCGAGCGCGATCGGCTCGAGCGTCGATGCCGCGAGCTCGAGGAAACACGCATCAAGGTCTACGAACCACACCTGCGTCGATCCGGATCGTCGCTCTTTGATGGCCTTGATGAGTGGGACTTCGCCGCGAGCCGGCTCACCGCCTACCGAACGGCCCTCGCCGAGCTTCGCCGCACCGAAGAGGCGCTCTACGGCGAAACGAAGTTCGGGCTCTTGCCGCGCTACCGATTGGCGGATCGGTGCGTGCTCTTCTGTCCGCGCGGCATGGTGCGGCCCTGGGAGGTTCCGACCGGCTGGGGGCTGATCGAGTGCGGTCGTCGCGAACTTCGGGCGGGCGCCGCCCGGCTGCCGCGGGAGGTGCCGCTGCCCTTGCGGGCAGCGCGCGGGGCGCCGCACCTTGGTGCATCGGCCGCACACCGGGATCGTTGGTTGCGCAACATCGCGATCGCCGCCACACGGTCCTGGATGGCGCGGGATCTGCCTGCTCCCGCGCGTGACCGCGACGCCGACGAGCACCCCTTGCCCGCCGCCGATTGCCCCGTCGACTGAGCGTGGCGTGCGACTACAGTGCGCGCAGGCCCCGGTAGCTCAGTTGGATAGAGCAGCGGCCTTCTAAGCCGCAGGTCGACGGTTCGAATCCGTCCCGGGGTGTTCGATTCGTGCACCGATTTTTCCCCGGGTTTCCCGGTGAGCCGGCGACCGTGTCGTAGGGTGATGCAGTCGGCGGGCATCGGTCCCGCCATCGCCACGCTTTCGGGGAACCAGTCATGCACTCATCCACTCGCGCAGCCGTCGGCTGCCTGCTGTCGATCGTCCCGACCTCGTCCATCGTCCTGGCTGCCAGCGGCTACACACCCTGTCCTCCACTCATGGAACGTCCATGCGATGGCAGCGCGCCCAGCGGTGGATCGACCGAGGTCGGAACACTGTGTGACTGCGGCACCGGCCAATGGGTGGTGAACACGCCGCCGCCACGCCTCGATCCCCCGCTTCCACTGGCCGAGGACCGAGGCCTGCACGAGGGCCTCGTGAGCTGGAACTGGTCCTTGCGCGGCATCGCGCAGCCCGAACTTGCCATGGCCAGCCTCACGGTGCGCGGGCGCAGCAACCTCTGGGCCGCCGGCAGTTTCTCCCGTGCCAGCCTGGCGCACTACAGCTCATCCCGGCGTGAGTTCTGGTCCGGTGGGTTCCCGGCGTGCCCGCGGCTCCTGAGCCTTGCGGCCACCGGCGGCGCCTCGCTGCACATCAGTGCGAGCACGGCGGCGCGGCAGGGTTGCTCGGCATTCGCCAGCGCCGCTGCCTCGGGCGCGTGCAGTTCCCTGGGCCTTGCCAGCGCGTCCATGGAGAACCTCACCATTGCCGGCTCCGTCGGCTACAGCGAGGCCACCCAGGCCTTCGAGATCGCCGGCAACTTCGGTCCACTGGTCGATGTGTTCAACGACTCGGTCGAGGGCAGCCTGAGTGCCGACTCCAGCTGGTCGACCAGCGGCGTGGGCTCGCACAGCGGCTCGGCCTCGGTCACGGTGCGACCCGATCGCCTGTACTGCGCCTTCACGAACCGACCGTACGTGGCGCGATCGGCCGGCCAGGCCATCGCCGGCGGCGCCGGCAGCGTCGATCAGAATGGCTCGGCGAGTTGGTCGAGCATGGCCGTCATCACCCTGTCGGTGCATTGACATGGCGCCACTCCTTCCAGTGCTGTGGTTGGTCGCATCATGCGGCGATCCCAACCCATCGGATCTCGCCGCCGACCGGCTGCGCGACATGCTCCAGCGCGCGCACGAGGAGCGCGATGGCGCACGGTTGGTCGCGCGCAAGCTGTCGGTCGAGTCGGCCCTGCTCCCTGCCTTCATCGTCCAGGACCTGGCGCACGGATGCGCCAGCCAGGACGTGGCCCGATCGTTGTCGTACACCTACGGCGGGCCTGATGACCGGCGACTGGGCTCGCTGTCCGGGATCCTCGACCCCTTCGGACCCCGGGCACCGATGGAGCCCGGTTGGGCCTGCCCGCCCGGCATGGCCTGGCGCGTCCGCGCCACGACCGAGCGCACCTGCAGTGCGGGCCCCGAACCGGCGGTGGCGATCGACTGGGTCATCGAGAGCGATGGCAGGTCGACCACCGCCATCGCGGAGCGATTCGAGCCGGCGCTCATGCCGGCGGAGCTCGACTTTCCCCTGCTGCCGTGGGGACTGGTGCTGCGCTGGGATGGTGCGGGCGGGCACGCGTTCGATCGCTCGGGCCAATCGCATGCCGAGTCGTGGGTGGCGACCGCACCAGTTCTCGCCAATCCCGATGACATGTTCGACACGTTCGACGCCCTGCGTGTGCAGCAGTGGTTGTCGCGGTGGCGGCCAGCCGGTCGGACCGAACCGGCACTGCTCGGGCCATGCGTGCAGGCGATCGAACTCGATCACGGCCCCCTTCGCTGGCACGATCCAAGTGCCTTCACCCTCACGCGGCACGGTTCGCAGCGCGACCAGAGCGAGCGCTTCCGACCGGTTCGACTGCTTCCCAACGTGCCTGGGCTTCGGGCGATCATCGAGTGGCGGCCGTGTCCGGCCGATCCACCCTCTCGCGTCCCGAGTCGGGTCAGGCTCATCAGCAACGAGGGCGAACAGGCCATCATCACGTTCGGTCGGTTCGAACTCGTGCCACAGGGCTCGACCGTCGATCACCCCATTCCTGAACCGCCGTGGTCGGCGGTGCGCCAAGCGCTCGCAACCCGCGATCACGTCGCGCTCACGGCCCTCGTCCTCCATGCACAGGATGGCCTCGGCATGGTCCAGGCGCGTGCACGCATGGGCATCGAGTTGGCGATCCAGGCACTCGACGCCGCCATCGAGGAAGGCTGGACCCTCGAGCACCTTCGCGGGATGGCGCCGGAACTGCTCGATCGTTGCCTGAGCAGGCTCACGCCCCCTGAGCTCACGCGACTCACGCTTGATGCAACCGTGGCCAGCCGAGGAACCTTGGCCGTGCTCGCCGCAACACGCGTGCTGCAGCACGGCGCGGCCAGTGCCGAGGAAAGAGCCTGGGCCACCATGGCGCTGCCGTCACTCTGGGCCTGGCTGCACGAACCTCCCGCCGATGACTCGCCACTGGGAGCGCGCCGGCTGGCGTGCGATCGAGCCCTACGACCCATCATGCTCGGCGAACCAAGCGGCCTTGCACTCGGTTCGGGGGGCTCACCATGATCCATCGCCTGCGGCACGGCGAGCCGGCTCGCACTCGGCATCGGGGGATCACCATGATCCGTCGGGCGCGCATGGCGTTCCTCGGTGCCATCACGACGGTGCTGCTCGCTGCTGCGCACGTGCCGGGGTCACGTGCCTCGCTCGATCCTGCGGCGGGTTGGCGGGCCCTGCTCCAGACTGCAGGCTGCCCACCTCAGGTCGCGCATGACCTCGCCGTGCGCATCGAGCGCATGGCAGGGCCGGCACCCGGGCCCGATCACGAGGGTGCCATCACGGCCATGCAACGCGCCGAGCAAGTCACGCACCTTGCCGTGGGTCAGCATGGGCTCAGGCTCACCACCGCCCAACTCGATGCGGCCTTGATGGCGTTGTTCGGCCATCCGGCCATGGCGTCACCGAACAGCGGCAGCGGCACCGAGTCCACGGTGTTCCCCGGTCAGCATGACCGCACGCCCCACGCATCCGCAGCGCCTCCCCATCAGTCCGTGGGTCAGCTGTTCACGACACGCCAAGCGGTCGAGTTGCTGTGCGAGTGGCTTCCTACTCCTGCCCGACGTTGATGCGAAGGTTGGGCCGCGCCGAGGCCAAGGCCGCCGCACCAGCCGGGCTGACCTGGCTGTTCCATGCGTACACGCGCTCCAGGGCAGCGGCCTGCTTCAAGGCCGCGAGCCCGGCATCGCTGACCTTCGTGGTGTGCACGTTGAGCACCTTCAGCCTGGGCATGGCCGCCACGCACGCCAGCGCGGCGTCGCCCACTCCGGTCGAGTCCACACGAAGCGACTCGAGGGCGTCGAAGCCCTTCAGGCCCGCCACGCCGGCGTCGGTCACCTGGGATCTCGACAGGTTCAGGTTCACGATCGCCGCAGCCGCCGGCTGCAGCATGGCCAGGTCCGCATCGCTGAAGGGCGGGGTCGCCAGGCTGGCGTTGATGTCCAGTCGTGGATCATCCTGCGCCAGCGGCTGTGCGATCACGCCGCGGGACCGCAGCGCCTGCGCCACCTCGGCGGCGCGCCGTGCGAGGTCGGCATCGAGCGTGGCCGTCGGTCCCTTCACCGCTCCCGGTGCGGCAGCCACTCCGGCCGCCACGGCCTCCATCACGCCGCCTTCCTTGATCCAGGTCCGGATCAGCTCGCGCTCGGCGTCGGTCAGGCGTTCGCCTTCCGGGGGCATCGCATCGGGGTCACTCGCCGGCAACATGATGCGCTGCACGATCAGGCTGGCATCGGGCTCGCCGGCCTTCACGGCCACGCCGTCATCATCCACCTTGGTCATCGACGCGGCCGAGTCCATCGCCAGACCGCCCTTGCGCTTCCCATTGCCGTGGCACTCGAAGCAGCGCGATTCGAAGATCGGCAGCACCTGCGCCCGGAAGTCGACGGTGCCAGCCTTCACCGAACGAACAACGGCGGCACCGCTGGGCGAACCCTCACCAGCCGCAGCGGCAATGGCCTCACCCGGCGAATCCTCGGACTGGGCGCCATCCATGCCCAACGCCGCGAACAATGCCTTCTCCACGTACCCATCACCGTGCACGAGCTCGCCACCGAAGTGGCCCGCCAGGCCGACACCGAGGGCGCTCACCATCGTCAGCACCCGTGCAGGCACCAGCCGGGCCTGGGCCGCCGCCGGCGGCTCATCGCGGCGGCGCGTCTTCCACGCGGCGACCAGGAGCACCACGGCCATGGCCGTACCCAGCCAGCTGTGCAGGTCCAAGGTCTGCGATGCGTCCTGACCCTCCTGCCATGCGTTGATCCATCCGGTGGCCACGGCACCGACGGCCGAGAGCGCAGCCAGCACCATGGCCACGCTGGTGAATTCCGAGACACCGCGTTCACGCCGGGCCCAGCGCCACCCCTCGACCGCGGCCGCAGCAAGCACCAGGCCGATGGGAAAGTGCACCAACAGCGGGTGAAGGCGCCCCACGAGGCGGAACCACGGCTCAAGGCTCGCGCCCTCCGGGAGCTCGCCCCCCGCCGCAACCACCAGTCCAAGACTCATCACGACGAAGAGGGCTCCGTGGTGCACCATGAAGGGACTCTACACCGTCATCCGCATCGAGACCAGAACGCTGCGCCCTGGTCGACGAACGACCTCGACCGCGTCACGGCGACATCCACCGCGTCATGACGGCGGCGACGGCTCTCGTCCCGCAACTCCGCCTCGCCGTACCGCCCGTGAACCGAATCGTTCGGCGATGCGATCGGTGGCTGCATCAAGGGCGCGCTGGCGAGCATGCTCGTGGTCCGGGAACAACCCGCCCGCATCGAGGCCACGCTCGAGATTCGAGCACTGGACGCCGATCAGCCGCACGGGCCGAAATCCCGTGGCGGCCCACGCGCGAAGGATGCCGCGAGCCACGTCCCACAGCGTGTCCGTGCGGTCCGTGGCCTCATCGAGCGACTGCGCTCGCGTGAACGTGCTGAAGTCGCCCAGGCGGATCTTCAGCGTCACGGTCCCGGCGCGGACACCATGTCGACGCAGCCGGCGCGCGGTGTCCTCCACCAAGGGCAGCAGGTGCTCGGCCACGGCCGCCTCGCTCGGCAGGTCGCTGCCGAAGGTCTCCTCGTGACCGATCGATCGGGCCTGTCGACCCGTCACGACATCGCGCGCATCCACGCCACGCGCGAGTGACCACCAGTGCGCGCCGGCATCGCCGAGACGGCGCCGCGCTTCATCCTCGCCGAGCGCCTGCAGGTCACCGAAGGTCCGGATCCCGGCAGCCTGGACCCGCGGCAGCGTGCGCGGCCCCACGCCCCACATGCGATCGATCGGCAGTGGAGCGAGCGTTTCCATGGTGCGACCGGGCTCGATCACCGTCACGCCGTCGGGCTTGTGCAGGTCGCTGGCGATCTTCGCCACGAACTTCGACGCCGCCACGCCGACGCTCACCGTCACGCCCAGTTCCGATCGCGTCCAGCCGCGCACGAGCTCGGCCATCCGTGCACCGCTGCCGTGCAGGCGCTGCGATCCCGTTGCATCGACGAAGGCCTCGTCCACCGACAGCGGCTCGACGTCCGGACCGATGCGACCGAGGATCGCCATGAAGGATGCACTGAGCTCGCGGTACCGCGCGCCACGCGGAGGCGCCACGATCGCGTCGGGGCAGAGCCGCAGCGCATGCGCCATCGGCATGGCGCTTCGACAGCCGTGTCGTCGCGCCTCGTAGCTGGCCGCGGCCACCACCGATCTCGGGCCGCGACCGCCCACGAGCACCGGTCGGCCGCGCCACTCGGGATGATCGAGCTGCTCCACGCTGGCGAAGAACGCATCGAGATCGGCGTGCAGGATGACGCGAGTCCACGCCGCGCCTGCAGCGAGGTCGGCCCGATGCCCGGCATCCGCACCGCCCGCGCCGTCACCCTCGCCTCCGTGCTCCATCGGTCAGTCCACCGGCGGGTAGCAGAGCGCACCCCAGTCGTCGGCGTAGCCGTGTTCCATCATCACGTGCAGCGCCACCATCGTGAACTGCCGCAGCAGGACCGAGCAGCGCTTGACCGCGCGCCGGTTGTGGCGCCCGCCGTAGCTCGAACCCCCATGGACCAATTGGCACCGCACGAAGTGGATCCGCGCGAGGAGCCGGGACACCACCAGCGCGTGCTTGCCCTGCGCGAGCAGGCTCCGGGCATCGAAGACCGCGTGGTCGATGCGCTGTCCGTCGACCGGCTCGTCCCAGAAGAGTCGATTCACGTATCGATCCGCAAAGACCTGCATCACGAGGTCCTTCTGCCGATGCAGGAAGCCCGACAGGATGCCGTCCTCGTCGGCCGCCACGAGTTGGTCGATGAAGAGCGCCAACGCGCGGCCATCGGTCACCGGTTCGCGCCGCTGCGCATCCCAACGGCCGTAGAGCGCGTTGAGCGCAACCCATTGCTCGATCAACTGCGTGTCGAGCTCGCTCGCGCCCCGAGCCTCGCTCGCCTCGAGCCAGGTGAGTGCACGATGGATGCGGATCCGCACCTGTTCGTAGAGGCCCGCGGCGGCGTACGCATCGCGGCGTGGCCGCCACTGCCCGCGCAGCACGCGCGGCGTGATGGGGGCATCGAAGAACGGATGGTCCGCTCCGGCAGGAAGGCTCATGCTGCGCAGTATCGCGTGCGGACCCACCGACGCGCCAGCAGGAAGCCCAAGGCACACACGACGCAGCCCGCGAAGCCGTGCAGCACCAGGTCCGTGGCAGCCGTGGCGGCGTTCCCGGCGCGCCAGAGCAGCGCGGCATCGTCGGCCAGCGCACTCAGGGTGGTCAGCCCGCCGCAGAAGCCGCCCACCAGGAACACCTCGTGCCGCCACCGGTCGCTCCGCCAACGCCAACCCGATCCGTGGCGTTCCATCCAGAGTCCGGCCAGCACGCCGCACAGCGCCGCACCCAGCATGTTGACGACCAGCGTGCCGGTCCACGCGGGCGCGCCAGCCACGCTGACGCCGTGCGTGATGAGGGATCGAGCGATCGATCCGGCGGCGGCGCCCAACCCCGCAAGCACCACACTCATGGCACTCATGTGGCCACCCCGCGCAGCACGGCCAGACACGCCAGCGGACAGCCCACCAGCGTCCCCAGCAGGATGGTCGCCGCGCGCCACCAGCGGCGCTCATCGACCGCGATCACGGCGTCGAGCGCACAGCCGCTGAAGGTCGTGAAACCGCCGAGCACGCCCGGCACCATCAACAGCCTGACCATCGGACGATCGATCAACGGCGCGGCGATCAGGCCGATGACGATCGATCCCACCAGGTTCACGCCGAGCGTGACGCGCCAGGTGCCATGCAGGTGGTGCACGGCCACCGACCGTAGCCAGAACCGGATGCCTGCGCCGATGGCGCCTCCGAGGCCGACGAGCAGCAGCTCGCTCATGGACAGACCAGCGTTCGTCATGCCGGCGCCATCACGGTGCGGGCGACGGTGCTGGCGCCGGTGCGGGCGACGACCCGGTCACCCGCCCCGCCCCTGCCATCGCCGACCACGGATCGACCGTCGTCCCGAGCTGTCGCTGCACGCGGACCTGCCACGACGGATCGCCCAGGTACACCACCGCGTCCCGGTCCCACAGCAGCCCCGCAAGCTCGCGCGCATCGGCCTCGGGGATCGATCGCTCCTTCATCCACGCAGCGACCTCCCGTCCGAAACCACTCACGTCATCACGCTGCCACGACGCAAGCACCAGCGCTTCCGAGCCCGGCCATCGCCGCGCGAGTTCATCGACGATCGCGTCCGAGTTCTCGCGCCATGCTTCATGGAGCGTGCGCACGCCAGGCTCCTTCGTGAAGCGATCCAGCGTGCCCCAACCACCGCGGCCGAACCAGGTCACCACCACGTAGCCGACGTGGGCCCGAACGCCGAACGATTCGATCGCCACCGCGGCCACGGCATCCGGGCCGTCCACGTGGCCGAGCAGGCAGTTGCCGGCACCGATCCAGGCCTTGGGCGAAGCGTGGACGAGCGGCAACACGCGGCCATCGTGGCAGCGCACGACGAGCGCGCCATCGCGCGGTTCCACCGCACCGGCCGGCTTGCGGAACCCGAGCTCGAGCCCACGCTCGGTGGCGTGGCCGCCGGTCATGAGCAGATCGATGCGCGGCACGTCGAGCACGGCGTGCGCCGCAGCGCCGATCGACGTGGCGTCGAGGCCCGGATCGACCGCGCGGCCATCGTGGTGCAGCGTGAATCGGTGCGCAGCCTCCTCGCTCCACCAGGCGCTGTGGTCGAACCGCTGCATGGGAAAGTCCGCCGTGCCTGCGGCGATCGACATCGTGAGCGGTTCCGCGTGGCCGACGAGGCGTCGCGCGCCCTCGGCCGTGCGGGCGGTGATGATGCCCCACGCCACGTCGCTGGCAGGATCGGCGTCGATCGTGCGGAGCGCGCGCTGCAGCGGTGCCGTCACGTCACGCGCAGCCCGGTTCGGATGGAGCACGATGCCGACCATGCCTGCCTTGCGCCGGCGGAGCGCGTCGACGAGTGCGGCGCGTCCTGCATCGCTCGATTCGTCGAACTCGATCACCGGAGCCTCCACGCCGTGCTTGTCACGGAGCGCCTCGGCCACATCGAGCCACGCCGGATCAGCGGCAGCGGCCCGGCCGATCGCGACCGCATACGTCGCCGGGCCGGGCGATGCCGTACCGTGGTGGGAGCATGAGAGGAACGACGCGAGCGCAACCATCGTCGGGAGCATCGCCCGATGCTACGGGCGCTCGTTGGATTCCCCGTGCATGGCACGCGTGGCTGGATGCCAGCCCGCGCGTGGCACCCGCGGCGTGCGGCGCCTGGTGGGTCGTCCTGTGGGCCATCGTCTGGTTCGGCTCGGCCTGGTTGTCGTCGTTCTGGCCCCAACGGATCGAACTGGCACTCGATCTCGAGCGCACGGCGGAACCGCATGACTGGATGATCCCCGTCTACGCGAGCTATGACCTCGTCGCGGCCTTCCTGCCGCTCTTTTGCCGTGGGTGGCGTGACTACGCGGTGCTCGGCGGGACGATCCTGCTGCAGACCCTCGTGGCGTGCACGATCTACGTCGTGCTGCCGCAGCGCCTGGCCTTCTCGACCACCGACACCGGCGCGGTCTGGGACTGGCTCTCGGGCATGACCAATCTGCCCCATCCGGGCCTCTATTCGTATGCACCGAGCATGCACGTCGCGGGTGCGATCGCGATCGGCATGTTCTTCGCGCCGCGATTGGGTCGCACCGCGATGCTGGCACTGTGGACCTGGTGCATCGCCGTGATCGCGAGCACCTGGATGGTGCAGGAGCACCATCTCGCGGACATCGCCTCGGGCATCGTGCTCGCCCTGCTGATTCGTCCACGAACGGTTGCCTCGGCCCCGGCCCGACCTACCATGTCCTCGTGAGGAAGATCGCTCCCGTCGCTGCCTTCGCGCTCGCCTGCGCCACCGCACTCGCCGACGGGACCGACGCGGGCGCCACCAAGGGCTCGACGCAGGATGGCGCGCACGCCGGCAGCACGCACGCACCCCGCGCCATCGACCTCGGGAAGGCCCGCGAGTGGTGGTCCTACCGACCGATCGCCGACGTGGCGCCGCCGGCCGTGCGCGACACGGCCTGGATCCGCAACGACATCGACCGCTTCATCCTCGCTCGCCTCGAGGCCGACGGCCTGGCGCCCGCACCCGAGGCTGATCGCGTGGCGCTCATCCGTCGCGCGACCTTCGACCTGACGGGGCTGCCCCCGACGCCGGCCGAGGTCGACGCCTTCCTCGCCGACGCCGATCCGCAGGCCTGGGAGCACGTGATCGAGCGACTGCTGGCCAGCCCGCACTACGGCGAACGCTGGGGTCGGCACTGGCTCGACCTCGTGCGCTACGCCGACACCAACGGCTTCGAGCGCGACGGCGACAAGCCCGGCACCTGGCGCTACCGAGACTGGGTCATCGGCGCGATGAACCAGGACAAGCCCTATGACCGCTTCATCACGGAGCAGCTTGCCGGCGATGAACTGCCGGACCGGGACTTCTCCACGATGGTCGCCACCGGCTACTACCGGCTCGGCATGTGGGACGACGAGGTGCCCGACCTCAAGCAGGCGCTCGCCGACGACATGGACGGCATCGTCGACGTTACGGCACGCACGATGCTCGGCGTCGGTCTGGGCTGCGCACGCTGCCACGATCACAAGGGCGATCCGATCCCCCAGCGCGACTACTACGCCTTCAGCGCCTTCTTCGCCGGCGTCAGGCCGTACAAGTCGTACGCCGGGAACAGCATCGAGGCCCGCAACGTCACGCGCTCGATCGATCCGGAGTTCGGTCGCCGCGATCTCGAGGCGGAGCGGCTTGCCTTCAGCGAGCGCCGCACGGCACTCGTCGATGCACTGCTGTCGATCGAGGCCGCCGCCGGCGTGCTGCCCCCGGCGAACGGTTCATCGGGCACTGCGCCCGATCGAGCCCCGACCGATGGACTGGTCGCGCACTACGCGTTCGAGACCACCGCGAATGCGCCGGAGTCCGACCGCGCCGTCGTGCGCTCGACGGTGCCGGGTCCCGTCGCCAAGGTCAGGGACCTGCGCTGGGGCGAGCGTGGACGCTTCGGGCTCGGCGGCACCTTTGACGGCGGGGATGACCGCGTGCTGCTGGACCGACCGGTCGCCGATGACTTCACGATCTCGGCGTGGTTCCGCACCGATCGCGTCGCGGAAGGCGATGACGGCGACCCCAGGTGGTTCCTCGGCTCGGGCATCGTTGATGGCGAAGTGCCCGGCATCGTGGACGACTTCGGCATCTCGATGATCGGCAACGGCATCGTCGCCGCGGGCATCGGCAATCCCGAGACCTTCCTCAACAGCGCGCCCGGCCACAACGATGGCCATTGGCACCACGTCGCGCTCACGCGCGAGCGTGCGAGCGGCGTGGTCATCCTCTACCTCGATGGCGTCGAGGTCGATCGGGCAACCGGCAGCACGCGCCGGCTCGACAGCCCGGCCCAACTCGTCATCGGCGGCATGCTGCCCGGCGGCGGTCCGTTCAGCGGCCAGATCGATGAAGTGCGGATCCACGCGCGCGTGCTCACTCCCGACGATGCGCTCGCGGCGGCCACCGGAGTCGGCCCGCCCACCACGCAGCAGGCGATCGCCCAGACCGGTCGTGCCGATGATGCCCACCGCTGGGCAACCGCGCGCACCGAGCTCATGGCCCTTCGTCCACCGGCCGCTCGCGGCGAAGTCGTCCTCTCCGTCTCCGAGGTCGGGTTGGAACCCGCGCCGGTCCATGTCCTCACGCGCGGCAGTCCGCATGCACCGGCCGAGCGCGTCGACCCCGCCGTGCCGGCGGTGCTCGCGACGTTTGAACCGCCCGCCGCTGCCGTGGCGTACGGCGAATCGACGGGCCGCCGTACGGCGCTTGCCGCATGGATCACCGATCCGCGCAACCGCCTTGCCTCCCGCGTGGCCGCAAACCGGCTCTGGCAGCATCACTTCGGAGTGGGGATCGTGCCCAGCAGCAACGACTTCGGCCGGCTCGGCGACAAGCCAACACACCCGGAACTCCTGGACTGGCTCGCTCGGCGCCTCATGGCCGACGGCTGGAGCACGAAGGCGATGCATCGCCTGATGATGACCAGCGCGACCTATCGCATGTCCTGCGTGCCCGGCGACGATGCGCTCGCGACGGATCCCGGCAACGAGCGGCTCTCTCGCTTCCGCCTGCGACGACTCTCCGCCGAGGAGCTCCGCGACAGCCTGCTCGCGGCCAACGGCACGATCAACCTGGAACTCGGCGGCCCCGGGGTGCGCCCGCCGCTGCCCGAGGAAGTCCTCGCCACGAGCAGTCGACCGCACGACGTGTGGCCGCTCACGCCCGAGCCGAGCTGGACGCGGCGGAGCGTCTACATGCACCAGAAGCGCTCGATCCAGGATCCGCTGCTGGCGGTCTTCGACCAGGCGGACATCGACAACCCGTGCCCGGTGCGGTTCGCGACGGTGCAGCCCACGCAGAGCCTGATCCTGTTCAACGGGGACTTCGCCAACGAGCAGGCGCGGCGGCTGGCCGAACGCGCGCGAGGATCGGCCGGATCGCAGCGCGAGCGCGCGGCTGCGGCGATCCGCTTCGCCTACGGGCGCAGCGCGACCGAGGCCGAACTCGACGCCGCGGACCGTTTCGGCGCGAAGCTCGCCGGCGAAGGCGTCACCGATCCCGACCGCGCCCTCGACCTCTTCGCACTCATGCTCGTGAACAGCAACGAGTTCCTCCACGTGGACTGACGACCATGCACGAACCGCACCACGCCGCCAGCTTCTGCCGACGCACCCGCCGCGAGTTCATGTGGCAGGCCGGCGGCGCGTTCACGAGCGTGGCGCTGGCGGACCTTCTCGTGCGCGATGGCTTCCTCCAGCGCCAGGCGCTCGCCTTCGACGGCGCCACGCCGCTGCCGGCGGGCCCCTTGGCATCGAAGGCTCCCCTGACGGCGGGCCGCGCCAAGAGCGTGATCTTCCTGTTCATGTACGGCGGCCCGAGCCACGTCGACACCTTCGACTACAAGCCGGAGCTCTACAAGTACGACGGCCAGACGATTCAGGTGAAGACCAAGGGGCGCGGCGGCGACCGCAACGAGGGCCGCATCGTCGGGCCCAAGTGGAACTTCAAGCAGCACGGCGAATGCGGCGCCTGGGTGAGTGACCTGTTCCCGCACCTGGCGACCTGCGTGGATGACATGGCCTTCATCAAGAGCATGTACGCCGAGAGCCCGATCCACGGCAGCGCCATGCTCATGATGAACTCGGGCAAGCTGCTCGGCGGCGCGCCCTGCATGGGGTCGTGGGTCAACTACGGCCTCGGCACCGTGAACCAGAACCTGCCGGGCTTCGTGGTCATGCTCGACTCGACGGGCGGGCCGATCTCCGGCGCGAAGAACTGGTCGAGCGGCTACATGCCCGCGGTCTACCAGGGCTGCGTGCTGCGCGGCCAGGGCGATCCCATCCTGGACCTGGCCACGCCCGCGGACCGCACGCAGCGCGTGCAGCGTGCCGTGCTCGATGAACTCAAGGACTGGAACACGCGCCACGCGCTCCTGCGGAGCGGCAACCCCGACCTCGAGAGCCGCATCGAGGGCTACGAGCTCGCGTATCGCATGCAGGCGACCGCGCCCGAGGCGGTCGAACTCGCGCAGGAGACCAAGGACACGCAGGAGCTCTACGGCATCGACGACCCGCGTACCGAGGAGTTCGGCCGCAAGTGCCTGCTCGCGCGGCGGCTCGTCGAGCGCGGCGTGCGCTTCGTGCAGCTCTACGCGGGCGGCTCGCACAACGACGACAACTGGGATGCGCACGACGACCTGAAGAAGAACCACGACTACCACGCCGGCCGCACGGACAAGCCGATCGCCGGCCTGCTGAAGGACCTGAAGCGGCGCGGCCTGCTCGACGAGACGCTCGTGATCTGGGGCGGCGAGTTCGGGCGCCAGCCCACCGCCGAGTACGCCATGGGGACGGGCCGCGACCACAACTCCTTCGGCTTCACGATGTGGATGGCCGGCGGCGGCATCAAGGGCGGCGTCACGGTCGGGCAGACCGACGAGCTCGGCTCGATCGGCGTGGGCGAGCGCTTCCACGTGAAGCACCTGCACGCCACGGTGCTCGACCGGCTCGGCGTGGACCCCAACGCGCTGACCTACTTCTACGGCGGGCTCGACCAGAAGCTCGTGGGCGTCGAGGGCGCCGACCCGATCAAGCAGCTGCTGGCGTGACGGGCTCCTGCGCGCCCATCACACCGCGAAGTACTTCGCCTGCGGATGGTGCACGACGATCGCGCTCGTGGACTGCTCGGGATCGATCTGCCAGTTCTCGGTGAGCACGCAGCCGATGCGCTGGGGCTCGAGCAGCCGGAAGAGCTTCTCCTGGTCGCTCATGTCCGGGCAGGCGGGGTACCCGAAGCTGTAGCGGCTTCCGCGGTAGTGCTGCGTGAAGAGCCGCCGGACCTCTGGGTCATCCTCATGCCCGATGCCCAGCTCGGCGCGGATGCGCTTGTGCCAGAGTTCGGCGAGCGCCTCGGCACACTCGACGCCGAAGCCGTGCAGGAACAGGTAGTCGGTGTACTGGTTGCGCTCGAAGAGCTGCTTCGCGCGGTGGCTCGCCTCGCTGCCCATGGTCACGCAGTGCAGCGCGAGCACGTCGCGTGAGCCGGTCGAGACCGGCTTGAAGAAGTCGCTGATGCAGAGGCGCTCGCGCCCCTCCTGGCGCGGGAAACGGAAGCGCTCGACCTCGCGGTCGTGGTCGACCGCATCGAACACCACGAGCTCGTCGCCGTCGGCGTTGCACGGGTAGTAACCCCAGACGACGGCCGGACGCAGGATCTTCTCGTCGCGGCACTCGGCCTTGAGTCGATCGAGCACCGGATACGCATGCTCGTCGAGGAAGGCCTCGTAGCGCGCGTCATCCATGTCGCCCTTCTTGAAGCCCCACTGTCCGCGGAACAGCGCGACCAGGTTCAGGTACGGGTAGATCTGCTCGAGCGGAAGACCCTCGACGAGCCGGTGCCCCCAGAAGGGCGGCGCAGGCACCTCGACATCCTGCCTCACGTGGCTGCGCTCAGCCAGGGCCTGGCCGCTCGCCGCCTGCTGGCGGATCGTGCGGCTGGCGACGACGCGATCGGAGGCCTCACGCTTGGCCAATCGCTCCTCGACCTGCCGATCGACGGCCTCGAGCGTCCGCGTCGCGAGCGCATCGCACACCTGCAGTCCCTCGAACGCATCGCGACCGTAGTAGAGCGGCCCCTTGTAGATCGACCGCAGGTGGCCCTCGGCGTAGTGGCGCGTGAGCGCGGCGCCGCCGAGCATGACCGGCACCGTGATCCCCTGCCGGTTCATCTCGTGCAGGTTTTCCTCCATCACCGCCACACTCTTCACGAGCAGGCCGCTCATGCCGATCGCATCGGCACCGGTCGCGCGCCACGCCTCCACGATCTGCGTGAGCGACTGCTTGATCCCGATGTTGTGGACCGTGAAGCCGTTGTTGGTCAGGATGATGTCGACCAGGTTCTTGCCGATGTCGTGCACGTCGCCGGCCACCGTCGCCAGCACGATGCTCGCCTTCGACGGCCCGCCGGTGCCGTGGCGCTCCATGTGCGGCTGCAGGTGGGCGACGGCCTTCTTCATGACCGCGGCGCTCTGGAGCACGAACGGCAGCTGCATGCGGCCGGCACCGAAGAGCTCGCCCACGACCTTCATCCCCGCGAGCAGGTCGTTGTTGATGATGTCCAGCGGCGCGTACTGCTGCAGCGCCTCGTCGAGCGAGCCCTCGAGATCCTTGTCCTCGCCATCGATGATGTGGCGCTGCAACCGCTCCTTGATGGGCAGGTCGGCCAGGCTCGCCTTCTCGGCCACCGCTTCCTCGCCCTCGGGGAAGAGCCCGATGAAGTAGAGCAGCGGGTCGAAGTCCGCGGGCTTACCCTCCGGCCGCGACTCGCCGCGGCGGTCGTACACCAGCCACTGCGCAGCTTCCCAACGCTCGGGAGCGATGCGGTCCTGCGGAAGGATCTTGCTCGCGTGCACGATCGCGGCGCTCAACCCGCGCAGGCGGGCCTCGTGCAGGAAGACGCTGTTGAGCACCGCGCGCGCCGCCGGCTTCAGGCCGAACGAGATGTTCGACAATCCAAGGATCGTGCCGCAGCGCGGGAATCGCTTGGCGATCAGTTCGATCCCATCGAGCGTCTCGAGTCCCAGGCGCCGGTCGTCGTCGTTGCCGGTGGCGATCGTGAAGGTGAGCGGGTCGAAGAAGAGGTCTTCCTCCGGCAGGTCCCAGCGCCCGGTGTAGAGCCCGTGGATGCGCTCGGCGATCTCGAGCTTGCGCGCGGCCGTCTTGGCCATCCCGGCCTGCGGGTCCTCGTCGATCGTCAGCGCCACGCAGGCAGCGCCGTAGCGGCGGAGCATCGGACACACGCGCGCCATGCGCTCCTCGCCGTCCTCGAGGTTGATCGAGTTCACGATGCATCGGCCGCCCGCGCGCTGCAGGCCCGCTTCGAGCACGTTGGCATCGGTCGAATCGAGCATGAGCGGCGCATTGACCTGCCTCACGTAGCGGCTGACCACCTCGCCCATGTCGCGCACGCCGTCACGACCCACGAAGTCCACGCACAGGTCAAGCACCTGGCCGCCGTCGCGCACTTCCTCGCGCGCCATGCTCACGAGGCCGTCCCAGTGCTCCTCGTCGAGCAGGCGCTTGAACTTGCGGCTGCCGTTGGCGTTCGTGCGTTCGGCGACGATGAGGAACGAGTTCTCCTGCTCGAACTCCGTGTAGCCGTACAGGCTGCTGCAGCCGGGTGCCTGGGGTTCCTTGGGCGTGCGCACCGGCTCGCGGTCCTTGAGCGCCGTGGCCAGCGCACCGATGTGTTCGGTGGTCGTGCCGCAGCAGCCTCCGAGCGCATCCACGCGGTGCTCCTCCATGAAGCGGCGCATGGCCTCGACGAAGCCGGCCGGTTGCAGCGGGTACACCGTCTTCCCGTCCTGCAGGATCGGCAGGCCGGCGTTGGGCACCACGCTCACGCGGCGGTCCCAATGCTTGGCCAGGTATGCCACGTGCGGCGTCATCTCGACCGGACCGGTCGCGCAGTTCAGGCCCAGGCTCTCGACCGGGAAGGGTCGCAGCGCATTGACGACCGCGGCGATCTCCGTGCCCAGGAGCATGGTGCCCGTCGTCTCCATCGTCACGCTCACGAAGATCGGGCAATCCTTCACGCTGCGCCGCGCCGACTCCAGCGCATCGAGGCATGCGTTGATCGCGCACTTGACCTGCAGCAGGTCCTGGCAGGTCTCGATCATGAAGCAGTCGACGCCACCATCGAGCAGGCCGCGCGCCTGCTCGCGGTAGCTCGCCAGCATGAGGTCCCACGTCGTCTGGCCGAGCGAGATGAGCTTCGTGCCGGGCCCGATCGACCCCGCGACGAAGCGCGGCCGGCCCGGCGACGCGTGCCGATCGCACGCGGCCCGCGCGATGCGCGCCGCCTGTTCGTTGAGCGAGTGCACCCAGCCCACCATCTCCTCGTCGAACTCCGCGGCCACCAGTCGGTTGGACCCGAAGGTGTCGGTCTCGACGATGTCCGCACCGGCGGCCAGCATCGACTCGTGGATCCGCTGGATCAGGTCGGGCCGGCTGCGCACCAGGATGTCCGTGCAGTTGTCGCGGCCGAGCCAGTCCTGGGGGCGGCAATCCTCGCAGGAGTGGATCGATGTCCCCATGGCGCCGTCGAAGAGCACCGTGCGACGATCCATGACGCCCAAGAGGCTGCTGGTCATGCCGTGAAGGTAGTCCGCAGCGGGCATTCTTTCAACCGTTCACCCGGATGAACGGATGGAACGACGTGGTCGGCGGGTCGGCCTCCCCCCGCCAGGGCCGCGCACACCCCTACACTTCCCGGCCCCATGACGCTTCGGATCTTCACCGCGTTGCTTGTGACCCTGCTGATGGTCGCCTGCGGCGACGGCGCCGCCCCGGCTCCCGCCGGCCCCCCATCGGTCTTCCTGCCGAATCGCCTCGACGGCATCCCCGAGCCCGCCCGGCCCATCCTCGCCAAGTCGCTTGAGTGGATCGGCGGCCAGAAGGCCTTTGCCGGCGTCGGCAGCGTGACCACGTCCATGCGCGCAAGTCGCGGCTCCGGCAGCGTGCGGCACGACTGCACGGTCGGTGCGGATGGTTCGGTCGTCATGGTCCGCGTCGGTGAACCGGACCGGTTCACCGAGACCATGGGCGCCAACGGCGGCGTCGGGTGGATGATCCGCACGGGTCGCCCCGAACCGATCCTCGTCGATGCCGATGAAGTGCGCCGGCGCGCCACGATCGTGCAGTCCTTGAATGCGCTCGGCCCGGTCCTGGGCACGGGATGGCTTCATGCCGAGCTCCTCGAGCCGCGAACGATCGGCTCGATCGATTGCGACGCCGTGCGACTGCACGGGGCCGCGGGCCTGCTCTGCGAGTTCACCTGCGAACGCGCGACGGGCCGCCCGATGACGCTCTCCTTCTCGGTTCAAACCGAGTCCGGACCGCGCGTGACCGAGAGCCGCTGGCTGCAGTGGGACACCCGCGACGGCCGCCGCTGGCCCACCATCATCGACACGCGATCCGACCAAGGCGCGGTGGGCCTCTTGGTGCTCCAAGCGACCTTCTCCCCATCTGCCCCGGCTGAGACGGCGCTGCCCCCCGAGGTGGTGGCGCTGGTCACCGCCGGCGAGCCCATCTCCCGCATGGATCCGCCGCCGCCGGCACCCGGTCCTGCGATCCCCGCCGTCCCCGCGGATGAACGCCCAGCCGACCGGCCGTGAGCCCGGTGGGCTCTGTTGTGCTTTCGTGAACATTCGACAACGTTGACGCCCCCGACCGTGCGCCCCTAGGCTGCGCCCATGAACGCTTCCGTCGTGCTCCAAGGGGTCCGCAAGCGCTTCGGCTCGACCGAGGCGGTGCGCGGCATCGATCTGGCCGTCCCCTCGGGCTGCCTCTGCGGCGTGCTCGGTCCCAACGGGGCCGGCAAGAGCACGACCATCCGCATGCTGATGTCGATCATCTACCCCGACCAGGGGTCGATCCGCGTGCTCGGTTCGGATGCGATCGCCATGAAGGACCGCATCGGCTACCTGCCCGAGGAGCGCGGGCTGTACAAGAAGATGCGCGTGCTCGAGTACCTGGCCTACATCGGCGCGCTGAAGGGGCTCACCGGCGCGGAGAGCCGGCGACGCGCGCTCGCCTGGCTCGAGCGCATCGAGCTCCCCGGCGTCGACCGCAAGCGCTGCGAGGAACTCTCCAAGGGCATGCAGCAGAAGGTGCAGTTCATCGCCTCGGTGATCCACGATCCCGAGCTGATCATCCTCGACGAACCGTTCAGCGGGCTCGACCCCGTGAACTCGCGCGTGCTCGCCCGCATCGTGACCGAACTGCACGCGGGCGGCCGCACGATCCTCTTCAGCACGCACCAGATGCACCACGCCGAATCGCTCTGCGACCG
Source organism: Planctomycetaceae bacterium (assembly GCA_027490145.1). Taxonomy (GTDB): domain Bacteria; phylum Planctomycetota; class Phycisphaerae; order Phycisphaerales; family SM1A02; genus SYIB01. The sequence goes on from JAIXYQ010000008.1 coordinate 32,655, forward strand.
CGTGGTGCTCATCAACCGCGGCGAGAAGCTGCTCGATGAGTCACTCGACACCGTGCGTGCCTGCCATCGCCCCACGACCGTGGTGGCCCGCACCGACGGGGGCTTCGAAGCCGCCGCCGCGGCAGCCGCGCGCATCCCCGGCGTCGCGTCCGTCGAGCGTGCCGAGGACGGCAGCGTGCTCGCGCATGCCGCCGACCGCACCGACGCGATCGACCTGCTTGCACCGCTTGCCGCGACGCGGCTCTTCAGCGGCGTCGCCCTGAAGCGCCCCACGCTCGACGACATCTTCGTCGAGCTCGTCACCGCGCACGGCGGCCACGCCCGGCGCGAGGAGCCTGCCCATGCCTGAACCGACCGACCGCCCCGCCGACTCCCGAGGGACCCATGACGCCTGACAGCCCCCGACACGCCGGCGCGCCGCGACGCGTGCTCTCGATCGCCTGGCGCGAGTTCCGCACGACCGTCCTCACGAAGGGCTTCCTCTTCTCGGCGCTCGTCTTCCCGCTGCTCATGGCGGGCGTCTCGCTGCTCCTGCCGATCCTGATGGCGACGAGCGTGCAACCGATGCAGGGTGCGATCCTGGTGGATGCCCCCGCCGCCGCGACGGACGAACTGCGTGCCGAGCTTGGCCGCGCGGCCAAGGACCCGGCCGCCGCGCTGCGCGAGCGCGCCGAGCGCGGCGAGGAGCCCGAGCTCGAGGACGCGACCGCAGCGCTGACGCCGATCGAGTCATCGGTCGAGCCGATCGCCGCCGACGCGGTCGAGGGCGCCAAGGAACGCGTGCGCCGCGGCGACGCACTGGCGCTGGTCATCATCCCGCCGGCGTCGCTCGATGCGCAGGCGAAGGACCCGACCTACGAGCTCTTCGTCGCCACGCGCACCAGCCCCAAGCACACCGCCATCGTGAACCGTGCCGCGCGCGAGGCGATCGTGCGGCTGCGCGTGCAGGCCTCGGGTGCCGACTACCAGCGCACCATGGACCTGCTCAAGCGACCCGAGGCGAGCATTCTCCGGCTGACCGAGGACGGCGCCCAGGCGAAGGAGCGGCTCGAGGGACGCATGCTCGTCCCCGGCGCCTTCATGCTGCTCATGTGGATCACGACCTTCACCGGCGCGAACTACCTGCTCACGAACACCATCGAGGAAAAGGGCAGCAAGGTCATCGAAGTGCTGCTCGCCGCGGTGAGCCCCATGGAACTGCTGGCGGGCAAGATCCTCGGCCAGCTCGGCTCGACCGCCGTCATGCTGGCGATGTACGGCCTCGCGGGCCTGGCCGGGCTGTCGGCACTGGCGATGATGGACCTGGTGCCGGCCTCGAGCCTCGTCCTCATGATTGCGTTCGCGCTCACCGCGTACCTGATGATCGCCAGCATGCTCACGGCCGTGGGCAGCGCGGTCACGAACCTGCAGGAAGCGCAGGCCCTGGTGGGCCCGGTGATGCTCGTGCTGATCGTGCCGCTCATGCTCTGGCTGCCGATCAGCGAGAACCCCAACGGCGCGTTCGCGGTCGTGTGTTCGTTCCTGCCGCCCATCAGCCCGTTCATCATGGTGCTGCGCGCAACCGGCACCACCGAACCCGTGCCGGGCTGGCAGGTCGCGCTCTCCCTGGCGGTGTGCGCTGCGTCGAGCGTCGGGTTCCTGTGGCTCGCGTCGCGCATCTTCCGCGTGGGGATCCTCATGCAGGGCAAGCCGCCGACCCCGCGCGAACTCTTGCGCTGGGCGCGGTACCGCTGACGGGGCCCCACGGCACCGCGTCGTTGGGCGCCACGCGCTCGGGCCAACGCGGGGCGATCGGCGCTGTCCCTAGACTCCCACGCATGAACCACCAGTCGCTCTGGGCACCTTGGCGGATGGCGTACCTGCGCGGCCTGGATGAACGCGCCGGCGCCGAGCGCCTGGCCGGCGAGGACACCCCGCGCAACTTCCTGGCCGACTATTGGCAGCACCCCGCGCGTGACCGCGAGCACCATGTCGTGCATCGCAACGAGCACGGCATGATCCTCCTCAATCGCTACCCGTACTCCAATGGGCACCTGCTCGTGGCGCTCGGCGAACCGCGGCCGACCTTGCTCGACTACGACGCGGCGCAGCGAGCGGAGTTGTGGAAGCTGGTTGACCTCGCCGCGCTGCTCGTGCGCCGCACGCTGAACCCGCAGGGCATCAACATCGGCGTGAACGAGGGCCGCGCCGCGGGCGCGGGGCTGCCCGAGCACCTGCATGTGCACCTGGTGCCGCGCTGGTCGGGCGACGTGAACTTCATGGCCGCCATCGGCGGGCTGCGCATGATCCCCGACAGCCTCGACGCCGTGCACGACGCCTACGCGCGGGTGGTGGCGAAGCTCGATCCGCACGCCGCCTGAAGCCCGCCCCCCAACGACCACGCCCGCTCCTCCGGGCGGCGCGGTGCGAGCACCAGGCCGAAGCCAAACCACCCTGAAGTTGCCCGAACCCTTCCGTGAGGTGGGTTCGCTGTCCGACGATCCCGGCCTTCCACTCGAGGGAGGCATGGCCTTCGTCGCGGAGCACAGCGATCCCTTGGGTTCGCGCATAGGTTCGAGCGCGTCGGGGATGGTCCGCCGCCCAGAGGACCGGGCGCAGCGGAATCGTAGCCCGGGCTTCGTGCGTGTCCACGCGCATCGCGTGAACGCCCTACGATTTTCCCTCCATGATCGCGGCACGACTGAGCATGCTCCAGCGCTTCCTGCTGGACGTGATCGGGTCCTTCAATCCGAAGGACCTGACGCCCGCGATGCGCCGCAACTACCTGCACGAGCTCGTCTCGTGGTGCTTCCTGCCCTTCGCGCTCGGCGCGATCGAGGGCGGCACGATGGGCGTGGTCGTGAAGAAGGCGTTCAGCGGCAGCGTCGATCCGTGGAAGCTCGACATGGCGGTCGCCGTGGTCACCGCCGCTCCGAACGTGGCCAACCTCTGCTCGTTCGTCTGGGCGAGCCTGGCCCATGGCCGGAGGAAAGTCCCGTTCATCGCGGCACTGCAGCTGGCGACGTGCGTGTGCGTCGGGCTGGTCGCCGTCATCCCGGTCAACGAGTTGGGCCTGGTTGCGCTGTGCGCGCTCGTCCTGGTGGCCCGCACGTGCTGGACCGGCGTGATCACCGTGCGCACCGCCGTCTGGCGGCACAACTGGCCCAAGGGCCGCCGCGCGAGCGTCGCCGGCAAGATGGCCACCATGCAGGCGCTCGTGCTTGCGCTGTGCGGCGCGGCGATCGGCCAGGCGATGGACCTGTCGCCGCGCAACTCGATCATCCTCTTCCCCGCACTGGCCGCCATCGGGCTGATCGGCAACGCGATCTACCGCAAGGTCGTGCTGCTCAACGAGTCCGAGATCGTGGCCGCCGAGCGCGCCGGCACCGACGACGACGAACGCCCCACGCTCGACCCGCGTCGCATCGTGTCGGTGCTGCGCGAGGATCCGCTCTATCGCAGCTTCATGCTGCACATGTTCGTCTTCGGCCTGGGCAACCTCATGCTCACGCAGCCGCAGGTGTCGCTGATGCAGGACGAGTTCGGGCTCTCCTACCTCGAGGGCATCCTGGCGACCACCATCATCCCCACGGCCATCATGCCGCTGGCGATCCCGATGTGGTCCCGACTCATGGATCGCTCGCACATCACGCACTTCCGCTCGATCCACGGCTGGTCGTTCGTGGCCGCATCGATCCTGCTCTGGCTGGCCGCGCTGCTGCACAGCCTGCCGCTCTTCTACGCGGCGAGCGTGGCGCTGGGCATCGGCTTCGCCGGCGGCGTGCTCGCCTGGAACCTGGGGCACCACGACTTCGCACCGCCGCACCGGGATGCCGAATACATGGCGGTCCATGTGACCTTGAACGGCCTTCGGGGCCTGATGGCCCCATTCATCGCCGCGCCGCTCTACGCCCTCATGCCCCCGGATGGCCGCCACTGGGTCTTCCTGCTCTGCACCGTCGTCAACGTGGCGGGCATGCTCGGGTTCATCGCGCTGTCCCGGCGGGTCACGGCGCTGCACCGGCCGGGCGCCCGCCACGCGGCCTGAACAAGCCGTCGAAACTTCGTCCCTTTGCCGTTATCTGCGCCGCCGCCGCATGGCGGCTCCGCTAGTCTCGCCGACCCGGCACTGGATGGTCCAGCGCCGGTTCGCAACCGCCGCGATGCGGGAGTTCGCCATGCACGGTGCATGGCGCTCGCACACGGCACCAAGGACCCTCACGACATCATGGTTGATTACAACCTCATCGCAGACCTCTCGCTCGACCTCAACGACCTGGAGTCGGCCCTCGGCCAGAGCTCCATGGCCTCCGTCCTCGAGCGCGGCGAGGTCAGCAAGTTCGAGACCAACAGCATCCTCAAGGGCAAGGTCGTCGGCATCAGCGGCGACTACGTCATCGTCGACGTCGGCCTGAAGAGCGAAGGCCAGATCCAGAAGGCCGAGTTCGAGGAAAGCGGCGGCGTGTCGATCGGCGACACCGTCGAAGTGCTGCTTGAGAGCCTCGAAGATGCCGAAGGTTCCGTGGTCCTGTCCAAGCGCAAGGCCGACCGCATCCGCGGCTGGGAGCAGATCCTGGTCACGCGCAAGGAAGGCGACGTCGTCGAGGGCAAGGTCCTCCGCAAGATCAAGGGCGGCCTGCTCGTCGACATCGGCGTGCCGGTCTTCCTCCCCGCCTCGCAGGTCGACGTGCGCCGTCCCGGCGACGTGGGCGACTGGGTCGGCCGCATGATGCGCGCCCTGATCCTCAAGATCGACACCGAGCGCCGCAACATCGTCATCAGCCGCCGCAAGCTCATCGAGGATGAGCGCGAGGAAGCCAAGAAGCGCCTCATGGGCGAGCTCGTCGAGGGCTCGATCGTGCGCGGCACCGTCACGAACATCGCCGACTTCGGCGCGTTCGTCGACCTCGGCGGCCTCGACGGCCTGCTGCACATCACCGACATGTCGTGGGGCCGCGTCGGCCACCCGAGCGAGATCGTCAAGCCCGGCCAGGAGATCGAGGTCAAGGTCCTCAACATCGACCGCGAGCGCGAGAAGATCGCGCTGGGCCTGAAGCAGAAGGAAACCTCGCCCTGGGAGGAGATCGAGAAGAAGTACCCGGTCGGCGCGCGCGTGCGCGGCACCGTGGTCAACCTCATGTCGTACGGTGCGTTCGTGCGCCTCGAGGACGGCATCGAGGGCCTGGTCCACGTCAGCGAGATGAGCTGGACCCGCCGCATCAACCACCCGAGCGAAGTGGTCAACGTGAACCAGGAGATCGACGTGGTCGTCCTGGACTTCAACAAGGACAAGCTCGAGATCTCGCTGGGCATGAAGCAGACCGAGGTCAACCCCTGGGAACTCGTGGGCGAGCGCTACCCGCTCGGCACGGTCATCGAGGGCAAGGTCCGCAACCTGGCCAACTACGGCGCGTTCATCGAGATCGAGCCGGGCATCGATGGCCTGCTCCACGTCAGCGACATGAGCTGGACGAAGAAGGTCGCGCACCCGAACGAAGTCCTCAAGAAGGGCGACTCGGTCAAGTGCGTGGTCATCGAGGTCGACCAGGAGAAGCAGCGCGTCGGCCTCGGCGTGAAGCAGCTCTCGGAAGACCCGTGGGTCGAGGCGATCCCGAGCGCGTACCGCCCGGGCATGATCGTCACCGGCAAGATCACGAAGATCACCAACTTCGGCGTCTTCGTGGAGCTGGAAGACGGCCTCGAGGGCCTGCTGCACATCAGCGAGCTCGCCGACCACAAGGTCGAGAACCCGCAGGACGTGGTCAAGAGCGGCCAGGAGGTCGAAGTCAAGATCCTGCGCGTCGACACCGACGACCGCAAGATCGGCCTCAGCCTCAAGCGTGCGCAGTGGGGCGCGAGCCCGACTCCGGAATCGTCGAACCCCGCCGACATGGCTGCGTTCGTGGCGCCCAAGCGCGCCAAGGCGCCGACCAAGGGCGGCATGGACGACCACGGCGCGCTCGGTACCGACAAGATCAAGCTCGACTGAGCGCGGTCCCCATCACGTGCATCTCCGCGGGCCCCCACTCGGGGGCCCGTTTTTCATTGGGCGCGAGAGTGTGCTCCGCGCGCGGAAAAGAAAAAGACCCCGCGGCGGTGAGCCGCGGGGCCGTTGTCCCTTTCCAACCTCTTCCGCCCCACGTGTGGCCGCCGATGGCGGCCTGAGGGGGTGGCGGATGCCCTTGCGGGCACTTCGGACCTCGTGGGAAGAGGATCGGTCAGCAGAGAGCGATGAAACTGAGCACGGCCAGAAGGGCCAGTCGCTGGTTTTGCGTCTCGAACGTCACAACTTTGCCGAGCATCGCGTGTCCTCTCTGCAGGTGATGTGGTGCAGGACGGGAGTCCTGCACCCGTAGGATGGCACGGATGTCGCGCCCGTCCAGACTGACCCTTGCTTTTTTGCCGCTTGCCGCGGCCCTGTTCGGGGCCGGTGCGCCAGACGCCGAAACCGCCGCCGCGGCCTGGCAACGCATGCAAGCCGCCCTGTCGGGCACCCCTGAGGCTGGTCCGCCCCCCGAAGCCGCTGCCGCCAGCGCGATCCTGCGGCTCGATGGCCGGGTGCTCGGTCACGGCGCTGCGCTGGCGAGCGCGGATCAATCGTGCATCGACGCGGCCATCCGCGAAGCCATGGCCGCCGCGCAGAAGGACAGCGAGTGGTTGGCGTGGGTGTCGCGACCCACGACCCTGGGCCAGGCCGTGACGCTCGAACTCGAACTCGCGGGCGATCCCGAGCCGCTCACGGGGCGCACGCTGTCGGAGTGCGCGCAAGCGCTCCGCCCCGCGCTCGATGCCATGGCCGTCCGTCGCGGCGCCACGATGCACTGGATGCCGGCGAGCCGGCTCCAGTCGATGGGCCTCGCGGCGCGTCCGAGCGATGGACTGGGTCTGCTCATGCGCCGCGCCGGCCTGGCCGACACCGACCTGCCATCCATCGACCCCGCCGAAAGCGTGGCGGTGTATCGACTGCAGACGATCCGGCTCGCGCAGTCATCGCCCGGCTCCGCGCCATGGTTGGTGCTGCACGGCGAACGACTCGTGCCGGCGAGCGCCGTGTCCCCCGATGCCTGCATCGCTGCCGCCACGCGCGCCGCCACTTGGCTTGATGCCTGCGTGCTGGAAGAACCCGGGGCGACGGTCCTCTTGGGCGACTACGGCACCATCGCCGATCGGCGCCAACCGATGGTGGCAGGAACCATCGATCGCCTCATGGCGGCCTGGGCCCTCGCGGAACTGTCTGCGAAACCCGTTGAACCGGCACCCGCATGGCGCGCGCGCGCTGCCCTGCTCGCCACGCAGGCGAACGAGCCGGACCTCGATGCGCTGTCCGTCCGGCGAGCCGCGGCGCTGCGCATGATGGCCTGGTGCGCCCTGACACGGTCCGGCAGCGACGAGGAGCGCCGTGCCGCGCAGGCCCAGGTGAATGCCCTCGCCGCGAGCCTGACCACATCGGTGCTCGAAGAGGCCCCGGCCGATTCGATCCGCGCACTCGAACTCGCCGCTGCGGCATGCGCACAGTCCGCGGGCGCCCGCGTGCTCGACCCCACGGCCCTGCACGGGGCCATCGCCCGCGCGTGGGATGAGCTGCCTCGTGCGTCGCTCGTCACCGACGCCGAGTGGCTGCTCCGAGCCGCCGCGTGGTCGGGACTCGCCGCACCTCCCGCTCCGCTGGTCCAGGATGCCTTGCGAGAGGTGCTCATGCGCGTCCAACTCGGGATCGGAAGCTCCTCGAAGGATCTGCCGTCGGATCTTGTGGGGGCCTTCCAGCTCGCCGCAGCCAACGGCCAGCCATCCATCGGGGCCACAGGGCTTCGACCTCTGGCAGCGCTCGTCGGCATGCTGCAGGCAACCGCGGACCCGGAGACCCGCGAGAGGGTCCAGGAAGCCTGCCGCGCCGGGGCCCGCTTCGTGCTCCAACTGCAGGTCTCCTCCGACGGGGCCTCCCTCCTGCGACAACCCCGGCGCTGCGTGGGTGGGATCCGGGAATCGATGTGGGAGCCTCGGATTCGGGTCGCCGGGACCGCTGCTGCGATCCTGACGCTCCTGGAGGTGGCCCAGGCGCTCGAGCCAGACGAAAAATCACCGGATCCCTCGTGATCGGACGTCACGCCCGACGGTTTGGGATCATCTTGAGGAGAGCCCGGCGTCGATGACCACGCCCAGCCAAGGATGACCTTGGATGGATCCGGCTGCAACGCACCGTGGTATAGTCTTCCGTCCGCCCCACGAGGAAATCCCATGCGCATCCAGACGCTTGCCATCGCCCTCTCCAGCCTCTGCATGGCCACCCCGGCCCTTGCCCAGAACATGAACGACCGGCTCACGGCCGTCGCCGCAAGCCAGCAGACCGCCGGCGCCGAGACCAAGGCCCGCCTGCTGGGCGGACTGCTCTACATGGATGGCTTCAAGGCCGAAGCCGGACAGCCCATGGTCGACGTGGTCATGGGCCTCGTCGAGGACATGAACAAGCGTGGCATCAAGACGTCGATCCTCGTCGAAGCCGGCGAGGAGATGAAGGAGCGCGTCGCGGCTGCCCTGCCGGACGATGGCGAGCGCATGTGGGAAACCACCATCAGCGGGACCGCCATCGAAGTCCTGAAGGCCGTGCTCATCGAGTGCTCGGATGACCCGGCGGCCGACTCGGCATGGACCTGGCAGCTCTCGCGCAACGCGGTCCAGATCGGCCCCAAGAACATCCTGTGGAACCGTCGCGAGGTCAAGATGTACAACATCAAGGACCTGCTCTTCAAGGCGCCGCAGTGGACCAACGCCCCTGACTTCAACCTGAACTCGTCCATCCAGCAGGGTGGCCAGGGCCAGGGTGGCGGCGGCGGCGGCCAGGGCGGTGGTGGCGGCGGCTTCGGCGGTGGTGGTGGCGGTGGCGGCGGTATGGGTGGTGGCGGCGGCGGCGGTGGCCAGGGCGGCGGTGGCGGCGGTGGTGGCGGCGGCGTCTTCGGCGGCAAGGGCGAAGATCCCGAAGAACTGACCGACGACGAAAAGGCCGACAAGCTCAAGGAAATGATCGTCACGTTCGTCGAGCCCGTGGCATGGGAAGACGGCGAAGGCGGCCCCTGCAAGATCCAGTTCTACGAAGGCATGTTCATCGTCAACGCGCCCGACTTCGTGCACCGTGCGCTCGGCGGCTACTCCTTCGCGCCCGTCGTGCCGGCCCGTTCGGCAGCGCCGGCCAAGGCGGCCGATGCCCCCCAGGCTTCGGCTGAGCCCAGCGACCGTCGTCGCTACGTGATGCTGAGCCCGCGCATCGGCTACAACCAACTGGTTGGCTTCCGCACCGCCACGGTCAGCGGCGCTCCCTGAGCGAGCGCGCCAACCTCAATCGATCGAACGGCTAGCCTTGCGCTGGCCGTTCTTCGTTTGTGGGGAACGGCCGACCCATGACCGCCGATCGGCGTGCGAGCCACCTCACCCTCCGCAACGACCTGCGAGCCTGCACGGACGACGGGATCACGCACGCCTTCATGGTCGGTGTGGGTGAGACCTTCATTCCCGCGTTCGCCCTCGCGGCCGGCGCGGCGCAGGTGCATGGCGGACTCGTCTACACGATCCCCTTCCTGGTCGGCGCGACGGTCCAGCTCCTGACGCCTGCGGGCGTGGAGCGCATCGGCTCGCCCCGCAAGTGGATCCTGCTGTGCGCCACCATCCAGGCCCTCTGCTTCATCCCCATGGCGCTGGCCGCCGTGACCGGATCGGTCTCGCTGCTGCTCATCTACGCCTGCGCGTCGATCTACTGGACCGTGAACCTGGGCGCCGCGCCGGCCTGGAACGCATGGGTCGGAGCGCTCTTTCCGGCACGGATCCGCGCCGCCTACTTCAGCCGCCGCAGCAGGATCTGCCAGATCGCCCTGCTTGCTGGGCTGCTGCTCGGCGGGGTCTTGATCTCGCGGTTCGAACACACACCGCTGGAGCTGGCGTCGTTCGCGCTGCTCTTCATGGCCGCCAGCCTGAGCCGAGCCCTGAGCACTCCGGCCCTGGTGGCGCAGTCGGAGCCTCGGTACCTGCCGCCGGCGCGGCGCGTGAGCCCGATCGGATTCCTGAGACGGATCCGCGGCGCACCCGAGGGCCGCGTCGTCGCCGCCCTGCTCGTGTTCATGCTCGCGGTCCAGGTGTCCAGCCCCTTCGTCACGCCGTACATGCTGCGCGGGCTGTCCATGGACAAGGACCAGTTCACGATCTCGGTCGTCACGCTCTTTGCCGCAAAGAGCCTGGCACTGCCGTTGGTCGGACGCCTCGCCGCATCATGGGGCGCACGGCGACTGCTCATGGCCGGCGCCCTCGTGGTCGCCGCGGCCAGCGGACTGTGGATCGTGTCCACGGCCCCGGCCTGGATCTATGCGATGCAGCTGGTGAGCGGCGCCGGATGGGCCGCGTACGAGATGGCCCTCTTCCTGCTGCTGCTCGAACACATCCGCGAGGAAGAACGCACCGCGATGTACGCGGCGTACTACTTCTTCAATGCGATCGTCACGGTCGTCGGGTCCTTCGTCGGTGCCGCCGCGATCGATGCACTCGGCGGCGGCATCACCGCCTACTGGTGGATCTTCGGCGCCTCGGCGGTGCTGCGGTTCGCGGCGATTCCGCTCATGCTCAGGATCCCCCGCCACGGTCACGAACGCGCCGCACCCGTGCTGGCGATCGAGGTCGGCACCGAGCTGGGCGCGATGGATGAGCCCGTGATCGCCGCACGACCGGGGGCGGGGGAGCGCGCGTGAGCGGCGACCCGTTGGCAGCGTGGTTCACCCACCCCGCCCTGGGTCACGGCGGCATCGAGATGGCTGCCCGCAGCGCTGCGTGGACCCGCGTGGTGATGCCCCTCGCGCTGGTCGCGGGATCGGCGCTGATCGTGCTGCTGCTGCGGACGTCCCGCGTCACGGCATCCGCCCCGGCCCGGGACCGCGTGATGCGCACCGAGTGGCTCACACTCATGGCGATTGCGCTGGCGGCGGCCCTCGTCAGGATCGACCGCGCGTTCGAGAGCCTCTGGTACGACGAGATCGCCGCGTTCATGGACTACGCGCAGCATGGACCGGGCCCGATCGTGGCCACCTGGTTCAGCCCGGCCAACCACCCGCTGCAGTCGCTCCTGTCGTGGTGCTCGTTCACGACGATCGGTGCCGTCAACGAGCTCTCCCTTCGGCTTCCTTCGCTGGTGGTTGCGCTGCTCACCGTGGTGGCCACATGGTGGATGGCTCGACCGATCGCGGGTCGGCGGGCTGCGCTCCTGGCCGCCGCCTGCACGGCGGTCGCCCCCGCGGTCGTCCTCGGCAGCGTGGAGGCGCGCGGCTACTCCATCATGATGCTTGCCGGAGCCATGCTGACCGGGCTTGCGTGGCGTGCCGTCGACCGCGAGCGCGCGCGGCAGGATGCACTGTGGTGGTGGATCGCCTACGCCGCGTTGGCGTCGCTCGGGGTGTGGGCACACTTCACGACCGTGCTCGTGCCCGTGGCGCATGGCGTGATCGCGGCGTCACTCCTCTGGCGTGGTGATCGGCGCGTCGGATGGCGCTGGATGGCGGCGCTCGTCCTGTCGGCCGCATGCACGCTTGCACTCCTGGCGCCCATGATGCCCTGGATCCTCGAGCGCCGTGCAGAGCTGGCCGCCCTCGACGGCAACGAGCCCACGCTCTGGTCGCGCGAGGGGTTGGCGATCCTGGGAACCTGGGGTGGCGCATGGCCGTGGTGGCCATCCATCCTCGGCGGTGCGGTGGCGCTCGTCGGCGTCGTGCCGTGCTGGCGGCGCGATGCCCCGCATCGACTCGCGGTCGCGCTGATCGTGCTCCCCTTCCTGCTCGCGCTCGTGATTCCCCTGGCAGGCAGCTGGATCTATGCGCGGTTCGTGTCCTTCGCGCTGCCCGGCGCTGCGCTCGCCTGGGGCCTGGGGCTCGATCGGCTGCTCGCCTGGCGGCGGTCCGTCGGACTCGCGGCCGTCGCGGTGCTCATCGCGTCGTGGCTGCTGGTGCTGGTGGACCTGCCGCCAAAGCAGCCCCTGCGCGACCTGCTCGCGATCGCCGCACGGGAGCCCGGACCCGTCATCGTCGTTGGGCTCCCCGACGAGGTCGCGCGCTTCTACGCCGAGCCCATGGGGATCGATGCCCGCTATGCACAGCCGTACGGTGCGGATCTTGCCTCACTGCTCAGCGCCACGCCGGGGGCTCGCGTCATGATCCTCTATCCCTCGGCCATGCCGCGCAGCGTGCAGGGCGCGCTCGACGCCGCATCGATGACCCGGCTGCACGCCATGCCGGGCTGGGCCGACTGGGGTGCGGGCGCGGTCGAACTGCATGCCCCGCGTGATCGCGGCTTGCCATCGCGCTAGCCCCGCCGCGCTGGATCCGTCGCGATCGCCCGGTCGTGCGCGCCGCCTCGTGCCCGCGCTAGGCTTCGTTCATGTCCTACCTGCTCGAAGTCACCCGGCTCGGCCTGGGCAACCTGCGACGCCACAAGCTGCGCAGCGTGCTGACGAGCCTCGGCGTGATCCTGGGTGTGGCCGCAGTGATCGTGGTCGTCGCGATCGGCGAGGGCAACAAGCGCGCGGCCCTGCGCGACATCAGCGCGCTCGGCGCCAACAACATCATCATCCGCAGCCAGAAGCCGCCCGAGAGCGCCACCCCCGGCGGCGGCGGCATGCGTTCGATGGTCATCAAGTACGGACTGACCTTCCAGGACCTGCGACGCATCGAGGCATCGATGACCGATGCCGACCGCGTGGTGCCGGTGAAGAGCGCCGGCAGCGAGGTCAGCTTCGACTCCCAACGTGCGCTCGCGCAGGCCTTCGGGACCACCCCGGCGCTCGCCTCGGTCGCCCGGCTGCGGATCCAGTCCGGTCGCTACCTGACTGACGAGGACATGGCGGCACAGGCACCCGTGTGCGTCATCGGCAGCGAGGTCGCCAAGCAGTTCTTCCCCAACCTGGACCCCATCGGGCAGGACATCCGCGTGGACCAGCAGGTGCTGCGGGTGGTCGGCGTACTCGCCCCCATCGGCCTGGCTGGCGGCTCGGGAAGCGCCCTGGTCGGACGTGACCTCAACAAGGACATCCACATGCCGCTGCCCACGGCGGAGCGGCAGTTCGGCAACGTCGTGCAGAAGCGCACCGCCGGCTCCTTCAGCGCCGAGGAAGTCGAGTTGTACGAGATCTACGTGGTGGCCCAGAACACCGACGTCGTGACCGAGGTCGCCTCGCGCGTCGAACGCATCATCGACGTCGGCCACGAAGCCACCGGCGACGCGCAGGTCATCGTGCCGTGGGAACTGCTGGAGAACGCGAAGAAGGCGTTGCTGGTCTGGAACATCATGCTCATCGCGATCGCAGCCATCAGCCTGCTCGTCGGCGGCATCGGCATCATGAACATCATGCTCGCCAGCGTGACGGAGCGCACCCGGGAGATCGGCATCCGCCGCGCACTCGGCGCCACGCGCCGTGACATCGTCACGCAGTTCATGGTCGAGACGGGCTCGCTCAGCGTGCTCGGCGGGATCATCGGCATCATGACCGGCGTGATCACGAGCCGCCTGCTCGAGACGATCGTGGGCATCGCGAGCCGACTGCCCGGCCTGAAGGGCGCCTTCAACGACCGGTTCTCCCTGCAACCCGAGGTCACGCTCTGGTCGATCGTCGCCAGCGTGGCCGTGGCCGGTGGGGTCGGCATCGTGTTCGGGATCTACCCGGCCATCGTCGCGAGCCGCAAGGATCCGATCCAGGCCCTGCGCCACGACTGAGTCCGGCCGGGTCCGCGCGGCGAGGCCGGCCGCCCGCCCGCCGCCACTAGCATCGCCGGCATGCCCGCCTTGGTCGAAGTCGTCACCGAAGCCGATGCCGATCGTGGCTGGCGCTTCGTGCTGCGCTCGCTCGATGCCGATGGCGCGTGCACGAGCCACGACATGAACCTGTCCTGGGCCGACTACGACTGGTGGAGCCCGGAGGGGATCCACGAGCCCAGCCGCGTCGCGCTCGCGGTCGCGGAGGTCATGCACCATGCACTCGCGGGGGCGCCCCTGCCGCCACGCTTCGATGCAGCGACCGTTCGTCGGCGCGTGGACGATGCCGACGCGCTCATCCGCCGCAGGCTCGGCTCGGGTGGCGGGCCCTGAGCCATCGCGCCTCGGGGCAGGAGCGCCAACGGGAACTCAGGTCTTCATCAACGGCGGCAGCTCGCGGCGCCTGAAGAAGACGGGCACCTCGAGCGAGAAGGTGCTGCCTTGACCGGGCTCCGAATGGAGCGCCACGGTCGCACCAAGCAGTCCCGCGAGTTCCTTGCAGATCGACAGGCCCAGGCCGGTACCGCTGTGGCGACGCGTGTGGCTGGCATCGACCTGGCGGAACTTCTCGAAGATCGATTCCTGCATGTCGGGCGGGATGCCCGGGCCTCGATCCACCACGCTCAGCCGGACCGACTGACCGCGCTCGCCCGAGCGGACCAGCTGCGCCACCACGCGCACCGTCGAACCTTCGGGGCTGAACTTGATCGCGTTCGACAGGAAGTTGTAGAGGACCTGCCGCACCTTGCCGCCGTCGGTCTCCACGGACGGAAGGCCATCCTCGACCTGCACCTGGACCTCGATCTTCCGAGCCATCGCCTGCGGGCGCATCAGGGCCTGCAACCCCTCGACCACATCGGCGATCGAGGTCGGTGCAACCGTCACCTCCATGCGGCCGGCCTCGATCTTGGCCATGTCGAGCAGCTCGTTGATCATGTCGAGAAGCATGCGGCCGCTCTGGATGATGTTCGTGATGTACCGACGGCGCTTGGGATCGGCGTTGGGGTCGTTGCGCGCGATCTCATCGAGCAGCTCGGCGAAGCCGATGATGGAGTTGAGCGGCGTGCGCAGCTCGTGGCTCACGTTCGCCAGGAACTCGCTCTTGAGCCGGTTGCTCTCGAAGAGGCCGACGTTGGCCTCCTTGAGTTCCACGACCTTCAGGTCGAGTCCTTCGTTGAGCTGGCGCAGCTGCGCCTGCGCGCGCTGCATCTCGCCGAGCATCGCATCGAGGGCCGCCGACAGCCGGCCGATGGAGTCACCGGTCTCGATCGACGAACGCGCCGACAGGTCGCCCCGGGCCGCGCGCTCGGCGGTCTCGCGGAGCCGTTCGAGCGGCGGACCATAGACGCGGCGCTGGATCGTCATCGAGACCGCCACCAGGGCGGCCACGGCACCCAGTCCGACACCGACGACCATCACCCGGTTGGCGATGACGAGCCCATCGCTGATGGGACTGCTGCGCTCGATCACGATGACCGCACGGAGCGCCTGGTCGCTGCGCACGGCCGTCGAGAAATCGATCCGGGACGGATCGAGCACGCGCCGCCACTCCGACTCGCGGACCGCGCGCGCATAGCGGTAGGTCGTGCGGCCGTCCTGCGTCACCCAGCTGAAGCGCTCGCGCGACGCTCCATCGCGCTCGAATTCCTCGGCCGCGTCGGCGATCCAGGCCGCCTCGGTCGGCAACGACGGCGCCTCCACCAGGCGCATCGCCATCGGGACGTCCTGGGTGCTGCCGAGGGAGAAGCCGTTGGACAGCCAGGTCTCGGCCACCTGGCGTGCGATCTCCCGCTGGCTCTCGGCGACCGTGATCGTGAACCGGTTCCACGGCACCCACAGCGCCGCAGCCAGGATGAGCGCCGACGCCGCGCCGAGGAGGAGCGTCGCGCTGCTGGAGAGTGAGATGCCGCGCCGCATCGCGCAGGGAGCATAGTGGGTGGCTAGGCTCCACCCGTGCACCGAGCCGGCGCGAATCCCGATGCCCTCCGCATGGAGGACGTGCTGTGCGACTTCTGCTCCGCCGCCTGGACCCACGAGCGACCGATGGTCGAGGGACACCGTGGCTCATGCATCTGTCACGCGTGCCTGGCGGTGGCGTACGCCGAACTCTCGCCGCAGCCCGCGCGCCAACCGGTCGGCCAGGGGCCGTGCACGATGTGCCTTGAGGACCGAGGCGAACCGCACTGGCGAAGTCCGGCCCGCGATGCCGCACGGATCTGCCGCCGATGCGCCCGCATGGCCGCGGTCGTGCTCGAGCGCGATCCGGACGCGGGCTGGGCGCGACCCGGGGCATGAACGAGCCGGCTCCGACCTTCCGTACACTCGCCCCATGAGCTTCGGCCTTGGACATGGACGCGACCTCGACCCGGGCGACTGGGGCATGGACCAGAAGGACTTGCCGCCCTTCGACCAGGGGAAGTGGGATCCCCGGCGCTGGTTCGCCCATCCCGAACGACGCTTCGAACTGGAGATCGGCTCGGGCAAGGGCACCTTCCTGCTGCAGCAGGCCCCGCTGGAACCCATGACCAATTTCCTCGGCATGGAGTGGACCAACGAGTTCTATCGATACGCCGCGGACCGGCTGCGCCGCCACGAGGTCGCCAACGCTCGGATCATGCGCGCCAACGCCGTCGAGTTCATCAGGCACTGGTGCCCGGTGGGCATCTGCTCGGTGATCCATCTTTACTTCAGCGACCCGTGGCCCAAGACGCGCCATCACAAGCGCCGCGTGGTGCAGGACCAGTCGCTCGCCGACATGCACGCAGCCCTCGTGCCGGGCGGTGAGCTGCGCATCGTCACCGACCACGTGGAACTCTGGGGCTGGTACGAGGAGCACGCCGCCCGTCACGCGCACCGCTTCGATCGCATCGCGTTCGATCGACCCGCCAGCGCCGGCGACGGGGAGGTCGTGGGCACCAACTTCGAGAGGAAGTTCCGGCGCGAGGGCCGGCCGTTCCATGCGATGACGCTGCGGCGGCGCGACACGGCGTGATCGCCGCGCCCACCGACCGGATCACGGGTCGTAGCGGATCACGCGGCCCACGGTGTTGCCGGGGCCGACCAGCACGACCTTGGGCGAATGCGCAGCGAGTTCCTCGGTGGTCAGGTGGCAGAAGCTCATGATGAGCACCGTGTTGCCGGCGTTGGTCAGCTTCGCCGCAGCACCATTCACGCCGATGACCCCGCTGCCGCGCTCACCGCGGAAGACGTAGGTCTCGAAGCGGTTCATGCTGTCGACGTCGGCAACGAGCACCTTCTCGTTGGGACGCATGCCCACGGCATCGAGCAGGTCCTCGTCGATCGTGATCGATCCCATGTACGCCGGATCGCAGAAGGTGACCTTCGCGGCGTGGATCTTGGCGAAGAGGGCCTCGCGGAACATCTCAGGCCGCCTCGCCGGCCCCACCGGCCCCGCCGGCCTTGCGCCAGGTGACGCGCTCGGCATCACCCCACAGGCCTTCAAGGTCGTAATAGGCGCGCTGGTTGGGTTCGAACAGGTGCACCACCACGGACACGAAGTCGATGATGATCCAACTCGATCCGGTGTCGGCGCTCGAACGGAACGCCGGAGACCCCTGGGCCTTGCCGAGCTTCATGAGCTGCTCGCCCACGCCCGCGAGCTGCCGCGCGCTGGTCCCCGAGGCGATCAGGAAGTAATCGCACACCTGGCTCTGCGCCCCGACGGACAGCAGCAGCACATCAGTGCACTTCAGGTCATGCGCGAGCCGCGCCAGCTCGATGGCCAGCGCGCGCGATGCCGAGGTGTCGGGCTTGGCGGTCCGCCTGGCCATGCCGGCGGATCAGTCCTTGCTGCGGCCACGGCCACCGGGGCCGCGCTTCAGCTTGGACTTGGAGGGCTGTGCCGGACGTGCCGAGCGACCGGCAGCCTTGGCGGCCGCGGCGCGACGGGCGGCCATGCGCAGGCCTTCGCGACGGATGTCCATGCGGCGCTTGACTTCCGAGGGCTTCTCGTGGAACTGGCGAGCCTTCAGGTCCTTGGTCAGGCCTTCCTTCTCGCAGAGCTTCTTGAAGCGACGGACCATCTGCTCGACCGTCTCATTGCCGCGTGACTTCACTCGAATGGGCATTCGTTCGTCCTCAGGGGTGTTCGGGAATTCCGAGCCGGGCAGTAGACCACGACCGGGCCGCCACCGCAACCCCGTGCAGGCTAGGCTTTCGTCCGCGGAGGTCGGCATGCCCCTGGTCCTTGATGCCTATAACGTGCTGCACGTGTCGGGGGTGCTTCCCCCGGACATGGCCGGCATGGGACCTCATGACCTCGTGGAGACCATTGCGGGCTCCCGCTACCGCGGCCAGTCGATCTGGATGGTCTTCGACGGCCTGCCCACCTCGATCCTGGGCCAGTCGCCCCGCATGATCGATGCCTACCGGCCTGCGCCGATGGAAGTGGGCGATGCCGTCTACCACTTCAGCGGTCCCCGCTCGAACGCCGACGCCGTGATCGCCGAACTCGTGACGCGAAGCAGCGCACCCACCCGCCTGCTCGTCGTGAGCAGCGACCATGCCGTCCAACGCACCGCCCGCCGCCGCCGGTGCAAGGTGATCGACAGCGCCACGTTCCTCCAGCAGCTCGTGCACGATGTGCGACACGGCCCACCACGAGACCGACTCGGGGGCAAGCCCAGCGGGCCGCTGTCGCGCGACCAAGTGCAGGCATGGCTGCGATACTTCGGCGTCGAACCGACCGAACCACCGCCCAAGCCCGTGCCCCCGCCGCTGCCCACGCTGCGCGTCACAGACCACGGACCAGCACCACGCCGAACACGAAGGCCACGACCATGAGCTTCATCCGTCCACACGCCAAGCGCACCATCGCCCCGGCTGGAATCACCCCTGCTCCCACGGACTTCGACCAGCCGCCGTCCGATCCGGTCGCGTGGGCCATGCGTTGGCTCGACGAAGCCATGTGGCTTCCGGTGCCCAACCCCAACGCGCTCTACCTCGCGACGACCTCCGCGGATGGGCGCCCGTCGGTCCGCACCGTCCTCCTGCGCTCGTTCGATGCCCAAGGAGCCGTCTTCTTCACGAATCGCCAGAGCGACAAGGGACAGGCACTCGAAGCCACGCACCGGGCTGCGATGCTGATGCACTGGGACCACCTCGACCGACAGCTTCGGATCGAGGGCGCGGTGAGCCACACCACCGATGCGGAAAGCGATGCCTACTTCGCGCAGCGGCCCCGCGATTCGCAATTGAATGCCTGGGCGAGCGACCAGAGCCGGCCGGTGGCGGACATGGCCACGATGCGCGAACGCCAACGCCAGGCGCATGCACGATTCGAGGGGCATCCGGTGCCCCGTCCGCCGCACTGGGGCGGATACCGCATCGCGCTCGAGCGCATCGAGTTCTGGCAGGGAGATCCGTACCGCTTCCACGACCGCGTGGTCTACGCGCGCTCCGGCACCACCTGGACCGTGACGCGATTGATGCCCTGACGCCGGCTCAGGCCTCGACCGCCTCGCGGCTGCGCCACCGAGGCCGCTCGGCCTTCTGGGGCAGCCAGCCACCGACCGGCGCCACGCTGCCCACGCCCTTCACCAGGCCGAAGAGCTTGTGCAGCAGCGCATTGGTCGCCACCACGCGGCACCCGGCGACCGCGTGCACGACCTCGGCTTCGGGGAACTCCACGATCACGCTGACTTCCACCGGACGGCCCTGCAGCGCAGCCACGCTTCCGGCAGCCTGGCGCAGTGCACCCGAGAGCATCTGCAGCATCGGCGCCACGGGCTCGTCGGCTGCGGCGCACAGCGACGCATCGAGCCTGATCTCAAGGCCCTTGGCGAGGTGCGCGGTCGCATCTTCGATGGGAATCACCTGCTCGATCTTGACCTGCGGCTCCGCCCGGCTCCGATCGACGAACCCGGCGAGCACGACCACGCGATCGACCTGGAGCAGTTCGCCGAACCGCGCGTACTGGTCGGGGAAGAGCACGCACTCCATGCTGCCGCCGGCGTCCTCGATCGCGATCACCGCCATCTTGCGACCCGGGTCCTTGCCCTTCTGCGTCACGACCTGCCGCACGCGCGTGAGCAGCCCACCCACCACCACGGGTTCCTCGGCCCCCCGCGCACCGATCCCCACGATGTCGCAGGAACACATGGAGCCGATCACGTGCTTCCAGGCATCGAGCGGATGCCCGCTTGCATGGAAGCCCAGCGCTTCCTTCTCGAATCGCAGCGTCGTCAGCCGGTCCCACGGCGCGACCTTGCGCAGTGCACCGGCCGCACCGCCGGCCGAGGGCGCCGGGGCCTCGTCGAACCCACCGAAGAGCGCTCCCTGACCGCTGGCGGCGTCGCTGGCGGCACGCTGGCCGCTGCGCATGGCTTCCTCGATGCTCGCGGCCAGGCTCGCGCGGGCGTCGAGCCCATGCAACCCGTCGAATGCACCGGCCTTCACCAGAGCCTCGAGGGTCGCCTTGTTCACCGAACGGAGGTCGCAACGCTCGCAGAAGTCGAACACGTCACGGAACGGACCGGCCTCGCGCGCCTTGAGGATCGCGCGGATCGCCGACTCGCCGGCGCCCTTGATCGCCTGGAGCCCGAACCTGATGTGGCCATGGCACGCGTCGCGGGGCTCGTCGGGACCGAAGACCACGGCGAAGTCCTGCTGCGACAGGTTCAGGTCGGGCGGTCGGACCTCGATGCCCACGTGGGGGCGCGCCGCATCGTGGTCCGGCCACGGTGCGCGGCGGCACTCATCGAGGTAGACCGACCACTCCTCGATCTTGCGGGCCTGGCTCTCGAAGCTCAGCACCGCCGACATGTACTGCGCCGGGAAGTAGGTCTTGAGGTACGCCGTCTGGTAGGCCACGATCGCGTAGCCGCTCGAGTGGCTCTTGTTGAAGCCGTAGCCCGCGAAACGCAGGATGAGGTCGAAGAGCCCGTCGGCCTGCTGCGCATCCATGCCGCGGTCGCCGGCCCCCTTCACGAACGCGGCGCGCGCGCCGTTGATCACGTCCTGCTTCTTCTTCGAGATCGCCTTGATGATCGAGTACGCCTCGCGCAACGGGATCCCGCCGAGGTGGTGCAGCACCTGCATCACCTGCTCCTGGTAGACCATGATCCCGTAGGTCTCGGCGGTGAAGCGATCGACGACCTCGTGCACCGTCGGCACCGGCTGGCGGCCGTTCTTGCGGGCGTTGTAGTCGGGGATCAGGTCCATCGGACCCGGGCGGAAGAGCGCGTTCGCCGCGATCAGGTCCTCGATGCGGTCCGGCTGCATGTCGACCAGCAACCGCCGCATGCCACCCGATTCGAACTGGAAGATGCCGCTCGTCTCGCCGCGGCGGAAGAGCGCCAGGACACGCTGGTCATCGAGCCTGATGCGGTCGAGGTCGAGCGGATCGGCGCCTCCGTCCCCGGCGGTGCGACCGACGGCGCGCAGGATCGCCTCCGGCGTGAGCGAGTCGCGGATGTTGGCCTTGGCGCGCTCGATCGTGGAGAGCGTGCGCAGGCCGAGGAAGTCCATCTTGAGCAGGCCGGCCTTCTCGCAGGTCGGCGCATCCCACTGCGTCACGATTTCCTGGCCCGATCCGGCGGCGCGGCCCAGCGGCACGATCGACTCGAGCGGCTGCGTCGCGATCACGACGCCGGCAGCGTGGATCCCCGCGTTGCGCGCGTGGTCCTCGAGGGCCTGGGCCTGCACCAGCACGCGACGGATCAGCGGATCGCGCGAGGACTCCTCGGCGAGCCGCGGTTCCTGGGCCAGGGCCTCCTCGATCGTGATGTCGAGCTTGTCCGGGACCAGGTTCGCCAGGCGCTGTCCCTCCGCCGGCGGCAGGCCCATCACGCGGGCCACGTCCTTGATGGCGGCCTTGGCCTTGAGCCGACCGAACGTGATGATCTGCGCGACGTGCCGGTACTTCTGCCGGACGTACTCGATCACACGACCGCGTCCGTCCTGGCAGATGTCGATGTCGATGTCGGGGTACTCGGTCCGGTCGGGATCGGTGAAGCGCTCGAAGAGCAGGCCGTACCGTTCGGGGCACGCATTCGACAGGCCGAGCACGTAGCCGGTCATCGTGCCCACGCCCGAGCCACGGGCCAGCGCGGGGATCCCATGCTGGCGCGCCCAGTTCACGAAGTCCCACACGATCAGGAAGTACGGGCTGATGAACTTGTCCGACAGGACCTTCAGTTCGCGCTCGAGCCGGTCGCGGACCTGGGGGCCGCCCTTGTCCGGGCCGTAGCGCCACACGAGCCCGGCCTCGCAGAGGTTGCGCAGCGCACGGTCGCAGCCTGCCTTCAGGGTGGCCCGGTCGGCGCCGCCCGCGGGACGCAGTTCGAACTGGGCGCAATAGGCCTTGAACCACTCGGTCAGGTCGCCGCCCGCATACTCCGGCACCGACTCCGGTCCGGCGATGTCGACGACCGGTGCGTGGTTCTCGCCCTTGGGCAGCGTGACGTTGCAGCGCGCTGCGATCCGCACCGTGTTCGCCAGGGCCTCCGGATCCTCGGGGAAGAGCGCGTGCATCTCGGCGGGGCTCTTCACGTACAGCGACTCGGGATAGTGGTACCGATCCGGGTCGTCCTTGTTCTTGCCCATCGAGATGCAGCACAGCGTGTCGTGCACGTCGTGGTCCTCGGCGCGCATGAAGTGCGCGTCGTTGTCGCAGACCATCGGCAGGCCGAGTTCGCGCGCAAGCTTGCGCAGCAAGGGATTGATGCGCTCCTGCTCGGCGTTGTGCCGCTGCAGCTCGACGTAGAACCGCGGCTCGCCCTTCCCGTTGGGCCCGAAGGTGGCCGCGTGCCAGCGCGCCTCCTCGACCGCACGGTCCCACCAACGGCGCTCGTTCGTCAGCACGAACTGCTCGAGGTACTCGGCGAGGCTCGAACCGAGGTGGCCGTTGATCGCGATCAACCCCTCGTTCCACTGCGCGAGGGTCGACTTGTCCATGCGCGGCTTGTAGTAGAAGCCGTTCTCGAAGGCATCGGACGAGAGCCGCATCAGGTTGCGCCAGCCCTCCTGCGTCTCGGCGAGCAGCACGAGGTGGAACCCGCCATCGTTGCCCTTGACGTTCGTGCGGTCCCGGCGATCGCCCGCGAGCCCCTCGCGGTCCGGCGCGACGTACGCCTCGATGCCCAGGATCGGCTTGATGCCCTCGGCCTTCGCCGCGGCATGGAACTCGCCGGCTCCGTGCAGGTTGCCGTGGTCGGTGACCGCCACCGCATCCATGCCGAGTTCCTTGACGCGCTTGACGAGCCGATCGATCCGATTGCCGCCATCGAGCAGCGAGTACTCGCTGTGAAGGTGCAGGTGGACGAAGCCGCCTGGCTTGGACTCATGGGATGGAGCGGGCGCGTCCATGCATCGTTCTCCGGCCGCGAATGTACCGCCCGCGGGTGCGCGCACCGAACCGCGGATTCAGCCGTTCCCGGCCTCGATCCAGGCCTCGCGCAGGGTGGCCGCCACGTCGCCGGGCTCGCCCCGCCCGATCGACTCCTGTTCGAGCCGCGTCACGGGGAGCACCCCCCAGGAGGCGTTGGTCAGGAAGCACTCATCGGCCGACAGGATGTCGTCCACGGAGATGCGCTCGATGCGCACCTTCATGCCGCGGGCGCGTGCGGCCTCGATCACGAAGGCGCGCGTGATGCCGGGAAGCACGGCGCTGGGGATGGGCGAGGGTTCTGCGTCACCGCGTGCCACCGGCGTGCGCACGATGCCATCCTTGACGATGAAGGCGTTGCTCACGCAGCCGCAGCCGAGCGCATTGGCCACGTCGAACCACAGCGCCTCGCCGCAGCCGTGCGCGGCGGCCTGCTGCAGTGCCAGGAGGCGAGGCCAGTAGGAAAGCGTCTTGTGGCCGGCCATGGGATCCCACGGGTTCATCCGGCCTTCGGCCACCATCACCCGGACACCCTCGCTGAACATGGCCTCGGGGTACGGCGTGGGCGGCTGCGCGACGATCGCGATGGTCGGGTGCATCGCCTCGGACCCACCACCCTCCCGCGCACGGGCGAGCATGTTCAGGTCGCCGCCGGTCAGCGTCACGCGCACGCGCGCATCCCGAAGCCCATTGCGCACCACCGTGGCATCGATCGCATCGGCGATGGCCTCGATGTTCAGGCGCTCCACCAGCCGGAGCGCGACGGCGCTCGCGCGGAGGCGTTCGAGGTGCGCCAACGGACGGAACACCGTGCCGTCGCGCACCCGCAGCGACTCGAACAGCCCGACGCCGTGCTGGAAGCCCGCATCGAAGAAGCCGACGGTGGCGGCGTTGGCATCATGGAACTGACCGTTGATCCAGACCTGCATGCGTCAGGGCTCCGTGGTTGATGATGGCGGTGCCGTGCCCGGCAAGGGCGGCGCGCCGACCGGCACGGCCTCGGCGGGCGCCTCACGCACGGCCAGGACATGCACGATGCCGTCGATCACGGCGGCATCGAGCTCGATGGGCTGATCGCCGGGAACGACTACCCGAAGCGTCACGGTCGCGCCAGGCACGGCTGATGGCGAATCCCCCACCGGCTCGACCACGATCGTGCCACCCCCCTGCGTCGGTGCCGCGGCATCCCATCGCGCCACCAGCCACCGGGACAGCGTGGGATCGATCGGGGCGACCGAGGCGGTCGTGGGCAGCGTGCCGGGGCTCACCAGGCGCTTGGACCAGTATTGGTTGGCCAGTTCACGCACGCGAGAGGCGGCGAACCGCTCCTGGTCGACCTTGCGGCCACCGTAGGCATCGCTGAGCCAGAGCCCGATCCCGAGCACGAGCACCGGCATGACCAGCATGCGCCGCAGTCGCGTCGTGCGGTCGCGACGGGCCTTCGCGGCATCCTGCATGCTGGGGCTGGTCACGCTCCGAATGTAGCACCCCTACACTCTCCCCCCCGATGAGCCTGGTCACCGTCAACCACGTCCGCTTCGGACACGGCGTCAACATCCTCCTCGAGGACGTGGTGCTCGGCGTCGATGAAGGCCAGAAGATCGGTCTCGTGGGCCGCAACGGCTGCGGCAAGAGCACGCTCCTCAAGATCATCGCGGGTCGCATCCAGCCCGACCACGGCACGGTCGGCCTGCAGCGCGGGATCCGGATCGGCTACCTCGAGCAGGAACCCAAGCTCGATCCCACGCACACCCTGCGCAGCGCCGCTGCGGCCGCGTTCGGCCGCCTCGATGAGATCCAGAAGGAACTCGACGAGGTCTTCGAAGGCATGGCCACCGCGCAGGGTGCGGAGCTCGATCGGCTGATGGCCCGGCAGACCGTGCTCGAGTCGGAGTTCGACCGCCTCGGCGGTCACGCCACCGACCACAAGGTCGATGCGGTCCTGCACGGGCTTGGCTTCGTCGATGCGCAGTTCGCGACGCCGGTCACCTCGCTCTCCGGCGGCCAGCGCGCGCGCCTGGGCCTGGCCAAGCTGCTGCTCGAGCAACCCGACCTGCTCATGCTCGACGAACCCACGAACCACCTCGACATCGATGGTCGCCGGTGGCTCGAGGACTTCCTGGCCGACGAGTTCAAGGGCGCCGTGCTCGTGGTGAGCCACGACCGATGGCTGCTCGATCGCGTGGTGCACGAGATCGTCGAGATCGACCAAGGCGTGATCCACGAGTATCCCGGCAACTACGCCGACTTCGTGAACCTGCGCCGCGAACGCATGGAACTCCAGGCGCGTGTGCACGAGAAGCAGCAGGACCGCATCCGCGCCGAGACGGAGTTCATCCTCAAGTACAAGGCAGGCCAGCGCGCCAAGCAGGCCCGCGGCCGGGCGACTCGCCTGGAGCGCTACAAGGAGAGCGAACTGGTCGAGCGCCCCATGGAGCTCGACGCGATGGACATCGACCTGCCGCGCGCGCCGGAACTGGGCGACCGCGCCATTGAGGCCCACGGGCTCGGCAAGTCCTATGGGGCCCGCACGCTCTTCGCCGGGCTCGACGTGCTCATCAAGCCCGGCGAGCGCATCGGGATCATCGGCCCCAACGGCTGCGGCAAGAGCACGCTCGTCAAGATCCTGCTCGGCGATCTCGAGGCTGACGGCGGCGAGATCAAGCGGGCCCCGCGACTGCGCAGCGGCTGGTTCCGGCAGACGCACGATCACCTCGACGGCTCGCTCACCGTCTGGCAGTACCTCCAGCAGGCGGTGCCGGCGCGCTCAAACGGCCAGAAGCTCAACGAGCAGGAGGCCCGCAACCTCGCGGGCGCGTTCCTCTTCAGTGGCGAGGCGCAGGAGAAGCCCCTGGGAGCGCTGTCGGGCGGGGAGCGCACCCGCGCGGTGATCGCGGGCCTGGTGGCCGGTGCAAACAACATCCTGGTCCTCGACGAACCCACCAACCACCTCGACATTCCCAGTGCGGAGCGGCTCGAGCAGTCCCTGGCACCCCGGTCGGAACACGGCGGCTACGACGGTGCCCTGCTGCTGATCAGCCACGACCGCGCCCTGCTCGAGACGACCTGCGACCGCCTGATTGCCTTCGATGGCGAAGGGCACGTCGAGTTCTTCCAAGGTCGATACTCAGAGTGGGAAGCCAAGCGCGCCGAGCGCGCCAAGGAAGCAGAAGCCCGTCGTCGTGCGGATGCCGATCGCGATCGCCGCAAGGCGGTTCCTGCGACGCCCCCCGCCCCGGCGGCTGCGACTCCACCGACCAAGCCCGCCGCGGCCACCACGACCCAGGCACCGGCGAAGCCGCCTGCGCCCAAGGGCGCGCACTCCAAGCTGTCAGACGACAAGCTCAACGCCGAGATCGCCAAGGCCACCGATCGGATGGAGGCCCTCGACGCGGCGCTGGCCGATCCGACCGTCTACCGTGACGGCGACAAGGTCAAGAGCCTGCATGCGGAGCGGGCCCTGTTGCAGGGTCGCCTGTCGGAACTCGAGGACGAGTGGCTGCGCAGGGCGAGCTGATGCTGCTAGAGCGAAGGTGAACGCGCTTCAGCGAAGCTGACCGCGCTCGTCAGCGAAGCTGTCCGCGCTCGTCAGCGAAGCTGTCCGCGATAGAGCACCGTCCCGGTGTTGGGATCGCGCAGTTCGATGGTCCGGCCACGCAGGTCCATGACGCGCTCGATCAGCATGCCGGAGAACGGCCCGTGCGCCTGCACCTCCCGAACGACCACGACCGCCTCGGAGCCCCCGAGCGGATCGGTCAGCACGAGTTCGTAGCTCCTCGAGGTATCCAGGCCAACCAGCGCCAGGAAGAGGTTGTGAGTCACGGGATCAGTCCACACGATCACGCCACCAGTCGACGACGGACCGGTCCCCGCAAGCGCCGCCGACGGGACACCGTCGCGAAGGAACGGCTCGATGGTCGGGCCGAGCAAGGCCTTCAGTTCTTCGCGCGACGATGCCGAGATCGCGGCGAGCGTGACCTTCTCGCTGAGGCTCACCTGACGGGCGAGGGCGTACCCAGCCACCACAAGGCACGAAGCGAGCGCGATGCACGCGGCCCGCAGCATGTAGCCATGGCTTCGGGAGCGATCCAGCATCGCGCGGAGCCGCTCGAGTTCCGTCTGCGTAGCCGCCTCGGCCACGCGCTGCAGGACGTCGGCATCACGCGCTGCGGCAGCCGATGCTGCCGGGGCGAGCGGCGCCGCCAGCGCGGCGGGCGCCAACGGCGCGGGAGCCACGATGGGGGAAGCGATCGGCGCGGCGATGGTCGCAGGCCGCGGCGCTGCCGCAGGCCGACCGATGGACGCGATGGGCGCGAGTTCGGACTCGCTCTCGGTCACGGCATCGGCGATGCGCGCCATGACCTTGTACTTGAGGCCGGCTTCGGGCTCCTCATCGCACAGGCCGATGGGATCAAGCACTGCCGCATCCTGGATCGCATGAAGTTCCGCTCGGAGCGCCGGCGATGCATCGCGGAGGCCGCGCTCGAACCGGGCCTGCTCGACGGTGTCGAGCGCCCCCAGGGCATCGAGTTCTGCAAGTTCAAGCAATTCGTCGCGGGTCGGTGGCACGGTCATGGACACAACTCCCTCGTGTGCGCCGGCATGGCACAGCACGCTTGTCCTCTTTCGTTCCCGGCCGAGGAATCGGCCGCCCAACCCAGCTTTCTTCGCCTGCCTATACGCAGGCCCGTTCCGTCAGGAAGCAGCAATCATCCGATTGCGCGATCAATTCCATATCGGTCCCGAAGCCGCTGCAGTCCTCGGCTGAGGGCACTCTTCACGGTGCCCAGCGGCAGACCGGTCTGTTCGGACACCTCACGCAGGCTGTACCCCTGCATGTAGACGCGTTCGATGACGACCCGCTGCTGCTCGGGCAGGTCCGCCAGGCGGCGGCGCATGTCCGGCGACAGGTCGCTCGGCGCGGGTTCAAGCACGGAGTCGTCGCGGACCTCGTTCGCCATCTCAGGGGTCAGCCCGGCCATGGTGGGACGCACCTTCTTGCGGCGCAGGCGGTCGATGAGGCAGCGTCGGGTGATGAGCATGACCCACGTCACCAACTTGGCGCGCTGCGGGTCGTACTTGTCGGCGGTGCGCCAGATCTGCACGAACACATCCTGGGCCGCGTCCTCGGCTTCGGCACGCACCCGCAGGGTGGTCAGGCAGCTCTTGTAGACCAAGGCTCCGAAGCGATCGTAGAGCTCCAAGACGGCCTTTTCGTCCGCCTGAGCAACGCGCTGCATGAGCAGCTGGTCAATGTCGGTCATCTTTTCCCTCTTCCTGCCCGGACAGGCCAGGCTCTACCCACTTCATCCACCGGAGGGGTGGATCCAAACTCGTTGGCCGCCGAAGCGACCTTGACTCCGTGGCACCTCCCTTGCAGTCAGGGCGGCGTCTTTCTCCACTCAGGGGGAGAGTGCCACCGACCGGGAGATGCGCAAATAGTTGGGGAAAAACTTTCGCGCTTTTGCGCAACCGTGACATAGTCCTCACATCTCGGAGGCGGCGAAGGGGCGGCCAATAATGGCCGGAGGCCCCAATGCCAGCACCGTCCTTGCGACAGTCTGGGCCTTGCCGAACTCGTGGGTGTGGAGCCATCGCTCCGCATGCGCGCGCGTTCACGTTGATCGAGCTGCTGATCACCATCGGCATCACGGCGATCCTGCTGGGCACGCTCATGCCGGCCGTGCGCGCTGCGCGCGAGCAAGCCAACCGCATCGAGTGCAGTTCGAACCTCCACCAGATCGGCTTGGCGATCGCCATGTACGGCTCGTCGAACGACGATCGATTGCCTGAGACCATCTACTCGCGGGGTCAGGGGCTTCCCGCCGAGATGATGTCGGCGAACGTGGTGCTGGCCGACCCGTTGCCGCCCGGCCTTGGCACCGAACAGATCTTCCAGAACGAGGAGGGCTCGCGCTGGGACGGACTGGGCGTCCTCGCCGGGCCCATGAACTACGTGTTGCCCCGAACGCTCTACTGCCCGAGCCACCATGGCGAGCACACGTTCGAGCGCTACGAGTCCGTTTGGGCTGCGGGCGGCCACCAGAAGATCACCATCAACTACCAGTATTGCGGCGACATCGATCGCGCCCGCGGCACCGTGCGCCGCCTGTGGATGAATCCTCGCGCGGCGATCGTGGCCGACGGCATGCGTGAGGTGTCCGACGTCAACCACGGCTGTGGTTGCTGCGCGCTCCATGCCGACGGCTCCACCAGCTGGTGGTACGACGAGGGCGCCAAGCTCATCACGCCTCGAGAGACCTTCATGATGGGTGGCGAGCAGGTCGCAGACTGGTACGACGCCTTCTGGGCCGATCTGTCGGCTCGCTGACGCAGCGTCCGTCTGGAGCGCGTGGCGCCGTGAACGCGCCGATCAGGTCTGGGATCAACGCGCCCGGCGTGAGCAGGACAGAGCGTTCATCCGGTGGTGTCCGATGCCCGGGTCATGCAGTTCGCAACGCTCCACACGCATGCGCGCGGAGACGAGCGCGAGGTCGATGTGCAGGATCGGCCACTCACGGGGCCAGCTGGCGCCCCACCCCTGCCCGGCGACGGACCAGGCTTCGTCGAACCCCGGGAAGGCGGCATGAACGCTGGCACTTCCCCGCGTGCAATTGAAGTCACCGACGATCATGTCGACCGACCGGAGGTCGAGCGATGCCCGGACCTGCGCCGCGAATCGGGCCAGGGCCGCGTACCGAGCGCGGGCCGGGCTCGACGGCAGGTCGACCGCCAGCACGCTGGTCTGGCCCGAGCCCGGGTCTTCGAAGCGGAAGAGCGTGGCGAATCCGTCGTCACCCTGCACGATCGGACGCGCTTCGATCACCCTGACGGGCCCGGTGAGCAGGAACGTCCCGGCTTCGGCGATCGCATCACCGGGCTGCATCCACTGCGAGGCATGTTCGGCCAAACGCCCCGGGTTCGAGATGATCATGACGCGACCGGACCACGCGGCCAGCACGCGGGCACACGCCGGAGCCTGTTCCCCGGGCCAGCGGGCGTTCCAGCAGAGCAGGTGCACCGCTGACGCACTGTGCGCGCGATCGACCAGTCTGAACGACTGCATGGAGGCTCCCGCCGCCACCACCAGGGCCGCGCAGCCCGCAGCGGCGAGTCGGCGCCGCGCAGCACCGCGCGGGAGCGCCACGGCGCTGGCCAACCACGCCAGTGACGCGACCAGGGCCACGGGCGCGGGGATCCACCAGAGCCACTGGGACCAGGCCCAGCGATCATTCACCAGGCAGCCGACGCCCCAGGCGAGCACCAACGAGACCGAACAGGCCAAGGGAAGGATGGCGAGCCGACGCAGCATGGATCACGCGCGCGGGGCCGCTCGTTGCGTCCGAACTGCCCGCACCAGGTCCGCGTGCAGCGATGGGTCGCACACGATGATGCCTTCGTTGGCGGTCATGTCCTCGCCGAGCGTGAAGTCCAGCGGCGCGCCGTCGGCATCGCTGGCGGCAGCGCCGGCCTCGGTCGCGATGAGCACGCCGGCGGCGTGGTCCCAACCGTGCTCCGCACGCGGCACGCTGCCGGGTACGCGGACGATGCAGTCGCCGGCGCCGAGCGCCACCAGCGCGTACTTGAGTTGCGAGTCCACGGCCACCGTTTCCCAGGGGCGCCCGAGCGACTCAACCACCGCGGCGGCCCGAGCGGTACGCCCGCCCGGCTCGACGCTGTTGAGCAACCGCACTACGCCTTGCATGGGCGCGCGCTGTACGCGACGCGTCGGTGCCAACGTGGCAGGGTCGTGCAGCCACGACCCGCCGCCGCGTGTGGCCGCGATCAAGACCCCGGGCGGCTCACCGATCCGGGACAGATCCATGTCCGCGACGAGCGTCGGCAGCCCCAGGACGCCGTGCGTGACGCCACGCGCATCGACATGCGCCAGGCACACGGCATAGTGGCGACTGCTGCGGTAGCCCTTCGTCCCATCGATCGGGTCAAGCGTCCAGAAGCCCGTTCGCGCATCCGCCGGCGCCTTCCAGGCCAACGCTTCGAGTGGATCTGCGTCGAATCCGCCGACCGCTGCCGCGACGGCCTTGCGCGCCAGGGCCCGCATGGCTTCCGCATCGGGCCCCTCGAGGCTCGTGGGCGACTCCTCGCCGACGACACCTGCAAGGCCGAGTTCCCGGCGCAGCACGATGGCTGCAGCAGCCTGTGCTGCGACATCCCCAGCCGTCACCGGCGAACCATCCGGCTTGATGCAGGGGACTCGACCGAGCGGGTGCTCCGTCACGAGGGCAATCGCCCGAACACTGGCCGTCACGGCCCGCAGGGCAGCATCGAGCGATCGATCGGTGGACATCGTCGGAGCATAGGGGCCTCGAACCCAGCTCCCTGATGCGGGCGGATGATCGCGCTTTCGGCGTGGTTCAAGCCCCCTCGTCCCCGCAGGGGCGACGTCTTGACATAGTTACAGGACGTTGTGGGAGTCCAGGCCGATTGGCACGGCTGTTGCATAGGAGGGTCGCGCACGCGGCAACCCCGCCAGCGCAGAAGGAACACACACCATGTCCACCGGCAAGATCATCGGCATTGACCTCGGCACCACCAACAGCGTCGTCGCCATCATGGAAGGCGGCCAGCCCAAGGTGCTCATCAACGCCAGCGGCAACCGCACCACCCCGTCCGTCGTCGGCTTCACCGAGAAGGGTGAGCGCCTCGTCGGCCAGCCTGCCCGCCACCAGCAGGTCACCAACCCCAAGAACACCGTCTTCAGCATCAAGCGCTTCATGGGCCGTCGCGCCGGTGAAGTGCAGGGTGAGCAGAAGACCGTGCCCTACGCCGTCATCGGCGGCGCGGATGACCTGGTCAAGGTCGACATCCGCGGCAAGCAGTACACCCCGCCCGAGATCAGCGCCATGGTGCTGCAGGAACTGAAGAAGATCGCCGAGGACTACCTGGGCGAGAAGGTCGAGCGCGCGGTCATCACCGTGCCGGCCTACTTCAACGACAGCCAGCGCCAGGCGACCAAGGATGCGGGCGAGATCGCCGGCCTGAAGGTCGAGCGCATCATCAACGAGCCGACCGCCGCTGCACTCGCCTACGGCCTCGAGAAGAAGAAGAATGCCCGCATCGCGGTCTTCGACCTCGGCGGCGGCACCTTCGACATCTCGGTGCTCGACGTGGGCGACGGCGTCTTCGAGGTGCTCGCCAGCAACGGCGACGGCCACCTCGGCGGCGATGACTTCGACCAGCGCCTGATCGACCACATCGCCGAGGACTTCCGCAAGAAGGAAGGCATCGACGTGCGCAAGGATCCGATGGCCCTGCAGCGCCTGAAGGAGGCGGCCGAAAAGGCCAAGATCGAGCTCTCGAGCGCCATGGAGACCTCGGTCAACCTGCCGTTCATCACGGCCGACCAGAACGGCCCCAAGCACCTGCAGTGCACGGTCACCCGGGCCACCTTCGAGAGCCTGTGCGGCGACCTCTTCGATCGCCTGCGCACGCCGTGCGAGCAGTGCCTCAAGGATGCCAAGCTCTCGGCGGGCGACATCCAGGAAGTCGTCATGGTCGGTGGTTCGATCCGCATCCCGCGCGTGCAGCAGATGGCCAAGGAGATCTTCCGGACCGACAAGCTCGACCTGTCGATCAACCCCGACGAAGTCGTGGCCATCGGTGCGGCGATCCAGGGCGGCGTGCTCCAGGGCGAGGTGAAGGACGTGCTCCTGCTCGACGTCACCCCGCTCTCGCTCGGCGTCGAGACCCTCGGCGGCGTGATGACCACGCTGATCGCGCGCAACACCACGATCCCGACCGCGAAGAAGGAAGTCTTCTCCACCGCGGCCGACAACCAGACCAGCGTCACCATCCACGTGCTGCAGGGCGAGCGCCAGTTCGCGCAGGACAACCGCAGCCTGGGGCGGTTCGACCTGACCGGGATCGCCAGCGCGCCCCGTGGCGTGCCGCAGGTCGAGGTCGAGTTCAACATCGACGCCAACGGCATCCTCAACGTCAAGGCGACCGACAAGTCCACCGGCAAGGCGCAGGAGATCAAGATCACCGGCTCCAGCGGCCTCTCCAAGGAAGAAGTCGAGCGCATGGCCAAGGAAGCCGAGGCCCACGCGGCCGAGGACAAGGCGCGTCGCGAGCTCGTCGACCTGAAGAACCAGGCCGAACAGGTCTGCTACGCGACCGAGAAGGCGCTTGCAGAGCACGGCACCAAGGTCAGCGCCGAGACCCGCGCCTCGGTCGAGTCCGCCGTGTCCAACCTGCGCGAACGCGTGAAGGGCGAGGACCGCGCCGCGATCGAAGCCGCCATGAAGCAGCTGAACGACGCGTCGATGGAACTGGGAAAGGTCGTCTATGAGTCGACCAAGGACCAGGCCGGCGGCGCAGCGTCGCAGGGCAAGAAGGGCGACGACGTGATCGACGCCGAGTACGAGGTCAAGGACGGCAACTGATCGGCCGGGGCCCAACGGCACCGACTCGCGAATTGGGTCCAGACCTGGGAAAGAACCGGGCAAAAATGAGCCGCGGCCCCCATGGGCCGCGGCCGTCCCTTTCCCTATGCGCCCGCAGGGAGGTGCGGGCGAGAGGTTCGTCGGGCGCACCGAAACAGCGCGCGGCCCATCAGTGGTGAGGACTTTACCACCGGTTCAGCGTGCAGCAAGCGGACGGGACGGACGATTCTTCCGGAACCACGCCGCCTTTCAAGCCCCCATGAAGCCGCCTCGGCTGCCGAGCGCTCGATCGTGTCGACAGATCCCCTTCCTGCTGCTAGGGTTGCGGTTCTCGCCAGACCGTCTCCCTTGGATCGAGGCCGGCGCCTCGGGGCTCGGAGACCGCATCAGGAGCCGCCATGAACGCCATCCGAGGCATCGCTGCCAGTCCGGGAATCGCCATCGGCACCGCGGTGATCGTGGCCGAGAGCCTGAGCCAGGTCAGTTTCCGACAGATCGCCCCCGAGGATGTCCCGGAGGAGCGCGCACGGCTCGAAGCCGCCCTTTCCGAGAGCGTTGCCGAGGTCACCGAGCTCCGGGATGCGAGCGCGGCGACCATGGGCCGTGAGGCGGCAGCGATCTTCGACTTCCACCTCGGGCTGCTTCGGGACAGGTCGCTGATCGGAGCGATCGTCGCCGACATCGAACGCGAACAGGTCTGCGCCGAATACGCCGTCAGCGAGAACTTCGTGAAGTTCGCGGACCGACTCCGAGCGTTGCCCGACCCGATGTTCCAGGAGCGCGCCGGCGACGTCGTGGATCTGGAGCGTCGCGTCGTGAGCAAGCTCATCGGCGCGAGCGGCAAGCGGCTGAAGGACCTCGGCGGTCCTGCGGTCGTGATCGCCCACGAACTCACCCCGAGCCAGACTGCGGAGTTCCACCGCGCCAAGGTGGTCGCCTTCGCGACGGATGCCGGGGGTCTCACCGGCCACACGAGCATCATCGCCCGTGCGCTCGCCATGCCCGCCGTCGTGGGCTGCAAGGACGCCACCACGCACGTCGAGGACGGCGACCTCGTCATCGTCGACGGCGATGCGGGCCAACTCGTCGTTCGCCCCGACGAGGCGGTGCTGGCCCACTACCGGGCACTGGCCCACCGCAGCGAGGCCCGGCGCGGCGCCCTGCGCGAAGGCGCCGACCTGCCGAGCGTCACCCGCGACGGCACGGCGATCAACCTGCTGGGGAACATCGAGTTTCCCGATGAAATCCCGGCGGTCCTGGCCAACGGCGGGAGCGGCGTCGGGCTGTACCGAACGGAGTTCCTGTACCTGACCAGCCCGCGCGTGCCGACCGAAGAGGAGCACTACCGCGCGTACGCGCGTGCCGTCGAGCTCTGCGCGGGGCGCACGCTCGTCATCCGCACGCTCGACCTGGGTGCGGACAAGTACACGCAGGAGCACCTCGACGAACCCGAGCGCAATCCGTTCCTCGGCCTGCGCAGCATCCGCTTCTGCCTGCAGAACCCGGCACTCTTCCGGACGCAGTTGCGGGCCCTGCTCCGCGCCAGCGCCCTCGGACCGATCAAGGTCATGTTGCCCCTGGTGAGCAACGTCATGGAGTTGCGCCAGACCCGCATGATGGTCCACGACCTCTGCGAGGACCTCGACGAGGAAGGCATCCGGTACGACCGGAACCTCCAGATCGGGATCATGATCGAGGTCCCCAGCGCCGCCCTGATGGCCCGGACCCTGGCCGCCGAGAGCGCCTTCTTCAGCGTCGGCACGAACGACCTCATCCAGTACACGCTGGCCGTCGACCGGGGCAACGAACGGGTCGCCCCGCTCTACAACGGCGCCAATCCGGCCGTCCTGACGCTGATCAAGTCCAGCGTCCGGGCCGCCGCCAACGCCGGCATCGACTGCAGCCTGTGCGGGGAACTGGCCGGCGAGCCCCTGTTCACCTGCTTGCTGCTGGGGTTCGGGTTCCGTACACTCTCCATGGCTCCCGCGCAGATTCCCGCCGTCAAGCGGGTCGTGCGCGCGACCTCGATCGAACACTGCGAGCTCATCGCGAGGAAGGTGGGCTCGTTCGACTCGGACAGGCAGGTGCTCTCGTACCTGCGGGACGAACTTCGAAAGGTCGACCCAGACGCCGTGAACCTCGACGGCTGACGGTCGACGCAACGGAACAGGCGCCTCTCGCGCCGCCCCCCGCTGAAGACCCCCGGGCCCCGCCCGCGGCAGGACAGCGCCCGGGCGTGCGAGCGGCGCGGGCAGACGGCGGCGATGAACACCTTGAACGGCACCAACAACGATCACGCATCCCGCGCGCATCACGCGCACGGGTCGCGCCACGATCATGGTGACCCATCCGCATCGTGCGGATCCCAGGGAGCGCATCACCCCGACTGCCATGCTCGCCGCGACATCGCGGCAGGACTCACTCATGGCAGACTCGCACGACGACACGACCGCTGAAGGCCGCAAGCCCGCCGCGGAGCGGCCTGAAGCACAGCAGGCCAACCATCACGCCCCATCCGACGACGAGGGTGCCATTGCCCATGACGTGGCGCACGACGTGCCGCATGGGGCCGACGACGCGGTCGTCGACCTGACCGACGCCGGCGATGACGAACCGATCGAGCCCGATCCCGAAGCGATCGATCGCGTCGTCGAGCGCATCGACGCGCATCCCTCGGCCGATGACCTGCGCACTCCCTCCGCGGGCGAGGACGGCGATGCGGAACTCCTGCCGATCGAGCCGGTGGCCGCACCGACCAACCTGATGGACGATGAGGCCCAGGTCGCCCGGGACGGCGACGAGGCCCAGGTCGCCCCGGAAGGCGACGAGCACCACGAGAGCCACGACGGCCACGACGAGGCGGCGGAGAAGAGCATGGCCGCCGTGAGCGAGGCCGCTGACCGCACCGAACGCTCGACCCACCGCCACGGACGCTCCAAGCCATCGGCCAAGCCGCAGGTGATGATCGTCAACGACACGGCCGACGAATGCCGCATCGGCATCCTCGAGGAGAACGTGCTCCAGGCCTACTTCGCCGAGCGCACCGCCACGGCCACGCACGTGGGCAACATCTACAAGGGCCGCGTGCTCAACATCGAGCCCGCCATCCAGGCCGCGTTCGTCGACTTCGGCGAGGGCGCCAGCGGCTTCCTCCACATCAGCGACCTGCACCCCAAGTACTTCCCCGGCAAGGAGCGCACCGAGCGCGTGGGCAAGAAGATCCCGCGCCGCGAGCGACCGCTGATCCAGGACGCCCTCAAGAAGGGCCAGGAGATCACGGTCCAGGTCATCAAGGAAGGCATCGGCTCCAAGGGCCCGACCCTCACGAGCTACATCAGCATCCCGGGCCGCCTGCTCGTGATGATGCCCGACATGGGCCGGGTGGGCGTCTCACGCAAGGTCGAGGACGAGGACGAGCGCCGTTCGATGCGCCGCATGCTCGACAGCCTCGAGTTGCCCGAGGGCTTCGGCTTCATCATGCGCACCGCCGGCTACGAGCGCTCGCACTCTGAACTGAAGCGCGACGCCGCGTACCTCACGCGCCTGTGGGAAGCCATGCAGGCCCGGACCGCCAAGACCAGCGGTCCGTGCGCCCTCTACACCGAAGGCGACCTCCTGATCCGGACCATCCGTGACTCGGGCGACCCGTGCATGAAGGGCATCGTCGTCGACTCCGTGAGCGCCTTCGACCGCGCCACGCAGTACCTCGACGTGGTCGCACCGGCCAACGCGCCGGCCGTCTACTACTACGACCGTCCGATCCCGATCTTCAGCGCCTTCGGCATCGAGGAGCAGGTCGAACTCATCCACCAGCGCGAAGTGCCCCTGCCCTCGGGCGGTGCACTCGTCATCGACCAGACCGAGGCGATGGTGGCGATCGACGTGAACAGCGGCCGGAGCCGCTCTGCCCGCGACTCCGAGACCAACGCCTACCAGACCAACATCGAGGCGGTCCGCGAGATCTGCCGTCAGCTGCGCCTGCGCGACCTCGGCGGCCTGATCGTGAACGACCTCATCGACATGCGCATGTCCAAGCACCGCAAGGACATCGAGGCCCGCATCGAGGAGGAGCTCAAGCGCGACCGCGCCAAGGCCACCCACCTGCCGATCAGCGAGTTCGGCATGGTCGAGATGACCCGCCAGCGCATGCGTCCGAGCATGCGCAAGACGCACTACATCGACTGCCCGCACTGCGCGGGCGCCGGCGAAGTGCGCATGCCCGACGTCGTGGCTGCCGATGCGCTGCGCCGCATCTCCCTGCTCTTCGCCTACCTGGCGGTCAAGCGCGTGCACCTCACCGTGACCTCGCGCGTGGCGGGCGAACTCCTGAGCGTGCGCCGCCGCGCGCTGCAGGAACTCGAGGAGAAGTTCGGCAAGCAGGTCGAGGTCACCATCGACGACCACCTCCGCGCCGACCAGTTCAAGGCTGCGGCGTTCGACGACCGCAACCACGCGATCGAACTCGACCGCCTGCCGCGGCCGCCGCGTCCATTGCTGGCCGACCTCTACACCGAGATCCCCGAGTACGTGGACGACGAGGACACCGACGAGCGCGTCAAGCGCCGCCGACGCCGTCGCCGCAAGCCGGCCCCGGCGGATGCGAACGCCATCCTGCTCGCAGGTGGATTCGACGACCTGCCGGCGGTGATCGAGGACGAGCGTCCGCTCATGCACGTCATCCGCGAGGCCGAAGAGGACAAGCGGGCTGCGCGGAAGGCCGCCAAGGCCGAATCGCGTGACGACGACCGCGACGACGAGGATGGCGACGACGACGATCGCAGTGATCGCGGCGAGCGCGGTGAGCGTGGCAGCCGTGATGACCGCGGCCGCCGCGGTGGCCGAAAGCGTCGCCGTCGCCGCAACGCGCCTGCGCTGCCCCAGCCGGTCACGGTGGTCGATGCCGCAGCGTTGTGCGGGGTCGAGCCGGCCGCGCTGCTCAAGCAACTCCGCGCCGCGCACGACGAGATCGCCCCGATGGTCACCGACGGCCTCGAGGTGCTCTCGCCCGAGCTCGTGGCCGTGGCCCGGCACCTGTTCAACGTGCCGGTGCTCGGTGCACCTGCTCCGGCTGCCGGTGGCCAGGCCGATGACGAAGCCACCGATGGCGATGGCTCGGGCGACGGCGAGTCGAGCGAAGGATCCGCCGAGGCCCGCGGTGAGCGCACCGACGGCGACGACCGCGAAGGCGGGCGGCGGAAGAAGCGTCGCCGCCGCGGCGGGCGCAATCGTCGAGGCCGTGATCGCGATGGCGCCGAGGGCGGATCGCGCGAAGGCGATGCGGCCTCCTCCACCGAGGGCTCCGACGGTGCGTCCACCGATGACGGCGACGCACGCGACGACGCCGGCGACGACCGAGGCGAGCGCGCGCCGCACGATGACACGGCGAGCGACGGCAACGACGAGGGCAGCGACGCCGACGTGGAAGGCCAGGACGACGGAGAGCGCCCCGACGGTGCCCCGCGCGATGGTGACCGTGACGACGGCAAGCGTCGCAAGCGCCGACGCCGTGGTGGTCGCGGACGCCGCGACCGTGACGAGCGTGGCCCGCGCGGCGAGCGCCGCTCCACTGGTGACGGCGACGGCGCTTCCGGCAGTGGCGACGGCGCTTCCGGCAGTGGCGACGGCGCTTCCGCCGGCGGCGACGGCGGTGCGGGGTCCGGTGATGCGCCAGCCCCGAGTGCTGCCACCCCACCCGCACCCATTCCGTCACCGAGCTCCGCGCCAGCCTCCGAGGGCGCCGCACCCGCTCAACCCAAGCGTCGCTCGCTTTACGGCGCCACCACACGCCGGCTGAAGCCGAGCGAGGCCCCCAAGGGCCGGGCGGAGTGATCCGCCATGACCGCGCCGCTCGCTGATGCTTCCCCGCGCCGGTTGATCGTGCTCGGGAGCACGGGCTCCATCGGCACCTCCACCATGGATGTGCTGCGTCATTGGCGCGACCACAGTGGTCGACGGCTGCAGGTCGTGGGACTTGCCGCGCACGGCAACTCCTCACTCCTCGCCCAGCAGGCCGCGGAGTTCGGTGTGCGCCACGTGGCCGCCGCGGCACCCCGCGATGCGTCGGAGCTTTCGGGCCTGACCGTGTTCACGGGCAACCATGCGGCACGGGACCTCATCCAGGCGGTGGCACGGCCCGGCGATCTCGTGCTGGCTGCCATGGTGGGCGCGGCCGGCATCGCCCCGACGCTCGCTGCCATCGATGCAGGCTGCGACATCGCGCTCGCCAACAAGGAAACGTTGGTCGCGGCGGGTGAACTCGTCATGTCGCGTGTGCGCGAACGACGGGTGGCGCTCCTGCCGGTCGACAGCGAGCACAGCGGCGTCTTCCAGTGCCTGGGCCACCATCCCGGCCGCGATGTCGCCCGCATCGTGCTCACCGCGAGCGGCGGCCCCTTCCGGACGTGGGATCGTGCGCGCATGGCCTCGATCACGCTGGCCGATGCACTCAAGCATCCCACCTGGACGATGGGGCGCAAGGTCACGATCGACAGCGCCACGATGATGAACAAGGGCCTTGAACTGCTCGAGGCCCACTGGCTCTTCGGCGTCGGGCGCGACCGGCTGGGCGCGATCGTCCACCCGCAGAGCATGGTCCACGCCATGGTGGAGTTCGTCGACGGCAGCGTGATCGCCCAGATC
Organism: Planctomycetaceae bacterium; assembly: GCA_027490145.1. Taxonomy (GTDB): domain Bacteria; phylum Planctomycetota; class Phycisphaerae; order Phycisphaerales; family SM1A02; genus SYIB01. The sequence continues at coordinate 72,798 of JAIXYQ010000008.1, forward strand.
AGCCCGCCCGACATGCGCCTGCCGATCCAGGTCGCGCTCGCCCATCCGCACCGCGTGGATGGGCCGGCACGCCGGGTCGATTGGGCGCAACTGGGCTCGTTCCAGTTCGAGCCCATCGATCATGATCGATTCCCGGCCCCCGGCCTCGCGCTCGAGGCGATCGAACGTGGTGGCACGGCCGGCTGCACCCTCAACGCGGCCAACGAGATCGCCGTGCAGGGCTTCATCGATGGTCGACTGCCCTTCATGGGCATCGCCGACCTGGTGGGCGAATGCATGGCAGCCATGCCGCATGGCCACGCCGCGTCACTCGATGCCGTGCTTGCCGCCGACGCAGCCGCGCGCGCATGGTGCACGGATCGACTGGGTCGATCGGCCGTGCTGCGCGCCTGAATCGTCGTGGGCCCACCCGGCCGACCCGAACCAGCCGTGCAGCGCATCACTAGACTCCGGGCATGGACCTCGTTGGCGGGCTGAACCTCTTCGTCGTCATCCTGGGGTTCGGGTTCCTGATCCTGGTGCATGAACTGGGCCACTACCTGGCCGCGCGCTGGGCCGGGATCCGCGTCGACAACTTCGCGATCGGCATGGGCCCCGTGCTCTGCTCATGGCGACGCGGGCTCGGCCTGCAACTGGGCAGTTCCCAGCCGGAACTGTGCCGACGCTTCAACTCGGCGACCACAGCGATGATTCCCGAGGCCGCGCTCCGCGATGCCGGCCTGGGCGAGACCGAGTGGACGCTGCGGCTCCTGCCGCTGGGCGGCTTCGTGCGCATGCTCGGGCAGGATGACGCTGCGCCGAACGAGGCCATCGCCGCACAGGGTGATCCCCGCAGCTACCGCAGCGCTCCGGTCGGCAAGCGCATGGTGGTCATCTCGGGCGGCGTCGTGATGAACGTCATCTTCGGCATCCTCTTCTTCATGATCGCGTTCCTCGCCGGCGTGAAGGCCGAGGCGCCGATGGTGGGCGCCGTCGCACCGGGATCACCCGCCGCGCGGGCGGGGATCACTGCGGGCGACCGGATCGTGTCGATCGATGGCACGCCGACCGCAACGTTCACCGACGTGATCCTGGGCGGCGCCATGCATGTCGGCACCCAGCCGCTGCGCATCATCGTGGACCGAGATGGCAAGCAGATCGACCTTGAGGCCGTGCCCGAATACGAAGCTGCTGCGGGGCTGCAGCGGCTGGGCATCGCCCCGGCCGAAGGCGTGTCGCTCGCATCGGATCGGCAGAGCGTCCCACTGCTCCATCAAGCCCTGGTCGCCGCGGGGTTCTTCGATCGCGCGCGCGTCGAGGGCGCACCCGCCGGCTGGTTCGACTGTGCCGGTGACAAGGAAGCGTTCGTGCGCCAATGGGGCGGCGCGACGCTGCGCACCATCGATGGTCGCGACGCCAGCAGCGCCTCCGGCCTGCGCGCCGCAGCACAATCCGGCGCCGGCGCGAGGATCCCCACGACGTGGGACGTGGTCTGGGCCAACGCAACGGCCACGATCTCGGTGGCGCTCGAACCCATCGCCGACCTGGAGCCGCTCGTGTACGCCCCCGGGGCGAGTGCAGGTGCAGCCGACCTGGAACTGGGCGTGGCGGGTCTCGTGCCGTTGGTCATGGTGCGTGACGTCCTGCCGGGCAGCGCGAACGCCGCGATCCTCAAGGCCGGCGATGCGATCCTGGCCGCAGGCGATGAGTCGGGCCCGCGCATGGATGAGTTCCGCGCGCTGCTGGCCAAGCGAGCAGGATCGATCGTGCCCCTGATGGTCCTGCGTGATGGGGAGCGCGTGTCGGTCGATGCTCGCGTCGATGCCGGTGGGCGGCTCGAGGTGATGATCGGCTACGCCACGGGCCTGCCGATGATCGCCGGACCGATCGAGTCGACGCAGGTCGGCGAGACGATCGAGAGCACGCCCGCCGCCGGGCTGGGGTTCGTGCCTGGCAGCACGGTCGTGGCCATCGGTGGCGAGCCGATCCGCGATTGGGCAGCGATCCGCGGCGCAGTCCAGCGCGCACTGTCCGCCGGCGCCCGATCGGTGCCGATCACCGTCCGCATGCCGGGCTCCACCGACGCAACCGTCCAGGCCGAACTCCGCTTCAGCGATGCACAGGCTTCGACGATCGCGGGGCTGGCCTGGTCGAGCCCGATCGGACCGGAGTGGTTCGAGCCGCTGATGGTCACGATCAGCGCCCATGGCAATCCCCTGCAGGCGATCGCGATGGGCTTCCGGGAATCACGCAAGCTCGCGATCATGACCTGGCTCACGATCGACCGGCTCGTGCGTGGCACCGTGGCGGTGAAGCAGCTGCGCGGCCCCGTCGGCATCGTGCAGATCGGCACGCAGGTCGCCGATCGTGGCTGGACGTACCTCGTCTTCTTCCTCGCCGTCATGAGCGTGAACCTGGCGGTGCTGAACTTCCTGCCCCTGCCGATCGCCGACGGCGGCCACATGTGCTACCTCATCTACGAGCGCATCACCGGCCGCGAACCGAGCGTGCTCTTCCAGAACATCGCGTTCCTCGCGGGCCTGCTGCTGTTCGGCGCGCTGTTCGTGGTGACCTTCTTCAACGATGTCGCCAGGCTCGTGGCTGGCTGACGAAACCACCGGGGCCCCGCGCACGAAGCCCCTGCCATGGACCAACCCGTCTCGATCGTCACCGGCGCCGGCAGCGGGATCGGCCGCGCAACCGCCATCATGCTTGCGGAGCGCGGCCACCGGGTCACCCTCGTCGGGCGCACGGCGCTGGCACTCGAGGAAACCGCCGCGCTCATCCGTGAGCGCGTGCCCTCGGCCACGCTCTTCCCCTGCGTGGCCGACGTCTGCGACCTCGACCTCGCAGCCATGGTGGTCGACCGCACGCATGCGGCCTGGGGCCGCATCGACTGCCTCGTGAACGGTGCCGGTGCCGCGCCCAAGGCACCGATCGAGGCGACCGACGAGGAACTGCTGGAGAACACGTTCTACGTGAATGCCTTTGGCCCCGCCACGCTCATCGCGCGCTGCTGGCCGCACTTCGTGCAGCAGAAGTCAGGCTGCATCATCAACATCAGCACGATGGGCGCCTTCGACCCCTTCCCGGGGTTCTTCGTCTATGCCGCCGCGAAGAGTGCCCTCGACTCGTTCACGCGGAGCGCCTGGCGCGAAGGGCGCCGCCACGGGATCCGGTCGTTCTGCATCAATCCCGGTGCGGTCGAAACCCGCATGCTGCGGCAGAACTGGGACGAGAAGATCATCCCGCCCTCCAAGACCCTTCAGCCCGAGGCGATCGCAACCGTGATCCTGGACTGCATCGAGGGTCGTCGCGACGCCGACGCGGGCAAGTCGATCCCCGTGCCGTCGCACTGAGCGCGGGGTGCGCCCAGCCAGCCCTCTCGCGCCCACGGGCCCGGGCTGCGCCGGACCTGCTCAGAGGCGCCTGCGCGCCCCGGTCGCGCGCTGCATGTCGCGCTTGGCTTCCTTCTCCTTGATGTGCTCGCGCTTGTCGCCCTTCTTGCGGCCAAAGCCGACGCCAACGAGGACCTTCGCGCGACCCTTCACGAAGTAGATCTTGAGCGGGATCAGCGAAGCGCCCTTGGCCTTCTGCTGGGTGGCCAGCTTCTCGATCTCGCGCTTGTGCGCGAGCAGCCGCCGGACCCGGGTCGGTGCGTGCTGGTGCTGGGGCAGAGCCTGGGGGTACTCCGAGATATGGATCCCGTGCAGCTCGAGGCTGGCGGGCGTCGCTTTGGCCATGACGAAGCCCTGTTCGAGCTGGACCTGGCTGTTGCGGAGGCTCTTGACCTCGGTCCCGAGCAACTCCATGCCGCACTCGAGGGTGTCCTCGATGGCATAGTCGTGGCGGGCGCGACGGTTCTCGATCGTCGGTTCCCTCGAGGTAGAGCGCTCCTTGGCCGCCATCGGGCCAAGGCTACCCCTGAAATGCCCAAAAAGTGCCCGCTGGTGGTCGCCAAACCCGGTCCTGCGGGCAATACTCCCGGAGTCCGGATCAGCGGTGCCCCGGACAGAGACCCCACGACCGACATCACCCTGCCGGGTCTTTCAACCCACGGAGAAACGAATGCGCCCCACGCTTGGATTCGTCGCCGCACTGACCCTGACTCTTGCGCCCACCGCCCTCGCGCAGGTCGGTCAACTCCCCCGCACCAGCCCCGCCGAGGCCCGCAACGCGTTCCTCGAAGCGAACGCCGGCACGGGCTTCTTCATCAACGATCATGGCAACCTGACCCGTGTGTACGGTCGCGCGTTCAGCCAGGGCAACAGCCCGGTCGCGAGCGCCGCCGCGTTCGTGGCGCAGCATGCCTCGATCTGGGGCGCCGAACCCTCCCAGCTCCTGCCGATCGGGCCGTGGGGCGAGGGCGAACACATGATCCCACTGATGTGGGATGCCGTCACCGGCACCTACGACTTCTCGCTGGTCGGCTACACGCAGGCCGTGCACGGGGTGCCGGTCTTCCGCAGCAGCCTTCGCCTGCTCGTTCGCAACGAGGCCGGCTTCCCGCTCGTGCTCGCTTCGAGCGATCTCAAGGACTTGGGCAACTTCCCCGAGACCGTGAAGGCCTTCATCGCCGTCGGCGCTCCGCTCGATCCCTCCCGCTACGCGAGCAAGCTGCAGAAGCGGCTCGCCGCGGCGGCGGCCGACGTGCCCGCCGAGCTGGTGATCTTCGCCGGCGAGGACGACCTGAAGGTCGCGCCTCGTCTGGGCGTGAAGTTCATCGTCGATCGTGGGGTTCCGGGCGACGCGGACCACGCCCGCCTGCTCTACATCACGGACCCAACCACGGGCGAGGTGCTCTTCGAGGAAGACCAGATCTGCTACGCCGATGCCACGGGCACCGTGTTCGGCCAGGCTACCTCCAGCTTCCAGGCCGACGCGTGCAACGTCGAGAACTCTGCCCCGCTGCAGTATGCGGGCGTGTCGATCGGCGCCACCAGCGTCTTCGCCGACGTGAACGGCAACTACGTCATCCCCGGCCAGACCGGTTCGGTCACGGTCACGAGCACGCTGGCGGGCAAGTACTTCAAGGTGTTCAACGCTGCGAACGCGAATTCCACCCCGACGTCGACGGTGACCGGCCCCATCAGTGCGCAGCTGAACACGATGTTCAACTCCGACAACCTCGTCGAGGCCGCCCGCGCCGAGGTCAACGCCTACCGCCACGCCAACATCGTTCGTGACTTCGCGCTGGCGAACAACCCGTCGTATCCGACGATCGCGAACCAGTTGAACTTCTCGATCAACGTCCAGGTGAGCGGCAGCTGCAACGCCTTCTACAACGGTTCGTCGATCAACTTCTACCCGGCCGCCGGCGGCTGCAACAACACCGCCTTCAGCACGGTCGTTCACCACGAGTTCGGCCACCACATGGTCGCCTCGGGCGGCAGCGGCCAGGGCGCGTACGGCGAAGGCATGAGCGACTGCATGTCGCTGCTCATCAGCGATGACCCGCGACTGGGTCTGGGCTTCCAGGCCTGCAACACCGGCCTCCGCAACGCCGACAACACCTGCACCTACTCGGCCACCGGGTGCAGTTCGTGCGGCAGCGCGATCCACAGCTGCGGCCAGCTCATCTCAGGGTGCGTCTGGGACACGCGCGAGGCGCTTGGCGCCAAGTACGGCAGCGCGGCCGGTCTTGCGCGCACGAGCCTGCTCTGCGTGAACAGCATCCCGCTGCACACCGGCACCACGATCGCGGGTGACATCACCATCGACTTCCTCACGCTGGACGACAACAACGGCGACATCGCCGACGGGACGCCGAACTACAACGAGATCAACGGTGCCTTCACGCTCCACGGCCTGCCCGGCCCGGCGCTGCAGCTGCTGGCGTTCTCGTTCCCCAACGGCATCCCGGCCACGGTGTCGCCCGCAGGCACCAGCACGCTGGCCGTGAACGTGGCGCCGCTCGCCGGCACCCCGCAGCTCGGCAGCGGCACCTTCTTCTGGCGCAACGGCGGCACGGGCTCGTTCACCGCCGTGCCGATGACGCAGGGTGCGTCGAACCAGTACACGGTGCAGGTCCCCGCCACCGCGTGCCTGAGCAACGTGCAGTGGTACGTGTCGGCCGCCACGACCACTGGATCAACCGTCACGAGCCCGAGCACGGCACCTGCCGCGTTCTACAGCTCGCTGAGCGCAGTCGGCGTCGACCAGATCTTCTTCGACACCATGGAGACCAACACCGGTTGGGTCGTGGGTGGAGCGGGTGACACCGCGACGGCCGGCATCTGGACCCGCGTGGACCCCGTGGGCACCAGCGCCCAGCCGGAGGACGATGCCGGCGCCGGAACCCTGTGCTGGGTCACCGGCCAGGGCACCGTCGGCGGCGGCAATGGGGCAGCGGACATCGACGGCGGCACCACCACGCTCACCAGCCCGACCTTTGACCTGTCGGGCTACGAGGATGGCATCGTCTCCTACGCGCGCTGGTACTCGAACAACGCCGGTGCAGGTCCGAACGAGGACTCGATGCCGATCGAGATCAGCAACAACGGCGGTTCGAGCTGGGTGCAGATGGAACTCGTCACCGAGAACCTGAACGCCTGGGCCACCAAGTCGTTCCGCGTCGGGCAGTTCGTGCAGCCCACGGCCACGATGAAGTTCCGCGTGGTCGCCCGTGACCTCGGCACGGGATCGCTCGTGGAAGCCGGTCTCGATGACTTCCGCGTCGACGGCATCGGATGCGCCGTCGCGAACCCAGCCGACCTCGACGGCAACGGCGTCGTGGACGGCGGCGACCTCGGCCTGCTGCTGGCGGGCTGGGGCTCGAGTTCGCCGGACCTGGATGGCAACGGCCTCTGCGACGGCGCTGACCTGGGCCTCCTGCTGGCCGCCTGGGGCACCTGACGCCGGACCAACGGCACATGATTCCAGCGGGCTCCGGCATGCGCCGGGGCCCGCTGTGCTTATCGGAAAGCCACGACGATCGAACTCCCTCGCGCCGGCGGGCGCTATACTCGTCGCCCCTGCTTCCTGCGCATGTGGCGAAATTGGCAGACGCGCCAGCTTGAGGTGCTGGTGGGGCAACCCATGGAGGTTCGAGTCCTCTCGTGCGCATTGACCGTCGCGGCCTCCGCGACGGTCTTTCTCTATCTACGTGCGGCGTCCCGCGCCGCAGAACGTCCAGTGCGGCGTCCCGCGCCGCAGAAAGTCCAGTGCGGCGTCCCGCACTGACCACATGACCAGCCTTCCCGTCACCACCGAACCAACGCTGCGCGTGAACGAGGTCTTCCACTCGATCCAGGGCGAGAGCACCTGGGCCGGCGTGCCGATGGTCTTCGTGCGGCTCACCGGATGTCCGCTTCGCTGCCACTACTGCGACACGAGCTACGCGTTCCGTAAAGGCACGACCGTTCCCTTGGCTGCGCTGCTCGAGCGCGTGCGCGCCTTCGGTTGCCCGACCGTCGAATTCACCGGCGGGGAACCGCTGGCCCAACGCAACGCGTTCCTCGCCATGGCCGCGCTGTGCGACGAGGGCTTCACCGTGCTGGTCGAGACCAGCGGCTCGATCGACATCACGCCCTGCCACCCCAGGGTGATCCGCATCCTTGACCTGAAGACTCCCGGCAGCGGCGAAGCGGATCGAAACCGGTGGCAGAACCTGTCGGACCTGAGGCCGCGCGACGAGGTGAAGTTCGTCATCACCGACCGCACCGACTACGAGTGGGCACGCGAGATCGTGCTGCGTGAGCGGCTCCACGAGCGCTGCCATGCCGTGCTCTTCAGCGCGGCACACCGCCAGGCCGGCGACGCCGACATCAGGGGATGCGAGGGATTGTCCCACCGCACGCTCGCGGAGTGGATCCTTGCTGACCGGCTGCCCGTGCGGCAGCAGGGGCAGCTGCACAAGGTGATCTGGGACCCGTCGACCCGCGGGGTCTGAGCCCTCACCCGGGGGCCATGGCCCGCCGCGCCGACGGCGCGTCGATCAGTAGACCCAGCCTTCGACCAAGGCCTGATTCGGCGCCACCGTGCTGGCCGGCTCCAGCGCAAGCACCAGCGCATCGAGCAGGTCACCTTCCTCATCCGCAATCGCCTGTTCGCCGACCGATTCGGGCACCACCAGACCCGCACGCACCACGCGCGAGAGGATGTCCTCGCGGACGTCCCGCGGGCGGTCACCCTTGCCCTTGTAGCCCTTGTGCGGCCAGCCGCGGCGCTGCAGATCACTCGCGGGACAGCTCTCGCAGACGACCGTCTGCATGCCCGGAGCACCGGGAGCCACCGGCTCGATGCGGACGCCGGCCTCCGCGAGCGGCAGCAGGATCTCGCAGATGAAGGTCCACGTCTGCTTGAAGACGCGCAGGTTCGTCGGGGGCATCGGCGTGCGGAGCTCGTGGTCGCACTCGCGTCGAGGCTCCTGGCGGGTCAGCGTGCGCAGGCTGCCGCGCCAATCACGGGCGCCGGCACACCCAGCCATCCATTCGGCGCAACCCTTCCAGCCCTTCACCCCCACCTCCTCCAGCGTGGGCATGGCAAGCCCCATCGGTGCATCGATGCGCCACAGGTGCGGACGGCCATCCGCTGCGCTCGCGCGGATGCGCTCGAGCAGGCCCTTCCGGTCGGCTCGCTCGACCTGCACCGGCGAGGTGCGGCCATGCCGCGTGGCGATGCGGATCTTGTGCGAACCGCCGGATTCGGCGCCACTGAAGTCGACGCCGTGGATGATGAGCCATCGTTCCATCCCGACGAGCCTATCCACACCAGCGACGGGGCGTGGTCAGTTCATCGAGCCGCAGCTGCCCGCGTTCTTGCCGCAGGGGCAGCAACCGCCGGTGTGCACATGGGTGCTTGCGACGGGCGAACCGCCGACTCCGAAAACGCTGTGCCGCCGCTTGAAGGTACGGCCCTTGCCGGAAGGATCCTCGACTGGGCCGTCGGCATCCTTCATCGGCCGGAGCAACTCGATCACTTCTCCGTCCTCAAGGCACTCGTACTCGTACAGCGGCATGAGGATCAGGATAGGCGAGGACGATGGTCAAGCGAAGCATCGTCGCGGCGGTTGCGGGCGGGCTTGCCCTTGGCCGGGGTGCGGCTCGTTCCGCCGCCCCGACGGTCGTTGCCGGTGCGCGAGGCGCCCGCGCCCGTTCGGTTCGGGCCCCTGGACCCACCCGCGCGATCCGGGGTGCCACGAGGTGACGGCTTGGCCGAGGAGCGTGCATCGCGACGGGGCGTCGCTCGCGACCCCGCATCACCGAGCCGCGAGCCACGGCCGGCGGAGGACTTCGCCGAGCCGCGCTCCGAAGCAGTCTTCGCCGTACCCCGCTCGGCAGCGGACTTCGACGTGCCACGCTCGGCGCTCCGGGCCGCACCCCGTTCGGCGCGGGCCTTGGCCGAGAGGTCGCGCGTGCGCTGCGCCCGGCGCTCGAGCCGATCGCTCTTCTCGTTGCGGCGCGAGGCGTGGATGCCGCGCCGCTTGCGCACGGGAGCGCCACCTTCGTTGCGCTCCGCCCGTTCGCGACGACGATGGATCGTGGCCGCATCGGCGAACGCGTCGCGACGGACTTGGTCGAGTTCCTCCGCCGTGAGATCGCGCCACTCGCCCACGGCAAGGCCCTTCAGCCGCAGCGGCCCCATCTTCACCCGCCGCAACTTCTTGACCGGGTGTCCGAGCGCCAGCAGCATGCGTCGGATCTGGCGGTTGCGACCCTCGAAGAGCTCCATGTAGAGGATCGTCTTCTGGCGGTCGCGGGCGATCACGTCGAGCCGGCCGGCCTTGGCCTTCCGACCGGGACCCCGCTCACCATCGCTGAGGAAGACGCCGCGCTCGAGGCGTGCCAGGTCGTCGTCGGACAGCTGCCCCGCCACCGTGACCTCATAGCCCTTGTGCATCTCGTAGCGCGGGTGCGTGAGACGGTTGGCGAGTTCGCCGTCGTTGGTCATCAGGAGCAAGCCCGATGAGTCCATGTCGAGGCGGCCGACCGGGTACAGGCGCAGGCCACTCGGATGCTCGACGAGGTCCACCGCGCAGGAGCGCCCTTCGGGATCGCTGTTCGTGCAGACCACGCCCTTGGGCTTGAAGAGCAGCACGTACGCGACGCGTGAATCCCGGCGCACGCGACGCCCGTCGGCCACCACCTCATCCTTCACCGGGTCGATCCAGGCCGGCAGGCTCGCGACCAGCGTGCCGTTCACCTCGACGAGTCCCTCGGCGATCATCTCTTCGCAGCGTCGACGGCTGGCCACGCCTGCATCGGCAAGGAACTTCTGCAGTCGGACGCCACGCGTGGCGTCGGTGAAGGGGTGATCGGCCTTGGGCATGGTCCCAAGTATGACGGCTATCCTCGTCCCATGCACGGCGCAACGCTGCTGATCCTCATCCTCGCAGCGCAGGATGGACCAACCGGCACGCTCGGTACGGGCGAACGGGTCGCACCGGCGCCGCGTGAGGCCACGGTGCTCGTCGATCCCTTCGCAGCCGGCTCGGTCGTCGGCGATGCCGTCGCGGCGCATCGGCTCTCGGAACCGCTCCGCGCCACGGCCGGATTGATCCGGCGCTTCGGCCTCGAACGGCGAGATCCCAACGATGCCCCGTGGGTCGTCCGATGCTTCGACGAGCCATGGCTCGTGAGCGACGTCGCCCGCGCCGCCACCGCACCGGTTCGCTCCGGGCTTCCCCCTCTGCAGGCGTTGGCCGTCACGGCCGCACAGGCCCTTGGCCAGACCCACGACCCCTCTGCCGGGCAGGGCACGCTACCGATGCTCGACACGCAGGGAGCGATCTTTGCGCTCGATTTCCTGGCCAATGGCGCGCGCGTCCACCGCATGACGTTGCTCGATCCGGTGCTCGAGCGCCTGGCCTGCGATCGGACCGAACTGCGCCGCCGCGCGATCGGGCTGGCCGAGCGAAGCGCCCGCTCCGTCCTGCTTGATGGTCCGGAGCTCGACCAGGATCTTGCGCTGATCCGCGCCAGCACGGTGGCGGGATGGGCCGCCGTTCCCGCCCTGCTCGCCCATCTCGATGCGGAACTGCCGCGCGGCGTCGACTGGTCCGCGCAGGAGTCGACGCCGATTCCCGAACCGCTTGCGGGCAAGGTCGACGGCACGATCCTGGCCGCCGAGACGATCGACGGGCTCGGCTGGGTCGTGATCGGCAGCGTGGGGCCCAACCGCTACGACATGGACGCCATCGCCGCCGTGCTCGATCCCGGCGGCGATGATCACTACGCGTGGGGCGTCGGCGGTGCCGTGGATTCGGTGATCGTCGACCTGGGCGGCAACGATCGGTACGAGGGCGGCGCCGTCGGCGGGCCGGGTTCCGGGATCGCCTGCCTTGCCGCGATCGACGATCACGGCGGCAACGACCACTATCGCGGCGGCCTGCTGTCGATCGGTGCAGCCGCGTTCGGCGTCGGACTGATCCGTGACCGCGCGGGCGACGATCGCTACGAGGGTGGTGCGTGGAGCATCGGGTCGGCCCTGTACGGCGCGGGCATCGTGCTCGACGAAGGCGGCTCCGACGACGTGCGCAGCGGCACCCTGTCGCAGGGCGTCGGAGGTCCGCGCGGCATCGGCATGCTCATCGACCGCGCGGGCGACGATCGCTACGTCGCTGACTTCGGTGCCACGAGCGCCTACGGCACGCCCGCGACCAACCTGGCCTTCAGCCAGGGTGTCGGTTACGGGTTCCGCCGGTACGCAGCCGGTGGCATCGGCATGCTGGTCGATGCGGCCGGCGACGATCGCTACGAAGGCGGTGAGTTCGCGCAGGGTGGCGGCTACCTGCACGGACTCGGCGTGCTGCATGACCTCGCGGGCCGCGACCTCTATCGCGCGGATCGCTACAGCCAGGGCTTTGCCGCACACATGGCCTTCGGTGCGCTGCTCGATGATGCAGGCGACGATGTCTACTGGGGCCGCACCGCCGCCAACCAGGGAGCCGCATGGGATGCCTCGAGCGCCGTCCTGGTGGATGCGGGCGGCAACGACCACTATCGCGGCAGCGTGCTCGCGCAGGGATCGGGCGCCATGCAGGCGATCGGCATGCTGGTCGATCTGGGCGGCGACGATCGCTACGACGCTCCCGGCCCGTACGCCCAGGGCGAGAGCGGCAACAACACCTACCACTGCGCCACCGGGGTCGTGTCGTTCAGTCTCCTGCTCGATGCCGGACCCGGGACGGCGTGGATCGGCGCCGGGCGGGCGGAGGGCACCTCCGTGACGGGCTCGGCCAATGCCGAGCATCCCTGCGAGAGCAGGCTCCATGGACTGCGCATCGTGACACCGTCGGTCGTCGCGTGGCCCACGCGGACCACGCCCTAGCATGCCGCGCGTGCCCGACGTCGATCGTTCCCTCGTCACGCTGAAGCCGAGCCTCAAGGGCTCGGTGAGCTTCCTCGTCGCATCCTGGCGCAGGTTCCGCACGACCGATCCCGCCGAGATGGCTGCGGCCCTGAGCTTCCGGACGCTCTTCAGCCTGTTTCCCCTGCTGGTCGTGGCCACGCTGCTCACGCGCGCGATCCTGGCCGACCGTTTCGAGTCGTTCGTCGGCGGACTGATCACGGAGGTCGGCCTGGACGACCTGCAGATCGGTGACGAAGGCGTGGTCGCCGGCGAGTGGCTGCGCGGGCTCGTCAGCGATGCCGCCGGGATCAACCTCTCGGGCCTCGGCATCGTTGGTGGGGCTGCCGTCGTCTTCTCCGCGATCTGGCTGCTGGTGGCGATCGAGCGCAGCTTCGACCGCGTGGCGGCGACGCACGCGCGCCGACCGCTGCGCCGAAAGCTGCTGGTGTACTGGACCGCCCTCACGCTCACGCCGGTGCTGCTGGGTGCGGTGCCGCTGGGCGTGCGCCTGGGACTGTCGATCTCCCAGTTGCCTGACCTGATGCCCGCCTTGGCCAACTTCATCAGCGGCACCACGGGCTTCCTCTCCATCTGGGCACTGCTGTTCGCCACCTACGCCTTCATTCCAAATCGACGCATGTCGTGGAAGGCAACGCTTGCAGGAGCGCTGGGTGCCGCGCTGGTGATCGTCGCGGGCAAGGCCGCACTCGGCTCCCTCGCCGCGCGGAGCTTCGGGGCCAGCAAGCTCTTCGCCAGCCTCGGACTGCTGCCGGTCCTGATGTTCTGGATCTACCTGATGTGGATGGTGGTGCTGTACGGGCTGCACCTGGCCGTCCTCATCGATTGGACACTGCCGAGGCTGCGCGTCGGCGCGCTGCGCCACGCACGCTGGGAAGCGATCGACGATCCGGGCCGCCCGCGGGCGATGGGCCGGGCCCGCACGCGGCGGGTCAGGTGATCAGGGCGCGAGGGGCGGCAACGGACGGCCGTCGATGGACCACGACTGCGCGGCACGGACCGCCTCCGTCCGCTCGGACTCGGGAACCTGCTCGCGCAGCCAGAGCGCGTAGGAACGCTGCACGGAGTCGATGGACCCGAAGCACGACTCGAACAACGCCTCGGGCGCGGTACCCGGCTTCGCCTCGCGGCATGCCGCAAGGTAGGCCTTGAACTCGGCAGGCCGCTCGAGCATGCACCAGCGCACGAACATGCACGACTGCGCGTAGAAGTCCTCCTGCGCCTGCAGTGCGGTCTGCGTTCCCCCGCCGGAAGGCAACACACGCGTCGTCACCAGCAGTCGGACCGGCATCAGGCCGTTGGCCAGGAGGGCCGAGCGGAACGTACCGAACCGCTCACCGCGCATCGATGCAGGCCCGCCCGGGCGACGCACGTCGTCGGTTTCGTAGGCGACCGCCAGCCCTTCCGCGAGCCACAGCGGGTTGAGCCCCTTGGGCGACTGGGCACCACACTCGAACAGCACCTGGTGCGTGGCCTCGTGCACCACGACGACCTTCAGGCTGTCGTCGACGGCGGCCTCACGCTGCGCGCGCTGCGACGCCAGCTTGGCGCGGGCCTGATCGACCTCACGCTGCGCCACCGCGGCCTCCTGCCTGCTGAGGCGGCTTGCGCGCATGCGGTTCACGGCCTCCTGCCGCGCCTTGATCGCCTCCTCGTTCTTGGCGATGGTGGCATCGGCCGCACGCACCGCATCGGTGCTCTCGGGATCGAAGAGCTGCAGCCGACGGCCGGCGGGTTGGTAGTAGCCCAGCGTCGTGGCCAGGGTCTGGCCGTCGACCTCGCGCGCGAATCGCCGGAACGCACCCTCATCGGAGAAGAGGATGGCCAGATGACGCATGCCGGTGTCGCTCGCCGGCAGGCCGCGCCGCGCCAAGTCAGCCAGCAGCGACGCACGCGTCCGCTCGAGCGCGTTGAGGGTGTTGGCGATGGCGGTCGGTGGCGCATCGGAGACGATCAGGAAGTGATCCGATCCATGCCGCTCGGCCTTGGGCATGTAGGACGACAGCGCATCCGGGATCGGCGGCATGGCCAGCGCCGGCGGCGTGTCGGGGGCCGGCGGCGTGGCCGCCTTGGTCGAGGGGTCCTGGGCCACCGCGGCCACGGTCAGGACAAGGGCGAGCAGCATGATGGCGTTATACGCGCACGGCTTGGATCCATGTTCGCCCCGCCTATCATCGACCTCATGCTTCGTGCATCGCTGCTCCTCTGCTGCCTCCTGCCCGGCGCCGGCTGCTACAAGCACGTCGTCCGCACGTCGGGGGACCCGAGCATGCCACGCCAGACCTACGACCCGAACGTGGATGACACGCAGCCGGGCTTCTTCGATCAGCTGTTCTGGGGCGATCCGCCCGCGGGGCAGGATCCCGTCGAGTACTACCGACTCAAGCGCGCCGGCAAGGACATCCCCCCGACCAGGGTGCCCCAGCCGCTGCCGACGCCGCCGGCGGCCCCGCAGCCCGCGGGCACCGGAGCCGAATCGGGCGGTCCGACCCCGTGACCGGGCGCGGGCCTGAGTCCGGGCATAGACTTCGCCACTCTCAAGGACGACCTCACCATGGGCATTGAAGCAGCGCTCCCCACCGACAGCATCCTGACGACCCAGCTCCAGCGCGTGGTCAACTGGGCCCGACGCTCGAGCGTGTGGCCCATGCCCTTCGCGACCGCGTGCTGCGGCATCGAACTGATGGCCACCGCGTGCAGCCGGTTCGACCTCGCCCGGTTCGGAGCCGAGGTCATGCGCTTCAGCCCCCGCCAGGCCGACCTCATGATCGTGGCTGGCCGCGTGAGCGTGAAGACGCTGCCCGTGCTGCAGCGCATCTACATGCAGATGGCCGAGCCCAAGTGGGTCATCTCGATGGGTGCCTGCGCCAGCACCGGCGGTGTCTTCGACACCTACGCCGTCGTGCAGGGCGTGGACCAGTTCATCCCCGTCGATGTCTACGTCCCCGGCTGCCCGCCGCGCCCGGAAATGCTCATCGAGGGCATCATGGCGATCCAGCGGATCATCGATGAAGACCAGCTGCCGCGCGACCCCACCGGCAAGCGCCTGCCGTTGAACATCGCGCTCGAACCGAACTACGTGCCGCGGCCTCAGCCGGTGCCGGTGACCGTCGGGATCTCCTGACGGATGCCGGCCACGAAGGCCGCCACGCGCTCCATGCCCTTGATGATCTGCTCTTCGCTGCACGCGAAGGAGAACCTCACGTGCGCGCGTGCGCACTCACCGAAGTCCTCGCCGGGGACGATCGCCACCGCATGCTCCTCCAGCAGCGCCTCGGCAAAGGCCTGCGCCGAATCGAGCACGCGACCACCCGCCGTGCGACCACCCAGGAGCGAGGCCACCGACGGGAACGTGTAGAAGGCCCCTGAACTCGGCGGCGCGACCAAGCCGGGAATCGAGGCCTGCAGCCGACCGATCAGCTGGGCGCGGCGTGCAAACACCGCCCGCATGCGTTCCACCTCGGCTGCCCCGTTGGTCAGGGCTTCGACGATCGCGGGCAAGGCGAAGCTCGCGATGGAGTTGGTCATCTGGCCCTGCAGCTTGATGGCCTCGCGCGCGAAGCCGCCCCGGTCACCGGGCGCGCACATCCAGCCGATGCGCCAGCCGGTCATGGCGTAGGCCTTGCTCATGCCGTTCACCGTGATGGTGCGGCCGGCCAGGCGCGGGTCGCTGCCGATGCTCCAGTGGGCGATGCCGGGCGTGACCTCGGGGTAGACGAGCTTCTCGTAGATCTCGTCGCTGATCACCGTGACCTGCGGATGCCGCGCCAGCACATCGGCGATGGCACGCATCGAAGCGGCAGGCAACGTGATGCCGCAGGGATTCGACGGTGAATTCAGGATGATCCCCACGGTGCGCGGGGTGATGGCGCGCTCGATCGCCCCAGGCTCGACGACGAGGCCGTGCTCCAGCCGTGCCGGGACCTCGATGCAGCGGGCGCCGGCGAGTTCGACCAGCGGGCGGTAGCTGACCCATGCCGGGGTCGGCACGATGACCTCGTTGCCGGCGCCACGCTCGATGAGCACCTGCAGCGCCAGGTAGATCGCATGCTTCGCCCCGGCCGTGATGGTGACGTGCTCGAACGAGCAGTCGATGCCGTTGTCCGTCCGGTGCTTGTGCGCGATCGCCTCTCGGGCGGCTCGATCGCCCGGCGTGGGTGCGTACTTGGTCTGGCCGGCCTCGAGCGCCCGGATCGCCGCACGCTTGATCGGCTCCGGTGTGTCGAAGTCCGGTTCGCCCACGCCGAAACCCACGACGTCGACGCCCTTGGCCTTCAGGGCCGCGGCCTTGGCGCTGACGGCCAGCGTCGCACTTTCCTTCATGCCAGAGATGGCGCTGCTCACCTGCATGCGTCCAAGCGTACAGCCGGAAGTACGCGCGCTGCCCGCTACACTCCGGCCCATGCACTTCGACGCACATGGCCCCGTGCTGGCCGACCTGGAGGCGCGGATCAACGCCATCCGCGACTCGCTTTAACTACCCGACCAAGGCTCGCGAGCGCGACGAACTCTCGGCGCGCATGAACGAGGCGGACTTCTGGAACGATCCCAAGCGCGCCCAGTCGGTCATCGCCGAACTGAAGGTCAAGCGCGCCCAGATCGAGCCGCTCGAGGAGGTCATGAAGGGCCTCGAGGACGCGCAGGTGGGCTACGACATGGCCAAGGAGGCCAACGATGCCGATCTCCTCGCCGAGGTCGACGAGCTGCTCTTCGGCCTCGTCGGCAAGATGGAGAAGGTCGAACTGCAGTCCCTGCTCAGTTCCAAGCACGACCACCGTGGCTGCTTCGTCACCATCCAGGCGGGCGTCGGCGGCACCGAAGCCAACGACTGGGCCGAGATGCTTGAGCGCATGTACCAGTACTACTGGAACACCATGGGCTTCAAGGTCGAGGAGATGAGCAGGACCTACGGCACCGAGGTCGGGATCTCCGAGGTCTCGTACGCGGTCCGGGGCCCCTTCGCCTACGGGTACATGAGCTGCGAGCACGGCTCGCACCGGCTTGCCCGGGTGAGCCCCTTCAACGCCGAAGGCAAGCGCCAGACGAGCTTCTGCACCGTCGACGTCACGCCCGAGTTCGAGGAGAGCGACCTCGAGATCCCCGAGCGCGACCTCGAGATCGTGCCGTTCGTCCGGGCGAGCGGGCCGGGTGGGCAGAACGTCAACAAGGTGGCCACGGCCATCCGCGTCACGCACCTTCCCACGGGCATCCAGGTCGTGGCCAGCACCTATCGCGACCAGCCCCAGAACCGCAAGCAGGCCCTCAGCGTGCTGCGCTCGAAGCTCGAGCAGCTCGAGCAGGAGCGTCGCGATGCCGAGATCCTGGCGGCGAAGGGTGGCAAGGTCGAGCGGGGCTGGGGAACCCAGATCCGTTCGTACGTCTTCTATGACAACCGCGTGAAGGACCACCGCACGAACTACGAGGAGGGCAACCCCCTCCATGTGCTGAACGGCCACCTCGAAGCCTTCGTCGACGCCGAGCTCAAGCGTCGGCGCGCCGAGCGCGAGACCTGACGATGCGTGCCGCGCCCTCCGCACGGCTGGTCTGGCCCTCACTGGCCGTCCTTGCCATCGCGGCGGGCCTCGCCCTGCAGCTTCCGATCGTGGTCCCCGTCATGGCCCACCGCGACGTGGCGACCCTGCTCGGGCTGGCCATCATGGCCTTCGGTTGCGTGGTGGCGCTGCCCCGCCAACCGGTGTGGAGCCCACCGAACGTGGTGCTTGGCGGCGTGCTGGTGCTGGGCGGGTTCCTGGTGGCACCGCTGTCGGACCAGCCGCTCTCAGCCAGCGTGGCGCTGCTGCTGCTGGGGCTGACCGCCCTGGCGTCGTCGCGCGCTCGCCTCGAAGGCAGGGCCTTGGCCGTGCTTCCTGCCGTGCTGCTGGGCACGCTGGCGCTGGTCATGATCCTCGAGCCGTGGCACGATCGACCACTGCGCCACCCTTGGCTCGATTTCGTCGGCGATCTCCCGTGGACGGTCGAACTGGCCCTGTTGCTGGCCGCCACGGCCGCCATCACGAGGGCGTGGTACTTCGCGGTTCCGCTGTCGCGCGGCATGCCCGGTTGGCTGGGGCTCCTGTGCGCCGCACTGACGGCGGCGCTCGCGATCGGCGGGTGGCAGTTCCTGCAGGACACGGACCTGCGCAACCAGCAAGCCCGCGCCGCGGAACATGAACGAGCCTTGCAGACGCTCGTTCGCTCCGAGTTCGAACTCAACCTGAAGGCCTTCCAGCGCCTCGCCGATCGATGGACGAATCGTGCCGTGCTGCAACCTCGAGCGCTGCAGCAGGACCTCGATGCGTACCGCCGGGACTTCAACGGCGTCGAGGGCCTTGCGATCCTGCGGCCCGACGGCTCACCGCTGGCCGCATCCTGGGGCGAGGCGGCCCTGGCGCTTGGATCCCCCACCGTGTCGAGGCTGGTGCAGGAGTGCACGAGTCGCCAAGCCATCCGCACGAGTCCTCCGATCGAGGTCGGCAGCACGACCCACGGGATCGTGGCGATTCCCCTGCCGCTGGGTCCGGAGGCCGGCACCGGCGTGCTGGTGATCGACCAACTCGTCAACTCCACGCTCTCGGCCATGCTTGGGGGTTTCGTCGGGGCGTTCGAGGTGGAGATCTACGATGGCGGCACGCTGCTCTTCGAAGTCGGAGGCGAGAAGGGCCCCACGATCCTTGCGCCGGGGGCCCAAGGCACCGTGACCGGTCGCCCGTGGACCTTCAAGGCGCGGCCCCACGGCGGAGGCTCCACCACGGAACAGGGCGCGCTGCCCGTGGTGCTCCTTGGCAGTGGATTGCTCAGCGCGCTGCTGGTCGGCACCACGATCCACTTCGCGCAGTCCTCATCACGCCGGGCCCGTACGGCCCTTGCCGCCCGAGGCCAGCTCGAGGCGCTGCTCGATGCCACGGATCAGGTGGCGATCATCGCCACGGACCTCAGTGGCGACATCACCGTCTTCAATGCCGGCGCGGAAGCGCTCACGGGGCGCCGTGCCGAGGCGGTGATCGGGGCCGACACCCCGCTCTTCATGCTCGTCCCCGATGAGCGCGAGGCGTTGGAGCAGGACCATCCGAACCTCGCCTTCCGGGCCCTGATCGATGCGCTGCGCGGCGACCGCATGCATCTGCACACCTGGTCGGTGCAGCGATCCGACGGGAGCATCCGGCGCGTCTCGATGGCGGCGAGTTCGTGGACCGGCGCCGATGGCACGCCGCTGGGCCACCTCATCGTCGCCGTGGACATGACCGACCAGGTGGCCGCGCTCGACGAAGCGACGTCGGCGCGCGAGAACGCCGAGCGCGCCAACGCCGCCAAGAGCCAGTTCCTCGCCAACGTCAGCCATGAGATCCGCACGCCCATGTCGGCCATCCTCGGCTACGCCGATGCCTTGCTCGACCCGGCGACCTCGGACATGGAACGCGACGAGTGCGTGCGCGTGATCCGCCGCAACGGGAACCACCTGCTGGGCATCATCAACGACATCCTCGACATCTCCAAGATCGAGGCCGGCCGCATGACGGTCGAGCGCATCGAGGTCCGGCCCGTGCAACTGGTCGACGACGTCGTCGCTCTGGTTCGCGGTCGTGCGCTGGCGAAGGGGCTGGAGCTCCGCGTCGAGGCCGAACCCAGTGCCAGCGCGCTCGTGGTGACCGACCCCCTGCGGGTCCGCCAGGTGCTGATGAACCTGGTCGCCAACTCGATCAAGTTCACGGAGTCCGGAACGGTCTCGCTGCGCGCGAGCGTGAAGGCCGACGGGTCAACCAGTGAACTCCTGTTCACCGTGGCCGACACCGGCATCGGCATGAGCCAGGAGCAGGTCTCCCGGCTGTTCCGCAGCTTCGAGCAGGGCGATGCCTCCACGAGCCGCAGGTTCGGCGGCACGGGTCTCGGCTTGGCGATCAGCCACAAGCTCGTCGACCTGCTTGGCGGCTCCATCGAGGTGACCAGCGCGCCCGGCTCCGGCAGCACGTTCACCGTTCGCATTCCGGTCGGGCTGCCCTGGGCAAGCGCGCAGGCGCAGTCACTCGCGGGATGCCGCATCCTGCTCGCCGAGGATGGGCCCGACAACGCTCGCTTGCTCGCAGCGCTCCTGCGCAAGGCAGGCGCGATCGTGACGATCGCCACCGACGGTGCTGCGGCGATCGAGGCCGTGTCGCACGCGGGACTCGATGGCTTCGACATCGTCCTGATGGACCTCCAGATGCCGGGGGTCGATGGCTACGAGGCCTGTCGTCGCCTGCGCAGGCTCGGCATGGCGGCTCCCATCATCGCCCTGACCGGCAACGCCTTCGAGGAGGATCGCGACCGCTGCCTGGCCATCGGCTTCGATCAGTACGCCGTCAAACCGATCCCCCGTGCACAGCTGCTGCAGTTGTGCGAAGACGCGATGAAGGGGCGCGGCCGACCGCCCCAAGGCGGCGGTTAGACTCCGGCGCCCCACGGTGGGGTGGCAGAGTGGTCGAATGCGCCAGTCTTGAAAACTGGTAAGCCCTCCGGGGCTTCGCGGGTTCGAATCCCGCCTCCACCGTTACCATGCGATCCTTGCATCGCACGACTGCGGGGCCGAAGCCGCCGCCACGTGCTCGCCCGAACAAGGAGCCGGATGACCGAGACTGAGTCCATCCTGCACCGAGTGGCCGAAGGCGACCAGGACGCCATCAAGGAATGCATGGATCGGTTCGGTGGCCTCGTGTGGTCGCTGGCGCGACGCCTGGCAGGCAACGCCGCCGAAGCCGAGGACGCCGTCCAGGAGATCTTCATCGACGTGTGGCGCAGCGCCGGGCGCTTCGACCCAACGATTGCCAGCGAAACGACGTTCATCGCCATGATCGCGCGCAGGCGGCTCATCGATCGTGGACGCCGTCGTGCGCGACGGCCGGAAGTCGCGGCGATCCCCGAGACGATCGAGTCCGATGCGCCGGGCTTCGATCCTGCCGAGATCGAGGAAGCCGCCCTGGCCGCCATGGCCGCCATGGAACGGCTGCGCCCGGAACAGCGCAAGGTGCTTGAACTCTCGATCCAGTTTGGAAGAAGCCATGAGCAGATCGCCGGCACCACCGGCCTGCCGCTGGGCACCGTGAAGACGCACGCGCGCCGCGGGCTGATCCGCCTGCGGGAAATCCTCGCTGAGGAAGGCATCGAGCCGCCGCCGACTGACCAGTAACCAGCGCGCCGGTGTGCGTTGTGGATTCCCGGTGATCGACAACAGCACGTCGCCCTCGGGGCCCTGCCTCCGTAGGATCCCTTCATGCTGATGTCCTTGACCGTCGTTGCGGCAGCCTGTGCCGCGGCCGCTCCCGCCAACAACGCCACCGACGCCAACCGAGGCCTCTGTCGGTACCCCGACGTCAGCCAGGACTCGATCGTGTTCGTGTACGGGAACGATCTCTGGCTGGTGCCCAAGTCAGGCGGCGTCGCCCGGCCCGTCGCGAGCCCGGCGGGCTTCGAGGGATCGCCCCGCTTCAGCCCCGATGGCCAGACCATCGCCTTCCGCGCGAACTACGACCAATCGCTCGACCTGTACACGATCCCCGCGGCGGGCGGCATCCCCGAGCGCGTGACGCATCATCCAGCCCCTGAAGGCCTGTGCGACTGGACCCCCGATGGAAAGGGCCTGGTCTTCATGACCGGCGCCATCGAAGGCCTCGACCGTGCGCAGAAGCTCTACACGATTCCCGCCTCGGGCGGCCTGCCGTCGACGTTGCCCGTTCCCTACGGCACCAACGGCGCCATCGACCGCACGGGGACCTGGCTCGCGTACACCCCGCACTCGACCGACAACCGAACCTGGAAGCGCTATCGCGGCGGCATGGCCACCGACGTGTGGCTCATGAACCTGAAGACCGGCGAGAGCCGTCGGATCACCGACTGGGAAGGCACCGACACGCTGCCGATGTGGCACGGCAACAAGGTCTACTACCTGAGCGACCGCGGCGCGACCCAGGGGCACGTGCTCAACGTGTGGAGCTACGACCTCGACACGCGCAAGTCCGCGCAGGTCACCACGCTCGATACCCACGACGTCCGGTGGCCCGCCGTCGGCCCCGATGACGCGGGCAACGGCGAGATGGTCTTCCAGCACGGCGACCGGATCATGCTGCTGAATCTCGGGTCGGGGATCGCCTCGGTCGTCAACATCGACGTCCCGGGTGACCGTGAGTCCCTTCGGACGGCCACGGTCGATGCCGCAAGCACCATCCAGGACGCGAGCATCTCGCCGTCGGGCAAGCGCGTGGCCGTGGTCGCGCGCGGCGACATCTGGTCGGCGCCGGCGGAGAACGGCACGCCACGCAACCTCACGCGCACCGACGGCATCTTCGAGCGCAGCGCGTCGTGGAGCCCCGATGGCAAGACCATCGCCTTCTTCAGCGATGCCACCGGCGAGTACGAGCTCTGGACCATGCCGGCCGATGGCAAGGGCGAGGCCCGCCAGGTCACGAAGGACGGCACCTGCTTCCGCACGAGCATCGCGTGGGCACCCGATTCGAAGCACGTCGTCATCACCGACAAGACCGGTGCCATCGACCTGGTCAAGCTCGAGGATGGCTCCGCCCGGCGCATCGACCGCGATCCCGAAGCGCGGCCCGTCGGCGTGTCGTTCAGCCATGATTCGCGCTGGATGGCCTGGGCGCGCTCCGACGACGACAGCGAGATGGAAGTGATCTTCCTCCTCGACACGACGGATGAGGGCGCGAAGCCCGTGCAGGTCACCAGCGGCTACTTCAACGACGGCGATCCGGTCTTCGACCGCAAGGGACAGTGGCTCGCCTACACCAGCCAGCGCAACTTCGTCCCGACCTACAGCGAGTTCGACACGACGTGGATCTACGGTTCGTCACAGGTGCTGATGGCCGTCCCGCTCAAGAAGGACATGGCGCTCGCGTGGCTCCCCAAGAGCGATGAAGAAGGCCAGAAGGACGAGGCAAAGCCCGCCGCCGGCGGCGAAGGCGGTGCACCCGCTGCCGGGCCTGGTGGCGACGGCAGCCGTCCCGCCGGTCCCCCGCAAGGTGGTCGCCGCCGCCGCGGGGCCGATGCGCCCGAGGTCGGTCTGGACTCCATCATCGACGATGACGACGACGACAAGAAGGATGACGACGACGACAAGGACGACGACGACAAGGGTGACGACGAGAAGAAGGTTGCACCCGTCGAGGGCGACCCTGCGGGGACCTGGACATGCACGGCCAAGGTCGGTGAGGAGTCGTTCACGTTCACGCTCGTCGTGACCATGAAGGACGGCGTCGTCACCGGCACCATCACGTCGCAGAAGGGCAACGGCGACGTGACGGGCACCTTCGACGCCGCCACCGGGATGCTGTCCCTCAAGGGCAGCGTCGACGGCAAGCCCGTCACGCTCGAGCTCAAGCTCGACGGCGATGCCCTTTCGGGCACCGGCACCGAGCAGGGCGAACAGCCGGTCACCGCCGCCGTCACGGGGACCCGTGACGGCGCGAAGGACGGTGAGGGCGCGAAGGACGGCAAGGACGCTGCCAAGGGCGACAGGAAGAAGCCCGAGCCCAAGCGCGTCGAAGTCGATCTCGATGGCTTCGAGGCCCGCGCGATCGAACTCCCGGTCCCCAAGGGGTCATTCGGTTCGCTCGGCTTCAATGACCGCAACGAGCTCATGTTCGGCCGCGACGGTTCGGTGCGCCTGCTTGACCTGAACGACGCGAAGCCGACGGAGAAGGCCGGACCGGCCGGCATGCGGTTCGACGTCTCGGCCGACGGCAAGAAGCTCCTCATGGGCGGCCGCGGTGGCGCATCCATCGCCGCAGCATCGGCCGGCGCCACGCCCAAGCCGATCGTGGCGAGCCCGATGCTGGTTACGGTCGATCCGCGCGACGAGCATCGCCAGATCCTCGCCGACTGCTACCGGATCATGCGCGACTGGTTCTACGACGAGGGCATGCACGGCGTGGACTGGAAGGCGATGCACGACCGCTACGCCGCCATGCTGCCGTCGGTCGTCACCCGCGAGGACCTGAACTACCTGATCAGCGAGATGATCAGTGAGCTCAACGTCGGCCATGCGTACCTGCGCGGCCCGGGAGACGTCGAGGAAACATCAAGCCGATCCGTCGGCATGCTCGGCGTCGACTTCGCCGCCGCCACGCTCGAGGATGGCTCTGCCGCCAAGGCCTGGAAGCTCGCGCGCTTCCCGAGTGGCGGCCCCTTCGACAGCGAAGCACGCAGCCCGCTCTCCATGCAGGGCCTCGGCATCAGCGAGGGCGACTACCTGCTCGCCGTCAACGGCGTCCCCGTCGACACGTCGAAGGATCCCTGGGCTCCCTTCGTCGGCCTGGCCGGGAAGCCGACCGTGCTCACCATCTCCAAGAAGCCACTCATGGACGAGAGTGCCAAGGACATCGTGGTCACGCCGATGGGCAGCGAGTCCGGCCTGCGCTACCGGGCCTGGGTCGAGTCCAAGCGCAAGCGCGTCGAAGAACTCTCCGGTGGCCGCATCGGCTACATCTACGTGCCCAACACCGGCGTGGACGGCCAGACCGAGCTCGTGCGTGGCTTCTACGGCCAGCGCATGAAGCCCGCGCTGCTCATCGATGAACGGTGGAACGGCGGCGGTCAGATCCCGACCCGCTTCATCGAGCTGCTCAACCGCCCGGTGACCAACTACTGGGCCCGGCGCGACGCACGTGACGGAGCGTGGCCGCCGGATGGGCACCGCGGCCCCAAGGCCATGCTCATCAACGGCCTCGCAGGCTCGGGCGGCGACATGTTCCCCTGGCTCTTCAAGGCCAACAAGCTCGGGCCCACGATCGGCACGCGCACCTGGGGCGGCCTCGTCGGCATCAGCGGCAACCCCTCATTCATCGACGGCGGCAGCATCAGCGCGCCGACCTTCGGGTTCTACGAGATCGACGGCACCTGGGGCGTCGAGGGCCACGGCGTCGATCCCGACATCGAGGTGCTCGATGACCCGGCGCTCATGAAGGACGGCGGCGACCCGCAGCTCGAGAAGGCAGTCGAGGTCCTTCTCAAGGAACTCGAGTCGGGCGCCTGGAAGCCGGTGCCGCAGCCCAAGGGGCCGGACCGTCGCGGCATGGGCCTGCCGAAGGCCGATCGCTGAGCACGCGAGCGTTCAGCGCGCTGAGGTCGTCACGATCCACTCCGCCATCGCCTTGAGCGTGGCGGGGTCGAAGGTGGTTTCGATCTGCGCGTACTCGGCCAGGCCACCGGTCGTGCACGGCTGGAAGAGGTGATTCACGCCCGGCACCACGCGGATCGTGGCCCGTTCGCCCAAGCCGGTCTTGGCCAACGCAGCCCGTGCCAAGGGCTCGTTCGAGCCAGGCGGCACCTGCAGGTCACGTTCCCCGAAGAGCGCGAGCGTCGGACAGCGGACCCGCTCAAGCGTCGGCACCGGGTCGTAGGCGAGGAACGCACGCATCCAGGGCGAGGCGAGCATCACGGGATAGGCGTCCATGGCTTCATAGACACCCGCCGGAAGCTCCGACGCCTTCGCCAGCAGTGCTCCCCGCAGCTTGCCCTGCAGTTCCCCCTGGGGCACGGCGGGGTCCTTCGCTTGCGCGATCAGGTCTGCCAGGGTCCGGCGCATCACGTCCACCACGGCCGCATCCGCGCCCCCCGCCGCGGCAAGCAGGCCCGTCTGCTCGACCAGCAGTGCATCGCCCTGCTGCGCGGGCCCCGCCAACAGGACCATGAACGCCACGTCCTCGCGCGAGGTGGCGAGCATCGGTGCGATCAGGCCTCCTTCGCTGTGACCGACCAGACCGATGCGCTTGGGATCGACGCCCGGCTGCTTGGAAAGCCAATCGATGGCCGCTGCTGTGTCGCGCGCGAGGTCGACCGTGGTGGCCGCCTCCAGCGATCCGGTCGACCCGCCCACGCCGCGGTCATCGAGCCGCAGGACACCCACGCCGGCTCGCGTGAGCGCATCGGCGATGACGAGGAACGGCTTGTGGCCAAGCAGCGTCTCATCGCGATCCTGAGCCCCTGAGCCCGTGATCAGGATGACCGCGGGAACCGGTTCCCGTGACTCGGGCATCGTGAGGGTTCCCGCGAGCGTGATCCGATCCGCGGTTTGATCGATCGCCACGTCGGTCGCGCGATACGGGAACGGCGGCTTGGGTTCCTGGGGCCGCTTGAGTTCGGGTGGCTGGCCGCGCACGAGCAAGAGCGGGAAGTCCTGACCGCCCTGCGTCCATGTGCCGTCGATCTCGCTGGCATCGGCGTTCAGCGTGCCGGAGAACTCGCCACGCACCGCCGCGCACCGCAGGGTGACCGATCGATCGGCACGCAGCACGACCGATTCGCACGGGATCCCCATGGCGCCCTGGTCGAGTGAGTCCATCGTGCCGGCACCACGTTCCCCACGGGCACGCTCGATGCGGAACACCAGGCGCAGGCGCGCGGGGCCCGCCTGCAGCGTGCCCAGATAGGTGCCGATGGCGGGCTCGATGTCGACCACGGCAGCCTTGGGGGCCGGCTCGTCGTCCTGCCACGCGGGCGCGGGGGCGGCAACGGTCAGGGCAAGGCACGCGATGACGATGGTGGCACGCAGCATGACCGCATGCTAGATCCAGTCACCCGCCCTTGAATCACTCCGCGGTGAACCGATGCACCATGCGGTGGTCGTATCGCTCACCGGGGCGCAGCACCACGTTCGGCCATCCGGGCTTGCCCTGCTTGTTGACGCTGTCGGGGTAGGCCTGCGTCTCAAGGCACAGTCCATCATGCTTGCGGTAGATCGCGCCATCCTTGCCCGGGATCCCATCGAGGAAGTTGCCCGAGTAGAACTGGATGCCTGGCTGATTGCTCGACACGAGCATCGTGATGCCGGTGACGGGGCTGCGAAGCACGGCGGCGGGGCGCATCGTGCCCGGCGTGCCGTCCACGCACCAGTTGTGGTCGAATCCACCGGGATCATCCTTCGTCGCCGGCAACTGGCCGATGTCACGGCCGATCAGCTTGGCGGTCCGGAAGTCAAGCGGCGTGCCGTCGACGGGCTTGATCTCGCCGGTGGTGATCAGCGCCGCATCGACCGGCGTGAAGCTGCCGGCCACGAGCTGCAGTTCGTGATCGAGGACCGGGCCCGAGCCGTGACCGGAGAGGTTCCAGTAGGAGTGGTGCGCCAGATTCACGACGGTCGGCGCATCCGTCGTCGCCGACATGTCGACGAGCAGCTGGTTCAGCGGCGTGAGCGTGTACGTGACGGTGGCCTTCACGGTGCCAGGGAAACCCTCCTCGCCGTCCTTGCTCGTGTAGGTGAAGACGACCTTCGGCATGCCCTGCTCGAGGCTCGCCTTGCCTTCCCACATGACCTTGTCGAAACCCTTCGCGCCGCCGTGCAGGCAGTTGGGGCCGTTGTTGCAGGTCACCTGGAACGCCTTGCCGTCGATCGTGAACCGCCCCTTGCCGATCCGGTTGGCGCAACGACCCGCCGTGCACCCGAAGTACTGCGTGCGCTCGACGTAGTCCTGCACCGTCGGGCGACCGAGCACCACGTCGACGGGCTTCCCGGCACGGTCGGGTACATGGAGTTCGGTGATGATCGTGCCGTAGTCGGTGACCTTCATCCGCATGCCCTTGCCGTTGTCGAGCGTCCACAGGTGGGCAGGACGGCCGTCGACGGTTCCCCACTCGACGACGGAGAACGATGCTTCGGCGGGCTGCTGGGCCTGGCTGGTGACGGTCATGGTGGCTCCGGCGAGGATGGTGGCAAGGATGGACATGGACTGGGCTCCGTTGGAATCAGAAGACGGTCATGCCGCCGTTGACGTGGATCGATTGACCCGTCACGAAACGGGATGCGTCACTCGAGAGGAAGACGACGGCACCACCGACGTCCTCGGGCGTGCCGAACTGGCCCATGGGGATCATGCGCTCGTACGCATCCTTCTCGTGCTGGGGATCGTCGGCATGCCGTTCGACCGGGATCCAGCCGGGCGCAACGGCATTCACGGTGACGTGCCAGGGCGCGAGTTCGGTCGCCATGCTGCGGGTCCAGCCGGTCTGCGCGCCCTTCGCGGCGACGTAGGCGCTGAAGTTGCCGACGCCGCGTGCGAAGACCTCGCTGGTGATGTTGATGATGCGCCCTGCCTTGCGCTGCTTCATCGCAGGCAGCACCGCGCGCGTGAGCAGGTACGGGCTCTTCACGAAGAAGTCCAGCATCGATTGGTAGAACGCCCAGTCATACTCCTCGATCGGCTTGAGCGGCTGCTTCGGGGTGGCGTTCACGACGAGCGTGTGGACGGCGCCGAGCGTGCGCTCGATGTCGGCCACCATGTGGTTGACCTCGTGCTCGTCGGTCACGTTGGCGCGGAAGAGGGCACCCTCGTAGCCGAGCGCCCGGAACTCGGCGAAGGTCCGCTCGGCCCAGGCTTGGTCGTTCGCGTAGTTGAGGGCCACGCGTGCGCCGGCCTTGCCAAGCGCGAACGCCATGGCCTTGCCGAGGCCCTTGCTGCTGCCGGTGACGAGCGCGACGCGTCCGTGCAAGTGGAAGTCCTGCGACATGCGTGGAAGGCTAGCCCAACACGGGCGGCAGGCGCGTTCTCGGACTCCGCGCAGCATCGTTCGATTCACTTGCGCAACCGTGTGGGAACGGTATAGTTCCCGTCCCGCCAGTGACCGCCGGCGGGCATCGGTTGCGGGTGTAGCTCAGCGGTAGAGCGCTACCTTGCCAAGGTAGATGTCGAGGGTTCGATCCCCTTCACCCGCTTGCATCGCTCGAAGCCGAAGGCCCAGCCTTCGGCTTCGTCGCTTTTGCTCGCGGGTGGCCCGCTTGCGCGGGCGGCGGCCTGCTTGCGCGGGCTCACCCCCCGGGCTTCACCTGCTCACGCATGCGCTGGTAGACCGGCGCGAAGCGGCCGCTCGATCGGATGCCCTCGTCGCAGATGGCCAGCGCATCGCCGATGCGGCCGACCTTCACGTACGACATCACCAAGGCCTGGTCACACGCCACGAGGTCCTCGGCATTCATCCGCGGCCGGGCGGCGAGCAGGAACGGGATGGCCTCGGACCACTCTCCACGCAACTGGTGCAGGCGCCCGACGTAGCGCTCGGTGAATCCGGAGCCGGAGTCGCCATGCGCGAGCAGGAATCGCCCGCGCGCGATGGCCTCGGCGGCCAAGGCCAGATCGGCGGCATCGAGCGCCGGCTTGGTCTTCTCGCGGCAGGCGAGCAGGAAGTAGGCGTACTCGAGGCTCCAACTCATGTAGCCAGGAACTTGGTCGAGGGCGATCGAATACAGCGGCTCGGCGTCCGCAGCCCGGCCTTCCCGCAACATGGCCCGAGCCACCATGCCCGTGACCGGACGCTGCGCACCGGCATGCGGCCGCGTGGTCTTCCACTCGTCGAGGACGGCTCGGATCGGAGCCGGCACCGATTGCTCCAGCGCGTTGGCAGCGCGGTCGAAACGCAGGAACGCCTCCGCATTCGACCGCTTCATGAACGGCACGCCGAAGAGCACGCGCAGGGTGTGATCGACCCGCCATGCATCCCAGGGATTGGATCCCAGGCGCGCGGCCATCGATGACCAGTCGAAGCCGTCCGCGATCGGCTCCCCTGTCGGCATGCCGGGCATGGCCATGACCGCATTCGCCATGAGCCGAGCCGCCTCGGCCTGGCCGCGCAGGCTCGGATGCACGTGGTCATCCAGCAGCTCCCAGGCCGTCGCACCCTCGGGGCTCATGGTGCGGAACGCCTCGGCCACGTCGC
The DNA here is from genome assembly GCA_027490145.1 of Planctomycetaceae bacterium. Lineage (GTDB taxonomy): Bacteria > Planctomycetota > Phycisphaerae > Phycisphaerales > SM1A02 > SYIB01. The sequence continues at coordinate 102,774 of JAIXYQ010000008.1, forward strand.
ACAACGGTGCCCCGGAGCGCTGCGCAGCATCGCGGATGGCCTGCTCCGTCGCACTGATCGGTCGCCACGGCATCGTGTCGAGATCACGCGCCCGAAGGAACGCCGTCCGCGCACCGATGCGGTCGCCCTGCACCGCGCGCGCCTTGCCGAGCCAGAAGTGGGCCTCTGCATGCTGCGGCGCACGCTCGAGCACGGCTCGCGCTGCGCGTTCGGCGGTGGCGGCATCGCCCGTCGCAGCCATCCGCGCCACGGCCAGTTCGCGTTCGATCGTGGCACGCGCCTCGCTGTCCTGGCCTTCGAGTACCTCCTGGCCAAGCGGGACCAAGCCGGCTTCGTTGCTCGCCGTGGTGCAGACCAGGACCGGGACTCCGGCCGCACGGCAGGCCTCAACCATCTGTTCGATGTGACCTCCGAGGTTGTCGGCCGCCGCACGGCGCAGGCCTGCATCGGATGGAATGACCGTCTGGCCGATCATCTGCTCCATCAGCGTCCGGTCGCCCGACGATCGCCCCCGCACGAGGGACTCGATGCCCTGCACCACGGCCGATCCACGCACGGCCCTGACCCACGGCAAGGCCGTCGGCGGCATGGTGCCTGACGCACTGATCGATGCCGTGCCGTACGCGCCGAAGAACTCGTTGTTGCCGACGTAGAGCACCACCAGGTCCGGTTGTCGTTCGACGGCAGCCCGGGTGAGGTAGACGAGCGGGAAACTCGCGACGGCCGTGGTCCCCAGGTTGATGACCTCGACCCGGCGATCGGACCAGCGTGCCTGCAGCATCGCCTGCAGGAATGCACCCATCGAGAGGTTCCGCGGTTGGGGATAGCCCTTGGCGGCCGACTCGCCGACCAGCATGATGCGGAACGTGCCCGCGGGCTTCGGCATGACGAACTCGCTCTCCTCGGCGTAACCCGCACGATCGGGATCCGCGAAGAAGTACGGCCGCGAGGCGTCCGGCACCGTGATGACGAGTGACTGCCCCGGAGCGAGTTCGCCCATGTCACGGAAGAACGCCGGATAGCCGCCGAAACCGATCACCCGCAGCACCAGCTCCAGCAGCACGAGCGCCACGAGCGGGACCGAAAGCGTGATGGACATGAACAGCACGCGCTTCCACGGGCTGAGCACGGCACGGGCTGGTGCGCTGGGACTGGTCATGATCAGAACTGCCGCTCGGGGTCATGTCGCCCCGCCGGGAGCCCGTGCCAACGCGAGGCGCGGGAACCCGAACGAGCATCCAATGGATCCCAGCCGCACCAGCGCGCCACGACGCCGATGGGCGTGACGACGAGGCCGTACACGATGGCCAGGGCGAGCAAGCCCAGCAGCGTGCCGATGCACCAGGCGAACCCCATCCAGGCTCGATAGACCCAGAGCCCGCCCGGCAGGCCGAGCCCAGCCGTGACCAGCGCCAACGCACCGATCGACCACAGCACCGGCGCCATGGGCTTCAGGTTCGCAAACGGCCACCACGGGGCGAACCACATGAGGGCACCCACCGTCGCCAGCAGCGCGGGCGCAACCAGGCCCCACGTGCGCAAGCGACGGGCATCCGGCGACCAGTGGACGTCGATCATGGCGCAGCCTTCAGAACAGCGTGTAGATGAACGGCGCTGCCTGCGTGCCGCCGAGCACGATGAGCACGCCGACGACCAGCAGCGCGATGATCACGGGCACGAGCATCCAGGCCTTGTTCGCCCGGACGAAGTCAAACAGCTCACCGAGGAAGGATCGCCGTGCCATGCGGTCAGTCTAGCTTGAAGGACCGCCGGTACTCCTCGGCGCCCGCCATCGGCGGCTGCCGTTCCTTGCGCATGAGCAGGTTGCCCACGACGAGCGTGTCCATGTCGGTGAACATGAAGCACCGGTAGGCGTCGCGCGCATCGTGCACGATGGGCTCGCCACGGATGTTGAAGCTCGTGTTGACCAGGACCGGGCAGCCCGACTGGCGCTCGAACGCCGCCAGGATCGCCGCAAAGCGGGGCGAGCGCGACGGCGAGACGGTCTGCACCCGCGCCGAGCCGTCGACATGCGTGACGGCAGGGATCGAGCTGCGGATCGCCTTGAGGCGGTCCAGTCCGACCAGTCCGGAGTCGGCACCATGCGCCGTCCGACGCGACCCGGCGACGGGTGCGACCAGGAGCATGTACGGGCTCTCGGCCTCGAGCTCGAACCACTCGTGCTGGCGACCCTCGAGCACTGCCGGGGCGAAGGGCCGGAACGACTCGCGGAACTTGATCGCCACGTTCATGCGGCGCTGCATCGAGGGATCACGCGGATCACCCAGGATCGAGCGTGATCCCAGCGCGCGCGGCCCGAACTCGGCACACCCCTCGACGTGCCCGACGATGCGGCCGGCTGCGAGTTCCGTCGCCACGGCCTCGACGATCGAGGCATCGTCGTGCGCGTCGAACACGGCACCCATCGACTCCAGCTCGGCCCGGGCATCGAGTCCACGGATGGCCGGTCCAAGCAGGCTTCCATGCTGGGCATCCGTCGACTGGACCGAGCGCGGCTGGCCACGGTGCACATGCCACTGCGCGAGCGCTGCCCCGATCGCGCCACCGGCATCCCCGGCCGCCGGCTGGATCCAGAGGTCATCAAACGGCCCCTCTCGAAGCAGCCGACCGTTGGCCACGCAGTTCAGGGCGACACCACCGGCCATGCACAGCGCTCGCTCACCGGTCTGTGCGTGGACGTGCCGCGCCATGCGCAGCACGATCTCCTCGATCACCCGTTGGATGCTCGCGGCCACATCCATCTCGCGCTGCGTGATCGGCGCCTCGGGCGATCGCGGCGGGCCCCCAAGCAGTCGATGCAGGTGCCGGCTCGTCATCCGCAATCCACCGACGTAGTCGAAGCATCGCTGGTCCAGCCAGAACGAGCCGTCATCGTGCAGGCGCACCACACGGTCCAGGATCAGGTCGACGAACCGTGGCTCGCCGTACGGTGCGAGCCCCATGAGCTTGTACTCGCCCGAGTTGACGCGGAAACCGCACCACTGCGTGAACGCGCTGTAGAGGAGCCCTGGCGAGTGCGGGAACCGCATCTCCTCGCGCAGGTCGAGCATGTTGCCGCGCCCGATCCCCCACGTCGCCGTGGACCACTCCCCGACGCCGTCGAGCGTCAGGATCGCCGCCTCGTCGAACGGGCTCGGGAAGAACGCACTCGCCGCATGCGATTCATGGTGCGTCGTGAAGGCGATCGGTCCGTCGTAGCCGCCGCCGAGCCCACGGTCGATCTCGCGCGGGATGTGGAGCTTGCGCTGCAGCCAAGCCGGCATGGCGCGCGCAAACTGGGGGAAGCCGAAGGGCGCGGTGGCCAACGCGCTCTCGAGGATCCGACCGAACTTGACGAGCGGCTTCTCATAGAACACGACGGCATCGAGCTGCCGCGGCTCGATCCCCGCATGCCGCAGGCACCAGGCAGCCGCCTGCGTCGGGAACCGGTCGTCCTGCTTGACGCGCGAGAAGCGCTCTTCCTCGCTCGCCGCCACGATCACGCCATCCTGCACGAGTGCAGCGGCACTGTCGTGGAAGAACGCAGAGATGCCGAGGATCGACGTGGGCAACCGGCGAAAGATAACCCCCGCACGAACCGAGGTCCGTACGGGGGTGTTCAGGTCAGGCGTGCGTCGCAGGGCGACGCGTCAATCGATCACTTGCGGGCGCGGCGACCGAGGCCGGCCACGGCCAGCAGGGCCAGCGCGCCGGGGGCCGGCACGATGGTGTAGCTGAAGCCGCTGGTGGTCGTGAAGGTGTCGCCCCAGTTCGCCACGCTGGGCGAGCTGCTGGAAAGCGCATCGATGGCGCCGTCGCCACCGCCGCCACCCGACGAGTAGGCGTCGAAGGTGAAGCTGTCGCCGACGTTCAGGCCCAGCGCAGCCATGCTCACCGTCCAGGTGATGTCGCTGCCGCTGAACGAGAATCCGGTCGAGGCCGGACCCGACCACGAGCCACTCCCGTGCGTCCACAGCTGCGAACCGCCGCTGCCATCGACCCACGAGCCGATCCAGTGGGTCATGCCGCCGTTGGCGGACATGTTGATCGGACGACCCCAGCCGTTGCCGGTGCTGGTGCCGCTGCCGTTGTTGGTCGCGATGCCGACCATGAACTTGCCCCAGTCGACGTTGCTGAAGCTGCCATTGACCGTCAGCTTGAAGACGATGTCGGTGGCGGTGTTCGAGACTTCCATGCCGACCAGGTCGAGCGTGCCGCCGCCGTTGGCGAGGCCGCTGCCGATGTCGTTGGTCGCATCGCCGTAGTAGGAACCGGTGAAGCCGGGGTTGGCCAGCGCCTGGGCAAGACCCAGGCCGGCAACCGCCGAAGCCATCACCGCGCACATGACGCGAGTGTTCATTCTGATACTCCTGAACTGTTGGGATGAGGGAAAAGGGAGGGAGGACACCGTGGGTGCTCACACCGCCCACGGTCAAAGAATTGTGTTCCAAGTTCCCCGGGAAGCAAACCCGCCCGGGGAAGTTTCCGAAGTTGGTTATGGGATCAAGGTTGCGCCGCATAGGATCAGGTCATGAAGCCGCTCGCCTGCCTCGTGGTTGCCGCCCTCTCACTCGTCGCCTGCGACAGCGATCCCGACTCGGTTGACCGGGTATTCGGGACGGACGAGGAACGCGCGCAGGAGCAAGAGCAACTCAATGCCATCTCGGAGCAGGATGATGCCAACAACGCCGACGCCGGCATCACCAACGACGCACAGATGGAGCCGTTGAACCCGTAAGCGCCACGAGGCCCCTCGCGGATCACCGCCATCGCCCTGGCGCAGCCCAGCGCAAGCACAATTTGCTCCGATTCGATCCTTCGGGGTGGCACGAGTCGTATCCGTCCCTACCTTTCGGCCATGACGATTCATCGATCCGCTGCCCCCACGGCGTGCTGTGCCATCGCGCTCAGCCTCGCGACCCAAGCGCTGGCGAGCGGTGGATCAGCCGTGCCGCCGGTGCAAGACTGCGGACTCGAGCGCATCGCCCACTTCATCCCGTGCGAACCACTGCTGCCCCGCGACCTTCCGGCAACGTTCACCGTGGAGGCGCCGCTCGGCACGCAGGTCGTCACCCTTGAACTGCACAAGCACTCGGTCCGCAGTGATCGTTTCAAGGTGCTCGTGGATGACGGTCGCTCCCTGCAGGAGGTCGAGGCGCCGGCGATCAGGACCTACCGGGGTTCGCTCGCCGGAAGGCCCAACACTTCGGTCACCGGCTCGCTGCTGCCGACCGGCCTGAGTGCCATCGTGACCCTCGAGGATGGATCGACCTTCGGGATCCAGCCGCTGCACGACCTGTGCTCCGACCTGCCGGCGACGTCGGTCCACGCGACCTACGCGGCCTCCGACGTCGCGGTCGACGAAGCCGGCTGCGCCCTCGGGCGACCGGGCTTCGACACCGAGCTCTACCGCGTGGCGCCGGAGTCCGGCGGCGGCGGCTCGCTGGCCGGCACCACGCCGCAGCAGGTCGAGATCGCCTGCGAGACCGACTACGAGTTCTTCCAGAAGAACGGCAGCTCTGTCGCCAACACGGTCAACGACATCGAGAACATCATCGCCAACGTCAACACGATCTACGACCGCGACGTCAACATCGTGCATGAGATCAGCGTCATGGTCATCCGATCGGTGTCGACCGATCCCTACGCCGGTACCACGATCGATGCGCGGCTCAATGAGTTCGACGCCCTCTGGGGCACCACGCCGCTCAGCGGGGCCTTCCGCGACATCGGTCACATGTTCAGCGGCTACAACTTCTCAGGCGGCACGATCGGGCTGGCCTACCTCGGCGTGGTCTGCCAGGCTGCCTCGGGCGTGGGGTACGGCGTGGTCGAGAGCCGGTATACGACCACCCTCACCTTCCGCGTCTCGCTGTCGGCCCACGAACTCGGGCACAATTGGAACTGCACGCACTGTGACGCCGATGGCAACGACGCGTGCCACATCATGTGCTCGGCGAACGGCGCGTGCGGCGGGATCAGTGGGAGCAACCTGAAGCTGGACGGCCGTTCCATCACCGAAACGACCAACTACGTCAACGCGGTCAGTTGCGACTTCACGCGGCAGCTCCCGATCGCTCCCCCGCTGATCGATGACTTCGACCTGGGCACCGCGCTGGCCACCACGCGCTGGAGCTACAACGACGGCGTGATCATTTCCGCAACGGCGCTGAACGAGCCCACCGCTCCCAATTCCATGAACCTGGGCTCGGTCGGGACCGGGGACTACGACGACGACGAGTGCCGGACCAACGTGGTGCAGCTCGGCGGACTCGCGGCCGCGAGCGTGAGCTACTGGACATCCCGCCTCGGCGTGGAAGCCGGCGAGCAGCTGTTCGTCGAGTACCTGAACTCATCGCTCGACTGGGTCACGCTGAACACCGTGACCTCCGACGGCGTCGCCGTGACGGGATTCGCCTTCCATGAACACATCCTGCCCGCGGACGCACGCCACAACCAGTTCCGGCTCCGTTTCCGCGTGAACGGGAACGACAGTGCCGACAACTGGTACGTCGACAGCCTTCGCGTGCTGGGCCCGCCGGCCAACGACGCCTGCGCCGGTGCCGTCAACGTCGGCGTCGGGGCGACCGCTTTCACCACGGCACCGGCCACCGACTCGATCGGCTCGCTGCCGGCCGCCTGCAACGACGGCGCCGGGACGTTGTGCGCGAAGGACGTCTGGTTCCGACACGTCGCCGAGTGCAGCGGCACGCTCACGATCGAGACCTGCGGTGCGGCCACCTTCGACACCCGGCTCGCGGTCTACGCGGGAAGCACCTGTCCAACCTCGACCACGGTGCCGGCCGGCTGCGATGACTCAACCGCGGGGTGCGCGGGCAACGGCGGTCGGGTGGAACTCAGCGTGACCGCGGGCAGCACTTGGCTGATCCGCGTCGGTGCGCCGGTCGCTGGAATCGGCGGATCCGGCGTGCTGTCGATCACCTGCGGCACGCCTTGCGCGCCCGACCTCAATGCAGACGGCCTCGTCGACGGCAGTGACCTCGGGGTGCTGCTTGGCGGTTGGGGCTCACCCGCGGGCGACCTCGACGGCAACGGCACCACCGACGGCGGCGACCTCGGCATCATGCTGGGTGCTTGGGGCCCCTGCTGATCTCCGCGAGCCCTCGCTAGAGTCCGCGGCATGTCGATCACGCCGCGCGCCCCCATCCTGCGTCTGATCCTGCCCGAGATCCCGGTTGCGCTTGGCCTGGCCACCGGCGTGGCTGCCTTGGCGCACTGGGGGCCGACCGGTCCCGCTGACGGCGCGTCCGGCCTGGCGTGGACGGCGTGGCTCATCGCAGCGATCGTCGCCGCAGCCATGCGCGCCATGACGCATGCAGACCACGTGGCCGAGCGGCTCGGCGAGCCGCTGGGCACCATCGTCCTCACGATCTCGGCGATCATCATCGAAGTCGCCGCGGTCTGCGCGGTCATGCTCGGGTCGCAGGGCGACCCGGACATCGCGCGCGACACCATGTTCGCGGTGATCATGCTGATCCTGAACCTGCTCCTGGGTGCGTGCATGCTGGTCTCCGGCTGGGGCGGCCAGGAGCGGGAGTTCAATCCGCAATCCAGCAACGCCTACCTGCCGTTGCTGATCACGTTGGCCTCGATCACCATGGTGCTGCCGAGGTTCACGCGATCGGGTCCGGGTGGCTGGATGAGCGATCCCATGGAACTCTTCGTCGGAGCGAGCAGCCTCGTCCTCTACGGCGTCTTCCTCTTCATGCAGTCGACGCGACACCGGAACTTCTTCGCCCACCACGGCGTCACCGAACGCCAGGCGGAACCGGCACACCATGATCCGCCGCCGCTGCTGCGCTCCTGCGTGCTGCTGGTCCTGTCCCTGCTGGCTGTGGTCGGCATGGCCGAGGGCCTGGGAGGACGGACGCGCGGGCTGCTGGATGCCTGGAACCTGCCACTGCCACTCGGCGGGATCCTGATCGCGCTGCTGGTGCTTGCGCCCGAGGCCCTTGCCGCATTGGGTGCTGCTCGCCGGCACGACATGCAGCGCTCCATCAACATCCTGCTCGGCAGCGCACTCGCCACGATCGGCCTGACGGTTCCGGCGATCATCGGTATCCGCTTCGCGACCGGCGTGACGCCGCAACTCGGACTGGAGCCCCCCTTCATCGTGCTGCTGGCCACCACGTTCTTCGTGACGACGCTCAGCCTCGCGCGCGGCCGCGTGAGCACGCTGCAGGGCATGGTGCACATCCTGCTCTTCCTGGCCTGGATCGTGACGATCCTGGACGAGGCAAGCGCCGCGGGCTGAGGACCGGCCCATCTGCCTTGGCGATCACGGCGCATCGCGATTGCGCGGCGCGCCGTGATCACTCGATGACGGCTCGGTCGACCTGCACGGTGGTGTCGAGCTTGAGTCCATCCGCAGCTGCGGGCACGGTGATCGTGATGACTTGGTGGCGGAACGGTGCGCGAATGGCGTCTGGCCATGATTGCTGCGCCACCGTGATTGCGCGGTCTGCACGAAGCGACATGGTCGCGCCGCGCCATCGGGCGTCCCACGACCGACCGTTTCCCGTGATCATGACTGGGTCTGCCGAGCCCACATGGAACCGATAGACCTCGGTTCCCGCGTCGACCGAGGCCCCGAGCGACACGGCATCCTCGATCACAATGCGCCCCGCTGCGGTCCAGGTCACGGCGCGGGTGGAGGTCCGTGCGAGCCTTGATGCACTGGCGAGGTCCATCGAGACCGCTCCGCCCGAAGCATCGAGCGAGCGCACCGTCATCGTGCACGGACGCGGCTGGCTCGCGGGCTGCACCGGGCTGACCTGCATGACCGAGTGCCCGGCCACGCCGGCGAAGCGATCCTCGTAGCCGGGCGCGCCATAGTCCGGCGTACCCGCTTCCATCAGGACGAAGCGTCGACCGTTCATCACCGTGACCTGTCCGTTGTCACGCTGGACGTGGTTTTCGCGCGCAGTGCCCGATCGAACGGTGACGACGAGCGCCTTCGGCGTCGAGGCCGCTGGCGTTTCCCATGACGACCTCCACACCACCTGCCCCTGGCTTGGGAAGTTGGCATGGGTCGGCAGTGGCATGATCGCGGGCCCCGTGGCACCAGCCAACGCGAAGGCGTAGCGGACACCGGTGACCGAAGCATCGGCATCCGGCAACAGGAATCGTGCTGCCTGAAGGGCACCGGGCGCAGCGCTGGACAGGTAGACGCTCGCCTCGGAAGGAGTCGGCGACGTGCGCGCCCAGTCAGGCCGGATCATCATGCGGCTGTCGTAGGTGTGGACCAACACTCCGGCGCCGAGGTTCATGTGCGCGAACCACTCCCACGCGTGATCCAGGTACGCAAAGCCATCGAGCCGACGATCGCCGTTGGCGCGCACGGCACGAACGCCGTCAAAGAGCGGCCCTGCCGATTGGTTCGCATAGCTGACGCCCTCGAGGAACGCCCCATCGGCACCGAGTGCAGCCAAGGTCTGCGCAATGTTCTCGACGCCCAGGTCGTAGCACGGTGCAAGCCGTGGATCCTGGAGGTGCATGCAAGCCTGCACCAAGGCCAGTGAGGGCTCCAGCCACTGATTGCTCACCGGAGTGTGGACCCTGACGAACCACGGCCGCCGATCCGCCCAGTCCTCGCAGATCCGCATCACTTCCTCGCGAAGCAGCAGGTCGAGCTTCGCGCGAAGCGGCACGGGAACCTGGTCGCCGAGCAGGTCCAGCATCTCGACGATGCCGCCGATGCCCCATGCGCTCGCGAGCCAGACTCCATCGCCGCCTGCCGGCATCGTCATGGCATCGGACGAGAGCGTGAAACCGGGACGCTGCAGAGGCCGGTGATCGAGGAAGGCATTGAGCAGCGCGAGTGAACGGGCGAGCAACACCGGGTCCTTGCGCCACGCCACGACCACGGCGAGTTCGACACCGTACTGGCGCAGGTACGCCGCTTGGTTCACGTCCGCCCGGGCCAAGGCATACACATCACGGTTTCGCTGGAGCTTCAGCGCATCAGGGTCGAGTTGCGTCGGGTCGATCTGATCGAACGACATCGGCCGCCGCACACGGCTCAATGGGTCGTTCGCCGATCGCTTGGCTGATGTCTCCAGAGCCAGCAAACGCTCCACGAGCGCCATCGAGCCACGGGATTGCTCGAAGAGGGCCGGCCATGGATTCGCGGCAGCCTTCAGCGGACCCGTCCATGACTGGCCGGTCCGTGCGGGAACGGCCGCGAGTGCGCGGTTGGCGGCCTCGACGGCCCGACGGGTCAGCTCCTGCGCGACCGGCTGCGGATCCTGGGCAGCCGCCTGCGCGGCATCCTGGACGCACGCCGTGCGGTTCGTCGCCAGGACCGGAGTGGTCCCGATCGCCATCGACGCCAACCAGCAGGTGAACGACACGGCACTCAGGGCGGGACGTCGGGCGTGCATGACGTGATCGTAATCCGTGCCCGCCCAGGATCGCCGGGAACCCGACTGATCAGATCACCTTGTGGCTGCGCAGCGCGCAGCCGGCCAACTTGTACAGCACGCGCGCGCCGACGCACCCGTTCCATTCATCGTCGGGAGCGCCCGGCGCGACTTCGCACAGGTCGAAGCCAATCACGCGCCGGCCGCTGTGCGCCAGCAGCTCGAGCAGGTGGCAGACCTCGGGGAACGCGAGACCTCCCGGCACCGGCGTGCCCGTGCGCGGGCAGAGGTCGGCCGTCAGGCCATCGATGTCGAAGGAGACGTACACCTCGCGCGGGAGCGACGCGATGATCTCGGTGCAGACCTTCGTCCAGGCCGCGCCCGCATACTGCCGGTCGCGCAGCCGCTGGTCATAGAAGGTCTTCACGCGACCCTTCGAGCGCCCGACGAACTCGACCTCGCGCGCACCCACGTCGCGGATGCCCACCTGCACGAGGCGCTTCACGCCCGGCAGCCGAGTCATCACGTTGTGGAAGATGCTGGCGTGGCTCCAGGCGAAGCCCTCGAAGGAGTCGCGCAGGTCGGCGTGCGCGTCGATCTGGAGGATGCCCATGCCCGGATGGCGCAGCGAGAGTTCCGCGATCAGGCCGAACGGGCTCGCATGGTCCCCGCCGAGCACGGCTGGAATCGCGCCGCGGTCCAGGATGCGCTCCGAGGCCGCCGCGACGTAGCCGTGCACGCGCTCGCTCGCCGCGTTCACCGTGGCGATGGCCTTGGCATGGGCACGGTTGCCGGCTTCGGCGCCGCCGGCGCGGATGATCGGTTCGGCGGCGGCACGCGCACGCTTCGAGAGCGCGGCGATGTCGCGCGGGATGGGCAGCATCGAGAGCCCGCCGCGCCAGATGGGCCCGTACTGGATGTCCTCGAGGTCGACCTGCTTGCTTGCCTCGAGCACGTGCGCCGGGCCGAGTGCCGTGCCGGCGCGGTAGCTCGTGGTGGCGTCGAAGGGCACGGGAATGACCACGAGGCGTGCATCCTCGGGCCGGGTCTCGAGGCCGAAGAGCCCATCCCCGGTCGCGGCGGCATCGGGGTCGAATCCTGCGGGGACGATCGGCGTGCGTGGGGGCATCGGGGGATCGTAATGGCCGGGCGAGTGACGCAGGATTCGCGAGATGGATGAACCAACCCAACGAATCCAATCCTCCAGCACGACGCTGGACGTGATGCACTTCGCCTTTCGATATCCTGCGAGCATGGTCAACGTGATCTGCATGCGGTGGGGCACGAAGTTCGGGCCGGAGTATCCGAACCGCCTGCATTCGATGGTGTCGCGGCACTTGAAGCGGCCGCACCGCTTCATCTGCATGACCGACGATGCCGCCGGGCTCGACTCTGGCATCGAGGCGCGACCGCTCCCCGACTTCGATGATCCGGGTGGCCCCGAACGCGGGTGGCGCAAGATCTCCACCTTCCGCAAGCCACTCTTCGACCTCACGGGATCGACCCTCTTCCTCGATCTCGACATCGTCATCGTGGACTCGATCGACTGCCTCTTTGATCATCCGGGTGAGTTCCTGATCATCAAGGACTGGGTCCGGCCGTGGAGGCCGACCGGGAATTCGTCGGTCTACCGGTTCGAGGCCGGGGCACACCCGGAACTGCTGGATCGCTTCCAGCGTGAGGCCGCCCAGGTGCGCCGCGAGGTGCGCAATGAGCAGGAGTACATCTCGCGCGAACTGCACCGCGCGGGCAAGCTCGGGTACTGGCCTGCCGAGTGGTGCGTCTCGTTCAAGTACCGGTGCATGGCGAAGTTCCCGATGAATCGCTGGGTGAAGCCCTCGATCCCGGCGGGCGCGAAGATCGTCGTGTTCCACGGCCACCCCACGCCGCGCGAAGCGATCGACGGCGTGACCACGAAGGTCACGCGCCACGTCCATCCGACGCCGTGGGTGGCGGAGCATTGGCGGTGACGTACGCGCGCACGTCACCATGATCGGTACGACACGGAATCTTCGGCGCCACGTCCTGAGCGCCGTGACCCGCATTCGGGCCGCGCTTCCCTTCGGACTTCAGGATGCGGTGACGCACCTCCCTGTCGGATGCACGACCATTCCCGAAGCATGCTGCTCGGAGGGTCGGGTTTCGGTGGCGCTCCCAGCCAGGCCGCTCTGCGAACCTGACGTCATCGCCGGATCAGACCATCAGCTCGTTGCGTCACTTCGCGCGGACCTCCGCGACCAGCCAAACATCACGGAACCTCATGCAGGCCTGATCCCCGGCGCCCGTATCCTCGGCCGCGAGTGCACCGCCATCACGCCCGAGGGCCTCGTCCTGACCGACGTCAGTCCCGATGAGGTGAAGCCCGACCGTCCGCACCGGGCTCTCTCGACCCGACTGCTCGCCCCGCCGCCGAGGAGGATTGCCGGCACGATGGGATTGCTGGGCGACGTCGGCCACGACAACATCTTTCACTGGCTGTTCGACATCCTTCCCCGCATCGGCATGATCAGGTCATCTGGACTCGGCGAGCCGGACGCTTGGGTCATCCCTAAGTCGCGACTTGCCGTGGTTCCTGAGCTCCTGGCTCAATTCGGCGTGGATGCAGCCACGTGCATCAGGATGGGTCGGTGGAGTCATGTTTCCTGCGAGCGGCTGCTCCTGTCAAGTGCGCCGGGGCGCGTCTGTCAGCCCCCGCCGGCATCGATCGCTTACCTGCAGGACATCCTTCGCGCTGCGCCCAACGAAGCCAAGCCCGGCGTGGTCGTGATCGCACGGCGTGGTCGTCGGAAGCTCATCAACCTTGATGCCGTGGTGGATCGCCTGGGTGAGCACAAACCGACCGTGGTGTACATGGAGGGCCTGGACCTGCATGGGCAGATCAGTGCGATTGCCGGGGCACGCTGCATCGTGGCGCCGCATGGCGCCGGACTGGCCCACATGATCCACGCCGCACCGGGCGCCACGATCATCGAACTCCTTCCCGAGCACTACCCCAACGGGAGCTTCTTCGCACTGACAGGGGCCTGCGGCTTCCGCTACGGGTGCATTCGTGCCCGTGCCGCACCCGGTGCCGGCCGCCCAAACAGCTCGTCCGATCTGGTGGTCGAGCCGCATGACGTCCTCTCCCTCGTGAGAGCCGCGCTTCCCTGACTGGGCGCCCCTCAACGTCCGTTCACCACATGAATCGCGTTCTCCGCATCATCGAGCCCAACCTGACGGGCAATGCAGGCCACTACGGTGAGTTCATCCGTTGCCTCGCCGAGCGATCGGACGGGCTCTTCGACCGGATCGAAGTTCACGGGGGCACCGGCAGTGCGTCGCTGGAACTGCTCAATCATCCTTCGATCAGGATCGCCGAGACCTTCGGGCAGGGTTCGCCGGGTGAGGCAAGGATCCTCCGGGACTTTGCCGGGGACCCATCAACGCCATGCTTGGTGCTGACTGCGAAGTCACAGCACGCCGTCCTGGCGCAGATCGCCGCGCTCGGAGGAGCCACCCTCGACCACCTGCACCTCTACGTCCATTGGAAGGAACGGGCCTTGTTCCAACGCATGCTCGTCCTCCTCGCTCCAGCAGCACGCAAAGGCTGCAGGGTGATCACACCGGTGGAGTCAACGGCAACGTACCTGCGCCGCCAGGGCTGGCACCACGTGGAGTACGTGCCCTATCCAGTACTTGCCCCAAGGCACGTGCCGCCACACGAACCAAGGCCGGCTCGATTCCTGGTCGCTGGTGCTGCACGAATGAACAAGGGCCTGCAACTCGTAGCCGACGTTGCCCATAGGATGGATCGATTGGATCCACCAATTCCCCTGCTGGTGCAAACCACCGGGAAGCGTTCCGGGCGACAGGGTGCGGCGGAAGCGGAACAGTTGAAGCGACTCGCACAGAGCAATGGCGCCGTGCAACTTGATGCGACGCCGCCCGGCCGCGAGGCGTACTCCCGTCGATTCGCCGGCGCCATCGTGCTCACGCCCTACGATCCGATCAAGTTCGCCGACAACGTCAGCGGCGTGGCATTGGACGCCGTGCTGCACGGTGCGCCGATCATCGCCACCGCCGGCGCCTGGCAAGCCGGCCTGATCCAGCGGTTCGGCTGCGGGGTGATCATGCGCCAGTGGACATCCGAGGCCCTGGCGGATGCCATGAGTGTCGCAGCAGCTGAGTGGACAGCCCTTTCAACCCACGCACGCGAAGCCTCACGGGTCTTGGCTCTGGAGCATGATCCACGCCACGCCGTGGCTGCCCTGCATCGACCGCATCATCGCGCAAGCCGGGATTCCCTCACCGCCTGAAGGCCTGATTCAAGGGTGCGACAGAACCTGGCCGGATGCAACTCGCTGGCAACTCGCTGCCTTGCGCAATCACCCATGCGCCGCAACTCGAGGCGGGGTTTCTCGCACATCCTGAGGATGCATTGTGCGAGATCCTCGACCGATCCGGTTCGTTCCGCCAACTCACCGGTGACGCCTGGCTCAACGAAATCCGCAGCAAGTCCGACCGGGAAAGCCACGATGGGGCAGCCGGCCAACATGGCCTCAGAAATCACCATCGGGCCTGCATCCTGGATCGATGGACTGACGAGGAAATCCGAGGCTGCGTAGCACTGCGCCAAAGCTCGCTCGCCATGCATCTCACCAAGGTCCAACCATTGGATCCCCGGAACGTCATGTGGCCAGAGTCCACGGTGACCGAACGCGGCCACCGTCAACTGCATCCCACGAGCAGCAAGGCAGGGCACCAGTTTCCGGAGCGCTTCGAGCAGCAGCGGCATCCCCTTATAGGCGACATCGAGTCCAACGCTGCGAACAAGCATCACCGGCGACTCCGGTGATACTCCCAATTCTGCACGAGCCCATGATCGGTCCGGGACCGCGAAGCGGGCCTCATCGACCGGTATCGGAGCCACGATGACGTGGTCCGCACGCAAGACCCAACTGGTCTTCGCCTGATGCGCTGACCACACGCTCTGAGCGATGATGATGGGCCTGACGTGTTGCCACACACGTTGTCGAGCTGCAGCCTGCGTGGCACTTCGGTCATTGGCATGGCGCCATCCCAGCGACGGGCAATGGCCACAGCCCGATTCGTAACGATGGCATCCCATCGAGTAGTGGCAGCCACCAGTCAAATGAGCCATGTCGACTTGCCAGAGCCCGATCGGCGCCCCCAACTCTGTCGAAACCTCAGCCACAGTCTGCGGCGAAACAAAGCCGCCGGCCCAGTGGACCATCACAAGATCCCAACGACTGCCCAATCGGCGCGCCATTCGTACAAGGGTCGAGGCATCCACGACTGCCTCGGCATCAACGTCGAACACACCTACCGGGCTGTCGAGCAGTCGAAGGGCCTTCATCGCAAGTCGCTTGGTCGCCACGCATGCTGATCGTGGAAAGGCGACTTGCCCTCGGGTTGTCGAGATACCCTCGACTCCATCGGTGCCATTTCGAACGATGGCGCACGAGGCATGGCCCTGGGACAACAGCGCCTCGTGGATTCGAAGAAATCCCAACGCGGCACCACCACCTGCGTCAGACTTGGTGAGGTGAAGTATGTTCACGCCTCGGAAACTAGCAGCCCTGTCCGGACGGTGGGCGAACATGCGTCTGAGTTCAGCATCAGGTACGTCACGCCAAGCGAGTCCCATCCCGCACAGTCGGTCAATTGCTGATCCCCTGCCTCTGCCCCCCATGCACACCCTCCTCGCCATCGCCGTCCTGGTCGCCATCGCCGCCCTGCTCTCGGAGTCGCGGCGGCACATCCCGTGGCGGCTGGTGGGCGTGGGCCTGCTGCTGCAGGTGCTGATCGCGTTCGCGTTCCTGCGCTTCCCGCCGGCCGTAGCCGCGGCCGACCTCGTCGCCGCCTGCGTGGCGCGCGTGATCGGCTTCGCGGACGACGGCACGCGGTTCGTCTTCGGCAACGTCAGCGACCCCTCGGGCGCCTGGGGCTTCATCTTCGTCGTGCGCGTGCTGCCGATCATCATCTTCTTCGCCAGCCTGATGAGCGTG
Organism: Planctomycetaceae bacterium; assembly: GCA_027490145.1. GTDB lineage: Bacteria > Planctomycetota > Phycisphaerae > Phycisphaerales > SM1A02 > SYIB01. The sequence goes on from JAIXYQ010000008.1 coordinate 119,164, forward strand.
CTCTACCACCTGGGCATCATGCAGCGCGTGGTCGCTGGCTGCGCCTGGGTGCTGCGCCGCGCCATGCAGGTCAGTGGCGTCGAGGCCCTGTGCACCGCCGCCAACATCTTCGTCGGCCAGACCGAGGCACCGCTCATGATCCGTCCGTTCATCCCCACGCTCACGCGATCGCAGCTGATGACGGTGATGGCGGGTGGCTTCGCGACGATCGCCGGCAGCGTGCTGGGTGCCTACGTGAGCATGCTCGGCGGCGACACCGATGAGGGTCGCGCACAGATGGCCAAGCACCTGCTCACCGCGAGCCTGATGAGTGCGCCCGCAGCGATCGTCTTCGCCAAGATCATGGTGCCCGAGCGCGAGAGCGTGCCGAGCGAATCGCGCGCGGCGACCTCGAGCCTGCCGCGCACGACCGCGAACGTGATGGATGCCGCAGCCGAGGGCGCCACCGACGGCCTGCGCCTGGCGCTCAACGTGGCGGCGATGCTCGTCGCGTTCGTATCGATCATCGCGCTGCTGAATTGGCCGCTCGCGGCGCTGTCGATGCAGCCGCAGGTCGAGGCGTTCCGCCTCGAGTACGGGATTCCCGTGCTGAGCTTCCAGAACATCCTCGGCGTGGTCTTCACCCCGCTCGCCTGGTGCATGGGCTTCGACCGTGCGGATGTCGGCACGGCGGCGTCGCTCATGGGCACGCAGCTCATCGCGACGGAGTTCGTGGCGTACCTCGACCTGGCCGCGGCGATCAAGGCAGGCTCGATCAGCCCGCGCTCGGCGCAGATGGCTGCGTATGCGCTGTGCGGCTTCGCGAACCTGCCGTCGATCGCGATTCAGATCGGCGGCTTGAGCGCGATGGCACCGGGCCGGCGCGCCGATGCGGCGTCGCTGGGACTGAAGGCGATGACCGCGGGTGCGCTCGCGTGCTGGAGCACCGCCGCGATCGCGGGCGCGTTCCTGTGAACGCCACTGGCATGCAGCCAGCCCCGGCGTACAGTGAATGAGCCTGTGGGCCGCCATCGCCATGCGCACACTCCTCGCCTCGATCGTCTGCTTACTGAACGCACTGGCCGCGCTGGCCCAGCACCCCGTCACCACGGGCGTCACCTCGCTCGCGCAGGATGGCGGCCACAGCCCGATCATCGCCGATGATCCGGCGTGGACCGGCCTCGTCGCCGGCGGAGCCTCGAGCTGGATCTCCACCCCGTGCGATGCGCGCACGCTCGGCGGCCCGGCGCCGCTCGTCGCCGCCGCGCGGTCCTGGGGCTCCGGGCGGATCATCTTCACCTCGCGCGACTGGTCGTCGAACCTCGCGAACAACTCCACTTTCCGCGCCAACGCCGCCACCTGGCTGGCCAACGGCCGGCCGGGCCCGCTGGTCTGGACGACCGGCCACCAGGAGTGGCATGGCTCGAGCAGCGGCTCGGTGCTTCCGTCACTCGCGGCATCCATGGGGCGTTCGTCGTACGGCCTCGGCGGCACGGTGACGGCATCCTCGCTCGCCAATGTCGCCGTGCTCTACGTGCTCGATCCATGGGCCAACTTCACGGACAGCGAACGCACGGCCATCCTGAACTGGGTGAGCAACGGCGGCGGCCTGTGGGTCACGGCGGTCGGCTGGTCATGGAACGCCTATCACCCGGGTACCACGGCCGAGACGGATCACCCCGGCACCCGACTCCTCACCGGCACCGGCGCCTACGCGGTGCGCTCGAACGTCACCTGGGCCTCGGGTCAAAGCCAAGTCTTCGATCGGCTCGCTCCGAGCGCCAACTCGGGCAGCGTCACGGCGGCGCGCGATGCACTCATAGCGCTGCACACCCAGTTCGGCACGGGCATCGGCCCCGCACTCGAGCAGGATGCCGCAGCGCGGACCGCGTTCGTCAACGCGCACTCGGTCCTGGCCTGGGGTGACCTGCTGGGGCTGCCTGCCGCACGCACGCAGGCCGCGCGCGACGCCTGCGACCAGCTGCGCATGTCGTTCCCGTCCTCGTACAACCGTGGCGGCGCGCTCCCGTTGGCGCAACCCACGGCGCTGCGCGGCCGCGAGCGCCTGTGGCGGACGCTGACCGACCTCACCCCGGATACCGCCGCCGATCGCAGTGCCGTCGCTGCGCTCGCGAACTGGACCGGCCCACGGCTTGCGCTCTACCGCGATCATGGGACGGTGCTCGTCGAGGACCAGCGGTCGTCGACCGCGCAGCAGCAGGCGATCCTCTCATGGATGCAGGCGATTCCCCCGGGGCGCGTCGCGCTCGAGGCGATCACCTTCAGCCAGTGGCTGCCGGCCGGGCAGACCACCTTCGAACTCTCCGGTCCCGGATGCCAGGTGAACGTGTTCAACACCGCGGTCGGGGCGTCGTCGGAGAACCCCTTCCCGAGCGACTCGACGGCGCGCCCGTGCGATCTGTTCTCGTCGGTGGCGGCGCACGAGGTGATGCACGCGATCGATGCGACCTGGATCACGCCGAACGCGGCGTTCGATGCGCGCCGCGATGCGCTGCTTGCCGATGCGGGCAACGATTCGATGAACTACCTGCGCAGCATGTTCACCGCGGGGTTCTTCGCCACGAATCCGCAGGAGTTCATGGCGTCGATCGCGAACCAATGGGTGTCGGAGGGTTACCTCGTCATGCGACTGGGTCGGACACGCTTCGCGGCGGGCCGTCGGCAGCCGATCGAACAGGCGCTCTTCATGGCCGACGTGTTCGCCAACGGCGCCACGACCACCTTCTTCCGGGGCTCGGCGACGGCCGGCCCCGTGGCGCGCACCGTGCAGCTCACGCGTGACGGAGCCGGTCGCATCATCGCCTTGCGCGACGGCACGACCACCTTCCAGTTCGCGTACGGCGCCGATGGGCATGTCTCGTCGGTGACCGAGGCGTCCGACGACTGCAACGGCAACGGCATCGCCGATGCGATGGACATCCTCACGGGCGGTGCAACGGATGCCGACGCGGACATGATCCCCGATGCGTGCGAGTGCCCACAGGACGTCGATCGCAGCGGCAGCGTCGACGGCGGCGACCTGGCGATCCTGCTGGGCAATTGGGGCACGGCCGCGGCATCGACCGACCTTGACGACAGCGGCACGACCGACGCGGCGGACCTTGCGGTGCTGCTGGCGGCCTGGGGCCCCTGCGCCAACTGAGCCGGGCGGCCGCTATGATTCTTGCCCGGCGTTTGGGCGCCGACTGCGGGTGTAGCTCAGTTGGTAGAGCGTCAGCTTCCCAAGCTGAATGTCGCGGGTTCGAGTCCCGTCTCCCGCTTTCGCTTCGTGCCCGAGGCCGGCTGCGCCGGGCTCGCGCACTACGCTCAGCGTGAGCGGCGGCCTGCGGCCGCCTCGGCGCTGCGCGCCGAACGGGCCACTACCTCGCTTCGCTCGGTCCGAGTCCCGTCTCCCGCTTTCAACCTAAATGCCTAGGAACGCAAGCGATTCGTTCCTCACCGATGCGCTCGCATCGAGGGGCCACCTCGCGAAAGTCTGTACCGGAAGTGTGTACCAGCGCGGGGCTCGTGCCGGCCGAGCCCAGTCCCCTTCAGTCACGGATTGATCAGGTTCAGCGGGCAGTCCGACGGCGGGATGTCCTGGCGAGGTGCGTCCCCGAAGTCCGCGAGTAGCTGCGCGAGATCGCCACCGTCGACCCGTTCGTCGGAGTTGATGTCAGAACGAAACGCAAGACCATCACTGGGCGACGAAAAGACCTGCCACGGACAACCGCCCATGTTGCAAGACTGGTAACCCGTTGTGTACTGCTTCGTCTCGATCTTGCCATCTGACCACGCCCGAAACAGCACGCAGTTATGGTTGTTCGCCGACGACGGGCTGATTCCATACCACACAATCGTCGGCTCCGGGTTCGCCTGCGCGGTCGCCGCAGCGGCTACCGCAACGGTGGGCACACTCGCGTGTGCCGTCTGATCGACCGAGCTGATGCGGTTTACGAAGGGGTACGCGACGATGGCGGTCGCGAGCAGTGCAAGGCCGGTTCCAGTGGACAGGTTCTTCATGTTGGGTGTTCCGGGTTGGGGTGATGGTGACGAGGTGCTGAGAGGCGTTGCGTCGTGACGAGTCGTTGAAGCTCCTGGTGGCAGAGGCTTCATCGCTGGATTACGACGGTGTGGTAAAAGCCCCCCGCGATGGCGGTGCAGGGGCCGAGGTCAGAGGGGATGTTGCTCTGCCCGTAGTCGTTGCGTCCCCACGCCCTGACGGTGCCGTCCGAACGAAGCGCAATAGTGTGGCCTAGGCCCCCTTTGATAGCGGTGCAGGGGCCGAGGTTCGAGGGAACGTTGCATTGGCCGAAGTAGTTGTCTCCCCATGCCCTGACGGTGCCGTCATTGCGCAGCGCAATGGTGTGGGTACCGCCCGCCGCGATGGCGGTACAGGAGCCGAGGTCTGATGGGACGTTGCACTGGCCTTCGCCGTTGTATCCCCACGCTCTGACGGTGCCGTCAGAGCGTAGCGCAATGGTGTAGATACCGCCCCCCGCGATGGCTTTGCAGGGGCCGAGGTCAGAGGGGATGTTGCTCTGCCCGTAGTCGTTGCGTCCCCACGCCCTGACGGTGCCGTCAGTACGCAGCGCAATGGTGTGGTACTCGCCCCCCGCGACGGCGGTACAGGGGCCGAGGTCTGATGGGACGTTGCACTGGCCTTCGCCGTTGTATCCCCACGCTCTGACGGTGCCGTCAGAGCGTAGCGCAATGGTGTAGATACCGCCCCC
>JAIXYQ010000001.1 GCA_027490145.1 Planctomycetaceae bacterium
GAAGGCGGCACGAACGATGCGTTCGGAGGCGGGTGCCAGCCCCGCCGAGCGACGGACGTGAGCGCGAGCGAAACCTGGTGGAGCGAGCGCGTCCGCGCAGCCACGGGCCCGAGGGCGCGGGAGGACTGCGCGGAGCAACCACTCGCGCTCACTTCGACAGCAGCAGATACAGCAGCAGTCCGTTCACGATCACGCTCGCACCGAGGCCGATGGCCATGCCGAGGGTGACGGGATTGGAGAACGCGCTCGGCGGTCCGGCGTGGCGAAGTTCCTGCGGCTCGGGTGCGGCCGCGGCCGCATCGGCGAGGGATCCCACATCGAGCGGCTTGCGAGCGTGGTGCGGGGCCTCGCCCCTGATGACGAGGTCGATGTCCTCGATCAACTCCTTGGCGGACTGGTAGCGATCGCGGGCAGGCTTGGCCATCATCATCTCGACGACTTCGGCGCATCCGTTGGAGATGCTCGGGACGAGATGATCCGGCGGAACGAGCGGATCCTTCAGGTGCCGCTGCATGACCTCGTTGGGGTTCTTGCCCTCGAACGGCACCTTGCCGGTCAGCATGTGGTACAGCGTGGCACCGAGCCCGTAGATGTCGGCGGGCGGCCCGATCTCGGCAAGGCCGCGGATCTGTTCGGGACTGATGTAGTACGGGGTGCCGAACGCCTTCCCGGTCTCGGCGGCCGCGGTTTCATGGTCGCCCATGGCCCGTGCCAGGCCGAGGTCGGCCAGCTTGACCACGCCGGTCGACGTGATCATGAGGTTCTTCGGCTTGATGTCGCGGTGGACGAACCCGCGCTCGTGGGCGTGCTCGAGGGCCAAGGCCACCTGCCTGATGATCGCCAGGGCTTCCTTCTCGGGCAGGCGCTTCTTGGCCTGCATCCGATCGAAGACCGTGTCGCCGTCGACGTACTCCATGATGAAGTAGTGCTGTTCGCCTGCCTGCCCCACGTCGTAGGCACCCACGATGTGCGGGTGGTTGAGCTTCGCAGCGGCGCGACCTTCCTTGTAGAAGCGATCGACGAAGTTCGGGTCGGAGAGGTGCTTCTTGGCGATGAACTTGATCGCCACCATGCGATCGAGGCTCACTTGTCGCGCGAGGTAGACCACGGCCATGGCGCCGGCGCCGAGCTTGCGCACGAGTTGGTATCCGGGTACGCCCCGGTTGGCCGCCGCAGCGCGTTCACCCTCGGTGTCGGCCTTGATCCGGCGCAACTGGCTCATCGTCACGAGCTGCTTGGCCATCAGCACCTGGACCAGCGCCAAGGGCTTGGATGGGTCGGCGCGGGCGGCCTTCAGGCACTCGGCCACTTCCTCCCGCGTGGCAAGGCCGCGATCGATGACCGCACGCGCCCACATCGTGTCGGCGTTGCCGGCGGATGAGCCCGACGCCCCGGCACCGGACGCAGCGGGGCTGGTGGATGGGCGAGGTCGTTGTGGTCCCGGTTCAGTCATGGAAGGGAGGTGGGGGAAGCAGGGGACTATATTCGATCGTCGCGGCGATCCCGTCGCCTCGATCCATGACCCTCTGCCTTGCCAGTTCCTCGCCCCGGCGCCAGCGGATGCTTCGCGAGGCAGGCATCGACCACGTCATCGCACCGCCGCCCATCGATGATGCGGTGCTGCCCGAGCGGCTTGGTGATCCCGCCGGGTTCACCATGGCGATGGCGCTCTTCAAGGCAGCGCAGGTGCAGCCGGCATGCGCCGATGGATGGGTGCTGGCGGCCGACACCATGGCTCATGACGGTGATGCACTGATCGGCAAGCCGCGGGACCGTTGCCATGCGCGCGACATGCTGGCAGGCTGGCGCGGTGCCGCCCACGATGTCTGGACCGGCGTGGCGCTCCTCCAGCCATCGACCGGTCGTCGTTGGATCTTCGCTGACCGGGCCCGGGTGACGCTGGGTGATCTCGCCGACCAAGCGCTCGAGGCGTACCTCGAGTCGGATGGCTGGCAGGGCAAGGCCGGGGCCTACAACTACGCCGATCGCCTCGACGCGGGCTGGCCGCTGTCGTGCGAGGGCGACCCGTGCACGGTGATGGGCCTGCCCATGAGGCGCCTTGCGCCGGTCCTCGCGCGCCTGGCCCCAACGAGGGGATCAGCGTGCTGAATCTGGCTGCGATCCATGTGACGCCGACCGTCACGATCCCGGTCGCCGTGGCCCTCGCCGTGGCGATGATCGTGTACCTGCGGCGCCTGGCTGCCGCCGATGTGCCACGTTGGCGCCGCGCGTTGCGGCAATCGTCGATGGTGCTGGGCCTGTTGATGCTGCCCCTGCTGGTCGAGGGGTTCTCGCTCATCGACCCCGATGTCACGCCACGGCCCTACGCGCTGGTCTGGCTCGCCAGCGGGTTCCTGCTCTTCGTGATCGTCGTGCTGACCGCCATCGACATGCGACTGAGTTGGTCGATGCACCAGCGTGAGCTCGCGCAGCTGCGGGCCGAGCGCGATGCCGCGTTGCGCGCGCTGTCGGGGCGGAGGAACAAGCCGTGAGTTCGACCCGTCCCGTGGCGTCGTGGGCCATGCCACTTGCCGTACCAGCGAGCCTTGCCTACGGCGCCGCGGTCCGTGCGCGACACTCGTTGTGGTCCATGGGGATCGGCGTCGGCCGCGTGACCAAGCCTGTGGTCAGCATCGGGAACATCGTGGCGGGGGGCACGGGCAAGAGTCCCATGTCGCGGCTGGTGGCCCAGTGGATGCTCGACGCTGGGGTCCGTCCGCTCCTGGCCACCCGCGGCTACGGCGCCGTGCAGGGCATCGCGGATGAGGTCGAGGAGTTCAAGGCGCTCGTGCCGGGAGCAGGCGTGGTCGTCGATCGATCGCGCCGTCGTGGTGTCGCCTCGGCGGTGGCCAGTGGTGAGCGGTTCGATGCAGTGCTCCTCGATGATGGGTTCCAACACCGCGCGCTGGCGCGTGATCTCGATGTCGTGCTGATCGATGCCCAGCGGCCATGCCTTGACGATTGGCTCCTGCCGGCGGGGTGGCTTCGTGAGCCGGTGACGGCCTTGCGTCGCGCCGGAGCCATCGTCGTGACGCAGGCGGATGACGTCGACGAGGCGCTGTCGGCCAGGATCGAGTCCGTGGCCGGGCGGGCGCCCATCGCCTGGTGCCGGCTCGAGCCCCGCACGCTCGAGATGCATCGTGGCACGACCGTGGCCGAGCAGCCCTTTTCCTGGCTGGCGGGTCGCAGCGTCGTCGTCTGGGCCGGACTCGCCCATCCTGAACGCGTGGTGAGCGCGGTGCGGGCGCAGGGGGCCAGCATCCGATCCGCGCCACGGCTCAGGGACCATCAGCCGTACGACCAGGCGCTGTTGAGGCAACTTCTCGAGCAGGCGAAGGGCGTGGACGCGATCGTGGTCACGGGGAAGGACTGGCCGAAGCTCGCCGGTCGCATCCCGCCGTTCGCGCCCCCGATCGCGGTTCTGCGTGCCGGATGGCGGTTTGCCGCCGGCGAAGCGGCGCTGCATAGCACGATTCTTCGAGTTGTAAAGCCAAATCTCCACGGAAGTTGAGTGGCGGTGGACAAGCGTTCGCGCCTTGACTCGGCATGCGGCTGACCGCCATACTGATCCGCGTGGGGAGTCCCGCCGTGGAGCGGGGCCCGGGTGAGATCCAGAGACCGAACGAGGCAACTCCATGGCAACGACGACGAAGAAGGAGATCGTGGACCGCATCGCCGAGCGAACCGGCCTGAAGCGGAACGATGTGCGCGATGTGGTGCAGCTCTTCCTCGACTCCGTGATCGACGAGCTCGGCCACGGCAACCGCCTCGAGTTCCGTGACTTCGGCGTCTTCGAGGTCAAGGCCCGCGCGGCACGCATGGCGCAGAATCCCAAGACGCTCGAGCAGGTCCAGGTGCCCGCCAAGCGGTCGGTCCGCTTCAAGGTCGGCCGCGTGATGCGCGACCGCGTCGATGCGGAAGCCGCCGTGGCCGAGACCGCCAACGCCTGATCGGCCCAACGCAATGCCCCCAGGAGCCAAGGAACGGCGTTCACGCGCCCCGCGCGAGCGTGTCGAGCTCGATCGTGGCGCGCTCGCGCGGCTGGCCGATGCCCTGCCGCCCCAGGCTCCCGAAGTCGAGGCGGCGCTGCTGGGTGCGCTGCTCCACGATCCACGCCTGACCGGCGACGTGCTGCAGGTCGTCCGCAGTGCCGAGGAGTTCGTCCGGCCGGCGCACCGCACCATCTACTCGCACATGTGCGAGCTCTACGAGAAGTCGGCGGCCTTCGACATCGTGCAGCTGCAGCAGTTGTTGCGCGACCGGGGCGTGTTCGACGAGGTCGGCGGTCTGGACTACCTGGTGTCGCTCGCCGAGAGCGTGCCCAGCGCGACCAACGCCATGGAGTTCGCCCGGGAGATCCGCGACAAGGCCACCCTGCGCGAACTCATCGATGCGTCGGGCACCACGCTGCATGAAGCGCACACGAACGCCGAGGATGCCCAGGGTGTGCTCGAGCAGGCCGAGGCGCGCATCTTCGCGATCAGCCAGCGGCGCGAGTCGACGCATGCGAGCGACCTCGCCACGTTGCTCAACGAGGCGATCGAGCGCATCCAGTCCCATGACGGCAGCGCCACCACCGGCGTGCCCAGCGGCTACGACGACCTCGACCAGATGACCAGCGGACTGCAGCGCGGCGAGATGGTCATCCTCGCGGCGCGACCGTCGATGGGCAAGACGGCCTTCGCGCTCAACGTGATGCAGAACGTGGCGCTTGCCGGCCAGCCGGTCGCCTTCTTCAGCCTCGAAATGAGCCGGCAGCAGCTGGTCCAGCGCATGCTGTGCGCGCAGGCCGGCATCGACAGCCAACGGCTTCGGCGCGGCACCCTCCGGGCCGAGGACTACGACCGTGTGCTCGCGGCGTGCGACGAGTTGCGCGGCGCCCAGGTCTACATCGACGACTCCCCGGGCCTCACGCTCATGGCGCTCCGCAGCAAGGCGCGCCGCATGGCCGAGCGCTTCGGGATCCAGGCGATCTTCGTGGACTACCTCCAGCTCATGTCCTCGGGCACCCGCGTGGAGAGCCGCCAGACCGAAGTGAGCGAGATCAGCCGTGGGCTCAAGGCCACGGCGCGCGAACTGAACGTTCCGGTGTTCTGCCTGTCGCAGCTCAACCGCGCCGCCGAACAGCGCGAGGGGCATCGGCCCCGGATGAGCGATCTGCGTGAATCGGGCAGCATCGAGCAGGACGCCGACGTCATCATGATGCTCCACCGCGAGGAGTACTACCACCTGCAGGATCCCGACTGGGCGGCGTCCAATCCCGATCGAGTCGGCATCGCGGAATTGATCATTGCCAAGCAGCGCAACGGTCCGACCGGCACGGTGAACCTGGTCTGGGACGGCAAGTCCACGGCCTTCCGTCCATGGAGTCCCGCTGCACCGCCCGGCGTTCCCGTGCGCGTGTTCGAGCCACGTCCGATCGACGATCTTCCGGTCTGATCGCGGCGTATCCTCCGCCGCGTGGAGGAACTTCCAGCCGAACGCCTCGAGCACCTGGTCCGACGCGCCGTGGCGGGTGATGCCGGCGCGTGGCGTGACCTCGTGGCGGCCTTCGCTCCGCGGGTCCAGGCGCTGCTGGTAGCTCGGTGCCGCGATCCCGATCTCGCCGAGGAGATCACCCAGGCGGTGTTCGTGACCATCGCCCAGAAGCTCGCGTCCTATCGGGATCTCGGTCGGTTCCGATCGTGGGTGTTCCAGATTGCCATGAACCGGCTGCGCGACGAGGTCCGTCGGCGCGGGCGCCATGCCAAGGCCGCCGGCGGGACCGAGGATCTGGAGCTGCTGGGCGGCGCGGCCCACCTGGGTTATCAGGATGCCTCGCCGGAGGCGCTCAAGGCCCTCGGCGCCGCGCTGAGCGCCCTGAACGAGGCCGAACGGCAGGTCGTGCACCTGCGGCACATGGCAGGGATGTCCTATCAGGCCATTGCCGACCTGCACGGTGAACCCGTCGGAACCCTGCTGGCGCGCCACCACCGCGCCATGACCAAGCTGCGCCAGGGCCTTGAAGAATCAGGAATCACGTTGGAGGACCTGCAATGACGACGCCGCGCGACCGTTTCACCGGAGCCATGAACGAGCGCCACACGCACCACGACGAGCCTTCGGTCGACCCCGCGTTGGAGGCCCTGCTTGATGCCTATGCGCGTCGCCTGGCCCATCGTCCCGGGCTGGTCGATCGCGTGGTCGCCGCAGCGCCTGCGCCCGTGCCGGCGCGTACGGTCACGGCACTGGGTCCGTGGGGTGATCGTCGCCTCGCGCGCATGGCGCTTGCAGCGAGCGTCTGCGCCGCCATGGTGGCGGGCATGCTCTTCATGCGGCCTGCATCGACGCCCGCGATCGCCACGCAGCAGTCGATCGAGGCCGAGCCCGTGCTGGTCTCGCTCTTGGCCGGCAGCGATGAAGCGATGCTCGATGATCATCCCTTCGGCAGCGAACTGCGCACGATGGACAGCGATTGGTCGGGTCTTGCCGAGGAAGTCCGGGGCATCGTCGCGGTCGCCGGGGGTGCACGGTGAAGCGGTTCGGTCCCGTGGCCGCGGCACTCGTCACCGGAGCGGTGGTGGGCGCGCTGATGGCGCGTCCCTTGGCCGATCAGTCATCCTTCGCGTCGAGTCCGGAGGCTCTCTCGTCGTTCGAGGCCGCCGTGCAGTCGGGGCCATCGCTGCAGCAGGGGCGCGTGCTCTCGTCCGAGCAGATGGACCGCATCATTGCGGTGGCCCGTGACCTGTCGCCTGAACTGGCCGCTCGTCTCGACGAAGCCCGGGCGCGCGATGCCGAGTCGTTCCGTTCGGCGCTCGGCGCTCAGGCGAAGCGGCTGGGATCCCTTGCGGTCCTGCGCGAACGACGACCCGAGCTCTACGCCATCCGCATCCAGGAACTCCGGCTCGAGGCGCAGGTCCTCGCGCTCGGTGAGCAACTGCACAGTGCCGTCGATGCAGGCCGTGCGGACGATGCGGCGCGGCTCGAGGCCACGCTGCGTCCCTTGGTCCTGTCGTTCGTCGACTCCAACCTGCGCTCGCGTGCCGTGGAGCTTGCGTCGCTGGACGCCATGATGCGGGAGCTGCGCGTGGATCTCGAGCGTGACGCCCGACAGCGCACCGAGACCGTCGATCGTTGGGTCGATGCGCTGCGTCAAGGCCGTGAGCCGGCGGCCCTCGGTGGCCGTCGACCTGCCGAGGCGCAAGCGGGCCGCTGAGCGGCGTATCGGTCGGGCCACCACCCGCGTTCGCCATGGGCCCGTCTTTGGCCGTGTGATCGACGCGATGTGACGCTCCGGCATCGGCACTACGATCGCTCCGTGGCGTCATCAACACCCCGTGATGGTCGTGCCGCACACCGCCAACCGGCGTCGTTGGCCGTCCGGATCGGTGCGGCGCTCCTGGCGACCGTGACGCTGCTCTGCATCGTCGGAGGTGCGTGGGGTCTGCTTCCCGTGGGTGACGCCGGTGTCGCGCGCTACGAATCGCAGGATCTCTCCGCCGCCTTGCTGGCACCGATGCAGCGTGATGCCGCGGGCGCCATGCACGCGCTCGGCACCGATCGACTCGGGCGGGATCTCCTGGCACGATGCTGCGTCGGCGGGTGCATCAGCCTGCTGGTCGGGCTGTCTGCCGCGGCGGTGAGCGTGTGCGTCGGCACGCTGTGGGGCGCCGCCAGCGCTGAAGCCGGCGGCAGGACCGACGGCCTCATGATGCGGATCGTCGATGTGCTCTACGGATTGCCGACGATCCTGCTGGTGGTGCTCATCGCGGTCGCCGCCGACGGCGCGCTCGAGCGCAGTGGCATCAAGCCCGGCCCGGTGGCGCGGCAAGCCATCGATCTGGTGATCCTGATTGCGGCCATCGGTGGTTTGAGCTGGCTCACGGTCGCGCGCGTGATCCGGGGCCAGGTGCTGAGCCTGAAGGCGCGGCCCTTCATGGAGTCCTGCACCGCCATCGGGATGGGTCGCGCGCGCCGATTCTGGCTGCACCTGGTCCCCAATCTCTCGGGACCCATCGTCGTGTACGCGGCCTTGGCGGTGCCGTCGGCCATCCTCAGCGAGAGTTTCCTCTCGTTCCTCGGACTCGGTGTGCGTGAACCCTTGCCGAGTTGGGGCAACCTGGCTGCGGCCGGTCTTCCCGAACTGAATCCGGTCGTGAGTCGGTGGTGGCTGCTCGTGTTCCCGTGCCTGCTTATCGCTCTCACGCTGCTCTCGCTGAATCTCGTCGGCGACTGGGTGCGCGACCGACTCGCCGGCCGCTGACGGGGCAGGCCCGCGCGGCTTCGCGTAGCCTCCGGAACCCGAGGTCTACCGCATGCAGAACCGATTCGGATTGAAGGATGTGTTCGTCGTCGTCCTCCTGCTGGCCACCCTGGCCAGCGTCTGGCTGTCGATGGTGCAGAAGACCCGCATCGAGCTCGCCGTGGATGGACTGCGGGTGAAGCTCGGCGAGATGGAGCGCCAGGCGGCGCTCTTCCAACGCGAGGTCGAGAAGGGTTTCGCGGAGGGTGTGGTCGTGCAGCAGGGCGCCGCCGGCAACGCGATGGCCGCGGATGCATGGGCCCGACCCGGTGTCGCCATCCAGCGCTGGCCGAACCCGGCCCCGGCCACGAATCCCGAGGGGCAGCCCGGGTTCTCCGTCGGCGGCGAGTTCACCGAGATCTTCGAGGCACAGCCGGCCAAGCTGGTGCCGTACATCCAGTCGGACGTCTACGGCACGCGAGTCCTGGACCGCGTGTGCGAGGGCCTGGGTTCCTTCGATCCCAAGACCCTGAAGATGGTCGGTGTCCTGGCCGATGCCTGGCAGATCGATCCGGACGGCCTGTGGATCCGCGCCCACATCAATCCACGCGCCCGCTTCAGCGACGGTGCTCCCGTGACCGCCGAGGATGTCCGCTGGACGAACCTCGACTTCATCGGGAACCCGCTCATCGAGGCCGAGCGCACGCGCAGCACGCAGGACAACCTCAAGGACGTGAAGGTCATCGACGACCGGACCGTCGAGTTCCTCTTCAAGGAACCGTTCTTCACCAACGTGCTCATCGCCTTCGGCAACCCCGTGCTTCCCAAGCACTGGTATTCGAAGTTCGAGCCGTCGCAGCTGAACCAGGCCACGGGGCTGCTCATGGGATCGGGCCAGTTCAAGCTCGAGCGGCTCCCGTCGGGCCCCGAGGACCTGGGTGTGCAGTGGACCCCGGGCACCGACGTGGTGCTCGTGCGCAACGAGCAGTACTGGGCCACCAAGCCGTCGCTCGAGCGCATCCGCTTCAAGACCGTCAGCGATGAGCTGGCGCGCCTGGTGGCGTTCCGCAACGGCGAGGGCGACCTGATCACGCCCAGCTCGCCGCAGTTCAACAAGGTGACCCGCGAGGAGCCCGGCTTCGAGGACAAGGCGTTCGCCCTCAAGTGGGTGAACATGCGTTGCGGCTACTCGTTCATCGCCTGGCAGTGCGGTCCGCGAGCCGGCAAGGACCCCACGCCCTTCGCCGACGTCCGCGTGCGTCGCGCGATGACGCACCTGCTCGACCGCGAACGCATGATCACCGACATCTGGGACGGCATCGGCATCGTGTCGAAGGGGCCCATGAATCCCGAGAGTCCGGCGAGCGACCCGGCCACCAAGCCGCTCGCCTACGACCCCGAGAAGGGCAAGGCCCTGCTCGCCGAGGCCGGCTGGCAGGACCGCAACGGTGACGGCATCCTCGAAGATGCCGGCGGGAAGAAGTTCACCTTCGAATACACCTACGCCAGCGGCGGCGAGATCTCCGAGCGGCTGGCGCGGTTCGTGAAGGACAGCTATGCCCGCGCCGGCATCGACGTCGTCACGCGTCCGGTGGAGTGGAGCCGATACCAGGAAATCCTGAAGTTGCGGGACTTCGACGCCATCACGCTCGCCTGGGGTGCCAACGCCCCCGAGAGCGACCCTCGCCAGATCTACCACTCCGAGAGCATGAGGGAAGGCGGCGACAACTTCGTGCAGTGGAAGAACGCCGATGCCGACGCGCTCATCGAGAAGGGGCGCCGCACGATGGACGAGTCCGAGCGCATGCTGGTCTGGCGGCAGCTCGAGGAGGTGATCGCCGCCGACCAGCCCTACACCTTCGTCCGCGTCTCTCCGTGGCTGCGCTTCGTCTCGCGGGACTTCGGGAACGTGAACACCTACCGCACCGGCCTGCAGCCCGAGGAGTTCTTCCGGGTGGCGCTGCCCGCGCCCGGCAGCGAGTGACCGCGGCACCTGATTGACCCATCATGGCCACGTACCTCCTCCGACGCCTGCTGCTGATGATCCCCACGGTGCTGGGGATCACGCTCATGGTGTTCCTGCTGGTGGCGCTCGCGCCCGGCGGGATCGGTGCCGGACTGGCCGTGCAGGGGGGGCAGATGAGCGACACCAGCAAGGTCGCCCAGATGCAGGCGTACCTCGAGGATCGCTATGGCCTCAACGACAACGTCCTCGTGCAGTACGCACGGTGGCTCGGGCGCGTGAGCCCGCTCAAGTTCGGCACCACGCCGCTGGTGGCGCCGACCGGTGACTTGGTGCGCGAACCGCGCGACCTGCCCGAGCCCGTGATGACGTGGGCCTTTCCGGCGCCTGCGTCCTTCGTCGTGCAGTACACGCCGCCGGAAGGCGAGGCGCTCGTCGCCGACTTCAAGCGCCTCCAACGCGAGGCCGAGGGCACGCGCCGGACCTACGTCGGGGCGGTTCGTGGTCTGAAGGATGCCTTGGCGGACCATGTCCGCGCGCTCGGTGCTCCCTGGACCGCGCGGCTTGAACCCAAGGGGGGCGCGGATCCCGAGCGGTTCCGCGACCTGCCGCTCGAGGGCGATGCCCCGACGCTCGTCGCCCTGCGCGCCGCAGCGGCCACCATGCACTCCTCCTGGACCGAGGCCGAGGCCGCACGCCAGCGCGCCACCATCGCGTTCCTGGCCCGGCCGTATCCCGCCGCCGGGATCGAGATCATTCCCAATGCGTTCTCGCTCGGCGCACCCGATTTCGGTGTGGCCTTCTCGCGCAACCGTCCGGTGTGGGACCTGATCGCCACGGCGCTCCCGGTCACGATCCTCATCAACTTCATCGCGTTTCCGATCATCTACCTCGTGGCGGTCCCCACCGGGGTCCTGGCGAGCGTCCGCCGCGGTGGCGCCTTCGACGTCATCAGCGGCCTGATGTTCCTGCTGCTCTATTCCGTCCCCGTGGTGCTCACCGGCGTCTTCGCCATCGGGTTCCTCGCCAACAACCAGTACCTCGGATGGTTCCCGGTGAGTGGTCTGCACGACAGCGCGGCCGCCACGATGACCTTCATGCCCTACACGGATGACGCAGGCGCCTGGCACCGTGGCTGGCTGCTCGACATGGTGTGGCACCTGGCCCTGCCGGTCCTTTGCCTGGTCTACGCCGGTTTCGCCGTGCTGAGCAAGCAGACCCGCGCGGCGATGCTCGAGAACTTCAGTTCCGACTACGTGCGCACGGCTCGCGCCAAGGGCGTTCCCTCGCGTGACGTCATCATCAGCCACGTGCTCCGCAACAGCCTGCTGCCGCTGATCACGATGTTCGTCGGGATCTTCCCGGCCATGCTCGGCGGCAGCGTGGTCGTGGAGCGCATCTTCACGATCCCCGGCATGGGAAGCCTGGTCATCGAGGCGATCAACCTCCGGGACCGCGAGCTCATCCTGGCCAACACCTTCATGATCTCGTCGGTCAGCCTGCTTGCGCTGCTGCTCGCCGACATCCTCTACGCGCTCTGCGATCCGCGGGTGGCCTATGACTGATCGGCGCCCATCAGCCCCGGCAGCCGTTTCCGGCGTCGAGGTCATGCGTGGCATCGGTGCGCAGGAGGCCAAGGGCTTCTGGGCCGATGCCTGGGATCGGGTCCGTCGTCGCCCCGGCGCCATGCTCGGCATGGCCTGGATCGCGGTGATGGGCTTCTTCGCGGTCTTCGCGCCGCTCATCGCCAACGCCCACCCGATCCGCCTCGAACGACTCGGTGCCGACGGCCAGGTGGTGTCGGTCGAGTGGCCGCTCCTGGCGTACCTCAGCCCGACCGACTGGCTGCTCATGATCGCGACGGCCTTCGGCGTGCCGTGGATCTTCCTCGGATCCGGCCGCCTCGGACGTGCGGGCCGGATCGGCGTGCTCATCGGGCTGTCGATGCAGGCCGGAGCCACCATCGTGCTGGCGGCGCTCCTGATCTGGGCCGCCGAGGGGTCCGGGATCGAATCGCTTGAACGCCTGACGCGACTCGATGCGGGCCCATGGCCGCTCATTCTCTGCTCGGCCGTCGTGGTGGCTGCGTTGGCCAGCGCGGTTCCGGTCGCGACCTCCCTGTCGCGGCGCATCGTGCCGATCGTGGGCGCTGCGACGCTCGGCTTCGTCCTGTCGTGGCTCGCCGGCGGTCAGACGCTCGTCAACCACGAGCAGGTCATCCTCGACGAGGCCGCGGGGAAGGTGCGTGCCACCTGGACGTTGATTCCCTGGTCGAGCCAGTACACGCGCAGCGACATGGTGGGCATCCCGCCGGGCACGCGCGTGGCCGATTGGGAGAAGACCGCGTCCTTCAAGGGCACGCCGTTCGGCGAGCGCCGCGTGCTCCTGGGCACGGATGCGATCGGGGGCGACGTGCTCGGGCAGATGCTGTGGGCATGCCGCCTGTCGATCTCGATCGGCTTGGTCTCGACGGGCATCAGCGTGGTGCTGGGCGTGACGATCGGAGCCCTGATGGGCTTCTTCGGCGGATGGGTGGACCTGCTGCTGTACCGGGTGGTCGAGATCTTCATGAGCGTGCCCACGCTCTTCGTGCTCATCGTGGCGGCCGGCGTGCTGCCCCGCAACACCTACGTCATGATGGCGATCATCGGGTTCTTCAGCTGGACGGGCGCCGCCCGCTTCACGCGCGCGGAGTTCCTGAAGCTTCGCAAGATGGACTTCGTCCAGGCGGCGCAGGCTGCGGGCCTACCCGTGCGTGCGGTGCTCTTCCGCCACATGCTGCCCAACGGCATCACCCCGGTGCTCGTCGATGCGAGCTTCGCGATCGCCGCGGCCATCACCATCGAGGCCACGCTGTCCTTCCTCGGCCTTGGGCCGGACGGTCAGGCGAGCTGGGGCAAGCTCCTGTCGAGCGCGACGGCGGCGACGGGCACGTTCGTCTGGTGGCTTGCGGTCTTCCCGGGGCTGGCCATCTTCCTCTCGGTGCTCTCGTACAACATGCTCGGCGAGGCCATGCGCGACGCGATCGATCCCAAGCTCAGGAAGGCGGCGCACTGATGGCGTCCCACCACACGACCGCTGCGCCGCCCATCGATCCGTTGATGAGCGTGGAGGACCTCGCCGTCAGCTTCGACAACGGCTCGGGGCCGCGCATCCAGGCGGTGGCGGGCGTGAGCATGAGCGTCTATCCCCGACAGACGCTGGCCGTCGTCGGCGAATCCGGGTGCGGCAAGAGCGTCACGGCGATGAGCTCGATGCAGCTCATCCCGCGACCGCCCGGTCGGTTCGATGCCGGGCGCATCATGTTCGAGGGGCGCAACCTGCTCGAACTGCCCGAGCACGAGATGCTCAAGGTGCGCGGCGGCAAGATCGCCATGATCTTCCAGGAGCCGATGACCAGCCTCAATCCGGTCTACACGATCGGCGACCAGATCATGGAGGCGGTGCTGCTGCACCAGGCGGTGTCCCCCGACGAGGCAGCCCGCATCGCGATCAAGGCGATGGCCGATGTCGGCATCCGCGATCCCGAGGGCCGCATGCGTGCCTACCCGCACCAGTTCTCCGGCGGCATGCGCCAACGCGTCATGATCGCCATGGCCCTGGCGTGCCGGCCGAGCCTGCTCCTCGCGGATGAACCGACCACGGCGCTCGACGTCACCATCCAGAAGCAGATCCTCGAGCTCCTCCGTGGGCTGCAGCACTCCACCGGCATGGGCATGATGCTCATCACGCACAACCTCGGCGTCGTCGCCGAGAACGCCGACGTCGTCTGCTGCATGTACGCGGGGCGTGTGGTCGAGTACGCACCCGTCACCGAACTCTTCGATCGCCCGCTGCACCCGTACACCCGCGGGCTCTTCCGCTGCATTCCCGGCCTGTCCGAACTGCGCAACCGTCTGGTGACCGTGGAGGAAGTCGTTGCCGATCCGCGTGAGTACGAGGGCCTTCGCTCCGACGCAGGCCCCGTGATGCCTTGGTGGCCGTTCATGGATCAGTCGCAGCGCCCGGCGCTCGACGATCCGTCGAGGCCCTACGCGCTCGTCGAAGTCAGTCCCAACCGTTGGGTCGGATGCTGGCGCACGCCCGAGGTGGCGCGGACTCCAAGCCGTCCGCCACGCATCGCGCCCGCGTGACGACCGATCCCGGCCCACGGCGCTGACGCACACGTCCCGCCCGCGGGTGATCGCCCGCCGCTTCGGTTCAATGACCGGTGCTGCCGAATCCGCCCGCGCCGCGCTCCGTCGAGGACAGCTCGGCGACCTCAGCGATGTCCGCGCGCGCGACCGGCGCGAACACGAGCTGGGCCACGCGCATGCCGGGCTCGACGGTGAAGTCGGATCGGCCGAGGTTGATCAGCGCAACCATCACCTCACCGCGGTAGTCCGCGTCGATGGTGCCGGGTGCATTGGGCACCGTCACGCCGTACTTCGTGCTCAGCCCGCTGCGTGGACGCACCTGGGCCTCGAATCCCTCGGGGATCGCCAGGGCAAAGCCCGTCGGGACCAGCACGACGCGGTTGGGCTCCAGCAGCATCGGCTCCGTGATGGCGGCGTGGACATCCATTCCCGCCGCAAGGCTCGTCTGGTAGGCAGGAATGCGTGCGAGCGGCGAGAGCCGCTTCCACTCGATGCGCACGGGCAGGTTCATGGACGGATCGTAGTCGGCACGGCGTCGCCGTCCCGCACCGGCATCAGGCGCGGATCACAGCCACGCCAGGCTCGACAGGTCCAGCGGTTCGTCGCAGGCGAACGGTTCGCCCGACTCGGCGCCGATGCGGCTGCCGAAATAGGTGTCCGCCGCGGCGATCCAGATGGGCAGGCGACGGTTCGCCGGATTCGCGCTGACCTGGCTGGCGTAGCAGGCGATGGAGCGCCGTTTCACGTCGGCGTAGCCGGTGGTGTCCACGATGAAGTCCGGCTGCGCCACGATCCTCAGGTGCGTGGCGAAGTAGTGCATGTGCCAGCGCGGGTAGCAGGGCGATCCCGGAAGGTCGGTCTTCACGTACTTGGCCTCGAAGCGCGCATCGCGGACGAGCGCGGTGGCCGCGACGTGGTCCGGATGTGCATCACGGGGATACGGCGAGAAGACCGCATCCGGCTGCTCGGCGCGGATGATTGCCGCGAGCACACGACGCGAGGCGAGGTCATCACGCACCTCGCGATTCACCAGCCCCGCATTGAGCCGCCGGACGCCGAGCACCGCCGTCGCGGCGTCGGTCTCGCGGGCGCGGAGCTCACGTGAGCCGAAGGGCGTGGGTTCGCCGTCCGTCAGGTCGCACACGGTCACGCCGTGTCCATGCGCGATCAGCTTGGCGATGGTGCCGCCCATGGCGAGCTCGGCGTCATCGGGATGCGGCGCGACGACCAGGATCTTCATCGCTCCACCGTATCCGGTCCGGTCGCGGCGAGCGAGTCGAGCAGGTCACGGGCCACTTGGGTCGTGACGGCCGCACAGGACTGGACCTGGCCAGCATCCCCGGTCACGGTGGCATGGCGAAGTTCCCTCCATGCACGGGCAAGCGTGGCCAGCCGCGCGCGATCGGCGGCAAGCCAGGAGCCTTCGTGCGTTGGGCTGCCGAGCGAGTGGATCAGTGCGCACGCATCCGGCTCGGTGCCCGGCAGGGAGGAGCCGATGCGGTCCTGGACGATGCCCACGAACTCCGCCAGGGGCAACTCGCGCTCGACGGCCTCGAGGGTGCGTTCGCACTCGTCCCACTCGCCCTGCGCGGCTGCTGCGCAAGCGAGCGAGATGCGTGGTCGCAGGGGAGCCAGCGTCACGGCGACGCCCTCGGCCGACGGCGACCAGGCTGCCCATCGGGCAAGTGCCGCGCTCGTGGCGAGCAGGTCGGCCTCATCCAGACCCAGCCGGGCAAGCCGTTCGGCTTGGATCATGACGCGTTCGAGCAGTTCCATGTCGCGGATCGATGCCTGCTCGGGGCGCCCCAGGGATGCCGACCACTGTGCGCGCGTTCGATCGATGCGCGCTGCGAGTCGAGCCGCCGTCGGGCCAGCCACCGACGCCATGGTGGACTGCGGCTCCCGCAGCGCCCGCTCGCCCGGCAACTCAAGCCAACGGTCCAGGCGTTGCGTGAGCGCCATCACGTCGCTTCGTGCAGCGTCCCGCGTCCGGTCGAGCCTGAGCCCATCGGCTGCACGCTCGGCCGTCCGAAGGGCGGCCTGCTGCGCGCGCGTGCCCAGCACCGCAGCGCGACCGATCGTGATGGAGGCACGCTCGAGCATCGCCAGATCGTCGGCGGATCGTTCGGCGGAGGCGATGGTGCCTTGGGGTGCCTCCGCGCCGGCGCCGTCGGTCAGCCACTGCACGAGCGCCGTCCGATCCTTGCTGCTGCGGCGGAGGATGGACCCCATGAGCGATGGCATCGATCCCGGCAGCGCATCGGCCTGGACGCGCATGCCTGCCGCCAGCAGCGAGGCCGCACGGGTGCGCTCGAGGGCGTGATCGCCGTCCATCACCAACCTGACGCAGCGTGCGGCTCCGTCCACGCCCATCGGGGGGCGGCCACCGCGGCCGGCACAGAGCGTCGAAAGGTCGTCCAGCAGGGCGCCCAGGGCTCGGAGCCGTTCGAGCTCCGCTGCGGTCCGCTCGCGCTCGGCAGCCCGATCCAGGTTCGCCAACGCATGCTCACACGACGACCGCAAGGACTGCGTGGTGTCCTCGTCGAGCCAGGTCACGGCAGGCAGGCCGCGCAGCAACCGGATCGAGCCGAGGGCATCGTCGGCCATCGACTGGACCTGCGGCCTGAACGCCGCGATCGCCGCGGCCCGGCGCAGCATGGTGGCGCCCGCCGTCGCTCGGGCGATCCATGGCTCGTCCTGGTTGAATGGCCGGAGCGCCGCCGTCAGGAGTTCGATCGCCTTCGTCGAGCCCTGGCCGCCGGTTGCCGAGGGCCACGGGTCGACCTCGCTCGGTGCCTCACGAGGTTCGTCGGCAGCGAACGGGACGAGCGCGTCGGCCAGGCCGGCCAGGCTCGCCGTCACGGCGGCATCGACCCGTGCAGGATCATCCGCGGCAAGACCGTGGACGGCGGCGGAGCCGCGCTCGGTGAAGGCGCGCGCTGCGGTGGCCAGACGAACCACCTCGGCATCGCTGCGGGGTCGCGCCAGGGCGCGGGCGATGGCGGCGTCGATGGTGCTCCGGGCATCGGCCATGCGCATGCCGGTGACGAAGGCTGCCTGGGAGGCCCACGGCTCGGTCGACGAGGCGCGCAGGATCTCGATCGCCACGGCGCGCCAGGAGCGCCGGACTTCAACGAGCTCGCGGCCGATGTCATCGCCCGGTGCGGGCATGGTCGACGCTTCGGCACTGAGCTTCGACATCGTCGCGTCGATCACGCTGCCCGGCCCGCGTGGCGGATCGCCAGCCACCGCCGGCAACGCCGTGAGCACGGCGACGAGGATCGATGCAGCCCGGGGCGCGATCGTCGTGACGAGTGTAACCAGCGTCGATGGGGTCCACCGTGTGATCATCATGCCTGCCTGCCGGTCTTCGGATAGAGGATCCACTCCAAGCACAGACCCTGTGCCGGCATCGTGGGCCCGGCGAGGCTGCGGTCGCGCGACGCGAGGATCGTGCGCACATGCCCCGGTTCGCGGTGCCCGCGCCCGACGTCGAGCAGGGTGCCCGCCAGGATCCGCACCATGTTGTGCAGGAATCCCGTGCCGCTCACGTCGATCGCGATCGTGCCATCGGGCATCCGTCGCACCGAGCAGCCATGGATCGTGCGCACGGTCGTGGCTCGATCCTCGATGCTGTGCGCCAACCCCGCGAAGTCATGCGTGCCGACCATCAGGCCCGCGGCGGCCTGCATGCGTGCGGGATCGACCGCGTGTGGCGTGGCAGCCACCCACAGCCGCTCGAACACGCCCGCACGATGGGCGTTGGGGCATGCATCGCGGAAGGTGTACCGGTAGCCCTTGCTCACGCAGTCACCGATCGGATCGAAGCCCTCGTGCACCGGCTCGGCGGCGATCACGGCCACGTCATCGGGCAGCCTGGCGCTGATCGCCCGCGCCAGGCGTTCACCGTCGATCTCGATGCCGCAATCGAAGGCCGCCACCTGGGCGCGGGCATGCACACCCGAATCGGTACGGCTGGCACCCACCACGCGGACATCGATCGAGAAGGTCGAGCGGATGGTGGACTCGAGCACACCCTGCACGGTGCGCAGCGGCTCGCCTCCCGGGACCTCTTGGCGTTGCCAGCCGTGGAAGTGCGTGCCGTCGTACGCGACCGTGAGTTTCCAGCGGCGCATGCGCCCTCGGGCTCAGTGGCCGAACAGCGTCGCGGGGGCCATCATCCCCTTGGACTCGAAGTAGGACAGGGCCTCGTCGACGCTGCGGAAGATCTTGGTCGCCGTTTCGGTGATGAACGGCGACGGCGCCTTGCGGGGCTTCCACACCACGTAGACCTCCTTGGTGTGCTCCCAGGCGTGGTGCAGTTCGCGTTCGACGCCGCTCGACAGCCCCGGGACCCCACCGGGCAGCTCGGGCACCAGCGAGACGATCATGTCGCTCTGGTCGATGAGCTTGAAGTCGCGCATGTAGATCTGGCCGTCGACGTCGCCGGCGATGTCGAGGATCTCGCGCACGCTGACCTTCATGGGCGGGGCACCGGCCCGGCCGCCGAAGGCATGGGCTGCCACCTCGATGAAGTCCTTGCCTTCACGGGCGGCGGCCAGTCCGCGGTCAAGCAGCAGTTTCTCATCCACGTCCGCCGGGTCGAACGTGATGAAGAACCTTGCCAGTGCCGCGCGGAAGCGCTCGATCTCCTCGAGCACGTCGGGCATGTCGACCACGTGGCTCATGGGGAAGCTCGGATACACCTTGCGCATGTCCGGGCGGGTGACCAGGCGCAGGCACGTCTCGACCGTGTCCTTGTGGCGGCCTCGGCTCAGGATGTAGAACTGGTCCCGGCAGTCAAGCGCCTGCGCCATGAGTTCCGTGGCCAGGATCTCCTCCTCGCGCCACACCATGCAGTCCTTCAGGGTGGCGTCGATGTCGTGCTCGGCGTGGAGGCGATGATGCACCGTCTCGACGTTGTCGACGAGGCAGATGAACATGTTCGGCTCGAGCCGACGGAGTTGGTCGAAGTCGAAGGCGCTGAAGAGCCCGTGACGCCAGCGGAACGTGGCGTGGGTGTTCACCACGATGTTCGGGTGCTCCTCGCGCGGCATGGTGTGGGCGATCACGTCCTTGAACGCCGCGCGGCGCAGGCTGTTGAGCCGGCTGATGGGCAGGTCCAGGATCCGGCCCGGCCTCACGTCGGGAGCCTCGGCGTACATCATGTCGCCGATGTGGAAGACCTGCATGCGGTCTCCGCGTTCACCCGCCTGGCGCTCGACGTCGCGCAGGTAGGGCTTCTTGTCCACGCCGATCTGGCCGGTGACGATGGCTCGCATCCGCGTCAGGGTACCAGCAACGCCACCACATGGACCTCGATCGCGCGCCCTTCGCCCACCGCGTCCACCTTCTCATGGGTCTTGCCCTTGATGTTGATCGCACCCACGTCGGTGCCGAGCAACTCGGCCAGCCGCGTGCGCATCGACTCCTTGACGGGGCCGATCTTCGGACGTTCGCAGATCACCGTGGCATCCACGTTGCCGATGCGAAGTCCCCGCGCCTTCATGCGGCGCATGGCTTCGGCCAGGAAAATCGTGCTGTCGGCGCCGTCCCAGCGGGGATCACGGTCGGAGAAGAGTTGGCCGATGTCGGGCTCGGCCAGCGCACCCAGGATCGCATCGGTTACCGCATGGAGCAGCGCATCGCCATCGGAGTGGCCGACGGGGCCGCGGTCGTGCTCGATGCTCAGTCCCCCGAGCACGAACGGTCGACCCGCGCCCGCAGGGGCGACGGGTTCAAGGCGATGAAGGTCGTAGCCGTGCCCGATCCGCGCACCGATCACGGGTCGTAGATCTCGCGCGGATCCTTGTCGGGCTGGCGTGACTCGCCGGCCGCCTTGGTGTTCACGTCCTTCGAGTCATCCTCGACCGGCAGCGGTTCAGGCTGGCGGATTTCCACGTCGATCCGTCGGCAGACCGACGGAGGGCAGGGCATCTGGTTGCGGAGCGAGCCGGTGGTCGTTCCTGCTTCCCACTCCTCCCAGAGCAACTGGTCCGGACGTTCGCTGGCGTTGTCGCCCTGTCCGTGCAGGAACTTGAAGGTGAGCTGCCGACCGGGTGCCAAGCGCCACTCGCGGAAGACCTCTGGCTCATCCGCCGCGTCGAGCTTGCAGATGTTCACGAGCTTGATCGTGAGCGGCTGGGTCGGCGTGCTGATGTAGGTGAAGCCTCGACCACTGGTCGGCATCAGGCCACCATCGGGCGTGTAGCACGAGGCAAGGGCCAGGACCGGGGTCAGCAGCGTGGCGCGAACAAGGGCTCGGAAGATCGCCATGGCAGGACTCTATCGGCTCGGAGCGGTTGCCGCCGTGCGAACAAGCGCGACGAAGTGGTCGCCCCGGTGCTCGAAGTTGGGGTATTGGTCCAGGCTGGCGCAGGCAGGCGACAGCAGGATCGAGTCGCCCGGGCGCGCGCGGCCGAACGCCGCGTGTACCGCCGCATCCAGGGTTCCGCAGCGCGTTCCCCCTGACGTGGCGAGTTGCTCCTGGACCTGTCCGACGGCGTAGAGACCGGCCAGCCGAGGAGCCAGTCCAGCGATTCCCGAGAGGTCGATGTGCTTGTCGTACCCGCCGGCGATCAGGTGGACCCGCGACAGATCCTCAAAGGCCTCGAGCGCACGCATGGTCGCCGCCGGAGTGGTGCTCTTCGAATCGTTGAAGCAGGCCACGCCGTTCCATTCGCCGACCCGCTGCATGCGGTGGGGCAGGCCCGGGAAGGCATTGATGGCGCGAATCGCGGCCATCCGATCGGTGGCCAGCCTGTCGACGTCACGTGCGCGGTCAAGCAGCGCGAGCGCGGTCCGTGCGTTCTGCACCATGTGCGCACCCGGCACGGAGAGCGATAGACCATCCATCGCGACGACCGGTGGCGTCACTCGCCACCACACGCGATCCGCACCGACCGCTGCCGCAGCTGCGCGCTCCGCATCGGGGTCGTCGTTGGCGAACCAGGTCACCAGTTGCCTCGAGGCTGGCACGATGCCCCCCTTGGACATCAGGTAGTGCTCGACCGAACCATGCCAGTCAACGTGGTTCGGAGCAAGGTTCGTGAGCGCGCCGATCGTCGGCTTCCATCCGAGCCGTGACTGGCCCGACCAGTCGGCCGATTCATCCGAGAGCCACCACAGTTGCGCACTGCTCAGTTCGAGCACAAGCCAATCGGCTGAACCGGCGTCGGCGTTGCCGAGCAAGGATCCACCGTAGTTCCCGCCAATCACGGCGCGGCGACCGCTTGCCCGAAGAGCCTCGAGGGTCATCGCGCTTGTGGTGCTCTTGCCGGCGCTGCCCGTGATCCCGATCGAACGTCGGTCGGACAGGGACTCGATGGAGAGTCGGATCTCGGTGGTCACCGGCACCCCGGCGTCGCGAGCCGAACACAGGAGCGGGTTGCTCCAGGGGGTCGGCACTGCGGCGTTGGCCACCAGCAGATCGGTGTTCGTGAACCACTCGGGTGTGTGCTGGCCGCACTCCACCTCGATCCTGCCATCCGACCGAAGCGGCTCGAGTGCCGCAAGCGCATCCGCCAGCACGGCGGCATCCCGTCGATCGGAAATCCGGACCTGGGCGCCTTGTGCATGCAGCCAACGCGCCACGCCAAGTCCGCCTCCGAAGAGGCCAAGTCCCATCACCGTGACACGCCGACCGGCCAGGATCTGCGTCATGGAGCCTTGGGCTCCGCGGGCGGGAATCGCAGGTCGCCCTGCGCGGGGTCGATCAGCTCGATCCAGCGCAGCTTCATCGACAACCGCCCGTCAGGCGTCGTGATCAGGGTGCAGGATCGGGCCTTGATGGTGGCGCGCTCGAACCGGATCTCGAAGTCGGCCTCGAATTCAGGGCGCTTGGAGTCGGGCGTGGGGGCCTGGGTGCTGCGGTCCAGTTCGCAGGCCACCAGTGATCCGTACCGACTCTTGACGGTGTCGAGGAATGCGGTGGCCTCAGCTTCAAGCGACTTGTCTTCGGGAGCCACGAACTGCTCCACCATGGCTGCTGCGCCGCGGTCCAAACCTGCTCGCAGTGCAGGTGCGGGGCCCTGCATGAGTGGGGCATAGATCGTCGTGTAGGACCAGGCGCCGAACGCGACCTGCAGCGCGGTTCCGACAAGCCCAAGCGCCAGTCCGGCGATCGCCAGCCCGCGCCCCGAGGCCATGCGGGCCTTGGTCGCGTTGAGGCCAACGGCACCAAGCACGATGGCAGCCAATGACGTCAGCGGGCAGCACAGCACCAAGCCCAGCACGAGTGAGGCGACGGCACACACGGACATCCGCGGCGGGGGCGACGGCGCGGGATCCATCGAAAGGGGCATCGAGTGCATTCGCCGATCCTATTCGGTTGGAGCACCACGAACAGCGCCGCAGCGCACGGCCGCATCGGGCCCATGAAAAAAGACCCGGCCGAATGGCCGGGTCTCGGAGAAGACTCGTGAGAGCGGTCCGGGCCGTGAATCAGCTGCCCCAAGCGGCGAGCAGCAGACCCAGGTCGGTGCCGTCGGTGAGGCCGTCACCGTTGATGTCACCACCAGCGTTGCCCCAGGCGCCCAACAGGATGCCGAGGTCGGCGCCATCCACGGTGCCGCTGTCATCCAGGTCGGCCGGGTTGCTCGGCGGGGGCGGGGCGATCGGACCCGTCCCGGAAACGTTGATCGAGGTCACGGTGCTCGAAGCCGTCACCGGCTTGAACAGTCCGAGGGTGGCAGCCACAGCCTGCGGCGGTTGATCCGCGTCGAAGCGGAAGTTGTACATGGTCGACCAGCGCAGGGCGTTGGCCGTCGTGTCCTGCGCATACGGGGTGGTCGCCCACGTCACCGCATTGGCGGTGCGACTACCGGTCCACGGCGTGTTCTGGTTGTAGCCAGCGGCGCCGGCAGCCTGGTCGCCCGAGTGGTACTGCGGAGCGCTGAAGCCGATGTTGGTCACGTTGACGCCCGCAGGAACCGGCACGCTGAACGAACCACCGCTGCGGTCGCTGTTCATGTTGAAGATGGCGTACTCGTAGTGCCAGGTGCCGTTGCCATTGTCGCTGGCGCGGTACGCGACCACGAACAGTCCGTCGCCGGGGACCTGGTAGTCGCGCTGATCGACATCGGGCTGGATGGTCTTCCAAGCGTTGATCGCGGGTTGCTGCTGGACGGTGGCGCCGCTCAGCGTGAGGGGGTAGCCCTGGCTGGTGCTCCACGTGGCGCCGATGGTGACCTTGCGGTAGGAGCAGTTGTTGTTGTCATTGCCGCTGGATGCATCATCCGGGTGGATGTACTGGCCTTCAACGAAGTATTGCGCTCCGGTGTTCTGGGCCGGATCGAGGTCGGCACGGGCAACGCGCAGCCGCTCCTTCAACGAGCTCGGCTCGCTCGACGACGGATCCGTGTAGTTGCTGCCGAACGCACCCGTGGAAGCATTCACGCCACGACGGCTCTTCAAGTCGCCTTGGGCACCGTTCAGCGAGGCGGTGTAGGGGTCCGAGCAACCGATGCCGAGGACGGTGGGGCAACCAGAGCCGGCAGGGGTGCAGGCTCCGCACAGCGTTTGCTGCAGGGCGCAGAAGCCGTGCTTGATCCAACTCATGCCGATCTGCTCGAAGCGACCATTCTTGAAGCGGTAGAAGTTCTGCGGAATCGTGGGGTGCAGCGTGCTCGGCATGGGCTGCCACTGGAGCTGGGTCGTGCCGATGTTGCAGCTCGTCGTACCGATGGCGTAGGACGCATACTCGACGCCACCAACCGAGGCGGGCGTGTAGCGGGCCACATCCGGAATCGCTCCCACGATCACGTCGGGACCGGCCGAGAGGCCACCATCGCCTTCGGCGCCGGGAATGGCGGTAGTCGCGTTCAACTGGCCGAGGAACAGGGCCACGCCACCAAGGGTGAGGCCGCCAAGGGTGAGTCCAATCTTCACGGTGCTTCTCCTCTGATTTCAATCAAGGCTGAATGGAGTGGGCAGACACCTGCTCCGCTCGTGGGCACGACCCTCTGACTTTAGCCCAGCACTGGGTCTCGGGAAGGAAGACCCCCGAATTCGCGCCATGAATCACCACTTTCTGGGTGATCCTTCGCGTTCTGGCAAGCTTGGCCGGACCAGTTGCCCGAGCCGGCCCGTTTCCTCCCCGGGGAGGCCTGCAGGCCTCGGCCGGCATCTGGATCAAAGCAAGCACGCCCGCCTGGCGGCCAGGCGGGCGTGCGACAGTTGAGCTGCGGAGGCGGGTGCCTTCGGGGCCGGCAGCCGTGCGGGGCGCCTGAGGGCCGCGCCGGTCCCGGCCAGCGATGGTTCAGCGGCGACGGCGGCCGGTCAGCCCGGCCATGCCGGCCAGTGCGACGGCGCCGGGAGCGGGGATCCCGGGGA
Organism: Planctomycetaceae bacterium; assembly: GCA_027490145.1. Lineage (GTDB taxonomy): Bacteria > Planctomycetota > Phycisphaerae > Phycisphaerales > SM1A02 > SYIB01. The sequence goes on from JAIXYQ010000001.1 coordinate 24,653, forward strand.
TCACGAAGGTCCCGTTGCCGAAGATGCCGACCGCCGTACCGGTCGCCTTGTACGTCAACTCCAGTGACCCAACGAAGAGCGACGCAGTCGGGGAGCGGACGATTTGCGCGACCATGAACGACATCGAATTGGAGTCGACGAGGTTGTTCACGCCGGGGGTGCCGTCGTACCAGCCGGCCAGTGCCGGGATCGAGCTGCCGGTCGCCGGGTTGAAGTTCGGGTCGAGTGCGGTCCCTGAGCCATAGGTGCCCGTCGCGGTGACGAACGAGTCGGTGCTCGAGTTCGCGGCGTCGGTGTACGACGCGTCCCACGACGACAAGCCGTCGTTGTGCAGGGCACTGAGGGAGCCGCCAAGCGTGGTCCAGTTGTAGGCGTTCAGGAAGACCCACTGCTGGCCGGCGGACAGTCCCGTCGAATTGAAGTTGGCGCGGATCTCCCAGACGACGTTGCCGTTGGGGTTTCCCTGGCCGCGGACCACCGAGAAGCCGGTGAAACCTGCAGGAGCGAGTGGGGACATCGCGGCAAGAACCACAGCCGACGACACGAACACGGAGGGCGTGCGCATCTTTCTTTCCTTCCCGAAAACGGGTTGTGAGGGGATACCTGGATCAGCCACTGGCGAGGGGTGCCAGCTTCGACGGTCTATGCGCTGCGCCCCACAGAAAGGTTCCTGAAGAAGTCAATCATCGGTCGAAATCCAAAATGATCCGGGCGTGACGCGCGCGCGGGGACACGATGGCCCGCGCAAATGAAACGTGCCCGCCTGGCAAGCCAGGCGGGCACGGAAAAGTCAGGATGACGCTCGGGATGAGCGATCCGCGATCAGCGGCGACGACGGCCGGTGAGGCCGGCGAGTCCCGCGAGGGCAATGGCGCCCGGGGCCGGGACACCGATCGAGTACTGGAACGCGCCAGGCTGGATCGGGGTGCTCGTGCCGCTCACCTTGAAGGTGAGCGAGAGGTTGGCGGTGTAGACCGAGTCGTTGGCCGCGGTGCGGACGATCTGCATGAGGAGCATGCGGCCGCCAGTCACGGTGTTGGCCGTGCCGGGGGTGGCGTCGTACCAACCGGCGCCGTTGTTGATGTCACGCACGGTGCCGCCGTCGGTGAAGCCGGGGTCCAGCGCGGTGC
>JAIXYQ010000014.1 GCA_027490145.1 Planctomycetaceae bacterium
CCGCCGAGCGACGGACGTGAGCGCGAGCGAAACCTGGTGGAGCGAGCGCGTCCGCGCAGCCATGGGCCCGAGGGCGCGAACGGACGGCGCGGAGCAACCACTCGCGCCCTAGTGGAGCGAGCGCGTCCGCGCAGCCAGGGCCCGAGGGCGCGGGAGGACGGCGCGGAGCAACCACTCGCGCCCTAGTGGGGCGAGCGCGTCCGCGCAGCCAGGGCCCGAGGGCGCGAGAGGACGAGCGCGAACGCCTCAGCCCGCGAGCACGCGCTCCGCAAGCTCGGCCGCATGCCGCCCACTGGCGATCGCGCCGTTGATGCTCGCGTCACCGACCTGATCGCCGGCGAGGATCACGCCCGGTTCGGGTGACGCCGAGCCTTCGGGCGGACGGTCGCCGGCGTGTTGTCGCGGCAGGGCGTGCTCGACGCGCTGGGCCCGCAGCAGCCGCCACGACTGCGGGGCGGTCGTACCGAACCATCCGCAGAGTTGTTCGCGCACGGCGGCCTCGATCGTTCCATCGGCGTGTGCGAGCCACGAGGGATCCACCACGTTGGCCGACCACTGCACGCGCCCCGCAGGTGCGTACGAGGGCTGCACCACGCTCACGGCGGCGGCGTGGTTGACCGGCCCGCGCGAGAGTCCGTCGAGGAAGAGGATCGGACTGAGCATCGCGGCCGGCGCTTCGGCTCGGGCGATGTCGAAGGTGAACTGCATGGTGGAACACCACGGTCGTTCGGGAAGCGAACCCACGAGCGCGCGCGTCGACGGGCCGTCGGTGGCCAGGACGATCGCCCGCGACTGCATGGCGCCGCCATCGACGATGGCCGTCCAGCCCGTGCCGGACCGATCGATCCCGCGCACGCGGGTGCCCAGCCTGATGGTGCCGGGCGCCACTCGCGCGGACATCGCCGTGGGCAGCATCCCCATGCCTTGGGACGGCAGCGTGGCACGACCGCGCGCGAACATCGAGAACCGGAAGTCGAACGCCGCGGCATCGGCCTGCATCGACGGGTCGAGGAACACGCCCGCGAAGAACGGACGGAGGAACGAGTCGATGGTCGCTGCGCCCACGCCGGCGTTCACCACCACGCCGTGCGCCGAGGTCGCACCGAGCGAGGGCAGCGCACCGCCGCGCCACGCCCGCCAGGCGAGCGGCGCCAACGCGAGCGCATCGGACCAGCGCATGCTGCCCGCGAAACGGTCCATGACGGCGGCCACGGGATGACGCAGAGGATGGGTGACACGGCCCCAGCCATCGCGCGTGCGAACGCGTGCACCCGCGATGAAGGAGCGCAGTCCCAGCGACGACGGATCGACGACCCGCGGCAGTTCGGGATACGAGTCGAGCAGCACCTGGAAGCCCCGATCGACGAGGTGGCCATCGACGCGATCGGTACGGACACGGCCGCCGACCGCGTCGCCAGCCTCGAGCACCACGCAGGTCCGGCCGCGCGATTCGAGCGACTGCGCGCACGCGAGCCCTGCGAGCCCGCCACCGATCACCGTCACGTCCACCATGGTCATGCGTCAGCCTTCCTGCCGCGCGGCACCGACGGGATCGGCCCTGAACGGCTCGGCGCATTCGCTGCAGCAGCCCACGCCGGATTCACGCTGCGCACCGCGCAGGTCATGGCCGCACGCCAGGCACTCGAAGGACTCACGTGCGCGGATCCGCTGCGCTGCGCGGCGCGACCACCAGAGTCCAACGCTTGCGGCCACGGCCAGCGCCACGGCGTCGAGCACCAGGCGCATGCCCGGATCGACCTCGGGCCCCAGGTACGGTTGCAGCACCGGATCACGGCGGATCGACAGGGCGATCGAGGCACCCATGATCATCACGAGCACCACGCCGGCGATGCCGACCGGCACGAGACCGACGCGGACCCAGTGGCGATCCGGGACGCCACCGAGCGAGCGCGAGATCGGCGTGATCCAGGTCGCTTCAGGAACAAGCGCCCCACACCCGGCGCAGGCTGGACCATGCACGCCTGGTGCACCGCAGGTCGTGCAGCACCGCTGCGCGCGAACACGGGCTTCCATCGATCGCATCAGGACGACGATCGTCGCATGCAGCGCCACGGCGATGCCGAGCGTGGCGCCGATCAGCGCGCTGTGCATCGGCTTGATCGGCTGACGCAGCATGGACTGCGCGGTGACCAGGATGACGCCGCCGGCCATCGCGCCGAGGGCGGAACTCGCCGCACACGCCATCCATGCCTGGGGCCGGTCGATGACCATCCGCCATGAGAGTGCCCGCACCGCATGGCCGGGCGCCCGTGGATCCTGCCGCATGGCGATGATCACGAGCGTGGCGATCAGGATGCCGCAGAGATTGGCCACGGCATCCTCGACGCCGGCGTGCCGGTGCACGATGGGGAGCGCCTGCAGGGCCTCGTCGAGGATCGACCATGCCGCCGCGGCGAGCGCGAAGAGCGGCACGCTGCGGATGAACCCCGTCGGCCACCAGACCAGGGCGAGCATCATGAACGCCACCGCGTGCAGAACCTTGTCGCTGCCACGCATCGGCAGGTCGAGCTGCAGGTTGGGCCAGTGCGTGGCCGTGAAGACCGTGGCGAGGGCGACCCACGCCAGCGCGCGCCACCACAATGTGCCGCGCGCACCGGGCCGCATGGGTCAGGCCCCGGCTGCAGGGGCATCCTGCGTGGGCGTTCCCGCGACGGCCGGCTTGCTCCGCTTGGTGCGGGCCTTGGGCGCCGGCGCGGGCTCGGCCTCGCTCGGCCACCAGCGTTCGACCTGGTGCAGCGCGATCTGCATGTAGTCGCCGGCACCCGGGCACTGCGGCGCGTAGTCGAAGATCGTCTGGCCGAAGCTCGGCGCCTCGGCGAGCTTGATGTTGCGGCGCACGGGCGGCTGCAGGATCGCGCAGCCATCCCAGGGCAGGCCCGTCCCCTCGTAGCGCGCGAGCTGGGCCGCGATCTCATCGACGACCGCGCGCCCGTGCAGCGACTGCTGCTCGTGCTGGCAGAGCAGCACGCCCGTCACCCGCAGCCGCGGGTTCAGCCCCTGCGACACCATGTGCACGGTCTCGAGCAGCTTCTCGAGCCCGCGCAGCGCGAGGTAGTGCGCGAGCATGGGCACGAAGACCTCGTCGGCCATGGTGAGCGCGTTCACGCTGAGTACGCCCAGGCTCGGCGGGCAATCGAGCAGGATGAGGTCGTAGTCCCCGGCCACCGGAGCGACCGCGCACTCGAGCGTGCGCTGCATGTCGGGCTGCTGCGCGAGTTCACCCTCGACGAGCGCGAGTTCGGTGACGGCCGGCATGAAGTCGAGGCCTTCGCGCGCCTTCACGATCACCGAGGCCGCATCGATGCCGTCGCCGACGAGCAGGTCGTACACGCTCGGCTGCGTCGGCTCCGCTTCCACCCCGAAGTGCATCGAGAGGTTGCTCTGCGGATCGAGGTCGATGAGCAGCACGCGCTTGCCGAGTCGCGCGAACGCAGCGCCGAGGTTGGCCGTGCTGGTGGTCTTGCCGACGCCGCCCTTCTGGTTGAGCAGCGCGACGACCTTGGGGAGCGGCCTTCCTTGGCGAGCCATGGCCGCGAGTATAGGGAGACCCGGGCGCGGCGCCGCGCATGGGCGGACCCCCGCGCATCATCGAGTGGTCACTTGGGCCAGGTCGACAGATCGGCCTGGAGCATGCACGGCCCCTCGTGCCACGGCATGGGAGGCAGGCCGGCGCACTGCAGGTCCGTCATCCGGCAGCTGCGCTGGACGCCCAGCGGCAGGATCGACGCCGTCCCGATCCACGACGCCGGCAGGCGCACCGTGGCCCGCCAGCGATCGCTGAAGTCCATGGCGAGCACGGTCGGTGCATCACCGTTGGGAGCATGGCGCAGGCCGTCGGTCGCCAAACCGCGGGAGTTCACCACGACCTCGATGGCCGGCCGTGCACCGATCGCGACGGTGACGAGGTCCTCGACGTCACCGCGCGCCGCCACCGGCCGCAGCGCTTCGATGAAGACTTCCCATCCGTCCTTCGATCGCCGCAGGCTCGCGGTCGTCTGCCACCCGCTGGGGACCGGCGCGAGTCGACCGGTGCGCACCTCGGCGAGGCTCGCCGCGGGAAGGAACTGGCGCAGCGCCAGACCGGGCGGGACGACCGCGAATCGGCCGGGAGCGATCGTGAGCACGCTGCGCGCATAGCCCACCGTGATCGCCAGGCGGGATGCGGTCTCGCTCTTGGGATCGGGGCGCGCCAGCGTGACGAACCGGAGTTCGTTCGCACCCAGGACTTCCTTGTCCACCTGCGATGCACCCGTGAGCCACTCGAGCGCCACCGCCTGCGCCTCGGGCAGCGGATTCGCCAAGCCGATCGTGACCTGGTCGCCTCCGTCGGATTCGACCCACGCCAGCGGCGCCAGCCGCGTGGAGATCCAACCATCGACCTGGGTCACCATCGTCCGATCATCGAGCGATGGATCGAGCATGAGGTCGAGCAGCTGGCCCTCGAGTTCCTCGTCGGCCAGCCACGCCGCGATGGACAGGTCGCGACCCTGCGGGCTCCGACCGCGCGCGATGCCCGTGACCAGCGCACGAGCGCGGTCGGCGAGCGCGGCGTCGGCACGCTCGAGCCGGTCGAGCGCCGCGATCCACAGGTAGGCAACGTGCCGGGCGAACATCGCATCAGCCGGTGTTCCCGATGGCTCCGGTGGCGCCTTGCCCTGGGCTCGGGCCATGATCGCCACGCGGAACCAATCGTTGGGAGCGCCGAGATCCGGCGTATCGAGCGCAAAGGGCTCGAAGGCGGCGATCCCCTGCCCACCCCGCTCCTGCATCTCCATCCAGCGCGGTTGCAGCGCCGATGCACCGAGCGTGAGGCTGCCGCGGAAACCGATCGGCGTCTCCAGCAGCGCAATGACCTGCCCCACCTGGTCCGGCGCCTCCTGGCTCGACCAGGCGGCCAACGGCGTCAGCGCGGCCAACTGTTGGGCGCGGGTCCATGAGGTGCGGCGCGTGTCGGCTACGTTCTCGAGCACCGCCACGAGGGCCTGCAGCGTGCGGCCATCGTCGAGCTGCACATCGATGGTCGCCGGCCAACCGCCGTCGGTCAGGCGCGCGAGCGGGAGGAGCATGACGCCACCGCCGGTGGCCACGGGCTGCTTGGATCCGACGACGGCGACGGATGCCGTGCCCTGCGGCCGGCTCGGCGCGACGGCCGTGGATTGCTGCGATGCCGCGCCATTGGCACCGGCGACCATGCCGGGCCCGAGCGGCTGCGGCACGTCCTTCGCGGTCAGGTCAACGCCGCGACGAGGTCCGGTGGGCGCCGTACCCATGGCCTGCTGCAGCGAGCCCGAGCCGATGTAGTAGGTGGCACCGGGAGGAGTCAGCTGGTGGTACTTGCCGCCGTAGGCGATGTACGCGCCGCGGTCGTACACCATGTACAGGCCGCCGTTGCCGCGCATGTACTTGGTGTTGCCGCTGGAGTCCGTGAGGGCGTAGACCTGGCGGAACCCGGTCGGCCCGCGGAGATCCGGGCTCATGACATCGCGGAGGTCATCGTTCAGCGGCGTATCCGTGCCGGGAGCCACCTGCGTGGCCTGGACCGGCGCGGCCACTTGTGCCAGTGCGGCGTGCGTGGCGATCGCAACGACCGGGGCGAAGGCAAGGACACTTCGGTGCATGTGCTCGAGTCTAGCCCAACGACTGCCGGATCAAGCCGACATGACTCACCTGACGCACATGATCCTCACGACCCACATGCATCAGGTGAAGGACTCGATGCGTGCGGTCGATGCGTCGACCTGGTGGACCCCGCTGACCGTCCGGACCGTGATCGAGACGAGAGGATCGATCGATTCGACGATGCCCTCGACCGGGCCGGCCGACGTGCGGATGCGGACCACGCGCCCACGCAGCATGTCACGGCGGCGGAAGGCCTCGATGGCGGCAGCTTCGCCCGAACCGAGATGGCGATCGAGGGCCGGGAGCAGGGCCTCGAGGATCGCGATCCGATCGACCTGCAGGCCGGCGACGGCGAGGCTCGTCGCGCGGCTCGAGAGTTCGCCCACGAACCCAGTCTGGCCCACGTTGATGCCGATGCCGATCAGTGAGGCGGCTCCATCATGCTCGATGAGCACACCACCGACCTTGCGGCCGGCGATCATCAGGTCGTTGGGCCATTTCAGGCCGACCGTGATCGTCGGAGCAACGCGTTCGATCGCCTCGGCGGCCGCAACACCCGCGGCGAGGGCGATCCACGGCCCCTGCACCGCGGCGACCGCCGTGACCGCCACGCCATCAAGGCCCGTGTCGGCCCAGGTGCGGCCATCGCGGCCTCGCCCGGTGGTCTGGCGCCAGGCCACCACCACATCGCCTGCCGCGCGACCACGCGCCAGGTCCTGCGTGGATCCGGTCTCGCGCACGACCACGGCGCGTTGCAGGAAGCAGAGCCCACGGCATGCCGCATCGAGTCGGTCAGGCCAGGCTTCGATGGGTGCGGTCCCGGCGCGGCCGGGCTCGGCGTGCGCAGGGACGTGCGTCGGATCGATCACGCGAGTGCGTCCAGGCCAAGGTCCAGTGATCGAACGCTGTGGGTCAGCGAACCGACCGAGATGCGATCCACACCGGTCGCCGCGATCGAGGCCACGGTGTCGAGCGTCACGCCGCCGCTGGCTTCGAGCAGCAGTCCGGGCGCGCGTGCATCACGACGCGAGACGGCTTCGCGAAGCATCGCGGGATCGAAATTGTCCAGGAGCACCATGTCGATCATGCCTGCGGGAAGCGCAAGCAGAGCATCGAACTGGTCGAGGCCATCCACCTCGAACTCGATGAACGCGGCACCTGCGGAGCGCGCCTGCGGCGCAACCTGCACGGCAAGCGACGCGATGCCCGCCGGGTCGAGGCCGGCCAGGTGGTTGTCCTTCACGAGCACCGCATCGTGCAGCCCCATGCGGTGCGGCGTGCCGCCACCGCACGCGACCGCGAACTTCTGCAGCCGACGCAGGCCCGGCAGCGTCTTGCGCGTGTCACAGATGCGTGCGCGCGTGCCGGACACGGCCTCGACGAAGCGACGCGTGATCGTGGCCGTCCCGCAGAGGACACCCAGCAGGTTGAGCAGCGTGCGCTCGCCGGCGAGCACGCCGGTCGCCTGGCCATGCAGGTGTCCCACGACCGAACCTACGGCCAGCGCGCTGCCGTCGTGCAGATGCTGTTCCCACGCCGCACCCACCGCCGACGCCACGATGGACGCGGTGCGCACGCCAGCCAGCACACCCGGTTCGCGCGCGACGACGGCGGCGCGCAACGCCCCACCGCCGATGTCCCGGCACCGCATGACCAAGGTGCTCGTCAGGTCACCGCGCTCGCCCAGATCCTCGCTGAGCGATGCATGGACGACCCGCTGCGCCTCCCGTTCGCACGCCTCGGTCCACGCGGGCGTGGTCACGCCACCAGCTCCCGCATCCGCGCCGCGAGCGCCGCCGCCTCGGCATGATCGAGCGATCCCGCACGCCAGCCGATGCCGAGTCCACGACCATCCTCGAACCGCGGGATCAGGTGCATGTGCACGTGCGGGACGGCCTGGTGCGCGAGCGCGCCGTTGTTCTGCAGGAGGTTGTAGGCCGTGGCGCCGGTGGCCGCCAGCATCGCGCGCGCGACCTTGGGCAGCGCCGCACCGAGTGCGGCGGCGTGCGCGTCATCGAGTTGGTGCAGGAACTCGACCTCCTGCCTGGGCACCAGGAGCACATGCCCCGGCGCCAGCGGCGCGATGTCGAGGAACGCAACGACGTGCGCATCCTCGTGCACGCGGTGGCTGGGGATCTCGCCCCGGATGATGCGCGTGAAGATGCTCGGCATGGCGTGCTCCCTGCGGCGGTTCAGGGGAAGAAGCCGCGCAGGTCATAGACGCGGCCGAGGTGATCGAGCGCAGCGCAGTACGCCGCCGCGCGCCAGTCGCACTCGTAGCGCATGCGGGCCAGCTTGACGCGGCGTGCAGCGAGCGACACGGTGAGCTGCAGGCGCTCGTCGAACTCCGTCGGCGTGATGCTCGTGTACGCGCGGTTCTGCACCCATTCGATGTAGCTGCCCACGACGGCCCCCGAGTTGCAGAGCACGCTCGGGATCGCGTCGATCGCACGACGCGCCAGGATGTCGTCGGCCTCGGGCGTCCAGGGCAGGTTGGCGGCCTCGGCAATGAGTGGCGGCGCGACCCACTCCGCACGCTGTGCATCGAGCGTGCGCTCGCCCGCAGCCAGCACGAGGAGGTCGGCGGGCGTGCGGTAGAACGGCTCTTCGCCCACCAGGTTCGCCCCGGCGAAGCCGTTGGGGCCGCCGGCTGCGGCGAGATGGCGCCAGAGGGCGACCGGATCGATGCCCTCGGGATTCACGAGCGCACCGTTGCGGATGTTCACGCCCACGAGCACCGCACCACGCGACTGCATGAAGCGGGCGATCTGGCTGCCCACGCGTCCGTAGCCCGAGAGCGTGTAGCGAAGCCCATCGAGGCCGTGCCCGAAGTCAGGCAGCATCTCCTCGAGCACCGCGATGAAGCCACGACCGATTGCCGTGTCACGGCCGGCATACCCACCGATCTCGGGCGGCTTGCCGGTGACGCACGCGCTCATCAGCTGGCGCGTGGATTCCGGCGAGGTCTGCACGATCGTGTCCACGAACCAGGCCATGGTCTGGCTGTCGGCGCCGACCTCCGGGCCGGGGACGTCCAGGTCCGGACCGATCTGGTGGCTGATCGAGCTCGCGAAGCGGCGCACCACGCGCTGCAGTTCGTCGCGGGTCAGGAGGCGCGGGTCACAGGCCACGCCACCGGCGGCGCCCCCGAACGGCAGCCGGAGCAACGCGCACTTCAGGGTCATGAGCATGGCGAGTCCCTTGAGGTCCTCGGCATTCACGTGCGGGTGGAAACGCAGCCCGCCCTTGAAGGGCCCGAGCGCGTTGTTGTGCTGGATGCGGTAGCCCGTGAAGAGCTGGTACGAGCCGTCGTCCATGAGCACCGGGAAGTGCGTGGTGATCTCGCTCTTGGGCTGCGCCATCACGATGCGCTGGTCGTCCGGCAACCCGGTGAGCTGCGCAGCCTGCAGCATGCGGGGCAGCATCTGGTGGTACAGCGATCCATCGGTGGGCGTGATGCCCAGCCGCTCCATGATGCGTGCGGTGGTGTCCATGCTGCTCGGGCTGTTCACGGCTGCTCCTTGATGAATCGCACCGTGCCCCAGTGCTGGGGCACGTGCATGTTGATTTCCCACTGCGGGGTCCAGGTCCAATTGTCCTCGGGCCGGCCCGCCACCGTGGCATAGGCGCCGTCATTGACCTCGAGCGTCCACTCGACGCGGCTGAAGTTGATGCGCCAGGCATCGCCGGCCCGTGGGGGAAGCGCCACGGCCTGGTGCTTGGCGCCAGAGCCGGGTGCACCCATCGGCTGCAGGCACGCCCAGGGAATCGCGAGTTCGATCGACCAGCCGTCGTCGCGGTCACGCGCATCGTTCAGCGTCCCGCGCAGGTCGATCCCCTGCCGCATGCCGGTCGCATCCCACCCATGCTCGGCGGGACCGCCCGCCCGGTACGGCGTGTGCAGGTAGAGGTCGAAGACCGTGCCGAGCGCGTTCACCTCGATCTCGTAGTACTCGCGCGTGTCGCCGTCGGGATCGATGAAGACCTCGATGTCGTGGTCGCGGAAGACGATCTCGTCGTGCCGCGTGAGCGTGGCCCAGAGGTCGGGCTCCTGCATGTCGGCGAGCACGTAGAGGAACGCGTCGTCCCAGCACATCTTCATGCGCGTGCGAAAGCGCGGTGCCGGCTTGGCGTGCCCCTCGATGTCGACGAAGTCGGTCGACCACGGCGCGGCGGCCCACGCGGGATCGGCCTCGAAGCGGCCGTCGAGCGACGGCGGCACCCGGACGAACGGCGCGTCGTACGCCAGCGGCGCGTGGATGACGGCCTGCGTCGGGACCGGCGCGGGCGCGACGTACGGACCGCCCGTGGTGCAGGCACCAAGGAGCACCGCGAGCGACGCAGCCGTGGCCGCTCGGCTCATGCCAGCGCGGCCTGCGCCGCGGCCAGCCGCGCCACCGGCACTCGGAACGGCGAGCAGCTCACGTAGTCGAGCCCGCAGGAACCGAAGAACGAGATGCTCGCCGGATCACCGCCGTGCTCGCCGCAGACGCCGAGCTTGAGCTTCTCGCGCGCCTGGCGGCCCTTCTGGCAGGCCATGCGCACGAGCTGACCCACGCCGTCCTGGTCGATCGACTGGAACGGATCCTTGTCGAGCAGGCCCTTGTCGATGTAGCCGGGCAGGAACGAACCGATGTCGTCGCGGCTGAAGCCGAAGGTCATCTGCGTCAGGTCGTTGGTGCCGAAGCTGAAGAACTCGGCGGACTCGGCGATCTCGTCGGCGGTCACGGCTGCGCGCGGGATCTCGATCATGGTGCCGATCGGGATCTTCGGCGCCTTGACGCCGCGCTCGGTGCAGACCTCGGCGATGGTGCGCGCCGTGAGCTCACGCAGCATCGCGAGTTCGCGGCGGGTGCCGACGAGCGGGATCATGATCTCGGGCTGGGCATCGATGCCCTGCTCGAGGCAATGGAGCGCCGCCTCGACGATGGCGCGCACCTGCATGACGAGGATCTCGGGGTAGGTCACCGCGAGTCGGCAGCCACGATGCCCCAGCATGGGGTTGTGCTCGTGCAGCTGGGCCACGCGGCGCTTGACCTCGGCGACGGGCACGCCGGCCTCGCGGGCAAGCTCCTCCTGCTGGGCATGCTCGTGCGGCACGAACTCGTGCAGCGGCGGGTCGAGCAGGCGCACCGTCACGGGCAGGCCGTCCATCGCCGTGAAGATGCCGATGAAGTCCTCGCGCTGGAAGGGCAGCAGCTTGGCCAGCGCCGCCTCGCGCTGGGGGCGGTCCGAGGCCAGGATCATCTGGCGCACGGCCTTGATGCGGTCGCCCTCGAAGAACATGTGCTCGGTGCGGCACAGGCCGATGCCCACGGCACCGAAGTCACGCGCGCGGCGTGCGTCGGCCGGCGTGTCGGCGTTCGTGCGCACCTTCATGCGCGCGTGGCGATCGGCCCACTGCATGATGGTGGCGAAGTCGCCGCCGAGGGACTCGGGCACGGTCCGCGACACGCTGCCCAGCATCACCTCGCCGGTGGTGCCGTCGATCGAGAGCACGTCGTGGCGGCCGAAGGTCCGGCCCGCCACGGTCAGGGTGCCGGCCTCGGTGTCGATCGAGAGCTCGCCCGCGCCGACGACGCAGCACTTGCCCCAGCCGACCGCGACGACCGCCGCGTGGCTGGTCTTGCCGCCGGTGCTGGTGAGGATGCCGACGGCCTTGTGCATGCCCTCGACGTCCTCGGGGCTGGTTTCCTTGCGCACGAGCAGCACGTGCTCGCCCGCGTGGGCGCGCTCGACGGCCTCGGCGGCGGTGAAGGCGAGCTTGCCGGTGGCTGCGCCCGGGCTGGCGCCGATGCCCTTGGTGAGCACGGTGACGCCGGCCTTGTCCTTCGCCTGGAAGCTCGGCAGCAGCAGCTGCGTCAGGTCACCGGCGGGGATGCGCCTGAGCGCGGTCTTCTCGTCGATCAGCTTCTCCTTCACCATCTCCACCGCCACGCGCACGGCGGCCGTGCCGGTGCGCTTGCCGTTGCGGGTCTGGAGCATGAAGAGCTTGCCCTTCTCGACCGTGAACTCGATGTCCTGCATGTCCTTGTAGTGCTTCTCGAGCGTCGAGCGCACCTTCAGGAGCTGCTTGTAGACCGCCGGCATCCAGTCATCCATCTCGCTGATCGGGCGCGGCGTGCGGATGCCGGCCACCACGTCCTCGCCCTGCGCGTTCACCAGGAACTCGCCGTAGAAGACGTTCTCGCCGGTCGACGGGTCGCGCGTGAAGGCCACGCCCGTGCCCGAGTCGTCACCCATGTTGCCGTAGGCCATGGCCTGGACGTTCACCGCGGTGCCGTTCAGGCCCTTGATGCCGTTGATGTTCCGGTAGGAGATCGCGCGGTCGCCGTTCCAGCTCTTGAAGACGGCCTCGATGGACAGCTCGAGCTGCTTCATCGGGTCCTGCGGGAACTCCTCGCCCACGTGTTCGCGGTAGATGCGCTTGTAGGCGAAGCAGAGTTCCTCGAGGCCGACCGTGGGCACATCGGTGTCGCTCGCCGCGCCGTACTTGGTCTTCACGGCATCGAACTCACGCTCGAAGTGGTGGTGATCCACGCCCATCACGACGTCACCGAACATGTTGATCAGGCGGCGGAACGCGTCGAAGGCGAAGCGGCGGTTGCCGGTCGCCTCGGCCAGGCCGAGCACGACGAGGTCGTTCAGGCCCAGGTTGAGCACCGTGTCCATCATGCCCGGCATGCTGACGGCGGCGCCCGAGCGCACGCTGACGAGCAGCGGGTTGCGCATGTCGCCGAGCTTCTTGCCGAGTTCCTTCTCGAGCGTGGCGATGTGGCCGCGGACCTCGTCCATCAGGCCCTTGGGCAGGCGGCGACCTTCGGTGTAGTACCGGGCGCAGGTGTCGGTCGTGATCGTGAAGCCGGGCGGCACCGGCAGGCCGATCGAGGTCATGTCGGCGAGGTTGGCGCCCTTGCCGCCCAGGAGCAGCTTCTGGTCGGCCTTGCCCTCGCACTTGGTGCGACCGAAGTAGAAGACCATCTTGCCCGACTTCGGCATCGGCTTGGCCATGCCGCGAACCCCCTTGGACGATGCGGTGGACTTCGACGACTTCGCCGGCTTGGTGGACTTCGCCGGCTTCGCGGCCATCGTTGCCTTGCCGGCCTTGCTGGCCTTGGCGGCCTTCGAGGACTTGGTGGTGGAGGATCGCTTGGCGGGACGGCGCATGGTGCTCGGGGGCATGGTGTGGAGGCCTCGTTGGGGGTTCGATCGGATGCGCCTGGGCGCGTCGGACCTGCGTGGAGGTCCGGGCCCGGGCGGGTCGTTGAGTGTAGCGATTCCCCCTGCCGGGATCGCTAGGATCGTGCGATGGCCGAGGCCCTGATCCCCACCCTCGATGAGCCCATTCGGCGGGCGCTCGGCTGCGACACGACGGCACCGATCGCCCTGCTCTCGAGCGGCGGAGGCGGGCCCCATGCCCGAACCAGCACGCTCGTGGAGGTCGAGCGGGCCGTGCACGCCGGCAGCGGCCAGGGCACGCGCCTGCTCGACACCCTGTCCACGCCCGCGCCGGACGGGGCCGACGGCTGGATCGCCAGCCTCTCGTACGGGCTCGGCGCCACCATCGAACCCTCGGCGCGGGCATCCACGACGCCGCACGCATCGCCGTTCGGCGACGGCACGCTTCTGCGCGCCCGCAGGGTGCACGCGTTCGACCATGAGCGACGATCGTGGACCAGCGCAGGCCTGCCACCGATCGCCGAGCTTCCGGGACTTCGGGCAGGCTGGCTCGAGCCCCGCACGAGCGACGCCGACTATGCCCGCGCCGTGACGCGCGTGCGCGAGTTCGTCCGGGCGGGTGACATCTTCCAGGCCAACATCGCACGAGCCTGGACGGGCTTCGTACCGATGCCGATGCGCGACTGGGCGCTCGGCGTCCTCGATCGCATCCCCGCTCGCTACGGCGCCTACGCGGAACTCGGGCCGGGGTGCGCCGTGCTGAGCGTGTCCCCGGAGCTCTTCCTGTCCGTCGATCCCCGCACGCGCACGGTCCGCACGCGCCCGATCAAGGGAACGCGCGCAGCGGATGGGTGTGCGGACGAACTGGAACGTTGCGACAAGGAGCGCGCCGAGCTCCACATGATCGTCGACCTCATGCGCAACGACCTCGGGCGGGTCTGCACGATCGGCTCCGTGCGCGTGAGCGAGCCGCGCTCGATCGAGCGGCACCCCACCGTGCAGCACGCCGTCGCCGAGGTGTCGGGCACGCTCCGGCACGGGATCGGCCATGCAGCGCTCCTGCGCGCGACGTTCCCCCCGGGCTCGGTCACGGGTGCCCCGAAGATCCGGGCCATGCAGATCATCGATGAGCTCGAGCCCTTCTCGCGCGGCCCCTACTGCGGCGCCCTCGGCTGGCTCGGCGATGACGGCGCCGTGGCCCTGAACGTCGCGATCAGGACGTTCGGTCTCGAGGAGGCCGAGGGCGGGACGCGACTCTCCTACTGGACCGGGTGTGGCATCGTGGCCGACTCCGATCCGGACAGGGAATGCAGGGAAAGCCACGAAAAGGCGGCGGTGGCACTGCTGGCGGTCGGCACGCAGCGGCTCGCTGCGGGACCGGCCGGTCACTGATCGGCTGCACGACCGGCGCCATCACCGGCACCATCACCGGCGCCACGACCGCTACGACAGCGTGGACCGCTCAGAGGATCTCGGCCGCGAGGCTCGCCAGTTCGCTGCGCTCGGTCTTCGAGAGCGTGACGTGGCCGGCGATGCGCTGGCCCTTCATGCGCTCGATGAGGTGCGCCAGGCCGTTGCTCGCGGCATCGAGGTACGGACTGTCGATCTGGCCGATGTCGCCGCAGAGCACGATCTTCGTGCCCTCGCCGACGCGGCTGACGATGGTCTTGACCTCGTGCGGGCTCAGGTTCTGCGCCTCGTCCACGATGATGAACTGGTGCGGGATGCTGCGGCCGCGGATGTAGGTGATCGGTTCGAGCACCACCTTGCCGCCGGCGATGAGCTGGTCGAGCCGCTGCTCGGTGCTCTTGCTGTCGGGCTCCGACGAGCTTCCGCCGCGCGTGCTCAGCAGGTAGGTGATGTTGTCGAAGATCGGCTGCATCCAGAGCGAGAGCTTCTCGTCCTTGTCGCCCGGCAGGTAGCCGATGTCGCGACCGAGCGGCATGATCGGGCGCGCCACGAGGAGCTTGTCGAAGCGCTCCTCGCGCAGCGTCTTCTGCAGGCCCGCCGCGATCGCCAGCAGGGTCTTGCCCGTGCCGGCGGGACCGATCAGGCTCACCACCTTGACTTCGTCATCGAGCAGGAGGTCGAGCGCCATCGTCTGCTGCACGTTGCGCGCGAGCACGCCGAAGACCGGCTTGCGCGGACCGGTGACCGGGATGAGGTGCGAGGTGTCCGCGAGCCGGCGCGCCAGGCCGGTGTGCGACGAGTCGGTCGAGTCGGCGAGCACCACGAACTGGTTCGCGAGGATCGTGGTCGTGGCCTGCGCCGTGCCGTCGGGTGCGACGCTCGGGAAGGATTCGAGCCGTGACAGCGGGAGCTGGCGCTCGTCGTACAGGTCATCGATCAGGTCGGGCGGCACCGCGAGCGTGACGTAGCCCGGGTGGAGCCAGTCGCTCTCGATGCGGCCAGCCTCGAAGTCCTCGGCCGGCACGCCGAGCGCGTCGCACTTCACGCGGGCGTTGATGTCCTTGCTGATGAAGATCGCGCGGAGCCCGCGCGCATGCAGCGCATGCGCCACGCCGATGATGCTGTTGTCGGCCTTGTCGGCCTCGAGTTCCCAGCTGGGGGCGGGATCGAACCGCATGATGCGGACGCTGCCGCCCTGCTCGTTCCAGACCACGCCCTCGTGCAGCGGCCCGGCCTCCCGCAGGCGGTCAAGGGCGCGGATCACTTGGCGCGCGTTGCGCCCAGTCTCGTCGTTGTTCTTCTTGAACCGGTCGAGCTCCTCGATCACCATCAACGGGATCACGACCTCGTGCTCGTCGAACTTGAAGATCGCATTGGGGTTGTGCAGCAGCACGTTCGTGTCGAGGACGAAGTGCTTGCGCACCTGCTGGCCTTCCTCGCTGTGCCTGCCCGAAGCGGGGCTGGCGGTTGCGGACGGGGATCGGCCGGCAGATCGGGGTCCACCCATGGAGCGCCTCCTGCGTGCACATCCTGCGGGCATCCTGCCCCTTCGGTGCACATGGGCACTCTACGATCGGTTCGGCGCCATGGCTTGCCCAAACCGCCAAGTTCCCGTGAAGATGCACGCCATGCTCACCTCCGACCTCCTCCGTGCGCTCGACCACATCGCCCCACGGAGCCTGGCCGCGGAGTGGGACAACGTCGGGCTCGTGCTGGGTGCCGCAGCACAGCCGTGCTCGCGTGCGCTGGTGGCCATCGACCTGACCGACGCCGTCCTCGACGAGGCGATCCGCCTGAAATCGCAGGCGATCGTGCTCTACCACCCTCCGATCTTCGCACCGCTCCGGCAGCTGAACGATGCGACTCCCCGGGGCGCCCTGCTCCTGCGCGCGGCGCGTGCGGGCATCGCCCTGCTCTCGCCGCACACCGCACTCGATGCGGCCGACGGCGGCGTCAACGACTTCCTCTGCAGCGTGGTCGGTGAAGGCCAGTCCGTGCCGCTCGAACCCGCCGCCGCCACCCCGCCCGGCCAGTCCCACCGGGTCACGGTGCACGTGCCGATCGACCACGTGGATGCCGTCCGCGCCGCGATGGCGCGCGCCGGTGCGGGCACGATCGGCGAGTACACGCATTGCTCGTTCGAGGTCGTGGGCAGCGGCACCTTCATGCCGGGCGAACGCGCACGTCCGCGGGTCGGGTCCCGCGGCACGCTCGAGCGGGTGACGGAATGCCGGCTCGAAAAGGTCTGCAGCACGGGCAACCTCCCGGCGGTCATCGCGGCCATCCGTGCTTCGCATCCGTACGAGGAACCCGCCTTCACGATCGAGGCGCTCGCTCCCGTGCCGATGCCGCGTGCGGGACAAGGCCGTCTCATGCGGCTGCGTGCCCCGATGACGGCGCGCTCGATCATGCGCACGCTCGCGTCGGGGCTGCGCCTGCGGCAGGTCGAACTCGTGGGCGATCCATCGCAACGCCATGCGGTGCTTGGGCTCTGCGCCGGCAGCGGCGGCGAACTGATCGCCGGCGCGCGCAAGCAAGGCGCCACGCTCTTCATCACCGGCGAACTCAAGCACCACGACCGGCTCGATGCGGCGGCCCACGGGACCAGCGTGGTCCTGTGCGGCCACACCGAGACCGAGCGCCCATACCTGCGCGTGTTGGCGCGGCGCCTGCAACGGCTGCTTCCCGGACTCAAGGTGACCGTCTCGAGGGCCGATCGGCCTCCAGCGCGCATGCTGGATGCCTGAGTCGACTCGATCGCGCGAGGGAATCAGCGACTTTGCCCGCGATTCGATTGGAGGTCCCCCGGGCTTGGCGTACCTTCACGACCCACCCATGAACGCCCTGCAGTCCACCGTTGCCCTCGGAACACTCGCCTCGCTCACCGCCGTCACGCACGCCGGCGTCGAGGGCGGCGTGCGGGCATGGGGCTACAACGCGACCGGCCAGTGCAACGTGCCCGCGGGCCTGCCGCTCATGGCCTGGATCGACGGTGGTTCGAACCATACGATCGCGCTGCAGAACAACGGCGTGGTGCGCGCCTGGGGCCAGAACACTTACGGACAGTCCAACGTGCCGACCAACCTGGGCGTCGTGATCGACGTGACGGCGGGGTTCGGGCACTCGGTCGCGCTGATCAGCAACGGCACGGTGCGCTGCTGGGGGCTGAACGACTTCGGCCAGTGCGCGGTGCCCAGCGGGCTGGGCATCGTCGGCTGGATCTCATCCTCGCTCGACCACACGCTCTCACTGAACACCAGTGGCGTGGTGCGCGCCTGGGGCGCGAACCTGGATGGCCAGTGCAACGTGCCCACAAATCTGGGCACGGTCACGCGCATTGCCGCGGGTGGCTACCACTCGGTCTCGCTCAACACCGTCGGCACCGTGCGCTGCTGGGGCCTCAACGACGCGGGCCAGACGACCGTGCCGAGCAACCTCGGCCCGTGCGTGGGCATCGCCGCCGGCTACTACCACACGGCCGCCGTGCAATCCAACGGGAACGTGCGCTGCTGGGGCGACAACGGCTACGGCCAGCTCAACGTGCCGGCGAACCTCGGACCGATCATCCAGATCGCCTCCGACGGGTATCACACGCTCGTGCTCACGAGCACCTACGGCGTGAAGTGCTGGGGCCGGAACACGTACGGGCAGTGCACGCTGCCGTCGGACCTCGATCCGGTCGATGGCCTCGCTGCGGGCGGCAACCACACGACCGCACTCATCCGCGTGCTGCCGCCCTGCGCGGGCGACATCAACGATGACCGCGCGATCGACGGCGCCGACCTGGGTGCCATGCTCACCAACTGGGGCACCGCGACGGCGGGCGAACCGAGCGACATGAACAACGACGGCAAGGTCGACGGCGCCGACCTGGGCGCGTTGCTCACGCGCTGGGGTGCGGCCTGCCCGCTGTGATCCATCGGGGCGCGGCGCACCCGCCGATGGCCACCTTGGTCAGCGGCCCGTGCGCGCGAGCATCGCCGCACCGAGCACGCCGGCCTTGTCTTCCAGCTGCGTCACGAGCACATCCACCTTGCGCAGGGTCGACGGAAAGACATGCGCCACGATGCTCTCGCGAACCTTCGCGGCGTACGGCTTGCCGAGGGCCTCGACCACGCCGCCACCGAGCACGACCGTCTTCAGGCTCAGCACCGTGAGCTGGTTCGCGATCGCCAGGCCCAGCATGCCGGCGCTCGCATCGACGACGTGCTGTGTGAGTTCGTCGCCCTCGGCGTACAGGTCACGGATCGCCCCTGAGCCGAGCGGTCCGTCCTCCTTCTCCGCCCGCACCTTGTGGAAGCGGCTCGACGGATAGAAGCCCGCGATCGTCTCCATGCTGCGCACGATCGCGGTGCGGCTGCAGAACTCCTCGACCGTCCGGTGGCCGGGCGCGCCGCCGGGCTGGAGGATGACCTGACCGATCTCGCCCGCCGTGAAGAGCGGCCCGCGCCAGAGTCCGCCGTTGAGCACGAGGCCCCCGCCGACCCCGGTACCGACCCAGACCGCCAGCAAGTCGCCCTTGCCGACACCGGCTCCGAGCGTGGCTTCGCCCCAGGCAGCGACGTTGACGTCGTTGTCGACGACCACCGGCAGGCGCAGGCGCTGCTGCAGGAGGTCACGCAGCGGCACGTTCTTCCAACCGAGGTTGCCGGCATTGATGACCACGCCGTGGTCGAAGTCGATCGCACTCGGCGCGCCGATGCCCACGGCAGCGAGCTCGCCGGGCTCCACGGCAGCCTCCGCGCACGCCCGCGCCACGCCCTCGACGATGCGGTCGAGCACCACGTCCTTGCCTTCGTGGGCCTTGGTCTTGCGCTTGCACGTGCCGACGATGCGGCCCTTGGGATCGACGATCCCGATGCTCATGTTCGTGCCGCCCAGATCGATGCCGGCGACGAGCGTTGGTTCTACGGTGGTCCTGCGCGCCATGCGAGGGACTCTAGCCGCTCAGCCGGGGATCGATGCGCCCTCGCCCGTCAGGCCGCTGCGGCCGGAGACCTTGCGCCACCAGCCGCCGAAGGAGTCGGCCACCAGCAACTGGGCCGGCAGCAGCAGCAGCGTGAGCATGGTCGCGCTCAGCAGCCCGAAGCACAGGCTGATGGCCATCGGGATCAGGAACCGTGCCTGGAAGCTCTGCTCGAGCATGAGAGGCGCGAGCCCGAAGACCGTCGTGATGCTCGTGAGCAGGATCGCGCGCAGGCGCATGGTCCCGGCCTCGATCAGGGCATCGTGGAGCACCATGCCCTTGGCGCGGAGTTCATTGACGAACTCGACCAGCACGAGCGCGTTGTTCACGACGACGCCGGACAGCGCGACGATGCCGATCAGGCTCAGGAAGGTGAGCTCGTAGCCCATGATCGCGTGGCCCCAGACCGCACCGATCACGCCGAAGGGGATCGTCGCCATGACGGCGAACGGCTGCACGAACGAGCCGAAGAGCCAGCACAGGATCGCGTAGATCAGCAGGAACGCCGTCAGCGCCGCCCGCGGCAGCGTGCTGAACGCATCGGTCAGGTCCTTCTGCCGGCCGCCCTCGCGGACCACGAGGCCCGGCGTGTCCGCCACGATCGCCGCGAGCGAAGGCCCGAGTGCCTCGACCACCTGCTCCGGGATCACGCCTTCCCGCACGTCGCCGGTCACCGTCACGGTGCGCATGCGGTTGGTGCGCCGGATCTGCGCGTAGCCGACGCCCTCGCGCACCGTGGCCACCTCGGCCAACGGCACGGGAAGGCCGGCCGGCGAGATCACCCACAGGTCCTGCGTGAAGGTCGGCGTGGTGCGCGTGGACGCATCGAGCCGCACGCGGACGTCGACATCCTCGCGGTCGGCCGTGAAGACGTGGGCATCGAGCCCATAGACCGCACCACGCACCTGCTGTGCCAGCTCGATCGGCGTGAAGCCGAGGGCCGCAGCGCTGGGCTTGAGTTCCACCTGGATCTCGGGAGCGGCCGAGAGGTTGTCGTCGTTGATCGACACGATGCCGTCGATCCCCGCCATGGCCAGCTTCAGCCGGTCGACGGCCGCGTCGAGCACGCCCGGATCCTCGCTCGAGAACTCGTACGTGATGTCCGCGCCGGCGGGGCCGCCGGTGACCTGGGTGATGCGGAGGTCCTCGATCTCCGGGATCGAGCCGACCGCCGCGATGATCGAGTCGGCCACCTCGCCGCTGCGGCGATCACGCTCCTCGACCGGCGCAAGCTGCACGAAGACCTGGCCGACGTTGCCGTTGATCGAGTTCGCGCTGCCGGTCTCGTAGTTGATGGTGAAGCCCGTCAGGGTCACCGCGGCACGGACCTCGGGCTGCTGCTGCACCGCGTCCTCGATGTGCGTGGCGACGATCCGGGTGCGCTCGATGCTCGAGCCGAGCGGCAGCCGGAAGTCGACGAAGAAGCTCTCGGTGTCGTCGCTGGGCAGGAACTCGAACGGCACCCGGCCGCCGAACACCGCGCCGACGCTGACGATGAACCCGCCGATGGCCACGCTGATGGTCATCCAGCGGTGATCGACGGCCCACGTCGCCAGGCGACGGTAGTGACGCTCGAGGAAGGGCCACAGGCGGCCGTCGCGCCAACGGTCGAACGGCGCGGTCACGACATCGAGCCACACCCGCCGGCCCTGCCTGAACACCGCGATCGAGTGCGCCATGTGGCTCGGCAGCATCCAGCTGGTTTCGACCAGGCTGACCGCCAGCGCGAGCGCCACCACGATGGGCAGGTCGCTCAGCAGGTCGCCGATCGTGCCCTTGACCAGCGCCAGCGGGACGAACGCCACGATGCTGATGAGGATGCTCGCGAAGACCGGCCAGAAGATGCGCGTGGTGCCCTCGATGGCGGCCCGCTCGGGCTCGGCGCCGCGGCGAGCCATGTCATCGATCGACTCGGTGAACACGACCGCGTCGTCCTCGAGCATGCCGAGCGCGATGAGCAGCCCGAACATGGTGAGCATGTTGATGGTCACGCCGGCCAGGTTCATGAGCAGGATCGTGCCGAAGATCGCCACGACCATCCCGTTCATCACCCAGAATGCACCGCGCACCGACACCCCGAGCAGGAGCGTGAGGAACACCAAGGCGGCTCCCTGCCAGGCGTTCTCCGTCACGAGGTCGATGCGCCCCTCGATCAACCGAGCGAGGTCGTTGTGCTTGGCGATGCGCACGCCGTCGGGCATGGGACCTCGCGCCAAGCCTGCCTCCCAGCCTTGCAGGCGCGGACTGTCGAGCAGACGGTCGAGCGGGCTGGCCGTCATGGCCTGCCCCGATCGGGCGGCGACGTAGCCGCGCGTGAACTCGGCCATGCGGACCGCATCCTGGCCCACGGCACGCAGGATCGTGAGGTTCGCCCCCGGCTCGCCCTGGAACCGCCATCCCGTGATGTCGTCGGTGAAGCCCTCGACGACCGTGGCCACGTCACCGAGCGTGACCGACGTGCCGTCGGGTCTCGCCTTCAGCACGATGCCGTTCATCGCCTGCGCGCGCTCCTCGATGCCTCGCGTGCGGACCGCCGCCTCACCGTCGGAGGAACGCACCGCACCGCCGGGCACCTCGCGCATCCAGGCGCCGACCGCATCGGCCACGCGCGTGATCGGGATGCCGTGGCGCACGAGTTCGTCGTCGCGCACGTCGACGCGCAGCTCATCGTCGCGCAGCCCGGCCACCAGGATCCGGCCCATGCCCCGCCAGGCGCGCAGGTCGTCCTCGACCTGGCGGAGCGCGGTCTTGATGGTGCGCGGATCCACGTTGCCGTAGACCGCGACCTGCACGACGGGCAGGATCGGCTTCCAATCGATGACCTTCAGGCGATCCGCTTCGGGCGGAAGGTCCTGCAAGCCATCGATGCGCGTACGCAGGTCCTCGAGCTTCTCGTTGATGTCGATCCCGTCGCCGAACTTGATGACGACCGCACCGCCGCCCTCGACGATGCTGGTGGTGACCTTCTCGACGTCGTCCTCCTCACGGACGGCATCCTCGACCTTTCGTGCAAGGCTTTCCTCGATCTCCGCCGGGCTCGCTCCCGCGTACGACAGCACGACCTGCGCTGCGTCGGGATCGACCTCGGGGAAGAACTCCCGGCGCATGGTGAGCGCGCTCCACACGCCCCCGAGCACGAGGGCCCACATCACCAGCGTGACCGGCACGCGGTTGCGGACCCCGAAGCGGATCAGGCCCTCGATCACGGCTGGGTCCCGGCCGCGGGATCGACCGCGCCGGCCGCGGGCTCGACCAGACTGGCCGCCGTCTCACCCGGTCGCAGCGGCTCGACGCGAGCACCGACCTCGATGCGCCGCGCGGCATCCAGGACCACGAGCGTGCCGTGCGGCAGCGGCTCCTCGAGCGCGAGCCACTCGACGTCGTCCAGGCCCGTCTGCGGTTGGGCACGGCGGATGGCGTAGGCGGTGCGCACAGGCTGCCAACGGACGCGGCCATCCTCGACGAGCAGCAGGCGGTCATTGCGCACGCTGCGGCGCGGGACCACGGTGCGCGGCGTGGCATCGGGAGCCAGGACCGTGGCTTCGACGAATGACCCCGGCACGAGCCCGGAACCACCGGGCACCTCGGCCCAGGCCACGAGCGTGCGCACCACCGGATCATCTTCGGGTGACAACCGCGTGATCGATCCCTCGACCAGGGCGCCCGATGCCTCGACCACCTGCACCCGCTGGCCGACGGCCAAGGCGCCGCGACTGGACGCGGGCAGCGCGATGGGCACCTCGAGCCGCGACGGCTCGACGATGCGCGCCACCACGCGACCCGGCGCGACGGTCTCGCCGGGCTCGACCGGCAACGATTGCAGGATGCCCGCGATCGGCGCCACGATCGTGGAGCGTTCGACCGAGAGCCGCGCGCGCTCGGCGGCCTCGGACTGGGCCTCGCCCTGCGCAGCGAGCGTCTCGCGGCGGGGACCGATCATCTCGAGTGCCTCGCGCGCCATCGACAGGCCCCGGTCGGCGGCCAGGGCGGCCGTGCGCGCACGATCGAGTTCGCGCTGCAGGGCCACGCCATCGGCGAACGCGGCCTCGACCCGCGCAACCTCCTCGCGGGCCAAGGTGAGCTCTTCATTGGCCAGCCGGAGCGAGTCGGCGAGCGCGCGCTCCTCGATGTCGAGCCCCTGCTTCTGCGCGCGCAGCGCCGCAAGCGACTGCAGCGCAGCCTGCAGCTGCCGTCGCGCATCGTCGCCATCGAGTTCGACGAGCACCGCACCCTTCTCGACGCGCATGCCCTCGCGGACACCGGGCCCGAGCGCCACGACCACGCCCTCGACCCGGGCCGCGACATCGGCCGACTCGAGCGCACGCACGGTGCCGTAGCCGCGGATCCCGCGTACGGCCGGCATGGGCGAGACCTCCATGACCGCGATCGGCACCGGGCGTTCATCAGGCTGCTTGGTCGACGCAACGGGTCGCGTGCGAACCATCCAGATCACGATCACGATGGCACCGAGCACGATGCCCATGCTCAGGGACGCACGGCGCACGAGGTCCAGCCGCGACGGGCGCGGGGCGAAGGGAACATCCTGGTCGTGGGCTTCCATGGGTGGAGGGAGGATCGTAGTCCATGCCGCTTCGCGCACGGCGGACGTGCGGTTGCATGATGCCACTAGACTCCGAGCTCCCATGGCTGAACCCCCATCAAGCCTGAGTTCGAAGGACGTCGCGCACGTGGCGCGCCTGGCGCGTCTGCATCTCGATGACGCCACCGTCGAGTCGTATCGGACGCAGCTGGCGTCGGTGCTGACGCACATCGCGCGCCTTGGCCAGGTCGACACGTCGGGCGTCGAGCCGATGGCCCATCCGATGGACACCGTGAACCGCCTCGATCCCGACGAGCCCGGCCCGGTGCTCACGCTGGATCAGGTGCTCATGAACGCACCCGCGCGCGAGGGCGACTTCATCGCGGTGCCCAAGGTGCTCGGCGGAGACAGCGCATGAACCGCCCCGACGCCACCGCGGTCGCAGCGGCCATCCGCTCCGGTGCGCTCCGCGCCGTCGATCATGCGCGAGCGACCCTCGATGCCATCGACACGGCGAATCCCGGGCTCAATGCGTATCACGAGGTCTTCCACGAGTCGGCGCTCGAGGCCGCCGCGGCGATCGATGCGCTGATCGCCGCGGGCCGCGACCCCGGGCCGCTCGCCGGCGTGTGCGTGGCGGTCAAGGACAACATCGCCACGACCGTGGGTCAGACCACCTGCTCGAGCCGCATGCTCGAGGGCTACCGCTCGCCCTTCGATGCCACGGTGGTCACGAGACTCCGCGCCGCAGGAGCCGTGATCGTCGGCAAGACGAACATGGACGAGTTCGCCATGGGTTCGAGCAGCGAAACCTGTGCCTGGGGCGTGGTGCGCAATCCACACGACCCATCGCGAACGCCCGGCGGTTCGAGCGGCGGCTCGGCGGCGGCAATGGCTGCCGGGCTGTGCGACCTGTCGCTGGGCTCGGACACCGGCGGCAGCATCCGCCAGCCGGCGGCGTTCTGCGGCATCGTCGGCCTCAAACCCACGTACGGGCGCATCAGCCGCTGGGGCCTCGTGGCCTTCGGCAGCAGCCTGGACCAGATCGGGCCGTTCGCAACCACCGTGCGCGACGTCGCCCTGGCCTACGGCGTCATGGCGGGCGTCGATGCGCATGACTCGACCAGCGCCGCGATGCCGGTCGACGACTGGCAGTCGACGCCGCCGACCGATGCGGGCGCGCTGCGCGTGGGCGTGCCGTCGCAGTACCTGCGCAACAACGATCCCGCCGTCACCGAGGCACTCGATCGCGCGCTCGGGCTGCTCCGCGCCGCGGGAGCCACGATCGTGGACGTCGACCTGCCGATGACGGACCACGGCATCAGCACCTACTACGTCATCGCCCCCGCCGAGGCGAGCAGCAACCTCGCGCGCTTCGACGGCATCCGCTACGGACACCGGGCAGCGCAACGTGCCGGCGAAGGGCTCGAGGACCTCTACGCGCGCAGCCGCAGCGAGGGCTTCGGGGCCGAGGTGCAACGCCGCATCATGCTGGGTACCTACGTGCTCTCCAGCGGCTACTACGACGCCTACTACGACCGTGCGCTGCGCATCCGACGGCTCATCAAGCAGGAGTTCGACACGGCCTTCGCACGGTGCGACGTGATCCTGGGCCCAACAGCGCCGACCGCAGCGTTCACGATCGGTGGCGTCACCGACCCCATGCAGATGTACATGAACGACGTCTACACCGTGAACACCAACATCGCGGGCATCGCGGGCATCAGCCTGCCTGGCGGCGTGGATCGTTCGAGCGGCCACGCGCTGCCGGTCGGGCTGCACCTGCAGGCGCCGGCGTTCGCCGAGAGCCGCCTGCTCCGCGTGAGCGAACTGCTCGAGCGCCTGCTGTCGGCGTGACGACGGCGGCCGTCTCGAGCACGCGGCGCATCGCGTTGGACAAGGCGTGACGATCCAACGCCTCGTCGGGCACGCGTTGCCATCCCTCGGGCATCGTTCGCGGTGGCTTCGCCACCCAGACCCGGAACGCCACCCTTCTCGGCGAGGTCACCACGGTGAACGATCCAGCCGCGACCAGGCCCCCCACGCCGCGCCATGCTTCGTGCGGGTCGAATCGCTTGGCCGCATCCACCGATGCGTGCTCGACGGTCGGCGTCTGCCACAGACCGGCCCAGAGGCCTCGATCGCTGCGGCGCTCCAGGACCAAGCCGCGCACACCACGCATGACCAGCGTGTCCCAGTGCACGGTCGGGCGCGCCGCTCGGGCAACCACGACGGGAATGCGATCGATGGTGCCGTCCCGCCGCGCCACGCAGCGCGATCGCCACGGGCACGCATGGCAACGCGGTGCACGCGGCGTGCAGACCAGCGCACCGAGCTCCATCAACCCCTCATTCAGTCGCGATGGGGACGATGCCCCCTCGACCAGGTCCTGCGCCGTCGACCAAAGCCAGTCCTGGGCGGGGCGTGCCGACGGATCGAGCGCGCGCCCATGGACCCGAAGCAGCACGCGCGCCACGTTGCCGTCGACGATCGGCGCGCGTTCACCGTGGACGATGCTGGCGATCGCGCCCGCGGTGTACCGGCCCACCCCGGGCAACGTCGCGAGCTCGGTGGCCCGCTCGGGGACCCTGCCGCCGAATCGGGTCACGCACGCCTTGGCCGCCTCGTGCAATCGACGCGCGCGCCGGTAGTACCCCAGTCCCTGCCACATCGAGAGCACCTGGTCCTCGCCGGCCGCTGCAAGTTCCGTCACGGCGGGCCACCGCGCCACGAAGGCCTCGAACCGCTCGACGACTCGACTGACCTGCGTTTGCTGAAGCATGCACTCGCTGATGAGGGCGCGATAACCGCTCCGCTCGCGCCGCCACGGCAGGTCGCGCGCGTGCTGACGGAACCATCGCTCGATGGCGGTGACGAGCCACTTTGGCGAGGGTGAACCTCGCGCCGACGCGGCCTTTGCGCTACCTTGGCAGTTCCCACGCCCGGCGTGTCCATGTCCGGTGCCGCTGCACCGACCCGTGGCTCGCCCGCTGACTGAAGGAAGGTCCATGTCACGCCTGTTCTACTCGCTCGAAGAGGCCGCCGCGAAGCTCAAGAAGTCGCCCGCTGAACTCCTTCAGATGGCCCAGGCGGGTCAGCTCCAGGAGTTCCGCGACAAGGACCAGATCAAGTTCAAGGCAGCCGACATCGATCAGCTGGCGCAGACCGACGATGATGGCTTGGACCTCGAACTCGGCGACCTCGGTGGTGGCAGCAGCGGTGGCTTCGATCTTCCGCTCAGTGGCAGCGGCGCTGGCGGTCCGGCGCTCGCGGGCGATGGCCTCGATCTTGACCTTGACCTGGGCGCACCAACGAATCCTCCGGCGCGTGCGGGGGCTCCCTCACGTCCAGCCGCCCCGGCCGACGACGATCTGCTCGGTGGCCTCGGTCTGGCCGACAGCGGCGCCGGCATGAGCGCGCCTTCGGCCCCTGCAGCCGCCGGTGACGACGATCTGCTCGGTGGACTCGGTCTGGCCGACAGCGGCGCCGGCGCTCCGTCGCTTGGGCTCGCTGACAGCGGCGCCGGCCGCAACGCACCGCCGCCGATGACCGGCGGCGACGACGATCTCCTCGGCGGCCTTGGTCTTGCCGACAGTGGCTCCGCTCCTGCTCCGAGCATGGGCCTTGCCGACAGCAACCCCGGTCGCTCGGCCAGCGGCGCAGGTCGCGCCGCGAGTGGCGCGCGCCCCGGCGTTGGCTTGGCCGACAGCGGTGCTTCGCCGAGCATGGGTCTGGCCGACAGCGGCGCCCCGAGCCCCGGCATTGCCGCCGACGGCGGGCTGAGCGACAGCGGCCTGAACCTCGAAACCGTCGGCTCGGGCAGCGGCCTGCTCGACATGACGCGCGATGCCGCGGACGAGAGTTCGGCCGGCCTCCAGCTCTTCGAGGAAGTCTCGGCCGACGAGTCGGCCCCGAACGCGGCCAGCGGCCTCTTCGCCGATGTTGGTGCCGGTGCCGAAGGCGAAGCCGATGCTCCTGCTGCGGCCATCGGCGCCTTCGGCGTGGGTGCTGCCGTGGTGCCGGAAGAAGTCAGCGGCGCCTGGAGCGGTGCGACGGCAGGCCTGATGCTCGGTGCCGCAGCGTGCCTGGCGATCTGCCTGGTCATCGCGATCGGCACGTCGATCGGCGGCACGCCCACGCTCACCACCATGATCAAGGGCGACATGATGATGTGGGTCGGCGGACTCGCCGGCGCCGTCGTCGTGTTCGGCGTTGCCGGATTCTTCATCGGCAAGGCGACCGAGTGATCGATCGATGCTGCTGAGCAGGTACGGCCTGCGCGAATGGGGCATCGCCACGGCGGTCGCGGCGCTCCTGTGCATTGGCGTGTTCGTGTGGTCCCTGCCCCCTGCGCTCTACGCCGTGGTCGGCGTGCTCTGGCTCGGGGTGGTGGCGTTCTTCCGTGACCCGCTCGGTCGCCGACCGGCGAGCAGCGATCCGGCCGACATGGTCAGCCCGGCCGATGGCACGGTCAGCGCCGTGTTCACCGTGCCCTGGCACGACGCCATCGGCGGCCCGGCGACGGTCGTGCGCATCTTCCTGAGCGTGCTCGACGTGCACATCAACCGCGCGCCCTGCCCGGGAACGGTCGAGGCCATCGAGCATCGTCCAGGCAAGTACCTCGACGCCCGCACCGAAGAGAGCGCGCGCGTGAATGAGAGCAACACGGTCCGCATGCGTTCCGACCGAGGCGATCCGGTCGGGATCCGCCAGGTTTCGGGCGCCATCGCTCGCCACATCGTGTGCGCCGTGGCGACCGGCGACCGGCTCGATCGCGCCGAGCGCTTCGGCCTGATCAAGTTCGGATCCACGACGGAGCTCATCCTGCCCCGGCCCGAGGACGTGTCGGTCCGCGTGAAGGTCGGTGACCGCGTCACGGGCGGCGTCACGATCCTGGCGCGGCTCGAACCTGAAACCTGTTGATCACGCAGCGTCGCCCGCGGGCGCGCCTGCTCACGCCGCCTTGCCGTGGTCCTGGCCCTTCTGGCCATCCTTCGCGCGGGACTGGATCCGCTTGATGCGCGTCAGGCTGCTCGCCACGGATTCACCGAGTGCGTCGGCCAGCGGCGCGAGTTCGGGTGCGAAGGGTCGATCGGCATCACGGAAGAGCACCAGCACGGCGGGGCGCGTCACGCCCTCACGGCACGCCACGGTGCAGACCGCCCGGCCGGGCAGCAGGCCCTGCAGGCGACGGAACGACTCGGGCGGCGGCGTGGTGCCGTCGAACAGCAAGGGCGCACCATGCATGGCGAGGCTCGCGCACCACTCGTCGGCGACCGTATCGAGCATGCCGGCGACCGCCGAGCGCGACACGTCATCGCGCAGGTAGCCGCAGAGGTCATAGCGGCCCTCGCCGCGCTCGACGAACACGGCGCAGTTGGCCGCACCCAGGCGCAGCACGAACGCCTGGGCAGCCAGCTTGAGCATGGCGTCGACGTCGCTCTCCAGCGTGAGGATCGCGCGCAGTTCCGCGGCGGCAGCGGCCAGGGCCACGCGCTCCTCGGTGCGCTCCTGCGCCTGCGCCAGGTCACTCACCACGCCACCAAGCTGCCGGTTGAGGACCTCGCGTTCCCGGCTGAGCCGTCGGCATGCGGTCTCGAGCACGTTCAGCCGGCGCTCACGCAAGCGTCGTGCCACGCCCTGCTCGAGGCCGAGCGCGATGCGCGCACGGAACTCGGCCTCGTGCTCCGCACCACTCAGCACGTCCACGACGCCTTCGCGCAGGGCGGCGAGCAACAGATCCCGATCCGCCGTGCGCGCGATGCACACGATGCCCACGTGCGGCGCCAGGGATCGGATGGTGTGCAGGAGCCGTGCCCGCGCGGCACGGACGCCGTCGAGGTCGAGCACCACGAGATCGAAGGGCCCTTCGCGAAGGAGCGCGAGCGCGTCGCGCACCGCGGTGGCGGGCACGATGTGCGTCTTCCATCCGCCTGCGCCGCGCACCACGGGAGTCCACGCCTCGGCACGTGATCCGCACAGCACGATTCGTGCAGTGCCGAAACGCTTGATGGCATCGGTGGTGATGGACGCAGCGGGTTCGCGGGTGGTCATGGGATGTCCTCGGCGGATGCATCGGCCACCCCGTCGCCCGGATGAAGCGCAATCGCGGAAATGACCTGATGCCCGGAGCGTTATCCGCCGTGGCGCTGCCGCCAGAGGGTCACGGCTTCGGGTTCACGCGCGTACTCGGGACTGAGTTCGGCGGGCCCCACGCCCTGCCCCTCCAACCTCAACCGCCGAGCCGCCATCATCACGCCTCGGCCCGACCAGACCGGCTCGACGACGGACACACCACACGCCTCGCACGCCGCTCGCAGCGCCGCCGGGCAGTGGACATCGGCGAGCAACGTCGAACCCGGTCGTGGCATCCAACGTTCCCACTCGATCACAGAAGCCGCCTGCTGCAACCAACCACGATCGTCGCGCACCAGTGTGGCGATCCAGGCGGTCGCACCCTTCACGGCGAGCACGGCGTGCACCACGCTTGGCGTGCCGTCGGAGCATGCCGAGCCTGCCAAGTCTCTCGAGCCCGCCGAGAAGGTCGAGCACGCCGCGACGAGCGCCGACGGCACCGCGACACAAGGCAGTCCATGGACGCTGGCGATCGACTGCGCGGCAGCGATCGTGGTGCGCAGGCCGCTGAACCCGCCCGGACCGATGTCGACCCCGACCCACGCGAGCTCTGCGGGCGTCACACCGGCCGAAGAGCAGGCTTGATCGATCGATGGCCAGAGCCAGTCGCGATCGCGTGACGGTTCAACATGATCGATGGCGATCACGGGGCCGCCCTCACGCCACGCCGCCACGCCGACGGACCGCTGCGAACCGGTGATGGCCAGTCCTGCCGTCATCCTTCGAAACCAACCGTGGCAAGGAAGACCGCCTCGCGGGCGAGCTCGGTCGCCGACGGCACAGGACCTTCGAGCGGGATCTCGACCGCGACGCCGCGCGCATGATCGCTGTTCAGGAGCAGCAGTTCCGGCGAGACGGCCTCGGCGCCCTGCTCAACGTACGCATGGCCACAGACCATGAGCCGCGCGCCCAGTCGCTCGGCCACCCGGCGTGAACTCTCGGGAGTCTGTCCGCGGCCCCAGGTGAACTGCCAGGCCAATCCGTCGTGATCGTCGTAGCGGTCCGGATCCAACCCACGATCGAGCGCACCCACGTCGAAGGCCTCGACCTCGAAGGGAGCCGGCGTGCTGTGCGCACAGAACAGGCCGCTCTCGGTGCGCACGGCGAGCGGCATGGCCCGGATGAAGTGATCGACCGCATCGCTCACCTGCTGCGCTTCGTCACCGAACACCCAGTCCAGGCCATCGAGGAAGAGCTGCACCTGCTCACCCGATCCCTTCGAGATGCGCAGCTTGCAGGCTTGCGCGAGCTCATGATTGGCAAGGAGCGGATGCACCTGCGTCGGATAGGCCAGGACGAGCTCGGCCACGCGCACCAGCATGCGGTAGCTGGTGTCCATGCCGCCCGTGAGCGACTCACCATGGATCAGTTCATGCAGGATGACGTGGTGGTCGGGCGATGCATCGAGGCGCGCCAGTTCGAGCACGGCTTGGAGGTGCGCAAGGTTGTCGTGGAGATCACCGGTCGCCAGCAGCGTGCCCCGCGACGGGATCCACTGCGTGGCACCGCGCCGGCCCTCGGCCGTGCGCATGCTTTCGGCGGCGGCCAGCAGCACCTCAGTGACCGCAGCGGCATCGCGCGCATCGACGCGGACGACGCTCACGGGACCAGCACCGCCACGGGGATCACGCCCGAACCGGTGGCCGTGGTGATGGTGACGGGAACCACCGACAAGCCGCTCGGCGCCGAACCGCCGGCGGGGGCGACCGTGAAGTCGATCGTCACGCGCACGAAGTCACCGTCGAGCTTGGCCTGGGCCAGCGAGCAGGTGAACCCCGGCGTGGCGCAGGTTGCACCCGTGACGGCGTTCCAACCTTCGCGGACGGGAATCCGTCGGGCTGCGGGATTGGTGCTCTCCAGATCCAGCTCGAGCCGCTGCGTGGCCCCAGGGGCCATGCGGCCGGCCACCACCAGCGGATCCGCGAAGAACCACTGACGAGCCTCCCGTGCATCCTTGTCGAACAGGGTGCCCGTGGATTCGTGACGGATGCGCAGCGCCACCAGCGGTGCGTCGGCGCGGTCGGTCGCCACCACGACCCATTGCGGCAACGGTCCCTGCACGCCTGCAGTGGTCCAGCCCATCGTGTGCGATGGCTTGGCGCCGGGTTCGGCCTCGGTGACGGGAAGACCCCAGCTCCCCACCACGCTGAACGGCGTGCCGTCGCCGGCGGCCAGCGTGAACGAGCCCGACGACACACCCTTCAAGGCCTCGACGTACTCGGGGGTGGCCATGATCGGCAGCGTTGCGGTCGCCTCCATCTGGGCCACCGTCATCCCGTACTGCTCGACGACGATCATGACCTTGGCATCCTTCTTCCCGGGCGTGCGCGGCACGGCAAGCGTCGCCTGCAGTTCGACGGAGCCGCCGGCTGGGATCGTGACGCCCTTGAGCGGCGTGATGTCCGTGCATTTGCAGCTGGGCTTCGCGTCGACGATCTTCAGCGGAGCACCCGTCGGGTTGCGCAGGGTGAAGGTCGTGGACTTGCGCGCACCCGGGGGGACCGCCCCGAAGTTGACCATCGGCGGATCGACGACCAGCGGATGTGCCTGCTGCGGCGACGGTCGCTGGGCCGGTGACGGAGCGACCGGCTGCGGCGCTGCCTGTACGGGCACGGGTTGCGCGGCGGCCGGCGACGACGGCTGGACGGCGACCGGCGCGACCGATGCCGCCGGCGTGGATTCGGCCCGTCCACACGCGATCGACAGCAACGAGTAGAGGATGATCAGGGACATGCGCATGGCGCTAGTGTACGGGCCCCATGCTCGCGTTCATCGATCTTGCCGCCCTGCTGACCCCCGAGCACCTGATCGCACTCGTCACGCTCACCGCGCTGGAGATCGTGCTGGGGATCGACAACATCGTCTTCATCGCGATCCTGTGCGCACGACTGCCGCCCGCGCAGCAACCCAAGGCTCGACGCTATGGCCTGATCGGTGCGCTCCTGATGCGGGTGGCGTTCCTGCTCTGCATCAGCTGGATCGCCAAGTTGACGACTCCGATCGCGACCTTCGGGGTCTTGGGGCACGACTTTGCCCTCAGCTGGCGCGACCTGATCCTGCTGGTCGGCGGTCTCGTCCTCCTGGCCAAGAGCACCAAGGAGATCCATCATTCGGTCGAGGGCGGCGAGCATGCCCTGACGGCCGGCCGCGGCAAGTCGTTCGGCATCATCGTGGGCCAGATCATGCTGATGGACATCGTCTTCAGCATCGACTCGGTCATCACGGCGATCGGCATGGCCGAGTCGGTGACGGTCATGATCCTGGCGGTCGTCCTCTCGATGATCGTGATGCTCATGTTCGCGGGGCGCATCAGCGACTTCGTGCATCGCCATCCGACCGTGAAGATGCTCGCGCTGAGCTTCCTGCTGCTGATCGGCATGAGCCTGGTGGCCGAGGGCCTGCACTTCCACGTGCCCAAGGGCTACATCTACTTTGCCATGGCCTTCAGCCTCGGCGTCGAGGTCCTGAACATCCGCAGCAAGGTCAAGGCCGCGCGCCTCAAGGCCGCGGCGGACTCGGCGCACTGACCACGGGCAGGCTGCCCCGCGCGACCGCCGCAAACGAAGCGGGCGCGGACCTCGTGGCCCGCGCCCGCGTGATCGAACGAGTCGGGTCGGATCAGGCGCCCCAGCCGCCGAGCAGGATGCCGAGGTCGGCACCATCCACCGTGCCGCTGTTGTCGATGTCGCCCGCGCCGGATCCGCCCCAGTTGCCCAGGAGGATGCCGAGGTCAGCGCCGTCGACGAGGCCGTCGTTGTTGAGGTCGTTCGGATTCGGGGTCGGGCACACGACTTCGCCGGCGGCCGGGATGATCTTGTAGATCTGCCCGCCGTGGTCGGCCATGTAGAGCTCGCCCTTGGCGTCTTCCCCGAAGGCGACGACCTGGTTCACCGTCTGGCCACCGACTGCAGTGCGGAGTTCCGAATTGCGCGAGACGAATTCCGTCACCACGCCATTCACCATCCGCATGGACCAGGAGTTGTTCGTGCTGTAGTCCACATAGAAATAGATGCCCTGCATGTCGGGCATGGCGCAGCCGCGGTAGACACGGCCGCCGGTGATGCTGTAGCCGCCCGCGGAGTTGTGTCCGTAGGTGCGGACCGGGGCGGTCAGGGTCGGGCTGCCGAAGGTGCAACCGGTCAGGCCCGTGTTGCTGGTTCCTTCGGTGCACCGCCAGCCGTAGTTGCGGCCAGCCGCAGCGCCGTTGGGTTCGTAGTTCACTTCCTCGACGGCGTTCTGGCCCACGTCAGCGATGTACATGTCGCTGTTTTCGCGGTCGAAGCACCAGCGCCAGGGGTTGCGAAGGCCGTACGACCAGACGGTGTCGTCAGCCGTGGTCGCGCCGCCGAAGAACGGGTTGCTCGCGGGGATGGTGTAGTAGGGCGCCGCGCCCCCGACGGTCGGCGTGATGCGGTGCATCTTGCCCAGACGGCTCGAGAGGTTCTGCGCCACGTTGCCGGGGTCGTTCGCGCTGCCACCGTCGCCGGTGCCCATGTAGAGATCACGGGTGCCGGGCTTGAAGTGGATGTCGCCACCGTTGTGGTTGGAGTACGGATCCGACCAGGTCATCATGACGACGCCGGTCGCGTTGGCGACGTTCGGGTCGGCCGAGACGGTGTAGCGGGCCAGGTTGTTGGTACCAGAGCCCGTGTAGTAGACGTAGAACTGGCCGTTGGTGGCGTAGTCGGGGTCGAACGCCATGCCGAGCAGGCCCTGCTCGTCACTGGTCGATGCGCCACCGGTCACCAGTGGATCGATGTTGAGGAACGCGGTGGCGCGGAGCGACGGCGTGGCGCCGAGGTCGATGATGCGCACACGACCGGCCTTCTCGAGCACGAACAGGCGCGTCTCGTCGCCGGGGGCATGACCGATCCAGGTCGGGTAGACGAGCCCTGAGCCGATGATCTGCTTGGGCTGGATCGGGGTCGTGCCGGCGAGGGCGGAGGCGGTCACAGCCAGGACGGACAGCGCAGTGATGGTGGTTCGCATGGTCTTTGGTGTCAGGTGGTCGTGGATGGCCAGCCGGGCGTTCCCGGACGGACTGACTATACGCCCCGAGCGCAACGAGGCCACCCGAATGTGTGGCTTTCGACGCACGACGCTGCCCAGACGCCCCCCGCGCGGACCTTCGGCCGCTCTTCAACGCGGAGCGGCGGCTGGCGATGACTTATTGGAGTCACCCATCGTGCTCGCGATTCGATTCGCCACGGCCTCAAGTTGAGCCAGGGCTCGATCCGTCGCTGCGGGATCCTGGTCCGCGAGCGCAGCCTGGAGCCCCGGGAGCACCCAGGCTGCGTAGCCCGAGTCTCGGTCGGATGCCGCCAAGGTGTTCCGGAACCAGGGGCGACCCTCCAAACCCGTCGGGTCGAGCCACGCCTGGATCAATCGCTGAATCAAGACCGGATCGATGGCCGGCTGAACCTGCATGGCCCGCGATTGGGCCTCGAAGCGATCGGCCAGGTCCAGCGCCCGACGCTCGAGCAGCGGCCCCATCTTCGGCGCCGCGCTCCGCAACGCCCGCGCCGCCGCATCGGCATCGCGCCAGGGTTCACGGGCTTGGGTGCCGAGCGCATCGACCAAGCCCACCGTCATGCCCGTGAGCATGGCCGCCCCCGCGTAGTCGGTGCCCACCGTGCGCCGGTACCAGGCGAGCGTGTCGTAGTTCGAGTGGTAGCTCGTGCCCTGCGAACCGCCAGCTGTGAGGCCGATCGATGGCACACCGGCGTGGCACAGAAACGGTTGGTGATCGCTGCCACCGCCCAGGTCGCCCATGCCGAGCACACCATCCTTGGCGGTGGCCTCGAAGACCGTGCGCGAAGGATCGACGGCGCTCGGCACGCGCCGCGCGACCTGGTCCACGATCCCGCGCAGGGACGGACTCGCCGAGACGCCGAAGTTCACGCCCATCGCCGCCATGTCGAGGTTGATGTAGGCGACGCCGCGCTCCTGCAGCGTGGTGCATTCGCGCTCGACCCACTCGCTGCTGCCGACGATGCCGAACTCCTCGGCACCCCAGGCGCAGAAGAGCGTGTCGCGCGCGGGCCCCTGCCCTTCCTCCGCGCGCCGTACGCACTCGCGCGCGGCCTCCATCAGCACGATCGTGCCGGCCAACGGATCCGCAGCACCGAAGCCCCAGGCATCGTGGTGGCACCCGACGATGACCATGCGTCCGTCGGGCGCGCGTCCGGGCAGGCGCGCGATGACGTTCGCCGTCTTCACGATCGCGGGCTCGTGCGCGACGGCGAGCCGCACGCGCAGGTCGGGGCCGCCCGTGAGCAGGGTTGGCCCTTCGAAGCCCGTGGCCCAGGTTGGATCGAACAGCGGTTCGCCACGCATGCGGCGCACGATCTCGCGCGCGGCGCCCCAGCCGATCGGCTGCACGGGAATGCGCGGCAGGTCCACCTCGGCCACATCAAGCCGCTCGGCATGCTCGGTCGCCTCGCGCCCGGGCGTGAGGGGATCGCCTGAGTACGGCAGCGTGTTGATGCTGCCGCGCTGGATGCAGCTCGCGTTGGCCCAGCCGCCATCGGGCCACACGGCGCCCTTGGCGGGGCCACTGTCACCGGGGTCGGTGAAGATGATCAGACCGATCGCGCCGGCGTCCTCGGCGAACTTCGCCTTGTAGCCGCGGAAGTTGCCGCCGTAGCGCGCCAGGCAGATCTTGCCGCGCAGGTCCACGCCTGCGTCGCGCAGCTTCGCGAAGTCGGCGCGCGTGCCGTGGTTCACGTAGACGATTTCGCCGGTCACATCACCCCGGCCGCTGTAGGCGTTCCAGGCGAACGTGAGCCCCGCGTGCGCCAGCTGCGGGTCGATCGCCAGGTTCTCTTCGCGCACGGCCAGCCGCATGACGCCACGGCGGGCGCGTGGCGCTGCTGCGCCGTCGGTTGAGTCGGAGCCCGGTTGGCCGCCGCGCGCCGAACCGGCGCTCGGCGCGTTGCCAAGCTCGGCGGGAGCAGCCTCGATCGGTTCGACCAGCGGCGCATCGGCCGGCGTCGCCACGATCTCGACGATGGGTTCCCTCGGGCGCGGCAGGTAGGCCCAGAAGGGATGCACCTCGACCTCCAGACCCATGTCGCGGAACGCGGTCGCGATCGACTCGATCACGCGCGCGTCGCCCTCGGTGCCGGCCATGTGCGGCTCCGCCGCGAGCAGATCATGCCATGCGGACAGGTGGGTGGTGATGTCAGACGGTTCGATCGATGCGGGCGCTGCCGAGGGAGCCGCGTGCGGCCCGCCGATCCGCTCCCGCATGGGAATCGAGGTCAAGGCCAGGGCCACCGCCGTGATCATCACGCCATGCATGCACTCACGCTAGCACGAGGAGCGTGTGGCGAGTGTCGAACGAAACTCAAGGGGTTCGCGCGACGCGGAAACCGATGGCGTTGCTTGAGTCAGCCGGAAGTGCACCATAGGAGCGGAAGGAGCTTCTGAGCGTAACTTCATTGAAGTCCCAAGCGCCTCCACGGGCCACGCGAGACCCGCCAGTCGACGGCCCGAGCGGGTTCTGCGCTGGGCTGGATGCGTAGTAGCTGTTTGAGTACCAGTCATTCACCAACTCCCAGACATTCCCGCTCATGTCATGAAGGCCGAAGCCGTTGCCGGCCTTGCCGCCTACCGGGCGGGTCTGGCTGTTCGAGTTCGAGCTGAACCACGCGATGTTCCCCACCAGTGCAGCATCGTTAGTGCCATTCAGGTAGCCCGTGAAACCGTGAAAGGCCGTCGTAGTGCCGGCTCGGTAGGCATATTCCCACTCCGCTTCCGTCGGCAGTCGCATCCCCGTCTGGGCCATGAAGCCGCCGGCGCTGGCGATCATGTTCCAAGTCACGTACTCCACGGGGCGGCTGGGGACCTGTGCTGCAGGGACATCGCTGCTTGGGCTTTGGAAGTAACTCGGGTTGCTCCCCATCCTGGCCTGCCACTGCGCCTGGGTCACCTCGTACCGTCCCAGGTAGAACGCGTTCGTCAGGGTCACCGGGTGGACGGGACTCTCGTCGCTGAAGCATCCGGACTGGCTCGACGCACTGCATCCCATCCGGAAACTTCCCGGCGGAATCAGCAGCATCTCGATCTGCGTCGCCGTGTCCTTGACCCGCCAGGCCAAGCCAGTCGCGGTGATTGCAGCCCGCAGCGTGGCGCTGGTCACCACCGCGGGGTCAGGCTGCGCTTCCACCAACGTCGCCCAGCCGGGAGTGATGATCGACACGTACGAGAAGGCTGCAGGCGCGACCAACACTCCAGCCGGCGTCTGAAGCCGCACATCGACACTCGTACCAGCCGTACCGGCAGGCGCGATGGCGTTGACCTGGGTCGCCGAGACCTGCGTGAACGACTGGGCAGGAGAATCACCGAACCACACCGCACTGGTGTTGGCCAGGAATGCCCCGGTGATCACGACCGCACCGCCCCCC
This sequence comes from Planctomycetaceae bacterium, assembly GCA_027490145.1. GTDB lineage: Bacteria > Planctomycetota > Phycisphaerae > Phycisphaerales > SM1A02 > SYIB01. Next base: position 38,279 of record JAIXYQ010000014.1, read on the forward strand.
TGCGCCGCCCCAACGCCGGGCACCACACCCGTGATGGATGAGTTGGAATAGGAGTAGGCGTTGGCCAGCGAACCCACCCGACCATTCGCGGTCACGGTGACATCGACCGCACCCGCTGATGCCGCCGGAGTCACTGCGGTCAGCGTCGTCGAATTGACGACGGTGACCTGCGTAGCCTGCGCGCCCCCAAGCAGCACCGACGAAACACCAGTGAAGTATGCGCCGCTGATCGTGATCGGCGTACCGCCAACGATGGTCCCCACGTTCGGCGTGACGCCGCTGACCACAGGCGCACATGGCCCCCAGCCGCCGAGCAGGACCGCCAAGTCACCACCATCGACCACGCCATCCCCGCTGAGGTCCGCCGCGCAACCCGCGCATGGCCCCCATGCCGCCAGCAGTTCCGCAAGATCGGTCCCATTGACGGCACCAGTCGGGACCACGTCACCCGGGCACTGCGCCGCGGCCGGCCGCGCCAGCAGCGTGGCCAAGGCAACCGCCAGCGCCATGAGCGGAGGATGAACCACGGCCACGAACCCAGTGCGCATCTTGAATCTCCTCAGGGCCGCAGGAATGTGCGGCCCCCGAAGATAGCCCGCAAGCACACGTGGTCAAAGCAGATCGGGGCCTCCGACCCAGCTCCACCGTGCGTAGTCCTGCAAGATGAAGACTTCGAGCAGCCTTCCGCTGGATTTGCTTACTCGGCAATCTCGAGGACGCGCGCAGGATCAGGTTGATGGCATGCAACGCGCGGTCCGCAGCGGCCGAGCTGCCCTGCGCTGCGGCTTTGGGAGTCGCGAAGGCGGCACGAGGCACGCACCTCGCGCCAAGCCCCACGACGCGAAAGGTCGGGCAGAGGCCCCCGCGCTCAGTGCCCCGCCGCAGGCTTCGCAGCCGTGCCGAAGATCGCGGGCCAGGGGTTCACGTTGTGGCACGCGCGGCCGGTCTTCTCGACGTAGTCCTGGTGGTACTCCTCGGCGGGGTAGAACTCGCGCGCCATCTCGACCTGCGTCACGATCGGCTTCTTGAAGGCGTTGCGCGCGGTCAGGTCAGCCACGAAGGCCTTGGCCTGCTCGAGCTGCTGCGGGCTCGTGCAGAAGACCGCGCTGCGGTACTGCTCGCCGACATCGGGACCCTGCCGGTTCAGCGTCGTGGGGTCGTGCATCTGGAAGAAGCCCTCGAGCAGCTGGCGGTAGGTGATCACCGTGGGGTCGTAGACCACCTTCACGCTCTCAGCGTGGCCGGTCGTGTCGGTGCAGACCTCCTTGTAGGTGGGGTCCTTGGTCTTGCCCTGCTGGTAGCCGCTCTCGGCGCTGATCACCCCGGGCGCCTGCTGGAAGATGTGCTCGACGCCCCAGAAGCAGCCTCCGGCGAAATAGGCGGTCTCGGTCTTCACGGGTTCTCCTCCTGCAGGCCACGGTTGGCCCTTGTCGACGAACTGCAGGCTCGCGCTGTTCAGGCAGTAGCGCAAGCCGGTGGGACGGGGGCCATCCTCGAACACGTGGCCCAGGTGCGCGCCGCAGCGGGCGCAGTTGATCTCGGTGCGTTCCATGCCGTGGCTCGAGTCGGGCCGTTCGGCGACATGCAACGGGTCGAAGGTCGTGTAGAAGCTCGGCCAGCCGGTGCCGGAGTTGAACTTGTGCGCACTCGTGAAGAGCGGCAGCCCGCACACGATGCAGCAGTACGAGCCGTCCTTCTTGTTGTCGAGGAGGTTGCCGCAGAACGCGGGCTCGGTACCGGACTTCTGGGTGACGCGGTACTGCTCGGGCGTGAGCTTGGCAGCGAGTTCCTCGACCTTGGCCTTGGCGTACGGCGTGACGTCCCAGCCGGCGCGGGAATAGACGTGCTTGGTGGTGGACGGCTTCATGTCGGGTTGGGCAGCCTTCGGCGGCGTGCTGGCGGCGGATGCACCTGGCAGGTCATCAAGCACCCCGCGCCGCATGCCCTCGCGCGCGGCGAAGGCGCCGTAGACGGCAACGGCGGCGGCCAGGACGACGGTGGCGATCAGGCTTCGGCTCATGCGCGAAGGATAGGACGCTGGGGCGAACATCGTCACACCACGTGCGTACCACGCGTTGGGTTCACCGGCGATCGTCGCGAATCCCAGGGTTGGTGCTTGCCACCGCCCCGAGGAACCGTACGATCTCCCCTCTTTGACAACTCGGGCCCGACCTGGCTTCGACCGGCCATGTCGTTCATGCAGTGGCGCGTCGTGGAGCATCCCGGCCACGTAAAAAGGATGCAACACTTACGACTGCCAACACGCAGTACGCTCTTGCGGCCTAATTAGTGCCGCACGGCAAACCCCTGACGTCCGATGAGGGGGGCGCCGCAACACATCGGGCTGGGTTCCTGGGGCTGGCATGCTTCCGGGAGCCGACACTCGCATGCCATGGTCCACGCCATGCGGCCACCCAGCAGCGGCGCGGACCGAGATGGAAGAGGTGGATACACGCGTAGATGCTGCATGGCCGCTGGTTCGGCACGGGGGTTCAACTCCCCCCGGGTCCATTCGTCCTGTTCGATCCGCCGCGTTGCCCTCAGGGCTTCCCGGTGATCGGCCGCAGGACCACGTTCAAGGAACGCTCGCGCCCTTCCCACCCGGGGAGGGCGCTGTCGTTTGCGGTGATTCGTGCACGGTCGCGACCGCACGGATCGAAGCGTCGTGGGGGCCGCCGCAGCCGCGTGCGCTCACCGCTCCCAGTCGTACTGGCGATCAGGATTCGGAACCGGCTTCGGGCCGGGCATCGTGACTTGGGCTTCGCCGAGCACGGTCCCGGTGGCGAAGGCCAGGTCGACCAGCGACGTCTCGTACTGCGCCGCGGCCTCGACCTCACGCGACTGGGCATCGGCCACGCGGGCGTTGGCGTCGAGCACTTCAACGCTCGTCCGGAGGCCGACGTCGAACTGCCGCTGCTCCGCCAGGAGCGTGCGCTCCGCAAAGCGCGCCTCGAGCCGCGCGGCCACCACGCGCCGCCAGGCACCGCGCACGTTGTCGACGGCGTCGTGCACTTCCTGGGTGATGGTCTGCACGCGGCTCTCCTTGGTCGCCAGGCGTTGCAGTCGCCGGGTGATCGCCTGGCTCAGGCGTGCGCGGCGAGCCTCGTTGCCCAGGGGAATGCTGGCGTTCACGCTGGCGATGAAGGGATCCGCATCGCCCAGGCTGCCGTAGGCCGAGGCGAGCCCGCCATCGTCACCCAGCACCTGGTACTGGTAGTCCATCGTGAAGAGCGGCAGCGCCTCGTTGCGCGCCAGCGCCACGCGCTCCGCATCGATGGCCAGCTGCAGTTCAAGGTCGAGCAATTCCATGCGGTTCGAGATCGCCATGCGCGTGAGCTTGGCTGGGTCGAGGTCCAGCCCAAGCGGATCGCTCGGCGTGGCCGGATCGAGCATGGTCGGACCGTCGACCGGGAACTGGGGGGCGTTCATGAAACGCTTGAGGGCCCGGGCGCGCAGCCTGAGCTGGTTGTCGGCCACGATGAGCTGCTCGATGGTGCGGCCGATCCCGCTCTGCGCCCGGAGCAACTCGATCGGCGCGACCTCGCCCTGGTCCACGCGGCGACGCGCCCGCGCCAGCTGCTCCTCGGCCAAGGCGTGCTGCCGTTCACGCACTTCCATGATGCGGCGCGCCGCATAGAGCTGCCAGTATGACTTCTCCGCATTCGCCAGGATGCGGATCGTCTCCAGCAGCGTGCGCGCATCGACCTGCTGCGATTCCATCTTGGCGATGACGATGCTCGCGGTGTTGGCGCGCAGGCCGAATCCCCGCATGATCGGCATGGACAGGTCGAGCTGGAAGCCGGCTTCCCACGGTTCGTCCAGCAGTGGACTGTCGGCTTGGTTGAAGAGCGTGCCCACGTTGAGCACGCCGCCGGTCGCGAGCGGGAAGTCGATCCCGAGCGAGCCGCCGTTGTTCGCGGTCGGGTTTCCGGCCTCGAGGTTCTCCACCAGCGTGTTGTCGTTGTAGGTGTAGTTGGCCTTGAGGACGGCCTCGAACTTGGCGATCTCGGCATCGAGCGCCGTCACACCGAGTGTGGGATTGAACTGCTGCACCCGCACGTCGAGGTTGTTCTCGAGCGACCATTGTCGGACGTCGGCCAGCGTGACGTTCGCGCGCTCGGGGTACTCCGCCGCCGAATACTCGCGCTTGCTCGCCTCGTCGACCGCCGTCTCGAGCTCGACCGGCGGCTGCGCCGACTCGCTCTCCGGCTTCAGCACCGGCGGCTGCGCCAGCCGCGCGGGATCGACGTCCGGCAGCAGCGGTGCATCGACGTAGTCTCGGCCGTTGCAGCCGGCAACGATCAGCGTGGCGATCAGGACCAGTCGGGATCGGTCATTCATGGCGGAGGGCCTCGATCGGATCGAGACGGGCTGCCTTGATGGCGGGGAACAGGCCGAACAATACGCCGACGAGCGCACTGAAGAGGAAGCTGCCGAGCACGGCCCAGAACGGCACGCTCGCCTGCTCGAGCTGCGCGCCGGGGATGCGGGTGAGCCCGAAGGCCATGAGCTTGCCACACGCCACCCCGACGAAGCCGCCGCTGAAGCAGAGGGCCACGGCCTCGAGCAGGAACTGCACCATGATCGCCCGGCCCGTCGCGCCGACGGCCTTGCGCAGGCCGATCTCGCGCGTGCGCTCGCTGACCGAGACGAGCATGATGTTCATGATGCCGATGCCCCCCACGAGCAGGCTGATCCCCACGATCCCCCCCGCCACCGCGGTGATGCCGGCCGACAGCGTCTTGAACTGCTCGATGTATCGGTCGATCGCCTCCACCCGGAAGGTCTCGGGCTCGTTCGCGCGCAGCCCACGCGCCTTGCGCAGCAGGAACCGGCATTCGGCGATCGCCTCGTCGGCCTGGCCGGCATCCTTGAGGAGCGCACTGAAGCGGATGAACGGCGTGCGGTCCGGGGTGAGCTTCATGGCCAGCGAGAACGGGATGAACACCTCGCTCGCCTGCGTATCGAAGCCGAACATCCGGGACTGCAGCGTCTCGACCACGCCCACCACGAGGAACCGCCGGCCGGCCACGAGCAGCGTGGTCCCGGTGGGATCGTTGGGCAGGCGCAGCTCCTCGATCGCGCGGTCGTTGACCAGGCAGACCTGCCGCGCGTTGTCCTCGTCGACCTGGCCGAAGGCCCGGCCCATGATCACGCGACGGCCCTCGATCGGGTGCCAATCGGGCCAGATGCCCACGATCTGCATCGAGTCGAGCTTCTTCGTGTCGCTCTCGACGGCACCCGAGATCTCGACGATCGGGGTCAGCGCCTTGAGCGAGGTCGCCTGGTCGCGCAGCTCGATCGCCTCGGATGGCTTGAGGCGGACGCTCTCCCAGGGGTACTTGTTCCGGGGCGCATCGTCGGGCCGGTTGGGGAAGATGAAGACGCGGTTGGCGCCGAAGCTCTCGAACTCCGTGAGGACCTTGGCCTTCAGGCCGCTGAGCGCCGCGATCACGGCGGTCACGCTGGCCACGCCGACGATGATGCCGAGCGCGGTCAGGACGCTGCGGGTCTTGTTCGCCCAGATCTGGCTGAACGCGAGCCACAGCGACTGGATCCAGAACTGCGGCGTCAGCATGCGACGCTCCCATGCGCGCGGAGCTCGCGGGCGATGGGCCCCACGGCCTCGTCCTCCACGGCCGGAAGGTCGCTCAGGATGAGCCCGTCACGCAGGCGCACCACGCGCTGGCAGTGCGCGGCGACGTCGTTCTCGTGCGTGACGAGCACGATCGTCTGCCCATCGGCATGGATGCGGCCGAAGATCGACAGCACCTCGGCCGTGGTCGCCGTGTCGAGGTTCCCGGTGGGCTCGTCGGCCATCAGGATCGCCGGGTTGTTCAGGATCGCCCGCGCGATCGCCACGCGCTGCTTCTGGCCACCGCTGAGCTGGCTCGGCCGGTGATCGAGGCGGTCGGACAGTCCGACGCGCGCCAGTGATTCTCGCGCACGCCGCTCGCGCTCCCGGCGGGTCACGCCGCCGAGCGCGTAGATGAGCGGCATCTCGACGTTCTGCAGCGCGGTCTGCCGCGGCAGCAGTTCGAAGCTCTGGAAGACGAAGCCGATCTTCTCGTTGCGCACCGAGGCCAGTTCGTCGGAACCCATGCGCGCCACCGCACGGCCGTCGAGCTCGTACTCACCGCGCGTGGGGCGGTCGAGGCACCCCAGGATGTTCATCAGCGTGCTCTTGCCGCTGCCGGAGGCACCCATGATCGCGACCATCTCGTTGCGACCGATCACGAGGTCGACGCCGCGCAGTGCCCGCACCTCGTCATCCCCGACGCGGTACGTCTTGTGCAGGCTGGTGACGCGGATCATGTGCCGAACCCGGCCTCGGTCGACACCCCGCCCTCGCCGGTCCCGGTGGCCTCGGTCACGCGCGTGCCGTCGCGCAGCGTGTCGAGTGCCTTGTAGGGCCCGGCCACGACGCGATCGCCGGCGGCGAGCCCCTCGAGCACGATCGTGTCGGTCAGACTGCTCTGGCCGATGCGCACCGGAACGGCTCGCGCGAGCCCATCCTTCACCACGAAGACGACGCTCGCCACCTTGCGCGTGCGGTCGACGAGCGGACTGGTGCGCACCGACTCGGGCAGGTCATCAACCTTGCGCTCGACGACCGCCTGGGTCGGCACCGCGACGCCGTTGGCCGTCGCGAGACGAATGTCGGCATTGGCCGCGAGGCCCGACAGAAGGTGGTCCTGCTCGGAGAGCGTGAGGTCGATCTCGACCTTGTAGGTGCCGCTGCCACCGGTCGAACCGCTCGCCGACAGTGCCGCCGAGCGGCCCGCGTTGGATCGGTCCATCGCGATCTCGGCCACCGCGCCCTGGAACGACTGTTCCTTGTACGCGTTGACGAAGACCTCGGCGGCCTGCCCGAGCTGCACCCGCGCGATGTCGGCCTCGGCGACCTCGGCCACCATGCGCATGTGCGAGAGGTCGGCCACCGTCATGATGACCGTGCCGGCGTTGTTCATCGTGCCGACGACGACGAGTTCGCCCACCTCGGCGTTCAGCCGGATCACCATGCCGTCCATGGGGCTGAGCAACACGGTGCGCTCCCGGTCACGCTGGGCCCGTTCGATGTCGGCGGCACTCGCTGCGACGCTGGACTCGATCACGCCGATCGTGCGCTCGCTGGCGGAGAGACCGGCCTGGATGTCCTGCACGCGGGTCTGGGCCTCTTCGAGTGCCTGACGGCTGATGTCGCCCGAGCGGAAGAGCGCTTCCTGCCGCTCGAGCGCGGACTTGGCCGTCTGCAGCTGCATGCGGGGGCCGTCGAGTCGGGCCTTCTCGGCGAGCAGCCGCCCGCGCTCGGCTTCGAGCCGGGCCGTCGCCGCCGCAAGCCGCGCCGAGAGATCCCGATCGTCGAGTCGGACGAGCACGTCGCCCTTGCGGACCGACTGCCCCTCGCGGAACGGCAGCTCCACGATCCGCTCGCTGACCTCCGCCGAGATGTCGACCTTGATCATCGGTTCGATGTAGCCCGGCGCGCTCGCCGTCTGCACCACGTCGCGCACCGAGGCATCCTCGAGCCGGACCTCGACGCCACCGCCACCGCCACCGAAGCTCGGCAGCATGGCCAGCAGTTCGCCGCCACCGACGACCGCGAAGACGACCGCGACCGCGAGGAAGATGCCGAATGCAGAGAGGAATCGCTTCACAGGTGCTCCGTGGGACGACGGATGCTACCTGCGTCCAACGCCGCGCCGGGGCCTGTGTTGTCAATCCATGCAGAAGCGCAACATGCGCGATGCCCGCCGCCAACGGGCCTCGATCGGATGCTCCATCACGGGCACGGGATGGCGAAGCTCGTGAGGAACACGCCGAGATCCGCACCGTCGACGACCGGATCCCCGGTCAGGTTGATGATCGGATCCTCGGTGCCCCACGCGCCGAGCAACTGGCCAAGGTCGGCGCCATCGCGCTGCCCGTCGCCGTTGTAGTCACCCGGGCACGCCTCGGCGATCGCGCCGCTGTCGGCGACGATCCGGAAGCACGCATTGAGCCAGTAGGGCGCGACATCGGCGGTGGCGCACGGCGGTTCGTGGTTCGTGACCGAGCCCACCCGCAGGAAGCCCTGCGCGAACGTGCCGGGGAAGATGGCGGAACGCCACATGTAGGTGCCGTTGGAGTCCGAGAGCGGCACGGCCTCGCCGGGGTTGGACTCGTTCGCCCCGCCCCAGGCGCTCACGAACCAGGCGAAGGCCGCGGGCGAGGCAGGATTGCACTGTCCCGAGGCGCCAGCCGTGGTGTTGGCCCCCCACACGCTCAGGTAGTACGACCCGGGTTCGAGCAGCAGGTCCACGGGGATCTCGTAGGTCGACAGGCTGCCGGTGTCGTCGGCCGCTTCGTTGTACGGCGTGGGCAGCGGCACGATGCCTGACTGCACCTGGTCGCCGTTCACGGGACGGTTCGAACCCGTACGACGCCAGATGGTCCACGCCAGGTGCGAGGTCGTCGGGATGTACTGGGTGGCGATGAAGCCCTTCACGACGAGCTTGCTGACGCGCCAGGAGGCGAAGCCCTCGTCCGCCGCAGGGATCGTGAAGGCCTGCGCCATCCAGCGCTGCGCGTTCGTCTCGTTGACGCAGCCGCTCGTGATGCCCAGGTTGACCAGGTCCCCCGTGTCGCTGCGCTTGACGGAGTGCTGCGGCCCCGTATCGAAGATCACGCGCTCGAAGCTCGGCACCAGCGTGAGCGAGAACTCGTCGGCGCTCTCGGGCCCCTGCGTCGCTTCGTCGTACCAGCCGCCGATGCGGACGAGGAAATGCTCGTCCTCTTCGCAGTTGGGCAGGTAGACCGTGGTCGGGCCACCGCCCTCACTCGGGTTGCACGTGTCGTCACGGCAGCCGATGAAGAAGGCCGGCAGTCGCTCGATGAACTCGGGCGTGACGGCGGGGACGGTCTCGCCGGAGCCGAGCGCATAGACCTCGATGACGCTGTCGTCGGTGGCGGCGGCGCCGGCGCAGAGCGACAGGGTCATGTTGCCGCGGCCCGGGGCGGTCACCGTGTACCACAGGTCCTTGCCGCAGGCGTACTGGCACGGCGACTCGACGTCGATCGGGCCATCGGTGCCCGCATTCGAGTTGTCCACGACGATCGGCGAACCGATGGTGATCGCGGATGGCGTCAGGATGCAGTCATTGGCCGGCGCGTTGGCCGGGCTTGAACAGGCGTGCACGAAGAGATCGCACTCCGTCGCCGCGCTGGCGGCGCACTCGGCATCCCAGGCCACTTCGCAGCAGGCCGGATCGATCGCGCACACCGGGCTGCAGCACGCGGGATCCGAACAACCCGGCGTCTCGTGGGCGGTCAGGCATGGCCCCGCATCGGTGGCGCACGTGGGAACGTCCACCGCGGTGAACTCGATCGTCACGAGGTACTTCGACGTGCAGGGCCACTGGAAGTCCGCGGGCCCCTGTGCAGGTGGATTCGCCTCGAGCGGCGCACCGAAGACCAGCAGGTGCTCACCAGGCTCCAGGTAGACGCGCCCCGCATTCGGGCACTCAGCCGAAACCGACGAGAACACGGTTCGCGCTGCCCGGCAGTCGCCGCCCCGGAGGATCTGGAACTCGCTCTGCGCGATCGGGCCGGAGTCATCGGTCTTCGCCGTCACCATCGAGATGTCGATGAAACCGCCGGCCTTCACGTCGACGAGGTACCAGTCAAGGTCGCGGAACGCCACGAGGCCTGCCGTGGTCGAGACCGGGTACGAACCGATCGTGCCGTGCAGTTGCAGGAATGCCCCATCGACCAGGTTGCCTGCAGGCTGGAAGAGCTGGCCGCAGGTGCCGCAGCCGCCGTTTGCATCGGCGAAGTCTCGGTCGGCGCAATCGGCACCGGCGAACTCATCGATGTTGCACAGGGCATCAGGAGGAATGCTGAAGTCGCACTGCGCCAGCGCCGTGGGAGCGAACGCAAGCGCGGCGGCGAGAGCGGTGAAGGAGGTGAGGCTCGTGATCCCTGGGTGCATGGTGCTGATCCAAGAGGAAGGGGCGGCTGGCCACACGGCCAGCCCGATCATCGGCACAGAGGTGCCGTGCCATCGCCCTACATGGTGAAATCAAGCATCGTTCGATGCCAATGCAATCCTCGAGGACGGGGTGATTTCCGGGCCCTCTCCATGGACGGCCGCGCGCGGGAGCGGTCACCGATCCGTATTGGCCAATAATACCGATGTTGAGTGCGCTTCAGCGCGGTCAGCCGACTCGCCAGTCGATGACCACCTTGCCGCACTGGTCCCCAGCTTCAAGCCGCGCGAACGCGGCCTGGGCCTGGCTGGGCGCGAAGACCGCATCGACCACGGGCCGCAGCGCACCCGATCGCAGCAGGCTGACCACGGCACGGAACTCATCCATCGATCCCATCGTCGATCCGATGATGCTCTGCTGGTTCCAGAAGAGCCTCGCGAGATCGGTGGTGGCGTCGGCGCCGGTCGTGCAACCGCAGGTCACGAGTGTGCCGCCGCGGGCGAGCGACTTGATGCACGCCATGTGGATCGACTTGCCCACGCTCTCGGCCACGATGTCGACGCCCCGACGGCCGGTGACCGCACGCACCTGCTTGCTCCAGTCCGATCCATCGTCGAGGATCGCGTGGTTCGCCCCGAGCTCGAGCGCGCGGTCGAGCTTGGCGCGATGCCGGCTCGTCACGATGACGGTGCAGCCGAAGTGGCGCGCGATGGACAGGCACGCCATCGCGACACCCCCGCCGATGCCCGGCACCAGCACCGTCTGGCCCGCCTGGAGGCGGGCGCGGGTCACGAGCATGCGCCACGCCGTGAGGTGCGTCAGGCCGAAGGCGGCCGCTTCGATCGGATCCGTGTCGCCGACCTCGAGCACATTGCAGATCGGCGCCTTGAACCGCGCGGCGTTCGCGCCGGGCGTGTGCTCACCGATCATCGAGATGTCCTCACCCGCGGGCCACGATCCGGGCACGCTGCGATGCGGCTGGACCACGGCGGCATTCAGCAGCACGCGCTGGCCGATCCAGGCCGGATCCACGCCGCTGCCCACGGACTCCACGATCCCGCACCCGTCGCTGCCGCCGATGAAGGGATAGACGGTGTCCACCCCGGGCAAGCCACGAGCGACCCACAGGTCAAGATGATTGAGCGCGCTGGCTTCGGTCCGCACGACGGCTTCACCCGGGCCTGCCACGGGATCCACCGCATCGACGATGAAGGAGACGTTCGGGGCGACGGGGTTTCCGCGACGCGTGGTGACGATGGCGTTCATGGGGTGCGTACACTAGCCCCACCATGCAGATGCTGACGCTTGCCGTCGTGGTGATCGGTCTCTCAGGCGGCGAGGCGCCAGCCTCACCGCCCGCCACGGCCACCGACACGCCGGCGACTGCCGCACCGCCGGCTGCCCCGACGCCGTCGGCCGGCGCCTCCATCTCGGTCGACCGGTCCACCGTCGACCTTGGGTTCATCACGCCGCGCTCCACGATCGAGCACACCTTCCGCATCACCAACACCGGCGGCGTTCCGCTGAAGGTGATGGCCGTGAAGCCCAGCTGCACCTGCACCACCACGATCAACCTCGATGGCACGGTCATCGCACCCGGTTCGACGCTGGACGTCCCGGCCAGCATGCGGGCGCCGGCATCGACCGGGCAGAAGCAGGTCGTGGTCAACGTGGTCCTGCAGGGCATCCCCAACGTGGTGGAACTGCGCATGGTCGGCGAGATCGCCTTCCCCGTGCGCGCCACCACGAGCGTGCAGGGCAAGGATGTGCCCTACGTCGACGCCGACTCGGACCCCTCCCGCGTGCGGGGGGCCGTGAAGCTCAAGTCGACCGACGGCAAGCCGTTCCTCGTGCGCGCCGTGCAGGGTCAGCCGCCGGTGATCGAGGCGTTCGATCCGGCGAAGGACGCGCCCCGCGCGGAGTACACGGTCGCGTACGACCTGACGCAGCTCCCGCGTGTGCCGCCCTACCTGGTGATCGAGACCGACCATCCGGGCGCCCGGCTCATCGACCTGCGCGTCCGCCACGCAACGACCCACATCAAGCCGGTGCTGAGCCTGGCGGAGTTCCGCGTGAACGCCGGCTGCGTGAAGGTCGGTGCGGCCACCGCGCTCGACATCGAGATCAAGAACCTGGGCATGATGCAGGTCACGGGCGTCAAGAGTGCGGATCCCCGCTTCACGGCGACGATGGCCGGACAATCCGGCGACGCGAAGCTGCGCGCCGTGGCGTTCACGCTCGTGGCGTCGCCGCAGGCCGCAGGCTTCTCGATGCTCCCGGTGACCATCACCGTGCTGGATCCCGTCAGCAAGCGCAACGTTGAGAGCACCGTGCTGGTGCTCGTCCAGGTCGATCCCTGAGGAGGGGTCGACGCCGCGCGGGAGCGTGGCTCAGGCGAGCCGCGCCAACGGATCGGTGGGGTCGATGACGAGCCACCCATCGAACGTGACGTGAGCCGAGCCGGTGATCGTGGGCACGATCGATGGCCCGACGAGCTCGTAGGTCGCCGTGAATCGCGTGCCGAGCACGGACTCCTGGATCCAGCGATCGCCGGGCGCGAGTCGCCCCTCGTCGGCAAGGCAGGCCACGCGCGCGCTGGTGCCCGTGCCGCAGGGCGACCGGTCGTACTCCGCGCCGGGGCACAGCACGAAGTTGCGCGAGTGGGCGCCCGCCCCGACGGCCGGCGCGCCCGCACCGTGCGCATCCACCGAGAGTTCGACGTGGTCGATCGGAGCGCCGTCGTCACCGCACACTCCCGAAGCGTCGATGGCACCGCGGATCAGGGTGGACAGCGCCATGAGCCCGGGCAGGTGACCGATGTCGATCGTCATGCCATGGTCGTGACAGATGAAGAACCAGTTGCCTCCCCAGGCGACGTCGCCGTGGACCGTGCCGTGCCCGGGCACCGTGAGCGCGACATGGCGCCGTGCCACGCGGCTGGGGACGTTGCGCACGCTGACCCGTCCATCGTCATGCAGGCAGGCCGTGACCATGCCGACCGGCGTCTCGATCAGATGCTCGCCCACGGCAAGCCGACCGAGCGCCGAGAGCGTGCGCACCACGCCGATCGTGCCGTGCCCGCACATCCCGAGCGTGCCGACGTTGTTGAAGAAGACGACACCGAAGGACGCGCCGGGCTGCGTCGGCGGGAGCACCACGGCACCGACCAGCCATGCGTAGCCGCGCGGCTCGAGCATCATCGCGCGCACGAGCGGCCACCATGCGCCGTCAAGCAGAGCGCGCACCTCGGCGGGTGATCCAGACACGCCCGGGAGGCCATCGACGAGCGTGCGCGTGGGTTCACCCTCGGTGTGGCTGTCGACGCAGCGCAGTCGCAGCGGTGCATGGATCCTCGGCGTCACGGGGGCGGATCGTAGTCGTCCGGGCTACAGTCCCCGATCAATGACCACGCCCGACGCCTGGCGGATCCTGCACACCGCGCGACTCAACAAGGGAACGGCCTTCACCGAAGCCGAACGCGAACGCCTGGGCATCACCGGGCTGCTGCCGGATGGCGTGGAAGGGCTCGAGACGCAGCTGCTGCGCATGCGCGCGCACCTCGAGGCGAAGCCCACGTCCCTCGAGAAGTACATCTACCTCTCCGAACTGCAGGACCGCAACGAGCACCTCTTCTACTCGCTCCTGCGCAGCGACCTGCCCGCCATCATGCCGCTGGTCTACACACCCACGGTCGGCGAGGCCTGCCAGCGGTTCGGGCACATCATGCGCCGGCCCAAGGGCCTCTACATCAGCCTGCGCCGCAGGGGGCGCGTGGCGGAGATCCTGCGCAACTGGCCCGAACGCGACGTGCGGTTCATCGTCGTCACCGACGGCGAGCGCATCCTGGGGCTGGGCGACCTCGGCGTCTGCGGCATGGGCATCCCGGTCGGGAAGCTCGCGCTGTACACCGCGTGCGCGGGCGTGCCGCCCGAAGCGTGCCTGCCGGTGGTGCTCGACGTCGGCACGAACAACGAGTCCTTCCTGGCGGATCCCCTCTACCCCGGCTCACGCCACCTGCGCGTGTCGGGCGACGAGTACTTCAGCTTCGTCGATGAATTCGTCGAAGCGGTGCAGGAGGTCTTCCCCCGCGCGTGCATCCAGTTCGAGGACTTCACCAACAAGACCGCGATCCCGCTGCTCGAGCGCTATCGGGACCGGGTCTGCTGCTTCAACGACGACATCCAGGGCACCGCGTCCGTGGCGGTCGCCGGGCTCTTCGGTGCGGCGCGCATGACGGGCACGTCCATGCGGGACCATCGGTACCTGTTCTTCGGCGCCGGAAGCGCCGCGGTGGGAATCGCCGACCTCATCTGCATGCAGCTCATGCGCGAGGGGCTCTCCGAAGGCGATGCCCGCGCACGCTGCTGGTTCATGAATTCCAAGGGCCTGATCACGAACACCTCGCCGGGACTGGCCGACTACCAGCAGCGCTATGCCCATCCCTTCGCGGGCGGTGCCGCGACGACGCTGATCGAGGCCGTGCGGGCCGTGCGGCCGACCGTGCTCATCGGCGTGAGCACGGTGGCGAAGGCCTTCACGGAGGAGGTCGTCCGGGAAATGGCCTCGCTCAACCGGCGCCCGGTCATCTTCCCGTACAGCAACCCGACCTCGCGCAGCGAGTGCACGGCCGAGGAAGCGATCCAATGGTCCGACGGCCGCGCGATCTTCGCCAGCGGAAGCCCGTTCGCGCCGCTGCACCACGGCGGTCGCCTGTTCGTGCCCGGACAGGGCAACAACGTCTACATCTATCCCGCGGTCGGGCTGGCGGTCTTCGCCACGGGTGCGCGCCGGGTCACGGACGAGATGTTCCTCGTGGCGGCCGAGGCACTCGCGGAGCGCGTGACGGAACAGGACCTCGATGTCGGCCTGATCTATCCACCGATGTCGGGCATCGTCGAGACGAGTTCGTTCCTGGCGGCGCGTGTCGCGCGGCTCATCGTTGAACGCGGGCTCGCGACCGAGCAGGCGGCGATCGACGGCGTGGGCCACATGGAAGAGCTGATCCACCGCATGCAGTACGACCCGCACTACCCGTCGACGCTCGGCTGAGGCCAGTCGATGCCCGCGAGGTGGCGCTCGTAGTGCCGCCACCTGCCGATCGACGAGGTGTAGAGCGGCTTGCTGACCTGGTCGTAGCTGAGCGTACGCACCGTGCGCCGCGTGGCATGGAATGCGGTCACGGCAGCGTCCCAGGGAAGCCCCAGATGCGCGATGAGCCGTTCGAGCTCGGGCTGTCCGCGCGCGGCCAGGTCCTCGTAGCGCACGCGCAGGATCGGTTGCGGCACGACACGCTCCCAATGCTCCATCATGCGCCGCGAGGCGATCCACGCCGCCGCCACCCACTCGGGCCGCGCCGTCCACGGGAAGCGCACCGCATTGAAGGTCCCGAAGAAGCACGAGACGGCCACGTCCCGCGGATCGCGCACCACATCGACGAGCGCCGCCCTCGGGAAGACGCTCGCCAGGTGCCCAAGCACGCCGGCATTCCCGAGCGCCTTGTTCGCCACGCGCACCGCACCCGGGGCCAGGCGCCGGAGATCGGCGACGTAGCGCGCACCCACGCGAAGGCCCGACTCGTGGCGACGGCCCGGCACGCCGATCGATTCGGCCCATCGCTCGAGCGTCTCGAGTTCGCCGACGCCGGCCGCCTGCGGATGGGCATGGATTACCTGGTCCACCAGGCTCGTGCCGCTCCGGGGCATGCCCGCGATGAAGACCGGCAGCGGATCGTCGATGCCCTCCCCGTGCTCCGCCCGGAGCGCATCGCGCGTCCACCTGGTGGTGAGCGCATCGGTCGCCTGAAGGAGCGAGGCGGGATCGAAGCGGATGCCCCGGTCGACGTGCGACTGCATCGCGCTCGACCAAGCCTCGTCGTAGCGGCCCGCACGGTCCAGCGCCTTGGCGCGAAGGTGCAGCAACATCGTCGAGGCGATCGAGCCGGGCTCGGCGGCGGGGCGGGCGGCATCGATGCGCGCGACGGCGGCATCGAAACGGCCGTCGTGGAGTTCGAGCTTGGCGACCTCGTAGGCCGCGCGCGGATCGGAATCCGTGGCGGCGGGGTCGGAGGTCGCCAGGGCCCCCAGGCGCGCACGCGCCTCGTCGACGCGGCCTGCCTCCTCGAGCGTCGTGACGAGCAAGAGCAGCAGGTCACGCGACTGCGGCGCCATGGCCAACGCACGCTCGAGGTCGACCAGCGCCTCGTCGGTCCGACCCAGGGAGCGCAGTGACTCACCGCGCACCATGCGCGGTTCGGGATGGTCGGTGATCGCCAGCGCACGGCCAGCCATCGCGATGGCCCGGTCGTGGCGCTCCTGCGCCGAGAGCACGCGCGCGGCGATGCTCAGGAACGCGGGCTCACGCGGGTCGGTGCGGATCGCGAACTCCGCCAGTTCGAGCGCACGATCGAGTCGTCCGGCCATGAACTCCGCGCGGATCGGGGCGAGCCTTCGCTCGAGCGCCGATGATGCCGCGGGGCTGCGTCGGTCCATGCATCGGACTCTAGCACGCATCACCACGCGTCCCCGCCGGTAGCCTCCTCCGCCATGCACCTGGAGCCCCACACGTGGCGCGGCGTGATGCCCGCCATCACCACGCCGTTCGATGATGCCGGGGCGATCGATCACGCGTTCCTCGCGCGGCACGCGGCGTGGCTCGTGGACGCAGGATGCACGGCGATCATCGCGCCGGGTTCCCTCGGCGAAGGCAACACGCTCACGCACGCCGAGCGCGTGGACCTGTGGCGCACGCTGCTGCAGGCGGTCGGCACCCGCGTGCCGGTCGTTGCGGCGATCGCCTCGGCCAGCACCCGCGAGGCGGTTGCACTCGCCCGCGATGCAGCGGCCACCGGCTGCGGCGGGCTGATGGTGCTGCCGCCGTACGTGCACAAGGGGCCGTGGTCCGAAGTGCAGGCGCACATGGATGCGGTCTTCGCCGCGACCAGGCTCCCCTGCATGCTCTACAACAACCCGCATGCCTACGGCGTCGACATCGACGCCCGGCAGGTCGCGGGGTTCGCGGCACGGCACGCCAAACTCCACGCGGTCAAGGACTCGAGCGGCGACGCACGACGCATCACCGCGCTGCGCGCGGAACTCGGGGACCGGGTGGCGTGCTTCGTGGGCCTGGATGACATGCTGATCGAGGGGGTCGCGGCCGGTGCGGTCGGGTGGGTCGCGGGCCTGGTCAATGCCATGCCCGTCGAGAGCGTCCGGCTCTTCGAGCTCGCCCGCGAGGGCAGGTGGCACGAGGCCACCGCGCTGTATCGCTGGTTCCTGCCGCTCCTGCGCATGGACACCGTGCCGGAGTTCGTGCAGCTCATCAAGCTCGTGCAGGCGGAGGTGGGCATGGGGTCCGAACGCGTGCGGGGGCCGCGGCTGCCCGTGGCGGGTACCGCGCGCGACGCGGCGCTGGCGACGATCCGTGCGGCACTCGCCGCCCGGCCACACGTCGCCCATTGATCTTTCGCGCTCTTTGTCAACACTGACCACCGGCGTGCGCATAGCCTGCCCGCCATGCGCATCCTGATCCTCGGCGGCACCGGATTCCTCGGCCCCCACCTCGTCGAGCAGGCCATGGCGAAGGGCTGGTCCATCACGCTCTTCAACCGTGGCAAGACCGACCCCACCCGCTTCGCCGGTGATGCCTTCAAGGGGATCGTGCAGCTGAAAGGCGACCGCGACCCCGCTAAGGGCGACGGCCTGAAGTCACTCGAGGCCCTGGTGGCTTCCATGCGCAAGGAAGGCACGCGCTTCGATGCCGTGATCGACAATTCGTCGTACGTCCCGCGCATCACCAAGGCATCGGCCGAACTGCTCGAGCCGGTCACGCACCTGTACCAGCTGGTCTCGACGATCTCGGTCTTCACCGACAACTCGGTGGCGCCCGATGAATCGACGCCCGTCGGCACGATGCCGGATCCCACGGTGGAAGCAGTGACCGGCGAGACCTACGGGCCGCTGAAGGCGCTCTGCGAACAGCAGGCCAACCTGGCCTATCGCGACCGATCGTGCGTGGTCCGTCCCGGCCTGATCGTCGGGCCCGGGGATGACTCGCTGCGCTTCACCTACTGGCCCGTGCGCATCGCACGCGGCGGGCGCGTGCTTGCGCCGCGCGCTCCCAAGCCCACCGACGTGCGCGTGCAGTTCATCGATGTCCGGGACCTTGCGGCGTTCATGCTCAAGCTCGTCGAGGATGGCCACGCCGGCACCTACCTGGCCAACGGGCCGGAAGGGCCCCTGAGTTTCGAGGAGATGCTCGCCGGCATCAAGGCGACGGTGAGCGATCCCGTGGAGTTCGCGTGGTGCGACGAACAGTGGTTGCTCGAGCAGCAGGTGGCCCCTTGGATGGGCCTCCCGCTGTGGATCCCGCAGATGCCGGAGTACGCCGGCAGCGGTCGCGCGAACTGCTCCAAGGCCTTCAGCGCCGGGCTCACCTGCCGACCCCTGGCCGAGACCGCACGCGACACGCTTGCGGACTTCGAGCGGACCAAGGCCGAGCGCCCGGCTGGATTCGCATGGGGAGGCCGCGCTCCGGGGATCAGCACGGAGCGCGAGACTGAGCTGCTGAAGGCCTGGGATGCACGCGGGTGACCGTGGTCACCGGCGCGGCGTCGGGGCAGCGTGAACCGCCGCGGCACGGCAGCGTGGCGCCCCACACGGCGACGACCGATGCGGGCGCCGTCCTTCAGCGCAGGAGCGGTGGCCTGAGCTCCACAGGCACGGCGTCGTAGCAGCGCCGGGCCGCAAACCGCAGCATGCTCGTGGGAAATCCGACCGCCGTATGGGCGGCCGAGCCCGTCGATGGGAATGGCCCACCGTGCACCATCGACTCCGTGACGGTCACGCCGGTGGGCATCTTGTTCATGAGCAGTCGACCGCAGTGTGGACGCAAACGCGCGAGCCAGCCCGCGACCACCTGCTGCGGCCCATCGGTGCCGCACCAGACCCCGCTGGTCAGTTGCCCTCCGATCGCCGACATGATCGATTCGGGCGCCACGGCGTCGAGCGAGAGCACCAGGCCGAACGGACCGAAGACCTCGTCCAGCATGCCGGTACGGAGCGCGGCGGCGGCACTCGTGCTGCACAGCGTGGGTCGGACGCGGGCCCCGCCATGCGTGCGCACGGCCAGATCCGTGTGCAGGACCGCACCCGCCGAGCAGAGCCGCTCGACCTGGCCACGGAACTCGCCTGCACCTTGGATGCTGAGCAGCGTGGCATCATCGAGGGCATCGAACCTGGGCGCGAGGCGCGACACGATGCGTTCGCGCGTGGCCACGTCAGGGACCAACAGCAGCCCGGGCTTGGTACAGAACTGCCCCGCCCCGAGCGTCACGCTCTGCAGCCATGCATCGGCGCATGCATCGACCGACGCCGGATCGGTGGTCACCAGCCACACCGGATTCACGCTCGACATCTCCAGGTACGCAGGCACCCCGACGCGATCGCAGGTTGCCTTGATCGCCAGGCCAGCACGTCGACTGCCCGTGAAGGCCACCGCACCGATCGATGACTCGATGAGCGACGCCAGGTCAGCCGGCTCCGCATGCGCCATGAATTGGAAGCACCCGACGGGCATGTCCGTGGCCTGGGCTGCGCGGTGGACGCACTCGGCCAGGAGGACGCCGGTGCCCGGGTGGAGCGGATGCCCCTTGGCGATCACGGCATGCCCGCTGGCAAAGGCCGCAACGGCATCGCCGCCCACGCAACCGTGGTAGGCCAAGGGGAAGTTGTTGGGACCGATCGAGAGCACGGGCCGGTCGAGCGGTTCCAGCATCGAGGCGATGCCCGCAGCGGGATCGCGCCGCGGACGTCGCCAGCTGGCCTGCTCGCCGAACGCAACATCGCCTGCCAAGGCGCGGTCGACGGCGGCTTGCTCGGCATCGCAGCACGCCGCAGCCTGCTCCAGCTGGAGCAGCGTGCGACCGAACTCGACGGTGGCCAGGCGGGGCTCCGCCGGCAGGGCCGTTTCGTGATGCGCGGTTTCGACGATCGCCGACTTGGCGTCCTGCAATGCCGTGGCGATCTTCCTCAGGAAGCCCGCCAGGCGTGCCGGCTCGTGCAGGGCCAGGTGCGCCATGTGCGGCTGCGCTGCGCGTGCGGCCGCGGCCATGTCGGACAGGTCGCTCGACGTGCTGATCGGATAGAGCGTGCCCAGCACCTGATCATCGATCGGGCTGACGGCCATGAATGAGCGCGTGGCCCCGGACTCGCGCCATCCATCCCCGACGAGCACGCGGGCGCGGGGCGTCATCGACGCTGGTGAGCCTTGGGTCATGGGGGCAGTGTAGGCCTTGCAAAAAGGGGATCAGCCGCCTCCCCTCGAAGCGGCTGTCCCACGATCGGCTGTTGTTCCTGCGGCACTTCGTTGCAGAGGCCGACCGGAGTCCCTCAAACTCCCTCCAACAACACCATCGGTTCCATGACGATGCTCCACAAGCCAAGGTTCAGATTTTTGGCGATGCCCCGCGGTTCACGGACGCGACGGCCGTGGCAACGCCACATCGCGCGACGGATCGCGGCGACGGCGCGGCGGCACGGGTTCGCCGTCGGCCGCGGCATCGGATCGCTCTCCGTCGCTCGCGTACCAGGAGAGCCAACGCTCACGCAGCCCATCGGCCCCTGCCGTGGCGAGATCGACCCACTCGTGCACGAGCGCACCGCCCGGCAGGTCACGCACGGGATCCTGCAGCACGGCCGTGAACAGCAGGTCATGGAAGGCATCGTCATCGAGATGGTCGGTCGAACTGAAGTAGATGTCATGCCAGGCGAGTGCCGCGATCACCAGTGCCGTTCGACGCATGCGGCCGTGGGGACACGCCGGATCGTGCGGCGCAAGGTCGACCCCGAGCGCGAGGACCTGCGCGAGATTCGTGGTCAGCGGCGCGTGCTCTGCATCGTGCAGGATGGTGCACACCATGCGGTCGCCGTGCGTGCCGACCGCCACGAGATCGTCGATCGCCCGTTCACGCATGCTGCGCTTGCCCTGCATGTGCCGCGTGATCGCCGCGGGATCGAGCTGGCGGTTGGCCCACTCGAGCGCGGCGACCCACGCGGGATCCGGCGTGCGCCCGGCGCACTCGAGCCCCAACCACCCACCATGCGACGCGCCCGAAGGCTGTTGCAACGCCATTGATTCGATGCTGGCCACCATGTGTTCCCCCTGCTGGATCGATCCCTGGGTGCCCCTGCACCCGTGGGCCGAGGGCACGTTGCCCCGAGCCGTGATGCGGGGATCATCACGCTGCGCGCGCCATGGTCCGGCAAACCTGACGGAACTTCGGTGCTTCGGCGGCAGAAATCCGGCAGCGGCGTTCAGCATGAAGAGCCCTCGCGCCCCTGCCGCAGACCGTGCGAGCCGGTGCCCAACGCGGTGATCGACGGCCAACACGGCTGCTCGCCGCATCAACGACCGATGATGCGCCGCACATGACCCCCGGTGCGGTGCGGTCAGGGTCTGAACGCGCGAGGATCGATCGGGTGACCGCCGAACTCGTTCGCGCAGCGCACCCAGGTCCGGACCGGCACCTCGGAGCACGGCGTGACCCACTCGACCTCCACGTCCATCGATTCGCCGTCCAGGAGCGTGCGCAGGTTCCCGTGCGTCCTGACCCAAGGCCAGAGCGGCTCGAGCCAGGCATCGACGAGCAGCCCCTGCGCGGTCACGCGCCAGGTCTCACGACGGCCACCCGCGCTCGAACGCACACATTCCCGCAGCGGTTCCCGGAACGGCAGCCGCATCAGCGCGTCACGCTGCGGCAGGTGCGTGGACCTGGACTCGCCGCAATCGGCGACGAGGACCTCGCACGCCGCGTCGCTGATCCCGCCCACCTCATCCTCCGCGATGCAGACCACCGTGGACGCCTGCGCCGCGGCGTTGAACGGAACGCGCACCGTCCGGATCGCTCGGCCATCGGCGCCCACCCGGTGGATCGTGACCGACGACGACCACGACTCGGTCGAGTCATTCATCGCCACGACATGCACGACGCCATCGCGCGGGATCAGCGCGATCGCGCGCGGCGCGCAGGCATCGCGCACGGCGTGGAACGCCGGCTTGGGACGACCCGTGACATCGATCACGCTCCAGCTCGGCCCCGTCCAGACGTCGTTCCACTGCCAGAACAGCGCGCCCATGCACCGCGGTCGGTTGGCGCGGTACCACTCGATCGCCCAACGCATGGCGCGTGCCTGAAGCAGCTGGCCCTGCCACACCCAGGCCCCGAAGTCCTCGGTGGGCGCGAACCACTGGGGGAGCACCTTGCCGTACTGCTCCTCGTCGCCGCCCCATGCACGCTGGCGCACCGCGATCGCCGGATGGCCGATGCGGAGCGCCTCGTCACCGACCGCGCCACGCCAGGTGCAGACCGCCGGCTGGCTCTGCTGGCCAAACTCGCTGCAGAAACGCGGAACCTGCTGGCGGTACGCATCGAGCTTCAGGTCCCAGGTGTGGCGATCGCCGCGATCGGGATCGTTGGGATGGATGTCCAGCGAACCCGACCATGGGCTCTCGGCCCAGTACGGCCGCGTCGGATCGAGGTCCGCGCAGATCGCGGGAAGCCACTCCAGCCAGATGCGTCGACCCCAGCTCTGGCCCTCGCGCAGCCGCTCGCGGAAGCCCCACGAGAACCAGGCGAGGATGTCCTCGTTGCCGCCGCACCAGAGCACGACGCTCGGATGCGCGCTCAGCCGAGCGACCTGATGACGAGCCTCGGCCTTGATCGCATCCTCGTACGGCTGCTCCTCGGGATAGGTCGCGCACGCGAACATGAAGTCCTGCCAGACCATCAGCCCCAGTTCGTCGCAGGCCTCGTACCACCACTGCGGCTCGTACTGGCCCCCACCCCACACCCGCAGCATGTTCAGGTTGGCCTCGCAGGCCTGCTCCAGCAGGCCGCGCGCGCGGGCACGATCGCCGCGCATGGGGAACGGCGATTCGGGAATCCAGTTCGCGCCGCGGCAGAACACCGGCACGCCGTTGACGCGCAGCGCGAACGCAGCACCCGATCCATCGGCATCGGGCGCCGTGTCGAGCGCCACCGAGCGCAGGCCGATGCGCCGCGACCATGAGTAGAGCAGCGATCCGGCGCAGCGCAGCCGCACGGTGAGCGGGTGCAGCCGCTGCTGGCCCATGCCGCGAGGCCACCAGAGCGGCGGCCGATCGATCGTGAGCACCATCGAGACCGACGCGCCACGGACGCGCGCGCGCTCCGTGACCACGCGACCATCGTCGAGCACCAGGTCGACCTCGAGCTCGAGTCCATCAGGCACGATCCCCTCGCGCGCGAACTCGAGTTCCGCATGCAGGTCGATCGTCGCGCGCTCGGCCGAGCACGACGTGACGAGCGGGCGGACCGCCTCGATGCGCGCGATGCTCCAGGCATGGAGCCAGCACGCGCCGATCCCGGTGGACGGGAGCTTCGGGCCCCAGTCCCAGCCGAAACTGCAGGCACTCTTGCGCAGGAAGGGGTACGGCGTCCAGTCGCCGTTGACCGGGCGCTCGCCGAGCGTGCGCGCACGCTCGAGCACGGTGGTCACGGGACCGTCGAGGTCGACCGCGAGCGAGTTGCCCAGCGTCCGCACGATGCCGCGGACATCGAATCGCCAGGGATGGAACTGGTTCTCGACATGGCCGAGGCACTGGCCATTCATCCAGACCGAACCACGGGTGTCGATCGAATCGAACACGAGATCGATGCGCTCGTGGCCCCGGGCCCGCTCCTCCAGGTCCAGCGTTCGGTGCCACCCCCAGGCGGTGCGGCCCACCCACTCCTGCGCGGCTTCGCCGTCGCCGACATCGGGATCCCGGATCACCCCGGCAGCACGCAGCGCATCGTGCACGCAGCCGGGGACGACGGCGGAGAAACGCTTGCCGGCCACGCCCTCGGGCAAGGCCGGTGCATCCTCGGTGCGAGGCCGGGGGATGCCGCCATGGACCGGCGGCGCAGCGGGCACGAGTGCGCGAACGGTCCAAGCATCACCGGCGATCGACTGGATCATGGAGCGCGCACGCTAGCGCAGGTGGAGCCCCCGGCGGCGCCCCGGGCGGATGCAGGGCTCAGCACACCCGGCCGTCGTCAGATGCATCGGGCCGATAGGAGCGCAGGTCACGGCGAAGCCGCAGGTAGTCGCGCATCCCGCCGACGGTGAACCAGACCATCACCACGGTGCTCGCTGCGAGGATGAACCAGCTCCAGATGCCCCAATACCAGGCCCACTGCGCGTCGCTGATCGCCTGTCCCTGCGATGCCCGCCACAGCAGCCACGGCGTGGCGACGGTGAAGAGCAGCGTGAACGCGAGCGGCCACGCCAGCGTGATGACGGCCACGAAACGATCCCAACCCTTGTACTGACGGTCGAACCCGAGCTTCTCCAGGAAGGTCGTGGGCGCGGCATCGGCCTCGGCACCGCCCTCCACGCGCCAGCGGCCGCGGTGCAGCAGGCGATCGAGGTCGAATCGGCCATCGGCCGCGGCCATCGCGTGCGGTGCGGCGCCGAGCCGGCGCGCCGCAAGGCTCCCACCCACGTACCCGATGCACGAAACCATCATCGCGGCGAAGCTGAGTTCCATGCCGGTGAAGTGTGCACGCAGCCAAGTGGCCGCGGCGCCCAAGGCCGCACGCACCGCGCCGCCGGACCCCGAGGTCCACGCCTCGACCGTCGCCGCATCGGCGTTCAGCGCGACGATGCCCACGAGGCAGACGACCATCCCTGACACCATCGCGCACCAGGCGCCGACGGTGTTCCCCCACCGCGTGTAGAGGCCGCCGATGATCACGGCACCGCCGCCGGCGACGAAGATGCTGCCGGTGAGCGCGCCGTACATCGCCACGTACTCGTTCGGCTTCCAGGACCAGCTGAACACGAACGCGAAGACGGCGACGGCGAGCACGGCAGCCTTGAGCAGCAGCAGCTGGGCGCGCGGCGACATCGGGCGCTTGCGGAACGGCAGCACGATGTCCTGCACGGCGATGCTCGCCCACGAGTGCATGTACGCGCTGTCCGTGCTGATCGCGGCACCGAGCATGGCGGCGACCACCAGGCCCAGCAGGCCCGTGGGCAGCATGACGCCCAGTGCGAGCGGCACGCGCATCTCGGCCTGCAGCGCGGGGGTCGGCTGCGCCGCGATCTGCGCCTGCAGCGGCGCGGCGGCCTCGGCCCAGTCCGGATGCGTGAGGAACGCGCGCACCGCCAGCGGGATCAGCACGGTGACCAGCATGAGCGTGCGGTAGCGCCACCCGTTGAGGAGCTGGCCCATGCGCGCCTCGTGGGCATCGCGCGCGGCGCTGTTGTAGCCCTGGTCGCCCTGCCAGGCGCGGCAGGCGTAGAAGAGCGTGAAGGCACTGATGAGCCAGTAGACGACGTTGAAGTTCCCCTCGTCCTGCAGCCCGAGCGGGTTGACCATGCTCTTGCCCGCCGGCAGCATCGCCATGGTCTCCTCGAGCTTCAGCCAGGGGAACTTGAGCAGCACCCAGTAGCAGACCGTGACGAAGGTGCAGAAGCAGAAGACGCCCTGGAAGAAGTCGGTCACGAGCACCGCGAGCATGCCCCCCGCGAAGACCATGAAGACCGCGAAGGCCAGCAGGCCGCCCATGACGACCGGGAAGGTCTCGACGGCGGCGCCCCCGATCGCGAACTCCGCCGGCAGCCCGAGCATGGCGATGAAGAACCGCGCCGTGACGCCCGGGAAGATCGCGTAGTTGAGGATGCCGCTCACGAACGCCACGACGCCGCTGAAGACGCGGAAGCGCTTGGAGTATCGCAGCTCGAAGAACTGCGCCAGGGTCATCGCGCGGGTCTCGCGGAAGCGGTAGATGACCCAACCGGTGATCGCCAGCAGGATGAGCGACGGCCCCTCGAGGTAGCCCCACCAGTACTGCGTGAAGCCCACGTCGTAGCCGAGCTGGAAGTACCAGACCAGCGTGATCACGCCGACCTGGGCCATGTTGTACGAGACGGTGAGCAGGTACCGGCCGGCGAGCCGGTTCGCGCTGAGGAAGCCGCTCACGCTGCGGGCATGCTCACGGAGGTTCCAGGCCGAGAGTGCAAGCGCCACCACGAACCCGATGACGATGAGCCAATCGACGGTCGCGAGCGTCATGCAGCCATGCTAACGACGCCCCGCCCGCCGGATCCTGAGCGACGCGATCTCGAACGCGCGCAGGCCCAGCCACCACCCATCGCGGTCCGTGCACGGAGCGAGCCGCGATCGGGCGATCGGCGCCTCGAAGAGGTCGCACCGCACGACGTCCCGGTGCGGCATCGATGGCGACACCAGGACCTGACGGGGCGCGCCCGAGTGATCCACCAGTCGCACCACGATGTCGCCGCTGCCGTCCGCTGCGGGCTTCATGGCACTCACCTCGAGCAGGCCGTCGCCGAAGGCAAGGATCCCCACCGGGTGCATGCCCGCTGCCGCGGCGCCGGCGCGGCCGCTGGCCACGGTCAACGTTGGATTGTTGAACCAGTCCGCCTCGATGGCCACCGACGAGGCATCGGGCCCCACCGGCAGGATGGCGTAGGCGAACTCATGCACGCCACGGTCGCAGGTCGGGTCGGGGAAGTTGGGGCTCTTCACCAGCGTCAGGCCCATCGTGCCGAGCTTGCCGCTCTTGCCGAAGATGCCGTCGTCGAGGATGGCCACGCCGTCCTGGCCATCGTGCACGAGCATCCAGTCGTGGCCCGGCACCTCGAACTGGGCCGCCTGCCAACTCGTGTTCTCGTGCGCATCGCGGTCGATCCAGCCGAACTGCGTGCCGAACCGCACGGTGCGGCTGCGGAGCGCCGTCGGGAAGAACGCGCGAAGCACCGTGCGCTCCTCGCGCCAGTCGAGCCGCGTGGCGATGCGAAGGAACGACTCACCGGGCCGCAGGCTGCAGGTCTGCACGATGCGGCTGGCCCGACCGAGTGAGCGCTCGATGCGCAGCATCGGCACGCCGGCCTTCACCATCGGCGTGATGGTCGGGCGGCCGGGGATCGGGATCGGCTTCTCGGCGTGCTCGCGATCGGTGTCCCACGCTTCCCACCGGCGCGGGCGGTCCTCATAGAGGGCAAGCTCGTTGAGCCCGCAGCCCTCGCGTGCCGTGCAGGACACGCCGCCGCGCTCGACCCAGGTCACGCGACCCTGCGCGTCGAACTCCGCGACATCATGGCCCAGCCGGAGCGTGGTTCGCGTGGCCGTGGCGCGGGCCGGCTTCGCGCGGCGCACCGTCGCGACGCCGCACCCGGGAAGCTCCTGGAGGCGTGGTTCGGCGGTGCCGGCATCGCCCACCGGATCGAACTCGATCGCCGTGCTCGCCGGGTTGAAGACCACCTCACCCGCGGCCGGCACGCGCGCGCGGATGCGGCCGAGCCCATCGTCGCGCAGCTCCTCGAGCCGTGCGAGCGCCGTGCCCATGGCCACGCGCGCATCGTCGTAGACGGCCTTGATGCTCGAGCCGGGCAGGATGTCGTGGAACTGGTGCAGCAGGACGGTCTTCCAGAGTCCGTCGAGCTCGGCGAGCAGCGCGCGCTCGTCGCTGCGCTGCATCGGTGCGACCACGGCAAGCATCTCGACCTGGCGGAGCAGGCGCTCGCCTCGCCGGTTGGCCTGCTTGATCCAGCGCTGGCTCGTGTAGGTGCCACGATGCGCCTCGAGGTAGAGCTCGCCGTCCCACACCGGCAGCGGCTCGCCGCGCCGTTCGCTGGCGCGTGCCTGCCGATGCAGCTCGCCGCACAGGTTCCCCGCCTTCATGGGTTCGCACGCGGGCAGCCCCTGTGCGCGGGCGGCGTTGGCCGCGCGCTCGATCTGCGATGGGTCGGGGCCGCCACCGCCATCGCCCCATCCGTACGGCTGCAGGTAGGCGCGCACGCGACCCTGGTCCTGGCGCTCGATGTTGCGCGCGCCCGCCACCAGGTCGTTGGGGAGCAGTTCGCTGTTGTAGTTGTGGCCCGGCGTGAAGTGGCTGAGCACCTCGGTGCCGTCGAGGCCCCGCCAGTGGAAGGTCACGTGCGGGAAGCGGTTGGTGCCGCTCCAGATCATCTTGTTGGTGATGAAGGTGTCCAGCCCGGCCAGCCGCGTGATCTGCGGCAGGCACGCCGGGAAACCGAAGGTGTCGGGCAGGTAC
This sequence comes from Planctomycetaceae bacterium, assembly GCA_027490145.1. Classification (GTDB taxonomy): domain Bacteria; phylum Planctomycetota; class Phycisphaerae; order Phycisphaerales; family SM1A02; genus SYIB01. Next base: position 66,347 of record JAIXYQ010000014.1, read on the forward strand.
AGGAAGCGCTGCGGCGCGGCACCACCGAAGTGCTCACGCCACCAGCCCACGCCATGCGCGATCTGTCGGATGAAGCTCTCCCCGCTCGGGCAGGTCCCATCGGGCTCGATCCACATGGCGCCGTTGGGCTCCCACCGTCCGGCCTTGACGGCCTTGGTGACCTGCGCGAAGAGCGCGGGGCTCTCCTCCTTCACCATCTGGTACTGCGCGGCCTGGCTGCAGAGGAAGTTGAAGGACGGGAATCGCTCGATCGAACGCAGGGCCGTGGCGAAGGTGCGCAGGCACTTGCGCCGGGTCTCGTCGATCCGCCACAGCCACGCCGTGTCGATGTGCGCATGGCCGATCGGCACGCAGGTGGTGGCATGCATCGGATCCGAGGAGCCCTTCAGCAGGTCCTCCAGCACGGCCGCCTGCGCGAGCACCGACTCCCGCGTGATGCCGCCGGCGGGGATCGCACGCACGATGGCGCCGAGCCCCCTGCGCAGGTCGTTCGTGCGCGGGTCCTCGGCGTTGCCGTGCCAGAGGCATCGGCGCAGGAGGTCGAAGCGTTCCGCGAACTGCCAGACCGGTTCGTCGAGCGTCACGAGTTCGGCGCACTCGAGCCGGCCCGGCTTGCGTTCACCCCATCGCGCCCGGACCTCGGGCTGGTCCCACCAGAAGGTCGTCGCTCCCAGCGGAAGATTGCACGCGGCCTCGATCCACAACTCGACGCGCTGGCCGGCGCGGCCACGGCCCCGGTCACCCCAGACCAGCGGTGCGATCGGCGCCGTGTCGTGGTAGGGATCGAGTCCCGCGTGCGGCACGCCATCGACCCACACGCACGCTTCCGTCCCGCTGGAGAAGCGCAGCAGCACGCGCTCGCCCGCGAACTCCCGCGGCATCGTGCCGCGGACGCGGAACCAGGCGGTCGACCAGATCGGCCCCCAACGATGCCCCACCTCGACGCGCGTGGTGCGCGCCTGCATCGCCCGCGCGGGATCCACACGCTCGGGGAAGTGCGCCATGTCGACGCGCAGGTCGACGCGGTGCGGCATGGCGAGGGGCTTCAGGAGATCGTTGCAGAACTCCTCGAAGCGGATGGCATCCATCTGGTGGTCGGGCAGCACGGCGCGGAGCGTACGGCGCGGACGCTGCGTGCACCACGACACGACGACCCCCCACGCGCGCGTGCCGCGTCGGCATCCGTCGATGGGTGCATCACGACAGCGCCCCACCATCGGGGGCGGGGCGCAGGTCATGCCGGGGACGCGGCAGGCTCAGAAGTTGAACTGGATGCCCGCGTAGTAGCGGAGTTCGTTCTTGGCCGTGCCGTCTGTGGCGCTCGAGTTGTACTCATCACGGATGCCCGCGATGAAGGACAGGTTGTCGGTGTTGGGAATGTCCCAGATGAAGTCGGCGTAGACGTTGAAGAAGTAGAACTCCTGGAAGTTCGCGACGTCGGGAACGTACTGACCGCCGAACTTCAGCCGCTGCTCGTCGTTGATCGTCCACAGGCCTTCGAACGAGGCCAGGAAGCTCGGGTACCAGCGATCGCTCGTGCCCTCTTCACGCGTGGCACCTAAACCGATGCGCGGCGTGAGTTCCAGCGGCTTCTCGGTGTAGAGCCGGTAGCCGACCCCGCCGAAGATGCTGTAGCGCTGCTTCCACGACTGGAACTCGTCGTACTCGAACTGGGCCTTCTCGAAGATGGTCCAGCGGCTTTCGCCCAGGTCGCGCTCGAGGATCTGCGTGGCCAGGATGTTGTTGTCCTGCGCCTCACCGTTGTTGGCCCGGTAGTACCACTGGGCATCGAACTGGAAGAGCCAGCCGTCTTCCTTGTAGACCGTGCCGCCCGCGAGCCGAACGTCGATGGTGTCGTTGGTCGACTGCACGCCCGAGACCGACGCGTTCACGTACGACTTCCAGGGCGAGGCCGGGGCCGGCGGCTCGATCGCCTTCACGTCGGTGTACTGGTCGGGCCGGAGAGCGATGTCGCCCAGCACCGGGTGCTTGAGGACGATGCCGTTGGCATCCTGCTTGGTGACCTCGCCCTTGAGGGTCTCGCCGTTGGAGAGCTTGACCTCGGACTGCGGTGGAGTGGGCTGCGCCTGCATGAGCGCGTAGGTATCGGCCAGCGCGACGGGCGCGACGATGAAGGCAACGAGGACAGTGATGAGTCGGATCATGTTCGGGGTTCCACGGGGCGAGGCGAGGGTGCCATCGGCCGTCAGTGGCCCGAAATCCCGAGCCGGTCCTTGACAACGGGGGCGGGCACGATACCCTTTGGGCCGTGAAGCGTGTGGCCATTCATCTCCTGGCCCTCTGGGTCGCTCTCTGCTGCTGTCAGTGGCGGGCGATCGGTTCGGTGCTGGGCATGCCCGCCCTGCCGTCGTGCTGCGCGGGTGGGCCTGCCGCCGATGCGTCGCCGTGCGATGACGACCGGCCCTGCGCTGACGATGCGTGCTGCGCAGCACCGGCGTGTTGCGACGAGGTTCCCGCCGATGACCGCGGCCCCGCTCCAAGCGACGGCCGTTGCACCGGCTGCTGCGACAAGGCTCCTGCCGCGTCGGACGCCGATCCGCTCGCCGGCGCCTTCGACCTGTTCGTCGATGGCCTTGGCACGATGCTGCTCTGCGTCATCGTCGAACCGAGTTCGAACCCGGCGTCGGCGCTCGGCGCCGGCACGGTGTGGCACCCGCCGCCGGGTCGCCTGCGACCCCTCCTCTGCATCCTGACGGTGTGACCGTCGACCGCGCGTCGCACCGGCCCCGAGTGGCCGGGCGTTGTTCGTTCGACCTGTCCAACACCGAAGGAACCCCATGCCACGGATCATGCTCCTGGCGGCGACCAGTCTGGTCGCCGCAGCCTGCACGGCGACCAGCCATCACGATGGATCGCGTGCATCGATCGACCACGACCTGACGCGCGCCGCGCTCGGCAACGACCACGAGCCATCGACGACCGCTCGCGACCGTCATGCCCCGCCGTCGGACGCGCCGCTGGGCTCGGACAGCGCGGTCGCGTTCGCGATCGCCAACAATCCCTCCTTCCGCGCCGAGGTGCTCGCTGCACACGAAGCAGCGCTCGCGGTCGATGCGGTGGCGCTCGGTCCCACACCGATGGTGATGCTCGAGGTCGGCGTGCCGATCAGCGACATGGCGAGCGTGCCGGTGCTCGCGCTCCTCACGGCGTCGCTCACCGACCTCGTCACGCGCGATGACCGCATGGAGGCCGCGAGCCTTCGTGCGCAAGCCGCGCACCTGCAGGCCATCGACGCCGCGGCCACACTCGCTGCGGACGTGCGCGAGCGGCACGCCATGGCGTGGCAGGCCCAGGAGTCGCTGCGATTGGCCCAGCTCCGGTTGGCCCTGTTCCAGGTCGAGGCCGATCGCGAATCGGCGCTCGCTTCCCGGGGCATGGCTTCCACGCGCCGCGATCAGGCCGGCTCGGCCATGCTCGCCTCCGCACGGGCCCAACTCGAGCAAACGCGCGCGGCCCACGTCACCAGCCTGCGGGCACTCGCGATCACCATGGGCTGCGCGCTGGACTGCACCGACTGGACGATCGAACGCCCGGAACTGCCGGCGCTTCCTGACCCGGCACTGCTCGCCGGCAGCGTCCACACCCCCGCGGCGCGCATGGCGGTGGCACTGGCCGCAGCGGCGCGCATCGAGGCCGGGCTGATCCGGTCCGGCCTCGCGCAGAACGCCAACATCGGAGCCGGCTACATGCAGGACGAAGAAGGCATGCGGGCGATTCCCATCACGCTGCAGTTCGCGCTGCCGGTCGGCGGCGAAGGTGGCACGCGCGGCGAACGCGCTGACCTGCTCGACGAGGCGGCGCGCCTGCGTGCCGACGCGGCGCTGCAGCAGGCGCACGTGCGCCTTGCCGATGCGATCGACCGCGAAGCCTCGATGCGCGCGGCGGCCACGGCACTCGAACGCACCACGCTCGCGGCCGCCCGTGCCCAGCAGGAGCGCGCGCGCACCCTGGCCCAGCGAGGCGCCGCAACCACCAAGGACCGCGATCAACTCCAGCTGGCCTGCATCGAGGCCGAGTCGCAGGCCCTGATGGCGTACGCATCGGCCTGCATCGCCGCCGCACAGCGCGTCGCGGCAAGTGCCGGCATCGATCTTGCCAGCAGCAACGAGCACCCACGGAGCGCGTCACGATGAGCCAAGACCCAACACCCGCCGTCATGATCCCTCCGCCCACCCGACGGGCAACCCGTCTCCTCGCGTTCGGTGCCTGGGGGGGCACGATCGCCGCGGTCGTGGCGCTGCTGTCGTCGTGGCTCGGTCGGCCGCAGCCGGTCTCGGTCATGCGAGCGGTCGTGCGCGACGGCGGCTCGTCCTTCGCCGGCTCCATCGTGCAGGCTCCGGGGTGGATCGAGCCACGTCCCTACGCGACGCTCGTGCCCGGTCTGGTCGATGGCACGGTGACGTCCGTGCGTGCGATCGAGGGCGATGCGGTGAAGGCGGGCCAGGTGCTCGCCACGATCGATGCACGGCCCTTCGAGGAAGCCGAGCAACAGGCTGCCGGCGCGCACGCGATGGCCCGCGCGGAGTCGGCCCAGGCACGGCTCCAGCACACGCTGGCCGAGGTGCGGCTCAGCGTCGGCGAGGCCGCCAGGATCGATGTCGATCTCGCTGCCGCGGCGCTGGCCCGGGCGGAGGGCGCGGAACTCATGGCGCGGGGCGCGCTCGAGCGCGCGACGCTGGACGTCGAGCGGTGCAGCGTCGTCGCGCCCGTCGATGGCGTGATCTTCGAACGCCGCGTCGAGCCGGGCGAGCGGATCGGCGTGGAGCACGAGAACGCCGGTGCGCTCTTCGCGCTCTTTGATCCCACGAGGATGCAGGTGCGCTGCGACGTGCCGCTGGCCGATGCGGGCAGCGTGCTGCCGGGCCAGCAGGCCGAGATCACCATCGATGCATTCAAGGGCCGGACCTTCCACGGCACGGTGCTCGTGGGCGGGTTCCGCGCGGACATCGCCAAGAACACGCTGCAGGTGAAGATCGGGATCGACGACGCCGAGGGCCTGCTGCGGCCCGACACGCTGGCGCGCGTGCGCATCCTCGTCCCGGGCTCGGGCGAGTCGACGTCACGCACGCAGGTCGTGGTGCCGGCGGACTGGGTCGTGCGTGACGGCACGCGCGCCGGGGTGCTCGTGATGGACGGCGGGTTCCTGCGTCGGGTCGACCTCGGCGAAGCCACCGATACGGGGGATGGGTGGCTCATCGCCGCAGACGGGATCCGTCCGGGCGAGGTGCTCGTGCATCCTTCGCACGCTTCACTGCCTGATGGCGCGCGCATCGCGCCCAAGGAGGAAGAGCCATGAGCCTCATCGAATGCCGGTCGCTCTGCAAGGACTACCGTCGCGGCGGTGAGGCGGTGCACGTGCTCGACCACCTCGACCTGTCGATCGAGCGCGGCTCCTACACCGCGCTCATGGGACCCAGCGGCAGCGGCAAGACCACGCTGCTGAACCTGCTCGCCGGGATCGACCGCGCGACCTCCGGCGAGTTGCTCGTGGATGGCACGGACCTTGCGCGGCTCGACCGGAACCAGTTGGCGCTCTGGCGTTCGCGGCATGTCGGCTACGTGTTCCAGCTCTACAACCTCGTGCCGGTGCTGTCGGCCTACGAGAACGTGGAACTCCCGCTCCTGCTGCACGACCTGTCGGCCGCCGAGCGCCACCGCCGGGTGGTCGAGGCGCTCGAGTCGGTCGACCTGGCCAGCCGCCATGGCCACCTCCCCCGCCAGCTCTCGGGCGGCCAGGAACAGCGCGTGGCGATCGCACGCGCCCTCGTCACGCAGCCCACGCTGCTCCTGGCCGACGAGCCGACCGGCGACCTCGACCGCGCGAACGCGGATGCTGTCATGGACCTCTTCGGCCGTCTGCACCGGGAGCGCGGCCAGACCATCGTCATGGTCACCCACGACGAGGCGATCGCGCGTCGTGCCGAACGCACCGTACGGTTGGAGAAGGGCCGGCTGGCCAGCGTGGAGGCTGCACGATGAGCGCGCTCATGACCCGGATCCGCTACGCGCTCCGCAGTGCACGCCGCCAGCGGTTGCGCACCGTGGCGCTCGTCGGCGGCGTCGCCCTGACGACCGCGCTCGCCGCCGCGATCGCGTGCATCGACCTGGGCGTGCGCGATGCCACGACCACACGGGCCGGCGAGACGCGGCTGATCGTCTACCGCGAGAACCGCTTCTGCCCGTTCGCAAGCGCGTTGCCCCAGCGGTACGACCGGCAGATCGCCGAACTGCCCGGGGTGGCCGCGGTCGTACCCGTGAAGATCGTTGTCTCCAACTGCCGTGCCTCGCTGGACGTCGTCACCTTCCGAGGCGTGCCGGTCGAGGACCTGCGCGCGATGGCGCCCCGCCTCGCCGCGGGTTCGCTCGACGCCTGGGCCGGTCACGGCAACGGCGCGCTCGTCGGGCGTGAACTCGCGGCGCGGCGCGGCCTGCGCGTCGGCTCCTCGCTGACGGCGGCGGGGATCGACGTCGTGGTCGACGGCATCCTCGAGAGCGATGATCCGCAGTGGCGCAACAGCGCGCTCACGCACCTGGCCTTCCTCCAGGAGCGCGCCGCCCGCGGCGGCACCGGCGGCATCGTGACCCAGTTCGACGTGACCGTGAGCGATCCCGCGCGGCTCGAGGAGGTTGCGCGCGCGATCGACGAGCGCTTCAAGGCCGACGAGGCTCCGACGGCCACGCGACCGCAGACCGCGTTCGTGGCCCGGGCCGCGCGTGACGTCGTCGCGCTCGCAGGCTTCAGCTCGCTCATCGGGATCGGCGCCGTGCTCGCCGCGTTCGGCCTGCTGGCGACGACGATGGTCAACGTCACGCGGCATCGGTCACGCGAGTTCGCGGTGCTGCGGACCCTGGGCTTCACCGACGGCGGCATCAGCGCGATCGTGCTGGCCGAGGGCGCCCTGGTGGGCGCTTTCGGCGGGCTGCTCGGTGCAGGGCTCGCCTGGCTCGGGCTGTCACGCGCGGGCCTCGCGTTCACGATGGAAGGCGTCTCGATCACGCCGCGGCTTGATCCCTCGATCTTCATCCTCGCCTCGGCCTGCGCGCTCGTGGCGGGACTCCTGGCCACGGCCATCCCGGCGTGGACCGCATCGCGTGCGCGGCTGGTCGACCTCCTGCGGGGCGCATCATGAGGATGCTCCCGCTGGAGTACTCGCTGCGCGGGCTCACGCGCGGTCGCGGACGGGTCCTTCTGGCCCTTGCCGGTTCCGTGCTCGCCGGCGCGCTCATCGCGACGGCCTCGGCGTTCCTGGGCGGGATGGAAGCGGCCCTCGGATCGACGGCGTCGGCGTCGCGCGTGATCGTGATGGGTGCCGGCAGCGAGGAGTCGCTCGAGCGCAGCGAGATCGGTGCGCGCGTCCCCGGTGTGCTCTCGGCGAGCGTGCAGGGCATCAGGCGGACGGCCGGCATGGAGCATGTGAGTCCCGAGACGCACGTGGCGCTGCCGATCGCGCGCGAGGACGATGCCGCCTCGAGCGACAACGGGCTCGCGCGCGGGGTGACGCATGCTGCCCTCCTGGTCCATCCCGAGGTCCGGCTCACCGCGGGTCGCTGGCCCGAGCGCGGGGCGGGCGAGGTCGTGGCGGGCGCGAGCGCCATGCGCCGGCTTGGGGTTGACCCCGTCGCCGCCATCGGCAGCCGCATCGAGCTCGCCGGCACGCCGCTCACGATCGTCGGCACGATGCAGGCGCCGGGCTCGACGATCGACGGCGAGTGGTGGATGCCGCTGGAGGACCTGACCACGCTCATGCGGCGCGAGACCATCTCGTGCGTGATCGTGGATCTGGACCGAGCGACGATCGGCGACGTGCAGGCGTTCACGCTCTCGAGGCTGGACCTTGAGCTCGCGGTGCTGGCCGAGCGTGACTACTACGCCTCCCTCCTGGCGTTCTTCGCGCCCATCCGGGTGCTCGTGGCGGTGGTGGCCGTGCTGATGGCGCTGGCGGCGGCGCTCGGCGGAGCCAGTGCGCTCGCGGCGGCCTTCAGCGAACGCGTGCGCGAGAACGCCGTGCTCGAGACCCTCGGCTTCCCCCGCCATGCGGTCGCGCTCGACGTGCTGCTGCAGTGCACGCTCGTGGCGCTGTCGGGCGCCGTCGCGGGCGGCGCCGTGGCGCGATGGGCGCTCGGCGGCATGCTCGTCGAGTTCAGCATGGGGACCTTCGCCCTGCAGTACGGTCCGGGCTCGCTCATGCTTGCCGGTGTGACCGGGCTCGTCGTCGCGATCGTCGCCGCAGCCTTGAGCACCTGGCGCTGGATCGGGCTGCCGACCCCCGAGGCCTTGCGCACGACCTGATGCGTCCATGCGAACGGATCACGAACCCATGACCACCACGATGAGGACCGACATGACCGACGACACCACCATGAACCCCCAGCCGAGCACCACCATGCACACCGCACCCAACGCCGACCCCTCCATCCGCCGTGGATGCATCCCCTTCCTTGCCCTCGTCCTGCTTGCTGCCTGCGGCGGCGAGACGAGCGATGGTCACGCCCACACGCGACACGGCCACGAGCACGCCGCACCGACCGCGCCGGAGGCACCCGCAGGCACCTTCCCGGCGGCGCTGTTCACCGCACCGGCCGCCGGCGACCCGGTGGGCGTGGGCGTGATGAAGCCCAAGGCCGCGGAGGGCGACCGCGTGCTCATCGTCGGCCGCATCGGTGGCAGCGAGCAGCCGTTCCTGGCCGACCGCGCGATGTTCGTGCTCGTCGATCCGGCGGTGAAGCTCTGCGGCGAGGACGAACCCGGCGACGACCACTGCAAGACCCCCTGGGACTTCTGCTGCGAACCGCGCGAGAACCTCCGCCGCATGTCGGTGTCAATCGTCGCGAACGGTGCCGACGGCGCACCGATCGCCCACACCTTGCTCGGTCAGGGCGGGCTCAGGCCCGGATCGCGCGTCGTCGTCGAAGGCACCGTCGCCACGGTCGGCCCCGACGGCGCGGCGACCATCGCCGCCGAGCGGATCGCGGCGCGGTGATCACCCGCCATCAAGGTCGTGTCCATGCATGACCTGATCGCGGACCCCACCATCGTCACCCGTCCGTGACCGCTAGAGTGCTCCGAGCATGCTGATCGGCCTCGATGTCGGCACCAGTTCGATGAAGGCCCTGCTCGTCGCGCGCGACGGCACGGTGGTCGCCTCCGCATCTCGCGAGTACGGCTTCGAATCACCCCGTCCCGGCTGGGCCCAGACCGATCCGCGCGTCTGGCGGCGCGCCGCGGTCGAGGTTCTGCGCGAGCTCGCCGGCCACCCGCGCGCAGCCGGCGTGCAGGCGCTCGGACTCACGGGCCAGATGCACGGGCTGTGCCTGGTGGGCGCCGACGGCGAACCGCTCGCACCGGCGATCATGTGGAACGACCAGCGCAGCGCGCCGCAGTGCGAACGGCTGGAGCGCGAGATCGGGCTCGCCGAGCTCGTCGCGCGCACCGGCAACCGACTGCTGCCCGGCTTCACCGCACCCAAGTGGGCGTGGGTGGTCGAGCACGAACCCTCGATCGCGCGCGCCACGAAGCACGTGCTCCTGCCCAAGGACGATGTCCGATTCGCCCTCACCGGCACGGCCGCGACGGACGCGAGCGACGCCAGCGGGATGCTCGTGCTCGACTGCGCCAACCGGCGCTGGAGCGAGCCGATGTGCCGTGACATCAGGTTGCCGACGGCGCTGCTCGGCCGGCTCCATGAATCGCACGAACCCTGCGCACAGCTCAGTGCAGCGGCGGCGGCCGCGACCGGGCTCCCCCACGGACTTCCCGTCGTCGCAGGCGCGGGCGACCAGGCAGCCCAGGCGCTCGGCACCGGGATCGTCCAGGATGGCCAGGTCAGCTGCACGATCGGCACCAGCGGCGTGATCTTCGCGGCCGGCGACCGGTGGCGCGCGAGCCCCGACGGCAACCTGCACGCGTTCTGCCATGCGATGCCCGGCCGCTGGCACCTGATGGGCGTCATGCTGAGCGCCGGCGGCAGCCTGCAGTGGGCCCGCGAAGCCCTCACGCCTGACCTGGCTTCTGCCGCCGCTCGCGAGGGCATCGATGCCTATCCCGGCATGATCGAACTCGCTGCGAGCGTGCCGCCCGGTGCCGATGGGCTGGTGTTCCTTCCCTACCTCAGCGGTGAACGCTCGCCGCACGCCGATCCACGCGCGCGCGGCGCCTTCATCGGGCTCACGCCGGCACACTCGCGGGCGCACCTTGTGCGCGCGGTCGTCGAGGGGATCACCATGGGACTGCTCGACAACCTCGACGCCATGCGGGCCACGGGGCTCGACCCCAGGTCGATCCGGCTCTCTGGCGGCGGGGCGCGCAGTGCCTGGTGGCGCCAACTGCTGACGGATGCCTTCGGCGTGCCCACGAGCACCGTGCAGGTGACCGACGGCGGCGCGTACGGTGCGGCGCTGCTTGCCGGCATCGGCACGGGGTGCTGGCGCGATGCGGCGCAGGCCACCGCACACCTTCGTGACCACGATGCCTGCTCGCCGGGCAGCAGCACGGCGATCCCGATCGAGGACTTCCGCGCGGCCTATCGTGCGCTGCGTCCGTATTTCAACGAGGCCCATCGATGATCTGGTCACTGCTCCTGATGTCGCTCAGCATGGTGGCCGTCGCCTGGCTCGCCTGGACGCTCGTGCAGCGGCAGGAGCGCGGCGACGACGAACTCGAGTCGCTGCTCAAGCAGGACGACGACCGCGCCGAGCGGGGACTGCGGCGCGCGGCGGGCCTGCCTGACGAGCCCGAGGCAGGGCCGCCGTCAGGGCCTCCGTCGGGGCCCGACCACACCGGCACGAAGCCCTGAGCCCCCGAGTCAGCCCCACCAGGTGTTCTTGCGTCGGGCGTCGTCGACGGCGGCCTGCAGGTGCTTGCCCGGGCAGGCGGTCTTGGCACCGGCCCATTCGCGATGGGTCAGGACCCGACCACGGCTCAACTTGTACTGCGCGAGGAGCTTGCGCACATGAAGCCGTGTGCCATCCAACTGCTGCTGCGACGGCTTCTGGATGTCGAAGTTCCCCATCACGAGGATCCCGATGTTCTGCTCGTTGTGCTTGGAGACGTGCGCACCCTGCCAGCGCAGGTTGCGGCCTTCCCACACGCGGCCATCACGGTCAATCACGTAGTGGTAGCCGATGTCGCTGAACCCGCGCCCACGGTGGCCGCAGCGGATCCACTCGATGCGGGCCGCCGAGGCGTCCATGCTGGTCTCGGTCATCGGCGAGTCCAGACCGTCGTGGTGGATCGTGATCCACTTGATCGGCACGATCATCTTGTTCAGGTCCGCACCATCGGGATTGCCGCGTGCCCAGCGCGCACGAGGGATCACGCCCTCGACGGCTTTCGCCTTCGGGTCAGGCGTGACGGCGGTGCTTGCCGCGGGCTGCACCGGGCCGGTGGCGGTGCGCGCTGCGGGACCCTGGGGCCGGGATGGATCCGGCCAGATCGGATCGGGCACGAGGAAGGTGCTCGAGGTCGTGGGCGCCGTGGTGCATGCGGCCAAGAGGCCCATGCCCATCAGCAGGATCGATCGACGAGCCAGCACACCGGCGGTTCCGTCGGCCACGAGGTCGTAGCGCGGCGGCCCGTCGGTCGTCGCCCATGGCTCGATACCGCCCGCTCCATCGTGTGCGTGGTGTCTTCCTTCGATCCCCGAGTGGTGCTGTCGATCCATGGCCAGACCTCCGTGTCCAAGCCCAGTCTCATCGTCCATGACGAGCGAAGGCCTGCAGAGAATAGCCCAAGGATCGACGCCCCCGAGCGCCGACTTTCCGCGGGGAATCCCGGGTGCTTCGAGCCCCCGGCGATGATGCCCGCCACCCCCCTTCCCGGTACACTTTCGGGGCTCCCCGGCGGGGTGCATCCCACCCCCCAATCCAGCCCCCAAGGCGCAGGATCCATGACCGAGCAATCCACCCCTACCGATCCCACCACGGCCGCACCCGAGAAGTACACCAGCGAGGAAATCCAGGTCCTCGAGGGTCTCGAGGCGATCCGCAAGCGCCCCGGCATGTACGTCGGCGGGACCGGCCTGAACGCCCTGCACCACCTCGTCTACGAGTGCGTCGACAACGCGATCGACGAAGCCATGGCCGGCTTCGCCACGAGCGTCGACGTGCGCATCGGCGTCGATGGCAGCTGCACGGTCTCGGACGACGGCCGCGGCATGCCGGTCGACCCGATGCGGCACGAGAACCCCAAGATCAACGGCCGTCCGGCGGTCGAGGTGATCCTGACCGAAGTGCACGCCGGCGGCAAGTTCGACAACAACGCCTACAAGGTCTCCGGCGGCCTCCACGGGGTCGGGGTGAAGTGCGTGAACGCCCTGAGCGAGTGGACCGAGGTCATCGTGCGCAAGGCCGGCGTGCAGTGGTCGATCGGCTTCGAGCGCGGCAAGGTCACCCACCCGCTGCACCAGGTGCGTGCGGACCTGCCGACGGCCGAGCGCGGCACGACCATCCGCTTCCTGCCCGACACGCAGATCTTCCCCGACACGAATTTCCGCTTCGAAACGCTGGAGTTCCGCCTCCGCGAGCTGGCGTACCTCAACCCCGGCGTGAAGATCCGGCTCGTCGACGAACGCGTCGATGCCTCGGGCCGCGTGCGCGACGTGGTCTTCCACGACCAGGACGGCATCCGCGCATACGTGCAGTTCCTGAACTCGGGCCGCACCACGGTCTCGAGCTGCATCGGCATCTCACGCGTGGATGAGTCGCGTGGCCTGCGCGCCGACATCGCGCTGCAGTACACCGACGGCACCAACGAGAACCTGCTGGCCTTCGGCAACAACATCCGCAATCCCGACGGCGGCACGCACGTCGTCGGCTTCAAGACGGCGCTCACGCGCGTCATCAACGGCTACGCGCGCGAGAAGGGCCTGATCAAGGACCTCGTGCCGACCGGCGACGACCTGCGCGAGGGCCTGGCCGCGGTGATCAGCGTCAAGCTGCCCAACCCGCAGTTCAACAACCAGACCAAGGAAAAGCTCCTCAACGAGGAGATCGAGGGCTTCGTCAGCCAGGCCGTGGGCGAGGAACTCGCCGCCTGGCTCGACCGCAACCCCGCCGAGGCGAAGAAGATCTGCCAGCGTGCGGTGCTGGCCGCCGAGGCACGCGAAGCCGCCCGCCGCGCGCGCGACCTGATCCGCCGCAAGAGCGCCCTGGGCGACAACGCGCTCCCGCAGAAGCTCGCCGACTGCTCGAGCAACGACGTCGAGCGCACCGAGATCTTCATCGTCGAAGGTGACAGTGCAGGCGGCAGCGCCAAGGGCGGCCGTGACCACGTGCACCAGGCCATCCTGCCCCTGCGCGGCAAGCTGCTGAACGTCGAGCGCTGCCGGCTCGACAAGGTGCTGGCCTTCGAGGAGATCCAGACGCTGATCCAGGCGCTGCAGTGCGGCATCGCCGACGAACTCGATCCGGCCAAGCTCCGGTACGGCCGCATCATCATCATGACCGACGCCGACGTCGACGGCAGCCACATCCGCACGCTGCTGCTCACGTTCTTCTTCCGCCAGATGCAGGAACTCGTCCGTCAGGGCCGCATCTACATCGCCCAGCCGCCGCTCTACCGCGTCAGTCGCGGCAAGACCGGCCAGTACGTGCTGAACGACAAGCAGATGAGCGACACGCTCGCGGGGCTGGCCCTCAAGCGAGCGGTGCTGGTGGTGCGGGCCGCCGACGGCAGCATCGAGCGCACCATCGAGGGTGATGCCCTGCAGCGCGTGCTGCGCCAGCTGCACCGCCTCGACGAGCTCGTCACGGTGAGCAAGCGCCGCGGCATCGTGTTCACCCGGCTGCTCGCCGAGCGCGCGAACGACCCGACCGGCCACGGGCACCTGCCACGCTTCCTGGTCAGCTGGGGCGGCGGCGATGCCCTCTGCTGGACCGAGGCCGATGCCGCGCGCGTCGCGCAGGAGCGCAGCCTGCCCGCCGACAGCATGCGCGAACTCCACGAGAACTCCGAGCTCGAGCGCCTGTTCGGGCAGCTCTCGCAGTCGGGCCTCGACATCGCGGACTTTGGCCTCGTCCAGGAAGAGAGCGTCACCGGCGAGAAGCTGTCCACGCGCTACGGCTGGCTGCTGCGCGCCGAGAAGGGCGCCAAGGCGAAGGCCGACGACGCGGCACCTGCGAACGATGCCGACGAGGACGGGGAACCCAAGCAGGCCGTCGGTGGCGGTCGCGCGAACACCAAGTCCGATCCCTCGAAGGATGAGCTCGTCGAGGTCGCGAACATCCCCGGCATCCTGCACACGCTGCACGAGGTCGGTCGTCGTGGCATCGAGGTCCAGCGCTTCAAGGGGCTGGGCGAGATGGAGGCCGAGCAGCTCTGGGAAACGACGATGGACCCCGCGCGTCGCACCCTGCTGCGCGTGAGCATGGAAGCCGCCGCCGAGTGCGATCGCCTGTTCCATGTGCTCATGGGCGAAGACGTCGAACAGCGCCGCGCCTACATCGAGAAGCACGCGCTCGAGGTCAAGAACCTGGACGTGTGATCGGCATCAGGCGCCCGACCGTCAATCGAACTCCTCCATGGAATGCCGGTGCCCTGCGTTGCGCAGGACGACTTCCGGCGTAAGGTTGTGCCATGTCGATCCTGGGTCTTGTCCTTGCTGGCGCGATGGTGTGCGGTCCCGCCGACACCACACCATCGATCCTGCAGGCGTCCACCACGCCCCGTGCGGGCGTGCTCAGCGCCTGGCTGGAACGCGGCGCGTCCGGCAGCCTCCAGCCTGCACCGGGCCTGCACGCCGCCCTCGCCGCATGGCGCTCCGCCGCGACCGACGGTGCGGCGTCGAAGCATGCCCCGCTGCAGGTCGACCTTCCGGCCGGGCGCCTGGGCACCCTGACCCTCGAACTGCGTCCGATGCACGCCGTGGCCCGCGACGCCATCGTCGAGCTCGGCTCGACCGCACGGCGCCGCGATGACGCGCTGACCGCCGTCGTGCAGGGCGTCATCCATCTGCACGGCACGATCCTCGGCCATCCAAACTCGAGCGCGTACGTCGGCGTGGGCACGACGGGGATCGCGGCGACCGTGGACCTTGGATCCGGCCGCGGCACCTGGACGCTGCGACGCGTGGGAAGCGATGCGCCCGGGCTCTGCTCGGGTCCCGTCGAGTTCGTGCGCTCCATGGGGACCGCTGCGCCCGAGGTGCCGACCTGCGGTGCCGACTGCTCGGGTCATCACGGCGATCACGATGGCAGCCTCGCCGGAACCGGCGTGATCGTGCCCGGTGCGCGTCCGGTGGTCGAGCTCGCGGTCGATGCCGACTTCGAGTTCCTGCGCATCTTCGATGGCGATGGCCGAGCCACGACGGAGTACATCGCCACGCTCGTGGGTGCGGTCTCGGCGATCTACCGTCGTGACTGCGACACCTCGATCGTGCTGGCATACGTGCGGCTGCAGCCCGATGCCGACGACCTCTTCAACCAACCCGATCCGCTGGGGCCTTTCCGCACCTGGTGGAACGAGAACGGCGCCGACGTCGACCGGGACCTCTTCACCTTTCTGACCGGACGCCGCGACCTGCCCTACGGCGGCGTCGCCTGGCTGAACGCCGCGTGCACCGACTACGGCTACTCGGTCAACGGCTACCTGAACGGCCGCTTCGCGGATCCGTTCGCGACCGATCCGGGCAACTGGGACATCAACGTGACCGCGCACGAGCTCGGCCACAACCTGGGCACCGCGCACACCCACGACTACGGCATCGACAGCTGCGCGGGCGGCACCGTGCAACGCGGCACGATCATGAGCTACTGCCATGTCGTCTCCGGCGCGAGCTCGAACATCGACCTGCGCTTCCATGCAGGCACGGTCGATCCGATCAAGTCGTTCGTCTCTGCGGCGCCCTGCCTGGCGCGCGACTGCGACGACGACGGGCTCGACGACGCCGCCGAGATCGCCGTGGATGCGTCGCTGGACGCCAACGCCGACGGCCTGCTCGATGCCTGCCAGGACTGCAACGCCGACGGCACGCCCGATCCCGTCCAGATCGCCGCCGGAACGCTCACCGATGCCAACGCCAACGGCCGACCCGACGGGTGCGAACCCGATTGCGACGGCAACGGCATCGCCGACTCGATCGACGTCGCGCTCGATCCCGCGCGCGACGCCAACGGCGACTTCGTGCTGCAGTCGTGCGAGCCCGACTGTGACGGCGACGGCATCGCCGACAGCGACGAACTGCTGGCCGACATGGCCGCCGACCGCTCGCGCGACGGCGTGCCCGATGCCTGCGAGGACTGCGACGGCGACGGCACGCCGGACTTCATCGAGCTGCAGGGATCCATGTCGCGCTGGGTCGGCTCGCGCGACGACAGCCTGCTGCGCGAACTCGATCCCCGGTCGGGCGTCCTGCGTCGCACGGTCACGCTCGGCACCGCGTCGATCGAGGACCTGGCGATCGCACCCGATGGCCGGCTGCTCGCCATCGAGGGCATCAACGCCTGGGCTCTGGACCGCACGTCACCGACGAATGCCGCCGTGCGCTGGGGCCCAGCCTTCACCAACCAGCTGCGCGCGATCGCCGTCGCCCCGGATGGCCGCATCGCCGTGATGCAGCGCAATGGCCGGACCAGCCTGCACGGGACCGACGGCACGCTGACCGCGTTCTGGCTCCCCGCCTTCGCGGACCAGGACGCCCGCGACCTCGTGTTCCGCACCCTTCCCGACGGCTCCAACGAAGCCATCGCCACGCGCAGCAACGGCATCGTGATGGCCTTCACCTGGCCGCAGGCTTCGGGTCGGGTGCTGGCCGACCTCTCCGCGCAGTCGCCTGACCTGCGAGGCGCCTTCGCGATGGCCGATGGTTCCGTGTTGCTCGCCGCAAGCGCACTCGACCGCATCATCCGCCTTGCCGCCGACGGCTCCGACCTGGGCGAGTGGGACGTGGACAACGGCCTGCTGCTCGATGGTGTGGCGGCGCTGTGCGCCGCGGGCGACGGCAGGGCCGTGCTCGCGGCCGCGACCAACGCGAGTTCGACGGTCAACGGGTTCGCCCTGGTCAACGGCTACACCGAGCGCACCTACCGCATCTATCCAGCCGATGCGCCGCGGCCGAGCGCGATCGTGATCGCACCGCCGAGCGCCACGGATGTCGATGGCAACCTCGTGCCCGACGAGTGCGAGGCCCCTGCCGGCGACATCGATGGCGACGGCGACGTCGATGGCGGTGACCTCGGCATCCTGATCGCGACCTGGGGCACCTGCTCCGCGTGTGCCGCCGACCTCAACGGCGACGGCACCGTCGATGGTGCAGACCTCGGCATCGTGCTCTCAACGTTCGGCCGGTGACGGCAGACCCGCCCGCGCCCGACGCGCAACCCAAACGCCCGTGGGGCCTGGGCTTGCGCAACCGTGCGTGCCCCGGCTCCCGATGCCCGTGGACACGGAGCCTTCACTCATCGCAAAAACACGCGTGATTACCTTTGGTTTCCCCCTGCACCGGACCAAGGGCGTGACAAGGTGGCTCACCTGTCGTCGGGCCATGTGACGACGTGCACCGTCTTCCCCTTCGTGCAAAGGAGCCCGACCATGAAGATCCTCGCGTCCATCGTTTCGGCACTGTGCCTCATCGGCACCGCCGCCCACGCCGCACCCCAAGCCACCGATGACTGCGCCGCGCCGTTCCAGGCAAGCGGCGACACCATCGTCAACTTCGACTTCGCCGGTTCACAGGTGTCCGGAGGGATCGTCGGCGCACCGTGCGTGACGCAGCCCATCGATGCCGTGCGTGACCTCTGGATCTGCTACCGATCCGAGTGCAACGGCATCGTCGAGATCAGCACGTGCGGCCTCACGACGTTGAACACCATCATCGCCGTGTATGAACCGAGCGCCTGCGGCTGCCCCGGCTCGCAGGTGCCGATCCGCTGCTGCAACGACGACGGTTGCGGGAAGCAGTCGTTCGTGCGATGCGAGCTCTCGTGCGACCGCACCTACATGGTGCGCATCATGATCCGCACGAACGAGCCGCTGGGGACCGGCCAGGTGTCCTTCACGTGCACGGGCGAACCGTGCCCGAAGGACTCCGGACTGACGGCGCCGGAGTGCCGTGAATGCTGCGGCGCGCGTCCGCCGCTGGTGGATGCGCTGCCCCAACCCTTCGCTCCGGGCCAGGTCACGGCGGTGACGTTCGGACGCCAGGATGCTCCCGCGGGCAACATCAGCGTGCTCCGCCTGGTCGACACCGGCGATCAGTCGCTGGCTCCGATCCTCGGCTCGGGCCAGTTGTGGACGCCTCAGGACTTCACGGCTCCGTCGTGGGATCTCGCCACGCTCGGCAACCTGTTCGGGGTGGCCTTCGATGGCCAAGGGAACATCTTCGTCGCGCATACGGAGCTCTATCAGGACGATGTGCTGGGGGCGCTCGGCGTTTCGCCGGCAGGCGACGGTCGCGGCGCGATCTACCGCATCGACGGTGCCACGGGCGTGCCCACGCTCTGGCGCACCCTCCCGCAGGCCGCGGGCGCGGGGGCTGCGGTCGGCCTGGGCAACCTCGACTTCGATTGCGAGCGAGACTGCCTCTTCGCGGCGAATCTCGAGGATGGACGGATCTACTCCATCAACGCCTCGACGGGCGGCATCAGCGCGTTCGACGTGCAGAGCGGCGCGATCGAGGCCGAGTCGGCGACTGGCAACGGAAGCGCCATCGCAGAAGGCCCGAACCCCAACGGCACCTCCTCCGAGCCAGCAGGTTTCGCGGGATTCGGTGCAACGCCCTTCGCCGTCAAGATGGCTGGTGACCGCCTGTACTACTCGGTCTGGGAACAGTCCGGCACGCCGCAGTCGATCCGCTCCGTCGAGGTCGATGCAATCGGCGCCTTCATCCCCGGCACCGACCGGCTTGAGTTCTCGCTTCCCGTCGTCTCGCCCGATGGAAGCGGACAGGGTCGTCCGGTGGTCGACATCAGCTTCGATGCCGACTGCTGCATGCTGCTGGCCGAGCGGACCGCCCTCAGCTTCGACTCCTCCGGTGCCCACCAGAGCCGGGCGTGGCGCGCCTGCTTCGATGCGGGCTCGACGTCGTGGACCGCCACCAACTATGAACTCGGCAGCGTGGGATTCAGCAACTGGCAGAATGCCACCGGCGGCATCGACTACATCGACGGCGCGCTGGGTCCTCAGGCGTGGGTGTCCGGTGACTTCTTCAGCACGCCCGTCATCGGTGGTGCCAACTACGGCATCGCCGGCATCCCGCTGATCGATGCCAATCCCGGCCAGAATGACCTTCCGGGCGGGCCGATGGTGGATCTCTCGGTGAACAAGAGCATGGTCGGCTCCCTCGACATCACCTGCTGGGCGACCGAGGAGCCCTGCTCGATCGAGACCGACGACCTCTCGTGCGTGCCCAACGCCGACGGCACGATCTCCTACCTCTGGGACTTCACGATCGTGAACGGCTCGGGCCAGCAGGCCGACATGCTCATCCTGTCGGATCCGGCGTTCGCACCCAACAACGTGTTCTTCCTGCCGCAGCCCCTGCCGCCCAACGGCGTCATGCAGCTGCAGCTTCCCATCCAAGGCGCGCCGGGCACGGAACTCTGCTTCACCGCGACGCTCGTCCGGCTCGGGTCGCCCGACCCGTGCTGCACGGTCGACGTGTGCATCACGCTGCCCGACTGCGAGTGCTTCGAGGTGCAGAAGCTCGACCTGGTGGACCTGCCCGGCGCAGGCACCTTCGGGCTGAACCTCGACATCGTCAACCTCGAGACCTGGAACGCCGAATGGGTCACGCTGGCCATCAATCCCGCGTCGATCCCCGCCGGCTTCTCGGCCGACGTGACGCCTGACCTGATCGACGTCGCTCCCGCCGTGGCGTTCGGAGGAACGATCGACGTCGATGCCGAAGCCACCGGCGGCGCGATCTCCATCGTGACCGATGCGCCCGCAGGCACGCAGCTCTCGTTGGTCGTGGGCATGCACACGCTGGCCTTCCATCCCTGCTGCTTCAGGACCATCCAGGTCACGGTGCCGCAGGACGGTGGCGCCGGAGGCAACCCCTCGGACCTCAACGGTGACGGCGTGGTCAACGCCCAGGACCTCGCCGTGTTGCTGGCCGCATGGGGCACCGCATCGTCGGAGGCCGACGTCAACGGTGACGGCATCGTCGACGGCAAGGACCTGGCGATCCTGCTCGGCAGCTGGAACGGATGAACGCGCTTCGCCGGGGCGGGGATCACCCCGCCTCGGCGAACCCGCGCGCGCGCAGCTCGCACGCATCGCAGCGCCCGCACGGCGTGCCGTCGGCCGAAGGGTCGTAGCACGAGATCGTGAGCGACAGGTCGACGCCGAGCTCCCGGCCCAGCCGCACGATCTGCGCCTTGCTCAGGTCCTGCAGCGGCGTGTGCAACCGGATGTGCCCGGACTCCACGCCAGCCCGCGTGGCGAGGTTGGCCACGCGCTCGAACGCCGCGATGAACTCGGGCCTGCAGTCGGGGTAGCCCGAGTAGTCGATCGCGTTCACGCCGATGCCCAGGTCGAAGGCACCGCGGACTTCCGCGAACGCAAGCGCAAACGCCAGGAAGATCGTGTTGCGCGCCGGCACGTACGTCACCGGGATCGAGCTGCCCATCTGGTCCGGCGAACGGTCCTTCGGCACGGCGATGTCGGCGGTCAGCGCACTGCCGCCGAAGGCGCGCAGGTCGATGCGCTGGACGACATGCTCGACCACGCCGACCTGCGCAGCCACGCGCGCGGCAGCCTCGAGTTCGACACGATGCCGCTGCCCGTAATCGAAACTGAGCGCGTGGACGGCGAACCCTTCGCGCCGCAGCCACGCCGCCGTCACCGCGCTGTCGAGGCCGCCCGAGAGCAGCACGACCGCCCGCGGCCGACCGCCCGCGGCCAAGGACGGGGATCGCGTTGCGCCCGCGTCGGCTCCATGCGAGTCGGCCCCGTTCGCGTGGGGCCCGCTCATGCCGGGCTCGGCACGGTCTCGAGCACGTGCTGCACGATGCGGCGCGCCGCCTGGGCATCGCCGAACTCCATCGAACCCCGTGGCATGATGCGGTGCACGAACACCGCGGCGGTGTTGCCGACGATGTCCTCAGGGGTGACGAAGTCGCGATCGTCCATGTAGGCCGTTGCACGGGCGACCTGCGCCAGCGCCAGCGCGCCACGCGGGCTCACCCCGAGTTGCAGTTCCTCATGCTCACGCGTGGCCGAGGCGAGCGCGATGATGTAATCGACGAGCGGCTGCGCCAGACGGATGCGATCGACGGCGTCCTGCATCGCCAGCACGCCCGCGGCATCCATGACCGGCTCGATCGTGGGCAGCGCGGTGCGTCCGGGCTGCTGCAGGATCACGCGGCTCTCGTCGTCGGGGCTTGGATACCCGAGCGTGACGCGCATCAGGAAGCGATCGAGCTGGTTCTCCGGCAGCGTGTAGGTGCCCTCGAATTCGTAGGGATTCTGCGTCGCCACCACCATGAAGGGCTGCGGCAGCCGGTGCGTGATCCCCTCGACGGTGACGGACCCCTCGCCCATGGCCTCGAGCAGCGCGCTCTGGGTGCGGGGCGTAGCGCGGTTGATCTCGTCGGCCAGCACGATGTTGGCGAAGACCGGCCCCGGCCGGAACTCGAACTGTCCTCGGTCACGCAGGAAGACGCTGGCACCCGTGACGTCGCTGGGCAGGAGGTCCGGCGTGCACTGGACACGGCCGAAGGAGCACTGCAGGCTGCGGGCGAGCGCGCTCGCGAGCGTGGTCTTGCCCACGCCGGGAACATCCTCGATCAACGCGTGCCCGCGCGCGAGCAGGCAGGTGACCAGGCGATCGACGGCCTGACGATTGCCCAGGTACGCCGTGCCGATCGTGTCGCGCAACTGCTGCACGGATCCCATGAATCGACGAGTATAGGTGCGCTAGGCTTCGACCATGTCCGTCCGCATCGGGATCCACCTGCCCTGTCGATCGTGCCGTCATGACCTGAAGGGCGTTGCGGCCTGGGAACGATGCCCCGAGTGCGGCACGCCGATCATGACGACGCTGGTGGAGTGCACCGATGCGGGAGTCCGTGGACTGCTGCGGCTGAGGCATCCTTGGTCGGTGGCCATCGGGCTCTCGTCGTGCTGCGTGGCGCTCACGCTGTGGTGGACCTGCCTCAGTGGGCCTGCCGGTGCGGCCCGGGCGCTGACCTTCGTGGCCGAGGGCGCACCACAGACCCCGCGCATGGCCACCCTCGTGGCCTCGATCACCGGCGTGGCGGCACTGCTGCTGGCCTGCCTGGGTGCGTGGCTCATGTCGCCTCGGCGCGACGACGTGCTCGCGCGCGAGTACGGCACGGTGGTGCCTCGGGCCCTGTGGTGCCTTCCGGCCTGGATGGTGATGGATGGCCTGCGCGTTGCCGGCGAACTGTCCCTGTTCTCGCCGCCCTTGGTCGGCCGCGGTTGGTCGATCGCGTGTCTGGCAGCCGAGGCCGGGCTCGCCTGCATGGTCGCCCTGGGACTGCGTCGCGCCTTCGCCGTGCTGGGCCGACGAAGCCGGACCTACCGTGAGGCTCACCTTGCGAGACAGGACCTGGACCTGCTCGGCCTTGCCGGACTGGTGCTGATTGCCCTGGCGACGGCCGAGGCGGTCTTCATCCATCGGCAGCACTTCGACTGGGTGGAGATGGTGCGCGTGATGATGCTGGCGGTGGGCGGCCTGCTGACTCTGGGCATGCTGTACCTGTCCGCCAACTCGATCTGGGTGGCCCGGAGCCTGATGGCCCTCCAGCTGCCGCTGCACGAGGTCCTGACCGACGACCCGGCCTCCCCGTGACCGCTGCCGAGTTGGCAGCAGGGCCTGTGGTCGTGCCCGAGCGCCTTGAAGTCCAATAATATCGATTCTTTGTGACCATTCAGATCCAGCAAGCGATCGCATGAGCCTCGAATTCGTGCCATTTGGCACGCAGATTGCTCCGAGGGTGCGTCGCGGGCGAGCCTGCGCACAGACCACCCAACTGGAGAACCTGAATCATGGCAGCGAAAGAACTGACCTTCGATGTGGACGCCCGCAAGAGCCTTCTGGCCGGCGTCGAGAAACTCGCCCACGCCGTCAAGAGCACCCTTGGCCCACGCGGCCGCAACGCGGTCCTCGACAAGAGCTGGGGCGGCCCCACCGTGACCAAGGATGGCGTGAGCGTGGCCGAGGAGATCGAGCTCCGCTGCAAGGTCGAGAACATGGGCGCCAAGCTCGTGAAGGAAGCCGCCAGCAAGACCAGCGATGACGCGGGCGACGGCACCACCACCGCCACGGTCCTGGCGGAGGCTCTCTTCCGCTGCGGACTCCGCTACGTCGCCGCCGGCGCCGATGCCAACGCCGTCGCGCGCGGCATGCGCAAGGCCGTCAGCAGCGTCACCGAGACGATCCGCGACATGGCCAAGCCGGTCAGCTCGATCAAGGGCGGCATCGCCGCCGTCGCCGCGATCAGCGCGAACAACGATGAAGAGGTCGGCGACATCATGGCCGATGCCTTTGAGAAGGTTGGCAAGGACGGCGTCATCACGGTCGAGGAAGGCAAGGGCCTCGAGACCTATGTCGACGTCGTCGAAGGCATGCAGTTCGACCGCGGCTACCTGAGCCCGAACTTCGTCACCAACGTCGAGAAGATGACCGCCACGCTCGACAAGGCGCTCGTCCTGGTTTACGAGGACAAGATCGACTCGATCACCAAGCTCGTGCCCTTCCTCGAGAAGGTCGTCGCCTCGAAGCGGCCGCTCCTCATCATCGCCGAGGATGTCACCGGCGAGGCCCTCAGCGCGCTCGTCATCAACAAGATGCGCGGCGTGCTGAATGTCTGCGCGGTCAAGGCGCCGGGCTACGGCGACCGCCGCAAGGCCATGCTCGAGGACATCGCGATCCTCACCGGCGGCACCGCCATCATGAAGGACCTGGGCATCGAGCTCGACAAGATCGAGATCAAGCAGCTCGGCCAGGCCAAGAAGCTCGAGATCACCAGCGAGAACACCACCATCGTCGAGGGTGCGGGCAGCACTAAGGCGATCGAGGGCCGCTGCACCCAGATCCGCGCCGAGATCGAGCGCACCGACAGCGACTACGACCGCGAGAAGCTCCAGGAGCGCCTGGCCAAGCTCGCCGGTGGCGTCGCGCAGATCAAGGTCGGCGCCCACAGCGAGACCGAGCTGAAGGAGAAGAAGAGCCGCATCGAGGATGCGCTCCACGCGACCCGCGCAGCGGTCGCCGAGGGCGTCGTTCCCGGCGGCGGCACGAGCTTCGTGCGCGCCGTGCCCACCCTGAAGAAGCTCCGCGACTCGCTCGAGGGCGACGAGGCGTTCGGCGTCGATGCCGTGCGCGAGGCGCTCGTGGTGCCGCTGCGCACCATCGCCGACAACGCCGGCGAGAAGGGCTCGGTCGTCGTGGCCAAGGTCACCGAGATGAAGGGCACCGAGGGGTTCAACGCCCTCACCCGCACCTACGGCTGCCTGCTCAAGGACGGTGTGCTGACCCCGGCGAAGGTCGACCGCACCGCCCTGCAGAACGCAGCGAGCGTCGCGAGCCTGCTGCTGGTCACCGACTGCATCGTCGTCGAGGCTCCCAAGCCCAAGGACGAGGGCGCCGGCCACGACCACGGCCATGACCACGACCACGGCGGCGGCATGGGCTTCTGAGCCCAGGCGACCGCACGCAACCATCCGTCACCGAACACACCATCCAGGAGCACACCACCATGTCCACCGTCCGTCCGCTCGAAGACCGACTCGTCGTCAAGCCCCTCGAAGCCGAAACCAAGACCGCCAGCGGCCTCTTCCTCCCGGAGAGCGCCAAGGAGCGCCCCATGCAGGGCAAGGTCGTGTCGATCGGCCCCGGCAAGCTGCTTGACTCCGGCGAACGCATGCAGCCCGGCGTGAAGAAGGGCGACACCGTCCTGTTCGGCAAGTACGCCGGCACCGAGGTCGAGATCAAGAACGTCAAGCACCTCATCATCCGCGAGAGCGAACTGCTCGGCGTGATCGAAGGCTGAACCAGCCGCAACCCAAAGGATCCAACACATGGCACAGAAGCAGATGAAGTTCTCCTCGGCCGCGCACGCCGAACTCAAGCAGGGTGTCGACGCGATCGCCCAGGCCGTCGCCGTCACCATGGGCCCCACCGGCCGCAACGTGGTCATCCAAAAGTCCTTCGGCAACCCGCACGTCACCAAGGACGGCGTGAGCGTGGCCAAGGAAGTCGACCTGCCGGGCCCCTTCCAGAACATGGGCGCGAAGCTCGTGCAGCAGGTCGCCAAGAAGACCGCCGACGTCGCTGGTGACGGCACGACCGCCGCGACCGTGTTGACCGCCGCGATCTTCAACGGCGGCCTCAAGTTCATCGCCAGCGGCGCCAACGCCGTGGCCGTGCAGCGCGGCATCAACGCGGCTGCCCGCGCCGCCGCCGAGGCGATCACCGGTTCGGCCCAGAAGGTTCGCGGCAAGGCCGACCTGCAGAAGGTCGCGACCGTCAGCGCGAACCACGACACCGAGATCGGCGCGCTGATCGCCGAGGCGATCGACAAGGTCGGTGCCGAGGGCGTCGTCGAGGTCGAAGAGGGCAAGTCGGCCAGCACCACCCTCGACTACGTCGAGGGCATGGCCTTCGACAAGGGCTACCTCTCGCCGTACTTCATGACCGATCCGAAGAAGGCCGAGTGCGTGCTCGAGAACGCCTACGTGCTGGTGTACGAGAAGAAGATCTCGAACCTGCCGGACCTGCTGCCCCTGCTCAACAAGATCGCCACCGACGGCAAGCCCCTGCTGATCATCGCCGAGGAAGTCGAGAACGAGGCCCTTGCGGCGCTCGTCGTCAACCGCCTCCGCGGCGTGCTCCAGGTTTGCGCCGTCAAGGCGCCCGGCTTCGGTGACCGCCGCAAGGCCATGCTCGGCGACATCGCCGTGCTCACCGGCGGAACGTTCATCAGCGAGGATCTCGGCCGCAACCTGGCCGACATCACGCTCGGCGAGCTCGGCAAGGCCCGTCGCATCGTGGTGACCAAGGACGACACCACCGTCGTCGAGGGTGCCGGCAAGAAGAAGGAACTCGAGGCTCGCGTCGCCCAGATCGACGCGCTCTTCGAGGCCAGCACAAGCGACTACGACCGCGAGAAGCTCCAGGAGCGCAAGGCCAAGCTCACCGGCGGCGTCGCCATCATCTCCGTCGGTGCCCCCACCGAGATCGCCATGAAGGAGAAGAAGGACCGCGTCGACGATGCCCTGCATGCGACCCGTGCAGCCGCCAAGGAGGGCTACGTGCCCGGCGGCGGCGTGGCCTTCCTCCGTGCGATCGCGGCGGTGAAGGCCGCCCGCAAGAAGGCCGACGGTGACGAGGCCTTCGGCTTCGACATCGTGGCCGAGGCGCTGCGCGCCCCGAGCTGGCAGATCGCGACCAACGCCGGCCAGGACGGCGACGTCACGATCGAGAAGGTCCTCACCGGCCAGGGCGGCTACGGCTACAACGCCGGCAACGGCGAGTTCACCGACCTGGTGAAGGCGGGCATCATCGACCCGTCGCTCGTCGCCACCACCGCGCTGCTCAACGCAGCGAGTGTGGCCGGCCTCATGCTGACGACCGACGTGCTCGTCACCGAGCTCAAGGACGACGCCACCCCGGTCGAGGGCGGCGTCAGCTGATCACGTGTGCGTCTCGGGGGGCCTGGGCCCGAGTGGCCCGGGCCCCCCGTTTCAGTTCCATCGCCGCTGCCCTCGGCGGCTGAACCGGAGCCACCATGGCCGTCGAACGCTGCTACTACGAAGTCCTTGGCGTCGAACGCACGGCGAACGGCGACGAGATCAAGCGCTCGTACCGCCGGCTGGCCATGAAGTGGCACCCCGACCGCAACCCGGGCGATGCGCAGGCCGAAGCCGAGTTCAAGGCGTGCGCCGAGGCGTATGAAGTCCTGAGCGATCCGGAGCGGCGGGCCCGCTACGACCAGCACGGTCACGCGGGCCTTCGCGGGACGCCCGGCCACGACTTCAACCGGATGCGCCCGGACGACATCATGGACATGTTCGCCGAGCTCTTCGGCGGTGGCCGACAACGCGCTCGACGCGGCCCTGCGCGCGGCTACGACCTCGAGGAGCAGGTCGAGATCGAACTCGCCGATGTGCTGACGGGCAAGGACGTCGAGGTCGCGTTCTCGCGGCTTGATGTCTGCGTCACCTGCGGCGGCGGCGGCGCGAAGCCCGGCACCAAGCCCAAGCAGTGCACCAGCTGTGGCGGGCGCGGCCAAGTCGAGCAGATCGGCCTCGGTGGGCTCTTCCGCATGGTCAACACGTGCCCTGCATGCCGCGGTCGCGGCACCGTCATCACCGACCGCTGCGATGATTGCCGTGGGCAAGGCCGCATCAGCAAGCGCCGGAGCCTCCGTGTGAAGATCCCTGCAGGCATCGATGATGGCCAGGTCATCCGCGTCACCGGCGAGGGTGAACCGCCGCCGCCGGAAGCAAGCCCGATGGGCCAGGGCGAACGGGGCGACCTGCACGTGGTGGTGCGCGTGAACGAGCACGAGTCCTTCACCCGCCACGGCAACGAACTCATCACGGCGCGTGAACTCTCGCCCGCACAGGCTGCGCTGGGCGTCACGCTCGACATCGAATCGCTCGACGGCCCCGTCCAGGTCGAGGTCCCAGCGGGGACCCAGCATGGTGAGCTCGTGCGCGTGCCTGACCGTGGCCTGCCGAGCCTGCGCTCGCCGCGCCGCGGCGACCTCGTCGTCGGCTTCACGATCCGCATCCCCGAGCACCTCAACGCGCGCCAGCGCGAGCTCTACGCGGAACTGGCCCAGATCGAGGGCGACCCCGTGCACGAAGGCTCGCGGAGCGTCTGGGCCAAGATCAAGGACACCTTCACGGGAGCATGAGCATGGACACCACCGAACCCAAGCCCGATGCGTCGTCCGGCGAACCGATCGAACCCTCGATCGACTCGCTGCAGGATGAGCTGGCCCGCAAGCACGACGCCTACCTGCGAGCCCTCGCCGAGGTGCAGAACATCCAGCGCCGCTCGATCGAGAACGAGGCCCGCGCGCGCCACTCCGGCATCGTGCAGGTCGCCAACTCACTCGTGCCGGTGCTGGAGAACATGGACCTCGCACTGGCGCAGGACCTCTCCGCCATGGAACCGGCCAAGCTCGCGGCAGCCGTCACGATGCTGCGCGCCGAGCTCTTGAAGGCGATCGAGCGGCACGGCATCGTCCGGATCGACCCTGCCCGCGGCGATGCCTTCGACCCGCACTGCCACCAGGCGGTCATGCAGCAAGCCGCCGACGGTGTGGCCCCGGGCTGCGTGGTGCAGTGCTTCCAGTCGGGCTACCGGCTCGGCGACCACATCCTTCGCAGTGCGAAGGTCGTCGTCAGCCCCTCGGAGTGAACCATGCCGACCTACGAGTATGCCTGCAAGGCCTGCGGGCATGAATTCGAGGCATTCCAGTCGATCAAGGCTGATCCAATCCGTACGTGCCCGCGGTGCGGCAAGCGCAAGGTTGAACGCAAGATCGGGATCGGCGGCGCCGTGATCTTCAAGGGCGGCGGGTTCTACGAGACCGACTACCGCAGCGCCGACTACGAGCAGGCGAAGAAGGCCGATGCCGCCCCGGCCGCGGGCGCGACCACCGACGCAGGCGCAGGCAAGGATGGCACCAGCAAGGATGCCACGACGAAGGCTCCGGCGGATGCCGCCACGGCCGCGAAGCCGGCATCCTCGGGATCCGCGCCTGTCGGCACGACCGCCGCTGATGCAGCCCCGAAGGCCGGATCCACCGGCGCATCGGGCGAGCGCAGCCGGGCGCGTGACGATGGTGCTTCGGGCAGCCGCAAGAACCACGCCCGCGAGGGACGCGGCATCGGCAACGTGCTGCAGCTTGGCCGTGCGAAGCCGCAGCCGCGCGCGTCGAAGCCCGCACCCAAGCCAACCCGCAAGGCGCCGAAGACCAAGGGCCGCTGAGCCTTCCGCCTGCCGTCGATGCGGCTTCAGGTAGCCTCACGCCATGGCCTTCAACTGGCGCGCGCGCATCCTCGAACACCTGGCGCACGCCGCCTACCGCCCCACCCGACTCCGTGAGCTCGAGCGCATGATCCGCGTGCCCGACGCGGAATCGACCTCGTTCCGCGAGTCCATGCTCGGGCTGCAGGG
The DNA here is from genome assembly GCA_027490145.1 of Planctomycetaceae bacterium. GTDB lineage: Bacteria > Planctomycetota > Phycisphaerae > Phycisphaerales > SM1A02 > SYIB01. The sequence continues at coordinate 95,464 of JAIXYQ010000014.1, forward strand.
CGAGGGTGCCATCGAGATCGCGGGAGACGACACCGTGCGCCTGCCCCGCATGGGCGACGAGATCACCGGGCGAATCCGCATCACCATGCGCGGCGACGGCTTCGTGACGCCGGAACGCCCCACCCGCGAGGGCGACCTGTTCGTGCAGGGCGGTGCGACGATGGACGCGATCAGCGGGGACCGAGTGCGCGTGCGCGTCTCGCGGCGCACCGACCACTACGACCGGCCGTCCCAATCCGATCGTCCCACCGGGCGCGTGATCGAGGTGCTCGAGCGCGCGCAGACGCGCTTTGCCGGCACGCTCGAGAAGGACGGCCGGCAGTGGATCGTCCGGCCCGACGGCCGCAAGCTCGATGGTCCCGTCATCGTGCGTGATGCCGATGCCAAGGGCGGCAAGCCCGGCGTGAAGGTCGTCTTCGACCTCATCCGGTTCCCGACCGAGCACCGGTGGGCCGAAGGCGCGATCGTCGAGGTGCTCGGCGAGGCCGGCCAGCCGGACGCCGAGACCCGCAGCGTCATCATGTCGTACGGCCTGCGTGAGGAGTTCCCCCCCGAGGTCAGCGCGCAGGCGGCACAACTCGCGCGCGACTTCGCGAGCGAGCAGGACTCGGGCAGTTGGCCCGACCGCCTCGACCTGACCAACGACCTCACCTTCACCATCGACCCGCCGGATGCGCGCGACTACGACGACGCGATCTCGATCGCGTGGGACGAGGAGCGCCAGGAGTGGTCGCTCGGCGTGCACATCGCGGATGTCGCGCACTTCGTGCACGCCGGCTCGCCGCTCGACCAGGAAGCCGCCGCGCGCGGCAACAGCACCTACCTGCCGCGTCGCGTGCTGCCCATGCTCCCCGAGGCGCTGTCCAACGGCGTGTGCTCGCTGCAGGAGGGCGTGGCGCGGCTCACGCGCAGCGCCATCGTGAACCTGGACACCAAGGGCCGCATCACGGGCACGCGCTTGGCCGCGAGCGTGATCAAGAGCCGCAAGCGCATGACCTACCTCGAGGCCCAAGCCGTGATCGACGGCGACCTCGACGAAGCGGCGCGCCACGCGAAGACCGACACCACCTGGTCGCCCGAGCTCATCGAGGCGCTCAAGCAGTGCGACCGCCTGGCCAAGGTCCTCCGCAAGCGTCGGCTCGATGCGGGCATGATCACCCTGAGCCTGCCCGAGAGCGAGCTCGTGTTCGACGAGGATGGCCGGGTGAAGGACGTCGTGCCCGAGGATGGCGCGTTCACGCACACGCTCATCGAGATGTTCATGGTCGAGGCCAACGAGGCCCTCGCGCGGACCTTCGCCGACATCACGGTCCCGCTGATCCGCCGCGTGCACCCGGAGCCGGCCACGACCGAGTTCACCGCCCTGCGCCTGGCGGCGCGCACCGTCGGTCGCCGACTGCCCGAGGAGCCCACACGCCACGATCTGCAGTCGATCCTCGACCAGACCCGCGGCACGCCCGCCGAGCGCAGCGTGCACTATGCCGTGCTGCGCAGCATGAGCAAGGCGATCTACAGCCCGGCGATGATCGGCCACTTCGCCCTGGCGAGCGAGCACTACACGCACTTCACGAGCCCAATCCGGCGCTACCCCGACCTGCTCGTGCACCGCGCGATGGATGCCTATCTCGCCCACACGGACAACGGAGCGCATCCGCCCGGCGGCCGCGGCAAGCGCGACCTGGCGTCATCGCTGATGAGCGACCCCGGCGTCCTCGCCGAGGAGCGGCTCATCGAGTTCGGCCAGCACTGCAGCTCGACCGAGGTCCAGTCCGAGGGCGCCGAGCGCGACCTGCGCACGTTCCTCGTGCTCCAGTTCCTGCAGGAGCACCACATGGGCGACGAACTGCCCGCGGCCGTGACGGGGCTCTCGCCCGGCGGCAATGGGCTCTTCATCACGCTCGAGAAGTACTTCGTCGATGGCTTCGCCAAGAGCGCGGAACTCTCGGCCAACAGCGGCCGCGCGGAACGCTGGGAGATCGACGAATCCAGCGGGCGCCTGCGCTCCCAGCGCTCGGGCGCGCACATCGGCGTCGGTGACCGCGTGACCGTGCGCATCATGTCGATCGACACGGCCGCGCGCCGCATGGAGCTCATGGTGACCAGCACGCTGCAGAGCGCGGCGGGCGCGATGCCGGCAATGCGCGGTGATGGCTTCCGCGACTTCACGAGCGGCCGCGGCGGCAAGAAGAAGGTCAAGGGCCACAAGAAGGGCTTCAAGCAGGGTCGCCGCGGCAAGAAGAGCTGGTGATTCGGGCCAGCCGGCGACCTAGACTGCGCTCATGCACCTCCGGGCCCTCTTCGCCGTCGGCGTCTCGATCTTCCTGTTGCTTGGGGCCCGCGTCGGTGCAGGAGCACCGACCATGGCATCCACCCGTTTCCACAAGGGACCCGGCAGCGCCGAGACCATCTTCACGCTCTCATCCGACCGCTTCTACGAAGGAGCCGGCACGGCCAAGACCCTGCTGACCATCAGCGGTGATCGTGTCTACGACGGCCCCGGGACCGCCAAGACGCTGCTCACGGTGAAGGACGGTCGCGTGTACGAAGGTGCCGGGACCGCCAAGACCCTGTGGACGATCAAGGACGGCCGCATCTACGAGGGTCCCGGCACCGCGAAGACGCTCTACACGGTGAAGGACAAGCGTCTGTACGAAGGCGCGGGAACGGCCAAGACCCTGATGAACTGGGACGGTGGCCTGAGCGAGGTCGAACTCGCGGCAGCCGTGTGGCTCTGGGTGAAGCGGTTCTGACGTCCGGAGCCGCTCCGGGCATCGCCGCGCCCAGGCGCGCCTTCCTCAGCCGAAGCACTCACGCCAGAAGTCGCGCGCGCGCGCGCGGGCACGAAGGTCGGCACGACGCTGGTAGACCGTGCCGAACGCGGCGTTGTTCGCCTCGGGATTCGTGAATGCGTGCACCGTGCCGCCGTAGGCGCAGACTTCCCAGTCGGCACCTCGTGCGCCCATTTCCGCGGCGAAGGCAAGCAGATGCTCGGGGGTGGCCATCGGGTCGTCGTAGCCGTGCAGCGCGAGCACCTTCGCGGTGATGGGGCCCGATGGGGCCGATGGCAGCGGCGTGAAGAGCGCATGGAACGCCGCCACGCCGCGCAGCCCGGCGATGCCGTGGCGCGCAGCATCGAGGACGCAGAGCCCGCCGAAGCAGAAGCCCATCGCACCCAGGCGTGTTGGATCGGCGCCGGGAATCGAGCGCGCCGCGGCGAAGGCCGCATCCAGACGCCGCTTGAGCAGCGCGCGGTCCTGCATGAAGGGCGTCATGAGCGCCGAGCACTCTTCGTTGGTGGTGCCGAGCTTGCCTGCGCCGTACATGTCGACCGCAAAGCCGATGAAGCCGAGCTCGGCGAGCTTGCGCGCTTCCTCGCGCACGAACTCATCGTGGCCGCGCCAAGCATGGAAGACCAACACCACCGGGCGGGATCCGTCTGCATCGGGCGTCGCCACGAAGCCGCGCAGCGCCTGCGTTCCTTCCTGATAGTCGAGTTCGGTCGTTCGCATGGTGCGAAGGGTAGCGAGCAGGCCTGCTCGTGGGCTCTCCGGGAATCTTCACCGAACTTCAGGCGGCTTTCCCGGATCGCGGCCACGGGCATGCGATGATCGCGCCGGCTTTCTTCCATCCGGGGACCTTCCATGCGTCACGCAATCCACTGTGGGCCTTGGCTCTGCGCCAAGGTCGCGGCCATCACGCACTCGTTCGCGATCCTCGCCTTCATGGGCGTGGCGCATGGAGGGACAACCCTGGCCGTGGGGCCCGGTGCACCGCCCGCGCCAGCATCCTGGCGCATCGATTCGGCACTGACACCCTGTCCGGGCGCACCCGCGCTCGGCAGGACCGTGGCCTGCGCGCCGGGCTGGATCCTGGCCTCGTCCTGGCACGATGATGACCTCGGCATCACGCCGCCACTCGTGCATGCGTGGTCGTTCATCGACGGTGCATGGGCGTGCATGCCGCCGATCTCGCACCCTGGCGATGATCCCCACGCGGGCTTCGGGCGCGCAATCAGCATCGATGGCGATGTGCTCGCCATCGGAGCACCCGACGAATCCGTCCTGGGCCACCATGCTGCAGGCGCCGTGCACCTGTATCGGCGCCGGGGGCACGACTGGGTCGCTCTGGGCACGGTTCATGCACCGATGGCCCAGGGTGGGGCCGCGTTCGGCTCGGCCGTGGCGGTCAGGGGCAACATCCTGCTCGTGGGCAGTCCTCGGTGGGACCTCTGCGCGACCGGTTTCGACGAGGGCTGCACCGATGTGTTCGAGCTCAGCGATGACCGCGCCACGCATCGAGCCACCCAATGGTCACCCACGCCTGCACTCGGTGGTCGCTTCGGCTCGGCGGTGGCGCTGCACGGCGCCGGACCCGCCACCTTGCACGTCGCCATCGGTGCTCCCTGGGAAGCAGGCAGCGACGGCGCCACGCGCGCCGGTGCCGTTCATGCCGGTCGCATCACCACCACATCCGAACCGACCCCACGACTGACCGACCGACTCGGTGGCGCGACTGATGCCGAGTGGTTCGGCTGGTCACTGGCCCTCACGCGGCATGAACTGATGATCGGCGTGCCGCGCGCCGATGGCGGCTCGCTCAGTCCGTCCTCGATCGGCCGCCGTCGGGGGTGCGTGGTCACGGCCGTGCTCGATGATGCAGGCATGCTGTCGAGGCCACAGCGGCTGTGGGGCGAGGCCGCACCCGAGGAACATGTCGGGCTCTCCGTCGCGGCGATTGGGGGATGGATCGTCGCTGGTGCGCCCGTGGCCGGCGCGGGCGGCTCGTCCGAGGGAGCGATCTACCTGTTCAGGCGCACGGCCGCGACCGGCGATGCACGCGGCACCCTGCAGCGCTGGCGCATGTCGCAGCGCATCATGCAGCCGTCGAGCCAACCTGGTGATGGATTCGGCGCCAGCGTGGTGATCCACGGGCCGTGGATCGTCGCTGCGCGGACCGGGGATCCCGAACAGCCCGTGCAGCCGGGTTCCTGCCTGGTGCTCTCACCCGAGTGGGTACAGCCGTTCGATGACCTCGCGCCAGCTCTCGGCGCTCTCACAGGCGATGAAGGCATCCTTCACGGCCCGGGCATCGGGGTGGTGGGCCGCGAACTTGATGCCGAACTTGCGCATGTGGCGGCTGGTGGTCCGGTCCCCATGGATGATGCTGGCCAGCCGGTAGTGCTCCAGCAACACCTCGCGCTGCTCGGCAACGGTGGGCAGCGCGGGCTCGCGTCCTGCCATCATGTCGCGGGCCTGTCGGAAGATCCAGGGGTTGCCGATGCAGCCACGCGCCACGCTCACGCCGGCCACGCCGCACTGGTCGAGCATGGCGAAGATGTCCTCGACCGTCCAGATGTCCCCGCTGCCGAACACGACCCGATCCGGGCGCCGTCGCGTCAGCTCCTCCAGGAACTCCCATCGACCGGGCCCCTCATACCGCTGCTGCACGGTGCGGCAGTGCACGGTGGTCCATGCATAGCCGAGCTCGTACGCCGCATCGAAGACCTTCCAGAAACCATGCTCGGCGCCTTCGGAGTCATCCCAGCCCCGTCGCAGCTTCACGGTGCACGGCACCCGCCCTGCCACGGCGTCGATCACCGCCCGCAGCACGGGTACGGCCTCATCGGGGTGCTGCAGGAAGTGCCCGCCGCGCGAAGCGCTCTTGATCTTCTTCACCGGGCACGCCATGTTCACGTCGATCACGTCGTAGCCCATGCCGACCAGGATGTCGGCGCCGCGGGCCATTTCATCGGGCGTGGTCCCCATGATCTGACCGGCGATCGGGTGGTCATCGGTGCTTGCGGCAAGGTTGTCCTCGATCTCGCCCATGCCGCACTCCGTCGCGATCAGGTCGGGATCTTCCTTGCGACGGCCCTTGCCGCCGTTGATCAGGGTGCGATCAAGCAGCGCTTCGGTCACGCAGAAGGGGCAGCCGTGCCGTCGCGCCACCAGCCTCATCGCACCGTCGCTGTAGCCGGCCAGGCCAGCCTGGAAGAACGGCGCATCGAATCCAGGCACCAGCGCGAGCACGCGCGGATCGGGCTTCACGATCCGGGCGGTCTCGACGATCGAACGACTCAGCCTTCTGGGCGGCAACTCGGATGGTGACAACTCGACGCTCACGCGCGCGAGTCTAGGTCGTTGCCGACCGGGCACGGGGGGTACACTCCTGCCCATGCGCATCGCCCCGATCGCCCTCCTGCTGCTGGCTGGCTGCGTGAACACGGTCGACTTGGCCCGGGCCACGCGGCCCTACCCCGTCGGCCGCCCCCAGGCATCGGTCGAGCAGGTCCAGGTGGTCCAGGAGGACGAGGCCATCCGTATCACCAACGGCACCGCGCAGACGTGGACTGGAGCCAGCCTGTGGGTCAACCGCCGCTTCGTCAAGGACGGCGTCACGATCCCGGCGGGCGGCACGATCCAGATTCCCATGAGCGAGCTCCGCGATCAGTGGGGCGAGCAGCCCTACCCGCGTGCGCTCTTCAGGAGTCGGCAACCGACTCCGATCGTCCTCGTGCAGGTCGAGCCGGCGCCGGATCAACCCTTGATCGGGCTGGTCGTGGTGACGCCGCGCATCAACACACTTCGCTGAACCGTCACCCGCCGCACGCCCCCCAGGCACCCAGCAGCACGCCCAGGTCGGCGCCATCAACCGTGCCGTCTCCCGTCAGGTCGGCCGAGCCCGGCACGCCCCACGCTCCCAACAGCACCCCAAGATCCGCCCCACCGACTTGGCCATCGCCGTTGAGGTCTGCGGGGCAATCACCCGGCACACTGCCGGCATCGGCAGGGTCACTGCCCGCATCCAGCTCGGTACGGTCGGGGAAGCCGTCGAGGTCCCGGTCGGCGCCCAGGCGGACCTGTGAGCCAGCGGGAACGAGCGTGTACGTGAGTTCACTTCCGGCAGCCGCCTGCGCCAGCAGTTGCGCGGCGGTCAACGTGGGCTCGCCTTGGCGGTCGCTCACGAACTGCCCCCCCTGCAGGAACCACCCGCGAGCCTCGCCGCCGATGCGACCCTTGACGATCAGACCCATCGAACCACCGTTGGCGATCGTCACGAACTGGTTGATGCGCGCGGTGTCGTCTCCCGTGCCGTCGGCCGTCACCTGCTGGCCGATGCCTGCGCGCTGACCACTCGGGAACGAGAGCATGAACGCCTCGATGTCGCGCCGCTGTTGCTGGCCCTGCGCGCCCGGCGCCCACTGGAAGCCGATCGACAGGAGATCCTGCAGCGTGGCCTCCTCGCCGTTGTGGTCGAAGCCGACGCCGCGGAGCGCGGTCTGGCTCTGCCGATTCGCGCCGACCTTGCGCCAGATCTCGCGCAGGTGCGCATTCTTGCGGTTCTGCTGCTCACCTCCGGGCGCTGGAATGTCCACCCGCTGGTTCGTGCCCGTCGGCAGCGCGTGGCACGCGTTGCAGGTCAGGCCCGGGGGCGCACCGAAGTTCTGCAGCGTCTGGTAGATGGTCTGGCCGGTGACGGGATTGCCGGTCCCACCCAGACCGGTGGCCTGTCCGCCGAAGATCGTCACGCTGGTCTTCAGCGTGTCATCGATGTTGCGGTTGGGGTTCGGCGGGAACACCAGTGATCCCACGTAGTCCGTGAGCTGCTGCATCTCCTGCGCCGTGATCTCGAACTCGCGACCCTGGAGGTGGGTGAACGCCACGTTGAACTCGGCGAGGTTGTCCTTCTCGCCGCGCCAGTGCATCGGGCCGTTGCCGATGATGCCCTGCAGCACCTGCGTCGTCATCGGCCCCTTCATCGGGTGCCACTGGATGCACCCGTTGGGAGCCTGGCAGGTCTCGTCGAACACCTGCATCGCACCCGCGGGATCACCGAGGTCCCAGACCAACCGGTCGCTGCGGCCGTCGACGTGGCACGTGGCGCAGCTCGTGTGGCCGAGCCCGCTCGTCACGAAGGTGTTGAACAGGAACCGCCGTCCCGCCTTCACCGTGGCCGGCGTCGCATCGTGCAGCGAGACCCGGCGGACTTCCGCCAGGCCCGTGGTGCTCACCGCACTCACGGAACCTTCGAATCGGTTGAGGCTGTAGACCATGCCTGCCGTCGGGTGCATGACCACGCCGCTGGGACCCTCGCCCACGTCGATCTTGGCCAGGCGCGCCCCCGCGGGCGACATCGCGACCAGCGCGTTCGTGCCCAGGGCGGCCGTGAACATCATCGAGCCATCCGTGGTCCACGCCACGCCACGAGGATCACCGACCGACTGCGCGCGTTCCGCGGCGGGAATGGTCGGGGCGTCGTACGTGAGGTGCGGGTTCAGGTCACTGGTCGTGATCGCGCCACCGGCTGCAGGCACGTTCGCCATGAGCATCGTGGCGAAGATGCCATCGAGCTTCGGCTCGAAGCGCACGTGGTTCAGCGCATCCCAGCCGACCGCCGTCACCGAGCCATTGGGCGCCACGCCGATCCCCGACACCGTCGACAACGCACCGCCCGCGTACGACACCGCGAGCGTCGACGCATCGACGATCGCGACGTCGTGGTCGAAGAAGTCCCAGGTGATGAACGAGGTCCAGTCGCGGTTGTTGTCGTCCATCCAACGGTTCTGCTGGTTCTTGCGCACGATGTGCGCCACCCGCGGCGGCAGCGGCTGTCCGGGGGCGCGCGGCGGATCGAACTGCGTCCCGCTGTTGGGCGGCGGGTTCTGGCCACCGTACGGGCCACCGGTGTTGTTCACCGCGACGCGAGGCACGATCGTCGTGCGGTTGCCGCTCTCGAAGATCGCCACGTAGACGGTGCTTCCATCCGGGCTCACCGCCATCGCCCGCGGCTGCGGGCCGTTGAGGGTGACCGAAGTCAGCGACGGGGCCTCGAGCGTGGGGTCGAAGGCAACGAGGCGATTGGGTTGTGCCAGGGTCACGAAGGCTCGCTGCGGCGAGCCGGCGAAGACCAGGTCAGCCGGCTCGTCGCCCACGAGCACCGTGCGACGCACGCGCATCGATGCAAGGTCGACCACGCTCACCGAGTCGCTGATCTGGTTGACGACCCAGGCCTCGCCGTTGCCGCGCACACGGACCGAGACCGGATCGACGCCGACGGCCACGGCACCGCGCCGCTGCGGCAAGCCGCCCACCAGGTCGAAGACCTCCAGCACCCCATCCGCGGTGTTGCAGGCGACGAGCACCGCACCATCGGGCGTGACGTCGATCGGATGCGATTGCGGGCTCTCGAAGTTGACGAAGGTCCCTTGGGCGTGGGCGGCAACGGCGAGCAGCGAGGGGGCGACGAGCGACGGCGCCAGGAGGTGGGTCAGGAGGCGTGCCATGAAGCCGATTGTGCGCCCAATCGGGTGGCGGGACAGCCATTTCGACACGGAACGAGCGTCCGGAATGCCGAAGCCAGGCCAGTCCCGGTCTGCGATCGAGCGGGACAGCAAGCAGGCCCCCGATGGCCTGCCCGGCAGGCGATGGCCAAGGACCGCACGCCGGGCCGAAGCTGCCCGGCTGCGCTCAGAACCCGACTTGGTTCTGGTTGCCCTGCTTCACGATCGTCTTCTCGTCCTCCCAGACCACCCGGTTGGTGGCCGTGTCGACGAGCGACATCTGGAAGATGTACGCGACCTGGCGTGTGCTGCCGGCCTTCGTTCGGTCAAAGAGGATCTTGCCGCTCAGCGTGAAATCAGGCAGCTCGATGGGCTGGCGGTCCGTGCCATCCTGGAACCTCTTCATCTGGTTGGCCTGGTCCCCGAGCGGATCTTCCTTGGCGTTGCCGAGCGTGAGCTGCTGGGTCACCTGCGCACGACCGCCCTTGAGCAGCGCGACGCGGATCTTCTTCACCAACTCGTCGGTGTCGAACTGCGAGTCGGTGCGGTTCTCGACCTTGCTGATGCCCAGCAGGGCGGGCTGGTGCGCAGCCTTCGCGAGCACGCCGGCCTCCACCATCGAGTTGACCATGGTGTCGGCGGCACTGGCGAAGTCCTGGATGTCGACCTTGTTCAGGCTCACGATGAGCGTGGTGCCCTGCGGGTCCTGGTACTGCGCGTTCTGGCAACCGGCGAGGAGGGCGAGCGCGGCGGTGACGATGGTCGGGGTTCGTGGCATGGAGTGCTCCGTGCGGTGCGTGCGGGCTTCGGTCAGTTGTTGGGCGTGAACGGCTGCTTCTCGTCGCTGAGCTTGAGCACCCAGCGCGAGCACGTGCGGGTCGGTGCGACGGCGCTGAGCGTGATCGTCTCCTGCGGCTTGATGAAGCGGTTCTGCCACGTCGCCGTGGCCGAGTCGATCTTCATGCCCTGCGCGTCGTACCACTCGAAGAGGTAGTTGAAGCGCTGCGGGTTGAGCTGGTCGCTGCGCACGTCGATCTGCACCTTCATGGTGCCGTCGTCGAGCTTGCCTTCGCGGACGTTGTCGACGGTGGCCTTGTACGCCAGCCATCCGTTGGTGACCACGCTGGTGTAGCCGCCGTTGCCGTTGGACGTGTACGTGTTCGTGGTGTTGCAGCCCGACGCGATGAGCAGGACGGCTGCGGCGTGCGATGCAAGGACGCGACTGGTCATGGGATGCCTCCAAGTGTACGGACGGCGCATGGACGGCCCGCTGCCGTGCCACGCAGATGGACGATCGTGGTGTGCCCGACCGGGCACTCGATGGGACCGATGGTCTCGCCGCCGTCGACGGCGATCGAGATGCGCCGGTCCGGCGGCACCGGCACACGCGCCGAGAGCACCCGCTTGGGCAGCGTGGTCCAGGTGCGCAGGTCCGCGCTGTTCACGCTGACCTGGTAGATCGCACCCGCCACCGCACCCCACGTGCCCAGGTGCTCCTGCAGCTGCCAGGTGAGGATCGCCTTGGTGGCGCTCGACAGCAGCGTGGCCGTGATGATCGCGGGGAGTTCATCGTTGAACTGCCGGCCCCAGGCCGAGTCGATGTCGGTGAGCAGCGACGAACGGACGCTCTGCTCCCCCGCCGTCACGGTGAAGCCCGTCGGCCCCATCTGACGGAAGACCGGCTCCGGGAACGCGGCGCCGACGTACGGCACCTCCGCGATGAAGAGCGGGATATCGATGCGCAGTTCCTTGAGGCTCGGAGCCAGTCCGGACTCCAGCACGACCCAGGCCATGTCGGGCATGCCCTTCCCGTCGAGTGCCGCCTCTGCCATCTCGAGGTCCGCCACCGCATGCGCGCGATCGGCCTCGGGCAGCATGCCCGCCACGCGCTCGAAGGACTGACGGGCCTGGTCGAGGTCCGCCGGCTGGCCGGTCGACCAGAACCAGGCTCCGCGGAGGAAGGTCACGTACGGCAGCGCGTAGTCGGCGTAGCCCTGCATGGCGCGGACGGGTGCATACGCCGCGCTCGCCTGCGCGTTGAACACCGGATCCCGTTGGGCCGCGGCCACGTTGTAGCTGCTGGCCCGTGCGCGCTCGTCGACCTTGGCCTGGAGATCCTTGATGCGCTTGGCGTTGCGTTCCACCGCATCCTGCTGCCAGAGCCATGCGCGATTGAGCTCGACCCCGGCCTCGGCCACGCGACCGACCGACCAGTAGTTGATCGCCTGCAGGGCGTTCATCATGATGCGGTCGATCGGGCGGCCGCGGAACGGGCGCACCGTCTGGTTCGTCACCAGCGCGGCGGCTTCGGCACTGATGCTCACCTCGGCCTTCTCGTCGAGGTACGGCCGCGCGATCGCATAGGCGGCATCGAGGCTTCGAACGCTCCCGCCGGTGTCGCCGGCCGACTGCAGGACCTCGCCGGCCTCGAGGTGGAAGACCAGCGCGTTGATCCGGTCCTGCGCGAACTCCTGCTCCACCTGCCGCATCTCGTCGGCGGCCTTGGTCCAGTCGGCCTGCGCGAACGCCGCGTCGACCTCGCGCATGCGGTGATTGTGGCTGCATCCGGTGAACGCCACCACCGGCAGCAGCGCCGCGGCGATCCACACGTTTGGATGCTGCCCGGGCATCGTCGTACGCCCGGGTTCAGCGGACGGGGACGACCGGCACTGCGTCACCGCCGAGCGGCCACCACGGCGGCGTCACCATGGTGGGCGCCTCGTTCGTGTCGACCTTGATGTTCGACTGCTGGTCGATGACCATGCGGGAGTTGCGGATGAAGTCGGCTGTGGCGCGGATGCGCTCGACCTCGGCATCGTTGAGCGCTTGCCCCCGCTTGAGACCCTCGAGGAACGCCGTCTGCTCCTGCCAGCGTGCGAACGCCTCGGGCGTCATGCGCAGGCCGACCTCGAGCTGCATGCCGGGCTTGACCAGCACAGTGCGCTCCCACGGCTCGAAGCCGGAACCGCTCACGCGGATCTTGTGCGGCCCCGGCGTCATCTCGAGCGGCTGGCCGTGCTGTCCGACGACGAACCCATCGACCTCGACCGTCGCCGCGACGGGCGCCAGGTCGTAGTCGGTGCGCGAGACGACGTACTGCCCGTTGGACTGGTCGAGGAGGATCCCCGGCACGCGCAAGTCCTGCATCACCGCCCGCACCACGATCCCGTTGGCCGGCGATGCGGCCGCGGCGAACGCGGCACTCGTCGCGGCCTTGGTCGAGGCATCCTGCGCGAGTTGGTTGCCGCAGCGCTGGATGAGCGCGTCGAGCGGGTTGACCTCCTGCTTCAGGCCCGGCGTCTCACGCACGACCGTCGACTGCTGCGCGGTCCCCGCGCCGTACACGAGGCCCGTGCCGATCCCCGTGAGCCGGTAGGTGACGGTGAGCGTCCAGGTCGTGGCCTTGCTCTCGATGCCCTGGCCCTTGAAGTCGCTCGACGCAGGCTGGTACGAGGTCAGGCTCGCCAGCAGCATCGCCTCGGCGCCCATGGCCCGGGCGAGCGACGCGGCGTTGGCCTCGTCGCTCAGGATCCTGTCGAGCTGCTTCTGGGGATCGGTCTCGGTGCCCGCGTTCTCGCCCTGCGTGGCGAAGCGTGCCACGGCGTTGAGCAGGTCCTCACGGCTCATGACTGCGAAGCGCCGCGGATCGAGACCCGCGACGATGAAGTCGTTGAGCACCATGACCTTGTCGGCCGGGACCGCCGCGCGATCCTTGACGAAGACCGCCGTGCGCAGCGGACGATCCGGGAGCGGCTGCTCGGTGCCCACCGAACCGGCTCCACCGGCGCCGGATGCCGAAGCGTCGGGCAACGAGGCGATGACCTTCTTCGCCAGGTCGCGCGCCAGAGCCACCGCCACGTCACGCACCATCGGCTCGGTGACCGCACCGCCGCGCACCTCGCGGCCGGCCGGGTCAGCGAGCACGGTGTTGGCCATGCCCTCGCCGGTCACGCTCGCCTGCACGGCACCGGTCGACGAGTCATAGAGCGTCGCGCTCGCCGTGAGGCGCACCGTGCGTCGCGTCATCGCCTGATCCACCCCGGGGAACGTCGCGCGCTCCTCGCGATCCTGGAAGTCGTCGATGGTCGTCACCAGCAGCAGCCGCGAACCCTTGATGCGGCCAGGCTGCGCGGCCTCGGGGTCATTGGGATCCACGTTGCCGCTGCCGGTGAAGTCCTGTTCCTTCTGCAGCGCATCCATGTCGCTCCGGGCCACGGCCTGGAACCGGCCGGTGGCCATGAACTCGGGGATCAACTGCGCCGCGAACGAATTCACGAGCCGGTTCAGCTCGACGGGCTGGCCGCGCTGGGCAGCTCCGTCGGTGGCGGCCGGCGACACCTTGGGCTGCGCGATGGCGAGCGCCGGCTTGGCGGGCGCCTGCGCGGATGTACCGTGGACGGCGACGAGTGCCAGCACGGCACCGACGAACGCGGCAAGTCGATTCTTCATGGTGGTGTTCCCTGGACGGCGGACCTGCATCAACGACCGGATCGATCTCGTGGACGACGGACCTGCACGGACCGAGCCCCGGGCAACGCCCCGGGGCTCACGTCAGGCCGAGTCGACGGCGCTTCTCGTCCCACTCGGCCTGCTCGCGCTTGTTCTGCGTCGCCAGCGGCGTGCCGGTTCGCATGGACTCGATTTCGAGCCGGGTCAGGTGCATGGCCTCGAGCCGGTAATCCTCGAAGGCCTCGCAGGCCTGGGGCACGATCGGCTTGAGCATGTCGTACATGGCCCGTGCGTAGTCCTGGATCTCCTGCTGCGCGTGCGGATCCATGCGCAGGCTCAGGAAGTGGAAGATGTTGTGCAGGTCGCACTTCCAGTACCACTCGGTGTACACGCTCACCGGCAGCGCCGTGCGCGCGAGTTCGCGTGCCACGCCCTTCTCGGTGAGCTGCAGGTACTCCTGGTAGTGCGCCTCGGCCTTCTCGAGCAGGTGGAGGAAGTCCTCCGCCGTGCCGGCATCGATCGGCTGGTCGCCGCCCTGGCGGTTGCTCGTGCTCTGCTTGCGCACCATCTCGGGGCTCGGCCGGTAGAACCGGTCCGGCACGATCGAGTAGCGCGCGCTGTACTCGTTCACGTTCGCGGTGCGGTGGCGGATCCACTGCCGCGCGATGAAGATCGGCATCGCGATGTGGAACTTGAACTCCACCATCTCGAACGGCGTCGAGTGCCGGTGCCGCATCAGGTAGCGCACGAGCCCGCGATCCTCGCTGACCTGCTTCGTGCCCTGTCCGTAGCTCACGCGTGCCGCCTGCACGATCGCGAAGTCTCCGGTCTTTCCCTCGGGCACCATGCGCGGCATGCAGTCCACCAGGCTCACGAAGCCGTGGTCATGGACCTTGATGTCCCACCGGGAACTGCCGCCCATCACGTCCACCATGGGACCCTCGGGCGCAATGCGGGTGAATCGTTCTCCGGCCTCGATGTGCTGCGTCATGACCCCGGAAGTGTCGCAGAAATCACGGCGCCGTTGGCGCGGTTTTCCCAGCGAAATGGGCTTGATGGAAGGCCTCGATCCAACCGTTGACGGCCTCCAGCGTGCCGATGCCGGTGGCCTTGCCGCCCGCCGAGAGCCTCGGCGCCCCCACACCCTTGGGATCCAGGCTCACGACCACCATCCAGCCCTCGCTCCACGGTTCGAGGCCGCCGGGGCACGCCTCGTCCGGTGACGCGGGCCAACGCCCCTCGCCCGCGGGAAGCACGTCGCACGCCACGGTCGCCGTGGACGCCAGGTCGCTCGGCCACTCGCCGGTGGCCGAGGCGGCGCACAGCATGCGCCACGCGGTCGAGCGAAGCTGCCTGTCGGCGATGACCGCGCGCTCACGCACGCCCGCCGTGACGATGCCGCCCCAGACGAACGCGAACGCGCTCAGGAGTACGAACAGCACGGCAAAGACGATCGCCAGCCGCCGACCGCCCGCGCTGGTTGCCGGCTGCTGCGCCATCATGCCTTGCTCGCCGGTGCCGCGTGGACGCCGCCGGGCCGATCGGCCTTCGGGGCGGCGATGCGCTTGCGGTGCGGATCGGCCTCCGGGACCGCATCGAGCAGTTCCTTGGTGTACGCCTGCTTCGGGGAACGGATCACCTCGTCACGCGTGCCCATTTCCACGATCTTCCCCTCGCGCATGACCGCGATGCGGTGGCAGATGTGGTGGATCACCGCCATGTCGTGGCTGATGAAGAGGTACGAGAGCCCGCGCTCGTCCTGCAGGTCCTTCAGCAGGTTCAGGATCTGGCTCTGGATGCTCACGTCCAGGGCGCTCGTGGGTTCGTCGCACACGATCAGGTCAGGATCGAGCGCGAGCGCGCGGGCGATCCCGATGCGCTGGCGCTGGCCACCGCTGAATTCGTGGGGATAGCGGTCGGCCGCCTGCTTCCAGAGGCCACACCGCACCAGCAGTTCCTCCACCCGGCTGCGGAGCTGGTCGCCGGTCGCAAGGCCGTGCACCAGGAGCGGCTCGCCGATGATGTTGCCCACGCGCATGCGTGGGTTCAGGCTTCCGCCCGGATCCTGGAAGATGATCTGGATGCGCCGTCGGAGCGTGCGCATGGCTTCCGGGGCGAGGGAGAAGATGTCCTGGCCGTCGAACGCCGCGGTGCCGCCCGTTGCGGGGATCAGTCGAAGCAACGCACGGCCTGCCGTGGTCTTGCCGCAGCCGGACTCACCCACGAGCCCGAGCGTCTCGCCGCGGTTCAGCGTGAAACTCACGCCATCGACCGCCTTCACGTGGCCGACCGTCCGCTGCAACAAGCCGCGACGGATCGGGAAGTGGACCTGCAGGTCCTTCACCTCGAGGATCGGTGTGGCCATGGCTCCAAGCCTAGCGCTTCGGTGCCTGGACCGGGATCGCCACGGTCTGCGAACGGCCGTCAGGCAGCACCACGCTGAACTGCACCCGTCGGAAGATGCCCGGGAAGGACCGCGACAGGATGCGCTCGAGCCGGGTGTAGAGGTCAGACTCGCCGAAGACGGCCTGCCCCTCGATCGCGATGATCACCGTGCCCTCGGGCAGGGATGCCGCGGCTTCGGAGCCATCCCTGACGGACTCGATCAGCACGCCGCGGCGATGCTGCACGCCCAGCGCGGCGCAGGCATCCTCGGTGGCGTTGGTGAGTTCGAGCACGCCGGCCTTGCGCAGGGTCGCCAGGAGTGCGGCCGCATCGGCCTCGGCGGGACGGCGGCCCACAACCACCGTGACCTCGCGGACCGTCGGCGGCGCATCGCCCACCGGCGGCTCCCACAGGAGCAGCCTCACCGATGTCCCGGGGCGCTGGGTGGCGATCAGGCTCGTGAGCGCGTCCATCGTCATCACCGGTCGACCGTTGAACTCCAGGATCACGTCGCCCGGGTCGATCCCCGCCCGCTCGGCAGCCTCACCGATGCTCACCGCCGACACCACGAGTCCATCGCGTTCGCACTGCTCGATGGCGGCGATCGCGGCCTGCGGAACGACCTCCGCGGCGTTGCCTGCGCGCGCACTCCGCTGCTGCAGTTCGCGCAGGGGCTCGGTGCTCACGCCCAGATAGCCCTGTTCCACGATGCCCCGGTCCAGGATCTGCCCGACCACGCTCTCGATGATCTCCATCGGGATCGCCAGGCCGATGCCCCCGAACTGCCCCTGGCCGAGCATGGCGCCGCGACCGGTGGCGATCGCCGTGTTCATGCCGATGACGCGGCCGTAGACGTCGCACAGCGGCCCGCCTGAGTTGCCCGGATTGATCGCCGCGTCGACCTGGATGAAATTCTCGTAGTCGATCGACGAGAGCCCTGCCGTACGACCGATCCCGCTGACGATGCCCGCGCTCATCGAGAACCTGAAATCGAACGGCGAACCGAACGCGAACACGAGCTCACCCTGCAAGGGCGTCCGCTGCGACCGCTCGGCCGCGACCAGGCCCTCGCCCGATGCCTGCAGGACGGCGATGTCGGTGCGCAGGTCAAGGCCGACGATCTCCGCCCGCAGCACGGCACCACTGCTCGTCTGCACCGTGACCGTGCCGGCGCCATCGACCACGTGCGCGTTCGTCACCACGTGACCCTCGGCGTCGTAGACCCAGCCGCTGCCGGTGCGCTGTCCACCCCGCCCGTCGAGCACGCTCTCCACCAGCACCACGCTCGGCTCCACGACCTGCGCCAACTCACGCTGGGCTTCGCTGATCTCGGCCAGCACGTTGCGGCGGCCGAGCACCTGGCGCGACTGCTCCGCCTGCAGCGCCGCGCGCTCATCCACCGTGCGCTGGGCGATGCGCGGCGTGGCCCACAGCACGAGCGCGCAGCTCGCCGCGACCACCGCCGCCGGTGCCAGCGACGCGATGCGCGACATCAGCCGCCCCTCGACGAGAGCGCCCGGCGGAACGCCTCGAGCTGCTCCGGCGGCATCACGATCGGGTGCTCACCCAGGTCGTTGGACGCCACGCGCGCACACCACGCACGCCCCGCCTGCACGAGTCCCTCGCCGAGTCGGCAGGCCGGTGCCGCGAAGGCCGGCTGCCAATCGGTCATGCCCAGCAGGTCATGGAGCACCACGACCTGACCATGGCACGCCGGGCCGGCGCCGCACCCGATCACCGGCACCGGTGACCGTTCGACGATCGCCTGCGTGACGTCGGCGGGAGCCGCTTCCACCAGGAGCATCGAGGCTCCCGCGTCGAGCATCGACCGTGCATCGTCCACGAGGGCCAGTGCGCCCTCGGCGCTCCGGCCTGCGGCGTAGTACCCACCATGCTGCTTCGCCTGCTGGGGCCTGGATCCGATGTGCGCCACCACGGGGATCCCGGCGCGCACCATGCGCGACACGAGCGGCGCGAACGAACGGTCGACCTCGAGCTTGACGAGGTCCGCCAGCCCTTCGGTCAGGAATCGACCTGCGTTCCGAATGCCTTCGGCATCATCGGCCTGGTAGCTCATGAAGGGCATGTCGCCCATGACCACGGTGTTCGGTGCACCGCGCTTCACGCCCGCGGTCAGCGCAAGCAGCACGTCGAGGGGTGCATGCACGGTGCCCGGAAGACCGAGCACGACCTCCGCGGCGGTGTCGCCCACCAGCAGCACGTGCACGCCCGAACGCTCGAGCCACCGGGCCGTGGTGGCGTCGTAGCAGGTCAGGCACGCGAAGCGCTGGCCTGCCCGCACCATGCGCAGGAGCGTGCGGATCGTCACCGGCTGTCGTTCGCCAGCCTCGGTCGAGGTCGCTTCGATCATGCTGGAAGTGTAGGGGGCGAAGGCCCGATCACATCAGCCGGCGGACGGGGTTCACGACCATGCCATCCCGGCCGAGGACCAGCACATCGGCCACCTCGAGCGCCTCACGGAAACTGTCCTGCGCGGCCTCCAGGTCCCAGCATGGGCTGAAGACCTTGCCCTGCGCCAGGTGTTCGAGCGTGGGAATCGCATCGCCGCACACGAGCGTGGCACTCGACGCATCCAGCACCAGCAGACCTGCGCTGCCGGGCGTGACCCCGTACATCGGATAGAGATCGACGCCCTCGACGAGATGGTCCTCGCAATCACGGCAACGCGACAGCACCGCCATCTCCGACTCGACCAGCCGGATCAGGTCGCGGTCCTCGGCCTCCTCGGCCTGCTCGAGGCTCTCACGGAGGCTGGCCTGCGATGCCTCGCGTTCCCGTTCGGTGATCCACCACTCGGCCTTGTCGAACGCCGCGATGCCGCGTCGACGCATCGGCTGGAAACTCGTCAGG
Organism: Planctomycetaceae bacterium; assembly: GCA_027490145.1. GTDB lineage: Bacteria > Planctomycetota > Phycisphaerae > Phycisphaerales > SM1A02 > SYIB01. Next base: position 114,449 of record JAIXYQ010000014.1, read on the forward strand.
AAGACGTCGGTGATGGCCTCGGGCGGGTGATTGGTGCGTTCCTGCATGCGCGGGAGGAGCACCTGCGGCGGAAGGCTCGGATCGACGACGATCCGGCGGCCGGCGGCCTCGATCAGGGTGGTGGTGGCGTGGGCGGCGCGCACGTCACCCTTCTCACCCCAGAGCGGATGGCCTGACATGGCGCCGAGCGAGAGAACGCGGATGGAAGGAGCAGCCATGGGTGGTCCTGCGTGGGTCGGCGTCCGGAGATTCGGAAGCGGTCAATCCTGGGCCTGCTCGGCACGAAGGCGCCCGAGCGGATTCGATGGGTCGTCGAGCTTGGCCCGCAGCGCCAACTGCACGCGATCGGGAACGAACGGCGTGAGCGTGTCCATGCTGCCTCCGAACGCCGCGATCTGGCGGATCAGGCTGCTGCTGGCGTACGCGTACTTCTCGCTGGTGAGGATGAAGACGGTCTCGATGCCGGCCACCTGCCGGTTGGTGATGGCCGCCTGGCACTCGGCGTTGAGATCCGTGACGTTGCGGATGCCACGGATGATCGCACTGGCGCCGACCTGCCGCGCGAAGTCGACGGTCAGCCCCGTGTAGTGCGCCACGCGCACCGCAGCACCCCGAGGATGCGTCGCGACCAGCTCCCCCACGAGCTCGTTGAGCAGGTCGACCCGCTCCTCGAAGCTGAAGACGCCCGGCTTGTCGGGATTGTGGCCTACGGCGATGACGATCTCGTCGAAGAGGCCGCGCGCACGCTGCAGGACATCGAGGTGCCCGTAGGTGACCGGGTCGAAGGAGCCGGTAAAGACGGCCAGATGGTGTGCCACGCGACGGAGTCTAGGGGTTTCCGTTCGGCCCGCGGAAAAACCCGTCGTCGCGCTTGCATCGCTTCTGGGTGGATTCGACCCTTCGTCCGTGGCGGGTGACACCGCCGGCTGGGTCTCGAACGAGTCAGCCGGGAACGGATCACGGGCGCCACTTCTCTGAACCCTGGATCGGCCTTGCTCGGTGCGTGCCTCCCCGAGCGAGGCCTTTTCCATGGGTTGACCCGCCAGGCGGCGCCGGGAGCGAGGCGGCACGGACGGCGCCGTGCGCAACGGCTCTGGCGTCAGTCGGCCAGCGATCCGAGTCCGGCCTGCTCGAGGATCAGCCGGAAGTTGTCGCTGAACACGAAATTGTGCTCCGGGAACTGCAGCCCGCTGCGGTTGGCATCGATGTGGCTGAACATCAGGTTGATCTCGCCGATGCGCTCCCATGAACCCGTGCGATGATCGAGCACGTCGATCACGCCGATGGTGCTGGCGCCGGCCGCATCCATCCGTTCGATCGTGGCGTCGTAGCGGATCGTCTGGCCGGGGATGACCTCGCGGTCGATGCGGGCGTCGTTCACCTTGGCCAGGATCACCTTCTCGCGAAAACGGTTCACGCTTCCGACGAGCACGCCGGCCGTCTGCGCCATGCCCTCGACCATGAGGCTCATGGGCATGACCGGGCACGCGGGGCCATCAGGTCCCGCGGCGAAATGCTGGTGCAGGTGCTCCTCCGCCAAGCTGACGTTCTTGACCGCCACCATGCGGCGGTTGGCCTCGAACGTCGTGATCTGGTCGATCCACATCCATCGCATGGGCGGGCGTCCTGTCCTCGGCGGAACCACGGCGCGGGCCGTGCCGCGCACGCGGGCTCAGTGGCCGAGCTTGCGGGCGACGAAGTCGCAGAGGCTCTTCACGGTGAAGAGTTCGCTGACTGCCTCGACGCGGCGATCCGCATCGAACGTGGCGAAGTTCACGTGCGGCATCTTCTCCTTGAGCAGGGTCATGCCCGCGTCGGTGAACTTGCCGTCCTTCACGAGGTCGGGGTTGGCCATCAGGTTCTCGGGGAAGAGTTCACCCTGGCCGATCTTGAAGGGCTTGTCGGGGGTGCTGAACGCCTTGTCGAGGCGGAACGTGATGTCCAGGAAGTCGATGCTCTCGGCTCCCAGGTCCGTGGTCAGCACGGCGTCCGGGGTCACATCGCCATCATCGACGCCAAGCGCGTCGACCAACACACCTTGCACCTTCTGGAAGATCTCGTCATTCGTCAACGCCACGTCAGGCCTCCCTCAGGGGGTCAAATCTCGGAAAGGATCAATGGACCGACATCGGCCCTCAGGCCCTGATCGGTGCAGGAATTCGAACGGCACGCATGATAAGCCGACCCGTGCATGCCGTGTCGGTCGCCGCATCGCCGGGTCGGACCACGGTGGCCAGGCCCTTGAGCTGCCAACCGCCGTCGGTCTCCTTGTCGAAGGTCACCTCCATGCGCAGCGTGTCGCCCGGCCGCACGAAGCTGCCGTACTTCAGCCCCTTCACCTGCCCCAGCACGACCCGGCCGCAGCCGCGGCCGGCCAGCAACTCGCGGCCGGTCTGCACCAGGGCCTCGAGCATGAAGACCCCGGGAAGCACCGGAAAGGTCGGAAAGTGGTCCTGGAGGTACTCCTCGGCGATGGTCACGTTCTTGATCGCCACCACGCGGTCGGCGGACCGCTCGAGCACCTGATCGACGAGACGGAAATGCATGGGTCGGGAAGGTAGCGAAAGCCACCTGGCTTGACTCATCGGCAAGCCCCCGGAACGCCGATGAATCCTGCATGGCACGGACTTCGCCTACGGCTGTTGCACGCCCCACGGGGCATGCTGTCCTCGACCTTCCCCCTGCCCCGCTCACGCGCAAGATCGGCTGGATCGCCGCCTTCGCCGCCTGGGTGCTCGTGGCGCTTGCCTTGGCGTCCTTCGACGCTGCCGATGCGCCCAGCCGCACGGTCGCGTCGTGGAACCAGCCACCTGCGAACCTCATGGGTGCCGTGGGGGCGCTGGTCGCGCTCACGGTCTACGAGGCCTTCGGCTTCGGCGCCTGGATCCCGATGCTGCTGGGGGGCGTCGCGCTGTGGGCCACCTTCTCGGGACGCGCCATCTCGCACCCGATGGTGCGCGCGGTGGGCGCGGTGATCGCGATGATCGCCTTCAGCGCCCTGCACGCCACTTGGTTCCCCCGTCTTGGGTCCCTTGCGGGCGCGGAAGCCGGCCTGGTCCCGCAGTGGTTTGCGCAGCAATTCGTGGCCCGGTTCAACGGCGTGGGCACCAGCCTGATCCTGCTCCTGGCGCTCGTCCTTGGTCTGATGGTCGCCGCCGACGAACTGCTCGGCATGCTGCCCAAGGCCTTCGCGCGCGTGGGCGAGGCGCTCGAGCCCGTCTGGAAGACCGACTGGCGCGGCCTGATCGCACGCGCCACCGCCAAGCCACAGCCCGCGGTGGCCCTCGTTGGCAGCGCCGCACCCGCCGAGAAGGACGAACCCAAGGCGCGTCCCATGCGCCGGAAGTCCAAGGCGGCGATCGAGGCCGAAGCCGACGACGCCGCGGTGGCCGTGCTGGAGGCGCCCGAGGCCGACCACGCGACGGATGGATCCGACCTGGAGGACGAGGCCTCGTGCGGGGAGGACGCTGAGGACACTGACGAGGCCGAGGATGCGGACGACGCCGGCGAGACCGTCACCGACGCCGACGACGAGGCACCCAAGGCCCTGACCGAGGAGGAACTGCGCGAGCGGATGGCCCGCCTGCCGGTGCGCATGTCGGGCAAGGCCACGACGGTGGCGCGCGATCAGGACATTCCCCGCGCGGAGAACTACGAGGGCTACCAGTTCCCGGGCATCGAGCTGCTCGATGAACCCGAGTCGAACTTCAGCGAGAAGATCGAGGCCTTCGTGCGCGACCAGGCCGCCACGCTCACCCAGACGCTAGCGACCTACCAGCTCGAGGGCGAGGTCGTGGGCATCGAGAGCGGCCCGGTCGTCACGCTCTACTCCGTCGAGCTGGCGGCCGGCACGCGCGTGGCTCGCTTGGAGAACATCAGCAAGGACATCGCCCGTGCGCTGAGCGCACCCAACATCCGCATCATCCCCAACATGCCCGGAACGACCGCCGTCGGCATCGAGGTGCCCAATCGCCAGAAGGAGAAGGTCCGGCTGAAGGAGCTGATGTCGGGAGGCCACTCCGGCGGCATGCGGCTGCCGATGTTCCTGGGCAAGGACAGCTCCGGCGAACCGCTGGTGCTCGACCTGACCAAGATGCCGCACATGCTGATCGCCGGCACGACCGGCAGCGGCAAGAGCGTGTGCATGAACAGCATCATCATGTCGTGGCTCTACACCAAGCGCCCCGATGAGCTGAAGCTCGTGCTCGTCGACCCCAAGATGGTCGAGATGAGCATGTACGCCAACATCCCGCACCTGATGGCGCCCGTCGTGACCGACATGGGCAAGGCCGCGGCGATCGTTGAATGGGCCGTGACGAAGATGGAGGAACGCTACGAGCTCTTCCAGCGCGCCCAGGTCCGCGACATCGTGACCTTCAACGAGCTCGGCGAGGAGGAGCTGTTCGCCCGGCTCGAGATGACCGACGCCGACGAGCAGGCCAAGGCCCGCGTGCCGAAGAAGTTGCCGTACCTCGTGTTCGTGATCGACGAACTCGCCGACCTGATGATGACCAACCGCGAGGTCGAGACCAGCATCGTCCGCATCGCCCAGAAGGCGCGTGCGGTCGGCATCCACCTGATCCTCGCCACCCAGCGCCCACAGGCCAACGTCGTCACCGGCCTCATCAAGTCGAACATGCCCTGCCGCGTCGGGTTCAAGGTGGCCAGCGGCATGGACAGCCGCATCGTGCTCGACCAGAAGGGCGCCGAACTCCTGCTTGGCCAGGGCGACATGATGGTCGTCACCCCGGCCAGCAGCGACCTTCGGCGCTGCCAGGGCACCCTGGTGACCGATGGCGAGATCCGCAACGTCACGCGCTTCCTGAAGGACGTCGCGCAACCGAGCTTCGAGCGTTCGCTCGTGGCGATCCGCAGCCAGGCCGAAGCCCAGGCCGCCGGCGACACCGAGCAGACCGGCGAGTTCAGCGCCGAGCGTGACCCGATGTTCGATCGTGCCGTCGAGATCATCATCGAGACCGGCCGCGGCAGCGTGAGCCTCCTGCAGCGTCGGCTCGCGATCGGCTACGGCCGCGCGAGCCGGCTCGTCGACCAGATGGGCGCAGCCGGCATCCTCAGCGACCACAAGGGATCGGTCGCGCGTGAGGTGCTCATCACGATGGAGGACTGGCAGCGCATGAAGGCGCTCGAGTCGGGCGAGGAAGGCACTCGGTCCGACGAGGGCGCAACTGCCGCTGCCGACGACGACTCCATGTCGGACGACGACTGAACGACCACCACCTGTTCGCAACGCCGCGCGGGTCGGGCCCTGAGGGAGGGGCCCGGCCCGCGCTGCCGTTCCGGATCGAGTACCGAATTTTCCACCTCAATTCAGGCAACCCGACGACGATGCCGTAAGGTGTCGGCATGGACCCGACCAACGGACTTCCTGCCGACATCGTGTGTGACCCGGAGATCCTCGGCGGCGTGCCGATTTTCCGCGGCACCCGTGTCCCGCTCCAAGCCTTGCTCGATCATGTCGCCGCCGGCGACAGCACCGCCACCTTCCTCGATGACTTCCCCAGCATCGATGCTGCCGTGGTCGCGCGGGTCCTCGCCCAGTGGCGTCCGCCCGGCGGATCGCATGCGTCTGCTGCTTGATGAGTGCATGCCGATCCGGCTGATGTTGGACTTCGAACAGGCTCTGGGGGCGCCTGTTGATCACGTCGTCCGTCTCGGCTGGTCGGGCTGCACGGACACCTCCCTCATTGATCGCATGACTCGGTGTGGGCATACATCGCTCATCACCACCGACCGCAGCATGCTGCACCAGCAGCCCCGGCAGCGGTTGCGCGTCTCGATCCTCATCCTCTCATCGCGCTCCAACCGCACCGAGGACCTTCGTCCACTGGTCATGGCCACGGTGCGCGTCGCCCGGCTGGCTCGCCCAGGCGCACTGATCCTTGTCGGACCGTGACGCGTGGATCCGGAGCGCGCGTGCGCGCTCCGCGCTCGTCCTCCCGCTCCCTCGGGCCCTGGCTGCGCGGACGCGCTCGCTCCACTAGGTTTCGCTCGCGCTCACGTCCGTCGCTCGGCGGAGCTGGCACCCGCCTCCGAATGCGCTGTTCGTGCCGCCATCGCGACTCCCAAAGCCGCGCAGCACAGGGCCACTCGGTCGCTGCGGACGGCGCGGCGCAGCGTAGTGGCCGCGTGGCAACATCGTGCCTGCCAGGCGGCCGTCGCGGAAAAGGGGCGCGGCATGCCTCGCAGAGCGAGTTCCGCAGCCTGCGAGGAAAGCTGGCGCGCAGCGGCGTTCAGTGACCACGGGGTGACAGACGCGCCAGTTTCTGAGCAGGCGAGGACTGTCTGAGCGAACGAGGCATGCCGGCGCCCCAAAGGGAGCGACGGCCGCACGAGCGCCGGCGCCCCTACCAGGCGCACAACGAAAACCGCCGCGCAGGGCGCGGCGGCTTCGGGTCAAGCAATGGTCCCTGAGGCGCGTGGAGGCCGGCGAGCCGGCGCCCGACGCGGACCGACGGGCAGCACGATCAGGCGCGCCAGCCGGTCTTGAACTGCTTCATGGCGGCGACGAATTCGTCCTCCATGCCCTTGAACGACTTCTTCTCGGCGAGCTTGGCGCGCAGCGCGCTGCCGCCGCCCTGGAACCACGCCAGGAGATCGGCCTCGAACTGACGCACCTTGGCGACCGGGACATCGTCCATGATGCCCTTGCTCGCGGCGAAGAGGCCCAAGCACTGGTCGATCACGTCGAACGGGGTGTACTGGCCCTGCTTCAGCAGTTCCACCATGCGCGCGCCGCGGTCGAGCTGGCGCTGGCTGGCGGCGTCGAGTTCGGTGCCGAGCTGCGCGAACGCCTCGAGCTCGCGGTAGGCCGCCAGGTCAAGACGCAGCGAGCCGGCGACTTCCTTCATCGCCTTGATCTGGGCGTTGCCACCCACGCGGCTCACCGAGATGCCCACGTTGATGGCGGGGCGCACGCCGGCGGCGAACAGTTCGGGCTGCAGGTAGATCTGGCCGTCGGTGATCGAGATGACGTTCGTCGGGATGTACGCCGACACGTCACCTTCCTGCGTCTCGATGATCGGCAGCGCGGTCAGCGAGCCGCCGCCGTTCTCGGCGCTGAGCTTGGTGGCGCGCTCGAGCAGGCGGCTGTGCAGGTAGAAGACGTCGCCGGGGTACGCCTCGCGGCCCGGCGGACGGCGAAGCAGCAGCGACAGTTCGCGGTACGCCACGGCCTGCTTCGAGAGGTCGTCGTACACGCAGAGCACGTGCTTGGGGCCGGTGTAGCCGGCATCCTTGCCCTTCCACATGAAGTACTCGCCCATCGCGCAGCCGGCATAGGGAGCGATGTACTGCATCGGGGCGCTGGCGCTGGCGCCTGCGGCGACGATGATGGTGTAGTCGAGGGCGCCGTTCTTCTTCAGGGTCTCGACGACGCCGGCGATGGTCGATTCCTTCTGCCCGACCGCGACGTAGATGCACACCACCGCATCCGGGGTACCCCAGTACTGCTTCTGGTTGATGATGCAGTCGAGGCAGACCGCGGTCTTGCCGGTCTTGCGGTCGCCGATGACGAGCTCGCGCTGGCCACGGCCCACGGGGATCATGCTGTCGACGGCCTTGATGCCGAACTGCAGCGGCTCCTTCACGGGCTGGCGCTTGCTGATGCCGGGGGCGACGATGTCGACCTTGCCGGTCTGAGCGGTCTTGATGGGCGCGCCGCCGTCGATCGCTTTGCCGAGCGGATCGACCACGCGACCCAGCAGCTCGGGGCCGACGGGCACTTCGAGCAGGCGACCGGTCGCCTTGACGGTGTCGCCTTCACGCACGAGGGTCGGGTCACCGAAGAGCGCGGCGCCGACCACGCCCGACTCGAGGTTCATGACCTGGCCGGTGATCGTCTTGCCGCCGACGCACTGGAACTCGAGGAGTTCGCCGGCCATCGCGCTGGACAGGCCGTAGATGCGGGCGATGCCGTCGCCGACCTCGACGACCTGGCCGACCTCGCTGACCTCGAGCTGGCTGCTGAAGGACTCGATCTGCTGCTTGATGACCGAAGTGAGTTCGTCAGTCTTGATCTTCACGGTTGGACCTCTGCTTTCGGGGTGCTGCGTGCCCTGCTCGGGCGGTGGGTTCGTTCGGGTTCAGGAGAGGAAGCGGCCGATGTCGGCACGCACCTTGGCGCCGGCGTCCTCGATGAGCGAGCGCCGCATGCGGCGCAGCTTCGCGGCCACCGAGCCATCGATCAGTTGGTCGCCGATGCGCAGCTTCATGCCGCCGACCATCGACGCATCCTTGTACGGGTGGAGGATGGGCTCACGACCCAGCCGCGACTTCAGCGTGGCGGCGAGGTTCGCGCGCGCGCCCTCGTCGAGCTGCCCATCGACCGTGAAGACATCGACCTCGACCTTGCCGAAACGCTCGTTGAGCAGCTTGGCATAGGCATCCGAGATCGGCTCGAGCTCACCAAGTCGGCCCTTGCGGTTCGCCACGAGCAGGAAGCGCAGCATCAGGTCGCTGACGCGGCCCTTGAGCATGGACTGCAGGGCGGACTCGCGCGCAGCCGTGTCGATCGCGGGCGAACGCAGGAATTCAGCGAAGCGGCGGTCGCCGCGGACGATCTCGACGAGATCGACCAACTCATCGCCGGCGTCTTGCGCAGCGGCGTCACCGCCCTGCTTCGAGGCCAGCTCGAAGAGGCTCTCGGCGTAGACGCGGCCGACGCTGTTGGTTGCCGTGGACATGGTCTGCCTCGGGGGGTTCTGGCCGTTAGCGGCCGGTGCTGGCGAATTCCTTGATCGACTGCTCGACGAGGGCCTTCTGGTCCTTGGCGTCGATGGCACGTCCGAGGATCTTGCTCGCCACGCTCACGGCGAGCTCGGCGGCGTGGGCCTCGAGTTCGGCCACCGCCTGGCGGCGCGCGGCGTCCATCTCGGCGTTGGCGCGCTTCTTCAGCTCGGCCAGTTCCGCCTCGCTGCGGGCTCGGAGGTCATCGGCGGCCTTCTGCGCCTGCGCGCGGGCTTCCTTGATCATCGCGTCGGCATCCTGCTGCGCCTGAACGAGCTTGCGCTCGAACTCTTCCTGTGCCGCCTTCGCGTTGGCTCGGGCATCCTCGGCAGCCTTGATCTCGCCGAGGATCTTTTCGTTGCGCTCGTCGAGACCCTTGGCGATGGTGGGCCACACGAACAGGGACAGCACGATCACGGTCACCAGAGCCACCACGACGGCGGTGGCCAGGGGCAGGATCTGCACGCTCATCGGGTTCGAGGCGTCGGCGGCAAACAGGAACACGGTTGACCTCGCTGGGTTCGGTGCTGATGGGACGTTCGGTCACGGCAGGCACGCGCCGCCGGGACCCGCACGTGGCGGGCCCCGGCAGGCGACGATTCAGCCTGCGGCGATCAGGTGCCCTTGGGGAACCCGAGCAGGCCGACGACGACGGCGAACAGGGCGACGCCTTCGACGAGCGCCGCGGTGAGGATCGTGTTCACGAAGATCTTGCCGGCCATCTCGGGCTGGCGGGCGATGCTCTCGACGGCGCTGCCGCCGATGCGGCCGATGCCCATCGCGGCGCCGATCACGGCCAGACCGACAGCGAGGCCGGCGCCGAGGCCGGAGCCCCAGTTCATGGCGGTTTCGCCGGCGGCGAGGGCGTTGTCCGCGCCGAAGACGGCGAGGGCGGCGAAGGCGAGGAGAGCAAGGGTCACGTTCTTCATTTGGGTTGGCTCCAACGGCGCCGTGGGTGGGCGCCTTTCATGCAGGCTGAACTCGGTGTTCCCGGCACCCACTGCCGGGAAGGGTGAAAAGTGTAACGACGGTGGATCAGTGCGCGGGAGAGGGCACGGCGTGCCCTGAACCCCCGTGGTCATGGCCGCCGTGGCCCTGATCGTGCGCGTGCTCCTCGTGGCCGTGGTCCTCGTGCGCCATCAGGCTGATGAAGACAGCCGTCAGGAACATGAAGATGAAGGCTTGGAGGAACGCCACGAACAGTTCGAGGAAGGTGATGAGCACCGCGAAGATGCCCGCCACCAGCGTGATCGACCCGGCTGCCCAGGTCGGGCCGCCGGCCTTCAGCACCCCCGCGCCGAAGCTGAACAGCACTGCCATGAGCGTGTGCCCCGCGACCATGTTGGCCAGGAGTCGGATGGCGAGCGCCGCCGGCTTGATGAACATGCCCCCGATCTCGACCACGAAGATGATGGGGATGACCGCCCACAGGCCGATCGAACCGTGCACCAGGTCATGGCCACCACAGAGGTGCTCGATCGTGCCCTTCACGCCCAAGTCGCGGAAGGACTGCCACCAGATGGCGCAGAAGCTGATCACCGCCAGGCCCAGCGTGACCGAGAGGCTCGCTGTGGCGGTGCCGCCGAAGAACACGGCGGCCGGCTGGGTGTGCGCCATGTCATGCGCGGCCTGATCGTGCTGGCCCATCATGACATGCAGCATTTCCTGCAGGTCGGCGAAGGGAACCAGGCCGAACAGGTTGAGCGTCAGGATGAAGAAGAAGAGCGACAGGAGCAGCGGCAGCCAGGCCTTGGCCAGGCGTTCGCCCATGACCGGCACCAGCATCTGGTCGCGCAGACCAAGCACGATGACCTCGATGACCTGGGCGATGCGGCCCTTGGTCACGAAGCGCGCGTTGCCTTCGCTCGACGGGCCGGTCTTGATCCGCCGAGCTGCCATCATGAGCACCGTGATGCACACCAGTGCGCCGACCACCAGCGAGATCATGCTCAGCGTGAGCCGAGTGCCTTCGATCGAGAGGGCGCTGTCCCGGTCAAGGACGTGTCCAAGGGGGTTGTCGCCGGCGGCAAGGAGCAGAGTGGTCATGGGCGGTCAGTGGGTTCGGACACCTTGGAGCGACCCACGCCAGGCTGGCTGAGGACGGGCCCGAGGACCTTGGCGACCGCGATGGTCTCGCTGACCAGCAGCGCCAGGTACGTGAGCCCCGTAGCCAGCACGAACGCCTTGGGCTCTCCGAGGGAGCGGAAATATAGCAATGCAGCAAGGCCCGCCGTGGCGGCCATGCGAAGCCCCGCGGCCCCCATCCAGAAGCTGGCCCAGATGCTCGCCGCGCGTTGCGATGGGGGCCAGAGCATGAGCAGCCCCAGCAGGTTGCCGACCAGCGCAACGACCACCCCGAGGATGCATCCAAGCCAAGTCCCCGCAGGCGTTTGCATCAATTCACTGGTTTGGGACAGCCAGCCAAGGCCACCCGCGACCGCGGCACAGGCCACACCGGTTCCAAGCGTCGTCAGCAGCATGGCGCGGCCGGGCAGGCTGAAGATGACTTCACCCTGTGCATCGCGCGGCAGGTCCTTCGGGGCCTCAGTCACCGGGGCCACCTGCGCCGGACTTCGGACGCTCCACGCGCTTTCCACGTTGCTCAAGGTAGGCATTCATGCTGAGGCCGCCGCGTACGAGGCTGTAGATCGACACCACGATGCCCAAACCTGCACCGATCGCCAGCCAGAGCGGCTCGGTCCCGGCAAAGTGATCCACGACCCAGCCGATGCCCGCGCCGGCGAGCACCTCGGTCACCATCTGCCAGGCCAGCCCCATCATGCGGAAACCGATCCGCATTTCCTCGCGGTCATCGGCGGCCTTGCGGCGGGCGCTTTCGGGATCGATCGGCACGCGTCGAGCCTACCGGGGGCCGCCGGCTCGCGACGGGCTACACTTCCGCCCGCCATGGCCATCCGCGACAGCGAGATCGTCGACGTCACCCCGAAGCGCCTCGATTCCACCGAGAGCCTGTTCGTGGTGAACGTCATCAAGGGACTCGGCACCACGCTGCGCCACTGCTTCCAGAACATCGGCCGCGACGGCAAGAACAAGGACACCCTGTGGGTGGTCCAGTACCCCGAGGAAAAGCGCGATGACCGTCCGGTCGAGGACGGCGGCCAGTACCGCCCCTACTTCCGCGGCGTACACCGCCTCAACAAGGACGAGGACGGCCGCGTGCGCTGCGTCGCGTGCTTCATGTGCGCCACGGCCTGCCCGGCGAAGTGCATCCACATCGTCGCCGACGAGAGCCCCTGGGACGACCGCGAGAAGTACCCGAAGCAGTTCGACATCGATGAGCTCCGGTGCATCTACTGCGGCATGTGCGAAGAGGCGTGCCCGGTCGATGCGATCGAACTCACGCCTCACTACGAGGTGACCGGTCTCTCGCGCAACGAGCTGATCTTCGACAAGACCAAGCTGCTGCAGGTCTTCGACGAGACGATCGCCGAGAAGCCCATGTGAGGTGCGCGGCGATCACCGCGCAAGGCTGACCGTTCACCTCGGGGACTGCTGGCCCTGCTTTGGTTTCTGCTTCGGCTTCCCGAACAACCCGTCGAGGGCATCGATGACCTGCCCCGCGCCCTTGATGGGATCGATCTTGCCGATCACAGGGTGCACCGAGGTCTCCAGCGGCACCTGCTTGCCGTTGACCGGACCGAGCGGCCCGCTGAAGGTGATCTCGACCGCGAGCAGGTTGCCCAGGTCCATCGGCAGCATGTTGAGCGCGTTGCTGATGTCGGCGATCGTCTCGTCCACCGGGCTGCTGATGCCGCCGGCGACGCCGGCGACCGTCCGGACGATGCTGCTCGCGGGATAGCGCGCCGTGATGGCCCGCGCCCAGGCAGGATCGCGCGCCAGGTCGATGTCGCCGGAAAAGTTCAGCACGAGTTGCCACTGCGTGCCCATGCGATCGACGCCGATGATGAAGTCGTTGTAGGTCAGCTGCCCGGCACGCACGGTCGCCACCAGCGGGCCCACGTTTGCCGGGACCGCCGGATCCACCGATGACTTGAACTTCTGCAGCACGCCGAGCAGCTGGTTGCTCTTCACGACCGTCACGTCACCCACCTCGACGCGCGCATCCGCGTCCAGCCGGGCAAGGTTGCCGTCCATCGGCCAGCGCACGCGCGACAGCGCGATCTTGACCGGCGGCGCATCCTTGATGTCGGACAGGATGGGGTTCACCGGCTCGAGCAACTCGCGTCGGATCGTGTCGTTCAGGACCAGCGTCAGGTCGATGGGGCGATCCGGGTCGACCTGCGCGACGCCATCGGCCACCGTGATCCTCGGCACGCGCGCATCGAGGTACGTGGTGTCGAGCGTAACGGAGACCACCATCGCGCCCGGCGCGGGCGAGTTGACGTCGATCGTCGCATCCGCGCGCTCGCCGCACGCACGCGTGACGATGCCGTCGGTTGCTGCGAGTGCATCGACCCAGCCAAGCGGAATCGCCTTCGCCTGGGCCTGTGCGCGCACCGTCATCGCGGCGCTCGCCAGCGATCCGTCGGGTCGGCCGAGCGCATCGATCGTGCCCTTGGCATTCACCGAGCCGTCGCTGCCCTTGGCGCCGAACGCCACCGTGGCATCGAACGCGCACGATCGACCCAGCGCGTCGGCCTTGATCTCGGCACCGATTCGCTCGACGTGCAGCTTCAGGGGACCGAACCAGGCGTCGATGGCGCCCACGCTGACGGAGGCATCGATGCTCGCATCGGCGAGCCGTGCCGGCACCGAGATGCGTCGAAGATCGATCGATGCCGACAGCCGCGCCTTCGGGTCAAGCGTCAGGCGATCGCTGCCTGATGCGTTGAATGCGCCGCCCTTCGGCGAGGAGCCGGCGGCTGCGGCGGCGGGCTTGGCCGCGGCAACCGGCTTGGCGGCGATGAACGGCTGCACCAGCACGCCAGGCGCCGAGACCACGGCACGCGAGCCGCGCACGTCGATCGCGCCATCCGCATCGAGTATGCCCCGAAGATCTCCCTTCAGGTCAAGGTCCACCGCCGCCGGCTCCGGCGAACCTCCGTCGATCGCCACCACCGTGGCGATCGACACGCTCGCGCCGGACTCGAGGGACGTGACGGCCGCCGTCAGCCGCGTCGAGTCGAAGGCAAGGGACATGGTGTCGCTCGGCCGGGCCGTGAAGGCGCCGACCGATGCTTCCGCATTCAGCGACGCGGCACGGCGGTCCGCACTCACCTGCACGCCCGTGAGCGTGGCCGCGATCGGTACGATCGTGCCGTCGGTCCAATCCGCCGCGAGAGGATCCGCGCCGGCCAGGACGCGGTCCATGACCCGCCGCGGCAGGGAGACCTTCATCGTGGCGCTCGGGATCCGGAGCGCGCGTTCCGTCCGGCCCGATGCTGCCGGATCAAGCTCGGCCTTGACCGTCCCCGAGAGCCGCACGAGCGCCAGCGCGAGTTCGACGGCGTCCTGGCCACCCTTTCCCGACCAGGTGAGGTCCACCGTGCCCGGCCCAGCGGCGACAGGCAGGTACGGACTGTCGTTGAACCGGCTCGCCAGGGTGGTGCCTGCGGTGAGGGTCGCACGGAGCGTGGCCGTGCCGGATGGCCGCCCCGACGCCGGGATGTTCAGCGCCACCTGCCCCTTGGCATCGACCTCGCCCGGCACCGTCACGCCCACCGAACCAGACCAGTCAAGATCCCCAGAGGACGCTCGTGATGCCGTGCCGTCGATCGCCAGGCGCTCCAGCACGATGCCGCCGTCCAGGCCCGGGCATGCACTCAGGTCCACACGATCCATGCCCAATTGAAGTTTCTGCGCCTTGACTTCAACAGCATCCGGAGTCGCCGTGGGGGTCAGGATCGTGAGCTCCTCGCATCCGACCGCCAGGCGCGCCGGCGATGAGAGCCTCATCCCCTCCACGCCCAGCAAGTCAGGCAAGCCGTCGGAGACGGCGATCACGCCCTTGAGACCGCGGACGACGGTCCGCTCGGTCGTCCACTGCCCCTGCGCTGAAAGCTCCGCAGCCGGCCCCCTCACGACCACCTGCGCCGCCACCGAACTGCGGTCCCCATCGAACTGCGCCGACAGGACCGGTCGACCGAGCCCGATGAGCCCGGACATGCGTTGCACGCGCTCGGGCACATGCGGCACACGCGACAGGTCGATCGCGTCGACCTGGATCGAGCCGCTGCCTCGGATCGCCTCGGGCGTCACGTCGCCTGCCATCGAGACGGCTCCCGAGAGCACGACGTCGGCCTTGGCCGCAAAGCCGCTCGCGCCACCGTTGAGCGACACCTGCACGCCCTTGGCCAGGGCATCCGAGCGGATGCCGACGGTCGTGGCGGCCACGTCGAGCCATGCATCGGGTCCCAGCACGCCGCCGAGGGACAAGGGCTCGATGCCCACGGCCACGGCCAGCGAGGCGTTCGCGAGGTCCACGCCCTTCGCCCCGGTCTCGAACGCGGCCCGCTCGATCGTGAGCGTGGTCGATGCCGGGCGGCGAAGCGTGAGCCCCGTGCCACCGAGCCACTCGTTGCCGATCGCGGCCGTGATCGCCGATCGCTCGAGCTCCACGCGTGCACCCGTCACGCTGCCGTCGTCGAAACGCGGCACGATGAACGCGCCCATCGTGCCCTGCGGCACGCCGCCGGCCAGCGTGAGCTCGACCTGCGCACGATCCGCCAGGCGCGCGGTGCGCAGGCCGATCGTGACGTCACCGAGCATCAGGCCATCCTTCGCCTGCTCGATGCCATCGAGTCGCACGCCCTTCACGGCGACCGTTGCAACCAGCTGGAGGTCCTCGAGCGGACGCTCGCCCAGCGGAACGACCGCCCGCTCGACGCGCACCGACAGCGGTACATCGGCCAGGACCGGCACGCCCAGGCTGCGCACGAGCGGCGTCGACAGCGTGGCGTCGAACGCCACGCCCTGCACGATCGCCTGGTTGGCCACGTCATCGAGCCGGGCCGTCCCGGTCAGCGTGAATCGATCGCTGCGCGCGCTGAGCGTGGCTGATGGACCATCGAAGTCCAGCGTGGCGCTCAACGTGTCGCCGAGGTCGCGCGCGGCATCAAGCCCCGTCCCGTGCAGGAACGGCGCGAGCACCGCGATGGGCACGTTGCCGAGCGCGACCTGCCCTGCGGCCGTGGCCTTCGACGAGAGACCTCCCGAGGGCGTGAGCGCGCCATTGAGGCGCACGCGCCCCGTGGCGGTGCTCGGCGCATTGCCCTTGGCTTCGAGCGACGCGTCGAACCGGACATCGATCGCGCGCGCAAGGCTCTCGGCCTTCGCCGAGAGATCGAGCGTCCGAACGACCACGTCCTGCGTTCCCGCGGAGACCGGCAGCGCGGTCGCCTTGATGGACAGGTCCACGCCGGCCGTGGTCGGCGTCAGCACGCCGTCACGACCGACGAGTCCGCTGAGCTTCGCCTCGACGTCGAAGGATCCTCGCTCGGCATCGATCGACGTGGACCCCTTGGCCTTCACGGTGGCATCGGCGCCATCGAGCACGATCGTCGCGCTGGCTCCATCGACGCGCACCGTGCTGCCGGCTCCGAGCGGCTTGATGACGAGCCTGAGCGGATCGATCGACACCGTCGCACCCCGGAGGATGTCGGGCAACGACGCGGGTACCGATGGCGGCTTCGGCGCCGCGGCAGCCGCGGAAGCGGACGGCGTGGAGGAGGGCGGTGCCGCGAACAGTTCCAGCAGCGTGATCGATCCGTCATCACGCGAGGCCGTGTCCACGCTGGCCCCGACGCGCACGTCGAGCGGTCCACTTGCGCGCGCCAGCGCGATCAATCCGGTGTGCACGCTGACCGTGGCGTCGACCGCATCATGCTCGCCACTGAGGCGGACGTGCACGAGTTGCGGCCCGGACCAGCTCAACGAGGCATCGATCACGCTGACCGTGCCTCGGACGTGCGGCACGAGTTGGTCACGGACGATGCCCGGAAGGATCGTGGCGCTGATGATGCTCGGCGCCAGCGCCACGAGCACCACGACGACGAGCGCCGCGATGCCGCATGCGATCGACACCCTGCGGACCAGCCGCGATGACAAGGCTCCCCTGCTCATGCCCGGATCGTACGGACCGATGGCTGCGGAGTCCGAACGCGCGCGGGGATGGCGGCGCGGACGCACCGCTCAGTCGACCGCGACCGGTGCGCGCGGCGTTGCGGGCACGAGCGACAGCATCCGGTCGATCGCGATGCGCGCCAGCGCTCGCGCCTCGGGGTGCACGGAGATGCGGTTGACCACCCTGCCCTGGGCGAGTTCGTCAAGCACCCACAGCAGGTGCGCCTGGTCGATGCGGTACATCGTCGTGCAGAGGCACTGGCAGTCCGAGAGGATCCGGACATCGACGCCGCGGGCCGCCGCACGAGCCGCCAGGCGGTTGACGAGGTGGATCTCGGTGCCGACGGCGAACCGTGATCCGGCAGGGGCGGCCTCGATCTCCTGGATGATGAACTCCGTCGATCCCTTCAGGTCCGCGAGGTCGACGACCTCCTGGCAACACTCTGGATGCACGATGACCTTCATGCCGGGCTCGTTCGCCCGGATCCACGCCACGTGCTCGGGGCGGAAGAGCTTGTGCACGCTGCAGTGGCCGGCCCACAGCACGATGTCGGCATCGTGCAGTTGGCTGGTCGTGAGCCCACCGCCGGGCTTGCGTGGCTGCCAGAGCGCGCACTGTGCCGTCAGGCCGGGATCAGCTGCGGCATCGACCTCGGTCACGAAGCCACGCGACTTGGCGGTGTTGCGCCCCAGGTGCTGGTCGGGCAGGAACAGCAGCTTGACCCGTTCACCGGACTCGAGCGGGCGCTCGCCACCGCGCAGGGCCCAGTCGAAGACCAGATGCGCGTTGCTGCTCGTGCAGCAGGCACCGCCATGCTGGCCGACGAACGCCTTGATCGCCGCCGAGCTGTTGACGTAGGTGATCGGAATGACCCGGACGCGCTCACCGGCATGCACGGCGGCGATCGCGTCCCAGCACGCGACCGTGTCGTCCCAGGCGGCCATGTCAGCCATGCTGCAGCCGGCACCCAGATCGGGCAGGATGACGTTCACGGCGCCATCGGTGACGATGTCGGCCGTCTCTGCCATGAAGTGCACGCCACAGAAGATCAGCGACTCGCTGCCGCGACGGCGCGCCTCGATGGCGGCCATCTGCGACAGCTTCAGGCTGTCGCCGGTCAGGTCCGCATGCTGCACGACCGCATCCTGCTGGTAGTGATGCCCCAGGATCAGCACGCGGGAACCGAGCTCGGCTCGACGGGCCGAGATCGCCGTCGCCAGCGTTCCCTCGTCCATCGATCGGTAGCGTTCGGGCAGCGGTGGTTGCCAGAGCATGGGTCATGAAGTGTAGGGCCTACCATCCAGACTTCCATGGACGACGACCTGCTCGTGCACGCCCCTGCCAAGCTCAACCTGGCCTTGAGCGTCGGCGCCCCGCGACCGGATGGCCTCCACCCGCTGTCGTCGTGGATGGTCACCCTCGGCTGGGGCGACTCGATCTACCTGCGCCGGCGCGATCCCGGCAGCAACTCGCTTTTCGCCAACGTCTGGGCGACCGACGCTCCGCACACGCCCGACCTGGATTGGCCGCTGCGCAGCGATCTGTCGTGGAAGGCGCACGCTGCGGTCGAGCGCGCCGTCGGACGCCAGCTTCCGGTGCGCGTGCGCGTCGAGAAGCGGATCCCCGTCGGTGGCGGCCTCGGCGGCGGCAGCAGCAATGCCGCGGCCGTGCTGCGCGGACTCGATGAGCTCTTCGACCTCAGGCTCGGCGACGAGGCGCTCCGATCCATCGCCGCAGGCCTGGGCAGCGATGTCGCGTTCCTGGTCGGGGGTGGATCGGCGATCGTGTCCGGCGTCGGGGAACGCGTCGAGGCGCTGCCGGGAGTTCCGCAGGTGCACGTGGTGCTGTGCTTCCCCGAGGCGCACTGCCCGACCCCGACGGTGTACCGGTTGTTCGACGCCCTGCGGCCTGATGCCCGCGACCCCGATCATGCGCGTGTCCTCGGACTCGCCGCGACCGAGCGCGTGCGGGCGCACGAACCCTTCAACGACCTCGCGGCACCGGCGCGCGAGTCGAGCGAGGCCGTGCGGCGGGCGATGGACGAGATCGCCGAGGTCACGCAGTTGCCCGTGCACGTCTGCGGCAGCGGCAGCAGCCTCTTCATGGTGTGCGACGATCCGATCCACGCCGAGCACGTTGCGCGGACCGTGGTGAACGAAGCCGCCGTGAAGGCGGTCGCCACGCAGGTCGGCGGCCCGGACGGGAGCGTCCGCAACCCACCGCCCGTGCGCCGCACCTGCGCATAACGCACGACGGTGGCGAGCACGGCCTGCGTACACTTCGCGGCTTCGGAATCGACCCCCATGACGACCCCCTGCAGCACCGCGGCTTCCGCACCGAGCACCTTTGTCCCCGCCGGCCTCGACGCCTCGTCGTGGCCGCAGCTCGAGCCCCTGTACCGCGCGCTCATCGACCGCCCGCTGAAGTGCGCCGGCTGCCTCGAGCGGTTGCTGCTCGACCGGAGCGAACTCGATGCGATGGTCGCCGAGACCGAGGCGAACCTGTACATCGCGATGACGTGCGACACCGCGAGCGAACCTCGTCGCAAGGCCTTCCTCGACTTCGTGCAGGACGTGGATCCGCACCTCAAGCGCATCGGCTTCGAACTCGATCGACGCATCGTCGAGTGCCCGTTCAGCAAGGATCTCGACCCGCAGCGCTACGGCGTGCTGCTGCGCGGCCTGCGGCAGGAAGTGAAGCTCTTCCGTCCCGAGAACGTGGACATACAGACCGAGTGCACCAAGCTCGAGCAGCAGTACAGCCAGATCTCGGGCGCGATGTCGGTCGAGTTCGACGGCAAGAAGCAGACGCTGCCCCAGATGGCGCGCTACCTCGAGGTGACCGACCGCGGCGTTCGCGAAGCGAGCTGGCGTGCCGTGTCCGATCGGCGGCTCCAGGATGCCGAGGCGATCGACGGCATCTACGACCGCCTCGTCGCGCAGCGCCACCGCATGGCGCTCAACGCCGGCTTCGACGACTTCCGCGACTACCAGCACCAGCGCATGCACCGCTTCGACTACACGCCCGCCGACTGCGAGCGATTCCATGCGGCGTGCGAGCAGGTCTGCGTGCCGCTCATGCGCCAGCTCAACGAGGAGCGCCGCAAGGCCCTCAAGCTCGACACGCTCCGCCCCTGGGACCTCAAGGTCGACGTGCATGGCCGCTCCGCGCTGCGCCCCTTCGAGACCGCCGACGAGCTCGTGGACCGCTGCAGCCGCGTCTTCCACGACATGGGCGGCGGCCTCGGCCCGCTGTTCGACTCGATGCGCTCGGGCGATTGCCTCGATCTGGACAGCCGGCAGGGCAAGCAGCCCGGCGGGTACCAGTACCAGCGCCAGGCCAGCCGCAAGCCGTTCATCTTCATGAACGCCGCCGGCCTGCAGCGCGACCTCGTCACGATGGTGCACGAGGCCGGCCACGCCTTCCACAGCATGCTCTGCTCGCACGATCCGCTGCTGGCCTACCGCGGCAGCCCGATCGAGTTCGCCGAGGTGGCGTCGATGAGCATGGAGCTCCTCACCTTCCCGCACCTGGGGCACTTCTATTCCGCGGAGGATGCCGGCCGCCACCGCCGGGAACTGCTCGAGGGCCTGGCCACGCTCCTGCCGTGGATCGCCACGATCGACGCGTTCCAGCACTGGGCCTACACGCATCCGTCCCACACGCGCGCCGACCGCACCGCGTACTGGCTGCACCTCAACAAGCGCTTCGGCGCGGACGTCTCCTGGGCCGGTTGCGAGCGCGCCCTCGAGACGGCCTGGCAGCGCCAGGGGCACCTCTTCCAGAATCCCTTCTACTACATCGAGTACGGCATCGCGCAGCTCGGTGCGCTGCAGCTCTGGCTGCAGGCACGGCGCAACGCGGGCGCGGCCCTCGATGCCTACAAGCGCGCCCTGTCGCTCGGGGCCAGCCGGCCCTTGCCGGAACTCTTCGAGGCCGCCGGCCTGCGCTTCGACTTCGGCCCCGAGACCATGGCGGGCCTCATCGACGAGGTCCGCGGCGAACTCGCGACCATTCCCGACTGAACCGACGACCATCCCACGCACCCTCCACACGACACCACGACCATGTCTCACCACGTTGCCATCCTCGGCGCCGGCAAGATCGGCCGCATGACCGCCCACTTCCTCGCCTCGTGCGGTGACTACACCGTGCGCATCGGCGACGCCCACGAACCGAGCGCCCTGGCCGTCGCGCGCGACGAGCGGATCGACGGCCGACGCGTGGACTTCGGCAGTCCCACCGAGCTGGCGGCGTTCCTCAAGGGCGCCTGGGCCGTGGTGAGCTGCGCGCCGTTCAGCTGCAACGTGGGCATCGCGCAGGCCGCGAAGGATGCCGGCTGCCACTACCTCGACCTGACCGAGGACGTGGCCGTGACCAAGAAGGTCATGCAGCTGAGCCAGGGCGCGTCGTCCGCGTTCATCCCGCAGTGCGGCCTCGCGCCGGGCTTCATCACGATCGTGGCGCACTCGCTGCTGCGTGAACTGGACAGCGTCGACACCGTGCGCATGCGCGTGGGCGCACTGCCCCGCACGCCGAGCAACGTGCTCCAGTACAACCTGACCTGGTCGACCGACGGCCTCGTCAACGAGTACTGCAATCCGTGCGAAGCGCTCGTCGACGGGCAGGTGTGCCTGGTGCCGCCGCTGGAGCAGGTCGAGCGCCTGCACATCGACGGCTGCGAGTACGAGGCGTTCAACACCTCCGGCGGCCTGGGCACGCTGGCCGATTCGCTGCGCGGCACCGTGCGCAACCTGAACTACAAGACCATCCGCTTCACCGGCCACGCCGAGCAGATGCGGTTCCTGCTCAATGACCTTCGCTTCATCGAGCACCGTGACGAACTAAAGGCCATCCTCGAGCGTGCCGTGCCGGGCACCGATGACGACCAGGTCGTGATCTTCGTCAGCGCCACCGGCCAGCGCGGCGGCCGTTTCATGGACCGCACCTGGGCGCGCACCGTGCTCAGCCGCGAGATCGGCGGGCGCCACTGGACCGCCATCCAGGTCACCACCGCCGCCGGCATCTGCGCCGTGGTGGACATGCTCAAGGAAGGCACCGTCCCGACCAAGGGCTTCGTGCGCCAGGAACAGATCGGCCTCGATGCGTTCCTCGCGAACCGCTTCGGCCGGCACTACGCCTGACGGTCGCCATGGGCGTCACCCCGGACTTCCGCGACGCCGTCCGGGGGGATGTTTCGCAGGTCGTTGCGCTCGTCGAGCGTGCGTACCGTGGGCAGGCAAGTCGCGCAGGCTGGACCACCGAGGCCGACCTGCTGGATGGCCAGCGCACCGACGAACGCGAGATCGGCGAGCTGGTCGGCAGCCGCACCTCGCGCATCAGGGTGGCGTTCATCGAGGGCCAGTTGGTGGCCTGCGTGCGCATCGACCGCGCATCGGGATTCGGCTACGTGGGCATGGTGTCGGTCGAACCCACGCGCCAGCGCGATGGGCTCGGGCGACTGCTCCTGACCGAGGCCGAACGCGTGATCCGCGACGAACTGGGCCTCGACCGCGCACGGATGACCGTGATCGGCCAGCGGTCCGAGCTCATCGCCTGGTACGGTCGCCGTGGTTACCTGCCCACGGGTGAACGCGAACCGTTCCCCTACGGCGAACCCCGCAACGGGCTTCCGCGCCGCCCGGACCTGTACTTCGAGGTGCTCCAGAAGCCCCTGGTCTGATCGCGCGCGCGCAATTTCTGCCGTGTCGCTTGCCTGGCCACGGACCGAATCGGATCGTTGGGGGGCCGCACGACTGGGCGTGCGAGGAGGCCAGCACCATGCATCAGCACGACATCCACCGCATCCTTCGCAAGGTCATCGCAGCAGCCGGCAGTTTCTGCGTCGGCCTCCTGATCGCCCGCGCGATCGGGCTCTGAACCGGTTGCCACCCGCAGTCGATCGCCCGCAGCCGCACCTCGCGGCGCGAACGGATCAGGCGAGCTCAGCGGACCCGGACGTCGAGGATCGCCACCTCGGCCGGACGGTTCACCCGCAGCGGGAACCAACTGCCGACCCCACGCGTCACGAAGACCGAACTTGCCCCGAGGTGATAGAGGCCGTCGTGCAGGGAACGGCCCTTGGCCGGGCGACTCTGGTCGCCGGTGCCGCGCGTGAGGCCCACCTGCAGTCCATGCGTGTGACCTGACAGCGTCAGCGGGATGCCGTGCTGCGCGGCCGCACGGAACGCCGCCGGGTGGTGCGCCAGCAGGATCGGCGGAAGCTCCTCGCGTCCATCGAGCATCGCCTTCAGGCGCTTCTGCGCATCGCGCACGCCCACGGTCCAGTCGAGGCCGGCGACCATGGGCCCCGACGGCAACCTCGCCACCTCGTCCTGCAGCAACCGGATGCCGCTGCGGCGCGCAAGCCGGGCCACGGACTCCGCATGCTCGAGGTGATCATGGTTGCCCATCACCATGAGCGTGCCCAATCGCGACTTCATGCGGCCAAGGGCCTTGAAGACCGGTTCGCACCCGGCGAGTTCAAGGTCGACCACGTCGCCCGTGCAGGCCACCAGATCGGGCTGTTCGACCTGTGCAAGCTCGATCGCCTCGAGTGCACGCTCCACCGGGATGAGTCCCCCGACGTGGAAGTCACTCAGGTGGGCGATGCGCAGCCCATGCAGTGCATCGGGTGCACCCGGCAGGAAGACGGGCACCGAGCGCAGCACGACGGGTTGCGCAAGATGCGCCCGCGACAGGCGCCCCCTTGACAGACGGTCCGGCAGCACGGTGAGCAACGAACGGCGGATGGCCGCACGCCCGAGCGGCGTGAGCGGCGTTGGGCTTGTCTTCTTCCGTGTCACGCGTGCCGTTCCGCTCAGAACCGAAGTTCAAGACCGGCCACCAAGCCCTGCAGGCTGCCGCTCATCGAGTCGCCGTTGCCTGCGGCATCCCAGTTGAGCAGCCGGTACCCACCGGTGATGGCCAGGTTGTGCAGCACGTCGAGCGACAGGTCCGCCCGCACGAACCAGAGCGAGTCACCCGTCTCGACCCCGGGGCCCCAGCCCGCCGTCGCGGCGATGCGAAGGTGCCCGAGCCAGTCGACGTTGCGACGCATGTCCAGGTCGAGTTCGATCCCTCCGCCGATGACGGGCGTGATCACCGAGAGGTCGATCGAATCGCCGGCGAGCGTGGTGAGATCCGTGACGGACTGTTCGTACGACACCGCATGGCCGCCGACCAGTCCGTTGAAACGCAGGTCCGCGAAGGGCCGCGTCGATCCCGCGGGCGCATCGTCGCCCGTCCACGGGTGACGATCGGCTGCGTAGGGTCGGTAGAAGGTGATGACGACATCGCCCGCCACGCCCCAGGCGTCCGCGCTCGACGAGAGTGCATCGCCCGCACCGAACGCGACTGATCCGAACTGGCCCGCGGTCGGCGCGGCGGTCGACCCATCCGTCGACGACCAGAAGCCGTTCACGACCAGCGCCAGTGCATCCCACCGCGCGGTCGCGGTCAGGAGCGGCACCACCTGCGAGTCGTCCAGGTCGAAGTCATCCTCGATGGTCACGGGCGCGGCCGACGCGGGCGCGTTGATCGTTCCGTTGAGTCGGGCGAACCAGGCGCGCGCGGCGAAGTCGAAGTGCGGCCCAGCCGAAGGATCCACGGGCGGCAGGACCTGCGCGGCCGGCACAGGTGCGACCGCCTGGGTGACGGACGCCCCCGACGCGGCCGGCGTTGCCGCGCTTGACTGGGCGAGCACGGCAGCGATGAGCGTCAGGGCGGTGGGTTCCACGGTGCAAGGCTAGCGCAGGCCTGCGAGAATGATCGCATGCAGCCCCGCCCGGAACCCGGCTCCACTCCCCCGCGCAAGCCGATGCGTCCGGGCAACGCGTTCGACTGCGGCCCACGGGCCTGGATCGATCCGTCGGGCCTGGACTTCTCGTTCAGCCGCAGCGGTGGCCCCGGTGGCCAGAACGTGAACAAGGTGCATTCGCGCGCGGAGCTCATGGTGAAGCTCACCGCGATCCATGGGCTCGATGAGCGCGCCCTCGGGCGCCTGTGCGACGCCGCGGGATCCCATCTCGTGCACGGCGACACGCTGCGGTTCACGGCCGAGGAGCACCGGTCGCAGAAGGCGAACAAGGACGCGTGCCTCGAACGCCTGCGCGAGATGGTGCTGCGGGCGAGCATCCCGCCGAAGGTGCGCCGCAAGACGAAGCCCACGCGCGGCTCGATCGAACGCCGCCTGGAGTCGAAGAAGCGCGAGGGAGAGAAGAAGCGCCAGCGCCGCTGGGACGGCGCGTGAACCAGCGCCGCTGGGACGGCGCGTGAACCAGCGCCGCTGGGACGGCGCGTGAACCAGCGCCGCTGGGACGGCGCGTGAACCCCCTCACTCCTTCCAGCGCACCTCGCCCGTGCCCTTCTCGATCGAGCCGATCACGGTGGGCTTCTCGCCCATGCGCTTGAGCTTGGTGACGACGGCCTTCGCGAAGTCGGGCCGCACGAACATCACGTAGCCGATGCCCATGTTGAAGACGCGGAACATCTCGTCATCTTCGATGCCGCCATGCTTCTGCAGGAACGGGAAGATCGGATTGGGCGTCCAGGCGGACCGGTCGATCACGCAGTCGAGGTGGCTCGGGAGCGCGCGGCTCGCGTTGCCGGGCAGCCCGCCGCCCGTGATGTGCGCCATCCCGCTCACGACCATCTTGCGGCGGTAGCCGGCCAGCAGCTTCACGATGGGCTTCGCGTAGATCCGCGTGGGCTCGAGCAGCACCTGCCAGAGCGGCTTGCGGCCGAGCTCGGGGTACGCACGGTCCATGTCCAGCCGCGCATCCTTCACGATGCGGCGCACGAGCGAGTAGCCGTTGCTGTGCACGCCGCTGGCGGCCAGGCCGATGACCACGTCTCCCTTGCGCACCAGCTTGCTCGTGATGATCCGCTTGTGGTCGACGACGCCCACGCAGAAGCCGGCGATGTCGAAGTCGCCCTGCCGGTAGATGTCGGGCATCTCCGCACACTCGCCGCCGATCAGCGCGCAGCCGGCCTGTTCGCAGCCCTTGGCCACGCCCTCGATCATGGCCGCGGTGTCCTTGGGTGCGATGCGCGACAGCCCGAGGTAATCGAGGAAGAAGAGCGGCTCCGCCCCCTGCACGATGAGGTCGTTCACGTTCATCGCCACGCAGTCGATGCCGACGGTGTCGTACACCTTGCGCTCGGCGGCGATCATGACCTTCGTGCCCACGCCATCGGTGCAGCCCACCAGCACCGGGTCGCGGTACTGCTTTCGGAAGAGACCCTCTCCGAAGAGCCGGAACATGCCGGCGAAGCTGCCGTGCTGGCCGAGCACCCGCGGCGAGTAGGTCCGGCGCACGATGGGCTTGATCAGGTCGACGACCTCGTCGCCCGCATCGATGTCGACGCCGGCGTCCTTGTACGTGAGTGGCTTCTTGGTGGCCATGGAACGCGTCATTACAGCGGATCCGGCGGGTTCCTGCGCGGCCGCGCGGGGCCGGTCGTTGCTATCCTCCACCTCCCATGTCCATCCTGATCGACGGCAACACTCGGGTCATCTGCCAGGGCATCACCGGCTCGGCGGGCGCATTCCACACCAAGGGCTGCTTCGAGTACGGCACCCGCATGGTGGGCGGTACCACGCCCGGCAAGGGTGGCCAGAAGGACGCCAACGGCCTCCCGATCTTCGACACCGTCGACCAGGCCGTGCGTGGGACGGGGGCGACCGCGAGCATGATCTTCGTGCCACCGCCGTTCGCGGCCGATGCGATCCTCGAGGCTGCCGACGCCGGCATCCGGACGATCATCGCCATCACCGAAGGCGTTCCGGTGCAGGACATGGTCCGCGCTCGGGCGCGACTGGCGGGCTACCCCGGCACGATCCTCGTCGGCCCCAACTGCCCCGGCGTGATCACGCCCGGCTACCGGGTCGGTGACCGTTTCGAAGGCGGCTGCAAGATCGGCATCATGCCGGGCTACATCCACACGCACCGCCGCGATGCGAAGACCGGCAAGGCGGTCGGCATCGTGAGCCGCAGCGGCACGCTGACCTACGAAGCCGTCTGGCAGTGCTCGGTGCGCGGCATCGGCCAGTCGACCTGCGTGGGCATCGGTGGCGACCCGGTGAAGGGTCTCGACTTCCTCGACGTGCTCGAGATGTTCAACGCCGACCCGCAGACCGACGGCGTGATCATGATCGGCGAGATCGGCGGCAGCGCCGAAGTCGATGCCGCCCGCTGGATCAAGGACAACATGACCAAGCCCGTGGCCGGGTTCATCGCCGGCCGGACGGCTCCCAAGGGCAAGCGCATGGGCCACGCGGGCGCGATCATCGGCGGCGCCGATGACACCGCCGAGGCCAAGCTCAAGGTCATGGCCGAGTGCGGCATCCGCGTGAGCATGAGCCCCGCCGACCTCGGCCAGACGATGGCCACGGCGCTCGGCCTGGGCTGAGCGCTGGGCCGCATCGGTGCTGGGCGTGCGTACGATCACGCCGTGACCACGTCCTCGGACCATCCTTGGTTCCCTCGTGCGCTCTGGTGGAGCGCGTGCCTCGTCCTGCTCGTCGTTGCGGTTCCCGTGCGTGCACTGCGCGCGGATGGCCAACCGGCCGACGCCCAGCCCACGATGGGTGCGGCGCCTTCGGCCGCGATCGATGGCCCCGCGGCGACCGGAGCAGATGCGCCCGGCACTCCCGCCGCACCGTTCTCGGCCGCCGTCACCGAACGCATCGCCATCGTCGGTGCGAGCGCAAGCGATGGCTTCGGGGTGGCGGTGAGCAACGGCAGCGCACAACCGTTCAAGGCCGAGCTCGTCGACATGCGCGATGTGCTCCTGGCGGCCGCCAAGTCCGGTACCACCGAACTCGTGGCGCACTATGCGACCGGCATGTTCTTCAGCGACCCCATCACCCGGGGCGAGGACGCCGTCACGCGCGCGCTCGAAACCAAGCCGACCCTCCTGCTCGCCGCGGACTTCCTCTTCTGGTACGCGTACGGCGGCGGCGGCATCGGCAAGACGCCGATCCGTACCGAGGCGGACCGCGCGTCGCTCTTCGAACGTGGCCTGGCCCAACTCGACCGCGTGGTCGCTGCCGGCGTGCCGCTGGTCGTCGGCAACCTGCCTGACATGCGCGCCTCGAAGGGCCGCATGATGGCTGCCATGCAGTTGCCCGAGCACGCCACCCTTGAGTCGCTGAATGCACGACTCGCCGACTGGGCCAAGGGAAAGTCGCGGGTGCGGGTGCTCAGCCTGGAACGCGTGAACGATGAGACCCGCTCCGGCGAACCGATCCGCGTGGGCCGGGTGCAGTGGGACCCCGCCAAGCAGGGGCCGGTCATGCAGCGCGATCGGCTGCATCCGGCGTTCCCGGGATTGGTCGCGCTCACGGAGCGCACCATGGAGTGCGCCATCGGTGATGCTGCGTGCCGCGAGCGGTTCGACTTCACGCCGCAGGATGTGAAGGCGCGGATCCTCGATGGCGTGACGACTCCGGGGGCACGATCCGTCGATCCCGAGCCCGTGTCCCGGCCCTGAGTCAACGCACGGCGCCGAAGCCTGCGCGCAACGCGAACTCGTTTGCCTCGGCGAGCCCGGCTTCCTCCGCGAGCTCCATCACTTCAAGCCTTCGATCACCGCAGCCCGTTCCTCGGCGCTGAGCCCGAGGAGGACCTCGCGATTCATGGCGACGTACGCATCGTTGCCCAGGACCCTGATCGCGTTGGCTCGCACAGTCCCCATGTCGTGCCCCGCACGCGGCACGCGAGGATGACGCACGAGCGTCTCGATCGTCGCACGGTTGGCGACCTGGCCGGCCTCGAGCGGTGCGGCGGCGAGCGTCCACAGCAGGTCGAGCTGGCTCAGCGTCGGGGCATCGATCAACTCGATCGCCTGCGCCACGGCGTCGAGGTTGCGCCACAGGAACAGCGGCATCAGTGCCGTCGGCGCGGACTCCTTCGCCACGCCGGCCTTCATGGCGTTGGCCCAGACCGTGCCCGCGAACTCCGGCTTGCCGAGCCGACCGACGCAGCGCATGGCCGCGATCGCATTGGCACCCGTCGGAGCCGCATTCATCGCCTTGATGGCCTCGATCGCCGCTGCTTTCACGTCCACCAGGCCATCACGAGGCTCGGCGGCCACGACGGCACCACGGAGGACACCCGGCGATGGGGTCCACAGCGGGTCACCGATCGTCTGCACGCGCCAGCAACGGTCACCCTCGCCCTCGAGCCAGCGCCCCGCCACGAGCAGCGGCACGCCGACGGCGATCCGCTGCGCCACGAGGGCCGGCGGCACGAAGGCATTCAGCATCGGTTCGTGCACCGAACCCACATAGGCGAAGACGCCGTGATCGAGCCACCGCGCGCCCACGCAGATCGGCGATTCCGGCGCCGCGAGGCTGAACGAGTGGATCATGTGCAGGCCCATCGGGCGCGTGATCGCGGGAATCTCACGCACGCCGGTGTCCTGGTCCTGCAGGATGGTGAACGTGTCGAGGTTGCCCATCGAGTTGATGAACTCGAGGTCTGGACCCCAGCCCGCCGCCGCACGCTGTCGCCACGATGAGATGCCGCCCGGCGCGAACCGGATGGACTCGGCGGCGAACGCGGCCTTCTTGAGCAGCGCGGTCGCCTCGCCCACCTCGTACTGGCGTGCCCCTGCATTCGAGGGATACGCCGGGCAATCATTGAGCCAGGTACTCCTCTGCACCAGGAAGAGCGAACACATGGCCGCATAGGCACTGCGCGCTTCGCTCCCGAAGATCCAGCCGGCCACCGCCCAACGCCGCGGCGTCCGACCTTCAGCGATGCGGCACACGGCATCGGTCGTGGCGATCGGTTCGCCGCGCTTCGCGGGGCCGAAGGGCGATGCGAACTCGACACGCTCCCCCGGCATGCCCTTGCCGGCCATCGATCGGCAGATCGTGACGGCATCGACCTCGTCACCGAGCCCGTTCCATGCGAGTCCGGTGGCGGCCACGGCGTCACGCACCGCATCGCACAGCGCCGTGGTGCGGTCAGGATCGAGTTGATCGTTCGGCGCGCCCCAGTTGCCCGTCAGCGATGCGAGGACCTGCCCCCGGCCGGCGGCCAGCGCCACTGCCGCGGGCCAAGCCGGATCCGCCGGGTCAACGAGCACCACGCCGATCGACGGAACGCCGCGCGCGGCCAACGCTTCCTTCATCGACGCCGCGCCCGGCACCCAGGCATGTGCGGCCGCCGACTCGATGGCCGCTGCGAGCGCATCCCCCGACGGCCCCGCGCCGACCGATGCGCGGCGGAAGACCCGCTCGGGCGCGAACGCCTGGAGGAACAGCGGCGTGAAGTGATCGTCCTCGATCAGGACCGGCCAACGACGGTCGATCGTCCACTGCCGGATCTCGTCCAGGTAGGTCGCGCCATCCGGAACGAGCACGACCTGGTTGAGCACGGCCTGCTTGCGCGCGAGCATCTCGCTGCGGACGCCGAAGCGTAGGGGAAACGGAATCTGTTCCGGTTGGGGCGCCGCGGCGGCTGGTGCATCCTGCCTCACGGCCGGGGCTGCCTGCGGCGCAGCCGATCCCTCGCCCACGGCGACCACGGGTGCCGTGACGCACGCAGCCAACGCGAGCCAGGCGCAGAAAGTTCCACCAGGACGCTTCGTGGGATCAGGCATGCTCACGACCCTACGGGCGCCATCGCGCTGAAGATCGCCACCGCCAGCAGCGCGCCCGCGATCGAACCGGCCACCGGGATCCAGGCATAGCCCCAATCACTCGGCCCCTTGCCCGGAATGGGCAACAGCGCATGCATCACGCGCGGCGCAAGGTCACGCGCGGGATTCACCGCGTAGCCGGTGGGCCCGCCCAGGCAGATGCCGATGGCGAAGACGAGCAGCCCGACCGGCAGCGCACCCATCGCACCGAAGTCGAGCGAAATCACGCGACCATCGTCCATCGTGCCCTGCGCCTCCTTCAGGCACAGGATGCCGAGCATCAAGACTGCGGCGGCGATCACCTCGACGAGCAGGTTGCTGCCCGGGGCCCGGATCGCCGGGGCATTGCAGAATGCGGCGAGCTTCGTTCGCGGGTCCTCGGTCAGGCGCCAGTGCGGCAGGTAGAGCAACCACACCAGGAACGCACCGAGCATGCCACCGGTCATCTGCGCTAGGCACAGCCGCACGCAGTCGTCGCGCGCCACCATCCCCATCGATGCCATGCCGATGCTGACGGCTGGGTTCAGGTGCGCGGGACCGCCGAGGAACGCCGTGCAGTACGCCGCCACATAGACGGCCAGCCCCCACCCCACGGTGATGATGAAGAAGCCACCCGGCTGCGACGGCGCGACCTGTCCCTTCGTCCGCGCGAGGATCACATTGCCCACCACACCGTTGCCGAGCAACACGAGCAGTACCGTACCCAGGAACTCCGCCGCAAGGTTCATGCGTGGAGGCTACCGCCCGCGCGGGTGGCGCTCCACCGCACGCGCATCACGCGCGCCGCTCACCGAGCCGATGGCTCTGCCCATCTCTGCGCCCATCACCGAGACCAGACCGAGCCTCGGCGTCGATCACGATTCGTACCGGCCGCGCTCGACCACTCGGATCGGGCGCAGTCGCGCGCTGGGGAGCACCGACTCCGGCACCGCGCGCCGCAAGCGCTCGGCGCCACGACGCTCGACCTCGTCGCGTTGCCAGAACGCCCATTGGGCCGCCAGACCCAAGGCGGCGCGCTCGGGCCACCGTGATCCGTCGGTGTCGCTCACGTTGGCCGCACGCAGGGCCTCGATCGATGCAACCAGTCGCTCCTCGACCTCCCGCAAGGGCTGCTCAAGATCATCCTTCAGGCCGAGCACCTCCACGCGAAGGTCACCGGGCAAACTGGGATCGGCGAGCAACCGGTCCAGCACCGGCATGATCCGCTGGTGCTCGCGGAACGCCGGCGGCGCCGCCTCGGCCGCCATCGCGCGACGCAGCTGCCATGGGCCCTTGGGACCGAGGACCGCACCGAGATCACGCTCGAGGGCATCGACCATGGATGCCCGACGCTGTTCCAGCTGATGGTGTGCATTCTGGAGCTGCTGGCGCCTCGCCTCGCTCTCCGCGTAGAAGGCTGCTCGCTCGTCGTTGCTCACCGCAGCCTGGTTTCTCCAGAGCGGCGCGCCACGGATCCACTCCGCGGCGAACGCATCGCGATTGTCGTTCGATTCCTTGGTCAGGGCGGTACTCATCGGTTCCACGGGCGCCACGACGGCGATCAGGGCATCGGGATCGATCCCGGGCGCCGCACACTCGAGCGCAGCGCGGACTGGATTCCCCTCCCCCGGGGCAGAAACCGAAACCCAGCGTGCATCGGTGGAACCCATCACCGTGGCGACCCGCATGAACGCCGCCAGGGCTTCGCCCCGCTCACCAGCGAGCGCCGCCAGCGCGCGCCAGTACTCGTCATCAGCCGCATGGACGCGCATCGCGAACTCGCGACGCTCGGCAAGGAATGCATCGATCCCGGGCTGCATGTCGGCCAGCGATTGACCGGCAGCGCGCTGCAGCACCTCGTGCTGCGCGGAACCCATGATGCGCTCCATCGGTCCCTGCTTCAGGGCCTCCAGTGCGGCGGTGTGCACCTCGGCGAGCGCGCGCATGGATGCGGCGGTGCCCTCGTCGATGCCGAAGACCACGACGCAGCGGTCAAGGAGCGCCGGATCAGGCTTGTGGCGCTGCCCCACCACCTCGTCCATCGGGTCAAACTCGATTGGTTCGTCCTCGGTGTCGGGCTCGATCGGGCCGAGCGCCAGGTCCACGCCCTCGAGCGCTGCCTCGCCGCGCGCGATGGATCGCGCGGATTGGGCCAATCGCCCGGCGAAGTCCGAAGCCTGCGCATCACAATCGGCGCCATCCGCGTACGGCTTCACGGCGGCCTGAAGTCGCTCACGGGCTGCCTCGGCCAGGGCATCGCGGCGACCGGTGAGTTCCGCGAACTCCGCTTGGAGCCCTTGGGACTCCGCCTCGTCCCAGACCAGCGAGTTCGTGCCCAGCATGGTCCCCCTCACCCGCATGAGGCGGTCCTGCAGCGAGGCATCCTGCGCCACCCAGTCGTCCAGCACCGCACGGAGGGCAGCCTTGCCGGCGGCATCGATCGATGGCAGACGCATGAACGCCACGGCCATCACCTCGACGCCCTGGCTGCGGTCGTTGGGCACACCGAGCGACGCAGCCAACGCGCGCCGCACACGCAGGGCGGGAATGGTGCCCAGCCGAGGCAGGATCGCGTCGCACATCGACAGCTGCTGCGTGATCATGGACGAGAGCGCCGACTGCGTCGTGCTCCAGCATGCACGATAGATCTCGGCGATCCGTCGTTGACCCGCCTCGAGGATGGCCTCGAGCTCCTCCAGGTCGTCACTGGATTCGAGGCGAGGCTCCTCAACCTGCCCACCTGCAGGATCCGCCTGATTGGGCTCCTTGGCCTGCTCCTTGGCCTGCTCCTCGGCCATGCGGCGCTCGAGTTCCGCACACTCCTGCCAGATCGCTGCGGCCTCGGCCTTCCGGTTGCTCGAGCACTTTTCCGAGTCCACCCACTCCTTCAGCAATCGCCGCGCCGCATCACGGCGTGTGGCCCGATAGCGGTCCACCTCCGGCTTCAAGGCCAGCCAGGCTGCGTCATCAC
The DNA here is from genome assembly GCA_027490145.1 of Planctomycetaceae bacterium. Taxonomy (GTDB): domain Bacteria; phylum Planctomycetota; class Phycisphaerae; order Phycisphaerales; family SM1A02; genus SYIB01. Next base: position 147,841 of record JAIXYQ010000014.1, read on the forward strand.
CATCGAGTGCCTCATGCAGCGCCTCACCCAGATCAAGGCCGATGCCCTCGATGGACCACTGGAGCACGCGCAGGCTCGCCGCTTGGTCGCGCCGGATCGCCACGCGCTCGATGGCGGCGGCATCGGCACCCGACACCAGGGGCGCGAGTTCCTGGAACAGCGTCGACTCGAGCTGTTGCTGCGCCATGCGCAGTTCCATCACCATCGGGCGCTGCGCTTCCTGGTCGCCGTTCGTGGCCACGATCACGCCGCGTGCCCGGTCATGCAACGGCTGGTGACCCTCCACGTACCGACGGTGGGCGGCCTCGAAGGTATCCCAGTCCGTGACCACGCCGCCCGACTCCTCCTGCAGGAGCCGCACGAGCGCACTGATGTCGATCGGCTGGATCGCCTGGGCCATCTGCCCATGCGCCATCGATGCCGCTGCGGCAGCCGCCGCCCACGCCATCAGCGCGAGCAGGGCGCCGCGAAGGCTCACATCGCGCTCCCGAGTCCCATCACCCGCCGCCAGGCGCTGACTTGGCCCAGGTGCATCATCTGGTGGTTGTTGCACAGGAAGAGCACGGCCTGACCGAGCACGGGAAAGCGTTCCTTGAACACGCCCTCGGCGGGATTCGGTCCCGCGAGCACGGCATCGTCGAGTTCCGTGAGCAGTTCCGCGATCTTCTGGTGGCCGGCCATGTAGTGCGCCATCAGCGCATCCTTCGATGGATAGGTTCCGGCATCCACGCATGGGGCGCCGGCCTTGAAGAGGTCTTCCCAACCGGCGGGGTTCGCGATCGCACCGGCGTGGCCGATCAGCCCAGCCATGCGCGCCGGATAGATGCTCAGGTGGCCGATGTTGAAGGCCGCGCTGTTCATGTCCTTGAAGGGCATGCGCGCGAAGGATTCCGCGGGAATCCCCTGGCAGAGTTTGTCGGCGTAGCCGACGGTGGCGAGGCAGTCGTGAGCGATGCAGCTGGCGAAGAGTCCCATGGTGGGTCGGATCCTAGCAACGCCATGTCAGGATTGAGTGCCGCGCCGGCTCAGCCGCCAAACACGCGTGAACGCGGCCGCGCTCGTGTTCAGTCAGCCACCAAGCACGCGTTCACAGACCGCCGCCGCCACGGCCGGATCAGTCGTGCCGTGCACGATCGCCCGCCCGTCCATGAACACGGTCAGTTCGAGCGCCGCACCGCCGCATCGCGATGGGTCGAGCGTGCCCCGCACCAGCCCCTCGCCTGCGGTGAACGATCCCGATGGCGCCAGCCGAGCCAACCAGCCCGCCTGGTCCAGCACCGCCGCGACCGCCGGCCGCACCTGCACCGCATGGCGCCCGCAGAGCACCGCGGTCGCCGCACCCGAAGCCCCCTCGAGCCAGTCGAATCGCCGCCCCACGCAGCACGGGCACGCCGGATCGCGTGCCACGCTGATCGAGCGCCAGGATCCCTGCGCGGTGTCGATGCTGACCAAGGCCGGCACCGTGGGTGGCATGCCGGCCAGGATCGGCAAGCCAAGCGACACGCTCGCACCAGCGGCAATGGCGATGCTCGAGCCCAGCACACCCGCGCTGTCGCAGGTTCCCAGTGCACCCGTCGGCGGCGCATCCGGCCAGACGCAGCGCAGGCATGGCCCACCAGCGTGCACGAGCATCGCGCGCGCCTGCGTGGCGATCGCCGCGCAGTAGACCCACGGCCGTCCATCGCGCACGCATGCATCGTTCAGCAGGTAGCGCGGCTCCATGGCGTCGAACCCGTCGAACACCAGGTCGATGCCGTCGAGGTAGTCGTCGATCGACTCGCGCTCGATCGAATCGACCCAGGCCTCGATGCGCGCCGATGGATCGATCGTCTGCAGCCGCGCGCGTGCGGCCAGCGCCTTGGGCACGCCCAGGTCCGCCTGCGCGAACAGCGTCTGCCGCTGCAGGTTGCTCGGTTCGACCACGTCCCGGTCCACGATCACCACGCGGCCCACGCCCGCGCGCACGACCAGGTCGGCGACCGTGCACCCAAGCGCGCCGCAGCCGGCCACGAGCACGCTTGCTTGCCGCAGCCGATCCTGCGCCGGGCCGCCGAAGCCGGCAACCAGCCGCTGCCGATCATGACGGCCCGCATCAAGCACGGCGCGGCGCTCCGTGTGCGGTGGGTGCGGCATGGATGGGCGCGGCGTGCGGCAACGCGGGTCAGTCTAGGATCCCGATGCCATGTTCAACGAACTCATCGAGCCCCTCGCGTCGGTCAAGTTGCTCACGGGTGCCATGCTGGCGATCCTCTTCCTGCAGTCCGGCATCGACAAGGTGGCGGATTTCTCGGGCAACCTGGCCTGGCTCAAGGGCCACTTCGCCAACTCACCGCTCAAGGGCCAGGTCAAGCCCATGCTGGTCACGGTCACCATCACTGAACTCGCCGCGGGCGCACTCTGCGCGGCCGGCTCGGTGCGGTTCGCGCTGCAGGGCGATGCGTCCTGGGCGATCGCCGGCGCGCAGCTGGCTGCGCTCAACATCGTGATGCTCTTCTTCGGCCAGCGCCTGGCCAAGGACTACGCCGGCGCCGCGTCGCTCGTGCCCTACTTCATCCTCAGCGCCGGCGCCGTGCTGCTGCTGCGCGCGTGAGGGCTGCGGTCGCCGCCCTCACCGCAGGCTGGTCACCGTTACAAACCATGCAGATTCGTTTCGAGGCGACGAGTTTGCATGGTTCCCTGTCCGCACGATGCGGCGAGCATCGCGCGCGACGGCCGCGACCGCTTCGAGATGTGCCACGGGATCGAGGCGCTCCCCGTCACGGCCATCGGCGCGCTTGACCGCCCGACGCGGAAGTGATGGCCGTCGGTCGCTGCTGCTGCCGCGCGCAATGTCGTGCTGATCTTCTTCGGCCAACGAAAGGCCAATGCAGCTCCAGCGCCGCGTTGCTCGTGCCAGACTTCATCCTCAATACTGCCGCGGTGCTTCCGGCCACGTTGTCCCGACCCGCGCGACAGCGAGAACGCCTGCAGGTCGCTCGACTGCGTCAGAAGTACCTCAGACGATTGGAGTCCGATCAGACTGAGTGAACAACCGGGTCTTGGCGTCAGAGCAGTGCAAGTAAGTCAAGGCGACCGAGCGACGCGGAGCCCAGTACCGCCACCAAACCCACCGCCGCAGGCGGTACATCGTCGAGCTGAACTTCTTACGTCGCGTTGCGGAAGACCGATGGAACCCCCACGGGGACTACGTTCGGTTCCGCTTGATGGCCCCGGAGGATTAACAGGGGGACTTGAGCTGTAATAGCTACTGGAGTACCAATCGCTCACTGGCTCAGCCACGTTGCCGCTCATATCGTGAAGACCAAAGCCGTTGGCAGCCTTGCCACCCACGGGGCGAGTCTGGCTGGCTGCGTTAGATAAGTACCAGGCGATGTTCACCGCGAGCGCACCATCGTTCGTACCGTTTGGGTTGCCCGTCAAGCCGTGGTAGGCAGTCGTCGTTCCCGCACGGCAGGCGTACTCCCATTCCGCTTCGGTCGGCAGGCGCATCGAGGTCACCGACAAGAACCCACCAGCGCCGGCGATCATGTCCCAACTTACGTTGTCAACTGGTCGGTTGGGGACCTGAGCTGCGGGGACCTGCGTACTCGCGCTCTGGAAGTCACTCGGGTTGCTGCCCATCCGTGCCTGCCACTGTGCCTGCGTCACTTCATAGCGCCCGAGATAAAACGCACTTGTAAGAACCACCGGATGAACGGGGCTCTCATCCGATTGACAAGAATTCGATAGGGACGCACTGCAACCCATGAGGAAGTTACCCCCAGGAATCAGCAACATCTCGATCTGCGTTGCCGCGTCCTTGACGCGCCAGGCCAAGCCCGTGGCCGTGATCGCTGCGCGCAGGTCTGCATCCCACACGACTGCCGGATCAGGCTGCGCCTCGATCAGCGTGGCCCAGCTTGGCACCACGACCGTCGAATAGGTGAATGCCCCGGGAAGGGACGCCGTCCCGCTGGGCGTGGTCACCGCCACCGCCTTGGCACCCACCGTGCCCGCAGGGGTCACCGCCGTGATGGTGGTGGCGTTGACGACCTGAAAACTCGTTGTCGGCACGCCGCCGACAGCCACGGCGGTGGCGCCCTGAAAGTTCACTCCCGTTAGCGTGACGGACGTACCCCCCCCGACCAGGCCCGCCGAGGGCGACACCGCGGTCAGAAGTACATCGGAGGCATAGCGCGCAACCCGGAATCCAATGTTGACATTGGAGTATGTCGGTAGCTGTGACTCACGGTCAGAACCCCGCAAGAGACTGGGGCCATAGATCCAAGACCCGCCACGCAAGACGCGCGCGGAACCAGAACCGGGGCCCGGGGGGTTCTGCGCCGGGTTGGAAACGAAGTAGTAGACGCTTAGGTATGGGTCGTGCACCCATTCCTGCACGTTGCCGCTCATGTCATGCAGTCCAAGTCCATTGCCTGCCTTGCCACCCACCGGACGGGTCTGTGAGTTCGAGTTCGACGTGTGCCATGCGATGTTGCCAACAAGCGCCTCATCGTTGGTGCCGTTTGGCTGCCCTGAAGAACCGTGAAAGGCGGTACTGCTACCGGCCCGGTACGCAAACTCCCACTCGGCTTCGGTTGGAAGTCGCAGCCCCGTCCGCGACAAGAATCCCCCGGGACCAGCGATCATGTTCCAGCTCACCAGCTCAACCGGTCGATTGGGAACCTGTGCTGCAGGCACTTGAGCGCTTGCCGCTTGAAAGTTGCTGGGGTTACTCCCCATCCGCGCCTGCCACTGCGCCTGCGTCACCTCGTAGCGCCCCAAGTAAAAGGCGTTGGTCAGCGTCACTGGGTGCAGCGGGTACTCATCAACCCCGCACGCGCCTTGCACAGAGGGGCTGCATCCCATGTTGAATCCGCCAGGAGGGATCAACACCATTTCGATCTGCGTCGCCGTGTCCTTCACGCGCCAAGCCAAACCCGTCGCCGTGATCGCTGCGCGCAAGTCTGCATCCCACACGACTGCCGGATCAGGCTGTGCCTCGATCAGCGTGGCCCAACTCGGCACCGTGATGCATGGACCCCACTTGGTCAGGAGCAAACCAAGGTCGGCGCCATCAACCGTTCCATCGCCGTTCAGGTCACCCTGACCCTGCGGAGCCCCCCAGGTCGTCAAGAGGGCACCAAGATCCGCGCCGTCGACCACCCCGTTGCCGGTGATGTCCCCCGGGCACTGCCCCATGGCCGGCCGCGTGGTCATGGCGACCAGCGCAGCCACCAACACCACCGTGAGCGGTGCCTGAGCCACGGACTGACACAGCGCCGTACGTGGCGCGCCAATCAAGTCACGCGAACGCGCCACGATCGGCGACGAGGTCACAGCAAGGAACCCGGTGGTCATGAGTCTGTCTCCTGGAGCCCGCGCAGGTGCGGTGCTTGCAAAGGTAACCCAAGGGCACCACCGGTCAAAGACCGAAACCCATCCCAACCCAGTCCGCTGCACGAGTTCCTGCAGTTTGGGTATCAAAAGCACCCTTCCGAAGGGTGAATCTGCGGATCAAACTGCGCAAGGCACACGCGGCGCGACGTGCCACGCGGTCACCATCATGCTCCGCGCCGTCCGCAGCGACCGAGTGGCCCTGTGCTGCGCGGCTTTGGGAGTCGCGAAGGCGGCACGAACGATGCGTTCGGAGGCGGGTGCCAGCCCCGCCGAGCGACGGACGTGAGCGCGAGCGAAACCTGGTGGAGCGAGCG
>JAIXYQ010000003.1 GCA_027490145.1 Planctomycetaceae bacterium
CAGGACGGGGCCGCGAGGAACGCGCACGTGAGGGTGAGTCGGATGATTCGGTTCGTCATGGTCCAGCTCCGTCGGTTTGGTCAGGTTCCCCACTGCGACAGCAGGATGGCCAGGTCACCACCGTCGATCACGCCGTTGCCGTCGAGATCGGGATCGCTCGGCGGGCAGGCCGGGGGCGGTGCGCAGGTCGCGTACGCACCCTGGACGCAGATGTTGTCCCACCGCACGTTGCAGCAGAAGGCGTCGAGCGCGCACACGGCACTGCAGCACGTGAGCGAATCGCACGTGGGCGTGGCGTGCGGCGAGAAGCATGAACCCGAGCCCGCCACTCCGCATGATGGGCCATTGGGTGTGCAGGTGATCGTGAGCGTGCCTGCGCTCGATGGTGATGCTCCCGACGTGCGGCGCGCACCGAAGGCCACGTAGTACGTGGTGCACGGGTCAGGAGTCAGGGTAATCGTGCTGCCGGTCCCACCTGCACAGGCACCGAGCGTGCCGCAGGCGATCGGCTCAAGGTCACCACACGAACCCGCGAACACCACCATCTGGTAGGTCGCCGTCGTCACGCTGGGGCACACTGAGATCTGCACCGGACCATCGCACGCACCAAGCTGGAACCAACTTGGGTTGGAGATCCAGGCCCCGACGTCGCCGCACGTGGCTCCCAGGCCGATCCGGGTGGCCGAGGAGTCACTGGTCCCCGCGTTGCCGAAGGAGTAGACACCCGCGCCGAGCACGATGGCACTGGAACACGATCCGGACCGTGTGACCACGCAACCGCCGAACTCGATCTGGTAGTCACCCCCCTCACCGAGGTTGGCCCAGTCGGCAAGGGTGTAGGTGGCCTGGGTGGCAGTCGGAAGGACGATGGCGGTGGACCCCTGGGTGTAGGTGAACATCACCAGCGGATCGTTGTCCGGCGACTTGAACCCAGTGGGCACACCACCACTCTTGGTGACGGCGATGTAGTGGGCGCCTGCCGTCAGGCCGGGGATGCTCGATCCAACCAACTTTGAGTAGGTGACACTGGAGATTGAATTGTCGTTCATGGCCACGGCGCGGGCTTCCGCCACACCATCACTGCCGATGACCTTGCGGAACAGGAACAAGGCGGTGTCGAACCCGGAGCCCTGGGTCGTGGCGAGGAACGTGGTCGGATTGGTGATGGAGATCTCATAGAGATCCACCAGATCATCCTGAAGCAGGCCTGCGAAGGTTCGCCCGTTGATCCTGGTGAGCGTGCTGCCGGAGGCCGCAGCGAGCGGCGACGAGACCTGTTGGGCGGTCGAAGCCGTCGCACCAGCGTCCTTGGTCCCGCCGGAGCCATTGTCCTCGGGGCCTTCACCCCAGATCGGACCCGCGAGCTCGCCGTCCTGGGCGGTGGCTGGCAGGGAGCAAAGAAGGACGAGGAGCAGACAGGTGATGCGCATGAAGCCTCCACGAATGCGATAGGGGCACGCGGATCGAATGACCCAGCCCGTCCGGGGAGTGTCACCGAGGTTGCATCGGATTCAAACGCGGCAATGCCGATTCGGCAAGGATTTACGTTCCGGGGTCCCCGCGCACGGCAGTGGAGTCTCGGCCATGCCACCTGGAAGCGGCCCTTGCCAGAGCAGATCTGCGCCGATAATCAACTTCCCCAACTCGCCAGCAGCAGCGCAAGATCATCACCGCTGACCGTGCCGTCACCATTGATGTCGGCGGTCGTGGGGCACACGGGGGTGCCGGCGCACTGGATCACGATGGCGCCCGGGCTCGTCACCACGCTCGCTGGGGAGGTGAAGGCGAGCGGCCCGAAGGCCACGTACAGGTCGTCGCATTGGTCGACCGTGAAGGTTCCCTCGGCGCCCCGAGCGCATCCGGATGCCGAGCTCGAAGAACCACAGCCGATGGGCTCAAGGTTGCCGCACGAGCCTCGATAGAGGACGAAACCGTAGATGTTCGCGGCGGTGTTGGTCGGGCAGATGCGGACCGTGAGTTGGCCATTGCATGGTGCGACCCGGAACCAGGTTGGGTTGGCCAGCCAACCACCACTGATGCCGCAGACGTTGAACAGTCCGATGCGGCGATCTTCCGTGTCATCAGCCGTGCCGGCGTTGCCGAACGAGTAGGTCCCCTCGCCGAGCACCGGCGCGGACACGCAGGTGGAGCTGCGCGGGACCGTGACCCCGCCCACGAGGTTGATCGTGTACTCACCGCCGGCCGAGGCGAGGTTCCACTCGCAGAGCTTCAGGCTGCCTTGGTTGCCCGAGGGCAGGATCAGTTGGGTCGAACCTGCCGTGTAGGTGAAGAGGGCTCCGTAGGTGGGATCGATGCCACACCGCAGCGGGATGGCGCCGCTCTTGCTGACGCCGAGGTAGTAGGTGCCCGCCGTCAGGTTGGGGATCGAGGCTCCGCCCCCCGGGATGATGGTGTTCTTGATCTGCGAGTACCCGCTGGTGTTGCCGGACACCGCCGCGTTGTCGTTCATCGCGACGGGATACGCCTCGGGCACGCCGTTGGCGTTGATCGCCTTGCGGAACAGGAAGAGCGCGGTGTCGAAGCTCGATCCGCTCGTGTTCACCTCGAAGGTGGTCGGTGACGAAATGCGGATCTCGTAGAGGTCGACCGTATCGGTGGCCAGGAGCGATGTCGAGGAGGAGGTTCGGCCGTTGATCTTGGTGGCCGTGGAGCCGCCGCTGTCAGAGCTCGGGCTCGCCACCTTCTGTGCCGTGGCTGGTTCGGTACCGGCGTCGGCGCTGCCACCCGAGCCGGTCTCGGTCGGTCCCTCGCCCCAGATGGGACCGGACAGACCGCCATCCTGGGCGGCGACGAGCGACGTCATGACAAGAGTCAGTGTGAGCGATAGCAATCGGTGCATGGGGGCCTCCTGAGCAAGCGGACGGCTCAACCATCGGGTTCAGGAGCGAACGACCCAAGCCAAGTACCGGAATTTGGACGTTTCTCAGGGCATGGGCCCCACGACAGGCGTGGCCCCGGGCTGCCGGCGCACCACGCACCCATCCTGATCGCGGGTTATCGCGGACTATTGAGGGCGTGCCCGATCGACCCAGGCGTTCCAGAGTTGGAGCGCGCGCTGTGTGGCGGCATGCAGCGCGCCGAGCTCCGCCGCCTGGACCGACCCGGCACCGCCTGGGGCCATGCCAGGCCGCGGGAGCTCGGTGTTGCACGCGGTGCAGCGGAACCGGGCCTGCGCCAGCGTGAATCGCTTCCACTGGACAGGCCCGAGCTGGACCGGGCGTTGGCAACCCGGGCAGTTCATGGTGGTGCGGGGTTTGCGCTGCACGCTGCTGTAGTCGTGGCAGCGCTCGGCAGGCAGTCCGAGCGCACGCATGAGCCGCTGCCATCGATGGTCATGGTGGCACGATCGACGATGGTGCAGGTCACACGCGACATGGGCCACCTCGTGCGCGATCGTGCTGTCGAACCGATCGAGCCCCTCGTGGCGGAACATGTGGAACGAGAGCTTGATGTGCCGCCGGGCCGGAATCGCGAGGCCGGCCGTGGTTCGAAGCCTGGTGCTCAGTTCGACCGTGGGCGGCGGACCCAGCGGCTTGCCGAGGGCCGCCTCGCACGCGCGCCACCAGTGGCCGACGCGCTCGTTCGCCAGGCGTTCCCAATCGGCCCTGAGGATGGGGACGGCTCGGCCCACCATGCCGTCCGGAACGGATGAAACGCCGCTGCGTGACACGGCCGGAGTCTAGGAGCCACGAATGAGGATGGGGGTTGGCTGCTCCACACCCACGGCGAACCCATGCACGGCGTTGCCCGAACGACGGTTCCTCCGGGGCGTGGGCTTGCACCGCGTCGGCCGACCACTAGCCTCGGGGGCATGGCGCTCAAGACCACGAAACTCTCGGCACTGCGCAAGGCGCTCCTCGATGCCCGCGACCTGGGCAAGCATCGCTCGATGGCGGAACTGCAGGCCGAGCTCGGCTTGAGCCGGCGGACCGTGGTGCGGTACCTCAATGACCTGCGGGCGCAGGGGGACCAGGTGAAGATGGTGCGTGGCAAGGGCTGGACCATGGTCAAGCCGCGACGCGACGGCACGCTCGAGTCCCAGATCCCCGAGCAGCTCCTGGTCGTGCTGCGCAAACTCGGCTGGGCGCTCCGGGGCACGCCGTGGCACGAGGAGATGGAATCCCTCTTCGGCGCGGAACTCAAGCGCGTGAAGACGGTCGCCCGCCATGGCATGCATGGTGGTGCGATGGCGGAGGCCGTGCGCCTGAACAAGGTGCTCTTCATCGCCGACTTCGCGCCGGGTGTCCGCAGCGAGGGGACCACCGAGGAGTGGACCGACCACGACGAGGAAGGCGATGCGTTCGATGCGGGATCGTCGAGCGCCCTGCAGCGATCGCTCGACGAGTTCATCGTGAGGCAGTCGGCCTGGAACGGCGTGGCGGCCACGGTCTGGCGCGATGCGCTGCTGGCGGCCCGCGAGAGCAAGCCGCTGGTGGTCGAGTACATGAACGCGAGCAAGCGCAAGCTCGATCAGCAGCAGGTGGTGCTTCCGCTGGGCATCGTGCTGCGGCCGGGTGGTGCGTACCTGCTGGTGCACAAGGTCGGCAACCGCCACGACGCCGACGTCGAGTCGGGCACCGCGACGCAGTGGAGCGAGTCGCTGCGCAAGCGGCCGGTGCTGAGGTCACTGGCGATGCAGCGCATCACGTCGGTCACGGTGCTCGATGGCACGTTCCGCGTGCCGGATGCACTGTCGTTGCGCGAGCTCGTGAAGGCCTCGGTGGGTGGCTTCGTGCAGCAAGGTCCGAGTGAGGCGGTCGAACTTGAGTACCAGGCGATCGACCTGACGCTGGCGGTGGGCGAACTCTGGCACCCAGAGCAGCAGGTCACCGTGCGCGGTCAGGGTGCCGGCATGACCGTGCGCGTGCGGTTCCGAACGAGCAGCAGGATCGAAGTGCAGCGGCGCGTGCAGGCGCTCGGCGGCAAGGTGCGCTTGCTCAAGCCAGTGGCCTGGCGGAAGGAGATTGCCCGGAGTGCGCGCCTGCTCGCCGAGGGGCACGAGCGTTGATGCACCCGCGCGGTCAGGCCGCGAGGCGCTTGGCCGTGAGTTCGGCCAGGCGCTGCAGGTGCGGCAGACCGATGTCGGTGAGCGGGATCCCGGCTGCATCGAGTTCAGCGGCGACGATCGAGCGCAGGGAGCGGATGCCGCGGGACAGCAGTTGACGGACCGACTCTGGGGTGCGGCCCATGAGCGCGCCGATCTGCGGAGCCGTGTGACCCTCGAGCGACAGCCACAGGGCCTGGCGGGCATCGGGTGAGAGCGCATCGACGCCACGGGTGAGCACGCGGACCAGCAGCTCGTGATGCGCTGGGTCGATCAGGTCGGCGCCGGGGGCAGGAGCCTGTGGATCGGGCAGCACGTCGACCATGGGCGTGGCGACCCCGTGGTCATCGACCAGCGGTGCAGCCTCGGCGCGAAGCTTGGCTGCACGACGGGCATCGATGAGGTTCGTGCGGATCGACTGCTTGAGGTACGACTCCATGGCGGGGACGGTCGCGAACTGCAGGCCCTGCCCGCCCTCGCGGCGAAGACGCCCGGCAAGGCGATCGAGCACGCGCTCGATGATGTGATGCCGCAGTTGGGTGGCCGTTGGGCAGATCGTGACCACCATGTGGTGGACGGCATCCTGCGCGAAGGTGTAGAGATCGAGCAGGTTGAGTGAGCCGGCCGAGTCGAGGGTGGCCTGGGCCATGCTCCGGGCACGCTCGACGCGGACCGAGTCGGTGGCGACGGACATCGAAGGCCGCGTGGCGCGGCTGGGACGGTTCTTCGGCATGTGTGGCATTCCTCCAGCTGAGGGGTTGAACGACGCGTCCTCGAACTCTTGCCCCCGCGGGGCCTTTGGTGTGACACCGAATGACACAGTGGCGGCGACCAAGGTCGAGCGCCCGGGCAGCGTCACCCCTCGTGATCCGGATCAGGGCCACGCTTGTTGACCCGCACGCCGGGGGATGGTCCTTCGACCGGCTCGGAGGCGGCCGGCACACCCGTGAGGGCGTCGGCGAAGTCGTGCTCGCCGATCATGTAGAGGCGCACGACATCCACGGCCGCCAGGTACATGGCGCCCTCGCGGGGTGAAAGGCCCGTCTGACCGAGGCGCCCGGCGAGGAACGCCCCCCGGTAGGTGGCGATCATGTGCAAGGCAAGCCTGACGCGGGCTGGCAGGGACGATGTGGGCAGGAGGCGATTGGTTGGGGGCATTGATCCTCTGGGCTTGGGGGTGATGCCCGGCCTTGGTCGAGGTTCGCGACCAAGAAACGGGCCCGGACGTGGAACAGGGACTGCAACGAACAGGAACTGCAGCCGACGGAAGTGGCCCAACGACGAAGGGACCGGACCGTGACGGCATGACCCGAATCGGCACCAACGCCAATCCGATGCACACCACCAGGGCCAGGGAGCCAACGACCGCTCGAACCGCTCCCGTGATCGGTGGCGCCCTGCATAGAAGGTCCCGGCGGGACGATCCTGACGCTGAAGTGCCAAGATTTGGCACACTGCGAGGCACGACCCTCTGGGTGACCTGCGCCGTGGGCCCCTTCGGGGCCCAAGACCAAGCAGGCCCCTTCGAGGCTCATCAATCTGTTTTGCCCTGCCGGCGCGTGCAGCCCCATCCCCTGCCGCGCCGGATGGCGCGGTTGCGCGCCGATTGACGTTGGAGGCGCTTCGGATCACCCATACGATCCGTCCGTGGCCCGAGCGCGCACACGACCTGCCAGCATGCGCACCCTGCACGACCTGGGCGTCATCGCCCGCCCGGTCTGGGTGGCCGCCCTCTGCTCCACCCTCATCTGCGCACTGGCTTGGGCCGACGAACCACCCGTGCCCAAGGATGCCGACCACGCCATGGTCGATGCCTCGGCGCCGGCCGATCCAGACGCGGCCGCGATCTGGAAGCAGAAGGCCGCCCTGATTGAACGCGACCACTGGGCGTACCAGCCGATGGGCAACCCGCGTCCGCCGCGCCCCGCCGGCGTGGGCTCGTCCACCAGTGACCTCGACCGCTTCCTGATCCAGGCCATGCAGGCGCAGGGCGTGGTGCCCCAGGGCCGGGCGGACCGCCGGACCCTGCTGCGCCGGGCGAGCTTCGACCTGATCGGACTGCCTCCGACCTACGACGAGATCCGGGCCTTCGAGGAGGACACGCGCCCCGATGCCTGGTCGCGCGTGATCGACCGGCTCCTCTCGAGTCCGGCATACGGCGAGCGCTGGGCGCGGCACTGGCTCGACGTCGCGCGCTACGCCGACAGCAACGGCCTTGACGAGAACACGGCCTTCGGCAATGCCTGGCGCTGGCGCGACTGGGTCGTGCGCGCCTTCAACGACAACCTGCCGATCGATCGCTTCATCACGATGCAGCTCGCGGGTGACCTGATGCCCGATGCGCGCTCGTCACCGCTCGCGGCCGACTGCATCACGGCGACGGGCTTTCTCGTGCTCGGCCCGAAGGTGCTGGCCGAGCCCGACAAGGAGAAGCTCGTCTTCGACATGGTCGATGAGCAGGTCGACGTCGTCGGTCGTGCGTTCATGGGCCAGACGCTCGGCTGCGCGCGGTGCCACGACCACAAGTTCGACCCGGTCTCCCAGGAGCAGTACTTCGCGCTCGCCGGTGTGCTGCACAGCACGCGCACGATGGCCAGCGTCGCCACGGTGGCGCGTGCGCTCGAGCGCGAGGCAGCCGCGAACGATGCCGTCGCCGCGCGCGCCGAGCATGCCGCCGCGACCGCGCGCAACACCAGTTCGCTGAAGGCCGCCACGCAGCGCGCCGACGCCACCGTGCAGCGCGCATGGGCCGCCAAGGCCGAGGGCATCCTGCTCGCTGCCGCCACCCTGCCGCCGCGCACGCCGGCACGTGAAGCCGAGGACGGAGCCGACCTGCGAGGCCTCGTCATCGACCGCGATCATTGGGGCGTCGGCATCGGCGTGGTGCGCACCGGCGGCGCCGGCATCGGGCGTGTGGCCTGGACCTTCGAGGTCGCCGTGCCCGGCACGCATGAACTTCGCGTGCGCGCCGCGAGCGATGAGTCACGACCGGTCCAGGTCGAGCTCGATGGTGCACTCGCCGCGAGCGACGCACTGGGCAAGGACACCGGTTCGTTCCACCCGCAGGGCCAAGCATGGCAGGTCGCTGCGACGCTCGAGCTCGCGGCAGGCACGCACGAACTCGCGCTGGTGCGCGATGGTCCGTTCCCGCACGTCGACCGCGTCGAGTTGGTTCCCGTGGGCCGCCCGGATCCGCGCGCCCTCGCCGCACTCGAACGCGCGGCCGACCTCGGTGTGCCGGTGGCGCTGCTCCTGCAGGTGCGTGATGCGATCGATGCACAGCCGCTCATGGCGGAGTGGCGCGGTGAGCTCGTGGGCCCATCGCGCGATCACGCCGCGCTCGCCGCGGCCGAGGCCACCCGGATCCGTGCCGTCACCGACGCCTGGTCGGCACTGCTTTCCTCCGGTGACGCCTCCACGCCGCGCGAGCGCTTGGACGATGCCGCACTCGAGGCCGATCGCGTGGCGCTCCTCGGCGCTGCGGGTCCCTTCGCCGTCTCGCCTGCCGTGGAGGACCAGCGCGACGAGGCTCTGCGCGCGCAGATCGACGCCCTGGCGAACGAACGCGATCGCCTGGCCCAGGCGATGCCGCCTGAACCCGTGATGGTGCTCGCCGTGTCGGAGCAGCAACAACCGGGTGACCTCGCCGTGCATGTGCGGGGTGACCACACCGTCGCGCCCGGTCCGAAGGTCGCGCGCGGTGCGCCACGACCGCTGTCGGCCGGCACCGACCTGCCCGCGATTCCCGAACGCTCGAGCGGTCGGCTCGAGCTGGCCCGGTGGCTGGTCGACGACGATCATCCGCTCACGGCGCGCGTCTTCGTGAACCGCGTCTGGCATTGGCACTTCGGTCGCGGCATCGTCGGGACCCCGAGCGACTTCGGCACGCGCGGCGGCAAGCCGACGCATCCTGAACTGCTGGACTGGCTGGCGCGCGACTTCATCCGCCACGGCTGGGACCTGAAGCGGCTGCATCGGCAGATCATGCTGTCGGAGGCGTACGCGCGAGCCTCGACGCCCGACGGCATCGCCGGCTCGATCGATCCCGAGAACCACCTGCTCTGGCGGTGGACGCCACGCAGGCTCGAGGCCGAGGCGATCCGCGACAGTGTGCTGGCCGTGAGTGGATCGCTCGACCGCACCATGGGTGGCTCGCTCCTCACGAGCGGGAACTTCGAGTACGTGACCAACGACCAGAGCGCCAACGGTGCGCAGTATGGCGCGCCGAGGCGGAGCCTCTACCTGCCCGTGATCCGCAATGCGCTCTTCGGCTTCTTCGGGATCTTCGACTACACCGACGCGAGCGTGACGGTCGATGCGCGCGCGCAGACCGTGATCGCGCCGCAGGCGCTCTTCATGCTCAACAGCCCCTTCGTGCACGAGGAGAGCCGTGCCTGGGCGAAGCGGCTGCGTGAACGCGTGCTCGCGGCAGCGGCTTGCGTGCCACCGCAGCAGGCCGAACACCAGGGCCACGCGATGGTGCAGGAGGCGTACCGCATGGCGCTCGGGCGTGAGCCCACGGCCAGCGAGGCCAACGCGGCGCTCGCGTTCGTTGCCGGCCAGGCTGCCTTGGGCGAGGACCAGGCGTGGGGCCTGTACGCGCAGGTCCTCCTGGCGAGCAGCGAGTTCATCACGATCGAGTGATCGGCCGCACCCTGCGGGCCGGGTCACGCGCGCCGGGAATCGGCGCCGAATCCTCGCTCCGTGCTCGACGCGCGCAGCGGCGCGACTACCCTTCGGCCATGTTCTGCGGCCAACGCCAGAGCGCCGTCACGAGGCGCGCCATGCTCCAGTCCTGCGCGAGCGGGTTCGGGCAGGTGGCGTTGATGGGTCTGCTCGGCGAGCAGCTGCTCCGCAGCGGCGCCTGGGCCGATGGTCGGCCGGACCTGGTTGATCCATCCAGGGCGGGACCGCTCGCACCCCGGTTGCCGCACTCGGCGGCCCGCGCCAAGCGCGTGATCTTCCTCTTCATGCATGGCGGTCCGTCGCAGGTCGACACCTTCGACTACAAGCCGCTCCTGCAACGGGACCACGGCAAGCCGTTCCCGCAGGCCAAGCCACGCGTGCAGTTCGCCGAGACCGGCAACCTGCTGGGCAGCCCCTGGGCGTTCCGTCAGCACGGGCAGTGCGGCGCTTGGGTGAGCGAGCTCTTCCCCAACGTGGCGCAGGTGGTCGACGACCTCTGCTTCGTCAAGAGCCTGCATGGCTCGAATCCCGCGCACGGCGCGGCGCTGCTCAAGATCCACACCGGCAGCGAGAACTTCGTGCGCCCAAGCATGGGTTCGTGGGTCACCTACGGGCTCGGCAGCGAGAACCAGGACCTTCCAGGGTTCATCACGATCAGTCCCACGCTCGGCCACGGCGGCGTGAACAACTATTCCAGCGCGTTCCTTCCCGCGGCGTACCACGGCACGCCGTTCGGCAAGACCGGGATCCCGTCGAGCCAGGCGCAGTTCGACCACATGATGGCCGGCGTCCCGGGCGACGTGCAGCGCGCGCAGCTCGACCTGCTCCAGCAACTCAACCGCGAGCACATGGAGCGCGCCGGCGGCGGGGCCGCGCTCGAGGGTCGCATCGAGGCGTTCGAACTCGCCTTCCGCATGCAGGCCGCGGCGCCCTGGGTCACCGACACCAAGGGCGAGTCGGCGGCGACGCTGAAGCTGTACGGGATCGACGAGAAGAACACCGAGGACTTCGGCCGGCAGTGCCTGCTCGCACGACGCTTCGCCGAGGCGGGTGTGCGCTTCATCCAGTGCACGCATTCGTACAAGTGGGACCAGCACGGCGACCTGCGCAAGGGCCACACGCAGAACGCGAGCGAGGTCGACCTGCCGATCGCAGGCTTGATCCGCGACCTCAAGAGCCGCGGCATGCTCGAGGAAACGCTCGTCGTGTGGGGCGGCGAGTTCGGCCGCACGCCCGCGTCGCAGGGCGGTGAGGATGGGCGCGACCACAACCCGCACGGCTTCACCTGGTTCATGGCCGGTGGCGGCGTCAAGCCGGGCTTCTCGTACGGCGCGACCGATGACTACGGCTGGTACGCCGAGCGCGACAAGGTGCATGTGCACGACATGCACGCCACCATCCTCGCGCTCATGGGCATCGACCACGAGCAACTCACCTATCGGCATGCGGGCCGCGATTACCGGCTCACGGACGTGCATGGTTCGGTGGTGCGTCCGATCATGCAATGAACCGTCGGCACGCGACGGGATCGCCGCGGGTTCAGCCTTGACCATCAATCAGCGTGGATCGGCGGATCCGGTTTCGCCAACCGCCGAACCCGGTCTATCGTTGGCCCATGCCCACGACGCTCGCCCTGGCGCTGTCGATCTGCGCCACCGCATCCCTCCCGCCCACGTGCACCGTCGATGGCGTGGCGTTCGAAGTCGTCGCCGACCATGCCGAACCGGGCGTCGCCCGCTACCGCTGGGCCAGGCACGCCGAGCGGTCGATCACGCTGACCATGGTCGAGCGCGATGGTTGGGTTGCCGGTGCAGCCCTCCTGCCGAGCGGTGAGCGGCGACAGGTGCTCTCGCGTGCGCAAGCGGGGCTCGAGTGGGCTCCCATCCCCGACGATGGCGAGCGTCCGTGTGCGGGTTCGGTCGATGGCACGTCGCTCGCCGGGGCCGCACCGCAGGATGGCTCACTCGCGGGCGGATGCCCCGATGGCGACCGTGTGGATGTGCTGATCCTGACCACTCCGGCCGCACGCACGCAGGCCGGCGGGACGAGCCAGCTGAACGCGCTGTGCGACCTGGCGGTGGCGTCCTCGAACACCGCCTACATCAACTCGGGACTCTCGGCGCGGCTGCGCAACGTGCTGCGCATGGAGATCGCGTACACCGAGCAGGCATTCGGCAGCGATCTCTCGAGCCTCGCCGCACAGGGCGACGGCGTGCTCGACGAGGTCCATGACCTGCGCAATGCCTGCGGCGCTGACCTGGTCGCGCTGATCCGGACGAGCGGCGAGTACTGCGGGATCGCCTACCTGATGCCGTACAACGACGCCGGTGCATCGAGCACCGGATTCAGCGTGACGGCCCAGTCGTGCCTGGCGAGCCAGACCTTCGCGCACGAGCTCGGTCACAACATGGGCTGCTGCCATGCATCGGGCGACGGCGGTGGCTGCACCAGTGGCGGCATCTTCGCGTACAGCGTCGGCTGGCGGTTCGCGGGGACCAACGGCACGACCTACCGCACCGTCATGGCGTACCAGCCCGGTGCGCGGATCGACCACTTCTCGAATCCCAACGTGAGCTTCCAGGGCGCCCCGACCGGCGTGGAGCCTTCGGCCACCACGCAAGGCGCGCACAATTCGCGCACGATCGGCGAGACCCTCGCGGCGATCTCGTCCTACCGCTGCGCCGTGCCCGACACGCTGCTGGGCGACTGCGATGCCAACGGGCGCGTCGACGTGCAGGACATCGCGCAGGGCCGCGCGAGCGATTGCGATGGGAACGGGCGTCTTGATTCGTGCGACCTTCCCGCGCAGGGTTCGTGCGCGGGCGGCACCGCAGCCTGCGCGTCGGGCTTCCTCATGAATGCACCCGGTGGCCAGAGCACCGGCGGCGATCTCTTCGGTCGCGTGGTGGCCACCGACGGTGTCGGCTTCATCGTGGGCTCGCCGGGTGAGAACGCCCCCACCGTCGATGTGGGCCTGGCGGAGGTGTGGACCATCACGAACGATCGTCCCTCGCGGCAGGCCACGCTCCGCCACGGTGCGGCGCTCAGCAACGACCAGTTCGGCAGTGCCGTGGCGATCGCGGGCGATGTCGTCGTGGTCGGTGCGCTCGGTCGCGACGTGGGCGGGCTCAACAGCGCCGGTGCCGCGTACGTCTTCCGTCGCACGGGCACGTCATGGTCGCAGGTGCAGGTGCTGCAGTCAGCCACCTCGGTGGCCAGCGGTCGCTTCGGTGCAAGCGTGGCCGTGGCCGGTCCCTGGTTGGCGATCGGCGCGCCCGGCGAGGGCTCGGATCCTGCAGCCGGCGGCGCGGTCCACGTGTTCGAACGGCAAACCAACGGACAGTTCGTCTTCAGGCAGCGGCTCGTCCCGTCGACGGCGAGTGAACTCGGCTACTTCGGTTGGTCCGTGGCGATCGATGGTCCCATGCTCGTCATCGGTGCGCCGTATGCATCGGCCGGCGCGGGCCAGGTGTGGGCATCGCTGCTGGAAGGCTCGACCTGGTCCGCACCCGAGCGCATCGGCAGCGATCTCGAGCCGATCGCGGACCCTGATGCGCGACTGGGCCATGTGGTGGCCTGCAGCGGTTCGCTGGTGGCCGCGGGCGCGCCGCAGCAGGGTGAACGACAGGGTGCGGTCTTCACGTGGCGGCGCGTCGGTGGAGCATGGCAGGCTGGGCCCGTGCTGAGCGGACCGACTGCACAGGGTGCTCGCTTCGGCAACGGCGTGGCGCTGACGGCGGGCCGGCTGCTGGTTTCCCAGCTTGATTTCGCCACGGCGGCGTCGGGGGTACGCGCGTACCAATGGCCCCTGGGTGGTGCGCCGATCGAGGTCGGTCGTGTCAGCGTGGGTGAGAGCGTCGCCATCGTGCGGGACCTGGCCATCATCGGTGCGAGCGATTCGGTCGAGTCGGCATCGATCACCGGTGCCGCTCGGGTGTGGCGCTTCGGCTCGGACTGCGACCAGGATGGCGTGGCCGACCGTTGCCAGATCGCCCAGTCCGGTGGTGACGCCAATGGAAACGGCATCCTCGATGCATGCGAAGGCATCATCGGTGACTTCAACGGTGATGGGCTCGTGAATGGCGCCGACCTGGGGGTGCTCCTGGGTGGTTGGGGAACCGCGACGGGCGACCTGAATGCCGACGGCACGACCGACGGCGCCGACCTGGGCGTCCTGCTGGGCAACTGGACGGGATGACCGGACCTGCCGCGTAGGCTGCGCGCATGCTCGGTGCCCTCACCCTGACCTTGGCCTCGCTCGCCGCACAGGATGCAGCGCCCGCTCCCGATGAATCGAATGCCGCCACGTGGTATCGGCGTGCGAGTGAGCTGCGGTTCAGCGACGAGGACCAGCTCTTCATCCAGTCCGAGCTCGTGGATCCATCGCAGTGGCGGACCTGGGATCCCGTCTGGTCCGCCCGCGCTGAATGCATGATCGAGGCCCTGCGGCCGACGATCGATGCCATCGCCCGCGGTGCGGCGGCCGATCGCTGCGACTTCACGCTCGATCGTTCGCAAGGGTTCGGCATGCTGCTTTCGCACCTGGGTCCGCAGCGCGGCAATGCCCGCATGCTCGCCGCGGCGGCGCAGTGGGCCATGAGCCGAGGCGATGTCCGCGAGGCCGCGCGGTTGGTCACGCTGCAGTCCGAGCTCGCCCGCGACCTCGTCGGCGACCGCGTCATGATCAGCACGCTCGTGAGCTCGGCCATCTCATCGCTCGCGGCTTCGAACGCACGTGACTTGCTCGACCTCGGGCTGCTCGATGCGACGACGGCCGGCGAGCTCGCCGGCACCTTCGAGGCCCTGGCCGATCCTTCGGCACTCGGTTGCGCCGAGGCGATGCGCGGCGAGATGGAGCTCATGCATGCCAGCATCAAGGATGCCGACTCGGCGAAGGAGGCCATGGCGCTCGTGGATCCTCAGACGCCCGTCGAGATCGCCGACGACGAGGCCATCAAGCGCGAGCTGGCGGTGATGGATGACTTCTACCTTCGCGCCGCCGCGGCCTTCGAGGAGCCCGATCCGGCCAAGGGGCGCGCCATCCTCGAGGGACTGACCAAGGAACTCGAAGGCCTGCCCGATGGCTCGCTCGCCCGCACGCTCATGCCGTCGTGGGAAGCCATGTGGGAATCGGTGCAGCGCACGCGCAAGGAACTCGCTGCCGTGGCGGCGCAGTTCAAGGCGATCGCCGATGGAAGGTCTGCAGGCGACTTCGCCGACGCCATGACCTGGTACGCGCAGGCCGGCCGCGCCATCGCCGCGATTCCGGAGGATGAGCAGATCTCGATCGATCTCCTTCGCTCGTTGGGCCACGCCGACGATGTGAAGCGCGTGCTGCGCCCACTGGACCAGCAGTCGCGCATGGTCGACCAGGCGATGCAGCGGGGTTGGGCGGCAGCCCGCTGCGAGGTGGCCGGTCGTGAACGGGGTCGCCCCACGCTCGCGATCGATCATGTGGCGCTGGCGCGCGGTGCCGCCCGGGCCGTCGTGCTTCGTGCGCTGCATGAGCCCACGGTCGACCTTCCGCGCACGGTGCAGGGCGTGGTGCGGATGATCGACCAGGCACGCTCCTCGCGCAGTCTGGCGGGCGCACTCCTGGCGAGCCTGCTGCTCGATGACCTGATCGAGTCGATGCCCGCGATCCTCGCCGATCCACGCATGGACGCGGCCGCGCGCACGGCGCTCGCGGGGTCGTTGGCCACGCTGCTCGACGGCGGGATGCGGCTGCAGCAGGCACTCGAGGGCGAGGTCGCGATGGTCGTCCGCCGCTGGGCACCGCCCAGGCAGGTCCCCGAACTCGCCGCTGCGCGCACGGCCGCCGGCATGCGGCTGGGTGCCAACGGCGTGGCGTTCACGCTGGGCGTGATGAGCCCGACCGTCACGCGCGAGGCCGATCGCCTGCCGACGGGTGAGCTCGTCGATGATGGCGGTGCGTCGATCGAACTGCTCGAGCAGCTTGCCGAGGAGCGCGATGCGGTGGGTGCGACGCCGTTCGTGAGCGGCAGCGATGCCGCGACCGTCGTGGCCATGCCGCCGCTCGGCAGCATCACGCCGAAGCCGGTGGTCGATCTCGAAGCGATGTCGGCCTCATGGACCGACCGCGTGCAGGCGCTGCTCGTGACGGTGCGTGGGGGGTGAGTCCGGGCGCGGAGCGCCCGCACGGCTCACCGGATGAACCGAAGTTCGCCGAAGTCGGGGATGAAGGGCGTGCTGCCGGGCGACAGGCGCATCGGTGCGGGGAAGTAGACGCACCAAGCCTTGCCGATCATCAGGTCCTCGGGAACGATGAACGGGCTGTCGTTGTCCAGCTGCAGTGACACCAGCGGGTGCGGGCGGCCCCACAGTCGGCTGTCGCGGCTGGCACCTGAGTTGTCGCCGAGCATCACGAACTCGCCCTCGCCGATCACGGGCGGTTGGTTCACGTCGATGCCGAAGGCCAGGCCGGGGATCGGCTCGCCGTTCATGGGGTATTGGTCACCCGGGTTGAGGAACGCCGGGCGGTAGTACAGGTCCCGGTCCACGCGGATGCGGCGCAGCGTCACCGGCCCGCCGCCGAACTCCCACGCGAGCGTGGTCGGCGTCGGCTTCTGCGCCGACGGGTTCTGCAGCACCTGGTCGATGGTGCGGCCGTTGTGGCTGGCAAGCAGCCGCTGCTGCGGATCCCACTCATAGTCGAGCGAGAGCACGCTCTCGCCATCGATGAACAGCCTCAGCCGCTGGTCGATGTGCCAGAACTCGAGTTCGAAGGCACCGTCCGGCAGGGCGATCGGTCCGGTGGCCGTGGCCTTCACCTCGCCGCTCTCCGCGTGCACGACCGAGAGCGTGGCCTTGGTGCCCGAGACGTCGAACTTCATCACGTGCGAGCGCGTGCCGATCGACAGGCTCGTCGTGAACAGGCCGCTCGAGGCGGGCGTGCAGTGCGCCGCCACGCGCAGGTCGCCCACCGGGAAGAGCGGGATCTCGGGGCGTGTGGAGTTGTAGGCGTTCCAGTCATCGAGCTGGATGTCGGTCGAGACCCACTCGAGCCGCGCCGGGCCGGTCGCGCCCCACACGAAGGCACGCGGATCGCTCGTGTCCCACCCCTGGCCGCGCAGCGGCGGTCCGCTCCACGAACCGCGCATGCGCTGGCGCATCGCGGCCGGATCGATCGGCGCGTAGTCGCTGTTCCAGAGCGGCTGCAGCACGGCACGCTGCACGTGCTCGGGCTTGCGCTCGATGCGCATGCCGGTCACGGGCATGTCCGGCGCACCGGTGAAGGCGTCGCCATCGGCAAGCGCGAAGCGTTCACCCGGCATGCCCACCAGGCGCTTGATGTAGTAGGTCGCATCGCCGACCGGGTCGCAGGGGTTCTTGAACACGACCACGTCCCAGCGCTGCGGCTGCTGGATCGGCCACAGAAACTTGGTGACGAGGATGCGGTCGCCCACGCGCGCGTCCTGGGCGAGGCGGATGTTGCCCTCGGCGCGTGTGGGCGCGGTGTGGCTGACCATCGGATCGCCGATCGGCCGCTGGAAGTCCCGGCCCGCCCGTGCCGACTCGATCACCGGTGCGGCATCCGCCGGGTAGCTGTAGCCCGTGTCCGGGCTGCGCAGGCGCAGGTGCTCGCCCATGAGCGTGGGAGCCATGCTGCCCGTGGGGATCACGTAGCCCTCGATCACGAAGCCACGGAAGGTCATCGCGAGCGCGAACGAGATCAGCAGCAGGCTGATGGTGTCGAGGGTCGTGGCCTTGCGGGGCTCGTGATCCATGGGACCTCGATGCTAGCGGCGGTCACCCGAGCGCTTGCCATCGCCGCCCTTGCCGTCACCACCCTTGCCACGCGGGCGCGGGGCCGGCGGCGCTGCGGGCGTTGCGGGCGCTGCGGGCGTTGCGGGCGCTTGATCGACCGGCACGAGCTCCTCGACCGGCACCGCAATGTCCTGTCCGCTGGTGTGCAGCCGGACCAGGACGAGCTGAACGAGCGTGCGCGTCTCGACGACCGAGCCCACGCCCTCGGCCGTGCCGACCACCGTGCCACGCTTGGGGAGCTTCGCCGCGAGTTCCGCATAGGTCTGGTCCTCGTAGCGCAGGCAGCACATGAGCCGTCCGCATCGACCTGAGATCTTCAGTGGATCGAGCGTGTGCCCCTGGACCTTCGCGTGCTTGATGCTCACGGGCTTGAGCACCTTGAGGAACGTCGAGCAGCAGACGCTCTGTCCGCACTTCTCGCGGTCGGCGACCAGGCGCGCCTCATCACGCGCACCGATCACCTGCCAGTGCGCCGCGCGACCGATGGTGGGTGCGAGCGCGGACTTCATTGGCGCCAGGTCGATCTCGCCCTCGACGGTCGGATGCACCCACACGAACACCTGCTCATTGCCCAGGATCGGCTCGAGCTGCACGAGCCGCACGTGGATCCCCAGCGCAATCGCTGCCTGCTTCGCGGCGAGCGTGCGCGCACCCCAGTCCATCGAGATGCGTTCCCACGCAGCGAGGTCATCCATCGTCGCCACGCGCAGCACCTCGCCATCGGCGTGGAAGGGGTAGTCCTTGCCGCCGGAGGCCTCGATGTAGCTGCGCACCTGGTCGCGCGAGACGCTCTTGCCGCAGCCACCATTGCCGCAGGTGGTGGTCAGCATCTCGCCGAGCTCGGTGCCGCGGTGCGTGCGGACGACCAGCTTGGAGCCGCACCCGGGCTTCGCCTCGCCTCGGTACGGGAACTCGCCGATCATGCGCATGGCGCCGAAACGGACCACGATCGAGCTGGGCGCCTTGAGTTCCGCATAGGCCGCCGCATCGACGTCCCGATGGGCCGGATCGGCATCGCGCTCGAAGATGGGCAGCGGGAAGATCGACACGGCCTGTGCAGTGTCGCATGGACGCGTCCGCCGTGCATCGGCGCTCCCGCTAGCATTGCGCGGTTCCATGCTGCCCGTCGTCGCCATCATCGGACGCCCCAACGTCGGCAAGAGCAGCCTGCTCAACCGGATCGTCGGCCGTCGCGTGTCGATCGTCGATCCGACTCCGGGCGTCACCCGGGACCGCATCACCGCTGAACTGACCCTCGATCCCCCCATCGAGGGTCCCGAGGACGCGCTCCCGCGCACCGTCGAGTTCATGGACACCGGCGGCTATGGCGTCTACACGGCCGATGGCCGCCGCATCGACGACGCGGGCATGGACCTGGCGGCGCTCACGCCGCACATCGAGGAACAGATCCGCGCCGCCACCGAGGAGGCCGACGTCATCCTCTTCACGGTCGATGCGCAGAGCGGCGTGACGGCGCTCGACGAGACGATCGCCACGATGCTGCGCCGCAGCGGCCAGGCGAGCAAGGCGATGCTCGTCGTGAACAAGGTCGACGGCCCTTCGTGGGAGGCGCATGCCTTCGACGCGATGCGGCTCGGCTTCGGCGAGCCGCACATGGTCAGCGCCAACAACGGCGCGGGCCTGCGCCGCCTGCGCGAGGCGATCTGGGAGCGCGTGGGTGATGCGCCCGCGAAGCCCGTGCCGACGGAGATGAAGGTGGCGATCGTCGGTCGCCGCAACGCGGGCAAGAGCTCCTTCACCAACGCACTCGCCGGCGAGGACCGCGTGATCGTGAGCGAGATCGCCGGCACCACTCGCGATGCGATCGACGTGCGGTTCGAGGTGGGTGGCCGGACCTTCGTGGCCATCGACACGGCCGGCGTGCGCAAGCGCAAGTCGTGGGCGGATGACGTCGAGTTCTATTCCAACGTCCGCACCGACCAGTCGATCCGCCGCGCCGACGTCTGCCTGCTGGTCCTCGATGCGACCGACAAGATCAGCCAGGTCGAGAAGCACCTGGCGATGGAGCTCATCGAGCAGGCCAAGCCCACGCTGATCGTGCTCAACAAGTGGGACCTGATGCCGAAGAAGGCCAAGGTCGAGGACTTCATGGAGTACCTCGGCCAGGAGATGCCGGGGCTGGACTTCGCACCGATCGCGTGCGTGAGCGCCCTGACCGGCGAGGGCGTGCAGGATGCGATCGCGATGGCGTTCAACCTCTTCCAGCAGGCCGGCCACCGCGAGACGACCGGCAAGCTCAACGCGCTCGTGCAGAGGATCCTCACCGAGCGCGGCCCGAGCTCCAAGCTCGGCACGATCGCCAAGATCTACTACATCACGCAGATCGAGGTCTTCCCACCGACGATCGCGCTGGTGGTGAACAAGCCCGACCTCTTCGAGGGCAACTACGAGCGCTACCTGCTCAACCGCATGCGCGAGGAACTGCCGTACGCCGAGGTCCCGATCCGCCTGCGCTTCAGCGCGCGCAAGCGGCGCGAGAACCCGGGCGATGCACAGCCTGCACGCCGGGACGACTCGGCCGAACAGTGACCACGAGGTGAGTGCTTCGCGCCGTCCTCCCGAGCCCTCGGACGCGAGAATGTGCTCCGCGCTCGTCCTCTCGCGCCCTCGGGCCCGTGGCTGCGCGGACGCGCTCGCTCCACCAGGTTTCGCTCGCGCTCACGTCCGTCGCTCGGCGGGGCTGGCACCCGCCTCCGAACGCATCGTTCGTGCCGCCTTC
>JAIXYQ010000006.1 GCA_027490145.1 Planctomycetaceae bacterium
CACGAACGGTGCATTCGGAGGCGGGTGCCGGCCCCGCCGAGCGACGGACGAGAGCGCGAGCGAAGCCGGGTGGAGCGAGCGCGTCCGCGCAGCCAGGGCCCGAGGGAGCGAGAGGACGCACGCGGAGCACCCCACGCGGTCAGGGCGCCGGCGCCAGCAGGGCATCCAGCGCATCCACTGCCCCAGCCTTCGTGGCCAACTCACGCGCCTGCGCCACCACGGCCTCGCGGGTCGCATCGTCCGCGGGGAGCAGCTTGGCCAGGCGCCCGGGGATCCGCCATGCGACACCCGGCACGACCTTGGGCCAGTCGGCGTTCGCCATGGCTGACCGCAGCAGGTCGATCGCCTCCGCCCGACGGCCGACCGCATCCAAGCCGCGGGCCTCGCTGTCGATCGCCGCGATCGTCGCCTTGCTTGCCAAACCGTACTTCGCCTGAAGGACGCCTCGAGCCTGCATGACCATGGGCAGGCCTTCGTCGCTGCGACCGAGTTCCAGCAGCAGCTTGCCCAGGTTCAGCCGGCTGATCGCCGTGGTTGGAGCTTCTTCCCCGGCCGCCTTGATCCGTCGCTCAAGCCCGGCGCGGTGAAGGGCGAGCGCCTCCTCCAGGCGATCCTGCTCCTCCAAAGCGAGCGCCAGGTTGTTGATCACGACGAGCGTCGACGTGTGCTCGGTCCCGTACACGCGCTCGTACCTCGTCAACAGGTCGCGCAGGAAACCTTCCGCGCGCACCGCCTCGCCATGCTCGCGCAGCGTGCTGGCCAGGTTGTTCTTCATGCGCAGCGTGTACGGATGGTCTTCGCCGAGGATCTTGCCTGAACGGGCCACCGCAGGCTCGAGCACCTCGATCGCCTGCGTCCTGCCCTCGGCCGTGCGCAGGGCCAGGAGACAGACCGAGAGGTTGTTCGCGCTCACGAGCGTGTCGGGGTGATCGGCACCGAGGACGCGCGCCCGGTCGGCCAGGAGCGATTTCCCCTCCTCGATCGCCTGCTCGATGCGCCCGGCGAGCCGATCGATCTCGGCAAGGTTCGAACGCACCTGGAGCACCGAGGGGTCATCCGCGCCGATCGCCGCGGACCGGCGATCCAGGGCTTCCTGCAACGCGGCACGGCCCTCATCAAGCTTGCCCAGGTCGACGAGCGCCCAGCCCAGCGAGGCGAGCGCGCGGATCCGATCAGGATCAGCAGGGCCATTCATCGCCAACAGTCGGTCATGCGCGGAGCGCAGCCCCTCGACCGCGCGCTCGACGCGGTCCAGCACGCGATCGATCTCGGCCAACTCCGCATCGGCCGAAGCCACCTGCGTCGAGTCCGCACCGAACGCGATCTCGGCCTGCTCCCTGGCCAGGCGAACGAACCGCTCGGCCTCGGACCACGCACCGATGTTGAAGTACGCCTGGCCCAGCATGCTGGCCAGGTCGAAGCGCACCTGCGGATCCATCGCGGCCTCAGCCTCGAGGCGGCGCGCCGACTCGGCCAGCACCAAGCGCAGCACCGTCGTGTCGGACTCGCGCGCCACCTCGGGCGTCACGCCCAGCACCGTGTCCTTCGTGAAACGGAGCAATTCCGTCGTCCTCGCCAGTTGGAGCTGGCTCGCCCTGAACTGCGCCCTGGCCTCGACCCATCCCAAGGCGGACACGATCCCACCGGCGACCAGGGCCACCAGCACCGCCGTCGCCAGCAGCGTGGCGACGCGGTTTCGGCGCACGAAGAGCCTCGCGCGATAGGCGGCGCGATCAGGCGCCGCCGCCAAGGGGTGATCGCCAAGCCAGCGCTGCAGGTCCTGCCCAAGGGCATCCATCGAGGCATAGCGTCGCTCGGGCTCGGCAGCCAAGGCATGCGCCGCGATCCAGTCCGGACCGCTGCGCAACGCGCCGGTCCACGCACCGACCTCCGTGGCGCGGCGATGGGCGGCATCCGCTGCATCGCGCGCCGCCAGGGAGCCGACGATCGCGCTCGGCGTGGTCGACCGCTCATCCGGCCGGCTGCCCGCCATGAGTTCCACCAGCACCACGCCCATCGACCAGACATCAGCACGAGCGTCGACCGTTCGGCCGGGCACCGTCTGCTCGGGCGCCATGTAGCCCGGCGTGCCCAGCACGGGGAGCCCAACAGTCGCCGAGGCACCTTCGCCGCTCCGAGTCAGGCCGAAGTCGATCACCTTCACCAGCGGCCTTCCATCCCGCTCGGTCACCAGGATGTTCGCCGGCTTCAGGTCACAATGCACGATGCCGCGCAGGTGCGCATGCTGCACCGCATCGCAGGCCTGCACGAGGAGCGCGGCTCGATCCCGGAGCGCCAACTTCCGCGCATCGCACCAGGCCGTGATCGGCTCGCCATCGATCCATTCGAGCACCACGAACGGGCGGCCGCGGCGATCGATCCCGGCCAGGTGCAGCGTGGCGACCGAATCATGCTGCAACGAGGCCAAGGCCGCCTGCTCGAGCTCGAACTGGTGTCGCGAGAGCTCGCTGGCGAGCGCATGACGCATGAGCTTGATCGCCACCCGGCGGCGCGCCGGCGCATGCTGCCAACCGAGCCAGACCGTGCCGAAGCCGCCCTCGCCGACCTTCGACTCGACCTCGATCCCGGCGATCTCCGGGGGCGCAGCGCCCTCGGGCACGGCATCGATGCCCTGCGTGTGGCCGAGCCCGCTCACGGTGCGTACGCCACGCCGGGCTGGCCCTCGACGCGCATGGGCGCATCGCCGCCGGTGCCGAGCCTGAACTCGTCGTGGACGACCTGCAGCGCACGCTGGCCATCGAGCCGCGGCACGATGCACGAGACCTTGATCTCGCTGGTCGAGATGTTGTGGATCGCGATCCCATGACGGGCGAGCGCCTGGAACATGCGGCTCGCGATGCCCGCATGGCTCTTCATGCCGGTGCCGACCGCACTCACCTTGCTCAGCCCCACGTCGATCTCGAGTTCGCCGTGGCCGAGTTCGGACAGCAGGCGCGCCATGATGTCCTGGGTCTCGGCGAGGTCATCGTGCTCGACCGTGAAGGCCACGCTGGTCATGTCGCCGAACTCCGTCTGCACGATGTCATCGACCACCACGCCGGCCGCCGCGACGCGCTCGAACATCCGGGCCTGCAGCCCGACCGCATTGGGCACGCGGCGCACGGTGAGCCGGCCGAGCTCCTCCTTCAGCGCACAACCGACGACGGCGATCTCTTCCATGTCCGGGGTCTCCTTGCAGATGACGGTGCCCTGGTCGGGCTTCTGGCTGTGGCGCACGTGGATCGGCACGCCGTACCGCTCGCCGAAGACGACGGCACGCGCGTGCATGACGCCCGCCCCGAGCGCCGCGAGCTCGAGCATTTCCTCGTACGAGATGCGCTCGAGCTTGCGTGCGTTCCGCACCACCCGTGGGTCGGCCGTGTAGACACCGTCCACGTCGGTGAAGATCTCGCAGTGGCCGTCGAAACGACCGACCTCGATGGCCGCGGCCACGGCCACCGCCGTCGTGTCGCTGCCGCCGCGGCCGAGCGTGGTGATCGCACCGCGCGGACTGCGTCCCTGGAAGCCAGCCACGATCGGGATCGCCCCCTTGGCCAGGCTCGATTCCAGCGGTGTGCGGTCGATCGTGGTGATCTTCGCGCGGCCGTAATGGCCATCGGTCACGATGCCCGCCTGGTCGCCGGTGAAGCTCTCGGCATCGAGCCCAATCTCCTGCAGCGCGATCGCCATGAGCGCCACCGAGACCTGCTCGCCGGTTGCCATGAGCATGTCGAGCTCACGGCGGTTGGGCGCCGGGCTGAGCCGGCGCGCGAGCGCGATGAGTTCGTCCGTGGTGTGCCCCATCGCACTCACGACGACGGCCACTTGGTGGCCCTCGGCGCGGCGGTCGGCCACGCGCGTGGCGCATCGACGGATCCGATCCGGATCCGCGACGGAGGTGCCACCGAACTTCATCACGACTCGGGCCATGGGATGGCCGATGTTACCGGGCGCTCAGAGCCTGGGAAGGCCCGACGGCCGGCCCGCCCGCATCACCCGTTGCCTGCATCGGCACGGCGCACCGGGCAGGACCACTCGGACTCAGGCGCCGACGCTCTCGGCCTTGCTGCGTTCGCTGCGCTCGTAGCGGCGGCGCTCGGCCTCGCCGAGGATCTTCTTGCGCACGCGCACCTGGGTCGGCGTGATCTCGACGAGCTCGTCGTCCTCGATGTACTCGAGCGCTGCCTCGAGCGACATCAGGCGCGGCGCCTTGAGGACCACGGTCGCCTCCTTGGCGGCCTCGCGGAAGTTCGTGAGCTGCTTGGCCTTGACCACGTTCACGTTCAGGTCGTTGTCGCGGTTGTGCTCACCCACGATCATGCCCTCGTACACCACCTCGCTGGGCTTGATGAACATGAAGCCGCGGTCGCCGAGGCCCAGCAGCGCGTATGCCGTGGCCGTGCCCGATTCCATGCTGATCATCACGCCGTTCTGGCGCTTGGCGATGCCGCCCTTCAGCGGCTTGTAGCAATTGAACGAGTGGTACATGACCGCCTCGCCGCCGGTCGCGTTGAGCACGCGGGTGCGCAGGCCGATCAGCCCACGTGCCGGGATCTCCGCCTCGACGTGCATGCGTTCGCCGCGCGTATCGACCTTCAGGATCTCGGCGCCGCGCTGGCCGAGCAGTTCCAGCGACGGACCCATCCCGCTGAGCGCCGTGTCGAGCACGAGCCGCTCGAAGGGCTCGCACGTCACGCCGTCGATCTCCTTCTCGATGACCTGCGGCTTGCCCACGGTCAGTTCGAAGCCTTCGCGGCGCATGTTCTCGATGAGCACGCCCAGGTGCAGCAGGCCGCGGCCCGAGACGTGGAATTCGTCGCTCGTGTCGCCCATGGACACCTTCAGCGCCACGTTCTTCTCGAGCTCCTTCTGCAGGCGATCCCAGATCTGGCGGCTGGTGACGTACTTGCCCTCGCGGCCACCCAGCGGTCCGTCGTTGATGCGGAACACCATGTGCAGCGTGGGTTCGTCGACCTTCACGCGCTGCATCGGCAGCGGCTGGTCATGCAGGCAGATCGTGTCGCCGATCTCGATGTCGGGGATGCCCTCGATGGCACACAGATCACCGGCCTCGACGAGTTCGGCCGCCTGGCGGCCCAGGCCCTCGAAGCGCTTGACGCCCGAGACTCGGCCGCGCTTGACGCTGCCATCCTGCTTGGTCGCGACGATCGCCAGGCCAGGCTTGACCGAGCCCTGGTAGACGCGGCCGATCGCGATGCGGCCGACGTAATCGTTGTAGTCCAGGTTCGTGACGAGGAACTGCAGCGGCTTGGTCGCGTCGCACGTGGGCGACGGCACCCGCTGGTGGATCGCCTGGAACAGGTCCGTCACGCCGCGATCGCGGTCGTTGCGGTCGAAGGCTGCCCAGCCATCGCGGCCGCTGGCGAAGAGCACCGGGAAGTCGAGCGCCAGGTCATCGGCGCCGAGCTCGACGAGCAGGTCGAAGACCTCGTTGACGACCGCGTCGGGGCGGCCTTCGGGGCGGTCGCACTTGTTCACGACCACGATCGGCTTCAGGCCGACCTCGAGCGCCTTCTGCAGCACGAAGCGCGTCTGCGGCATGGGACCCTCGAGCGAGTCGACCAGCAGCAGGCACCCATCGGCCATGCGCAGCACGCGCTCGACCTCGCCGCCGAAGTCGGCGTGGCCCGGGGTGTCGATGATGTTCACGCGGATCCGCTCGCCCTTGTGCGGCCCCTCGGGCATCACGTAGTCGACGGCGCAGTTCTTGGCCAGGATGGTGATCCCGCGCTCGCGCTCGAGCGGGTTCGAATCCATCACGCACTCGCCATCGACTTCCCGAGCGGCGCTCGAGGCGTGCAGCATGGAGTCGACGAGCGTGGTCTTGCCGTGGTCGACGTGGGCGATGATGGCGACGTTGCGGATGGATGCGGCTTCGGGCATTGGTAGTCTTGGTCCTGTTCCCGGCAGTGCCGAGTCCGGCGAGGCTATCCGAAATGGACGATGGAGCGAAGACCCCTCTCACGGTTCCCTACTCGTGGCCTCGGCGCATCGCCGCGATCGCCATCGCGGTCGTCAGCGACATCGTGAACGCGATCTTCATCTGGGCACCACCGGTGGTGATGGGGATCGATGTGGTCACCGCGATCCTGCTGTGGGTCGTGCTCGGCCGTCCCAAGGTCCTGCTGCCGGTCTTCGTGGCCGAGGCGATCCCCGGTGTGGGGCTCGTGCCGCTCTGGACCCTCGTCGCCGGCGGGCTGGCGTTCTTCGGCCGGATCCCCGGTCGAGGGCGCATGGGCGCCACCGCGCCGCCCACGGACCAGGGCGCGAACGCCGATCGCCACCGCACGCTGCCGTGATCGACCGTGCGATCAAAGCCCGTAGAGCGGCGAGAGCTTGCCCTTGAGGTAGGCCAGGTACGGCTCGCTCGACAGCGGCTTGCCCGTCACGCGCTCGCACAGTTCACCCGGCAGGTACCGACGACCATGCGCATGGATGTTCGTGTTGAGCCAGGCGAGCAGCGGCTTGAACTCGCCGCGCGCGATCCCGGCCTCGAGCCCCGGCATGGACTTCGAGGCGGCCTCGAAGAACTGCGCGGCATAGAGCGTGCCGAGCGTGTAGGTCGGGAAGTACCCGAACGCACCCATCGACCAGTGCACGTCCTGCAGGCAGCCGCGCCGGTCATCGGGCACCTCGACGCCGACGATCTCGCGGTAGAGCCGGTTCCACGTGGAGGGCAGGTCAGCGACCTCCATCTGGCCACCGATCAGCTTGCGCTCGATCTCGAAGCGCACCATGACGTGGAGGTTGTAGGTCGCTTCGTCGGCCTCGACGCGGATGAAGCCACGCTCGACGATGTTGGCTGCACCGTAGAGTTCGTCGAGCGAGAAGCCTCGGACGGAACCACCGAGCCATTCAGGCAACTTCGGCGCGGCCCAGGTCCAGAACGCGTGGCTGCGTCCCACCTGGTTTTCCCAGAGCCGGCTCTGGCTCTCGTGGATGCCCAGCGACACGGCCTGCCCGAGCGGCGTGCCGATCCAGCCTGACGGGAGCCCCTGCTCGTACATCCCGTGGCCCGCTTCGTGCATCGTGCTGCCGAGCGCGTCGTTGACGCAGGTCTCCAGGTAGCGCGTGGTCATGCGCACGTCATTGCAATGGCTGCCGCCGCAGAAGGGATGCGTGCTGCGATCGAGGCGGCCGCGCGTGAAGTCAAAGCCGATTGCCTCGGCGACCATGCGCACGAAGCGCTCCTGGAGCTCGATCGGGATGGCCGTCTCGTTGAACCGGTTGCTCGGCTTGGTGGGGCTCGCCATCAGCCGGTCGATGAAACCGGTGAGCTGCTCGCGCAGCGGCCGGAAGACGCGTTCCACGTCGGCGGCGCGGCACCCGGGTTCGTAGCCATCGGCCAACGCATCCCAGGTCTCGCCACCGGCCGGGATGCCGTAGCAGCGTGCCTTCTCGCGGTTCAGGTGCACGAGCCGCTCGAGCCAGGGGCGGAAACGGTTGAAGTCGCTCGCCTTGCGGGCCTCGGCCCACTCGTGCTGCGCGCTGCTGCTCACGCTGGCGAGCTCTTCCACGAGGGCCGCAGGCAGCTTGGTGTCGCGGTCGTAGTCGCGACGGAGTTCACGCACGAGCGCGGCTTCGGCGGATCCCTTCGCAGCCTCGCCCTCGGCGGCGCCGATCATGTCGCCCATCGCCTTCGACGTGAAGAGTTCGTGTCGCATCCGGGCGAGCTGGGCCAGCTGCTTCGAGCGCAGCTCGATGCCGCCCACGGGCATCATGGTCTCCTGGTCCCAACCCAGGATGCTTGCGGTCGATTCCAGCAGCGATGCCTCGCGGGAGGCGCCGATCACGCGCTCGAGTGCAGTGGTCATGGTGCCGAGTCTAGGGAATCCGCGGGGACGGCCGTGGTGCATCCCGCTGCCCCGGGAGCGTCGCGTGCCGGCCCCGAGCAGCGGGAATCGGCCGGCCTACGACAAGAGGCCGCCCTGCGGGGGCGGCCTCCTGGTTCACTCGTCGGCTGGGGGCCCGATGGCCCGCCTCACTGCTCAGGCATCACTTGGCTTCGAGCATGGCGGCGATCGCCTTGCCGTTGTCATCCGAGCGGGCCTTGGCGATCTCGAGCGCGTTCTTGCCCAGCGGGCCCTTGGCGTCGCGGTTGGCCTTGGCGTCGAGCAGCATGCGGACCTTCTCCGGGGTGCCGCTCTGGGCCGCCACGAGCAACGGCGTCAGGCCCTGCTTGTTGACCACGTTCACATCGGCACCTGCAGCGATCAGCATCTTCAGGCTGTCGGGCTTGCCGCTGCGAGCGGCACGCATGAGCGGGGTATCGCCGGTGATGTTGTCGGCCACCGCGATGTTGGCCTTGCGGTCAAGCAGGAACTTGACGGTCTCCGGGCTGCCGATGCCGGCTGCCCAGAGCAGCGGGCTGAGGCCGTTGGCGTCGACGACGTTGATGTCGGCACCGGCATCGACGAGCGCGGTCACGGTCTCGACCGAGCCCATGCCCGAGGCCCAGGTCAGCGGCGTGCCACCGATCTGGTCGCGCGCCGCGACGTCGGCACCGCTGGCGATCAGCAGCTTGGTCGCGTCGAGCGACTTGCTCTCGGCGGCGATCGTCAGGGCCGTCTTGCCAGTGCGGTCCTTGGCGTTGACGTTCGACTTGCCCTCGATCAGGGCCTTCACGGCGTCGACCTTGTTGCCCTTCGCCGCCCACATGAGCGCCGTGCGGCCGCTGCCGGTGTCGAGCTCATCGACGAGCGCGCCACCCTTGGCGAGCTCCTCCTTGATCTTCGCCGCATCACCATCGCGGGCAGCCATGATCAGCGAGCTCATCGGCTTGGCAACCGGCGGCGCCTTGGCGTTCGCGGCATCGGCGGCGTTGAACGGACGCTTCACCATGACGCTCATGGTCTGCGCCTTGGGGTGGTCGGTGGTGAAGGTGATCTTGATCGTGCGGCCCATTTCCTGCCACTTCGACCAGTCGACCTTCAGCAGCGCCTCGGTGCCGGCCGCTTCGGGCACGTTCTTGATGATGGGCGGATTGACCGACGTGATCTTGAAGGCGGTGCCATCGGCGGAGGCCAGGCGGATCTGGGTGTCGGTGGTCATCAGCGCCTCGTCCTTCGGGGCGTCGATGATGTCGGGCGAGATCGTGACGTAGGCGGCCACGTCGCCTTCGACGGTCAGGATGACGGGCGCATGGCCCTCGATCTGGAAGGTGACCTTCTTGCTGAGCTTGATGCCCTGCTTCGCGGCGGGCTTCAGCGTGATGTCCATCTCGGCGAACTTGCCCGGTTCGATCGGCTCGGTCGGGGCCTGCGCCGTGGTGCAGCCGCAGCCCGGGATCGCGCGGGTGATCTTCACCGGCTTGTCGGTGGTGTTCCAGATCTTGATCTTGCCGGTCTTCGGCACTTCGGCCTGCATCTCACCGAGGTTGAGCAGCTCGGGCTCGAATCGGATCGGCGGCGGACCGGTGAGCGCGCCTTCGGTCGGCTTGACGGGCGTGCCCTGGACCTTGCGGGTCGTGCTCAGCAGGTCGGGCGCCGCCTCCATCCCGTTGTCCGGGACGGGCACGGCCTGCGGGGCGTCGGCGGGCTTGGTGGCGGCCGGCGCCTGGCAGAACGCCGAGGAGCCCAGCATGAGGGCAGCGATGGTCGAGAGTGCAAGCTTCATGGGAAGTCTCCTGTTCGTTCGTGCGAATCGCCAAGCGTACCCGTCCGGGCCACGCATGGGTCCAACAACTATCGGCATGGAACGAACCGAGTTCAAGAGAATTGCACGAGAGCGCAGTATGCTCCACGCCCCATGAGCGCCCCCGCCACCCCGGACCACCTTCAACGTCCGCATATCCGCCCCTTTCAGCCCCTCGCGGGCAATCAGCAAGGGCAGCAGGTCGTGGCGCTGCGCAACCCGGTTCCCATGACCGAGCAGATGCTGGTCATCCCCGCGCAGGTGTTCCCGCTCCTGGGCCTCTTCCAGGGCGAACGGTCGCTGGAGGAGATCTCGGAACAGACCAAGGCGCCGCTGGAGTTCCTCCAGCAGTTGGTGCAACGGCTGGATGAGTCGGGTCTGCTGTGGGGCCCCACGTCCGAACGTTTCGAGCAGCAGGTGCTCGAGCGGGTTGCGGCGGCGGGCCACTTCCCGATCGGCGCGTCGGCCATGGCCGGCAAGGATGCCGCAGAAGCCAAGACGAACCTCGAGCGCGCACTCGGCGAAGCCGAGGACCCGGAACTCGATTCCCCGGTCACCGGCCTCGTGGTCCCGAGCATGGCCTACGGCCAGGCTGCGGGGAGTTACGCGATGGCTTGGAAGTCGATCGCCAGCGGTCCCAAGCCTGCCCGCGTGGTGATCATCGGCAGCAATCTGTCAGGCCTCGGCGACGGCGTGGTCATGAGCCGCCACGGGTTCGAAACCCCCTTGGGCGTGGTGCGCCCGGATGCGGCCGCCATCGACAGCCTGGTGGCGCGGCTGGGCGATCGACTGCTGAAGGATGAACTGGACTTCTTCACGGACGCAACCGTGCAGTCCCAACTCCCCTGGATGCAGTCGGTCCTGGGCGATGTGCCGGTGGTCGCCGCCCTGCTGCCGAACCCGCTGAATCCCCTGCTTTCGGACGACGGCGCGCGTGTGTCGCACGCCGAGTTCTGCTCGGCGCTCACGGATCTCGTGGGCGAATGGAGCGGACGGACCTTGATCGTGGCCAGTGGCGACCTGAGCCACGTGGGCGCCCAGTTCGGCGACCCTGCTCCGATCGACGAGCAGCACCAGGATGCGATCGAGAAGCGTGATCGCGAGTTGTTGGCCCTCTTCATCCGTGGCGACCGCGGAGGCAAGGAACTGATCGAGGCCCTTCGACAGGACAACGCCCAGCGCTGGATGATCGCGGGCGCATTGACGGCCATGCGAGCGGCGTGCGAAGGCGGGCTCGAACTGCTCGACTATCGCCAAGTCACGGACGACAAGCGGCAGATGCTCGTGAGCCATGCCGTGCTCGCCTGCTGCGAGTGAACCTGCGAGCCGACCTGCGAGTGGACAACCTGCGAGTGAACGTGGCGGCAGCGCCGCTGCGCGCATCCACACGTTGAACAGTTCCGCGCGACGCGTCGCGTGAGCACGCTTCAAAAAGGAAAAGAGCCTATCGAGCGCGAAGCATCGACAGGCTCCTCGTGGGGGGCTTGAGTGGCGTCAAGCCATGGATCGCGAACCAGAGGCACACGATCCGAACTGCTGTTTCTCCCGACGCGGCGGTCGTCCCTCAACGACTGGTGCCGCTCCCTTTTCCATCCCTCCGCGTGTCTATCCGCAGGGATCAGGCGATCGGTTCCGCACTGGAATGAAAATTCCGTCACAAGCCGTTCAGGCACAGGGGATTGGGTCGTCGTTCTGGGACGTTCCTGCGCCGGAGGGCGTCAGGCGCCGATTCGTGCCATGACGGCCTGCAGATCGGCCCACACCTCACCCCGCGTCTGCGCCGTGTAGTTCCGGAGCAGATAGGCCGGGTGGTAGGTCGGCATGACCGGCACCGAGAGATCGAGGCCCGTCCAGGCGGGAGCCTGCCAGGAGCCCCAGGTCCCGCGCAGTCGCGTGATGCCCACGTCCGTGGCCAGGAGCAGCTTGGTCGCGGGACCGCCGAGCGTGACGATCACCCGCGGCCGGAGGATGCACAGCTGCTCGATGAGGAACGGACCGCAGCCGTCCACCTCCGTCTGCAGCGGCGTGCGGTTGTTCGGGGGGCGGCTCTTGAGCACGTTCGCGATGTAGACCTGATCGCGGCGCAACTGCATCGCCGTGATCATCTCATCGAGCTTCTGGCCAGCCTTGCCGACGAACGGGCGACCCGTCTGGTCCTCGGTCTCCCCCGGGGCCTCGCCGACGAACACCAGGTCCGCACTTGGGGAACCCTCACCGAAGACCAGGTTGGTGTGACCAGTCGCGCGCGTGCAGTGCGGGCACTTGGCGGCGTGTCGCTCACGAAGTGCCTCGAGCAAGGCCAGGCGCTCGCCCTGCAGTTCAAGCCTGCGACCACTGCCACCGATGCCGATGGCTTCGGTTGATGGCCCCGTCGAAGCGCGACCCGCGAATGACGCGGGGGCCGCAGCCGGAGCTGGCGACGAGCCGCCGAGTGGCGCGAGTGGGCGGGGCTTCGGCGCGGCCACGGCAGGTGTCGAACTCCCGAGGGCTGCAACCGGACGCGGCGCGACTGGACGAGGCGCACTGCGTGGATCGGTTGGGCTGCCGGTGGCGGCTGACTCGACACGCTGCTGGCGTACGGCATTCGGCGCCCCGTTGGGCGCCGAGCGCGCGTGATCAAGCAGATCGACGCCGAACGCCCGGTCCATGGCGCGCTGCTGCGCCGCCCGCCGGGACATCAGCCGAGCTTCTTGCCGTTGAGCGCGACCTGGAACATGGACTGCGTGCGCAGCACCATGGAGCAGTCCGAGCGCAGGTGGTAGCCCTGGATGTGCAACTCGCTGCCCAAGCGCTGCATGTCGAGCAGCGACAGGTTCGGCTTGCCGGCCTCATCGGTCCACATGCTGGCGAGCGAATCGTTCTCGCGCGCGTGAGCGACCATTTCCTTGTAGGTGCCCAGGTAGAGGTGCTCGCTGAGCGTCTCGGTCTGGATGGTGGTCATGAACATGGCGTGATCGGAGAGGCGCTCTTCGTGGTCCCGCTCGCCGTTGCAGAGCAGCGAAGCCATCAGGCCGCGCTCCGGCATGGTCTGGGGATTCTCGACGACGGCCTCGACCAGCACGGTGCTGCCGAACGCGAAGCGGGCGCAGTGGCCGCCCTTGAACACCCAACCTTCCACTTCCATGCCGCAGTGCTCGATCCGGTTGCGGCCCTCGATGCCGAAGAACTCGGGATGGATCGCCTTGCGGTAGAGCAGCGAGGTGTAGGTCTGGATGCTGTTGGTCTTTGGGGTGATGCTCATGGGAGTACGTTCAGGTGCAGTCAACGGTTGGACGCCCGCGTGGGAGGCCTGCGATCGGGAACACCAATCGCCCGTGGATTTGAGGAGGGATTGTTTCTGAGTCGGACACCCGACTCAACACAAATCTGCGGATTTCAGCCCATCTGTTGCGTCATTCTCGGACTGCTACCACAACATGTGGTGGTCGGCAAGACCAGACATGCCAGGCAGACACACCGAGCCAGGCGCCACCTGTACGCCGGGAATGAACACAAGTTCATGTCAGGGTTGAGTTTAGGCAGTGCAAAAGTGCATGGGCTTTGGCCCATGCGGCGCAGATCTGGTCGTAAGCCGAATTCTGTTCCCTTGCGGGTGACGATCATTTCTCTCAGGCTGCCGTTGCCGGACAGCTCGGAGCACGCGACCCGCCCCATCCTGCGGACCACAGGTGCCTTTCGGCGGGGGCTGCTTGCGCTTGCACGCGATGGGGTTTGCCCTGCCTCCTCTGTCACCAGAGGAGCGGTGCGCTCTTACCGCACCGTTTCACCCTTACCACCTTGCGGTGGCGGTTTGTTTTCTGTGGCACTGTCCCTGACCCCTGCGCCGGGGCCGGTGGTCGTTAGCCACCATCGTGTCCTGTCGTGTTCGGACTTTCCTCCCGCGGGTTGACCCGCGAGCGATCGTCTGACCATGGACCAAGACTAGCGCCCCGCCGCAAGAGTGCGACGGGGCGCGAGGTTTTTCGACGGATTCAGGTCCAAGGCGTGCCCAGCGCACCAGGCGCCGGCGACGGATCAGGCCTTGATGTCTTCGATCCGCACGTTCAGGTAGCCCTGACGGTGGCCGATCTTCTTGCGGTAGCCCTTGCGGCGGCTGTACTTCACGGCGATCGTCTTGTCGCCCTTTTCCTCGCCGAGCACGGTCGCAACGACCGAGGCGCCCTTGACGTACGGCGCGCCGATGGTGGCCTTGCCGCCGGTGTTGACCGCGAGAACGCGGTCAAAGGTGAGTTCCTTGCCGCCAGTGGCGAGTTCGCGCAGATCGATCTGCACCACATCGCCCTTGGCAACCTTGATCTGGGTTCCGCTGTCTTCAATGATCGCGTACACGGTGAAATCCTTGGTCAGGAGTGGGGAATCGGCAAGCATAGCGATTCCATCGCACGGTGCAAGCCCCCCGCCGACTCGGGTCCCCCTAGCTGCCACACCGATGGCTCGATAACCACGAGAGCCTGGGCCGCTGCGGTGCAACCGTCCGCGCCAGTCCGGCCAGCCCGGCGGCGGTCACCGCGCGGATGATCGCCGCGCCACCCAATCGCGCAGCCGACAACCGGCCTCGAGC
Source organism: Planctomycetaceae bacterium (assembly GCA_027490145.1). Taxonomy (GTDB): domain Bacteria; phylum Planctomycetota; class Phycisphaerae; order Phycisphaerales; family SM1A02; genus SYIB01. Next base: position 14,216 of record JAIXYQ010000006.1, read on the forward strand.
ATGGTCGCCTCCTGCTTGCAGAAGGCAAACCGCAGGTAGCGGCGCTCGGCTTGGGCAGCGTCGTAGAACGCCGAGCACGGGATCGCCGCGACCCCCGCCTCGCGCACCAGCGTGGTGGCGGCGTCGACATCGTCCGTGAAGCCCCAGGGCTCAACGCTGGCGAGCATGAAGTACGCCCCCTCAGGCCAGAGCGGTTGCAGGCCCGCGCTCGAGAGCTCGCGGTGCATGATCACCCGGCGCTCGGTGTACGCGCGACGAAGGTCGGCACCGTAGCCATGGGGATCGGCGAGCGTGTCGATGGCCACGGCAGCGGCGTGCACGAACGGAGTCGGTGCGCAGAAGGTCAGGAACTGGTGGGTGGCGCGCACGGCAGCGGTGAGCGACGGCGGCGCGACGGCCCAGCCGAGCCGCCACCCCGTGACCGAGAAGGTCTTGCCCATGCTGGTCACGATGACCGTGCGCTCGCGCATGCCGGGCAGGCAGGCGATCGAACGGTGCGGTGCGGTGAAGCGGATCTCTTCGTAGACCTCATCGCTCATGACGACCAGGTGGTGCTGGATGGCCAGCTCGGCGACCGTGCGCAGCTCCTCGTCGGTGGCGATGCGGCCGGTCGGATTGTGCGGTGAATTCAGCAGGATGAGCTTGGTGCGCGGCGTGATCGCTGCGGCGAGCGCATGGCGCTCGATGCGGAAGTCCGGCGCCTGCATCGGCACGCGGACCGCCGTCGCGCCGGCCATGGCCACGGCTGCCGCGTACGAGTCGTAGCACGGGTCGAGCAGGATCACCTCGTCGCCGACGCCGCACAGACCGATGATCGTCGCGGTCAACGCCTCGCAGCAGCCGGCGCACAGCGTCACCTCCCCCATCGGATCGGGCGCGAAACCATGCGTGACACGCATGCGCTCGCTGATCCGCTCGACGGTGTGCGGCAGCCCGGCGGCGCGCGCGTACTGGCTGTGGCCGGCGTTGATGGCATCGATCGCGGCCTGCTTCACGACCTCGGGGGCATCGAAGTCGGGGAAGCCCTGGCCGAGGTTCACGGCCTTGTGCTCGACCGCCAGGCGGCTCATGGTCGTGAAGATGCTCTCGCCGAAGGCAGCGAGCCGGGGATGGATGGTGTGCAGCATGGAGGGTCGTGCGCCGACAGGCGCTTTGCGCGAAGATAGCGGCATGCCTCCCCCGCCCGTGGCGAATCCAGCGCTCGATCTTGGCCTGCTGCTGCAGGACGACCACGTGATGGTCGCCGCCAAGCCCGCAGGCATGCCGACGCAGCCAGGGACGGGCCACCAACGCGACACGCTCATGAACGCGCTCTTCGCGCAGGATGGCCGCACGCTCGAGCGGCTCGGTCACCAGCGCGATTGGGGCCTGCTGCACCGGCTCGATCGCGAAACGAGCGGCTGCGTGATCGTGGCGCGGACCGCCTCGGCCTACGACGCGATCCGTCGGCAGTTCGAGCGACGCACGATCGACAAGGGATACCTGGCGATCGTGCAGGGTCGACTGCCCCGACCGGAGGGCACCTGCCGGCAACCCTTGGCCGAAACGCTGCGCGGCGGGACCAAGGTCAGCGTGATCGCCACGGCGGGCGAGCCCGCGATCACCCACTGGCGGACGATCGCGTCCAAGGGCGACCACGCGGTGCTCTCGATCTCGATCGAAACCGGGCGGCTGCACCAGATCCGTGCGCACCTGGCGTGGCTGGGTGCACCGGTGCTGGGCGACCGCGTCTACCGGAGCCTGCTCCCGCCCAACACCAGCGCCCTGCGCGAGAAGGCGGTGACGCTCTTCCTGCACGCCCACTCGATCGCGTTCGACCACCCGATCACGGGTGAGCGGACGAGCGTGAAGATGCCCGTGCCCGAGCGCTTTGCCAGGCGTGCGGACGAGGTCGTGGGGCCGGGCTGGGCGTCGAAGCTGGGCACTTCGACGCCGGCATGAACCACAGGGCCATCCGATCCCTAGGATGAACTGATGCGGCGAAAGATCCTGATTGCCGTGCTCGCGCCCATCGTGGCGCTGTGCATCGGGCTCATCACGCTCTGGAACTGGCCTGCGGGGTTCGAGTGGACGATCCGCAAGCTCGGTGGCTTGGCGTTCGGCCTCATGACGACGACCGTCGTGGTGGGCGACCAATCGTGGCCGGTGATGGAGCGCGCGCCCGACGGGAGCGCGCCCGGGCTTCCCCCGCTGCTGCTCCTGCACGGCTTCGGCACCAGCAAGGAAGCGATGACGATGGTCGCGGCGATGCGACCGGAACAACGCGTGATCGCACCGGACCTGCCGGGGTTCGGTGACCACCCACTGCCCGATGGCGCGACGCCAGATGCCGCGTGGTACGTGGAGCAGGTCGACCGGTTGCGCGCGGCGCTGGGCATCGAACGCATGGACCTCGGGGGAACGAGCATGGGCGGTGCGCTGGCCACCGCCTACGCCATCGCGCACCCGGAGCGGGTCGATCGGCTCGTGCTGCTCGCGCCGGCGGGCGTCGATCCACCGGTCCGCAACGAGTTCATGAAGCTCGCGGACACCGGCGCGAATCCCCTGGACATCCAGTCACGCGATGACTTGGTGCGGATCATGGGTATGGTCTTCAAGCGACCGCCGCCGGTGCCGGAGCCCCTCCTCGCCGCGATGGTCGAACGCGCGCAGCGGCTTCGACCCGCGACGCTGCGGATCGTGGCTGCGCTGCGACCGTTCCTCGAGGGCGGGCTCGATGGCCAGCTCGATGGCGTGCAGGCGCCGACGCTCGTGCTCTATGGTGAGGAGGACCGCGTGACCGACCCGAGCATGGCGCGGGTCTTCGGTGATGGGATCCGACTGAGCACCGTGGTGCTGGTGCCTGACGCCGGGCATGTCCCCTTCTCCGATGCACCCGACGCCGTCCGCCGCGCCATGCAGTCGTTTCTTGATGCTCCGCGTGATCGTTGATCCGCCGAGCGGGGCTACCATCGCCTCGTGCTGCTCTCCCTTGCCATGGTCGCGTGCGTGGTCGGCACGGATGGTCCGTTGCCGCTGGCCGAGAGCGCGCGACGACTGATCGCCGAGCGATGTCTGAAGTGCCACGGCGGTGTGCGCGAGCGCGGGCACTTGAATCTCCATGGGACGGAGCGCGCGAGTCGACCCGCGGCAAGCGGGCATCGAGCCATCGTGCCCGGTGACCCAGCGGCGAGCGAACTGCTGCGCCGCATCGCCGCAGACGATGCCGACGAGCGCATGCCACCCGAGGGTCAGGCGTTGACCGACGCCGAGCGAGCGCTGCTCCACGACTGGATCGCCGCTGGCGCACCGGAGTCGCCGCACTGGTCCTTCGTGGTGCCGGTCCAACCCGATCGCCCTGCTGAAGCGAACGATCGCTGGTGCCGCGAGCCGATCGATGGGTTCATCCTTCGCAGCCTTCGCGCCGCCGGGCTTGAGCCGTCGCCCGAAGCGGACCGTGCGACGCTGCTGCGCCGGATCTCGCTCGATCTGATCGGCTTGCCGCCGACGGAAGATGAGCTCGCCTCCTTCCTCGCGGATGCGGCACCCGATGCCTATGAACGCGCGGTCGATCGCCTGTTGGCTTCGCCCCACTACGGCGAGCGATGGGCTGCGCCCTGGCTCGACATCGCACGCTACGCCGACACACAGGGCTACGAGAAGGACGGGAACCGCACCATCTGGGCGTGGCGGGATTGGGTCATCGATGCCTTGAACGCGAACATGCCGTTCGACCACTTCACGCGTGAACAGCTTGCGGGCGACCTCTTGCCCGGAGCCGACGATCGGACGCGGATGGCCACGGCCTTCCACCGCAACACGCTGAACAACACCGAAGGCGGCACCGACAACGAGGAGTTCCGCATGGCGGCGGTCATGGACCGCGTCGCCACGACGTGGAATGCCTGGATGGGCCTGTCGATGCAGTGCGTGCAGTGTCACGCGCACCCCTACGACGACCTGGCCCACGCAGACTACTACCGGTTCATGGACTTCCTGAACCAGCAGGCCGACGCCGACACGGATGACGAGGCCCCCACGATGCCGGTCACGACCGCCCACGGCGCCACGTCGATCCCGGTGCTCCAGGAGCTCCCGCAGGATCGCCGTCGCACGACGCACCGGCTCGATCGCGGTGCCCTGACCTCGCCGGCCGAAGCCGTGGCGGCGGGAACACCACCAGCCCTGCATGCCTTCGATGACGCATGGCCGCGCGACCGTCGTGGCATGGCCGAGTGGTTGGTCGCCTCTTCGAACCCGCTCACCGCGCGCGTCATCGTGAACCGCGCCTGGGAGTCGTTGTTCGGAACTGGACTGGTCGCCACCAGCGACGAATTCGGCGTGATGGGCGAGCCGCCTTCGCACCCCGAACTGCTGGATGACCTTGCCGTCCGCTTCCGCGAGGGCGGTTGGGACATGAAGGCGCTCCTGCGTGAACTCGTCATGAGCGCGACGTACCGGCAGGCGGCCGTGCGTGCGGGGCCGGGCATCGAACGCGACCCGACCAACCGGCTGCTCTGGCACGCGCCGCGCCGACGATTGGATGCCGAGGCGATCCGCGACAGCGCCCTGCTCGTCTCGGGGCTCCTCTCCCGCACGATGGGTGGCACGCCGGTCATGCCGCCGCAGCCCGATGGGATCTGGAATGTCGTCTACAACGGCTCGCAGTGGACGACCAGCGAAGGGGCGCAGCGCCACCGACGGGCGATCTACACCTTCTGGCGCCGCTCGGCGCCGTATCCGAGCCTGATGACCCTCGACGCGGTGGACCGCGCCACCTGCACCGTGCGCCGCGTGCGCACGAACACGCCCTTGGCTGCGCTCGTCACGCTGAACGACCCTGCCTTCGTCGAATGCGCGGTGGCCCTCGCACAATCCGTCGATGGGCTCCAACCAGAGGCGGCGATCGATGCGATGTGGCATCGTGCGCTCCTGCGCGCACCGCTCGATGCCGAGCGCGGCGTGCTGCGATCCCTGTACGCGGCCGAGCGGGCCCGCTACGAGGCCGCGCCAGCCGACGCCGCCACGATGGCCGGCGATGGTGATCAAGCCGTGCACCGTGCAGCCTTGACCAGCGTGGCCAGCGCCATCCTGAACACCGACGAGTTCCTGAGCCGACCATGATGCGACACGACCTGCCGAGTCTGCATGCGATCACGCGACGCCAGTTCCTGGGTGCCGGGAGCCTGGGGCTCGGTGCGTTGGCGCTGGGTGAGCTGGGCGTGGCGGCACCGCTGCTCGATGGCCAGGTCGACCCGGTCGCGGCGCGCAGCCCGCATTTCGCCGGACGCGCCAAGTCCGTGATCTACGTGCACCTGGCCGGCAGTCCATCGCAGCTCGAGCTCTATGACCACAAGCCCGACTTGGCTCGGCTGCATGGCACGCCCTGCCCCGATGAGTACCTGAAGGGCGAGCGATTCGCCTTCATCAAGGGGCATCCGGAACTGCTTCGCCCATTGCATGGGTTCGGCAAGCGTGGACAGAGCGGCATGGAACTGGGCGACCTGCTCCCGCAGTTGGGTGGGGTCGCCGATGAGCTCTGCCTGATCCGCTCGATGCACACCTCGCAGTTCAACCATGCACCCGCGCAGCTCCTGCTGCATACGGGCGAACCGCGATTCGGCTCGCCGAGCATGGGCGCCTGGGTGACCTATGGGCTCGGCTGCGAGAACCGCAACCTGCCATCGTTCGTGGTGCTCGTGTCGGGGCAGACACCCGACGCCGGCAAGGGCATCTGGGGCAGCGGCTACCTGCCGGGCGTCTTCCAAGGCGTGCAGTGCCGCACGAGCGGCGACCCCGTGCTCTTCCTGAACGATCCGAAGGGTGTCGATCGGGCCGGGCGATCGGCCGTAATCGGGTCGATCAACGATCTCAACCGGATCGCAGCCGATCGATCGGGCGATCCGGAGACGGCCACGCGCATCGCGCAGTACGAGCTCGCACACCGCATGCAACTGGCCGCGCCGGAAGCGATGGAACTGGCGCGCGAGGATGCTGCCACGCGCGAGCTGTACGGCGCCGAGCCGGGCGCATCGAGCTTCGCGAACAATTGCCTGCTCGCCCGCCGGCTCGTCGAGCGCGGCGTGCGCTACGTGCAGCTCTTCGACTGGGGCTGGGATGGCCACGGCACCAACGCCAGCGACGACTTGGTGCACCAGCTGCCGGCCAAGTGCGGTCAGGTCGACCGTCCGCTCGCGGCGCTGATCACCGACCTTCGTCGACGCGGACTGCTCGACCAAACGCTGATTGTGTGCGGTGGCGAGTTCGGCCGCACGCCGGTGGCCGAGTTCCGCGACGGCAAGCGGGACTTCCTCGGGCGTGACCACCACCCCCACGCCTTCTCGATCTGGATGGCCGGCGGCGGCGCGCGCGGCGGCCACGTGCATGGCGAGACCGATGACCTCGGCTACCGGATCGCACGCGACCCCGTCTCGGTGCGCGACCTGCAGGCCACGATCCTCCACCTCCTGGGGTTCGATCACGAACGGCTCACCTACCGCCACAACGGCCTCGACCACCGCCTGACCGGGGTGCAGGAACCGGCGCGGGTGGTCAAGGATCTGTTGGCCTAACGGGGATTCGGCATCCAGCGGCCCGAGCGCTGCGAAGCCCCCGGGCCATGATGCTGCCCACCTGCTCACGTCTGCTCCTGCTCGCTGCGCTGCTCTGCTCCTCGCCCGCCCTCGCTGCCGCGGACTCGAACCTTGAGTTCGACGGCGGGATCCAGGGCTGGCAGACCGTCCTCGACGGCGTCATGGGTGGGCTGTCCACCGGTCGCATCGAGGCCGGTGATGGCGGGACGATGCGGTTCTCCGGTGAACTCTCGCTCGAAAACAACGGCGGCTTCTCGCAGGTCCGCACCTCCGTGCCCGAGGGAACCTTTGCCGGAGCGAGCGGGCTCGTGCTGCGCGTGAGGGGTGACGGCCGGACCTACCAGTGCGACATCCGCTCCTCGCGCCTGCGCTTGATGGCTGGCGGGTACCAGCGCGTGTTCGCGACCACAGCCGGAGAGTGGATCGACGTCGAGATCGCCTTCGGTGAGTGCGTGGCCAACAGCTTCGGGCAGCGGGTGCGCAATGCCCCCCCGCTCGATCCTGCGTCGATCGAATCGGTGGGGATCACGCTCTCCGACAAGAAGGAAGGTCCGTTTGCGATCGAGGTCGACTGGATCCGCCCGGCCGGACAGGCGTCCACCTCACCTGCATCGGCCGGTTCACTGGCCGCGGTGGCCACCAAGGCCAACCTGACCACGCTGCTTGCCCTGGTCAAGGCTTCGGGCATCGAACTTCCGGCGAATGCCAAGCTCACGATCTTCGCACCCACCAACGAGGCGTTCGCGAAGCTTCCCAAGGATCAGGTCGAGTTCCTGACCAGCGCCAAAGGCAAGCCCACCCTGCAGGCGATCCTCAAGCACCATGTGGTCGGATCCTCGGTGGGCAGCTCGTCGGTCCTGGACCGCCGACGCCTCAGTGCGCTCTCGGGGCAATCGCTCGAGGTCGATCCGACCTCGCTCACGATCGACGGTGCGCGCCTGGTGGCGACGGACGTGGCCTTCGACGGCGGCCTCGTGCACGTGATCGATGCGGTCATGGTGCCTGAACTGCGGAGCATCGAGGCCATCATCGCCGAGGACGAACGGTTCTCCACGCTGCGTGCGGCGATCGATGCCGCCGGGATCGGTCCGCAACTGGGGGCGCGCAACCCCGGTCCCTGGACGCTGCTGGCCCCGTCCAACCAGGCCTTCGGTGCGATCCCCGCCGAGGACCTCAAGGCCCTGCTTGCCGATCGTGCCGCGCTGACCGCGGTGCTCGGGGCACACGTCGTGCCCACCGCGATCCGGCGCGAGGAGATGCTGGCGCAGGGCTCGGCGCGCACGCTCCTGGGCGATGGCAGCGTGGCCTTCGCGCTCGACGCCGGTGTGATCACGGCGGGCGGCGCTCGCATCGAGGTCGCCGACATCGAGGCCGCCAACGGCATCATCCACATCATCGACCGTGTGCTCCCCGCGGCCAGTGCGACCAGCGCGGCGGAGGCTGCCATGATGCCCTCGCGCATCCGGAGCGCTGCCGCCATCCTCGAGCTGGCGATCGAGCGCGGGGTGCCGCGGTTCAATGCGGGCGACCAGGCATCGTGCGCGGCGCTGTATGAGTTGGCGATCATGTCCGTGGTGCTGCTCGGGAACGATGCCATCGGTGAGCGGGCATCGTCGGCACTCTCGGCTGCCCTGAAGGACGGGGCCACGCACGAGGATGCGGCGCAACGGGCGTGGACCTACCGACGCGGGATGGACAGTGCGCTGCAGAGCATGGCTGCCGCCATGCAGCCTCGGGAGTGATGCGGGTGAACCGCATCGCACGGAGTCGTTGGGTTGCGGCGATTGCTCGGTGTGCTCAAGTTGATCGGATTGACCACGTTGTTCGTGAATCCTTCATCCGAGGCGTCGCGCACCGTGATCATGCAGCTCCCTCGATTCACGATCCGGCGCGGTGACCAGCCGCTGGCGGGCGCCTAGGGTTGTGTCCCATGCCCGGCAGCCTTGCACCGCCCTGCCTCGTCTGGCACCGAACGGACCTGCGAGTCCATGATCACGCCGCCGTGACGGCCGCAGCAGCGGCATCGCGAGGACACGTCATCGGGGTCCTGTGCATCCCGGAGGATGCCTTCGGTTCCGTCGAGTTGGCGCGTGGCCTGTGCTTGCCGCGCGCGAGCGAGTGCCGCGTGGGTCATTGGCTCCAGGCGATCGATGGCCTGCGGGCGGATTGGCGATCGATCGGCTCGGCGCTCTGTGTGCTGCGCGGCGAGCCGGAGCAGGTCATCCCGAAGCTCGTCGCCGACCTGGGCGCCATCGAGGTCCACACCGCGCCGTGCCCGGCGCACGATGAACTCATGCAGAACCGACGGGTGGCCCGGGCCCTTGCGGATCGGGGTACGCGCCTGGTCACGCACGACGAAACCACCATGATCGCGGCAGCGGACCTGCCGTTTCCCATCGAGGAGCTCCCCGAGGTCTTCTCGAACTTCCGTCGCCTGGTGGAGCGGTCGTGCAAGACGCCGGAGCCCGTCCCTGCGCTGACCAGTCTGGATGTGCCTGCGTCCACGCGCGAATGGAGCGAAGCCACGTCAGATGCCACGCTGTCGGGCGCGGACCTTCGCCGGGCGCGGATCGCCGCGCTGCAGCGCGACCCTCGCGCTCCATCGACCGCGCGTGGCGAGCGCGCTGCCGGGCTTGAGCGCATGCAGCAGTGGATCTGGCAGGACGACTGCCTTGCGCGGTACAAGGAGACCCGTGATGGCTTGCTGGGTGCTGACTTCTCGTCGCGCCTGTCGACCTGGCTCGCCACGGGCACGATCTCGCCGCGGGAGGTCGCCGCACAGATCCGCCGGTACGAGCGCGAGCGCGTGGCCAACGACTCGACCTACTGGCTCTGGTTCGAGCTGTTGTGGCGTGACTACTTCCACCTGTGGGTCCGACGCTGGCAGTCGCGGGCGTTCGCGGCCAGCGGCATGATGGGGCGCACGCCCTGCGGCAGGCAGGATGTCGACGCGTTCGAACGCTGGCGTTCGGGCACCACCGGCGAGCCGTTCGTGGATGCCTGCATGCACGAATTGGCCGCAACCGGCTGGCTCTCGAATCGCGGTCGGCAGAACGCCGCGAGTTGGCTGGCGAAGACGGCGGGCGTCGATTGGCGCTGGGGCGCTTGGTGGTTCGAAAGCCAACTTCTGGATCACGACGTGGGCCCCAACTGGGGCAACTGGCAATATGTGGCCGGCGTCGGCAACGATCCCCGCAACCGCACCTTCAATGTGCGTGCCCAGGCCGAGCGCTACGACACCGACGGTGCATACCGGCGCACATGGGGCTGAGCCGACAGGGCGTCACTCGCGCGGCATCATGGGCCGGGCGGTGACATCATTGGCCGGGCGGTGACACGGCGCGCGGCCCCATCGAGGTCAGGGGGCGGTCGCGGCCGCCACCGTACCCATCACGGCTCCACGCGCGGCACGCCATTGCGCTCGTGGCGGTACTTCGAGATCGCCTCGTAGGCCACCTTGCGTGCGCGGTTGATGCCCCCGAGCGGCCGCTGCACCTCGAGGGCATGCCACGGGGTGAACGAGAGGTTCTCGGCGATCCTCAAATCCTCGCCCGACGAAAGGTCCTGCTTGGGGATGCGCAGCATCGCCACACGCACGAACGGCGACTCCGACTCCATCCACTCGACCAGCGCATCCTCCACGGGCATCGTCACGGGATCCTTCTGCAGCTGGACCAGGAACTCGAAGACCACCTCGTCGGCACCGATCTGCGTCACCATCGCCTGCCGCAGGTAGTCGGGACTCTTCCGGATCGCAGCCGGCTTCACCGGGGCAACGACCGGCCTGGCGGAGAACTTCATCGCGCCCGCACCGAGCCGATAGGGCGTCTGGCTCCAGTAGCGTGACTGCAGCGGGTTCCAGAACGACGCACCGTTGAGCCCCTCGATGGCGCGGAGCACCGGCGGGTTCATCTTCAGGAGGACCTCGGTCTGGGCAAGCCCGCCAATGCGAGCGGCGTGGAACGCCTCGTAGTCGGCCACGTTCCTCGAGAGGAACGTCGGGTAGTTGATCATCACGAAGTCCTGCGTGGTGGCATCGCGCTCGTCCTCGAGGGCCTTGGGGCCCTCGACGCCCAGCACCTTGATCGCCATGCCGTGCGCCTGCTGCACGGTGTCGGCCGAGATCTCGGTGCCGCTCGCCGAGAAGCGGACCATGGCGTCGTACGACTTCGGCGTCGCGAAGAGGCCGTGACGGAACTCCGCAGGCAGCCCGTCGAGCACCTCGAAGCGGGCCTTCACCATGCCGTGGGTCTTCGGATGCGCGTCGCGCCGAACCTCCGAACCCTCGGGGTACTGGATGCGCATGCGGGCCATGGTCTGGTCGACGAATCGCTGGATCAGTTCGCCCTCACCGGGCAGCACGCGCTCTGCGCCCAGCGCCATCGGCGGTGCAGGCACGGGATAGCTGGTGGGCTGCGCGTTGTTGAAGAAGTGCACATCGCTCCAGGCCTCGACGGGATCCTTGGGCCCGCCGTAGGGCGTGACCTGCCCGGCCTCGGTCGGGATCGACTTCAGGAACTCCACGAGATCCCAGCGCTCCTGCTCGCTCAGCAGACGACCGATCACGCCCGCGCCGAGCGGGCCGTTCTCGAAGGAGTGCCCGGCGTTGGAGTTGCCGATGCGCGTGGTGTCGAATTCGAAGCGCCCCGAGTTCCCGCTGGTGTCGACACCGACCTTGACCGGGTCGAAGTCGCGGCCGACCAAGAACGTCTTGGGGCGCTCCTTGGCCGGCGTCAACAGGTCGTAGAGGCTCGGTACCGAACCATTGTGGAGGAACGGCGCCGTGGCCCACACGCCATCGCGCGGACCGGCCTTGTACGAGGCCTGCGTGGGCGGCTTCTCCCAGTCGTAGCGGTAGCCGTGCGCATCCACGAGCTCCGCAGGCGTCAGCCCCGCGGACGAGAGGGCACGTTCCAGGACGCCCTTGCGGGCGGTGGACAGCACGGCCAGCGACGGCGCGAGCTCGGCGCCCTTGAACGGCGGCGACATCCAGGATGCCATGTTGCCCGTCAGGTACTCCGGCTGGCGGTTGAAGCCCGGGGTCTTGAACTGCTGCGGGTCGGTGCCGACATACACGTCCGGCACGAGGGCGTTCTCGATGAACCGCTTGCCGTCGACCTTGGGCACGCTCCATCGATGCGGGTAGGTGCTGTGGCAGGCGGAGCAGTGCTCCATGAACAAGGCTCGGCCGCGCGCCGCCTTGGCACGATCGATCGGACCGAACACCTCCTCGGGCCACTTGGGCGGCGCCAGGCGACGGAGCAACTCCTCGATCTTCAGCTGCCCGCGGACATCGACCGTCGACTCGAAGAGCCCCTGCTCGGGCGACGGCGACCGAAGGTCCATGCGCGTGAACACCCCCATCGATTCGGTGGCATTTCGGTAGAACGGATCGCTGGCGGTGCCGGACCACTGGACCCATGCCGATTGCGGTGCGTTCCAGAGGAACGGGGGCTTGGCCGGTGCGAGCGCGGCCTCCCAGTTTTCCGGCACGCCGAGTGCACCATCCACCACGCGCGTGTGGATGAGCGTCAGCGCGTCCATGCGGCCGGGACCGCTGGGGGTGGCCATCGCGGCATCACGCGAGATGTAGGTGTGGACCACCTGGGCAGCCTCGTCGAGTTGTGCGCGCAGCTCCGCGCGGGCGCCGTCACCGTTGGCCTTCATCCGCGTCGCCACGCGGTCGAACTTGGCGGGATCACGCTGCGTGGCGGCCAGAGCCTGATCCAGCGCACTGATGTAGCCGGCGAAGTCGAACGCATGGTTCGAACCGCCCTCGATGCGGATCTTCTGGCCCTTGTAGCTCAACTCCGAGCAGTGGCAGGTCGAGCACGACAGACCGATCCAATCCCCCTTCCATCGTCCGGCGGGAACCGAGGTCTTCACGAGCCCGATGGGCAGCCCATCGGGGTTGGTGCGCGGATCGGCGGGCTCGGTCAGCAGGCCGAATCGGTCGGACACCGAGTCAGCACGGAAGGGCTCGGTGCCTTCCGCCTGTTCCAGGGCCAGGAAGAGCTGGTACGGCATCACCGCCGAACCCTGCGAGCTGCGGTGATAGGCGGCACGATCCTCGGCGCTCCAGCCCTGATCGAGCAGCACGGGCGGCTTCGGGGCTTGGGCCTTCGTGAACCCGGCCATGGACCCGATCAGGATGATGGTGGCGATCCCCGTGCAGGCCATGACGGTTCCACCGACGCGTGCGCTGTGCTGCTGTGGCATCTCACAAGCGTAACAGTCTGCACCGGGTAGGTTCTCCAGTCCCAGGAGCCGTCGCGCCATGCACACCATTGCCCTTTCGATCATCACACTCGTCTCGGCGGCAGGGATCGCGCTCCAGACCGCCACGCCCCCGGCACCCGGTACACCGGCAGCGGCGCCCGGGCCGTGGGACAACGAGCTGGTCGTGCAGCGCGTGACGGCTGACGGCACGGCGTCGACCATCGCCACGTTCGGCCGCGCGGATGTCTCCAGCATCGCGCGCCTGCAGGACGGTCGACTGGCGATCGCGTGTCAGGCCTTCCCCAAGGATGACCGCGCACACTTCAACCGCATCGCCGTGCGGTTCTCCAGCGACGATGGTCGCACCTGGGGCGAACCGAAGCCGATCGTGGTGGCGAACATGGATGTCGCGCTCGCGCCGCCCTTCGATCCCGCACTCGTCGTGCTGCCCGACGGCCGCGTGCGCCTGTACTTCATCACGCATACCGGCACCGACGCGGCGCCCGGCCAGACCGCGGTCCACTCGGCCACGTCGACCGATGCCACGCACTACGACTACGAGCCGGGCGTGCGCTTCACGGTGCCGGGTCGCGTGGTGGTCGACTGCGCGGCGGCGCTGCACGAGGGTGTGTTCCACCTCGTGGTGCCGGACAACGGGACGCCCGCCGAGTTCCTCGAGCGGCGACGCCGCGGTGAACCGCAGCCGGGCGGCAACGGCTACCACGCCACCAGCACCGACGGCCTCGCGTTCACGCGTGCGGCCGACCTGCCGCTGCCCTCGACGCGCGACCGCTGGTTCGGCAACCTGCTGAGCGACGGCACGCAGCTCCTCTTCTTCGGGTCCGGCCCCGGACCATGGCCGATGACGAGTGCGGACGGGAAGCGCTGGGCACCCGCCGTGACGTCCATGCGCATGCCCGGCGTGGATCCCTGCGCGGTCCGGCTGCGTGATGACTCGTGGTTGGTCGTCGCGACCCGCGAGCCCGCGCGCGGCAAGCCCTGACGGGAGCCGTCACGCCGGACGCGGCTCCCAGCCCTCGGGCGCCATCTCGAAGCGGGCGAACTCGAACGCGGGCGCGACCACGCAGCCAACGATTGTCCACTCCCCCAGCGGCCGGGCGGCCTGCCACCAGCCGCGCGGTACCACGGCCTGCGGCCGCTCACCGCCGGCGATGTCGCAACCCAGCACGATGCGCTCCTGCGCACCCGACGCCGGGTCCGCCACGAGCAGTTCAAGCGCATCGCCGTCGTGGAACAGCCAATGCTCGTCGGCATCCACGCGATGCCAGCGACTGAGCTCGCCCGCCGGGAGCAGGAACAGGATCGAGGTGCTCGCACCGCGCGGTGCATCGGGCGCGCGGAAGGTCTCGCGATAGAAGCCCCCCTCGGGATGCTTCACCAAACCGAGTGCGGCGATCATGTCGCCGGAGGTGCGTCGCGTGCGTGAGGTGCCTTCGTTGCGGTTGCCCATGGGATCAGCGTTCGGTGAGGGTTCGCGTTCGCGCAGGCGTCGCGCCGTCCGCGGCCACAGGGTAGCTCCCGGCTCGACCTCGCAGAGCGTGGTGGAACGCCGCCGCCACGGGGCCCTTCATGACACCCGGGGGCGGATCGACGGAGGGCTGGCGATGCGCCGTGAAGCACAGCGGCCCCGCCGGAGGACCGGCGGAGCCGCAATCAGATGACTGGGTTGCGAACGAAGCTCTCAATACTTCGCGTTGCCTTTGGGCTGGTCTCCCGCGGCAGCCGCTGCCGGGGGAAGGAGCACTGCGTCCAGGACATGGATCACACCGTTGCTGGACTCCACATCGACGGCGACCACGTTGGCGCCACCGAGCATCACCTTGTCCCCAACAACCTTCACGCCGATGGGCTTGCCGAGAAGGGTCGGAACCTCCTTCATCTTGACCACCGAGTCGCTGTACGCCGTCACATTGGGCACGACGTGGTACGAGAGGATCTCGACGAGCTGCTTCTTGTTCTCCGGCTTCAGCAGCATCTCCAGCGTACCCGCGGGAAGTTTCGCGAAGGCTTCATCAGTCGGAGCGAGAATCGTGAATGGTCCCTTGCCCGCGAGGGTCTCTGCCAAGCCGGCAGCCTGGACCGCGGCGACCAGCGTCTTGAACGAGCCGTTCTTCACGGCAACGTCGACGACCGTGCCGTCGACCGGCAGCATCACACTGTCGATCACGTGGATGACGCCGTTGGAGCACCCGATGTCGGTCGCGCTCACCAGTGCACCGTCCACCATCACCTTCGGGCCTTCGACCTTGATGCCGACGCGCTGGCCGTTGACGGTTCCCAAGTGCTTCACCTTGACCACGTCAGCCGCCTTCACTGAGCCGGGGACAACGTGGTAGGTCAGGATGGCCGCAAGCTTCGCCTTGTTCTCCGGCTTCAGCAGGGTGTCAACGGTGCCCGCCGGCAACTTGGCAAAGGCTTCGTCGGTCGGAGCGAACACAGTGAATGGACCGGCGCCGCTCAGCGTCTCGGCCAGGCCCGCCGCCTGGACCGCAGCAACGAGCGTCTTGAAGTTGCCCACGGCAACGGCGGTGTCGACGATGGTCGCCTGCTTGGACACTGCCGGAGCTTGAGTGGCGACGGGCGAGGCCTGCGATCCCAGGGATGACACGGCGAGCACGAACGAAGTCGCGAAGACATTCAGCATGAGAACCTCTCTGTTGAGCCCACCCTGTGAGACAGCCCACTGACGACACGTCAGCGAACGTTCACAGGCTTGGGCTGGGGGGGGCGGACCGAATGATGATCCGCCGAGACTTCGTCAGCACAACGGGACTGAATGCGCGCCGGCGCAAGGTTGATGCAGATCGATTGGTCACGCCAACCTCGAGGGGTGCGCCTCATGACGATCCAACCGGCATGCGCCGAAGCCGTGAGGAAACTTGGCTCCAATCGCTCACCCACACAGCACAGCGGCCAAGCCTTAAGTGCCTTTTTGGAAGCATGTTGCATCCCGTCGCATCGCTGCGCTCCGCCCCCGTCCGCCCGCGGGAACTCGGGAATGGAGCCAATAGATTGAATCTGACGAATCCTGAATCTCCGAATCACAGAAGTCGTGATCACCATTCCTAGGCCCACGGAAGCTCCCGGCGGAGGGATCTTCCAAAGCCCCTTCGGAGAACAGTCAATGACGTTGCTCATCGCGGACATGTCAACCACCATGCGTGCCCTCAACGCGGGCCTTTCGATGGAGGGGGTCACCATGTACCTCTTCTGGCTCTCCACCGTGGCCATGGGCGCAGGCGCTCTCTACTTCTGGCTGCAGCGCAAGACCGTGCCGATGCAGTACCAGACCGCGATGACCGTGGCAGGCATCATCTGTGCGGTCGCCGCCTTCCACTACTGGCGAATGAGCGGCATCTACCTCGAGGGCGTTGCAGGCCTGTTCAACGCCGACGGAACCCGCATCGAGGGAGCGACCATCAAGCAGTTCCCGACCGCCTACCGGTACATCGATTGGCTGATCACGGTTCCGCTGCTCGTGATGGAGTTCCCCCTGCTCCTGAACCTCGGAAAGAAGGGAAGCGAACTCTTCAAGGGTCTCGTCTTCTGGTCATTCGTGATGTTGGTGACCGCTTGGGTTGCGGAAGAAAGCGCCACCGGCAGCCAGCAGTGGTGGACCTGGTACGTGGTCAGCTGCGGCGCGTGGCTCTACATCGTGTACATGCTGTTCACCAAGGTCTCGGAGTCCATGTCGGAAGCGCCTGCGAGCATCCAGAGCAGCCTGAAGACCATGCGGCTCTTCGTGACGATCGGCTGGGTCATCTATCCGATCGGCTTCCTGATGGCCCTCAACGGAGCCAACGGCGAGAGCTGGCGTGAGATTTGCTACAACGTCGCGGACGTCGTCAACAAGGTGTTCTTCGGTCTGGTGTGCTACCAGGGCGTGAAGGCCCTGAGTGACGGTCAACGCGCCTGACGCGACCTCTCAGGCGTGATCTCCCTCCCGCCCACCGCCCCGAATCCGGCTCGCCTCGAAGGCGACCGGCTTCCTGGGGCGGAGGCGGGAGGGTTTTCGTTGTGGATGCCGCGAGCGGTGCCATGGGCTGCGCTCCTGGGCGGCATCATGCTCGCAACCCTTGTGCCCGGGTCCACGACGGAATCCGCGCCTTGGCCATTCCTCATTGCGCTCGTCCTCTTTGGCATGCCGCATGGAGCGGCGGACTGGTCGGTCGCGGCACGGCTCGCGGGCCGAACGGGATTCGCCAGTCGAGTGGCCGGATTCCGGTGGTACCTCGCCATGATGGTCGGCTGCACGGCGTTGCTCGCGTGGCAGCCGGGGATCGTCACGCTCGCCTTCCTGCTGCTGACCGTATTCCACTTCGGCATGGCTGACGCCACTGCGGTGGGAGCAGATGACGATGGACCGCTCGCACGCTGGTGCCTCGTGTGTAGCCGCGGCCTGCTGCTGCTCGCGACGGCATTCGCCTGCAATGCCGTGGCGGCCTGGGCACCCTTCGCTGAGATCGCTGCTGCGACGCCGTGGGCGAATGCGGCATGGATGCCTGATCTGGATGCGCTCCGGTCGGGTGCGCTGCTTGGCGTGGCGGCCGGCGCCGTGCTTGCGGTGTGCGGCGCGATGGCACGGTTCCGCCGTGCAAGACGTCTCGAGGCGGTGCTTGACCTGGCGGAGCACGGGCTCGTCACGACCATGGCCGCACTCACGGATCCCCTCTTTGCAGTCGGCTGCTTTTTTCTCGGGGTCCACGCGGTCCGTCACACCTGTCGACTCGCCAACACGCGCGTGGTGATGGAACCGCCACCTGCGCCGGCAGGAACACTTGCGCGGATCATGCGTGTCCATGCACTCAGCATGCCGCTCATGGTGCCGACCGCGCTTTGCCTCTGGCCACTGTGCTTGATGCTCGGCGGCTTCGGGGCACGCCAAGTCGCCGTCGCGACCATAGCCTTCTACATGATCTCCACCCTGCCCCATCACCTGCTCGGGCTTCGCTTGCCACGGCCTAGCCGAGGCTTCCTCGTGCAGTGAAGCTTCGGGAGGTTCACGCAAGCAGACGACCGGGTCGGCTGACGGCCCTTTCAGGCACGCGGTCGCATGGCTCACTTCCCCCCCGGATGGGCAGGGCGGGACCTGCCTCCGGAGGACATTTTTCGATCCCTCGGATTCGCATGAACTACGGCCCGCGTTGAGGCGTTCAACTGGCGCGTTCCCTGCGGAACGTCACACTTCTCGCCGACCTCGTCGGCCCCTTCCGGAGCCCCCCATGCAACGCACCACATCCGCTGTGCCATGCCGGCCATCTCCCCTGGATCTTCAGCCGCCGAGCTTCGAGCACCTGACCGAAGCCCCCTCGATCTCGACGCTGCTCAAGAGAACCGTCGAACTGAGCCTGGCGGCGGGCATGCGGTTTCCGCACACGCTGTTCCTCGGCCCCCCCGACAGCGGCAAGCAGGTCATGGCAGCCACCATCGCCGCGGAGATGGGCGTCAACCTGGCCAGGATCAACGCCAGCACGATCCGCGACGCCAAGGAACTGCATCAACTCCTGCGCGAGGTGCCCGATGGCGCCGTGGTGTTGGTTTCCCAGATCGATCGATCCGACTGGATCAAGTACCAGCTCTGCCGCATCGTCGCCGGTCTTCCGGTCGCCGAGCAGCGCGGCGAACCCCGGTTCGAGGTGCCCGGCGACGAATGGCGCTCTGCCGTCGACGGCCACTCCTACCGGGACTTCTCCATCATCGCCACCAGCCGCGTCTTGCGTGCGGATCACAGCGCGTGGAACGAATGGGCCCAGATCACGGTGCGGACCGAGCGCACCGAACACACCGAGTCGGTCCGTCTGCAACGGGTCCTTGGCCGGCTCGGCGTCAAACCTGGGCCCGTGGCGTTGGCGCGGCTGGCGAACCATGCCGTCAAGAGCCAGACGCGCACGCTCATGCTGACTCGCAACATCATCGCCTTGACCGAGGCGAAGCAAGGCAGCACGCTGGAGCTCGCCGATGTGGAGCGCGCGCTGGCGCAGCTCGGCAAGGTCATGCTGACCGAAGCCGAGCGTGATCGGCTCGAAGCGGGCAAGTCGCTGCAGCGGCAGGAAGACATGAACGATCGTGGTCTCTTCGGGGATCTCGTCGGCTCCATCGACCGATCGATCGACATCACGCCCGAGGTGCGTGCCAAGCGGCGCAACAAGAAGATCCGCGAGACGGTCGAGACCTGCACGCTCGTGATCCTGGTGGGTGTCATGATGATCTTCCTGTCGAAGCTGTTGATCAACAGGTTCATCGACGCACCCAAGGGTGATCCCACGAGCCCGGCGGCCGTCGTACCGGCGGCTGAGCCGAAGGCGGCGGCGGTGCCGGATGCGCCTGGCACGACGTCGACCACGCCGATCGCGCCCGGCGCACCGGCGTCAGCGGTGCCCTGAACCCCCCATCGCTCCCGCAGCGACCCGCACCGCCTCGCGGAACACGCTCGCGTGCAGCTGCGCGGTCCGGTGGGGCGTCGCAGCGTAGCCGCCCGACAGCGTGATCGCGACGGGCAGCCCGGCGCCACGCAGCATCGTGAGCGCGATGCGGTCGCGCGCGGCGAGGCCGGCCTCGGTCAAGGCGAGCCGGCCAAAACGGTCCCCTGCCACCACATCCACGCCCGCCAGCAGGAACGCCAAGTCCGCGCGAGCCGCCTCGATCGCCCTCGGCAGGTGTGTCGCCAGGAGGCCGAGGTACGCATCGTCACCGGTGCCATCGTCCAGCGGGACATCCAGGGAGCCCGGCGGCTTGATGAGCGGGAAGTTGCGCGCGCCGTGCATGCTGAAGGTGAACACCCGCTCGTCGTCGGCGAAGAGGGCCGCGTTGGCGTTGCCATGATGCACGTCGAGGTCGACCACGAGCACGCGCATGGCCTCGCCGGTCGACTGCAGGTGCCGGACCGCGACACCGACGTCGTTGATCACGCAGTAGCCCTCGCCGCCCTCCCACAACGCATGGTGCGTGCCCCCGGCGAGGTTGCCGCCCACACCATCCTCGAGCGCGAATCGGGCCGCGTTCAGCGTGCCTTGCGTGGCCAGACGGCTGCGGCGCACGAGCGCCGGGCTCCAGGGAAGCCCCAGCCGACGGACCTGCTGGGGACTCAGCGTGCCGTCGCGCAAGGCGTCGAGGTACTCCCGCGCATGGGCGTGGGCCAGGAGCTCCCACCCGGCCTCGTGCGGGGCGACCACCTCGTGCGGCCGGACGACCCCCTGCGAGAGCAGGATCGCGTGCAGCTCGCTGAACTTGCGCATGGGGAACGCGTGCCCCGGCGGGAGCTCGACGACGTAGCCGGGGTGGTACGAAACGCGCATACGGCAACGGTAGGTGGTGAACGGATGCAGCGTGCGGGCCAACGAAAAACGCGAGGCCGCACTCATGGCCTCGCGCTCGGTTGGGCAGGTCACGCCGCGTCGTGCGCGGCGGGCGGATCACTTCGCGGGAATCGTCAGGCTCTGGCCGGCCTTCAGGGCGCCGTCCGAACCGATCGAGTTGGCTTCGCGGATGCGATCGACGTTGGCCTTGGTGGCGGTGCCGTACTCGGCCTTGGCGATCTTCCAGAGCGTGTCACCGTTCTTCACCGTGTAGCGGCGGCCGGTGGTGCCGGTCGACTTGCTTCCACCCTTCTTGGACGGCGGCGTCGAAGCACGGGTGGCCCCGCGCGACTTGCCCGCTGCGGCAACCTGCTCGCCCGCGGGGAGCTGGTCGGCGGCCGGCAGCTGGAGCACCGTGCCGACCTTCAAGTTGTTGGGATTGACGCCCGGGTTGGCGGCCTGGATCGCGGTCCACGCGGTTTCCTTGCCGTAGGTCTTCTTGGCGATCCCGCCAAGCGTGTCGCCCGAAGCCACGGTGTAGGTGGTTGTCGCCGGGGCAACCGCCGCAGGCTCCGGAAGCACGATTGGACCAGTCGTACCGAGCGCAGCAGGCGCTGGAGTGCCAGGACCGGTCAGACCGGTCGCAGCGGGCGTCTCCGAGTTGGCCAGCGACGGCTCGACGGCCGGCTCGTTGAAGATGTCGATCTCGCTGCCGGCGGGAGGATTGATGACCTCGATTGCCGAGCCCTCCGGGGTGTTCGGGCCGAGCACGATCGTCTCAGGGAACGCCGAGTCGGCTGGGCTCAAGGTGCCCACGCCACCATCGGCGGTCAGGCCGCCGCTCGACAGATCCCCAGAGGGATTGGGCGAGGGGGCAGTGAGGGTGAAGTAGATGCCGGTTCCGACAAAGAGAACCAGCAGGAAAGCCAACGCAATCTTCGTACCACGGGCCATGACAATGCTCCTTCCGTGAAGCGGGTGTCTGGGAATATCGGCAGCGTCCTGCTGCCGGGCTCAGATATTATTGAACATTCTTGGGACGCGCCACGTAGCAGAGCGGCGCGGCAATGAGGACCGAGCTGGCCGTACCGGCAATCAGGCCCACCAAGAAGGTGTAGGCGAACGGCCGAATGCCGGTCCCCCCAAGCCAGAACAGGATCAGCGCCGTGGCCAAGGTCGCGCCACCGGTGAGCACCGTTCGGCTGAAAGTCTGGTTGATGGCATCGTTGACCATGTCGCGGGTGGCGAACTCCGCCTTGCCCTTGTTCTCGCGGATGCGGTCCAGGATCACGATGGTGTCGTTCAGCGAGTAGCCGATGATCGTGAGCAGGCCGGAGATGACGTTCAGGTCGATCCGGAACCCCTCGATCAGGGTCGATGCACCGAAGGAGGACCCCTCGGTACGGATGCTGAAGGCCAGCGCACCCAGGCAGACGCAGACGTTGAACGTCACGGCCACGATGGTCGCCATGCTGTACCGCAGGCTGCCGAACCGCAGCCAGATGTAGAGCAGCATGCCGATCATGCTGAGCACGACCGCGACCACGGCGCTCGCGGCCAGGTTCTCGGCGACCTTGGGCGAGAAGCTGCTCACCTGCTCGAGGCTGAGCTTCTGGGTGAGCGCCGCATCGACGAGCTTCCACTCAGGTTGCGCGACCACGCGGTCCCAGGTGGCGGCGTCGACCTTCGAGAGCAACGCCTTGGGGTCGACCGTCACCATGACGATCGACGTGTAGCCGGCCCCGGGGTTGCCGGGCTGCGCCATGTCGAGGCCGATGAGTTCGGTCTCGCGCGAGGAGATCGCACCGAAGTCCGGCTGCGAGCGCATGCGGCCGAGCCGGGACTGGGCATCGGCCAGCGTGATCGGCGGCGAAATGCCCTCGATCAGGACAGCCACGCCGCCCGCGAACTCCCGCACAGACTCGGTGCGCCCGTCGCGACCGATCACGGCACCGAGCGTGTCGGCATTGACCGGCCGGGTCTGGAGCGCCGCGGCGTCGGTGCCCGCGCCCTTGAAGGTCAAGGGCAGCGTGACCTCGATGTCCTTGGCGAAGGCGTTGGCCACCGCATCGACCACCGGCTCGGTGGCCGTGTCGTCGCCCGCGAAGTCGGCCGGGTTGGCGACCTTGATCTGGAAGGACGATGCCTTCCCGTCGGCAGTCGAGTCGCCCACCGTAAGCACGCTCGCGTTGCGCAGCTGTGCCACGGCGGCCGAGACGCCGACCTGCTCGCCGATCGCGCGGATGCGCTGCTCGACCTCGGCTCGGGCCATGGCCAGCCGGCCATCCGGAGCGGACGACTCACCCTGCGCGGCGGGCCGGGTGACCAGTGTCATCGTCATGCCGCCGCGGAACTCGGTGTCGAGCATCTCGCGGCCCGCCGAGAAGGAGGCGACGATGCTGACGACCGCGAGCACGATGCAGCCCACCCAGAGGACGCCGCGCTTGCCGATCCAGTCGATGTTGGGGCGCAGCGCCGACGCGATGCCGGGGAAGATCGTCGTGATGAACGGCAGGCGCGTGCGGTGCAGCACGTTCGTCCAGACGTCGAGCATGACGCGGGTGCAGACGATCGCCGTGAAGAGCGTGGTGATGACGCCGATGGCCATCGTGAGCGCGAAGCCCTTCACTTCGGTGGCAGCGACCTTGTAGAGCACCACGCACACGATGAGGTTGGTGATGTTGCCGTCGACGATCGCACTGAACGCGCGCTTGTAGGCGATGTCGACCGCATCACGCAGGCGCTCCTTGTGCTCGGCCATCTCCTCGCGCAGACGCTCGAAGATGAGGACGTTGGCGTCGACCGCCATCGCGATCGAGAGCGCCACGCCCGCCAGGCCGGGGAGCGTGAACGAGCCGTCGATCGCGGCCATGGTGCCGAAGAGGAAGAGCGCGTTGAGGGCCAGCGCGATCACGGCGATCACGCCGCCTCCGAGGTACCAGGCGATCATGATGACCGCGGTGGCCGCCGACGACAGCAGGAGGGCCTCGAAGCCGCGGGCCAGGTTGTCCTTGCCGAGCGCCGGGCCGAGGATGCTCACGGACACGGGTTCGGGCTTGAGCTTGGCTTCCAGTTCCCCACCCTCGAGCACGCGGATCAGGTAGGTGATGTCTTCGTTGGAGAAGTTGCCCGTGATGCGGCCGGAGCCGTTGATCTGCGACTGCAGCGTGGGCGCGGTGTACAGCTCGCCGTCGAGCACGATGCCCATGGGGCGCTGCAGGTTCGCACCGGTGAGCCGACCCATGGCGATGCCGCCCTGCTGGTCGAGCTGGAACGCCACGCACGGACGCCCGAACTCATCCGCATCACGCCGGGCACTCTTCATCGACCAGACCTGGCCCGGCGCGTGCGTCATGCTCATCGCGTCGGTGTCGTAGAGCAGCACGTAGACCTGGCCCTCGTGCTGGGCTGCCACCATGTCGCGCCCACGGAAGAAGCCGGCAGGGTCGGCCAGCAGCGCTTCGAGCTGGCGCGGATCGCTGTACCACTGCTTGAGGTCGTTCAGCCGGTACCAGCTCGCGACCACGCTATCGGTGCCGTCGGGCCCGCGCTCGGCGAGCTGGGTCTGGAGTTCACCCACGTTCACGCCCTGAGGGTTCGCCGCGCTCACGGGAATGTGGAACTCGAGCACGCCGGCTGCGCGCAGCAGGCGCTTGAGGTCCTCGGGGTCCTCGTAGCCGGTCATCGCCGACGCGTAGGCGTCGTACTCCTTGACGAGTGCGTCGAGGTCGCCCGCGTACTCGGGGCACTGCTTGGCGATGGCCTCGAGCTCGCGCTCGCGGGGGCTGGGGCCGTAGACCGGGTTGCCGGCCTCGTCGAAGAGCGCCTTGCCCTTGTCGTCGCGCAGGCGATCACCCTTGGTCGAGAGCTGGAACGCACGCTTCAGACGCGACTCGTTCACGCTCGAGGCCAGCAGCGCTTCGCGGGCCTTGCGCTCGGCGAGTTCGGCCGAGGCGATGCGTTCCTCGATGGGGGCGAGCGTGGCGGCATCGGCGGCCTGCTCGAGCGCGGCCTGGTACGCCGCGCGGGCCTCGATGGCCTGGTCGTGGGACGACTGCAGCTGGGCGAGCAACGCGGCGCGGCTGCCGGCGGCGGGTGCGGCGCCATCCTTGGGCGCGGGCACGAGCGAGGTCGCGTTGCGTTCCTGCAGGGCGCGATCGAGCTCACGAGCGGTGAGCTGCATGCGGCCGGCCACCTCGGCCAGGCGCGTGCGGAAGGCATCCTGCAGGGCCTTGCCGTCTTCCGAGGGAAGCGGCATGACGATCTCGATGCGGTCACGCCCCTGCGGGGTCATGCTGATGTCGAGCACGCCCTGCGGATTCACGCGCCGCTTGAGTGCATCGATCACCTGCGTGAGGACCGACGGCGAATCGACGCCCTCGGGCATCTCGACGGCGTAGACGAGGCTGACCCCGCCGCGCAGGTCCTTGCCCAGGCGGATCTTCTCCTTGGGCGGCCACACGGCAAGCGCCGCGAGGACGGCAAGGACAGCGATGAGGATGATCTTCGTGGTCAGCTTGTTCATGGTGGTCCCGCGCCGGTCAGTCGGCGCTCTTGGCCTTCTCGAGGATGTCGCTCACGGCGCTGCGTGCGAAGGTGAGCTTCGTGCCCGACGACTCATCGACGCGCAGCGTGACCTGGTCGCTCTTGACCTCGGTCACGACGCCGATGATGCCGCCGATGGTCTGCACGCGGTCCTTGTTGGCGATCGAGGCGAGCATCGCCTCGCGCTTCTTGCGCTCCTTGCGGCCGGTGATCATGGGCAGCACGAGGATGACGAGCATCATCGGGATGAGGATCCAGAAGAACCCACCCGGGTCCTGCGGGGCCGCGGCGGGTGCGGCGCCACCGGCCGGGGCGGACCCCTGGACGGCGGCTGGTGCGGGAGCGGGCTGGCCCGGAAGAGGCGGTGCCTGCAGGATGGCGGCGGCGATGAAGTCAGTCATGGTCGGTGTCGATCTGGTCGGTCGCCGCCAGGCAGGGCCATCGCGCGAGGAAGGCGTTCCACGCGTCCTGGGCGATGGCCTGGCGGATCTCCATCATAAGGGTTTGGAAGTGATGGATGTTGTGGAGGCTCGCGAGCGTCGGGCCGAGCATCTCGCCGGCCATGAACAGGTGCCGCAGGTAGCCGCGCGAGAAGCCGCCGGAGCAGGCCTCGCAGGTGCATCCGGGCTCGATGGGCCGGTGATCCTCGGCATGGCAGGCGTTGCGGAGCCGGAGCTGCCCGCCCCGCGTGAAGACGTTGGCGTTGCGACCGTTCCGGGTCGGCAGGACGCAGTCGAACATGTCGACGCCGCTCTCGACCGCGGCGACGATGTCACGCTCGTAGCCGACCCCCATGAGGTAGCGCGGTCGATCGGCCGGAAGCAGCGGAGCGGTGAAGCGCACGATGTCGTGGATCGCTGCGGTCCCCTCGCCCACCGCGACGCCGCCGATCGCGAAGCCGGGCAGGTCACGCGCGGTGATCTCCCGAGCGCTCGCCTCGCGCAGGTCGTGCAGCGTGCCCCCCTGCACGATGCCGAAGAGCCCCTGCTCGGACGGGCGCGCGTGCGCCCTGATGCAACGGTCGAGCCATCGCACCGTCCGGGCGTTCGCCTCCTCGACGCGGCGCCGGTACGAGGCGTCATCGAGTTGCGCCCGCGCGGGCGGGCAGTCGTCGAAGGCCATGATGATGTCCGCACCGAGGGCGTTCTGCACCGCCATGCTCTCCTCGGGGCCGAGCCTGACCTTCGATCCATCGACGAACGAACGGAAGGTCACCCCATCCTCGTCGAGCGCGTTGATGTCGCTCATGCTGAAGGCCTGGTAGCCGCCGGAGTCGGTGAGGATCGGACCGTCCCAGCGCATGAAGCGGTGGCTGCCGCCGAAACCCCGCACGCGCTCGTGACCGGGGCGCAGCATGAGGTGGAACGCGTTGTTCAGGATGATCTGGCTGTTGGTCGCGCGGACCTGGGCAGGCGTGAGCCCCTTCATCGCCCCGGCGGTGGCGACCGGCATGAAGGCGGGCGTGTCGAAGCTGCCGTGCGGCGTGTGCACGCGCCCGAGTCGCGCGGCATTCGTCGTGGTGCCGCCCAGACGTTCGTAACGGATCGGCACGTCAGTCGTCCCGGCTCGCGCGGCTCAGGGTTGCGCGCTCCTGGCGCGTGAGGGAACCGATCCCCTGCGCCTGGATCTTCGCCAGGATCCGGTCGATCTCGGCGTTGTCGGGCGCCTGGCGCCGGGCGCGACGCGCGGCGCCCGCCCGGCTCGTGGGATCGACGCGCCCGAGGAAGTCGAAGAACCCGTGCAGGTGGTGCGTGTTCCCGATGAAGTACCAGCCGGCGATCGCGCCGCCCAGGTGCGCGGCCTCGCCGCCCGCGTTGTTGCCCGCGCGGACGATGGTCCAGATCGCCCAGCCCAGCAGCAGGATCGCGAGCGTGCGCAGCTTCATGGGAATCACGAAGAAGAGCAGCACCTGCGTGTTCGGGGCCAGTCGCGCCGCCGCGAACATGATGCCGAAGATCCCCGCACTCGCGCCGACCAGCGGCGTGGTGGGATCGTTGAAGAGCAGGCCGGGGATCGCCGGCAGCCTGAGCAGCGCGAGCGCCCATCCGCCGAGGTTGAGCGCCAGGTACATCAGCGCGCCGAAGATCCCGCAGAGCAGGTAGAAGGCCAGGTACCGCTTCGCCCCGAGGTAGCGCTCGATCACGCCGCCGAAGAAGAAGAGGCCGAGCATGTTGAAGATCAGGTGGTTCCCGTCGGCATGCACGAACTGGAAGCCGACGATGCGCCAGAACTCCAGGCCGGTCCAGCCGATGAACGGCTGCTCGACGACGAGGGCCTTCGCCGTCGAGAAATAGAGCCAGCTGTTCAGCAGCGGCATCAGCTGGTAGCTGATGGTCCCGACCTGCTTCTTCGTCTCGGCGAGCACGATGGGCGCATCCCCACCCATGGCGGGAACGGTGCGCTCGGTCAGCCGTCCGTTCGGCAACCGCTCGACGCGGGTCTGCGAGACGGGCTCGGTGAAGATGACCTGCTTGCCGCGGACCTCGTCGATGTCCACGCCGGGATCGATGCTGACCGCAAGCCGCACCATGCGCGGCGGGAGGAATCCGTCGACCACGAACACTGCCACGCAGGCGATGATGATCCAGGCGGTCACGCTGAGGTTGGCCAGCGCGCCCATGCCGCCTCGCGGCTCCGCAGGATCGCGCCACTGACGCGACTCAACGCCCATGGGATCCCCCGCCGCACGCCCTCCACAGATGGAAGGCCGCGATCGACTTGCCATCCTTGATCCGGCCGCTGGCGATGCGTCGCTCGACCTCGTCGGGATGCACGAGCTCGACCTCGATCTGCTCATCGGCTTCGAGCGCCTGTTCGCAAGGCGTGAGCGCGGTGGCTTCGTACAGGTGCATGAGTTCGTCGCAGAACCCGGGCGACGTCAGGTAGGCACCGAGTCGCCGCACCGAGCCGGCCCGGTAGCCGCACTCCTCCTCGAGCTCGCGGCCGGCGGCGGGTTCGGGATCCTCGCCGGGCTCCAGCTTGCCCGCGCAGAACTCCTCGATCCACTCACCCACCGCGATGCGGTAGTTGCGGATCATGACCAGGCGACCATCATCGAGGACCGGCACGACGGTGACCGCCCCGGGATGACGGACCACGTGCCGATCGAGCATGCGACCGTCGCGCGCCTGAACCTGCAGGCACTCGATGCGCAGGAAGCCTGCTTGGTGGACGATTCGACCGGTCACGCGTGCTCCTTCCGGGGGGTCGGGCATGATAGGGTTCCGCCGTGGAGCCGTCGCCATCCAACGAACCGCTGATCCGAGTCGCACGGCTGCGCAAGCGGTTCGGTCGCCTGCAGGCGCTCAAGGGAGTGGACGTGACGTTCGCCCGGGGGCAGACCACGGTGGTGCTCGGGCCGAGCGGCTGCGGCAAGAGCGTGCTCCTGAAGCACCTGGTCGGATTGCTGCGACCGGATGCCGGGGAGGTCTGGTTCGATGGGCACCGCGTCGACCGCATGCGCGAGGCCGACCTGGGGGTGGTCCGACGGCAGATCGGCTTCCTGTTCCAGATGAGCGCGCTCTTCGATTCCTTGAGCGTGGCCGACAACCTGGCGTTCCCCCTGCGCGAGCACGGCGTGACCGACGATGCCGTGGTGAACGCGCGCATCCAGCGCGTGGCCACGATGGTCGGGCTGGGCTCGACGCTGCAGCAGATGCCGGCCGAGCTCTCCGGCGGCCAGCGCAAACGCATCGCCCTCGCGCGCGCGATCGTGCTCGATCCCAAGGTCGTGCTGTACGACGAACCCACCACGGGCCTGGACCCGATCCGGTCGGACATCATCAACGAGCTCATCCTGAAGCTCAAGCGCGAACTGCGCATCACCGGCATCGTGGTGACCCATGACCTGCAGTCGGCCTTCAAGGTCGGCGACCACTTCGTGCTCATGCACGAGGGTTCGGTCAGGTTCGAGGGGTCGGCCGCCGAGCTGCGTGCGTGCGAGGACCCGGTGGTGCACCGATTCCTCCTGGGTGAGGCGTCGCCCGAGGAACTGGCTGAGATCCGCGGCAACGGGGCCCCTACACTGCCCGCCCCATGAAGGACTCGACGCGCAACTTCGTCACGGGCCTGGTGAGCATCGGTGCGATCGGCGTGCTGGTCGTGCTGCTCCTGATGTTCGGCGAGTTGCGGTGGCTCATCCAGCCGTCGTACCGCGTCACGGTGGCCGCCAACATCGGCGCCGGACTGCGGACCGGGTCGCAGGTCATGCTGAACGGCGTGCCGATCGGCGAGGTCGTGTCGGTCAAGGTCCGTCCCTCCGAGGATCCACCGGTGCGCGTGGAGGCCGACATCAACGCCGAGATCGACCTCCCGCAGGCGTGCGAGGTCTCCAGCGAGAGCGGGCTGATCGGCGGCGGGTCGCGGCTGAACTTCCGCATGCCCGAGGACCCCGCGGCCAGGACCTCCATGGCACCACGCGATGGAACCTGGATCGCCACCGCCACCTTCATGACCTTCGAGGATCGCCTTGCCTCGATCGTGAGCGAGGACTTCACGGAATTGGCGCGGAACCTCAATGAACTCGTGGCGCCCCTGCAGGGCAGCCCCGATGATCCGGCGAACGAGGGCTCCATCCGCACCAGCGTGACGCGCCTGAACCGAATGCTGGCGTCGGCCGAGGCGGCGTTCGACGGCGCCAACACCTGGCTCAACGACGAGCAGCTCCGCACCGACGCGAAGAGCGCCGTGTGGAAGGCCAGCCAGTTGATCGACCAGGCGAGTGCCGCGATGGAAGCCGTCGCCGGCGCGGCCAAGGGCGTCGAGGGCCAGGCCACCACGCTGGCCGCCGACCTGCGGCCCGTCATCGAGCGCATGCGCCAGACGCTGGAGAACGTGCAGGCAATCAGCGAGAAGGTGAATGCGGGCGAAGGCACCGTCGGCCAGCTCGTGAACAATCCCGATCTCTACCGATCGCTCGAGGACGCCGGCCGCCGGCTCGCCGCGACGCTGGCCGAGGTCGAACTCCTGGTCAAGAAGGTCAAGGACGAAGGCCTGCGGCTGGAGTGGTGACCGCGGGTCCACGGACCGCGCGGCAGCGGCGCGCGTGAACACACCGCATGAACGACAACGCGGAGCCGTACAGCACGGCTCCGCGTTCCCTTGTCTCCGTCCGGAGGCGAATGATGCGGCACCAGCCGCCGCGGTTCAGCCCGCTCCGCCGAGCACGACCACCTCGACGCGACGGCTGCGCGCCTTGGTGCCGGCCGGCTTGTCCGGTCCCCACGAGCTGAGCTTGATGGCATCCTTCGGCAGTCCCTTGGCGATCAGGTACTCGCGCACGGCGTAGGCGCGTTCGAAGCCGAGGTGGTAGTTGGTGGCGAAGCGATCCTTGGTGGCCTTGATCGGATCGGTGTCGGTGAAGCCGACGACGTCGAGCGAACGACCTGCGTGCGACTCCTTGATGATCGTCACGATCCGGTCGAGGCTGCGCTTGGAGGCGGCCTTGAGCGTGCTCTTGCCGCTGTCGAAGAGGACATCGCCCTCGATCACGACATGGATGTCGTCACCGATCTTCTCGGCACTCACACCCTCGATCCCGTTGAACTCCTCGGCAGCGCCTTCGCTCACGGGCGCCGCGGCCACGGGAGTGCGCGCGAGCTCGGCTGCGGCCTGCTCGGCGGTACGCGCGCGCTGCTCGGCGGCACGACGGGCTTCCTCGCTCTCCTCGAGGGCGCGGCTGCGATCATCGAGCTGCGCCTTGAGCGCATCGATCTCGGTGGTGCTGGCCTGCTTCTGCTGCGCTTCGCAACCGACCATGGTCAGCAGCGACACGGCGATCCCGGTCATCATGAACTTCGTCATCCTTGACTCCTCTGTGTTGGCGGCACCACGCGGCGCCGGGGCATCCTGCCCACGCACATGGTAATCGCCTTGGATAACAGGTCAAGGACCTTCGACGATGCCCGGGAACGCCATCCGGCCCAGATCGACGAACGAGGGCCGGAAGTAGACGAGCAGCAGCACCGCGGCCGCCAGGTACGGGCCATAGGGCAGTTCACGTCGCCTGCCGCCCCTCGACACGATCGCCAGGACCGCCATGGCCGCGAGCGCCACGAAGGGAGCGATGAAGAACCCAGCCAGCGGCACGATCCAGCCGAAGGCAGCACCAGCGCATGCCAGGATGTGCACATCGCCGTACCCCATCGCCTCGCGGCCGAATCCGAGCGTGCCCGCGATCCGGATCGCCCAGATGATCCCACCGCCGACGAGGTAGCCCATCATGCTCGACGCCAACGGCTCGATCCAGGGCGGCGTGGCGCCGATCGAGGCGCCCAGGAACGCACCGATGAACCCGCCCAGCATGGCCGGCGCGAGCACGATGCAGGCCTGACCGAGTTCGCGCACCGCCTCACGCCGCGCATGCGGGTAGTCGGCGAAGAGCTCGCCCTCGGGCACGAACTGCTCATAGTCGTGGAAGCCCGGCCTGAGCACACCAGCCCGAAGCAGAGCGGCCAGCTTGATCACGCCGATCATGCCGCCGATCGCCGCGCCAGCCATCCACATGGGTGCTCCGGGCAGCGGCGCCACCATCGTGCCCGGGTGCGGCACCCAGCCCTGCACCGCGGCGGCAGCGAACGCGACCACCGTCGAGAGTACCGGGATCGCCAGCGGAATCGTGAAGGTCCGCGCATCGATCATCGTGATCGCCACGAGCGAGCCGATGCACCAGGCCCACGCGACGATCATGGGGAGCGCACGCCAGAAACCCTGCTGCGCGAACCAGCCGAGCCCCGCCTCACGCGCTCGATCAGCCGCGCTGCCGGCGAAGCACTGCCACCAGAGTGCCGCGAAGAGCAGGCCGACGACCAGCTCCAGGAGGAGGTACTGCGGCGGGATCCGCACTCCGCAGCCGGCACAGCGTCCACGCACGATGAACCAACCCAGCACCGGCAGGTTCTGCCACCACGCCAGGCGCAGGCCGCAGGTCGGGCAGCGGCTCGGAGGTGCCACGACGCTCATGCCCTCGGGCCAGCGCATGGCCACGACGTTGATGAAGCTGCCGGCACACGCGCCCATGCAGAACGCGAACGCCGCGCCGAGCGCGGCGAGTCCATGCACGAGGACCCAGTCCGGCATCGAGTCCATGGATTGCTCAGCGATCCCCTGCCGAAAGTCGACCGATCTCCTCATCGGCGTCCTTCAGGAGCGCCCGGCAGTGCTTCACCAGGGCAGCACCGCGGCGGTAGTCGTCAAGGCTTTCCTTCAGCCCGGACTCGCCCGACTCCATCCGGTCGACGAGCTGCTGGAGTTGCTCCATCGCCTGCTCGAAGCTGAGCGAGGCGAGATCGTCGGCGGCGGGTTCCTTGGCTGGCTTGGATGGGCTCATGTCGTCTCCTTGTCTCGGGCGGTCACGGTACTGCTGATGCGGCCATCGGCCACGACGGTGGTCAACTCGGAACCCGGCGCGGCCTGGTCGATGGATCGGACCGGCTGGCCATCGGCACCGAGCGTGATCGAGTAGCCACGCTCGAGCACGCGCGTGGGCGAGAGTGCCGCGAGCTGGCGCGCCACAAGGTCCACGCGTGCGGTGCAACGCTCGGCGCGGCGGGCCGCAGACTGCACAAGCCGCCGCTCAACCGTGTCGAGGCGAAGCCGTGCCGCGGTGTGGCGCGTGCCCGGGTCGAGCCGCGCCAGACGCGCCTCGAGACCCGCCAAGGGACGCGCCGCGTCGTTCGCCAGGCGGCGCACCGCCAGCTGCGCCCGCGACGCGAGGCCATCGACCCGTGCGCGGGCCGGCACCAGCGCCGCCGCAGGCGATTGCATCACCGGGCGGTTCATGAGCCGCTCGAGCGCCAGCGATCGGCGATCCAACGCATCGCGCAGCGCGCGGTCGAGGTCATCGGCCCGGACGGTGATCTCCTCGAGCACCTCGGCACGGTCCGCGAAGACGGCGGCCGCCGCGATCGACGGCGTGGCCCGCGTGCCATCCGCCGCGAGGTCCGCGAGGCTGACATCGATTTCGTGCCCGATGCCCGTGATCACCGGCAGGCGGCTCTGCACGATGGCCTCGACGATCGCGGCCTCGTTGAAGGCCCAGAGGTCTTCCTTGCTGCCGCCACCCCGGACGAGCAGGATGCAATCGAACGGCATCGCGGGCGAGGCGGTGTTCGCGCGCGCGATCGCCGCGGCGACCTCGCTCGCCGCGCGCTCACCCTGCACGAGCGTCGGCACCAGCGTGAGTCGGCAGGTCCGGCCGCGCTCACGGTGCACCTGGAGAACATCCTGCAGCGCGGCGGCGCCCTCGCTCGTCACGATCGCCACATGGCGGGGCAGGCGCGGCCAGGTTCGCTTGCGTGCGGCATCGAACCAGCCGCGCGACCTGAACAGCTGCTCGAGTTCGCGCTTGCGCGCATCGAGATCGCCCTGCCCCACGGGCTCCATCGACTCCGCGATGACCTGCAGCTTGCCCTGCGGCGCGTAGAAGTCCACGCGTCCGCGCACGACGACGGCCTGGCCCTCGCGTGGATCGAACGCGAGCTTCGCGAGGCCGCTGGACCACATGACGAGCCCGATGGTGGCGTCCTGTTCGCGCAGCGTGGCGTAGAGGTGCTGCGTGCGGCTGACGCGACCGAGCTCCCCGCGGACGGTGAACGTTCCCGGGACCCCGAGCCGGAGCGCTTCCTTGATGCGCGCGACCAGTCCAGAGACGGACAGCGCTGCCGATGCCCCGTCGCGTGCATGACCCGGAGCGACCGCGTTCGCGCCGGTCGTCGCGGCATCATCCGGCTGCTGCCGGAAGAGCGCGCCGTGCGCAAGGCTGGGATCGAAGGGCTTCCGTGCCACAGGAGTATGGTACGGACGATGCACGCAGGCGATGCCGCCATCACGCTCCAGTCCGGCGTCACCGCCCTGCCGGGCGTGGCCGACCGTGTGGCGGCGAGCCTTCGGTCGCTGGGGATCCGCACGGTCGCCGACCTCGTGCGCCACCTGCCGATCCGCTACGAGCAGGACTTGGGCGAGCGCACCGCCGAGGAGGCCCGAGCGAGCGCGCGTGAGGATGGCGTCGTCGGAGAGATGAGCGCACGCGGCATGATCACCGCGGTCCGCCACATCCCGGGTCGGCGGCCACGGGTCGAGGCGACCCTTGAAGACGAGTCCGGCAGCGTGCGCCTGGTGTGGTTCAACGCTCCGTGGATCGCGCGGCGACTGCGGCCCGGGCTGCGCGGGGTGGCGCAGGGCAAGGCCAAGAGCCGGGCGGGCTACGTGGAAATGAGCAATCCGCGCTGGCGGGACGAGGCGCCGAGCGAGGGCGATGCGCCGATCGCCGGTCGCTTGCGTCCGGTGTACGCGGCCACCGAGGAACTTTCGAGCCTGCGCATCGAGTCGTTCGTCAAGGCCGCCCTGCCGCACGCACTTCCGTCCATCGACGATCCGGTGCGCGCGGAGATCGTGGCACGCCGTGGACTGCCGACGCTGGCCGAGGCGTACCGCATGGTGCACCTGCCCGCCGACGCCGCGGAGGCCGAACGCGGCCGGGCGCGACTGGCCTTCGATGAACTGCTGCTGCTCCAACTGGGCCTCGCGATGCGGCGCTGGCAGGCCCGCCACCAGGAACGGGCCCACGCGTTGCCGCGGACCGACTCGATCCACGCCGCCATCGTCGGTCGATTCCCGTTCACGTTCACGCCCGACCAGGGGTCGGTGTGCGACGAGATCGCCCACGACCTGGCGGGCACCGCGCCGATGAACCGACTGGTGCAGGGCGACGTGGGCTCGGGCAAGACGGCGGTGGCGCTCTACGCCGCACTGCTGGCGATCGCCCACGGCCATCAAGCCGTGATCGTGGCACCGACCGAGCTCCTGGCGGAACAGCATTACCGCAACGTGGTGTCGCTCATGCGCGACAGCCGCGTCCGGTGTCGCCTCGTCACGGGTTCGCTCCCTGCGCGCGAGCGCGCCGAGGCCAATGCCGCACTCGCCGGTGGCCAGGTCGACCTGGCGATCGGCACGCATGCGCTGCTGGGCGATGGCGTGCAGTTCCGGAGCCTGGCCCTGGCCGTGATCGACGAGCAGCACCGCTTCGGCGTCGAGCAGCGCGCCGCACTGCGTGCCAAGGGCGATGGCCACATGCCGCACATGCTCGTCATGACCGCCACGCCGATCCCGCGCACGCTCTCGCTCACGCTCTTCGGCGACCTCGACGTGAGCTCGATCCGGGCGCTGCCGCCCGGCAGGCAACCGATCGCCACGCGCGTCATGCAGCGTTCACGCTCAGGCGAGGTCTACGCGTATGCACGCACGCGCATCGATCGTGGCGAGCAGGTGTACGTGGTGGTCCCGGCCGTCGAGGAGAGCGACCAGGGCCTGGCCGACGTCGCAGGCCACGCCGCGGCGCTGGCGACCGGGCCGTTCGCCGGCCTCGCCATCGGCCAGATGCACGGGCGCCTGACCGCCGTGGAACGGGATGCGGTGATGGCTGCCTTCAAGGATGGGCGCACGCAGGTCCTCGTCAGCACGGTCGTGATCGAAGTGGGCGTGGATGTTCCCAACGCCACCGTCATGATCGTCGAGCACGCCGAGCGGTTCGGACTTGCGCAGCTCCACCAGTTGCGGGGACGCGTCGGACGCGGATCGAAGGCAAGCCTGTGCGTGCTCATCGGCGATCCCACGGCCGATGACGGCGAGCGACGGCTCCGCGCCATGGCGGGCACGACCGACGGCTTCGAGATCGCCGAGGAGGACCTGAAGCTCCGTGGCCCGGGCGAGTTCTTCGGGACGCGGCAGAGCGGGCTCCCGCCGTTGCGCGTGGCCGACCTCACGCGTGACACCGCGCTCCTCGTCGCGGCTCGCGACGAAGCCCAGCACGCGATCGATGCCTCCCCCATGCTCGCTGACCCTTCCGATGCGCGTTTGCGCCGCAAGCTCATGACGACCTACGGCGACGCGCTCGGGCTGGCCGACGTCGGCTAGGTGGCTACCATCCGTTCGCCGTGAACGCCCTCTCCATCACCGGTCTTGAACTCGCCCGTCCGGGTGGTTTCAGGCTCTCCGTTCCATCGCTCTCGCTCGCCCAGGGTGAGCAAGCCCTGCTGGTCGCGCCCTCGGGCGGAGGCAAGAGCACGCTCCTGCACCTGGTCGCGGGGCTGGAGGATCCCGACGCGGGCTCGATCGCGGTGGCGGACATGCCGATCAGCTCGCTCCGCGGTGCCGCGCGTGACGCGTTCCGTGGTGCATCGATCGGCATGGTCTTCCAGACCTTCAACCTCCTGCACGGCTTCTCGGCGATCGAGAACCTGATGGTCGCGATGATGTTCAGCTCGGTGCCGGCCGCCACGCACGAGTCGCGGGCCCGCGCCCTGCTGGGCGAACTGGGCATCGAGCGCCCGGAGCAGGCGGTCGAGACGATGAGCGTGGGCCAGCAACAACGCGTGGCCGTGGCGAGGGCGCTCGCGTGCCGTCCGACCCTGGTGCTGGCCGACGAGCCCACCGCCAGCCTTGACCCGGCGAATGCAGCGACGGCGATCGGTCTGCTGCAGCGCGCGTGCCGCGATCACGGCGCCGCGCTCCTGTGCACGAGCCACGACCCGACGCTGCGCGCGCACTTCAGCCGCGTGATCGACCTGGGCACCACGGAGGCAGCGCGATGACCGACTTCACGATCGTCCTGCGCAGCCTGTCGCTGCGCCGCTTCTCGACCACGGTGACGGTGACGATGGTCGCCGTGAGCGTGGCGCTGCTGCTCGTGCTGCTGGCCATGCGGGATGCGGGTCGCGCGGCGTTCCGGCGCGGCACAGGCAACGCGCACCTGCTCGTGAGCGCCGACACGAGCCCACTCGTCGCCGTGCTCAACGGCATGTTCTACGCCAACGCCCCCTCGCAGCCGATCGACTGGGCCGCGTACATGAAGATCCGGGAGGCGTTCCCATGGTCGTGGACGATCCCGACGCAGCTGGGCGACAGCTTCCGGGGTTCGCCCGTGATGGCCACGAGCAAGGAGTTCTTCACGAACTTCGAGCCGGTGCTCGGCCAGCCGTGGTCGTTCGTCGCCGGCAAGGTCTTCGAGGCACCGTATGAAGCGGTGGTCGGCGCCGAGGCAGCGCGACTGCACGGCCTCAAGGTCGGCTCCGAGCTGGTGCTGGCCCACGGCGTGGGGACCGCCAGCGGCGAAGCGGCACACGAACACGAGGACCACCCCGTCGAGGTCGTCGGCATCCTCGCACCCACCGGCAGCGCGCATGACCGTGCGATCTTCACGAGCCTCGAGACCGGGTGGTGCGTGCACGCCGAGGAATCACGCCTCAAGGAAGCCGCCGCGGCCAACCCGGGCGAGGACGACCACGGCCACCTGCATGTCGACCCCGAGGACCTGCGCGACAGCGAGAAGTTGATCACGGGCATCCTGCTGCGCGTGCCGACCCGACCCGGCGAACAGGTCAGCAGCGCGCTGCCGGTGGCATTCGACCTGCTCCGCAGGCAGTTCCCCTTCACCGTGGCGCAGCCTGCCCAGCAGGTCGGTCGCCTCTTCGAGATCGTCAGCGGCGTCGACACCTTGTTCATCGCCATGGCCGTGGCGGTCATGGTGGCCGGTGCGCTCAGCGTGATGCTGGCGCTCTACAACAGCATGGACCTGCGTCGCCGGCAGGTCGCGATCCTGCGCGTGCTGGGCGCGAGCCAGGGCCGCGTCTTCGGGCTCGTGCTGGCCGAGAGTGCGATCATCGGCCTGCTCGGTTCCGGCCTGGGCATCGCGCTCGCTGCGATCTTCGGCAGCGTCGCGAGCGCTGAGCTCCAGCGCCGCGTCGGCCTCGTGATCGATCCGACCATGGACCTGCGGACGATCGTGCTGTGCACGGCTGCGGCGACCTTCCTCGCCTGCGCAGCGGGCATCGTGCCTGCACTGCGTGCGTACCGCACGGCGGTCGTGCAGGGCCTGCGTCCACTGGGCTGATCCCGAGGACGGACCATGAAGCTCTTCTGGACCCTGCTTGCCCTGCTCCTCGCCGCCGGCGCCTGGATCCTCCTGGCGCCCGAGGGCGGCGATGCGACGCCGGCCATGGACGCGGTGAACACGATCGGGCGTTCGATCGACCTGCCGATGCGCGGGGGTTCGACGCCGACGAGCCGTGACGCCGTGCGCGAGGCCGACGCCGCCGTTGCCGCGGGCGCGCCCGCACGCGAACCGGAGAAGGCACCCGAAGGCGGCCTCTCGATCGGGCTCGATGCCCGCATCGAGGATGCCACGGTCAAGGCCGGCATGCTGAAGATGGACGACGGCGAGATCGTCGCCGACGGCAACTTCATCATCCGCGGCGCGGGGACCAAGGATGATCCGTACGAGGTCTCGTGGGACCTCCTGCAGAGCAGTTCCAACACGTACGTCCCCAGGCTCAGCGAGAAGGTCATCCCCCAGCGCATCGCCATGCTGCACGGCAAGTGGGTCACGATCGCGGGGTACATCGCGTTCCCGATCGTGTCGACGGAATCCGACGAGCTGCTCGCCATGCTCAACCAGTGGGATGGCTGCTGCATCGGCGTGCCGCCATCACCCTATGACGCGGTCGAGGTCAAGCTCGCCACGCCCGTCGAGGTCGGCCTGAAGCACCAGATCCGGTTCGCGTCCATCACCGGCATCTTCCGCGTGCAGCCCTACGTCATGGAGCGCTGGCTGGTCGGCCTGTACCTGATGGATGACGCCACGCTCTCGCAGGACATGTGAAGAAGGGACTCCCCATGCTGACCTCCGCGCTCGTCGTGCTCCGGCTTGTCCTCCTGCAGGATGCGGCGGCGCCCGCACAGCCGCCGGAGCAGGCACCCGCACAGTCGCCGGCCGCGGCCCCGCCCACGGAGCCGGCCAAGCCTGCGGCGCCCGCCACCACCTTCGGCGAACTTGCTTCGCTCGAAGCGTTCGAGCAGGCGCTTCGTCAGCTCCCGAACTCGACCGACGGCAAGGTCACGCTCTCATCGATCGGCACGAGCACGGCCGGGCGGGCGATCCACGCGCTGCGCGTGACGAAGGAGCCGAGGCGGAAGGTGCCCGTGCCCTCGGTGCTCATCGTGGCCGGACTCGATGGTTGGCACCGCTCGGGGAGCCTGGTCGCTGCAGGCATCGCCGAACGATTCGCCAAGGAGACGCGCGCCGCCATCGATGCGCGGACCGTGCTCGATGCGCTGGACCTGTGGGTCATTCCGGTGGCGAACCCCGATGCCTGGGCGGCAGGCGCGACCCGCCCGCAGGAGTCGGCGGGGCGCGTGGGTGCAGGCATCGACGACGACCGCGACGGCCGGATCGACGAGGATGCCCCCGGCGACATCAACGGCGACGGCGTGATCTCGATGATGCGCCGGCTCGACTGTCCATCCGATGCACCGGCGACCCGCGTGGCCGATCCCGCCGATCCACGGCTCGACCGGGCCCCGGAAGGCGTGAAGGGTGAACTCGCGGCCTTCTCGCTCTTGGTCGAGGGACTGGACCAGGACGGCGACGGCAGCGTGGGCGAAGATGCCGTCGGCGGCATCACGGTCGACGCGAACTTCCCCCACCTCTGGCGCGAGTTCGCCGAGGATTCCGGTCGATTCCCGCTCGAAGCCCCGGAAGCCAAGGCCTTGGCGGAGTTCATCCGTGCGCATCCCGGCCTGGGCGCGGTGTACGTGCTCGGTCGACAGGACTCGCTCGCGCGCACGCCCAACCACGAGCGTCGCGACGTCACCGGCCGTACGCCGGTCTTCATCGACGGCGAGGACAAGGGGCTCTACGAACGCATCGGCACGCTCTACCGCGAGTCGACCGGCATCGAGCGCGCCCGCGACGCCGCGCACGAGGGCTCCTTCGCGGCCTGGTGCTACGCGCACCGCGGCCTGCCCACCTTCTGCAGCCAGCTCTGGCAACGCCCGGATGCATCGGCCCCGCCGGACGAGAAGAAGGACGCACCCAAGCCGAGCGACGAGGATGCGGCGGCATGGCTTGCCTGGAGCGATCGCGACCGGGGCGGACGGGGCTTCCTGCCATGGAAGCCCTTCGATCACCCCACGCTGGGCAAGGTCGAGATCGGTGGATGGGTTCCGGGATTCCGCACGGAACCGCCGGCCTCCATGATCCCCGAACTCATACCCAAGCATGCCGACTTCGTCGCCTCGCTCGCCGATGCATCGGCCCGCGTGCGGGTGGAGCGCGTGAAGGCGCGCGAGATCGCACCGGGCGTGACCGAGATCACCGTCGACCTCGTCAATGATGGCCGCATGCCCATGACCACCGCCATGGCCCGGATCAACGACGCCGTGCCGCCGCTGCGCCTGCGCGCCAAGGTTGGCATCGATGCGCTGCTCAGCGGCGAGATCGAGCGCCGCGTCGACAGGCTCGACCCGGGTTCGCGCGCCAGTGCAACGTGGACGGTCCGTCGCGCACCGAAGACCCACATCGAGATCGGCGTGCACTTCCCGAACGGCCGCTTCGACCGGGTCATCGTGGATGA
Organism: Planctomycetaceae bacterium; assembly: GCA_027490145.1. Lineage (GTDB taxonomy): Bacteria > Planctomycetota > Phycisphaerae > Phycisphaerales > SM1A02 > SYIB01. The sequence continues at coordinate 54,275 of JAIXYQ010000006.1, forward strand.
CGACTCGCTCCTGTACGGCGGTCGCGTGCTCGAAGGAGGCTGGGAATGGTGATGGCACACCTCATCGTGATGGCCGCGGCGGCGCTCGCGCCGCAGGATGCGCTGCCGAGCAAGTCAGGCATCGCCTGGAACCGCTACCGCGACTACGACGAGCTGCTGGAGGCCGTGCGGCAGATCGCCGCCCGCTCGCCGGAGCTCGTGCGCATCGAGCAGATCGGCACGAGCGCGCTCGGCCGGCCGATGGTCGTGGCGATCGTCAACAACCCGGCCACGGGGCCCGAGGCGTCCAAGCCGGCGATGTGGATCGACGGCAACATCCATGGCAACGAGGTGCAGGCCGGCGAGGTCGTTGGGTACACCCTGGATTCGCTCTGCAATGCGCACGGCCGCGTGCCGGAGCTCACCGAGCTCATCGACCGATCGGTCTTCTACCTGTGTCCGAGCGTGAACCCCGATGGCCGCGACGAGTGGTTCAGCAAGGCCCACACGCCGCACTCCAACCGGACCGGGCTGCAGCCGTTCGACAACGACCGTGACGGCGAGTCCGACGAGGACGGTCCGGATGACCTCGATGGCGATGGTTCGATCGGCCAGATGTGGCGCAAGGATCCGAGCGGCACCCACCGTCGTGATCCGCGTGACCCGCGACGCTTCATCCCCGTGTCCCGTGAACCCCGACCCGACGGCACCGTCGAGCGCGGCGAGTGGAGCTACGGCGGCGAGGAAGGCATCGACAACGACGGCGACGGTCGCGTGAACGAGGATGGCCAGGGCGGTTACGACATGAACCGCAACTGGCCCAGCGACTGGCAGCCGGATCACGTGCAGCGCGGCGCCGGTCCATGGCCGCTCTCGTACCCCGAGACCCGGTGCATCGCCGAGTTCATCCTGGCGCGGCCGAACATCGCTGCGGTGCAGAGCTACCACAATGCCGGCGGCATGATCCTGCGCGGGCCCGGCGCGCCGTACAACGAGTCGGCGTACCCCGCGAGCGACCGTGCCGCCTACGACGCGATCGCCGCTGCAGGTGCGCAGATGCTGCCTGCCTACCGGCCGATGGTGATCTACAAGGATCTCTACACCGTGCATGGCGGCTTCGTGAACTGGACGGCCGAGGGCCTCGGCATCGTGTCGTTCACCAACGAACTCTGGAGCGACCAGCGGATCATGCAGACGGGGCAGGATCCCAACGACGAGGAGCGGGCGCGCTGGCGCGACGACGTCCTCTTCGGCCGCACCTTCAAGGACTGGACCGAGCTCCAGCACCCGACGCTCGGCACCGTGCTCGTCGGCGGGCAGAACAAGTGGTCCAGCCGCGTGACGCCGCACTTCATGCTCGAGGAGGAGTGCCACCGCAACTTCGCGTTCACGACCTTCCATGCGAGCCAGATGCCGCTCCTGCGCGCGGGCCACACCCGTACGCGCTCGCTCAGCGAGGGCGTGTGGGAACTCTCGGTCGAGGTCTGCAACGACCGTCGCATCCCCACCCGGACCGGCCGCGCGGCCGACCGCGGCATCGCCCGGCCCGACCTGCTGACCGTGGGACTCGGCGATCCCGCAGGTGCGGTGGTCGCCGGCGGCGTGGCCGAGGACGGCGTGCTCGATCGCACCTTCACGCCGGTGAAGGCGGAGCCCGCGCGCCTGCGCGTTGAGCGCGGCATCCCGGGCCTGGGTTCGACGGTGTTCCGGTTCATCATCCGCGCCGGTGCAGGCTCGACGGCCAGGCTCCGGTACGAGAGCCAGAAGGCCACGCCCCTCGAGCTTGAGGTCGTGCTGAAGGAGACCGTCGTCCCGTGACCGTGCCCGCCGAGGCCGATGTCTGCATCGTCGGTGCCGGCGCAGCAGGCCTGATGGCCGCCGTCGCCGCCGGCCGGTCGCTGCAGGCGACCGGTGCCCAGGGCTCGATCGTTGCGCTCGATGGAGCGAAGACGCTCGGCGCGAAGATCCTGGTGGCCGGCGGCGGCCGCTGCAACGTCACCCACTGGCGCGTGACGGAGTCGGAGTACGCCGTCAACCGCCCGGCCGTGCGCAGCGTGCTCCGGCGCTTCGGTGCCGACGAGACCGTGCACTTCTTCGATCAACTTGGGGTCGAACTCAAGCGCGAGGAGACCGGCAAGCTCTTCCCGGTGACCGACAGCGCGCGCACGGTGCTCAATGCCCTCCTGCGCGCCGTGTCGGACGCGGGCGCGTCGGTCGTGCATCCGGCTCGCGTGACGGGCGTGGACCGGCACGGCGCGGGCTTCGTCGTCTCGGGCGAGTGGGGCTCGATGCGCGCGTCGCGGCTGATCCTCGCCACGGGCGGCATGGCGCTGCCGCGCAGCGGTTCCGACGGCGCCGGGTACGCGTTCGCACGGGCGCTCGGTCACGCGCTCACGCCGGCGATCCGTCCCGCACTCGTCCCGCTGACGTTGCCGGGCGGGCACTGGATCACCGGACTCAGCGGCCTCACGGTGCACGCCGAACTGGTGTTGCGCGGACCGACAGGCAAGCGCCTGGTGCACTTCGCCAACAGCACGCTCTGCACGCACTTCGGGCTCAGCGGTCCGAGCGTGCTCGACATCAGTCGCTACCTGCTCGAGGCACGCGATCGTGCACCGGGCACCACGCTCATCCTGAACTGGATGCCCGGCGAGTCGGCCGAAGCGGCGGATGCCTGGCTCCTCGCCGCCAAGGGCCGCGGCCTGCTCACCCTGCTCCGCGAACGGCTGCCGGAGCGGCTGGCCCGTGCGATCCTGCAGCAAGCCAGGCTCGCACCCGATGCCACGGTGCAGCAGACGCCGCGCGATGCTCGGCGCATGCTGGTGGAATTGCTCGTGGCCACCGCACTGCCAATCGACGGCGACCGGGGGTTCACGCACGCCGAAGTCACGGCCGGCGGCGTACCGATCGAGGAGGTCGACCTGGGCTCGATGGAGAGTCTCAGGTGCCCCGGGCTCTCGCTTTGCGGAGAAGTCCTGGACGTCGATGGGCGCATCGGCGGCTTCAACTTCCAGTGGGCCTGGGCCACCGGATGGATCGCGGGGCAGGCCGCGGCGAGAGCCGTTGCGCCGATCCCGGCGCCGGCCACCTGAGCGTTCAGAGCGACGCAGCGAGCATCGTGCGGAATCGTTCCCGGGCGTGCTGCACCTGCTCGGCGCCGGCCGCCAGGGATGGATCGCGCATGCAGGCGCGGTAGCCATCCGCGAGTGCCCAGGCTGCGAGGTCGTCACGATCCACGCGGCGCGGCACGAGATGCATGTGCAGATGCCGCGCACTCTCGCCGAACGCGATCGCATAGACGCGGTCGACGCCGAGCGCCTGCTTCATGCACGACGCGATGCGGGCATGGAGCACGCCGAAGCGCGCGGCATCGTCGTCGGCAAGGTCCGCCACGCCACCGACATGCTCCACGGCATCCAACCGCAGCCAGCCCGCGAGTGGGCTGGGTTCCGGATGATGGATGACGAGGAACCGTCCGTCGGTCCACAACACGTGACCGGCGGCGCGCGCGACAGCGTGTTGCTCGCACACGGCGCATCCTGCCACGGTCGAACCCACCGACGGCCGGGCCGCCGGTCCGTCGGCCCGGTGCGTCACTTGGTCCCCTTCGGGCCGCCGCCCTCGAGGTACTTCTCGCGGATCGCCTCTTCGAGATCGACGCCGGCGATGTTGGCCAGCGTGCACATCCACGCGAGGCAGTCGGCGAACTCCTCCCGAAGGTTGGCCGGGTCGGGCTCACCACGCTCGAGCTTGCCCAGCGCATGGGCCAGCTCCCCGAACTCCTCGGCGAACCAGAGGAAGGTCTTGCCCGCCCCGCGCGCACTGTCGGTGGCGTAGTAGCGGTCGTGGATCAGCTTCTGGAACTCGGCGATGCGCATGCACGGACTCTACGCGCCGTCCCCAGCGACCGAGTGCTCAATCCTGCCACGCGGTCACCATCATGCTCCGCGCCGTCCGCAGCGACCGAGCGGCCCTGCGCTGCGCGGCTTCGGGAGTCGCGATGGCGGCACGAACAGCGTGTTCGGAGGCGGGTGCCAGCCCCGCCGAGCGACGGACGTGAGCGCGAGCGAAACCTGGTGGAGCGAGCGCGTCCGCGCAGCCAGGGCCCGAGGGCGCGAGAGGACGAGCGCGGAGCAACCTCTCGCGCCCGAGGGCGCGAGAGGACGGCGCGGAGCAGTCATTCGTGCCCCAAGGGCGCGATGGTCGCAACGCTTCAAGCCGGAACGTCCTGGGCGGGACTCGAACCCACAGCCTTCGCCTTCGGAGGGCGACGCTCTATCCAATTGAGCTACCAAGACAACGATCGAGGGAGGACTGTACCAAGCCCCCTGCCCATCGCGCTAGCCTTGGCGAGTGCGCGGCACGGATGCTCTCCAGAACGACCGATCCACCGGCCGCGGGGCTCCATCGCCACGCGCCCAGGCGTGGGCGCTCCACACGATCACCTGCGTGAACTCGCTCGGCACCGGAGTGCTCTGGAACGGACTGAGCTTCCTGGTCGAGCGTGAGTACGCCTACACCAGGCAGGAAACGCTGGCTCTGTACGTCGGTACCGCGATGGCGTACGCGGTGGCGGCCTGGTGGACGGGATCGCTCTTGAGGCGCCTGGCCGGGCACGTCAGCCCACGTGCATTCCTCGGCTGGATCTTCGTGGTTCAGGGGCTCGCCGCGCCGCTCGTGCTCATCCCGGGATCGAGCCTCGGGCTCATCGTGGCCGCGACGGTGCTCTCGGTCGCCGGAGCGATGATGTGGCCGGTGGTCGAGGCCTACGTGAGCAGCGGCAAGGATGGCCATGCGATGCGTCGCTCGATCGGACTCTGGAGCATCAACTGGATGCTCTCCGTCGGGGCGTGCCTGATCCTGATGGCGCCGCTCTACGCCACGGGCCACACGCGCTGGGCCATGGTCGCCGTGCTGCCGATCAGTGCGCTGAGCATCGTGTGCCTGCGGTTCCTGCCGCACGAGCCTGCGCCGCACGGCGAGGAACACCACGATGCACCCGATTCGTACCGACCGATGCTCGCCAGCGCGCGCGTGCTGCTGCCCACGGCGTACGTCGTGGTCGGCGCCATCAGCCCGATCCTGCCGTATGCCATCGATGCCCTGGCGATCGATCCCGCCTGGCGCACGCCGCTGGGATCACTGTGGCTCTTCGCCCGGGCGGCAGCCGTCTCGGTGCTGGCCGTCACGCACTTCTGGCATGGACGCTGGCAGGGCCTGGTGCTCGCGGCGCTCGCGCTGGCGGGCGGATTCACCATGGCCGCGCTCGCACCCAACACGCCGGCGCTCGTGATCGGACTCGTGTCGATCGGGATCGGCCACGGGCTGCTGTACTACAGCGCGCTCTACTACGCGATGCGCCTCGAGCGAGCCGACGTGGATGCAGGAGGCATGCACGAGGCGCTGATCGGCGTGGGCTACGTGGTCGGCCCGGGTGCGGCCCTGGCCGGCGGGATGTGGAACGGCGCACAGGGCATCGTCATCGTCGAACTCATCGTGCTGGCCCTGGCGATGCTGCTGGCGCTGCGGGCGTGGCGGCGCGCGGCGCGACCATCCACTCCATGACCGCAGGCAGCACCGTCGGGACCATCATCGTGTGCCCCTCGTCGGCGTGCACGGTGCAGTCGATGCGCGCACCGCGATCCCGCATGGCCTGCGCGGAGGCCGAAATGCGCGCGGCCTCCATGAGCGGATCGAGCGCGCCCAGTTCAACGCGGATGGGCGGCAAGCCACGGATCGCGTCATCGTCCATCGAGGCACCGCCCGTGCCCGGCACGCCGCCGAAGCCGCCCCAGCCGGCCAGGAGGGCCGCACGCGCGATCGCTCCCGGCCGCGCACGCGCGATCGAACCGGTCGCCGATGCACCCATGCTGTGACCGACGATCGACACCCGAGCGCGGTCGATCCCCCACTCGCCCGCAAGCCGATCGACCAGTCCATCGAACAGCACCGGACTCGTGGCGAACACCGTCGTGTTGGGAGCCACGACCACACAGCCCAGGCGCTGGGCCTGACGGACGATCTCACCCCGGCCGTACGCCGAGAAGAACATGCACTCATCGCCACCGGCGCCGTGCAGCACGATCACGAGCGGCGGGCTGGATCCTGCGCGCACCGAATCGGGCACGAACACGCGACACGGCACCCTCACGCCTGCAACGTCGATCATGCGCCACTGGTCGCCGCGGCGCCCCACGAACAGGGGCTCGCCGCGCTCGAGCCGTTCCAGGTCTTCGTGCACCATCGACCAGACCTGCGCCTGATCCATGACCAGCTGGATGGTGCGTCGCGGCGACGGTTCGTTGGTCAGGAGCGCGGCGCGGGCGCGGGCCTCCTCGAGATCGGTGCTCGATGCGCGCCCCGCGGCGGCCGCGAGGTCGATCGCGCGCCCGGCCCTCTCGCGCAGTTCATCCGGCGATGCCTCGGTGACCGGAACGGAGCGAACGCGCATCCAGTCGCTTGCCGGATCCTTCGCGACCCGGACATCGATGGTCCGAACGCCCGCATCCACGCTCATGGGCAGCGTGACCGTGGCAGGCGGCGTGACCTCAAGCGGCTCACCGCCGCCAGCGCGCAGCGTGACGGGCGCTTCCACACCCGATCTCGGAACCTGCACGACGACGGCCATCGCTGCCTCGTCGCCTCGCAGTGCACTCCGGGCGGGAGCCACGCGCACCTGCATCGCGCGGAGCAGGTCTGCGCGCTCCTGCGCATCACGCATGCCGAGCACGTCGAGCGTGAGCGCATCGAGCGCATCGACGGCCTCGGCCATCCGGTTCTGGAAGAAGAGCAGCGTGAGGGCATCGAACCGACGATTGAGTTCCGCGCGCGCCATGCCCGCGGGGCGATCGGCGACCGCAGCTTCCAACCGCTGGAAGGCCGCGGCGAGCTCCACCTTGCTGACGGTCGCCTGCCTGGCTACGGGATCGACCTTGCGGGCCTGCGCTGCCTGCGCACTTGCCGTCCTGAACGAGCACAACGCAACGCAGGCCATCGCCACCATCATGCTGGTGCGGAGCGCCGTGGTCATGGTGCGGTCGCCTTGATCGATGAGAGTGCCGCGAGCGCCGCATCGCGCGCCGTCGCGTGGTCCACGATGGGGCGCGGATAGGTGTCGCCCAGCGCCACGCCGGCGGCCTCGAGCACGGCGGTGGGCGCTTCCCACGGCTTGTGGATCAGCTTGTTCGGCATGCACGACAGCTCCGGGACCCACTGGCGCACGTAGGCACCGTCGGCGTCGAACTTCTCACCCTGAAGGACCGGATTGAAGATCCGGAAGTACGGCGCGGCATCGGCACCACAGCCGGCGCTCCACTGCCAACCCAGCGAATTGCTCGCAAGATCCGCGTCGAGCAAGGTCTCCCAGAACCAGTCGGCACCGCGGCGCCAGTGCTGCCGCAGGTGCTTCACGAGGAACGAGCTCACGACCATGCGCACGCGGTTGTGCATCGTGCCGGTCGACCAGAGTTCGCGCATGCCGGCATCCACGATCGGGTACCCCGTCTGCCCCCGCTGCCATCGCCGCAGCGCCGCGCGATCATCGCTCCAGGGGAACGCCTCGAAGGCCGGCTGGAGCGGACGCTCGGCCGTGTGCGGGAAGTTGGCGAGCACGTGGTGGGCAAAGTCACGCCAGAGCAATTCGGCCTGGAACTTGTCGATCGCCGCACGCCATGCAGGCTGTGCCTGGGCCGCACGCTCGGCCTCGTGCCAGATCCGGCGCGGCGAGAGTTCCCCTGCATGCACGTGAGGACTCAAGCGGCTCGCGGCGGGGCGCGAAGGGAAATCCCGACCATCGGCGTACACCGACACCGGCCCGGCGAGGAATGCCTTCAACCGTTCCTTGGCGCCCGCCTCACCCGGCGTCCACAGCGCATGGAACCCTTGGTCCCACGGCATCCCGGGCTGCAGGGCGAGTGAGTCGAGCGAGTCGCCCGCGAGCTCACCCTTGAACCACGGCACCGTTCGCGGCGCACCGCGCGCGGCATCGAGGCTGCACCTGCCGCGCCAGGCCTTCGAGAACGGCGTGTAGACCTTGTAGGGCACGCCGGTCCCGGTGCGGAGCGACCAGGGATCGTGCAGCAACGACCCGTTGGCCCAGACCACCCCGACGCCGGCGTCGGCCAGCGCGCGCTGCGCAACGAGGTTCGCCGCACGGGACGCAGGCTCGAAGCGTTCGTTGGCGTAGATCGTGTCGGCGCCCGTCGCTGCCGCGATGGTGCGCAGCACGTCCGCCCGTGGTCCGGACCGGATCACCAACCGACCACCGAGTGCGCGCGTCGAGGCATCCAGGGCAGCCAAGGATCGATGCAGCCACCACCGGCTCGCCGCACCGGGCGCCCAGGTGCCGTCACCCTCGGGATCCCAGATGAAGAGCGCGATGACCGGTTCCCCACGCTCGCACGCGGCCCGCCAGGACGGCTGGTCATCCAACCGGAGATCGTTCGAGAACCAGCAGATCGATGGTGCCATCACGCGCGTCCGAGTTCGAAGTCAAGGGCATCCTGCAGGAGCGGGAAGTCCCACCGGAATCCGAGGTCGGTCGCACGCGTGGGCTTCGCGAACTGACCACGCAGGAGCAGCGATTCGCCCATCTCGCCGAAGAGCATGCGGACCACGGCGGCAGGCATCGGCGCGATGGCAGGTCGCCGCAGGCTGCGGCCCAGCGCCTTGGCGAACCGGCGTTGCTCCACCGATTCGGGCGCGACCGCGTTCACCGGACCGCTCCAGCGCTCGTCCACGATCGCCGTCGCGATCATGCCCAGCAGGTCATCGGATGCGATCCAGGAGATGCCCTGACGACCGGATCCGATCGGACCACCGGCTCCCAGCAGGAACGGCGTGCGCATCTTCGCTACGGCACCGCCCGCGGCCGTGACCACCATGCCCGCGCGCAGGAACACCACGCGGATCCCCGCATCGATCGCGGGTTGCGCGGCGGCCTCCCAATCCCGGGCGAGCTGCGCGATGAAGTCATCCCCCGCCCGATCGCCCTCGTCCACCGGGCGCCCGTGGTCGGTGCCGTAGATCCCGATGCCGCTCATGCAGACCAGGACCTTGGGCTTTCGCTCCAAGCCGGCCAGCAACGTGCAGAGATGGTGCGTGGCGGCGATGCGACTCTCGCGCAGGACGTCCTTGCGCGCGGGCGTCCATCGCTCATCGGCCAGGTTCGCACCAGCCAGGTGCACGATCGCATCGAGCGATCCGAAGGGCGCCGTCGCCACGCGCTCGCCACCGGGGTTCCACTGGATCTCGCCGCGGCTGGCGCTCGCCGATCCGCGCGTCAAGCGCTTCACGCTCGTCCCGCCCGTCGTCAGGAAGGCCTGCAGCTGCCGGCCGACCAGCCCGCTGGCACCGGTGATGCCGACGCACATCCCCGCGAGCGCCGCACACTCGCGATGCCGGAGCAGGTCGTTCGCCAGGCGTCGGTGGCGGAACCGGAAGGCCCGCTCCAGATCGCCGCGGACCATCCATCCGCCGAGGATCGAACCCAACGGCGGCAGAGGGAGTTCGTACTGGATGTCATCGGTGATGGCGCTCGCCGCGCCACGCTCCTCGAAGCGGTGCTGGTGGCGCCAGCGACGGAACGGACCGCGCACCTGCAGGTCGACGAACCCCGTCGCTGGATCGACCTGCTCATGGCGGGCGATCCAACGGATCGGCAACAGTCCCTTGTGCAGGATGAACTCGGCGATCGCACCATCGACCATCGGCACGGGTGCCTTGAGCACGTCCACCTCCTCCCATGGTGGAAGCATGCGCTGCAGCGCGCCCTCGCGCATGTGCCAGTGGGCGAGGTCACCTCGCGACGCAGGCATCGGACTCGATCGCGTGAATCGGCTCATCGGAGGGCCTCGACGGTGATCGGCTTGCCGTGCACCAGCAGCTCACGCACGATCGAGGCCACTCGCTCATCGCCACGGCGCTGGTCCGCCGAACGCTTCCGCACGCTTCCCATCACAAGACTCATGCGGGGATTCTCCCTCAAGGACGCTTCGTGGCGGCTCAGGAAAGCCCAGTACATCGGCGTGATCGGGCAGGTCGTGCCCGGCTGGAACCGGCATCCGTCGCAGAAGTCGCCCATCTTGCGGATGTACGCACTGCCGCAGACGTACGGCTTGGTCGTCATCACGTCCCCTGCACTGTAGGTGGCCATGCCGAGCACGTTGGGCTCGACGACCCAGTCCCAGGCATCCATGTACGCCACCCAGAACCAGTCCGCCAGCTCCCGCGGGTCCACCTCGAGCAGCGTGGCCAGGTTGCCGAGCACCATCAAGCGGGCGATGTGGTGGCTCCAGGATTCGGCCCACACACCCTCCACGACCTGGTCCAGGCATCGAAGCCCACTCGGTGCGCCCCAGAACGCGGGCGGGATCGGCGTGGTGCCGCCCCCATCCTTCGCCGCCCACGATGGACGCGCGCCGCCATCGACCTCGTCCGGTGCACGAACGGAGGGCGACCAGGCGCGACCGGACCACCGGGCGAAGCCGCCGTCGCCCGGGCGCGCGGCGACAGGTCCCGTCGACCTCCCCACGCCCGAGCGGAAACCATCGGTTGCATCATGGATGTGGTGCACGAACTCGCGCCATCCGATGACCTGCCGCACGAAGCCCTCCCGACATGCCAACGGAATGTCGAGCGCCAGCACATCCTTGACCAGGCGCGCCGGGAGGATGCGAAGCAGGTTGAGCACCGGCGAGATGCGGGAGTGGAACAATCCCCTGCTCCGGGTGCTCATCGCGTCCTCGAAGGGACCGAAGTGCGGCAGACAGTCACGCAGCGCCCAGGCCCAGAGTGCATGCGTGTCCTCCAGCGTCGCCGGCAGCGCGCACACGTCCACCGTCCCCGGGTGGTGCGCAAAGCGCTCGTTCAGCTCGCGCTGGACCTCGGCCCGGCGCGGCGTCATGGCAAACACCGGTGGCTCCGGCGCCGCGGGCACGCCGTCCCATCGCTCGCGATTCTCCGCGTCGAACGACCACGCCCCACCCTCAGGGCGCCCGGACGCATCGACCATGATGCCAAGCCGCTTGCGCACGCGGCGGTAGAACGCGTCCATCCGCCAGCCACCCTTGGGCATCGGGCCCAGGTCATCCGGGCTCGTCATCCATCCCTCGTGCGGCACGAACCTCAGCAAGCCCTCGGCGACCAGCGGTTCAAGTTCGGCACGCATCTCGCGCTCGGCCGGCTGCATGCACACGATGGGGCCCGCAGGCGCAAGGCTTCGATGCGCCGACCGCACGAGCTCGACCATCGGGGCGGCGCCACGCTCGCAGTGCACCGCGCGACCGGCAGCGCGGCACTCATCGGCGAACTCGCGTGCATTGAGGAGCTGCAGCGCCAACCGCTGGCGGTGATACGGCCGACGCGACATCCACTCATCGCTCTCGACCAGGAGCACGCCGGCCTGCGGATCGCTCGCGAGCGGACCGACCTCGTTCGTGAGCTGATCCGGAAGCGCGAGCACCCAGACGGCGCTGCGAAGCCCCGGCGGCGGTGCATCGGCCTGTTCCGCCGATCGCACGCCCGGCGAGCGACCGACCGATCGGCGTTCCGGCGGTACGTCGAGGGCCTTGGTCCGGGGGCCATGCATCGTGGCGGCTTCGCGGGCCGCGTCCGGCGGATGCAGCCCAGCCGCAACGATCGATAGCATCGCGCGCGTGCTGCGTGCGCTTGCCCCCTTGCTGGTCTTGGCCGCGACCCTCGTCGCCGCCGCGGACGACGGCCTGTCCCGCGTCCGATCCACCAAGGTCATGCGCTGGGGCTGCGACGTCAGCGGCGGCGCACCGTTCGCGTTCCCCGATCCGTCCGACCCCGACCGTGTCATCGGCTTCGAGGTCGAGATCGCCGAGGAACTCGCCCGTCGGCTCGGCGGGCGGGCCGAGCGCTTCAGCGCCGATTGGCTCGCCCTGATCGATGCCCTCGAGGCCGATCGGTGCGACGTACTCATCAACGGCTTCGAGGTCACCGCCGAGCGCAAACGTGTGGTGTCGTTCTCGACGCCGTACTTCCGCTACGCCCAGCAGCTCGTCGTCCGGTCGGAAGACCGCGATCGATTCACGTCGCTGGCCGACCTCACGGGCCGACCGATCGCCGTCCTCAACGGCTCGGCAAGCATCGAGAGCCTGGATGCCGCCGGCGTGCCGCCGTCGCTCATCGTCCAGTACGACGACTCGCTGGCACCCTTCACGGAGACGATCCTGGGCCGCGTCGATGCCTGCCTGCAGGAGTCCTTCATTTCTCGGTTCTTCGCGGGCCACGATCCACGCTTGGCGTTGGTCGATGCCACGTTCGATCCCGGCGTCTACGCGGTGGTCGTCCGCAAGGGTGACGCTGCGCTGCTGAACGAGCTCAACGCCGCCCTCGCCGGCATGCAGGCCGACGGCACCCTCGGACGCATCCTGCAACGATGGGGTCTCTGGGACGACGCGCAGCCCGCGCTGGGCACCCAACGGGGCCCCGTGGTCGCCACGATCCCCGAAGCGCAGGGCACGCCGCCCGAGGATGGCTTGCCGTGGACGCTGGTGCTGTGGTCGCTGGCGCGCGCAGCGACGATGACGGCACTGCTGACCGTCGTGAGCATGCCGATCGCCACGTTGGCCGGCCTGCTGCTGGCCATCGCGATCCTGCATGGCCCGAAGCCACTGAGCCGCATCTGCCATGCCTACGTCCTCGTGACCCGCGGCACGCCGCTGCTCGTGCAGATCTTCCTCCTCTACTACTCGCTCCCCGCTCTCGGCGCCTGGCTGGGCATTCCCGAGCTGCTCACCTGGAACAAGGTCGTCGTCGGGATCGTGTGCCTGGCCGCCAACTACGCCGCCTACGAAGCCGAGATCCATCGTGCGGCGCTGCAGGCGATTCCCCGTTCGCAGTGGGATGCGGCCCGTGCGCTCGGGTTCACGCGTTGGCAGACGCTGCGCTTCATCGTTGTGCCGCAGAGCTGGCGCCTGTCCCTGCCGGCGATCATCAACGACCTCAACAGTCTGATCAAGGACTCCAGCCTGGTGAGCATGATCGGCGTCCAGGAACTGCTCGCGGTGGCCCTGGGCATCGGCAAGGCGAGCTTCGCCGTCCCGAGCATGCTCGTGGCGGCTGCGGCGTTCTACCTCGTGCTCAGCCTGCTGGCTGACTGGTTCGGACAGTCCCTCGAGCGGAGAGCCCGTGCCGTGCGCGCCCTTCCGGAGCCCATCCACCGATGACGACGCCGGCCCTCGAAGCCCAGGGAATCTCGAAACGGTGGCCGCGCACGGGCGCCGTGCTCGAGGACTGCTCGCTGCGCGTCGAGCGCCGGACCGTGCATGCGCTGATCGGCTCGAGCGGAAGCGGCAAGAGCACGTTGCTGCGCTGCCTGGCCTTGCTTGATCCGCCTGACTCGGGATCGATCCGCGTCGATGGCGTGCTGGCGGCCGGCGAGGGCGCCGTCGCCGCCGATCCGAACCTGCGACGCTCGATCGGCGTGGTGTTCCAGGAACCGAGCCTCTTCACGCACCTGACGGCGCTGGCCAACGTGGCGCTCGCACCGCATCGTGTCCTGGGCCTCGATCCCGGGGATGCCCACGAGCGTGCCCGCCGTGCCCTCGATCGCGTGCATGCGCTGCACCTGGGCGACCGTCATCCGGAAGCGCTCTCCGGCGGCGAACGACAGCGCGTGGCGATGGCCCGGGCGCTGGCCATGGAGCCGACCGTGCTGCTCTGCGACGAACCGACGTCGGCCCTGGATCCCATGCTCACGCGCGAAGTGATGGCCGTCCTGCGCGACCTGGCGCTCGACGCCGGGACGACGATGGTGGTGGTCAGCCATGACATGGAGTTCGTGACGGCCGCCGCGGATTCGTTCGACTTCCTGCACGCGGGCCGCATCCGGATCTCCGGCAGCGTCGACCGCCTCGGGACCCGCGGGGTCGATGACGAGCTGGACCGATTCCTGCAACGCTCCTGAACCGAACGCCTCGGCCGAGGCTGCGTAGACTCCTCATCATGGCCGTCCCGAATGACCCGACGTCGGGCGCATCGCCCGCATGCGCCCCCTGCTCACGACTGGGCTTCGTCATCACTCGCCTGGCTGTTCCGGCGTGGATCACCGCCGGCTCGCTCACCAAGCTCGTCGAGAACGATCCGCGCAACCTGCCCAAGCCGATCTTCGACCTGGTGCTGTCGCTCGACGGCACGTTCGGTCTCCAAGGCGTCGCGTGGATGGACTTCGCGCTGCGCTCGATCTGCGGCGCCGAGTTCATCATCGCCGGCATGATCCTGTGCATGCCCAGGCTCGCCCGCCCGCTTGCCGTGGCGGTGCTCGCGCTTTTCTGCGCCATCCTGCTCTGGCTCATCGGCACCGGCTGGGCCAAGGATGGCTTCGAGGCCGTGCTCAAGGGTTCGTGCGGCTGCTTCGGCAAGTCGGGCATGAACCCGCTGTACATGCTGCTCATCGACGGCGCGCTCCTCGGCGGCGTCGTCCTGACGCGACGGGCCTGCCGGAACGTCCATCATTCCTGGACCGCCGGCGCTGGGCGCGCCGCCCTCGTCTCGGCCATCGGCATCGCCGTGGCGTTCGGCATGCCTGCGCGCACCGTGCAACTCGAGGATCCGGGCGCGACCGCGCCGGCCACCGACGGTGCTGCCGGCGGCTCCGCGCCGGTGAATCCCAACGGCGCCGGCAGTTCCCCGACGACAGAGCCGACCACGCCGAAGGATCCCGTCGTCGCGCCTCCGGTCGTCCCTGCGGCCTCTGCGTGGCCGGCTCGGCCCGCGAGCGTCCAGCCCTACTACCTGCCTGAGTTCGCTGGCTGGGTCGGCAAGCCGCTCGCGTCGCAGCCCGAGATGGCGCTGCTCGATGCGCCCCCGCCGGCATCGATCGGCAGCGGCACCTGGATCGTGATGCTCTACCGCGCCGATTGCGAGCACTGCCATGAGGTGCTCGAGACGCACTTCGTCGGCACCCTGAAGCGGCCCACGCTGCTCATCGGCATTCCCGACCACGACCCCGCGAACGAGCAGCCCATGCCCTGCACGGAGTGCACCATCCGCACGTTCCTGAAGGGTCCCAACTACGTCGTGCAGACTCCGGTGGTCATGCGCATCAAGGATGGCGTCGTCGAAGCCGTGTGCACCGATCACGAAGATGCCGCGAGCCTGGCGGACGTGCTGGAGGGTGGCTTGTGAGCGCCGAGGAAACCCCGGTCGGATCGCTGGACTACACGGCGTTCCACGCTCGGCTCGGCGTCGCCTGCCTGCTCACGGGCTCCGCGATCCTCCAGTGGAACGGCGGCACCTCCTGGCTGCCCACCTGGTTGGGCAACCTGGGCCTGCGGTTCGGGCTCGATGGGATCGACAGCCTCCGGGTGCTCATGGGTCTTGAACTCACGGGCGCCGCACTCTGCCTGCTGCTTCGTTCGGTGGGTGGGAAGGTCGCGTGGGCATGCGCCCTGCTGGCTGCCTTCATCGCACTCGCCGAGCTCGCAGCGCTGAATGCGCCGGGAGCGGCCGCCGCAGGGAGCGGTGCCTGGCCCATGCTCATGCCGGCCATCGTGCTGGCGGTCTCGATCCTGTTCGTCGTGGCCAAGCCAGTGGCCGCCACGGTCGCGCCGCAGTCCGGGATCGCTGCCGCCATGATCTCGATCATCGCGTTCACCGTCGCGATGGGCGTTGCCGCGCGGCTGCCGGTCGAGAACACGGTCAAGACGGAGGCCTTCGCGAGCCAGGGCCTGAAGGCGATCGACCTCGCCTTCGAGTCGTGGAAGGGGCGCACGTTCGCCGACGCCGGCGTGGCGCGACACCTGCCCCGCCTCACCGCGGAAACGCTCGAAGGCGACGCGATCGTCGTCTTCTACAACCCCAAGTGCGGTCAGTGCCACGAGGTCTTCGATCGATGGCTCGCTGCCGGCCGCAGCGAGAAGATCATCGCGGTCATGGTGCCTGGAGCCGAGGGCGCGACCGAAGCCGCGGGCGACGGCGACATCGGCGACATCACCTGCCCCAGCTGCGTCCGGCTCGAACTGCCGAAGGGTCCGACCTGGCTCATCACCACGCCGAGCGTCGCCGTGCTGAAGGATGGCGTGATCCGCTGCACGGCGGACAAGGACTTCACGTCGTGCCTCGGGGCGCCTCCCGCGCCTTGAACTGGGCCTCACCGCCCTGCACATGCAGCTCCCAGTCCGGGCCCGCGTCGTAGACGCGCGGCTCGGGATCGTTGCGCAGCACTTCCTCGGCCCAGTACCGGCAGTCGCCGCGCGCGGTCGGCGGCTGGACCAGTTGGATCAGGCTCGGCAGCGCTTCGGGAACCTGACGCTCGATCCCCCCCAGCTCGAATCGGTAGCCGTTGGGCTCGGCACCCTCACGAGCCACCATCCGAAGTGCACCAGCCATGCCATCCACGGCATCCGTCGCATGCGCCACATGCTGCGCGGCGTTGGGCCATCGCCCGAGCAGATGCGGCATGACCTTGGTTCGGAGCATGCCTCGGGCCGAGTCCACGTCATCATTGGAAGCGTCGTGATGCCAGGGGATCCCGAGCTCGCCGACGAACTCGAGCAGCCTCCGCTTGGGAAGGTCGAGCATCGGTCGCATCAGCACGCGGTCATCGGCCAAGGGGCGCCGCCACCTCATGCCGCCCAAGCCGAGCGAACCCACGCCACGGCACAGCGCCATGAGCACCGTCTCGAACTGGTCATCGGCGTGGTGGGCCGTCAGCACCGCCGTCGCACCGACCTCGACCGCGACCTCCGTCAGCGCGTCGTACCGCAACCGCCGCGCGGCGGCCGCACGATTGCCCGGCTCCCCCGCCGGATGGACATCACGACGATGGAACTCGATGCCCAGGAGTGCGCAGTGGGCACGAACCGATTCGAGCTCCGCGTCGGCTTCGGGCCGGAGGTGGTGATGCACCGTGCAGGCCGCGACGGATGGAGGCCCATCCTCCCGCTCCCGCAGCGCCGCGATCAGCGTCAGCAGCGCCATGCTGTCGGCCCCGCCGCTGACGGCGACCAGGCATGACGGCACCGAGCCCTTGTGCGGGACGCACCACAGCTGGAGATTGCGATGGACCTCATGCGCGAGCGCATGCCGGCCGGCTCGAAGCAAAAGCGCGCCGCGGGAATCCACGGCGCGCATCGTAATGATCCGTCGGGCGTTCCGGTCAGGCGACCGCGCGGGCGCGCCGCAGCGTCCGGGCCGCAGGTGCGGAGGCCTTCTTCGTGCCAGCCGGCGCGAACAGCGACTCCATGCTCTCAACCAGTTCCTTCGGCGTGCGGGCCACCACGTTCGCGCCGATCTCCTCGGCCAGGCCCGGGACGCGGTTGAAGATGCCGCCACCGCAGACGATCTGCATGCCGGCGTGGCCGCCGTTGTTGCGGAACATGTCGATCAGCATCCGGAAGCCCGGCGTGTCCTTGCCGCTGGCCGCCCAGAGCAGCAGCACATGGGGCTTGCGGTTCGTGCACTCGAGGTAGATCTCGTCGTTCGCCACGCCGCCGCCGGCGAAGAAGACGTCGAAGCCGGCGGCCTCGAGCATGTCGGCGGCCATCTGGCTGGCCAGGTCCATGCTCTCGTCGACGCCGCCGAAGATGCACACGCGCACGTCGCGGCGCGCACGGCGGGTGTAGTTCGCGGCGACCTGGTCCACGACCTGGCGCAGCGTGCGGATCGCGTAGTTGTGGGCGAGCGTGGTGAGCTGGTCGTTGCGGTAGTGCGCGAAGATCATCTCGAGCACCGGCCAGGCCACGTCGTTCATCGCACCCTCGGGCGTCAGGTCCGAGCACAGTTCGTCGGCAAGCGTGCGGGCGGCGGTGCGGTCACCGGTGAGCAGCGTGTTGAAGAGGTTCTCGATGGCGATGTCGGTGTGCATGGTCAGGTCTCCTTCGGGGTTCGTGGCAGGCTTCGTCCTGCGCACCGTGTTCATCGGGAAGAACCCGCGACGCTGCACAGAGGGCCGTGGGGAGCCCTCCATGTGCGATATTGGACGCCCGGAACCCCGTTCCCATCGCGTGAGGGCGCCTAGACTGGTCGTTATGCGTCAGCACGAGTCGGCCGATCCCGCCTGGACCGCCAACGACCTTCAGCGAAATCCCCACGCCGCGAGCGACAAGGCGCTCCGCGTGCAGCGCATGTTCACGTCAATCGCGCATGCCTACGACCTGAACAACCGCCTCCACAGTTTCTGGCGGGACCAGGCCTGGCGCCGGGCGGCGGTGCGCATGGCCGCGCCGATCCAGGGTGCCCGGGTGCTCGACTGCGCGTGCGGCACCGGCGACCTGACCGAGGCCTTCGCCAACGCCGGGGCCGCGTCGGTGACCGGACTCGACTACACGGCGGCGATGCTCGACCTGGCCCGAGCCAAGGCAACCGATGGGCGCCGCCTGGCCGTCCAGCCCACCTACGTGCAGGGCGACGCCCAATCGCTGCCGTGGCCCGATGCGAGCTTCGACATCGTGTCGATCGCCTTCGGCATCCGCAACGTCGACGACACGCTGAAGGCCCTGCGTGAGTTCCACCGCGTGCTCGCTCCCGGCGGCCGACTGGTGGTGCTCGAGTTCGGCGAGCCGGGATTCGCGCCGCTTCGATGGTTCAATCGGCTCTACACGCACCACATCATGCCGCTCACGGCAAGCCTGATCGCCCGCGACCGCAGCGGGGCCTATCGATACCTGCCGCGGAGCGTCGAGACCTACCTGAGCCCCGAGCGGCTTCGGGCCCAGGTCGAGGAGTCCGGCTTCGTCGGGATCCGCCAGCATCACATGACCTTCGGCGTCTGCGTGGGAACGCTCGGGACCAAGCGCTGAGGCGGCATGCAGCCGCGGATCATGACGCGGCGTGCAGCGAAACCCATCGGTCCGCCGTCGGAACGGTGAACCGGCACCGTAGGATCAGCCCCACGGAGATCCATTCATGACGCAGCTTCCCGGCCAGTCCTTCCCGCCACCGCCGTCCATCCACGGCGAACCGCGCCCGATCCTCATCCGAAGCTCGATCACCCGCGGCGCGATCGGCGTCATGGTCGGCGCGGTGGCCACCGCGCTCATCTTCGGCTTCGGACTCGTGATCGGCTTCGGCGGCGGCGCGGCCGCCGTCTCGGGCGGCATTCGGCTCGAGCGCAGCGAACTGCGCGCCGGATGGGGCGGCCAGATCCTCGTCGTGCCCATCGAAGGCGGCATCGATGATCCGATGGCGCGATTCGTGGCCGAGTGCGCCCGCGAGATCGACTCCGGCAACCGACCCGATGCGATCATCCTTCGCGTGGACTCCGGAGGCGGCGGCGTGTCGCCGAGCGACCGCATCTGGAAGGTCGTGCAGGATTGGCAGACCAAGGGCATCCCGGTCGTGGCCAGCTTCGGTGGCACGGCAGCCAGCGGCGGCTACTACGTCGCCTGCAGCTGCGACCAGATCGTCGCCGAGCCGACCTGCATCACGGGCTCGATCGGCGTGATCGCCCAGATGTTCACGCTCCAGGGCCTGACCGACAAGGTCGGCATCGTGCCCATGACGATCGTGGCCAGCGGCAGCCCACGCAAGGATGTCGCCAACGACATGTTCCGCACCTGGACCGAACAGGACCGGGCGGTCGTGCAGGGCATCCTCGACGATGCGTACGCCACGTTCACCAGGCGCGTGCTCGATGGCCGCGCGATCCAGTTCAGCGACCTCGACGATGTCCGCCAGGTCGCCGACGGCTCCGTCTACACGGCCCAGCGTGCGCTCGATGCGGGGCTCGTCGATTCGATCGGCTACCTCGAGGATGCCATCGCCGTCGCCGAATCGCTGGTTGGCCTGGCTCCCGGCAGCGCCGGGGTGTCCCGCCTGTCGCGTCCGGCGGGCCTCTTCGACAATCCGTTCGGTGCGAGCGCACCGTCGGGCGGCGCGGCCTTGGGCCTGCTTGGCCAGCGCGATCTGCGCGACCTTGCCGCCGACCTGGCCCAGCCTCGCGTCATGTACCAGCTGCACTGGTGAACCATGCACGACCTCCGGGGGGCCATCGATGCGCTGCGCGCGCAGCGGCGTGCGCGTGCCCGCCAGGCGCTGTGCCTGCGCGGCGAATCGCTCGCGGCACGGCACCTGGCTGATCAGGGCTACGTCGAACTCGCACGCAACCTGCGCGTCGGCCACGATGAGGCAGACCTCGTCATGCTGTCGCCCTGCACCGGCACGCTGGTGATCGTCGAGGTCAAGACCCGCTCCGATGCGGGCGCCCGCCCTGAAGAACGGGTCGACCACGGCAAGCGTGCCAGCCTCACGCGACTGGCGCGCACGCTGGCCGAACAGCCCGCGCTGCGGCCGCTCCTGGTCCGCTTCGACGTGCTCGCCATCGTGCTGGCGCCGGGGCTCGACCCCGAGCTGCGTCACTTCGTCGATGCCTGGGAGCCCGGATCCGCATGAGCGGCCGCGCCTGCGCTCACGCCCCGGGCACGTAGCGCTGGACCGCGATCGACTGCAGGCGCACGCGCATCTGGTCGATGTCTGCGGCCACCCACCTGTCGCGCAATCCCTTCAGGTAGCGCGACTGCTCGACCATGCGGCGTCGACCGGCGATCTCCGCACGCAGCATGAGCTGCACGCCGGGGTCATAGATCGATGCGGCCGGGCGGCTGTCGCGCGACATGATCGCGTACCAGGTGACCGAGTCGCCCTTGGTCACCTCGGTGGACGCCTTGCCGATCGGCAGGTCCTTGAGCAGGGTCTTCAGGTCATCGTTGAGGTCGGTGGCGGCGATGTCGGCCACCGGGAAGTCACGCCAGGCCCCATCATCCTTCACGCCCAGGTCGTGCGCGACCTCGGAAAAGGGCTTGCCCGCGGCGAAGGCCTCGCGCGCCTTGGTGAGCTTCTCGGCGTCGGAGGTCCGCAGCGCCAAGCGCCCCACGATGGTGCGCGACTGCGCGGCGAAGCGCTCCACATTCCTCGCGTACTCCCGCTCCACGTCGCGCCAGCTCACGATGATGCGCTTGTCGACGCGGCCGCGAAGGAGTTCGCCCGCGAGGATCTCGTCGCGACGGCGGGACATGAACTCGTCCAGGCCGATCCCGAGTTCCTCCATCAGCGCGTTCGTCGCGCTGGCGTTGCTGCCGCCGAGCTCGGCCACGGTCTTCTCGCGCATGTCCTTGAGGAAGGCGAAGAGACCCTGCTGCATCTCGGGCGTGAGTCCGGCCTCGGCCTCGGCGATGACGAGTTCGTTGTTGATGAGCTGGTCGAAACGCTCGGCCACGATGCGGCTGATTTCCTTGGCGGCGGCCTCGCGCGGCATCTCGGCCACCGTGCGCAGCAGGCGGTCCTCCAGCGGCGCCAGGAACTCGCTGGCGAAGATCGGACGGCCGTTGACCTGGCCGACCAGTCCATCGACGACCCATCGCTGCCCCACGACCACACTCTCCGCGCGCGCCCCGCCGATCGACTCCTTCACGATGTTGCCGGCATCGTCCTTGACCGCAACCGACTCGATGACCTCGCCCTCGGCGCGGGTGCCCTGCGCATCGCGAGCGGCCAGCGTGCGGGACTCGATCTCCATGGCGTCGGGAAGGTCATCCACCCCCGCATCGCGCGGGGCCAATCCCGACGCAGGGCCGAAGTCGGCAGGCGACAGCGCCACACGCGCCGCCTCGTCCTTGGCGCACGCTGCAGCGAGGCAGGCGATCAACAGCCCCGTCGTTCGCTTCACGCCGGGAATGCTAGCGATCGCGTGCGCGCTCGTGTCCCGGCCCGCGCGCGTCGAGCCCCCTATACTCCATGACTCCCCGAAAGGACCTCCATGCCGGACGACGCACCCAAGCTCCACATCGATGCCGACTGGAAGGAACAGGCCCAGGCGGAGAAGGAAAAGCTCAGCCAGAAGATCGACGACTCGCCGCGCCAGCCCGGCCCCGACGAGTTGCCCCCTGCCGACATGCGTGCGCTCGTCGGCTCGCTTGCGTCGCAGGCCCTGATGGGGCTCGGCGCCTATGCCGACCCGCAGACCGGACGGGCCATGATCGACCTCATGGGCAGCCGTTTCGCGATCGATCTGCTGGGCGTCCTCGAAGAGAAGACCAAGGGAAACCTGACGCCCGAGGAAGCCTCGGAGCTGAAGGAGGTGCTGTCCGAACTGCGCCAGCGCTTCGTGCAGATCGCCACCATGATCCAGCAGCAGATGGCCAAGGACCCCGCCAGCGTGCAGGTCATGGGCCGGCCGGGGTCGGCGTCCGCCGATGCCCCCGCCGCCGGACCACGCCTGGTCATGCCCGACTGATCCACCCCGCGAACGATCGACCCCGGAGCCACCGTGAGCACCCACGCCGCACCCGCCAAGACCGCCAAGACCGTCCCCTTCATCGAGCGCCACTACTTCCTGCTGCGCCGGCTCCACAGCCTCAGCGGCGTCGCGCCGATCGGCCTCTTCCTCTTCCCGCACCTGACCACGAACTCGAGCATCGTCTGGGGTTCGACCCTGAACAAGGGCAAGTTCGGCGACGTGGTCGCGCAGTACGGCAGCGAAGCGGCGGGCGTGGCCACCTTCCAGCACGAAGTCGACTTCATCCACAACCTTCCGGCGCTGGTGTTCATCGAGATCTTCGTGCTCTGGCTTCCCATCGCCTTCCACGCGATCCTGGGGGTCTACTTCGCCCGCACCGGCAAGAGCAACGTCGATCGCTACGCCTACCAGGGCAACTACCGCTACTGGCTGCAGCGTATGACCGGCTACGTCGGCGTGGCGTTCATCTTCGCCCACGTCAGCAGCCTGCGCTGGGGCTGGACCTACGGCGGACTGCTGCCGACCTTCGACGCAGCACATGCCGCGAGCTCGACCGCATCGCACATGCAGGATGGCCTCCTGGGCACGACCATCGCCATGCTGTACCTCTTCAGCGTGCTGTGCCTGGTCTTCCACTTCGCCAACGGCCTCTGGACCGCCGCGATCACCTGGGGGCTCACGGTCTCGACCGGCGCCCAGCGCCGTTGGGGCCAGGTCTGTGCCGCGATCGGCGTCGCCCTGGCCATCGCGGGCGTGTCCGCGGTGATCGGCTTCGTCACCCTCGATCCCGATGAAGCCCGCCAGGTCGAGGACCAGCTCGCCGGCCAGGCCACGCAGCCCGCCGCAACGCATTGACTTCCACGCCTCGCCTGCCTTGAATCAACCGGAGCACGAACCATGGCAACCAAGCAGTCCCGCGTGATCGTCGTCGGTGGTGGCCTCGCCGGCCTCGGCGCCGCCGTGAAGGCCGCCGAGCTCGGCGTCCAGGTCGACCTCTTCAGCATCGTTCCCGTCAAGCGCTCGCACAGCGTCTGCGCGCAGGGCGGCATCAACGCGTGCAACGAGATCGCCCGCCAGCAGGGCTATTCGGAGTACGAGCACTTCGACGAATCGATCTACGGCGGCGACTTCCTCGCCAACCAGCCGCCCGTCTACGAGATGGCGCACTGGGCGCCGCGCATCATCGACCTGCTCGACCGCATGGGCGTGCCCTTCAACCGCACCAAGGAAGGCCAGCGTGACCTGCGCCTCTTCGGCGGTTCGCTGTACAAGCGCACGCACTTCGCAGGTGCCACGACCGGGCAGCAACTCATCTACGCGTTCGATGAGCAGGTGCGCCGCTTCGAGACCGAAGGCAAGGTCACCAAGTACGAGCACTGGGAGTTCCTGCGGCCGCTCATCGCCGCCGATGGCACCTGCTGCGGCATCGTGGCACAGGACCTTCGCACCATGCAGGTCCGCGCGTTCCGTGCCGGCGCGGTCGTCATGGCCACCGGCGGCTGTGGCCTCGTCTTCGGCAAGAGCACCAACAGCGTCATGTGCACCGGCGGCGCGGCGAGCCGCTGCTACCAGCTCGGTGCCTGGTACGGCAACGGCGAGTTCATCCAGGTCCACCCCACCGCCATCCCGGGCCACGACAAGCTCCGCCTGATGAGCGAGAGCGCCCGCGGCGAAGGCGGCCGCGTCTGGGTGCCCCGCCGCAAGGGCGATCATCGCGACCCGCGCCAGATCCCCGATGCCGAGCGCTGGTACTTCCTCGAGGAGAAGTATCCCAAGTACGGCAACATCGTCCCCCGCGACATCGCCACGCGCGAGATCTTCGACGTCTGCGTCAACCAGGGCATGGGCGTCGGCGGGCAGAACCAGGTCTACCTCGACCTCACCCACCTCGGCCGTGAGTACATGGACCGCAAGCTCGGCGGCATCGTCGAGATCTACCGCAAGTTCGTGGGCGAGGAGCCTTCGGAAGTGCCGATGCGCATCTTCCCCGGCATGCACTACAGCATGGGCGGCCTCTGGACGACGTACACCGCCAAGCCGGACCACAAGGGCATGGTCTACGGCGCCCCGAACAACATGATGACCAACATCCCGGGGCTCTACGCCTTCGGCGAGGTCAACTACCAGTTCCATGGCGCCAACCGCCTCGGTGCGAACGCGCTGCTCAGCTGCATCTTCGACGGCCTCTTCTCCGGCGCCAGCGTCGCGGCATGGGCCAAGGACCACGCGGTCGACGCGGTGCCCCAGCAGGTCTTCGACGACGGCGTCGCGGCCGAACAGGCCCGCATGCAGTCGCTGGCCACCGGCACCGGCGGCGAGAACCCGTACCAGATCGGCAAGGAGCTCGGCGACGAGATGACCGCCGCCGCCACGGTGGTCAAGAGCGAGACGCGCCTGCTCCAGTCGCGCGCCAAGCTCGCCGAACTGCGCGATCGGTCGCGCCGCATGAGCCTTTCGGACACGGGCATGTGGACGAACCAGAACCTGTCGTACGCCCGCGCGGTGGCCGACATGGTCATCCTGGCGCAAGCCATCATCGAAGGCTCCATCGAGCGAAAGGAAAGCCGCGGCAGCCACTACCGCACCGACTTCCCCACGCGCAACGACGAGCGTTTCCTGAAGTCGACCGTGGCGGCCTACGACGCGACCTCGGGCGGCTGCCGGATCAGCTTCGAGGATGTCGACACGGCCCTCGTGCAGCCACGCGCCCGCACGTACGGCAAGGTCGAAGCCCCGGCCGGCGCCCCTGCCCCGAAGGTCGCCGTGCCCGCGAGCCCGGACGCCGGCTGATCAGGCGATGAACAGTCGTTCGAGCCACTGCTTGGCCGGCGGCCAGTAGAGGCTCGCCCACGTTCCGGCCACGAAGCAGGCCATGCCCACCAGCGCCGTGCGGTCGGTGCGCAGCACCTCGAGTGGGCTGTCGCTCAGGCCCCGGCGAGCGCGTCGATAGAAGCGGTACACGACCAGCAGCACGAACGGCGTCAGCAGCGCCAGGCCGGCGGCTCCGGCGCCGTACAGGGACTTCGCGTGATCGCTCAGGGCGTAGAGGAGGTACATCAGGACGGCCATGCACGCCGAGATCGCCAGCAGGAACTGCAGCTCCTGCTCGTCGCCGTAGCCGGCGCGCTGGCTCCAGCCGCCGCCCTCGCGTTGCGCCGCGACCAGGTCGCAGGTGCGCTTCACGAACCCCAGGAAGAGCGTCAGGAAGAACACGCAGAGCACGAGCCAGACCGAGATCCGCACGTCGATCGCGACGGCGCCCGTGACGGCCCGCAGGGTGAATCCCAGCGCGATCGTGGCAACGTCCAGGTACGCCCGTCGCTTCAGCGTGAGGTTGTAGCCCGCCTGCAGCACCGCATAGGACACGATCAGCCATCCGGCCGCGTTGCCCACGCGGAAGCCGAGTGTGATGCCGACGAGCATGCACGCCACGCCGATGATCGATGCCGTGCCGGCGCTCACCGCGCCGCTGGCAACGGGCCGCCTGCGCTTGGTCGGGTGCAGCCGGTCCTCGGCCGCATCCCATGCGTCGTTGAGCGCGTACCAGCCGCTGGCCACGAGGCCGATCGCCACGAAGGCCATGAAGGCAGCCCGGACCTTCGCCTGGGCGATGGATGCGTCCACCGTGCGTCCTTCGCCGGCCAGCCAGAAGA
The DNA here is from genome assembly GCA_027490145.1 of Planctomycetaceae bacterium. Lineage (GTDB taxonomy): Bacteria > Planctomycetota > Phycisphaerae > Phycisphaerales > SM1A02 > SYIB01. Next base: position 80,108 of record JAIXYQ010000006.1, read on the forward strand.
CGATCGGCACGAGGACGAAGACTCCCTTGGTCCAGTCACCCGGACGCAGCAGCCTGAGGATCGCGGGCATGGCCATGACCCACCTATCGGCCGAACCCCCGCCCGGGTTTGCGCAAATGCCCCACGGAGCGTCGATCGGGGCACCTCCGATGGACCCCGGGCCCCCAGACCTTGCCTAGAATCGGGCCGCCATGATCGCCTCGCCCAACACCACCTCGGCCAACCCCGTCCGCACGATCACCGTCACGATCAAGCGTCAGAACGGGCCGTCCGAGCAACCGCGCTGGGAGTCATTCCAGGTCCAGACGCAGGACACCGCCAACCTGATCAGCGTCCTCCAGTCGATCGCCGCGCGGCCGGTCACGACCGAAGGATCTGCGACCACGCCGGTCGTCTACGACAGCGGCTGCCTCGAGGAAGTCTGTGGGTCGTGCGCCATGGTCATCAATGGCCGTGTGCGCCCCGCGTGCAGCGCCCTGGTCGGTCAGATCGTCGGCGAAGACAACACGATCACCATCGAGCCGATGGGCAAGTTCCCCGTCGTCCGTGACCTCTCGGTCGATCGCGAACGGATGTTCGCCGCGCTGCGCCGCGTGAAGGCCTGGGTCCCGATCGACGGCACCTACAACCTCGGCGCGGGTCCGCGGGAAACCCCCGACCGCCAGGAAACGCGCTACGTCATGAGCACCTGCATGAGCTGCGGCTGCTGCCTCGAGGCGTGCCCGCAGTACCAGCAGGAAGCCGACCCGAAGGCGTGGGAGACGTCGTTCGTCGGCGCCGCCGCGATCAACCAGGCGCGCCTCTTCAACATGCACGCCACCGGTGCGACCGAGAAGGAGGCCCGCCTCGAGGTCCTCACCGGCGAGGGCGGCGTGAACGATTGCGGCAACGCCCAGAACTGCGTGAAGGTCTGCCCGAAGGAGATCCCGCTGACCGAGTCGATCGCCGCCATCGGCCGCGACGTCACGGTGCATGCGGTGAAGAAGTTCTTCACCGGTCGCTGAACCGGCTGACGCGCCACGGAGCGGTTCCCACACCGGGTGCCGCGACGGCCGGTCCGGGTGCTATAGCAGTTCACGCAGCACGCTGTCGCTGGTGAGGACGCCGCGCTCCGAGAAGCGCAACCGTCCCGATGACCACTCCATGTCTCCGCGGGCGAGTGCTGCATCGATGGCCGCCCGGCGCTGCGTCGCACGCGCCCCATGATCAAGCAGCGCACGAACGCGTTCCTCACGCATGCCATCGAGCAGCCGCAGCCCCATGAGGAACGCTTCCCCGATGCGGCCATCCTCGTCGAGGGCCTCGACGCTCCGCACCGGTGACCATGGCCCGTGCTCGAGCCATTCCTGCAGCACCGCGACGTTCTTCCAGCGCAGTCCCGCGGCATGTCCGCTGGCGCTCGGACCGAGCGCGATCCACTCGCCGTCTTCCCAGTACAACAGGTTGTGGCGGCACTCCTCTCCCGGCTTGGCCCAGTTGCTGATCTCGTAGTGGTGGAACCCGGCCGCAGCGAGCGTGGCCGCCGTGTGCTCGTACATGCCGGCCTCGAGCTCCTCATCGAGCCGCTCGACGCCACCGGCCTCGAGCCGCGCGCGCAGCGGCGTGCCCGGTTCGTACACGAGCCCGTAGCACGAGAGGTGGTCGGGTGCGAGCGCGAGCGCCTGCGCCAGGTCATCCTGCCACTCGGCCATCGTCGAGGTCGGGATCGCGAAGATCAGGTCGATGTTCAGCCGCGCGATCCCCGCGGCGCGCAGCAGGCCGACCGCGCGTGCGACGGACGCCGGATCGTGGTGACGCTCGAGTTGCCGCAGCAGCGCGGGCTGGAAGCTCTGCGCGCCCATGCTGACCCGGGTGACGCCGCACGAGGCGAGCACCGCAGCCTTCCCCTCCGTCACGGTCTCGGGATTGGCCTCGACCGTCCACTCGGCACCATCCGCCCACGGCAGCATCGCCCGCAGACCCCGGAGCATCCGCTCAAGCTCATGGTCGGCCAGCAGCGTCGGCGTCCCCCCGCCCACGAAGAGCGTCTCGAGCGGCTCGCGTGCGAGCACCGATGCCGCCCGCGCCTCCTCCAGCAGGCGGTCGACGAAGGCCCCCTGCCTGTCCTTCGTGTCGACGAAGGAATAGAAGTCGCAGTAGTGGCACTTGTGGAAGCAGAACGGCACGTGCGCGTACGCACCGCGCGGCCGGGCCGCAGCCAGGCGCGGCAGCCAGTCCGACAGCGGTCGCGCCGCCGGGGCGCCACCGGCCTGGGGCAGCGGCACGGGTTCCATGGGTGCAGCCTAGCCCCACGCGCCGTTAGCATCCCCCCCTTCATGCAGCACGCACCGCACACCACCGCCGTCGTCGGGCTCCAATGGGGCGACGAGGGCAAGGGCAAGATCGTCGATGTCCTGACCGCCGGCCACGATGTCATCGTGCGCTACAACGGCGGTGCCAACGCCGGCCATACGGTCGTCGTGGGCGATCAGCGCTACGCGCTGCACCTGATCCCCAGCGGGATCCTCTACCCGGACAAGTCGTGCGTCATCGGCAACGGCGTGGTGGTCGACCCCGAGAAGCTCCTCCAGGAGATGGAAGGACTTGAGGCCCGCGGGATCAAGGTGGGCACCAACCTGGTCATCTCCGACCGGGCGCACGTGGTGATGCCGTACCACAAGGAACAGGATGCGGCGCTCGAGGAGTACCTCTCGGGCGTGACCGCCGGGGAGCGCGGCAACCTGTCGATCGGCACCACGCGCCGCGGCATCGGCCCCGCCTACGCCGACAAGGTCCATCGCTCGACGGCGATCCGCATGGGCGATCTGCTCGATGCCGACTACCTGGCCAGCCGTCTGCGGGTGATCTGCCGCCTGCGCACCGAGGAACTGAAGGCGCTGGGCGTCCACGCCCCCCCGCTGGATCCCGATGCGCTCACGGCGCGCTACGCCGCCCTGGGCGAGCGCCTGCGCCCGCACGTGCGTGACACCGTCTACCACCTGCACGATTGCCAGCGCGCTGGGAAGAGCCTCCTCTTCGAGGGCGCCAACGCGTGCCTGCTCGACATCGACCACGGCACCTATCCCTACGTCACGAGCTCGAACTGCTCGACCGCGGGCATCCACTCGGGTACGGGCATTCCGGGCCGATCGCTGCAGCGCGTGATCGGGATCATGAAGGCCTACAGCACCCGCGTGGGCGCGGGGCCGTTCCCGACGGAACTCCTGGACCAGACCGGATCCACGATCCGTGAGCGCGGCCGCGAGTACGGCACCACCACCGGTCGCCCGCGTCGTTGCGGCTGGCTCGACCTGGTGGCGGTGCGCTACAGCGCCATGGTGTGCGGTGCGACCGAGATCGCCTGCACGCTCTTCGACGTGCTCACCGGGTTCGATGAACTCCGCATCTGCACGCACTACCGGCTGGCGGATGGCACCGTCACGGATCGATTCATCCCGGATGCCAAGCGGCTCGAGGGTGCCACGCCCGTCTACTCCACCTTCAAGGGGTGGAGCGAGCAGGTGAGCGACCTTCCGGATCGCGCCGCCCTGCCCCGGGCTGCACGCGACTACCTGGACGCCGTCGAACAGCACGTGGGCGTCCCGGTGTCGATGGTCAGCGTCGGGCCCGAGCGCACGCAGACCCTCGTCAACGCCTGAACGTCGTCGGCCGCGACCAGCCACGTCAAGTCACGGCCGGCCGCCCCGAAGGCGCGTCGGCTCACTTAGCAGGCTTGCCGGGCTTGACGGTCGTCGGGGCCGGAGACACCGGCGTGACGGGTGCGCTGGGCGCACTCTGCGCTCCGCGGAGCTTCTTCAGGTCAAGTGGGCGCCCAGACGGCTTGGCCCGCCGGAGCCCCTCTCCACGTTCACGGAACTGGTTCCCCTTCTGCCCCGCAGGAGGCGGTTCAGGCAGGTCACCGGTGAACGACGTGCAGAGCGCCTCGGCGAACTGCACGCACGTCGCATCCCACGCCGTTGAGCAGCACAGTGGCTCGTAGCTGCACACGACGTTGCAGCAGCGGAAGTTGTTGCAGTACGGCTGCGTGCGCTCCTCGAAGCACGAGCCAGACAGCGGCGATCCGCACGACTCGCCGTCGCACAGATCCTCGTCGCACACCTTCACCGCAAGCTCCACGCACGAGGCATCCCACTGCACCTGGCAGCAGTAGAAATCGACCTCGCACACATCCTGGCAGCAGGCCTTGTTCTCGCAGCCGCCGCCCGGGTGCTGCACGCAGCAACTCCCGGCCTCGGGAAGTCCGCAACGCAGCGGGCATGCTTCATCCTTGGCGTAGCAATTCTGGATCGCAAAGCTGGCGCAGGTCTCGTCCCACGAGGTGTCGCAGCAGTAGGAGTCGATCAGGCAGACTCGATCGCAGCAGTCCTCATCATTGCAGGCCGGGCCGAAATGCGGCTCGCAGCAGGTCAGCGCGCAGGGATCGCCGCACTCGAGCTTGCAGCCGCACGTGTCGAACTCGTAGGTGAGCTGCACGCACGTTTCATCCCACTCGAACTCGCAGCAGAACTGGTCCTGGGCGCACACCGCCTCGCAGCACTGGCGGTCGTCGCACCAGGGCCCCGCGTGGGGCTTGCAGCAGTCGCCCAGCCCGTCGTCGCCGCACACGGGCACATTGCACTTGGCATTGGCCAGATCGACACAGGTGGGATCCCACTCCGACTCGCAGCAGTAGGAATCGATCTCGCAGACGGTTCGGCAGCACTCGAAGTCGCTGCACCCGGGGGTGAAGTGGTCCGTGAAGCAACTCGGCGCCTCCGGTGAGCCGCAGCCCTGGGCACACCGTTCACCGGCGAGGTCCGCACACAGGCCATCCCACGCGATTTCGCAGCAGAAGGGTTCCGTCTGGCACACGGACTCACAGCAGTACGGATCGTCGCAGTAGGGCGTGTCATGCGGCACGGTGCACGACCCGTTGCAGCCGCTCGCGCAGCCCACGGTCCCGCAGCAGATCGACCGCGCCAGGTTGGCACACGCCAGGTCCCAACCATCCGTGCAGCAGCCCGGCAGCTGGGCGCACACCGCATTGCAGCACGCCGATTCCTCGCAACCCGGCGTGTCGGCATGGGCCGTGAAGCAACTGCCCACGCAGGGGCAATTCCAATCAGGCTCCTGCTTCGTGCACAGATTGTCGGCAAGGCTGGTGCAGTTGCCATCCCAACGGTTCGTGCAGCAATCCGGGTCGAAGGAACACACCGCGTTGCAGCAGTAGGGATCATCGCACCCGGGCGACTGGTGCTGGCTGAAGCACGAGCCCGTGCCCGGACAGGTGTTGGGCGAGATGCAGATGGCGAGGGCGACCTCGACGCAGCGCTCATCCCAGCTGGACTGGCAGCACTCGGGCTCGACACTGCACACGGCTGCGGCGCACGCCTCGTTGGCACAACTTCGGGTCACGTGCACCGTCAGGCAGTCGCCGTTGCCGCCTTGGGAACCCGAAGGAGGATTGCACCCCTGCACCGCCATGCGCACGCAGATCGCGTCCCAGCTCACCTCGCAGCAGTAGGGATCGAGCGTGCTGCAGATGAATTCGCAGCACACCGGGTCGGCACAGGCTGCGGCGGTCGAAGCCACGAAGCACGACCGGAGGCTGTCGTCGCCGCACGACTCGATCGCACCGCTGCACAGCTCCGTCGCTTCCTGCACGCACGAGCCATCCCACTGCTCCTCACAGCAGAAGGGATCGATGGCGCACACGGCCTGGCAGCACTTGGCATCGCTGCAGGTCGGCAGGCCGTGGCTGCTGTAGCACGAACCGCTCAGCAGGTCGCCGCAGCCGTTGCAGTTGGAGGTGGCGTAGGCCGCGCACGCGATGTCCCAGCCCACCTCGCAGCAGCGGGGATCGGCGAAGCACGTCTCGTCGCAGCAGTTGGGGTCATCGCAGCCGACCGTGTTCGGGTGCGGCACGAAGCAACTTCCGAAGACGGGGTCGAACGGCGTGCCCTGGCATTCACGGATCTCGGCGCAGCGGGCTTCGGCGCCGCTCACGCAGGCGGCATCCCACGAGACGGCGCAGCAGAACGAGTCATAGGTGCAGACCGTGTCGCAGCAGACCTGGTCCTGGCAGCCCACACCCTCGTGCACGGCGAAGCAATTGCCCGACTCGGGATCACCACACACGCAGGAGATGCCCGTGCAATTCTCGCTGGCCAGGATGGCGCACGCCAGGTCCCACCTGACCGTGCAGCAGAAGTTGTCCGCAGCGCACACCAGTTCACAGCAGGTCGCATCGTTGCAGTACGGCGTCGGATGGCTCAGGCAGCACTCGCCCGCGTTCGGCGACCCGCAACCGAGCTCCTCGCATTCGGCGATCGCCAGTTCCACGCAGGGCGTATCCCAGGTGACGACGCAGCAGGAAGGTTCGATGGCGCACACGGTGGCGCAGCAGTCCGCATCGCTGCAGTTGGGGAGTTCGTGCTCCACGAAGCAGCTGCCCACCGGGTCGCCGCACTCCAGGCACTCCTCGCGCGCGGTCTGCACGCAGTTCCCGTCCCAGTTGGTCACGCAGCAGGTCGGGTCGACGGCACAGACCAGGTCACAGCACTCGCTGTCATCGCAGAATGGCAGGTCGCTTTCGGCGAAGCAGTCGCCGGCTCCACTCCCGCCGCAGGTCAGGCACTCGGTCGAGGCAGCATTGACGCAGTCCGCATCCCAGGAGATCGAGCAACACGCGGGGTCGATGAGGCAGACCGCCGAGCAGCATGATGAATCGTCGCACGCCGGCGTTCCGTGGACCACCAGGCAACTGCCCGATCCTTCCTCACCGCAGAACGGCGTGACGGTGGAGCACCCGCGGTTCGTGCGGCCCGGCGTGTCGACGCCGAACGCCGTCGCCTGGATCAGGGCCTTCCACTGCCCTTCATCGTTGCCCGTGCTCTCGCAACGCCAAGCGTGCAAGGGAGCCTGGCTGCCGCCATCGGGAACGGTGATGGGCCCAACCGCATAGTCGGGCGCCGGGCAGTAGTTGCACCCGAAGGTCTCGCTGTTCGCTGCCGTGCGCCGCAGGCTCACCGCATCGATGATCACGTCCCACGGCGGCGGACCGGCATCGGCGGGCACCACACGCGCTGCAAGCCGGCACGTGTTGCCGAAGTCAAGGTCCGCCCCGGCCTCGGGTTCAGTTGCGACCGGGACGTATTCGGGGCTGAAGGCAAAGGGCCGACGATACGTGAGCAGCACCGTCAGGTTGCGTTGAGCGGGGTTGCCGATCGGCAGGACGGACGGCGCGCCGAGGTCGAGTTCCGGGGTGCGCAGGACCGGGATGTTCGGGGTCGGCAGGTTGTAGACAGGCAGGGTGCCGGGCTCCTGCTCCTGGAGGATGAGCGCGTACCCGGCCGAGGTGCCGTCCCGCTGGAACTGCAAGCCCGTCAGATCGATCGATCGCAGGATGACGCCTTGGTCAGGCAGAGCCTGGTCATCCAAGTCACGGCCCACGATCACGAGCGTGTAGCCGGCCGGCAGCGTGCCGTTCCACGCGTAGTTGCTCGGGAAACTGTCTTGGGGGATCCGCAGCTCGATGTAGCGCTGCTGCAGGGGCGTGGCCGTAGATGGCACGCCCAAGCGGATCTCGTTCAGCGTGATGTTCGGCACGCGGAACTGACCGCCCCCGTTGATGGGACTCGTCGCGAAGTTCACCAGCGTCGCCAGGACCGTGCCGTCGGCGTCGTTCAGGAGCCCGTCCCGCGTGAAGTCCGCGCAAGGCGAGTAGCTGCCCGACGAGCGCAACTGCTGGAACACGGTGATGTCGGCCACCGTGACCTTCTTGTCATTGTTCAGATCCCCGACGAAGACGTTGTCGCAGATGGCCGAATCGGCTCGCACGTCACTCGCTGCGAGCAAGGCCAGCACGGCGAGCACGACCGACAGGATGGCGCCAACGTGACGGTTCGAACAGGGTCGCACCGTGGGCCGCAGGGATGGCTCGTGGGTTCGCAGCATGGTCGTCAGTCGTGGATTCCGGAACGTCCCAGAAGAGTGTACGGACGACACGACACGATGCCAGACCGGGTTCGGCACAAACCGGAACTTCACGTCCCCTCCTGCCCGGCCACACGGCCCCACTTGCGGGTCCGCCCCGCGTAATCGGCCAGCGCCTGATCCAAGGCCGCCGCATCGAAGTCGGGCCACAGCGTGTTGGTCACGTGCAGCTCGGCGTAGGAAATCTGCCACAGCAGGTAGTTGGACACCCTGCTCTCACCCGCCGTCCGGATCACCAGGTCGGGATCGGGCAGGCCAGCGGTGTAGAGGCTGTCCGAGAGGACCGTCTCATCGATCGCGGACGGGGCCAGCGTTCCCGCGCGCACACGCTCGGCGATCGAACGGACCGCCGACACGATCTCGGTCCGGGAGCCGTAGTTGAGGGCAAGGCACAGCGTCAGCCCGGTACAGGCCGATGTTCGACGCACCGTGGCATCCAGTTCCTCGAGGACGCGCTGGGGCAGGCCGTCCCGCGAGCCAAGGTGCCGGAAGCGGACGTTGCTCGCGGCCAGCGCCTCGCGTTCGGCCGCCAGCTGCAGCGCAGCCAACTCCATGAGCCCGGCAACCTCATCGGCTGGTCGATTCCAGTTCTCGACGCTGAAGCTGTAGAGCGTCAGGACCTCGATGCCAAGCGTGCCGCACCGCTCCGTCAGCTCCTTGGCCCGCTCGGCCCCCGCAGCATGACCAAGCAGCCGCGACTGCCCGCGCGCCTGCGCCCATCGCCCATTGCCGTCCATGATGACGGCGATGTGCCGGGGCAGCCGACGGGTGTCGAGCGGTCCCGATGGCGCATGCCCCACGGCGGTCCGTGTCATGACGCCACGCCCCAGCCGTTGCGCCCGACGGGAGCAGCCGCGCACTCCACGGATCGACCAAGAGAGGAAAGGACCCAGCCCTGCCAGCGGATGAGCGTGACGAGGGACTGGGCCTGGATGTGCCGTACTGGATGCATGGACTCAGTCGTCGACCCGCTCGACGTAGAGCACGCGGGGCTGCTGACCGGGCCGATCGACGTTCGAGCGATCGACCAGCATCACGTATCGCGTGTCCTCGATCACGTTCTCGCGGTCCGAGGCATCCCAGCGCCCGGTGGCCGCATTCTGCGTGAACGACCTGATGCGGATGTACACGGTGAACACGTCACTGCGCGTCGTGACCAGGTTCGCGATGCCCGACAGCAGCATGTTGGTCTCTTCCGGATCGCCGAAGCTGGTGTCGGCCTGGGCCAGGAAGTCCTCGCCGACGCCCTGCGGGAAGACGTATCCGGCCTGCCCCTGCTGCACGTTGTCGGGTTCGAAGTCGTACTGCAGCGTGATCGGGATGCGATCGGTCGAGAACTTGGCATCCAGGAACGCCGTGGCTCCGGGGCCCGCCGACGAATCCCAGCCGAGGCTGCTGGCAGGATTGTTGGCATCGAGCAGGTACGGATCACGCCCGGCGTACCGCATCGACCAGCTGCGCGAGTAGGACGTGGGCGGCGCACCGTTGGGTACGAGCCCCGCCTCACGGCGAAGCAGCGCGAGTTCCCCAAGCGACATGATGCCCTGCCCGCGGCGCATGCCGGCGTGGAAGCCATACTGCGGGTCGGTGTAGTCATCATCTTCAAGGCCACGATCGACGTACTCGGCAAACGGTGAGTTGAACGGCTGGTCGATCTGCGTCGCCATCGGCCGGGCCTCGCGATAGGTCGCGATCGCTTCCGGCACGCGCACGCGCGGTCCGTTGGTCGACACGTTCTCGGCGAGGCCGAACGGGAAGCCCCCGGCCAGCGGGCCGTAGATGTCCAGCAGCGCATCCGACTCGTTGCCGAGCACCGAAGGATTCACGCCGCCGAACACCCCTCGCGGGTGCTGGTCGTTGAACGCCAGCGCACCCATGTGCGGCAGCGATCGCATGACCTCGACCGGCGCGGTGTTGATGTTGATGAGTCCCGGGGTCAACCGGCCGCTGAAGCCGTTGGCCAGGCGCGGCGAGCGGTCTTCGGCCAGCGCGGCGTTCTGCGCAGCCGTGAACACGGTGCCATCGAAGGTCGCGAGCGACCGATCGAAGAACTGCCGACCGGGACCGTCGACCGTGAAGGCATCAAAGACCGCCGAGCCAGCCGGCAGCGCCGGATTGAACGGGTACTTCGGCGTCAGCACCTGGCGGCTGTAGCGCGGATCCGGCACCGTCTGGTCGTGATCGGCCCTGCGCGTCGGGTCATACGGAAAGGAGAGCCGGTTCGGGCTGCCGCCCACGCGGATGCCGTTGTCGCCCGAGGTCGACTGCGGGCCGATCCACCAGTCTTCCAAGTCCGGATTGGCCTCGATGTCCCGCTCCGAGATCGAGAGCAGTTCCGGCAGCGTGAACTCCGTGCGCGCCAGGTCATCATTCCAGATCGGTCCCCAGATCGGGACCATGGCGATCTCGGCGACCGATTCGAAGTCACCGTCGCGCTGGATCATCTGGAACGATGAGTCCATCGGGAACGGGTACTGGTAGAGATCGGCGATGTCGTCGCTGCCGCCAACCACCTCACCCGTGTTCGGATCGATCTGCCACTGGTCGTCGAGCGGCGCCGCCTTGTCGCCGTTGAACACCGTGCCGCTGCCACTGCCACCGGAGTACCGGTATCCGTCATAGGCCTTGAGGTTGCCCGTGACCACGGTCTGGCACGCGAAGGCCGTCGGCTTGCCCCAGATGGGACTTCCCGCGATCGGCAACCGGGACTGCTTGAGCATCCACAGCGACTGGCCGTTGCCATCGGGGTCAAGCGCGGCAGGCCAGCTCGACCCCTTGCCGAAGCCCAGCCGCTGGACGCCCTGTTCCCAATAGGTTCGCTGCGGGTTCTGAGCCTCACTCACGAACGGCTCTCCCGAACGCGCGATGACGAAGTTCGGCGAGCGTTCGTCGGCATCGATGGTGCCCCCTCCGTCGACATCCCACGCCCAGGCGCGGGCCGAACGGGTCCACACCGCGTAGAAGTCATCCAGGGATGTGCCGCTGGTCGTGCTGGTGCCGGCCGGCAGGAGCATGGCGTTGAAGTAACGCAGGCTCGGCTGACCGAGCGGACCGCCGGGGAGGATCGCCGCCTCGGGCCTCGGCGGAATGAAGGCGCGCTCCGTCAGCAGCCGCTCGATGGTGTCCGACAGCGACTGCTGCTGCTGGTCGATGGTGTTGTCGAAGCGATCGACGACCACCCACTGCGGCTGGAGCCCGTTCGTCTGCTGCGGATTGATCACCCGCTCCAGTTCGATCATCGTGCGATCCTGCGGCAGGTTCTGGTACTTCTGCAACGACGCTTGGCTGCCGCTGACGTCGAAGCCCCCCTGCACGCCCGGCTCGCCGCGCGTGGCGTTGAAGACCATGCAGTCGGGGTACGCCGTGCGTGGATCCTCGAAGAGATCACAACCGGGGTCGTTGCTGCCCGGGTAGCTGCTGTCGAGGCGGGCGAACGGGAATTCCGGCCTGTTCGGATCGTTGCCGGCCGCCTGCACGGCCGCCTCGAACTCGAACATCAGTGAGTACGGGAAGGGCCAGCCCGGGGTGCGGTCAAGGTCGTTGTTGGTCGGATTGCGGATCAACCACGGGTGCGTCAGGTCGAGGAAGTCCATCATCCGCGCACGGAAGAGCGGATCGCCCGCGAGCTGCTTCGGCATCGCGAAGACGGTGGCGGTACGGGGCTGTTCGGGCGTGCCCGGTCCAAGGATCGGCGACACGCCGTAGCCCCAGTACGGTTGACCGGCGTTCGGCGAATCGAAGTTGATCGTGGCAGGAATCGGGATCTGCGAGAACCGGAAGACGTTGTCGTTGCCACCCGTACCACCCACCCGCAGCCGATAGGGCTGCAGATTGATCGGCTCGTTGTAGGGATTGGCCAGCTGCACCGCGATCACGACGGCCGGATTCAGCAGCGCGCTGTTCGGGTCATAGACCACGAAGTGCTGCCCGCCGCCCTCGGGAACCTCGAGCGGCAGCGCGAACGGATCGGTCGGAGGGAGGAGCGAGTTGAGGTACTCCAGGACCTGCTGGCTCTGCGAGGGCGCATTCGCCGCAGCCAACTGCCGCACATCGGCCCACCGGGACTTGGGATAGACGATCGCGAAGAACACCTCGGTGATGAACGGCTGCTTCTCGTTGCCCAGGAAACGGCGCTCGGGCTCTTCGAGCACGAAGGGCGCCTCAGCCGGGTGGAAGGGATCGTCGACCACGATCTGGGTGTTGCCGTACTTGCGGCCGCCGTCGCGCCAGGACTCCACGTTGGTGGCCCAACTGGCCGCCATGCGCTGGGCGCGGATGAACTGCTCGGGCGTGCCGTCGACGGTACCGAAGTAGCTGGTGCGCGTGACGGGGTCGAGCATGCACCGGGTGAACACGGTGTAGAGCCGATTCACGAACCGGAGCTGGTCACCCAGGATCTGGCCGCCGTTGGTGATCTGCAGTCCGTTGTAGAGCGGATCGCTGACGGGCGATCGCAGATCGACCTTCTGGTTCCACAGCAGGAAGTCGCGGCGCGCGAGCTCATCATCGCGCCAGTCGTAGGTTCCATCGTTGTTGCCGTCGCCCAGGACCGAGCGGTTCTGCGTCAGGGGGTACTGGCGAGGCGCGAACGGCCCCTCCGCCCCGATGATCGCGGGCGTGGCGAGACCGAGGGAGCTGGCTGCGGCGTTGGAGTTGGGGGGGAAACTCCAGAGCCACGGCGGCAACTGTTCGTTGCGCGCGCCGTTGTAGGTCGTCAGGTGCCGACGCGTGTCGTGCAGCAACTGCAGCGACGTGAGCTTGCCGATGCTCGGTGGGCTGACCGTACCCACCGCGAGCTCGAAGCCCTCGAAACTCTCGCTCCGGGCCGGGCTCGCGCGCAGCAGGTCGCGCCGAGGGCCGGTCTCCGCGCCGAGCGGCAGCGCAGGATCCAGTGAACGCTCGAGTCGGCTGAGCACGGGATCGTTGTGTCCCGCGAAACGCCGCAACTCGATCTCGTCAGCCATGCCGAAGAAGTCGATGCGCGACGCGGCGCGCTGGCCGGCCAGCACGGGGTTGCTGCCCTCGAAGAAGCTGTCGAGGCGGCCGTCGTTCAGCAATGCCTTGAAGTGGTGCAGCCTGTCCAAGGGGCTGAGCAGCAACGAATCGATGCCCGCGATCGGCGCGAGCGTGTTCGGGTTGCCCAAGGTCCGCACCAGTCCCAACTCACGGATGAAGCGCGTGTCGGTCGGCGAACCGTGGACGACGAGCGCTGGTGCAGCCCCACTGGTATCGACCGACACGCCGAACTGGTCGCGCCACAGGTCGACGCTGAGCGGCGGATACAGGTTGATCGATCCATCGCCATTCAGACGTGCATACTGGCCGAACAGCCCGGCACGCAGCGGGTTGAAGTCGTCCGAGTCGGCCGTGCCGCCGAGGTCCCCGTCGCGCCGAACCATGAGCGACACGTCACCCGGGACAAGTCCGGCCGTTTGCGTCCGGTCAAACACCGTCGCCGTATTGACGTTGACCATGGCGCTGTTGTCCACCACGCTCACCCCGACGACGTAGCGCACAGCTCGATCAGCGCTGGTCGGCGGCATGAACCAGTAGCTGTCGGTGAATCCATCGCCATCGGTGTCGCACAGCCGACGGCTGACCAGGTTCCGCGACGTATCCGGCTCCAACTCCTCACGCTTGGGGCCGAAATGGGCCAGGCGCAGGAAGTTCGGCATGGGGCTCGAGTTCAAGCCGCCCACCGCGTTGATGTACCCGGACGCGCTGGCACCACCACCGTAGAACCAGTTGTCCGCGAGCGTCCGGAACTGCTGCGCCAGCGCCAGCGTGTTCTGCGAGTCACCGATGCCGGTGGTCGTTCCCGTGACCAGGAACTGGTCCGGCGGTCGCACGCCCGGCAGCCACTGTTCCCACGGGATGAACAGACCGTTGCGCTCCTGCTCGTGCGTGGCGTTCTGGGTGTTGAACCACGCTGCACCGGCATCGCAGTCGGCGATGTCGGGAATCAGCGTCCACCCGTTGTTCGCGGTTGCCGGGTTCGACAGGTGCGACCAGTGCGTGAAGAACGGCAGCCCGTTGTTGTCGTACGCACGCATCGGCTCGGTCGAGCGGAGCCAGCGCGTGTCACCGAAGCCCGGGTTGCCCCACGGGTTGCCCTCGTACACCCGAAGTGGGTGCGTCGACGCGACCACGTTGTTGTTCGCGAAGAGGTCCGGCCAGTTCGTCCACGGGTACACGTGGAACGGTGCGAAGTTGTAGCCGTCGACGATCGGGTCGCTGCCGGTCGCATCCGGGCTCAGGTCGGCGTTGACGAAGGAGTTCCACGGGTCGACCCCGTAGCGCACGGCGCCGCGAAGGGGCTCGAGCCGGGGATACGACGTGCTCGCCACCAGCGGATACCCGTACTGGGTCGGGTCGGGTACGAAGCCGTTGAAGGCGGGGTCGGCGGCGTCGATGAGGCGCGGGAAGAGCGACTGCGCCACCTCGTCCACGACCGCCTGCGTGATCGAGTCCACGCGCTGCTGCCGCGCCGCAGCCGACTGCTGGGCCGAGGCGATCTGACGGCCGGCCTGCGTGCGCGTGAGGAACGCCGAAGCGATGATGACCAGCAGCACGAGCAGTGCCGTGACCATGATCATGACGTTGCCGCGACGCCCACCGCGCCCGGCGTACGGTGCTGTTCGAGGGCCCCGATGGTGGAAGGTTCGGCTCATGGCTTGGACCTTTCAGGCAAGTCGATGACGAAGGTGAACTCGCGGCCCCCGTCGATGCGACGGTCCGGATCGTGCAGCGTCATCGTGATGCGCAACGCGCTCGGTCGCGGCGTGTAGTCGAGCCGGGGCACGATCCACTCCGTCGGCTGGCCGGCCGCCACCGCGCCCGTGACCGGGTTCTGGTTGGATCGCACGCGGAAGGTCGGCTCCGTGCCGTTGAAGCCGAACACGCTCGTGTAACACCAGACACGCGCCGCCGGGATGCCACCACCGACAACCGGAAGGACCTGCGCCCCGGCCGGTCCCTCGATCGAGGGTGCGAAGATGGGCGCGCTCACGCCACCCACCTGTTCGAGCGTGCGGGCACCGCGTCGCTGCGCGAACGGCACCGACAGTCCGAGGGCCGTGACTTCATCAGGCAGGCCGATCCAGGGTGCGACGCCATTCGTGGGCGCAAGGAAGCCGAGCATGGGCACCGTGCCGTTGCCGCTGATCGGATCGAGCGCGAGCTTCACGCGCCGGTCGTCCTCCATGACCCGACCTACGCCGTCCTTCCAGCACCACTCGACGATGAAGCTGCTGCAGTGTCCGCCGATCATGCCGCTGGTCAGCATCTGGTCGGACTTCTCGGTGGTCGGCGGCTGTCGCTCGGCACGCGGCCAGCTGTTCAGGCCGATCTGCACGTTGGTGCCGGCTTGATTGGCCGTCGCACCGATGCCGAACGTGCCGTTGATCACGCGCTGGCGCCCGGCGCCGAACGCCACGCCCCCCTGCACGCTGCCCGGGATGTCGGTCACGCCGGGCACCACGATCCACGGGGCGTAGAACGGCGGATCGAGCGTGCCTCCCGTGCCATCGAAGCGACCGAGCACGCGCTCGAGGTCGTTGAGTTGCATGGCCGTGACGTCGAATCGCCCGGACAGGATGGCACGGGCTGGCTGCAGGGCGGCACCGGCCGTGAAGAACCCCGTCGACTCCTGGAACAGCGACGTGGTGCTGTTGGCATCAAGCTGCGGTGTATTGGGCTGGATGGCGTGGAATGCGGGATCACCGCCATCGTCGGCCAGGAGGACCGCGCGACGACCGAGGATCCAGTCGCGGGCTCCGGGCTGCGTGCCGTTGACGGTCTTCGTCCCCCCGGTTGCGGTCGTCGCCGTCAGGCGCAGGCTCGGGCCATCGGCCACGGCATCGGTCACCCAGGGGGTCAGGACCTTGCCATCGAGCATGAAGTAGTCCGGATCGAACGTGGCAGGCGCCGAGAGCGCCTGTTCGACGCGGTCCGGCACCTGCACCGCGTGGCCATAGGTGATGCGACTCAGCGCGCTGGACGGGACGGAGCCCCCGAACAGATTCACCGTCCCGACGAAATCCACGGTGTCCTGAGTTCCCTCCGCGAAGAACACGAGCTGGTCGAGCCGAAGGATCGCATCGGCAGGAAGGTCGGGATTCAGCAGCTCGGTTTGAGTGGTGCCCGCGTTGTCGTTGATGTCGTTGCGCACCGCGACGTTGCGGATCGCCATGTATCCCTTGTCCGAGATCCTCGCGAGGTCATCGCGAAGCCGTCGTTCGATCGCACCGGCATCCTGGAGGATCGATGCGTTGGCCTCTCCAACGCTCGAGACGCGCTGCGCCGTGCCGAAGATGCGGGCCGTTGCCGCAATGACCACCAGCAGCACCAGCACCGCAAGCAGCAGCTCGGTCAGGGTGAAGGCCTTGGGGTGATTGCGGCGGTTCGGCATCAGAGCTCCATCACCGTGACGTACACGGGGGTGATCGACGTGCCATTGGCATCCTCGGTCGGCAGGAACCAGATCACCGGCAGGGTTCCGGGATCAGGGCGCGGCAGTCCATCCTGACCGACGCCGAAGTACACGGCACTGGGCGTCTTGGCGCTGATCGGACGGGCCAGGGTCACTGGGCCATCGGCGCTCGTGCGTCGGCCACCCACCACGCGATGGATGTCGTTCCACTGATCCAGCCAGAGTTGGTTGGGTGCCTGCCATGCGTACAGATCACTGGTCACGTTGAACCCCGAAGCCGGCGTGCCGGGGTTCGTGCCGGGTATCGCGGCGTTGTCGGCGCGGGTTCCGACGGTGCCATCCACGCCTCCAGCGCGGGGCGTCGACGCACCTGAGAGGACGATCGACCCAAGGGGCGGGTTGGTCACGAAGGCTCCCAGCCGTGGCATGACTGGATAGTTCGCCAACCCACTCGTGGTCGGGGCCTGGGCCACGCGGTACGGGCCCGCCTCCACGCCAGCGGTTCCGACGCGGTAGACGAACACAGCGACCAGGATGCGGCCCTCGAAACGGCGGAACATGCAGTCCCAGACGAACTGGGGCCTGCGCCGGGCCTGCGCGTTGGCCTCACCGGCAGGATCCGTACCCGACAGCAGTCGGGCCGGCGGCATGGCGGGCCACCAGCGTTCCTGCTGCGTGATGATGGCCGCGGGCTGCCGCGCCAGAACCTCGCCACTGTCTTCGATCGAATCACCATCGAAGTCAGCGAAGATGCCCAGCGGCGTGCTGGTGTTCAGGTCCGGGTCCCACCTTCGGCGATTGACGGGAATGCCGTAGATGCGGTTGGCGGCATCGCCGAGGCCATCGGTGCTGAACTCGCTGCCCACGCGCGAAAGGTTCAGGTTGTTGGACGACCCCGCACCGAGTTCGGCATTCAGGAGCAGCGTGCCGAAGACATCGATCGTGCCGGTGTCATCCTCGACGTTGCCATCGGTCCAGCCCACACCCGTGAGCTGCGGCTGGAAGTACATCGTCGGTCGCTTCCAGAGCCAGTCACCCGGGATCGTGGTGGGCGCCGTGCCGCCGAGGTCGTAGAGCCCGTACTCCTCGAAGGTGCCGAAGTCATCCTGCGAGACCTTGCTCCGGATCACACCCATCGCGTGCTGCGCGACCACCGGACCGAGCGCATCGTCGTTGGACGCGCGCTGCTGCACGATGCCGGCCGGGAACAGCGCGCTCACGCTGATGATCCCGATGCCCAGGATGAACACCGCGAGCAGGACCTCGACCAACGTGAAGGCGCGGCGCGTCATTGGTCCACCACCCGGGCCACGCCCGTCCAGCGGTTGAAGCCGATGAAGTCACCGAACTGCGGCACGTAGGCATCGAAGAACGCTCGGTACTCATTGGGCTCGCTCGTGGCGCTCGCCGAGGATTGCCATTCGGTCGGATCACCCCGTTCGACGGCATCCTCGTAGTCGTAGACCGCCAGCAGCGTCGTGTAGCCCAGGACCGGCTCTTCGTCGGGCGTGCGGAAGGTGACCCAGGTCGGCACGTTGGTGATCCCCCCCACGCCGGGATCGGCGGTGTTGTCACCGTCGGCATCGAACCACGGCCCGACGAACGTCGAGGTGTTGTCGGGGGCGCCTCCGAAACTCGTCTGCACGGAACCGGGGATGCGCGGGTTGCGCGTGCGCAACGAACCATCAGGGCCGAAGCAGACACAGAAGCCGCGGCCGACTTCACCGTTGGAGAACTCCGGCGTCACCGACCACTTGGGAACGAATGCGCTGATGTAGTCGCCGGGTGCCGCGATCTTGATGCCACGAGCCAGGCGGCGGGCGGGAACCCCCACAACGGGGCGATACTGCTCTCCGAAGACATCGAAGGTCTGGGTATCCAGCGGAACCAGCCGCCCGGTGGCCTTGCCGATCACGACTTCCATGACCTGCCCCTTCTGCGGGTTGCCGGGCGAGATCACGTTGCCGGATGGACCGAAGATCGGTGGTTCAGCCAGCACCGGACGGAACGTCACGATGACTGCAGCGTTGTCACGGATCGCGATGCCGCGGGCGGTCCCCAGCTGCGCGATGACCGCATTGGTCGCCGAGGCAAGCCGCGCATCCTTGGCGATGCGCTGCACGCTCACGCTCGTGAGCACCGCCAGCACGGCGATGATCCCGATCACGACCAGCAGCTCGGCCAGCGTGAAGGCGCGCAAGGATGGGCGGGTGCGATGGGTCATTCGTAGCTCACGATGTTGTCCAGGGTCTGCTTCTTCAGCGCTGATCCTTCGGGTTGAAACACTTCACCGAACGATCCATCCGGACCGGCGCTGATGAAGCGGATCCGACGATCGCGGCAGGAACCGAAGATCCGCTCGTCGGGCGTCTGCTCCGTGCCATCCGCATCCGGCGCGCCGGACGCGGGCGAGTTCACGCCGCGCAGGTACAGGCCCCCGGTATAGAACTGCCCGGTGTTCGTCGTCGACAATCCGGTGCCGTTGCGCCACGGCCGGCCGGGGAAGCAGACGCCGATGCGGAAGCCCCAGGCATCAAGCACCAGCGGCACGTTGCCGTTGCCGTTGGGCATGCGGTTGGGATTGGTCGCCACGGCGGAGATGTTGCCCCACACCCCAGGCAGCGCCGGGTCACCCGTCCTCCACCGCCGAGAATAGGTCTCGGGGATCTTGCTCACGATGTCTCGGGTGCGCTCGTTCTCGCCGAAACGCTGCATGAGCACACACGACATCCAGGAGCCGGGGAAGCTCTCTTCGTACACATCACGCGCCGGGGTGCCCGTCGTCAGCCCGGGCTCGGCCTTCGGCCCGTAGTTGATCGGCCGCCCCAGCGCCTGCTCCCACTCGGTCGT
Organism: Planctomycetaceae bacterium; assembly: GCA_027490145.1. Taxonomy (GTDB): domain Bacteria; phylum Planctomycetota; class Phycisphaerae; order Phycisphaerales; family SM1A02; genus SYIB01. The sequence goes on from JAIXYQ010000006.1 coordinate 99,363, forward strand.
CGCCTGCTCCAGCAGCCGGATGACGTTCTCCGTCTCGCGCCGCTCGCTGGCGGCCAGCACGGAGCCCGAGACCGCCAGCACGAGGGCGGCGAGCAGCAGGATCACGCCGAGCACGACGACGATCTCGAGCAGGCTGAATGCCCTGCGGACGCGGCTCATGGTCCGGCCTCCACGATGTTGTCCTTGTTGTAGCCCTGGGCATCCACGCGCACATTGGGGTCCCACGACTTGTCCGGGCCGTAGGAGAGCAGCGCAAACTCCGCCGATTGCAGCGATCGGCTGGTGCTCGTGTCGCCACCGCCATCGGCGATCCCGTCGACGTCGGTCCCCTGCTCGAAGCTCTGCGGCCGCAGCGCGAAGAAGTCGCCGCAGGTGAACCCCGTGGCAACCGATGCACAATCCGGCACCGTGTACGGCCGGCGGTAGTAGCGGATGGGGCGCCCCCAGTAGTCGACGATGCACTTGGGCAGCGCGTCGAAGTTCGGGTCCTCGGTGGCGCGGACGATGGTGGGCTCGCCGGTCGTCGTGTTGAAGTCCGTGATGCCTCCCAGGAAGACGGCGTCCTTCAGCTCCAGGTACGGCCCGAACGCCTTGCCGCGGAACACCGGATGATCGGCGTTTGGGTTGCTGATGCCCACTGTGCGGGCCCCAAAGCTCCCCAAGGCCAAGCCCTGCACGCGCGGGGAGACGTAGGCACCCCACACGCCGTCTCGGCCCGGATGTCGGATGCCGAGCGGTGGCTTCTCGAGACCGCCGTTGACGCCCGCCGCAGCCGACGGTTCAAACCCGTACCCATCCGCCGTACGCGAACCGTAGCCCAGCAGGTACTCAGGCAGGCTCGTGAACGAGTTCCACTGCTGGAGCGCCAGGTTGCTCGTGGTTCCCGTGAGCGACAGCGGCGGCACCAGCAGATCGCGACCGAACCCCAGCTGGCCGACCGGTTGCGAACCGTTCCCGGAGCCGCGGCCGAGCACCGGGGGGTAGTAGCCCACGTCGGTCTTGAAGCTGACCAGCGCGCGGTTGATGGACGACATCAGCGTCTTGGTCTGGGCAACCTGGGCAGCACGTGCCGCCTGCTGCAGGCCCACCAACAGCAGCCCCAGCAGCAGGATGATGATCGCCACGGTCACGAGCAGCTCGATGATCGTGAAGGCACGCACCCGCAGGTTGGATGCAGCGCGTGCCGTCACTTGCTGCTCCCGCCCGAGACGCTCTCGATCATGGCCACCAGCGGGAGGAAGAGCGCCAGCACGATCGTGCCGACGATGCCGCCGAGGATGACCACCATGAACGGTTCCAGCAGGCTCAGGAGGCTGGCCACGGCAACGTCGACCTCTTCGTCGTAGTTGTCGGCGATCTTCATGAGCATCAGGTCGAGGTCCCCGGTCTCCTCGCCGACGTCGATCATGTTCACCACGATCGAGTCGCAGACCTTGCTCTCGCGCAGCGGCCCGGCGAAGCTCTCGCCTTCCTTGATCGAGTCGTGCACCTTCGTCAGGGCCTTCTCATAGATGTAGTTGCCGCTGGTGTCGCGGGTGATCAGGATGGCTTCGAGGATGGGGACGCCCGCGGCAACCAGCGTGCCGAGCGTGCGCGTGAAGCGCGCCACGGCCGTCTTCTTGATCAGGGTGCCGATCACGGGCAGTTTCGCCGCGAGGATGTCGGTCCCTGCCTTGCCGAACTGCGTCTTGCGCACGAGCTTGAAGAACATGAAGATCAGGACCGGACTGAAGATGATCCAGACCACCCCCGGCACCTGCTGACCCGGCTCCTGGCCCGCCACCCACTTGCTGGCATTGATCAGGAAGATCGTCAGGCCCGGCAGCTTGACGTCGAAGTCGTTGAAGATCTCCTGGAACTTCGGGATGACGAAGTACATGATCCCCGTCACGATCGCGACGGCGATCGAGATGACGACCGCCGGGTAGATCATGGCGCCCTTGATGCGGCGCTTCAGGCGCTCACCCTTTTCCATGAACTCCGCCAGGCGCTGCAGGATGACGTCGAGCACGCCACCGACCTCGCCGGCCGCGACCATCTTCACGTAGAGGCGGCTGAAGACCTTCTGGTGCTTGCCCATCGCCGACGAGAGCGTCTCGCCGCTCATGACGTCGTCACAGACATCCGTGAGCGTGCGTTTGAGCTTGCCGGGCTTCTGCTGCATCTCGAGGATCTGCAGGCTGCGCAGGAGCGGCAGGCCTGCGTCCTGCAGCGTGCTCAACTGACGGGTGAACAGGGTGAGGTTCTTGGTGCTCACGCCACCGAGGGAGAGGCTGAACCCCTTCTTCTTCTTCTTGCCAGCCGCCTCGGTGGCCGTGGTCGGGCCGCCCTTGGTCTTCTGCTCGCGGACGCTGGTCGGGAACATGCCCTGCTGGCGCAGCTGGGCCAGCGCGTCGTCGGACGACTTCGCCTCAAGCGTGCCCTTGGCTTGCTTGCCTTGGGGGTTCATGGCTTCGTACGCAAAGGTCGGCATGCTCGGTCCTTTCGTCTCCGGCCGGGGGCCGGGAATGTCCTGTCCGGCCGCGGCGGACCGGATCGTTCATCACTCGTCGTTCATGGTTTCGCGGATGACTTCGTCGATGGTCGTCTGGCCTTCGTAGATGCCCAGCATCCCGCTCTCGCGGAGCGTGCGCATGCCGCGCTTGCGGCACTCTGCGCGGAGCACCGCCGTGCTCGCCTGCTCCATGACCAGCTCGCGCAGGTCGTCGTCCATGACCATGATTTCGTACAGCGCCATGCGGCCCTTGTAGCCCGCCTTGCGGCAGACGTCGCAGCCACGGCCCCGGTAGAAGTTGCGACCCCCCAGATCGGCCAGGCGCATGCCCAGTTCCATGGCCAGCGCGTCGTTGGGGGCGAACTCCTCCTTGCACGACTGGCAGATGCGGCGCACCAGGCGCTGGGCGATGACCGCTTCGAGGGTGGCCGTGAGCAGGAAGCTCTCCACGCCCAGATCGAGCAGACGCAGGATGGAGCTCGGCGCATCGTTGGTGTGCAGCGTGCTGAACACCAAGTGGCCGGTGAGGCTGGCCTGGATGGCGATCTGCGCGGTCTCGAGGTCGCGGATTTCACCGACCAGGATCACGTCCGGGTCCTGACGGAGGAAGCTGCGCAGCAACTTCGCGAACGTCAGCTCCTGGTCGTGGTTGACGCCGCACTGGATGAGACCGTCGATGTCATACTCGACGGGGTCTTCGGCGGTGAGGATCTTGATCGACGGATCGTTGATCGTCTGCAGGGCGGCGTAGAGCGTGGTCGTCTTGCCCGATCCGGTCGGTCCCGTGACGAGCACGATGCCGTTGGGCTTGTTGATGAGCACGTCCATCTTCGCCCGGTCGTCGTCGCGCAGGCCGACGCGATCGAGCGACAGCTGCACGTTGCCCCGGTCGAGCACACGCATCACGACGCTCTCGCCGTGCACGGTGGGGAGCACGGCGACGCGGAGATCGATCGGATTCCCGTCGACGTTCATCTCGACGCGGCCGTCCTGGGGCAGGCGGCGCTCGGCGATGTTGAGCTTCGACAGCACCTTGACGCGCGAGACGATGGCCATCGCCAGCTGCTTGGGCGGAGGCGTGAGTTCATACAGCACGCCATCGATGCGGTAGCGCACCCGGAACTCGTCCTCGAACGGCTCCATGTGGATGTCGCTGGCCTTGTCCCGGATCGCATCCATCAGGTACCCGTTGACCAGACCCACGATCGAGTTGTCGTTGGCCGCGGCTTCGGCGGTCGACAGGTCGAGGCTGTCACCGCGCCCGGCCGTGCGGGCAACCGCGCCCTTGGATGCCGCCTCGAGGAGGACATCCTTGTTTCGAGAAGTGCTGGCCAGCCCCGCGAAGTGATCCTGGACGAGCTTGTCCACCTGCTCAGCCGGTGCGACGACACCCACGATCTTGATGCCGGCCAGGAGCGTGCGCGCCGTGTCCAGCGCCGCGAAGTTGCTGGCGCTCTTGATGGCAAGCGTGACGGTCTTTCGGCCGCGCTCGTCCGTCTCGACCCGGATGGGCAGGACGCCCAGGTTCTTCACGGTCTCTGCCGGCAGCGCCGACAGCAGGTCTGACGTCGGTTCGAAGCCAGTCAGGTCGACGTAGTTCAACCCGGCCTTGCCGGCCAGGGCCGCCTCCACATCGACGGTGGCAATCAGCCCCTGCTCCACCAGGATCTCGCCCAACTTCCGCTTGGTCCCGGCGGCGTTGTCCTTGGCCTGCTTGGCCAACGCCAGGTCGCGTTGGGCCATGGTGATCTTGCCCAGCTTGACGAGGATGCGGCCGAGGTTTCGACCCTTGAGCTCCTTCTCGGCATCAATCGGTGGGATGGTGACGGTCATGGGCAATCCTCGTCCGGCTTCAGGAAGGTACGCGCCAGGGTGCCGGTAAAGCCCTGTCAGAACGCAAAAAGAGTCGTGACACCTTGGATCCGTCGCGGCTCAAGGTCGCTCCGCCCCCGATGTCGTCGGCCAGCCACTCGCCCGAAACCAAGGTGACACGGAACCTCAGGTCGAGTGTTCGGCGTCGAGCTCGGCTCGGCCAACCGAACCACCCGACTTATGGACCTTGTCCGTCAAGTCACCCGGGTTGCGGCACTTCTCGATCATCTCCTCGGCATCGATCTTGCCCTCGGAGTAGAGCTTCCAGAGGTGGTCGTCGAGCAGCTGCATGCCGAACTTCTTGCCGGTCTGGATGGCGCTGTCGATGCGGAAGGTCTTGTTCTCGCGGATCAGGTTCGAGATGGCGGGCGTCACCACAAGGAACTCGTAGGCGGCCGCCCGGCCCGGCTTATCGCACCGTGCGCAGAGCACCTGGCTGATGATGGCCAGGAGGCTGGTCGAGAGCTGCACGCGCACCTGCTCCTGCTGGTTGGTGGGGAACGCATCGATGATGCGGTTGATGGTGCCGGCGGCGCCAGTGGTGTGCAGGGTGGCGAAGACCAAGTGACCGGTCTCGGCCGCGCGGATGGCGGCTTCAATCGTCTCGAGGTCGCGCATTTCACCGACGAGGATGCAATCGGGGTCCTGACGAAGCACGCGACGCAGACCTTCGGCGAACGATGGGGTGTCGTGCCCCACTTCACGCTGGTTCACCACGGACTTCTTGTGCCAGTGGTAGTACTCGATCGGGTCTTCCATCGTCACGATGTGCCGTTCGAGGTTCTGGTTGATGTAGTCGATCATCGTGGCCAGCGAGGTCGTCTTCCCGGAGCCGGTGGGCCCCGTGATGATGAACAGGCCACGCGGACGGCGGAGCAGGTCCTGCACCAGCGGCGGCAGGCCGATCTGCTCGAACGTGAGCAGGCGATTGGGGATCTGGCGAAGCACCAGGCTGAGCGCACCACGCTGGCGGAACACGCTCACGCGGAAGCGGGCCTGGTCGCCGAAGGCAAAGCCGAAGTCGGTGCTCCCCTGCTCCTGCAGTTCCTGCTGGTTCTTCTCGGGGGTGATGCTCTTCATGAGCGCCACGGTGTCATCGGGCTCGAGCACCTTCGTCGCCAGGTTGCGCAGGCGACCATTCAGGCGCAGGGTCGGTGGACGACCGATGCTGCAGTGGATGTCGCTCGCGCCCTGCCGGATGCAGGTGTCGAGGATTCGGTCGATCTGGATCGAACTCGTGTTGCCGAGTCCGCCGCCCTTGGTCATTTCGTCGCCGCCTGACATGACTGGTCTGCTCCTTCGTGTCTTGGTCCAGGGTGATGTGCCGTTGCGGTCGCCTTACGCGTCGACGCTGTCGACCTGGGCGAGCTTCGCCACTTCCTCGGGAGTGGTGATGCCCTTGAGGATCTTGAGTCGCCCGTCACCGACGAGCGTCCGCATGCCGCCACGGATGGCTGCCGCGCGGATCTTGGAGACCCCCGATCGCGCAAAGGCGAGGTCCCGGATCTCCTGGTTCATCATCATCATCTCGAAGATCGCGCGGCGGCCTCGGTAGCCGCCGATGCACTCGGTGCAGGTGCCCGGCCCCATGATCTGACCCGAGTCCGCGTCGGCCTGCGTCAGTCCCACGAGCTTCATGAACTTGGGGTCGGGATTGGGGTTGTGCACCTTGCAGGAGTGCAGGCAGCGCACCAGGCGCTGGCCCAGCACGGCCTGGATCGAGCTGGCCACCAGGAACGGCTTCACCCCCATGTCGATCAGACGGGTCACCGAGCTGGGGGCATCGTTGGTGTGCAGCGTGCTGAACACCAGGTGGCCGGTCAAGGCCGCCTGGATCGCGATGTCGGCCACCTCACGGTCACGGATTTCGCCGACCAGGATCACGTTGGGCGCCTGGCGGAGCATGCTCTTGAGGATGGCGTTGAAGGTCAGCCCGATGTGCTCGCGCACCTGGCACTGGTTGATCCCCTTGAACTGGTACTCCACGGGATCCTCGGCGGTGATGATCTTCACGCCGGGCTTGTTGAGCGTCTGCAGCGCCGCGTAGAGCGTGGTCGTCTTGCCGGAGCCGGTCGGGCCGGTCACCAGGAAGATGCCGTTGGGCCGACGGATGATGCGGTTGAACTGGTCCAGGCTGTCGGATTCGAGGCCCAGCGAGGTCAACGCCGTATTGGCGCTGTCCGGCCGGAGGATGCGGAGCACGATGCTCTCGCCGTGCACCGCCGGGCAACTCGACACACGGAAGTCGATGGCCGTTCCATCCACCGTGAACTTGATGCGACCATCCTGCGGGATGCGCCGCTCCGAGATGTTCACGCCCGCCAACAGCTTCACGCGGGCCAGGAGCGAACCCTGCATCTTCTTCGGGACGTCGCCGATGACGACGCACTCGCCGTCGACGCGATAGCGGATGATCACGTTCTCCTTGCGCGGCTCGATGTGGATGTCGCTCGCGCGGCCCTGCACGGCGTTGATGATGAGGCGATCCACGAGCTTGACCACACCCTGCTCGATCTTGGCTTCCTTTTCGCCCTGGTCCATGCTGGCTCCGCGGTCCATGCTGGAGCCGCGATCCATGCTGGCGTCGATCGATGAGGTCACCAGGGTCTTGGGTCCCAATGCCGCCGCCGCACCACCACCACCCTCGATGAGCGACTTGATCTGCGTCAGGCTCGCGATCGCGAACGGCTCCGCGCCCACGCGAAACCGCAGGACGTCGAACGCATCGAGGTCGAGTGGATCATGGATGACCAGGCGCTTCTTGGGCCCCTCGCCCGCGTAGCCCAGGACGAAGTACTTCTTCATCACGTCCGCCGGCAAGGCCGTCATCGAGACCTTGTTGCGGTCCTCGGGCCGATCGAGGTTCAGGTACTCGAGGCCGAACTGCGCGCCGAGCGCCTTGGCCACGTGCTCCTCGCCACAGATCGCCATCTCGATCGGCGTCTCGCCGATGCGCTTGCGGCTGCCCTTGGCGGTCTCCGCGGCCTTCTCGGCCTGCTCCTTGGTGATGAGCTTGAGCTCGACCAGGATCTCACCGAGTTTCTGACGGGTCTTGCGTGCCAACGTGGTGTCCTCGTGGGGCCTGCGGAGTGCCGGTGGTGGGAATCCAATGCTATCGCCGCGCGTCAGGTGACGCGCTGCATGATCCCATCCGCACGGGACCACGCTGCTGTTCCGACGCATCGGTGATGCAGGGCTATATTCCCGCGCTCGCCAAGGAGGCACGCATGCACATTGGGATGGTCGGGCTCGGACGCATGGGGTTGGGCATGGCGCGGCGCCTCGGTCGCGATGGTCACGCCTGCATCGGCTTCGATCCCGGCGCGGCCGCCCGGAAGGCGTACGACGACGCAGGCGGCACGACCGTGGCATCGCTGCAGGAACTGGTCGCTGCCCTCCCCGGCCCGCGCGTCGTCTGGATCATGGTGCCGGCCGGCATCGTCGACGGCGTCGTCGCGGACCTGGCGCCCCTGCTCGGAGCGGGCGACACGATCGTGGAAGGAGGCAACTCCTGCTGGCAGGATGATCTTCGGCGCGCGGCGGAACTTGCCCCGCGGGGCATCCACTGGGTCGACGCCGGGGTCAGCGGAGGCGTGTGGGGCCTTGAACGCGGTTTCTGCCTCATGGTCGGCGGGCCGGACGAGGCCGTGGCGCGCCTTGAACCGGTCCTGCGATCACTGGCTCCCGGCCGGGGCTCCGTGCCCCCGTCGCCCGGGCGCGCGTCGCGCGGGGGTCGCGCCGAAGAGGGTTGGCTCCATTGCGGCCCCACCGGTGCAGGTCACTTCGTGAAGATGGTCCACAACGGCATCGAGTACGGACTCATGGCTGCCTACGCGGAAGGATTCAACCTGCTTCGACAGGCCAACCGGGGCGCCATGCAGGCCGAAGCCAGTTCGGAATCCACCCCGCTGCGCGATCCATCGCACTACCGGTACGACTTCGATCTCGCCGACATCGCCGAACTCTGGCGACGCGGGTCGGTCATTCCAAGTTGGCTGCTGGACTTGACCGCCCAGGCCATGGCCGGCGATCCCAACCTCGACTCGTTTGCAGGGCGCGTCAGCGACAGCGGCGAAGGCCGCTGGACGGTCCAGGCTGCGGTCGACCTCGGCGTTCCGGCACACGTGCTGACCGCCTCGCTCTTCGAGCGATTCTCAAGCCGCGGCGAAGCCCTCTTCGCCGACAAGGTGTGCAGCGCGATGCGCAAGGGCTTTGGCGGTCACCTCGAACGAAAGCCGGCCTGACGACCGCGTCACGGATCGATCGCGCTCTGCGATCCTGCGCCATCGTGCGGACCTGCACGCGACCTCAGCCGTCGGTCACGGCATCGGTGGCGGCGGCGGAACCGGCTCGCGTGCCCGACGCGCCACCGCCGTGCGGGTCAGCTGCTCCGGCAGTCCCTGCAAGGCAGGATGCACCATGGTCAGGAAGCCCAGGGCCGGCGCAAACAGCACCACCAGTGCAAGCAGGCAGCGGAGCGCACGGCGCCCAACCGAGGCGCGCCAGGGTGAGCCCGGCTCCGTGCTGACGACGACGCCACCCACCAGCCACTTGCCCAACGACGCTCCGAGGAGCGACTCGACGAGGGATGCCTGCGCCCAACCGACCACGAGCATCAGGCTTGAAGCCGCTGCCGCCGTGGAATCCGCGGTCCACGATGGCATGGCCAGCAAGTCTCGGGCCGACGCATGCAGCAGCAGCATCGCTGCGATCCCACCCGGTGCAAGGTCGATGAGAAGCGCCACCGCGCGACGGCCGAGCGGCAACGGCTCCCATCCAGCGGGAAGCACCCCGGCGGCATCAGGACCCGATCGCAGCAGGAAGACCGCCAGGAGCGCCGCCACGGTGACGGCGCCGAGCAGCGGCAGGTGGAGCCAGAGTCCCGTGGTGCGCGCCTGCTCCTTCACGGGTTCCGAGGCCGAAACCTCCGAACCGTCCAGGCCGAGCACCGACATGAAGAGTTCGTCGCCCCGAAGGCTGAACACCACGAATCGATCGCCGCGCCCCGCGACGCACCAGGGATCCGGGCTGGCATGCAACGCCTGGGCGACGACCGCACCCGAGGGCGTGAGCGACACGAGGTCCCGCCGGCCTCCGTCCAGGTTCACGACCGTGGGGCGCGAAGCCCCCGGAACGACATGCACCGCGCTGGAGGGAATGGGCCAGCGTTGCGAGGTCCACCGCTCACCGAGCCTCGTCCAGGTGCGCAGCACATCCCCTTCGATGGCCGCGAGCGTAGCGGACGGCTGCCCCTGCACCGGCCAGGGCACGAGACAGGTGGCTTCAGGCACGTCGGTCGGGACGTCGATCGGCACCCAGGTCGTGGCAGTGGGTCGGTTGAGCTCGATGCCCTCTGCCACCTTGCGCGCGGCGGCGGGCGAACCCGGAAGGGCCGCCAAGCCTCTCCAGCCGTCGGCCGCAACCTGCGGCTCGAGCTTCATCGAACCCAGCGGAAGGTCGTAGTAGGTCCCGACCGCGAGGTTGCGCCGGACGGTCGAACTGGCCACGTCGTACACCGGTTCACCGGGCCGCCCCTGCTCGGGGCCGAACACGATCCACAACCGATCGCCCGTGGCCACCAGGTCCACGACGGGTCGCGAGAACTCGAACGCCTGGCGCATGCCGAGCGGGCCCATGTCCGCGGCGTGGTGCATGATCCGTGCCCCCTGCATGCCACCGGCACCGGGCGTGGGAACCACCACCCAGACATGGTCGCCGCTGGAGGCCACGCGGAGCATGCCCTCGCCGGTCGCACGCTGTGCATGCGCCGTCGAACCGAGGCTCGCGTCGACCACGACGAGCACGACGCAGCACATCCACCAGCATGCTCGGAACAGGGCGATCACGGCACCACCTCCGGCTGCAACGACGCGCGGAGTTCGGCAAGCTTCAGCACCTTGTCCTTGCTGCCGGGCTCGAACGAGGTCGGCTCGTAGAGGTAGAGGTCCGCCGTGGCTCCGTGTTCAGGTGAGCGCAGCGTGCAGTGGCCACACAGCACATCGATCCCCGCGAGCGACCGCCACTGGCCGTCGTCGAGCGCCGACTCCGCCACGATGCGATCACCGACCAGGATGCGCGCACTCCGCGGTCGGCCTCGGTGATCCCAGCCGATCTCGCGATCGCCCCAGGATGACCACGCCACTCCAGCCTCGTCCCAGCTGCGCTGGGGCGCGGCCTCGGGAAGCGGCGCCACGCCAAGCAGCCACGGCAGGTGCATCGGCAGGAGCGCCTGCGCCCAACCCTCAGGCTCCTCACCGCGGGCGATCACGCGCAACTGCGGCGGCTTCGGGCGCAAGTCGATCACCCACGCCTCGTCGCGATCGCGACCGGCAAGGGCCATGCGCTCACCGAGCTTCTTCAGGAGCAGGGCCATGGATTCAGGACGCTCCATCCACCACTGCGCGTCGACGGACTCGAAATGCTCGCCCGCATCGTCGCGCCAACGCAGCTCGAGCGTTCCCGTGGCCGAGATCGCCGCGGTGCGCTCGACGCGCGCTGCCTGCAGCGACCTGAACTCCTCGATCGGCATCGGGGCCTGCACGGCGCCGGTGGTGCAGCAGCCGGCCCCCATCGCGGCCATGGTGACCACGCCGGTCAAGGCGACCCAGCGCGCGCCCGGCCGCGTCATGCCTCGCTCCGCAGCACCTCGCCGAGCTGATCGGCAAGGTCCTGCACTTCATCGTCGCGCAGCCCCGGATTCGCGACGGCGATCGGCTCGGTGCCCTCGTCGGCGCCGCGCGGCATGAAGAGCCAGCGCTCACCATCGGGTCCTTGATCGATCCTCAGGTGCCGCAAGGCACGCTTGCGAAGCAGGATCAGCGCCAACAGCCATCGGTAGCGCGCGCGGCGGGGATCGCCATCATCCATGCGACGGACCATGTCCAGCAGCGTGTCGTCGTCGATGAAGGCCTGGCGCTTCTGCCCCGGCTCGGGAGCCGTGGTCCTCCAGAAGGCCAGCAGCCGCTGGGGCCTGCTGCCGAGATCCCATGCCCGCACGCTCACGTCCACCCGCGCGAACGGCGGTGCATCGGGCAGGTCCTGCTCGACCATCGCCGCCACGAACGGCGCGCCCGGGGCGATCGCCTCGCCGGTGAGCGCACAGACACCACCGAACCGACCGAGCTCGAAATCACTCCTGGACATGAGGGCTATCCTAGCCGCGACGCCATGTTCGATGCCCTGCTGCACACGCTGCGATCGACCAACCCGTGGGTGCTCGCCGTCGAGCTCTCCCTGGTGTGGATCGCGTCGTACATGGTGCTGCGCTTCCTCGACCGCACCCGCGGCGCGGGCTCGTTCCGCGGAACGCTCATCGTCGTGGTGGCGCTGGTGCTGCTGGTGCGTCCGCTCGCATCGCTGGGCGATGAACTGGCCCGCCTGCGTCTGATCGTCGATGCCCTGCTGGCCGCCCTGCTCATCAGCATGCTCGTGGTGTTCGGACCCGAGTTGCGACAGGGACTCGTGCGCCTGGGCGAGTCACTGCTTCCAGCGCGAACGCGGGTCCGCACCGATGCCGAGTCCATCGCCAGCGCCGTGCGCACGCTCTCCCGCGCGCACATCGGCGCGATCATCGTGATCGAGCGCGGCGACTCCCTGGGGGATCTCGCGCGGTCCGGGGTGCAGCTCGATGCGCGCCTGGAGCCCCGGCTCATCGAATCGCTCTTCTGGCCCAACAGCCCGCTGCACGACCTGGCCGTCGTGGTGCACGGCAACCGGATCGTCGCCGCAAGCGTGGAACTGCCCCTCGCAGGCGGCGAAGTCGATGCCACCGCGCACGGCGCGCGTCACCGCGCGGCCGTCGGCGTCACGCTGGACACCGATGCGCTGGTGGTGGTCGTCAGCGAGGAGACCGGCCTGATCCGCCTGGCTGAGCGCGGCAGCCTGGGCGATCCGATCGACCGCGAGCGGGTCGGCGAGGCACTCACCCGCAGGCTCGGCGGCACGTCGCGTGGGCAGCGTCGCAAGGAGGCGGCATGATCTCCTTCCTCCGTTCGCAAGGGTTCAACATCGTGGCGGCCACGCTCCTGACGCTCGCCATCTGGATGCTGGCTGCCGAGCGAACCAGCGTCACGGAGTCGTTCTCGGGCCGCGTGCAGGTGCAGGTCCCGGCAGGAGCCGACGCCTACCTCTCCAAGGGGAGCGCCAAGGAAACGGTCGAGGTCCGCGTGAACGGATCACGCTCGGCGGTCGATCGTGCGCGCAGGGCCCTCGCCGCGGGCATCGTGCTTGAGGCTGGCCAGGGCGGCGTGCCAATCAGTTCCGGCGACCACCTGATCGATGTCGCGCTGGCGCTGCAGGCGGCATCGCCACCCATGCGGGACCTCGCGATCCTCTCGGTCGAGCCCGCCTCGATGCGGCTCACGATGGGCACGATCGTCACCGTGAAGGCCGGTGTCGCCTTGCCGCTGCGATCGGACCAGGTCGATGGGGACGCGCTCGTCGAGCCCTCCGAGGTGACGGTCCGGCTGCCCGCCGAAGCCGTCGCTGCCTGGCCGGAGCCGCGCAAGGTGAACGCGCTCCTGGAGCTCTCAAGCTTCGCCACCGACCAGCCTCGCAGCGTGACGGCCGCGCTGCGGGCACCCACCGAGCTCGCGACCTGGTCGGATCATGTGCGCATCGAGCCGGTCGAGGCCACGGTCAAGGCGCGCCTGCGGCGCGATCGCGGCATGACGGTCATCCCGCGCGTTCCGCTGCGGATCAACGCCAGCCCGCGTGCCTTCAATGAATTCACCGTGCGGATCGAGGGCGAGCCCGCGGTGCTGCAGGTCGAGGTCAGTGGCCCGCGGGCAGCGGTGGCTGCCCTCGAGGACTGGAGCGGCACGGTGTATGCACAGGTCGATCTCGCGGACCGGCAGCTCGCCGCCGGCGAGTTGATCCTTCCGATCACCCACTGGAACCTGCCGCCCGGACTTGAACCCATGCGCGCGGGTGAGCAGCCCGCCGCCAGCGTGGCCGTGCGGTTGGTGCTCGTGCCGATCGTTGCCTTGCCCGGCATGGATGGCGCAGCGCCCCGCGAGTGAGCAGCGCGCAGCGCGGCACTCAGGCCCGCACGATGGCGCACCACTGCTTCTTGCCGCGCCGGACGAGTGCGGCATGGCCATGCATCAGGTCGCGCTCGGTCAGGATCGCATCCGCCGCAGCCTTGACGCCGTTCACCATCACGCTGCCGGCCTGGAGGAACTCCCGCGCTTCACGCTTGCTCGCCGCCAGGACCTTGCTGTCGGCGAGGGCATCGACCAGCGCGATCCCTGCGGCCAGCCGATCTCCCGGCACGGCCCAGGAGGGAACCTCACCGGCCACGTCGGCAACCTGCCCTGCATCGAGTTGCTGCACGTCGCCACTGAAGAGCGCCTTGGCCGTGGCGCCCGCACGGACGCATTCATGCGCTCCGTGCAGCAGCGTGACGAGCTCGTCGGCGAGTGCGCGGTGCGCTTCGCGCCCGCCCGGGTTCGCGGCGTGCGCTGCCTCGAGTTCCTGGATGCGCCCTGACGGCAGGAACGTGAGCCAGCGCAGGAACTTCACCACGTCGGCATCGGCCGAGTTGAGCAGGTACTGGTGCAGGCGGTACGGCGACGTGCGATCGGCGGTCAGCCACACGGCGCCCTGCTCGCTCTTGCCGAACTTCCCGCCATCGGCCTTGGTGAGCAGCTGCGCCGTCACGCCGAACGACGCTGCAGGAGCCTCGCCCTCGCGCGCGCCGCACCGACGGATGAGGTCGATGCCGCTGACGATGTTCCCGAACTGGTCGCTGCCCCCGAGCTGCACCGTGCACTGCTGCGTGCGGTGCAGGTGCAGGAAGTCGTACGCCTGCAGGATCATGTAGCTGAACTCGGTGTAGCTGATGCCCTGCTCGCGGCTGTTGAGGCGGCTTGCCACCGAGTCGCGGACGATCATCTGGTTCACGCTGAAGTGCTTGCCGACGTCGCGAAGCACCTCGATGAAGCCCAGACGACCGAGCCACTCGCCGTTGTCGACGACGGTGGCTGCATGGGCCCCCGAGAAGTCGAGCATGCGCTCGAAGATCCGTCGCTGGCCCGCGATGTTGGCCCTCACCTGCTCGGGATCCAGCAGCTGGCGTTCGGCACTCTTGCCGCTCGGATCACCGATCAGTCCGGTGCCGCCCCCCACGACCACGATCGGCCTGTGACCTGCCCGCTGCCAGTGCGCGAGCAGCTTGAGGGCGACGAGGTTGCCCAGGGTCAGGCTGTCGGCCGTTGGATCGAAGCCGCAATAGGCGGTCCTCGATCCGCCCGCCAGGTGGGCTTCGATGCCTTCGCCCGCCGTCTGGGAGAGCATGCCGCGCCAACGCAGTTCATCGAGGAAGGAATGGGCCATGCCTCTATTGATAAAGGAACCTCGACCGACGTGCGCCGATGGTCGGCATTACCGGACAGCCTGCGTGCCGATTGGGTGAACCGATCGGGCTGACTGAGCCGACTGCGTGGCCCGGAGATTTCGCCGCCCCAGCCCTTGCGCAGTTGCATGGGACCCGCTACCTTGCGCGACTCACAATTCAGTACCGCACGAACTACTGCGCACCCTTCGCTGTCCGGCGAAGGGCCCTGGGACCGGCGGAGGTCCGGCGTGGTGGGAGGTTCAAACGATGGCAAAGAAAGTCACTAAGGTCTTCAAGATCATGGCCCCCGGCGGCAAGGCAACCCCTGCCCCGCCGCTCGGACCCGTCCTTGGCGCCAACGGCGTCAACCCCGGCCAGTTCATCACCAAGTTCAACGATGCCACGCGCGAGCTCAACGGCCGCGTGGTGGGCTGCATCGTCACGGTCTACTCGGACCGCACCTTCGACCTCGAGATCAAGTCGAGCCCGGCCAGTGAGCTGATCAAGGCTGAACTCAAGCTCGAGAAGGGTTCGGGCGAACCCAACACCAAGAAGGTCGGCAAGATCACGCAAGCCCAGCTGCGCAAGATCGCCGAGGGCAAGATGAAGGACATGAACGCCGCGACGGTCGAAGCCGCCATGCGGGTCATCGCAGGCAGCGCACGCTCGATGGGCGTGACGGTGGAGAACTGAACCCATGGCCAAGAAGGTCGTCATCGGACACTCGAAGCGCGTGCGCTTCAACAATGATCGCCTGGTCGTCCAGGCGCTTCCCCCCAGCGACGCCGTCAAGGCGCTGCGCCAGTACAAGGCCCCCAAGTTCGACCAGACGGTGAACGTGGTGGTGCACCTGGGCATCGATCCCAAGGCTGCCGACCAGGCGCTGCGCGGCTCGATCGCGTTCCCCAAGGGCGTCGGCAAGAGCGCGCGGGTCGTGTGCTTCTGCAACGCCGACAAGGTTGCCGCGGCCAAGGCTGCCGGCGCCGTCGAAGCCGGCGCCGATGAACTCGTCGCCAAGATCGAAGGCGGCTGGATGGACTTCGACGTCGCGGTCGCGAGCCCCGACATGATGCGCGTGGTCTCCAAGCTCGGCAAGGTGCTCGGGCCCAAGGGCCTCATGCCCAGCCCCAAGGCGGGGACGGTCGCCCCTGACGTCGTCAACGCCGTCAAGGAATACGCAGCCGGCAAGACCGAGTACCGCAACGACGACGGCGGCAACGTCCACTGCATCATCGGGAAGATGAGCTTCAAGGACGAAGACCTCGCCGAGAACCTCAACCACTTCATCCAGGTGATCACCAAGGCCAAGCCCGCCTCGGCCAAGGGGACCTACATCCGCAAGTGCGTCATCGCCGCGTCGATGAGCCCTGGCATCCAGGTCGCCCTCTGAGCCCCGAAGGAGCACTCCCATGAGCAAGACCATCAAGGACATGATCGTCCGTGAGTACAAGAAGCGCTTCACGGGCGTCGAAGGCGCCGTGCTCGTCGAGCTGCGCGGCATGGCCGGCACCGACAACACCGGCCTTCGCCTGAAGATGCACGCCAAGCAGGTGCGCGTCACCGTCGTGAAGAACGCACTGGCGCGCAAGGCGTTCGAGGGCACCGCCCTCGAGGTGCTCGCCCCGGGCCTCAGCGGCCCGACCGCGGTCGTCTACGGCGGCGACTCGGTCGTCGGGATCGCCCGCGACCTCGTGAAGATGGCCAAGGACCAGGAAGCGCTCGTCCTCAAGGGCGCGTGCATCGATGGAACCTGGTTCAGCGGTGATGCCGGCGTCAAGCGCCTCAGCGAATTCCCCACCAAGGAAGAAGCGCAGGCCAAGGTCGTCACCCTCGTCCTGTCCCCCGCACGCAAGCTCATGGGTGCCGTCAAGGGACCGGGCGGCCGCGTGATGGGCATCGTCAAGGAAATCGAAAGCCGCCTCGAGAAGGGCGAGACCATCGCCAAGGTCGGCTGACCCACCAGACCACGTCAACCGCTGACCACTGGCCCCCTTGGGGGTTAAAAGCGCGGCGTTCGCGCTCCTCTGGAAGGCACGATTTGGAGAGTTCACCATGTCCGAGACCGAAACCAAGACGTTCGAAGCGAAGATCACCCAGCTGGGCGACTCGATTGCCTCCCTCACCCTGAAGGAAGCCGTCGACCTGGCTGATTACATGAAGGACAAGTACGGCATCGAGCCCGCCGCCGGCGGCGCGGTCGTGATGGCTGGCGGCGGTGGCGAAGCTGCCCCGGCTGCCGCTGCGCAGACCGAGTTCGACGTCATCCTGGAAGGCTGCCCGGCCGACAAGAAGATCGGCGTCATCAAGGCCGTCCGCGAAGCGACCGGCCTCGGTCTCGCCGAAGCCAAGGCCCTCGTCGATGGCGCCCCGAAGGCCATCAAGGAGAAGGTCGAGAAGGCCGAAGCCGACAAGGTCAAGGCTGCCCTCGAGGCCGCTGGCGCCAAGGTCGCCGTCAAGTGACCCTTGGCTGGCCCCCGGCCAGCATCCACTGAAGCATCGAGCCAGGCGCCCCGGACTCCGGGGCGCCTGTGCCGTTTTGGGCGCTCGCCCTCCCCGTCGGGGCACCCCCCGCCGGGGCGGAGGCGGGGTTGCAAAAATCACGCCATTCCCCCTATACTCCGGGACTTGGCGTTGGGACCCAATAGCACGATGAGGCCGATGCGGGCAGGTTGCGTAGCCAACCATGTCCCGCTCGTTGCTCTCGAGGTGCAGGCCCGGCGTCGCGCGCACCCCAACGAGTGAACGACAACATGGCGAACAAGAACGTGCGTGACTTCTCCAAGCGCGGCGATGCCGTCGCGGTCCCTGCCCTCGATCGCGTCCAACGCAACGCGTACGAGCGCTTCCTGCAACTGGGCAAGGACCCGGCCGACCGCGATGCGCTGGTGGGGCTCGAGAGCCTGCTGCGCGAGGTCTTCCCCATCGCGAGCTACGACGACTCGATGAAGATCGAGTACGTCCACTACTACTTCGGCGAACCGCAGCACACCGAGGACGAGTGCCGCGAACTGCGCCTGACCTACGGCATGCCGCTTCGCGTGAAGCTGCGCATGACCCGTGAGGGCAGCGCGGAAGTCATCGAGGAGGACATCTACCTCGGCGACATCCCGATCATGCTCCGCGGCGGCGAGTTCATCGTCAACGGTGCCGAGCGCGTGATCGTCTCGCAGCTGCACCGCTCGCCGGGCGTCGACTTCTCGATCGCCAGCTCCATCGGCGACCGCCCCCTGCACTCGGCGCGCATCATCCCCGAGCGCGGCTCGTGGCTCGAGCTCGAGGTGAACAAGAAGGATGTCCTGGCGATGCGCATCGACCAGAGCACCAAGCTCGCCGCGACCACCTTCCTGCGCGCGCTCGACGAGCGCTTCGGATCGACCGAGACCATCCTCAAGGCCTTCTACGAGGTCGAGGACGTCAAGGTCGAGAAGATCAAGCCCGAGTTCTATTCGGCCGAGCTCATCGTCGACAGCGACACCGGCGAGGAACTCTGCAAGGTCGGCGTCCCCTTCGGCGAGAAGACCGCCGAGATCCTGCGCCAGAGCGCCAAGGTCCTCAAGTCGGTGCGCTGCATCGTCAACCCGGGCGACCCGCTCATCCTGAACACGCTCGCCGAGGAGCGGCTGGACTTCCTGGCCGAGGCCACCGAGCACGAGGCCGCACTCCTGCGCATCTACGGCCGCCTGCGTCCGGGCAACCCGCCGCAGATCGACAAGGCGCGCGACCTGTTCAACGAGAAGTTCTTCGACGACAACCGCTACCGCCTCGGCCGCGTCGGCCGGTTCCGCATCAACCGCAAGTTCGAGGATGACCCGGCCTACAAGGTCGTCGGCGAGAAGGCCGACAAGGCCATGTGCCTGCGCGCCGAGGACTTCCTCGCGGTGATCCGCTACATGCTCGAGCTGCGCAAGCCGCTCGAGAGCAGCAAGCGCCGCGCCCACGTCGACGACATCGACCACCTGGGCAACCGCCGCCTGCGCACGCTCGACGAGCTGTCGGTCGAGGAGATGCGCAAGGGCTTCCTCAAGCTCAAGCGCACCGTGCAGGAGCGCATGAACGTCAAGGATCCGACCGACACCGCGGTCAAGATCGCCGACCTGGTCAACACCAAGAGCGTGTCAAGCGCGATCGAGTTCTTCTTCGGCCGCAGCGAGCTCTCGCAGGTGGTCGACCAGACGAACCCGCTGTCGATGCTGGTCCACGAGCGCCGCCTGTCGGCCCTCGGCCCGGGCGGCCTCAACCGCAAGCGCGCCGGCTTCGAGGTGCGCGACGTCCACATCTCGCACTACGGCCGCATCTGCCCGATCGAGACGCCTGAAGGCACGAACATCGGTCTCATCGCGAGCCTGAGCATCTACAGCAAGGTCGACAACTACGGCTTCCTGCTGACCCCGTACCGCGTCATCAAGGGCGGCAAGGCCAGCGGCGACACGGCTTACCTCCGCGCCGACGAGGAACTCAAGCGCGTGCTGGCCCCCAGCGACACGCTGAACCCCGAGGGACGCATCGTCGAGGACCTGGTCCTTGCCCGCAAGAACGGTGAACTCGTCGAGGTCGAGAAGGCCGAGGTCGAGTACTCCGACGTCAGCCCCAAGCAGATCGTCGGCGTGTCGGCCAGCATGATCCCCTTCCTCGAGCACGACGATGCCAACCGGGCCCTCATGGGCTCGAACATGCAGCGCCAGGCCGTGCCGCTGGTCAAGGTCGATCCGCCGTGCGTGGCCACCGGCATGGAGAAGGTCGCCGGTGCGGCGAGCGGCATGGTCATCCGTGCCGAGCGCGGCGGCGTGGTCACCTACGTCGACTCCGAGCGCATCATCATCGACAACGCCGATGAATACGTGCTCCGCAAGTTCGTCGGTCTCAACGAGCGCACCTGCCAGAACCAGAAGCCGGTCGTGAAGCCCGGCCAGAAGGTGCGCAAGGACGAGATCATCGCCGACGGCGCGAGCACCCACATGGGCGAGCTCTCGATCGGCAAGAACGCGCTGGTCGCCTTCAACACCTACGACGGCTACAACTTCGAGGATGCGATCGTCATCAACGAGCGCATCGTGCGCGATGACGTGTTCACCTCGATCCACATCGAGTCGTTCGAGGTCGAGATCCGCGACACGAAGCTCGGCCGCGAGGAGTTCACGGCCGACATCCCGAACGTGAGCGAGAAGCAGCTCTCCAACCTCGACGAGAACGGCGTGATCCGCGTCGGCACCCGCGTGGGCCCCGGCGACATCCTCGTCGGCAAGGTCAGCCCGAAGAGCAAGAGCGAACTCACCCCGGAAGAGAAGCTGCTCCACGCGATCTTCGGTCGCGCGGGCGAGGACGTGAAGAACGACTCGCTCGAGGTCCCGGCCGGCACCGAGGGCATCGTGATCGGTGCCAAGCGGTTCAGCCGCCGCACGCACCAGAGCGAGGACCAGAAGAAGCAGCTCAAGAAGGACATCGCCGCCTACGAGGCGACGATGGACAGGAAGATCGTCGATCTCTTCCGGCAGATGGCCGCCGAGATCAACCGCCTGACCGGCAGCGAGATGGTCGACCCCAACACCCGCCAGAAGGTCGGTGTGAGCGACATCACCGAAGTCATCATGGAACAGGTCGACGGCTTCAGCGACAAGTGGATCAAGGGCTCGAAGGAAGCCCGCGACCAGGCGCTCGTCGTCTACGGTCAGTTCTGGCCCCGCATCCAGAACTACCGCAAGGAGAAGGACCGCAAGGTCGGCCACATGAAGCGCGGCGATGAACTCGCCAGCGGTGTGCTCGAGATGGTGAAGGTCTACCTCGCCACCAAGCGCCAGCTCTCCGTCGGCGACAAGATGGCGGGCCGCCACGGCAACAAGGGCGTCATCGCCCGCATCGTGCCCGAGGCCGACATGCCCTTCCTCGAGGACGGCACCACCGTCGACGTGCTGCTCAACCCGCTCGGGGTGCCCAGCCGCATGAACGTGGGCCAGATCCTCGAGACCCACCTGGGCTGGGCAGCGCAGGTCCTGGGCTTCCAGGCCATGACGCCCGTCTTCGACGGTGCGACCGAAGCCGAGATCCTCGCGTCGGTCACCGAGGCGAACGAGCACGTCAAGCGCCGCGTCGAGGAGTTCGAGCGCACGGGCAAGAACCCCGGCACCCCGCGCGAACTGCTCGCGCGCATGCCCGAGGACTTCAAGATCCAGCTCTACGACGGCCGCACGGGCGAGCCGTTCACGCAGCGCACCACCGTGGGCTTCATGTACATGCTGAAGCTCCACCACCTCGTGGATGACAAGATCCACGCGCGTGCCACGGGCCCCTACAGCCTCATCACCCAGCAGCCGCTGGGCGGCAAGGCCCGCACGGGCGGTCAGCGCTTCGGTGAGATGGAAGTGTGGGGCCTCGAGGCGTACGGCGCCGCCTACGTCCTGCAGGAACTGCTCACCGTCAAGAGCGACGACATCGAAGGCCGCCAGAAGATCTACGAATCCATGGTGAAGGGCACCAACACGCTCCAGGCAGGCATGCCCGTGGTCTTCCACGTGCTCTGCCAGGAGATCAAGGGCCTCGGCATGAACATCCAGGTCGAGAAGAAGGAAGGCGGCGAGCCGGCACTCCCCATGGTGTGACCGGCCGACCACTTCCCTGACCCGACCAGAACCGTCCAGAACACGACCGACACGACAACCGCCTCGGAGACCGGACCATGACCCTTGCAGAGAGCGTCTACGACCGCGTGAACGATTACGCCTCGGTGAAGATCACCCTTGCCAGCCCCAACGACATCCGTTCGTGGAGCTTCGGCGAGGTCAAGAAGCCCGAAACCATCAACTACCGCACCTACCGGCCCGAGCGTGACGGCCTGTTCTGCGAACGCATCTTCGGCCCCGAGCGCGACTACGAGTGCGCGTGCGGCAAGTACAAGGGCACGAAGTTCAAGGGCATCATCTGCGACCGCTGCGGCGTCAAGGTCACGCACAGCCGCGTGCGCCGAGCCCGCATGGGGCACATCAACCTGTCGGCCCCGGTCGTGCACATCTGGTTCTTCAAGGCCATGCCCAGCCGCCTGGGCAACCTGCTGGCCATGAAGACCAGCGACCTCGAGAAGATCATCTACTTCCAGGACTGGGTGGTCATCGATCCGGGTGACACCGACCTCCAGGAGAAGCAGGTCCTGACCGACGACGAGTACCGCGAGGCGTACGCCAAGTACGGCCCCCGCTTCAGCGCCATGATGGGCGCCGAGGCCGTGCGCGAACTGCTCGACCCGAGCCGGCTCGACCTGAACGAACTCGCCGTCACCCTGCGTGACGACATCAACAAGACCAAGAGCAAGCAGAAGCAGAAGGACCTGTCGAAGCGGCTCAAGATCGTCGAGCAGATCAAGGGCTCCGAGAACGATCCCAAGTGGATGGTCCTCGACGTGGTGCCGGTGATCCCGCCCGACCTGCGTCCGCTGGTCATGCTCGAGAGCGGCAACTTCGCCACGAGCGACCTGAACGACCTCTACCGGCGCATCATCAACCGCAACAACCGCCTCAAGAAGCTGATGGACCTCAATGCCCCCGAGGTCATCATCCGCAACGAGAAGCGCATGCTCCAGCAGGCCGTCGACGCGTTGTTCGACAACGGCCGCTGCCGTCGCCCGGTGCTCGGCTCCAGCAACCGCCCGCTCAAGTCGATCACCGACATGATCAAGGGCAAGCAGGGCCGCTTCCGCGAGAACCTGCTCGGCAAGCGCGTCGACTACTCGGCCCGCTCGGTCATCGTCGTCGGCCCCGAGCTCAAGCTCTGGCAGTGCGGCCTCCCCAAGAAGATCGCACTGGAACTGTTCCAGCCGTTCATCATCCGCAAGCTCAAGGAGCGCGGCCTCGCCGACACGATCAAGAGCGCCAAGCGCATGCTCGAGCGCCGTGATCCCGAGGTGTGGGACATCCTCGAGCAGGTCATCCGCAACCATCCGGTGCTCCTGAACCGCGCCCCCACCCTCCACCGCATGGGCATCCAGGCGTTCGAGCCGGTGCTCGTGGAAGGCAACGCCATCATGATCCACCCGCTGGTGTGCGCGGGCTACAACGCCGACTTCGACGGTGACCAGATGGCCGTCCACCTGCCGCTGTCGGTCGAGGCACAGGCCGAGGCCCACGTGCTCATGATGAGCACGCACAACATCTTCAGCCCCGCCAACGGCAACCCGATCGTCAGCCCGTCGCAGGACATCATCATGGGGGTCTACTTCCTCACGGTGCAGCCCTTCGACATGCCCGCCGACGAACAGGGAGCCACGCGCCGCTTCAAGGACGTGACCGAGGCCATCCTCGCCCACGACATGGGCCAGATCACCCTGCACGACCCGATCTCGGTCCGCCTGCCCCGCTTCAAGGAAGTGGTCTCGGGCCAGGCCGAGGCTGCCAAGCCCATGCCGTCCACGGGCCGCCTCGTGACCACGCTCGGCCGCATCCTGCTGAGCGAGATCCTGTCCGATGGCATGCCGTTCTACAACTGCGTGCTCGGCAAGAAGGGCGCCGCCCGCGTGATCGACGACACCTTCGCCCGCCTGGGCAAGGCCGCCACGATCAAGCTGCTCGACGACCTGAAGGAGATCGGCTTCAAGACGAGCACCCGCTCCGGCCTGTCGTTCGCCATCAGCGACCTGCGCATCCCCAACGACAAGGACAAGCTCATCGCCGCCACGCAGAAGAAGGCCGAGGCGGCCATGCGCAAGTACGAAGACGGCAACATCACCGACGAGGAGCGCCGCAACGAGGTGCTCGACCAGTGGGCGAAGTGCCGTGACCAGCTCTCGGGCATGCTCATCGACACGCTGAAGCAGGATCGTCGCGAGCCGGGAACCGGCCGCGAGATGCCGATCCTCGGCAAGGACGAGAAGCCCGCCGCCAGCGACAAGGGCAAGCGCTACCTGAACCCGGTGTACCTCTTCATGGACTCGGGCGCACGTGGCAACAAGAGCCAGATGCAGCAGCTCGCCGGCATGCGCGGCCTCATGGCCAAGCCGAGCGGCGAGATCATCGAGACGCCCATCAAGAGCAACTTCCGCGAAGGCCTGAAGGTGCTCGAGTACTTCAGCTCGACCCACGGCACCCGCAAGGGTCTGGCCGACACCGCCCTCAAGACGGCCGACTCCGGCTACCTCACGCGCAAGCTGTGCGACGTCGCGCAGAGCGTCGTGGTGCTCGAGCACGACTGCGGCACCAACCGTGGCGTGCGCAAGGCACCGGTGTACAAGGGTGACGAGGTCGACGTGCCGCTGCGCGAGCTCATCAAGGGCCGCACGGCGTGCGAGTCGGTCATGGACCCCCGCACCGACAAGGTGATCGTGAAGAAGGGCCAGCTCATCACCCCGGCGATCGCCGCGGAGATCGAGGAACTCGGCGTGCCCGCCCTCATGGTCCGCAGCCCGCTCACCTGCGAAACGCCGCGCGGCGTGTGCGCCCGGTGCTACGGCATGGACATGAGCAACGGCAAGATCGTCGAGGAAGGCCTGGCGGTCGGCATCATCGCCGCACAGTCCATCGGTGAGCCCGGCACGCAGCTCACGATGCGCACCTTCCACACGGGCGGCATCGCGTTCACCAGCTCGACCGAAGCCAACTGGAAGGCCACCTTCGCCGGCACCATCGAGGCGCGTGACTGCAACGAAGTCGAGTTCGAGGGCCGCCTGGTGGTCCTGCGCAAGACCGGTGTCGTCGCGATCGTCGACGCGAAGGGCCGTGAGCTCGACCACTTCAAGGTGCCGTACGGCGCCACGCTGTCGGTCCGCAACGGCGCCACCGTCAAGAAGGGCGACCTGGTCCTCGAGTGGGACCCCCACTCCACCCCGATCCTCGCCGAGAAGTCCGGCGTGGTGCGGTTCCGCGACGTCGCCGAGGGCGAGACCATCCGCGTCGAAGGCAAGGGTGCCAAGCGCGAAGTCATCGTCGTCGAACACACCGGCGACAAGCACCCGCGCGTCACGATCGAGGACGCCCAGGGCCACGTGCTCGACCTCCATCACCTGCCGGCCAAGAGCCGCATCGTGGTCGAGGATGGCCAGGCCGTCGCCGCAGGCGCGGCCCTCGCCATCCAGTCGAAGGGCGAGGAACGCCGCAGCGCCGACATCGTCGGTGGTCTGCCGCGCGTCACCGAGATCTTCGAGGCACGCCTGCCGCGTGACCCGGCCGTCATGGCCCGCGTCGCCGGTCGGGTCGAGCTCATGCCCAACGAGCGCAAGGGCAAGATGACCATCCGCATCCACGTCGAGGGTGCGAAGGACATGCACGAAGACCACCATGCCCTGCAGGGCAAGCGCCTGCTCGTCCACACGGGCGACGTGGTCGAGGCCGGTCAGCCGCTGACCGACGGTGCCCGCACCCCCGCCGAGATCCTCGCGATCAACGGCGAGGAAGCCCTCTACCAGTACATGCTGGACGAGATCCAGAACGTGTACCGCGCGCAGGGCGTGCCGATCGCCGACAAGCACATCGAGGTCATCCTCCGTCAGATGCTCTCGAAGGTGCGCGTGGCCGATCCGGGCGACAGCGACCTCTTGCCCAACGACGTCATCGAGCGCTACCGGCACGCGCAGGTCAACGCCGAGCTCGCCGGCTCGCTCAAGGTGGTCGACGCCGGCGGAACGCTGCTGGTGAACGGCAAGGTCTATCCCAAGGACGAGATCAAGGAAGCCAACGCAGCGGCGGAAGAAGCCGGCAAGGAGCCTGCCAAGACGGTCAAGACCAAGCCGGCCCGCGTGCGAACGTTGCTCCTGGGCATCACGAAGGCCAGCCTCCAGAGCGAGTCGTTCCTCTCGGGTGCGAGCTTCCAGGAGACCACCAAGGTGCTCACGGAGGCGGCGCTCAAGGGTGCCGTCGACACGCTCCAGGGCCTCAAGGAGAACGTCCTCCTGGGTCACCTGATCCCGGCCGGTACGGGCTTCGAACCCTACGCCACGCTGCGCATCCGCAAGCTCGTCGACGAGCCGGCGGGCAGCGAGTCGAGCGATCATGGCTACCTCGCCGGTGCCACCGACGAGGCAGAACTGCATGGCGCCGAGCGTCCGGGCGAAAGCCCCACGATCAGCGACCTGTCGGCCTTCACGCCTCAGGAGCAGTACGTGGCCGATGGCGGCGAGTCGACCGAGTCGACGCGCGACGACGGCGAGTGACTCCCGGTGCGCGAAGGCGCGCACGCTTGATGCAATCACCCCAAGGCCCCGGCACCCGCCGGGGCCTTTCTCATTCACGAACGGGCGGAGCGAACACTCGCGCCCGGGGGCACGCAAGGGCAGCACGAACCGCACCCGGTCCTGCCGCGCGTGCGCCTAGACTCGGCGCATGGCCGACGAGTGGTACAAGGACGGGCTCCGCTTCGAGTGCACCATGTGCGGCAACTGCTGCACGGGTGGCGAGGGCGCCGTGTGGTTCACGGACGAGGAAGGCAAGGCGATGGCCGCAGAGCTCGGGCTGCCGCACGAGGAATTCCTCGCCCGCTACACGCGGGTCGTCCGGGACCGTCGCAGCCTGACCGAGCACTCGACGCCGCACGGGATGGACTGCACCTTCCTGGACCGGGACACGATCCCCGGCAAGGCCCTGTGCAAGGTCTATCGCTCGCGGCCGAGCCAGTGCCGTACGTGGCCGTTCTGGCCGGACAACCTCGAGAGCCGCCGGGCCTGGTTGCTGGCGAAGAAGCATGCCCCATGCCCGGGCATGGATCAGGGCAAGCTCGTGCCGATCGAGCAGATCAGGATCCAGCGGGATCTTGACCTGCGCGACAACGGCGATGCGCCATGGTGATCGATCCGTCGGTGATCGCCCGTTGGCGTGAAGCCGCAGCATCCGGTGATGCGCAGGCCACGATCGACCGGCTCCACGCGGCCATCGCCGAGGAGGTCCGACGGCAGCGACCCCTGTGCGTGAGCAGCGGCCGATGCTGCGGTTTCGAGGCCCATGGCCACCGTCTCTACCTCACCGGGCTCGAGACCGCATGGACGTGGTCGAGACTGGAACGTCGCCCCACCGTGACGGAGGTCGAGTCCGCCATGTCCCGCGGATCGTGCCCCTTCCTGGCGGGCGGCTGCAGCGTGCACGGCGTCCGTCCCCCCGGCTGCCGGATCTACTTCTGCGACCGTGATCCCGCCGGTTGGCAGTCGGCGCTGGCCGAGCGCTGCCACCACGAGATCAAGGCCCTCCACGACCGCCTGGACGTGCCGTACCGCTACGCGGAGTGGCGTTCGCTCTTGATGGGTTTCGCAGCGGCCGATGTCGCTTCGTGATTCATCCGCGCGCCCCTACCATCGCGTCATGGACACCTACCGGATCAGGACCGACCTCGAACGCGCCAAGGTCGGTTCGTACGCGCTGCCCTTGGGCCTCGAGCCGGTCGACCTGCCGGAGCCGACGCAGGGCTACGTGGTGAACATGAACATCGCCGAGGGCGAGGAACCCGATACCTACGCGTTCCACGTCGTGGTGAGCCACGACCGGCTCAAGCCCCTGATCCAGGACGCCTTCGACCTGATGCCCGAATCGGTGATGCCGATCGTCGAGGTCGGCTCGCGCGATGCCTATCGCAACCTCGACGTCTACCTCGGCCGCAAGGAACTGCCCTTCGACGAGTTCGAGGCCGTCTGGAAGGAGTACGAGCCGATCATCTACGAGGATGCCTCGATCGGCGTCGGCTGCAACGCCGAGGAGCCCTTCGTCGAGGTCTTCATGGATTCCTGGAAGGGCCTGTGCATCACGGTGCCCGTGTCCATGCGGCGCCAGGTCCAGCGGCTGCTGCAGAAGCATGGCCTGCGCGAGGTGCAGGAGACCTGGCCGGAGTCGCTCGAGCGCGCGACCGAGCCGCCGACCAAGCCTCGTGAGGTCCTTGCCCTGGATGACCTCAAGTGCCCTGACCTCGACGACATCCTGATGCAGTTGCGGGATGCGCTCGACCTCGAACTCAACATCGATCCCGGCGCCAACCTCGACGAGGGCGGACGCGAACTCGGCATGACGCTGTGGTTCGCCACCGTGCTCGCCGGGCGCGTCGGGCATCGTGACAAGGGTGCCTACGTGTCGCTGTGGGCGACCGCGGGTTCCATGACCGAGCTCGAGGACCTGGCCGTGCGCGAGGTCGAAAAGCTCCAGGGCTACACCTTCGACGGCTTCTACACCTGTGACAGGGTGGCGTACGACGATCGTCCGGACGAACTCGGCGACCTGCCGCCGCGACGCCTGATCGCCCAGGTCCACCAGGTCAACGTGGACGAGTGGTGATCCCGCCGCGCGCCCATGGCGCGCACTCCGCGGCTCAGCCCTCGCCCAGGTACGCGCGTCGGATGCGATCATCGCCGAGCAGCTCCGCACCCGAACCCGTGAAGGTGGTGCGGCCGGTCTCGAGCACGTAGGCACGATGCGAGAGCTTCAGCGCGGCCCGGGCATTCTGCTCGACCAGCAGCACCGTCAGGCCGTTGCGGTTCAGCTCCTTCACCGCCTCGAAGATGCGCGCCACCAGCAAGGGAGCGATCCCCATGCTCGGCTCGTCCATCATCAGCAGGCGTGGACGGCTCATCAGCGCGCGGCCGATGGCCAGCATCTGTTGCTCGCCACCCGAGAGGGTTCCCGCAAGCTGGCTCGCCCGGTCCGACAGGACCGGGAACAGTTCATGCACGCGTGCCAGGTCGGGCGCAAGGTCGTCGTTGCGCAGGTATCCGCCCATCTCGAGGTTCTCGCGCACGGTCAGCCTCGGGAAGACGCGGCGACCCTCGGGGACCTGGGCCAGACCATCCGCCACGATGCGGTCGGCGCGCTCGCCATCGATGCGACGGCCCTCGAACTCGACCGACCCCGCCGTGGCGCGCACGATGCCCGAGATCGCCATGAGCGTGGTGCTCTTGCCGGCGCCGTTGGCACCGATGAGCGAGACGATCTCGCCCACACGCACCTCGAGGCTGACCTCGCGGAGCGCTTCGATGGCGCCGTACCGGGCAGCGAGCCCGTCCACGCGCAGCATGACCGGGGATCCGGCCGCCGCGGTCGATCCTCGAGGGGCCGCACTCATCCTTCGCCCTCCGTGCCCAGGTAGGCCTCGATGCAGCGACGGTCTGCGCGGATCTCGGCGGGCGTGCCCTGACCGATCAGCTTGCCGTACTGCAGCACGACGATGCGGTCGCTGATGCCCATGACGAGCTTCATGTGGTGCTCGATGAGGATGACCGTCACGCCTCGGTCGCGGACCCGGCGGATGAGGTCCATGAGTTCGACCACTTCGGACGGATTCATGCCCGCCGCCGGCTCATCGAGCAGCAACACGGCGGGACGGCTCGCCAAGGCGCGGGCGATCTCCAGGCGACGCCGGTGGCCGTACGGAAGGCTGCCGGCGGCCTCATGCGCCCGCTCGGAGAGCCCCACGAACGCGAGCAGATCGAGCGCCTCGCGCTCGGTCCATGCCCGCTCGCGCGAAAAGGCCGGCAGGCGGAAGAGGTTGGTCCAGAAGCCGCTGTGCATGCGACTGTCCATGCCGACGAGCACGTTCTCGACGAGGCTCAGGTCGGTGAACAAGCGGATGTTCTGGAAGGTGCGGGCGAGGCCCGCGCGCGCGATCAGGTCGGGCGTCCGACGCGAGCGCTGCCAGAGCGCCACGACGGTCCCCGCCCCGACTCCGGCGCCGAGGATCGCCGGCAGGACGCCCCAGGCGAACGGGACGGCGCGGGCGGCGGCAAGCGCATCACCGGCGGCCTTGCCCCACGGGAATGGCTGGTTGAGGACGTAGTTCGCCGCGATGCCGACGGTCCAGAGTTCCTGCACGTTGATGGCCAGGAACGCACTCAGCCCGGCGAGGATCGCCACCACGGCCGCGCGCCAGGCGAGCCGCGCATCGGGTTCCAGCCGGACCGGCGAGCCCTTGAAGCGGACCGAGCCTTCGGTGGGTTCATAGACCCCGGTGATCGCGTTGAAGAGCGTGGTCTTGCCGGCACCGTTGGGACCGATCACCGCGAAGATCTGGCCCTGGTCGACGTTGAAGGAGACGTCATCGACGGCGGTGAGCCCACCGAAGCGCATCGTGATGCCGCGCACCTCGAGAAGGCTCATGAGGACCCCCCTTCAAGCCGCGGCGGCAGCAGGCCGTCCGGCTTCAGTCGCACGACCAGGATCAGCGCAAGGCCGAAGATCAGGTACTTCCAGTTGTTGGGGCTGGCCAGCACGTTCGAGGCGTTGCCCACGCCGGCGGCCCCGGCCCAATCGGCGAGCTTGACCAGGACCAGCGAGTTCATGCCCACCATGACGACGGCGCCCACGAGGGTTCCCGCAACGCTTCCCATGCCGCCCACGATCACGATGCACAAGGCGAGGATCGACACCTGGAAGTCGTAGCTCGCGGGTTCCCCGGTCGAACTCAGGAGCGCGGCGAAGAGCGCACCACCGAGCGCGGCCAGCGCACTGCCGGTGGCGAAGGCGATCATCTTCGTGCGCTTGGGGGGGATGCCCATGCACTGGCTCGCCAAGGCATCTTCGCGGATGGACAACCACGCGCGCCCCGAACGGCTGCGCTCTAGACGGCGCACGGCCAGCACCGCAAGGAGCACGAAGCCAAGCAGCAGCCAGTACCAGCCCCGCTCCTGCTGGAGCTCGAGCGTCCAGGGCCCGAAGGTCGGCCGCGGCAGCGGGTTGATCCCCTGCGTGCCCTTGGTGACAGCATCCAGGTTCTTCAGCACATCGAGGGTGATCTCGCCGAAGCCCATGGTGACGATCGCGAGGTAGTCACCACTCAGGCCGAGCGTGGGCGCCCCGAGCAGGAAGCCCGCCACGGCGCCGATGGCCACCGTGGCCAGGATCCCCCACCAGAACCCGATCTGGAAGGGATAGATGTCGCTCGTCAGGATCGCGAACGTGTAGGCGCCGATGGCCATGAACGCCGCCATGCCGAGGTTCAGGAGCCCCGTGAACCCGGTGACCACGTTCAGCCCGAGCCCCACGAGCGAGAAGACGAAGATCGCCTGGAAGGCGTCGTAGAAGAGACCGGTCGTCCCCATGAACAGGGGAAGCGCCGACATGACGGCGAAGTAGGCCAGGATCGGCATCGGCAGGCGACGCATCAGACCTTCTCCTTCGCACGCGAGCCGAGCAGGCCACTGGGACGGAAGATGAGGATCAGCACGAGGATGCCGAAGACGATCGTGTTCGTCCAGCGCGTCTCGAGGTACGCATCGCTCATCGATCGCACCAAGCCGATCACGAGGGCGCCCGTCACCGCTCCGGGCATGCTGCCGATCCCGCCGAGCACGGCCGCCGTGAAGGCATCCATGCCGGCCCGGTAGCCCATCTGGAACGAGATCGTGTTGTTGTAGAGCGAGTAGATCACGCTCGCGAAGCCGCCGAGCGCACCGCCGATGAGGAACGTGGCGCCGATCACGCGATCGGTATCGATGCCCATCAGGCGGGCAGCCACGGGGTTCTGCGCGGTCGCCCGCATGGCCTTGCCAAGCCGGGTCCGCGTGACGATCCAGGTCAGGCCGACCATCAACGGCACGGTCACGGCCCAGACGAGGACGTCCTTGGGCGTGAACTGCACCAGGGACTCCTCGCCCAACAGGTTGGTGTTGGGGACGAGCGCCGGGAAATCCTTGGGCGCCGCCGCCGCCACGCCCCCGGCGAAGACGTCCATGGGCAGGCCGCCCCAGAACAGGCCGAGGTTCACCAGGATGAAGCTGGCACCGATCGCGCTCACGAGCAGCGAGAGCTTGCTCGCGTTGCGCAGGGGCTTGTACGCCAGGCGATCGACGCCCCAGTTCAGGACGCCGCAGAACCCGGCGGAGGCGATGAGCATGATCACGACCGCGGCCCATGCCGAGGCTCCCGACCAATCGCCGAGCCCGAGCAGGCCGACCACGGTCAGAGCGAGGAAGGCACCGAGCATGAACAGATCGCCGTGGGCGAAGTTGATCAGCTCGATGATGCCGTAGACCATCGTGTACCCGATGGCGATCAGCGCGATGATCATGCCGTTGGACAGGCCGGTGATGAGTTGCTGCAGGAAGAAGTCAACCCATTCCATCGGTCAGCCTCGGTGGCGGTCTTGCTCCATGGCGCTCGTGCGCACCGTCATACCCGGCGCGCCAGGCGCCACGCCTCGCTCACGGTTCACTCGGTCTTCGAACCCCCGGCGGGCGCATCACCCGCGCGGCGGACGAAGACGAACTTGCCGTCCTTGACGCTGTTGATGCTCATGACACGGTTTGTCGTGTCTCCATTGGCATCGAAGCTCCAGGTGCCCAGGGCGCCATCGAAGTCCTTCGTGGCCGAGACGGCCTTCAGGATCGCCGCGCGGTCCTTGGTCGGGGCACGCTTGATGGCGTCGAGCAGCACGCGGGCGGCCTCGTAGCCGTAGACCGCATACGCCTCGGGATCGGTACCGAACATCTTGCGGTAGCCCTCGCGGAACTCAGCGCCGCGGCCGGTGAGTTCTGCGGGCGGCAGGCCGCCGAAGGTCACGAAGGTGTTGCCCTCGAGGTTGGATGCTCCCGCCGCCTGGATGAACGCTTCCTCGCAGCAGCCATCGGGCACGACGAGCATGCCGGTGAAGCCCACCGAACGCAGGTCCTTGGCGACCTGGCCACCGTTGCTCTGGGTCGTCCCGCCGAAGAACACGGCATCGGCCTTGGAGAACTTCACCTTCTGAGAGAGCGACTTGTAGTTGCTGGCCTTGGTGTCGATGCCTTCGAAGCCAGCGATCTCGACCCCGAGCTCCTTGGCCCGCTTCTGGAAGACATCCGCGATGCCCTTTCCATAGAGCTCGCGGTCATGCAGGATGAAGACCTTCTTGGCGCCGGATCCGGCGACGTGCTCTGCCGCCACCGCACCCTGGAGGTCATCGGTGGGCACGACGCGGAAGTAATTGATCGAGCCGCTCGGACGGTAGATCGTGGGCTCATTGGCTTCGCCCATGCCCGGCTTGGTCAGGCCCGAGTACGTGTTGGCGGGGCTGATCATGACCAGACCCGCCTTGTTCAGTTCAGGCATCGCGATCTTGGCGGCGCCGCTGTTGAAGGTGCCGATGTAGCCCACGATGGTGGGATCGGTCACGGCCTTGTTGGCGTTCTGCGCCTCGACGGTCGGGTCCCAGTTGCCGCGCTGCGGGCTGGCGTCGTCCCAGTCCTCGTAGACGATCTCATAGCCGTCGATCTTCCCGCCGACCTCGGCGATGGCCATCTTGATGCCGTTGACGATCGTGCCGGTCTGGGCGTTCGCACTCCCGGTGCGCGGCAGGCTGCTGACGATCTTCAGGGTTCCGGACTGGGCCAGCGCGGTGGCGCTGGAGGCCAGGGCGAGCACGGCGGCAAGCATCGAGGTCTTCAGGGGCATCGAGGGTCTCCGGTTGGGGTCCTGATGGTAGGGCGAATGCCTGCATCGCGGGGGCCCCACCGCCACCCTCGGGCAACCTCCGGGCATCCATGGCACCATGCCCAGGTGCACAGCCCTGCCGACATGGCGGACCGGTTCCACTCGGGCATCGCGAAACTCGTGATGCAGCTCGGTGAGCAGGATCCAGCGACCTCGCTCGATGACGTGAGCGACAGGGACCTCCACGTGCAGGCCGCGGAGGCCATCGGGGCGGGCGTCGGCTGGTCGAGCCGCGACCTCCCCTATCCGGGCTTCGAGGCGCCTGCGGGCAACGTCCGTGCGAAGCCCCCCCGCTGCAGCGTTGTGCTGGCACCACGGCACGTCCAGGGCCCCGATGATGCACCGGGACTCTTCAGGGAATCGATGTGTGCTCCTGAAGAGGCGTGCTGGATCGAGGTCGTGTTGGCGCGCGAGTGGCGACACGTCGAGCGCTGTCCGCGCTATGCCCCCGCGTTCACCGACCGAGCGATGCGCCTGGTGGCGCAACTGGCCACCGACGAGCGCATCGTGCACGCACGGCTCGCGTGGCTCGTGCTGGCCTCGAGCGAGGAGCGGGCCCGCACCGACCTTGCGACGTGGGAACGGCTGGCGCTTTCGGAGGGACTGCCGGTCGGTGCCCCCGTGATCCGCGCGCAGCCCATCCCCGACGTCCAGGGCAACGCGGCGTGCCTCACGGCGATCGTGCCGGTCCAGCGGCTCTGACGCCGGCCAGGACCTCGGCGATCTCATCCTTCGACAACGTGCCCTTGGTCAGGACACGCAGGATGAGCGCGGCAGCCTCGGTCCCCGGACGGTGCCCAGAGTATGGCGCCATCATGCGACGGAGCTCGGCGCTCGCCGCGGCCGCACGCCGGGAGTCCTTGAGGAACTCATCGGCGGCATCGGCGAAGGCCTGCGCCCCGAGCGCGGTCGGCACAAACTCCGGCACGACCTCCTTGCCGGCGATGATGTTGGGCAGGAGCCGGTGCGGCGCGCGCAGCACGAGCTTCGAGACCAGGTAGGACAGCCAACTGACGCGATAGAGCCCGACCATCGGCTTGCCATGGCGCGCCACATCGAGCGACACGGTGCCGGAGACGTTGATGGCCAGATCGCACCAGCGGAGCGCACCATCGATGCCGCCAACCACCACGTGCAGGCCGTTGGGCATGCTCGGCACGAGCTGAACCGCCAGCCGGGCGAGGTTCTCGTTGGCGGCGATGATCACTCCGGTCATGCCACGGTGCCGTCCCTGCAGCTCGATGAAGGTCTCGACCATCGCACGGAGGTTGGCCTTCAGTTCCTGGCTTCGACTGCCCGGCAGCAGCGCGATCTTGGGCGAACCGCTCGGCAGATGGCGCGCCGATGCCGCGAGCGCCGCCTCATCGAAGCCACGGTTGATGACCGGGTGACCGATGAAGGCTGCCTGCACGCCGCGGTCCCGGAACCACTGCTCCTCGAACGGCAGGAGGCACAGCACCAGATCCGTCAGGCGACGCAACTTCGCCAAGCGCCACTCGCCCCACGCCCACATCTGCGGGGCCACCAGGTGGACGGTGCGGATGCCCCGCGGCCGGATGGCCTTGACCACCGGGAAGTTCGCGGCCGGACTGTCCACGGGCACGTGCAGCACGACCCGGTTTGCGAGGGACCACTCCGAGACCTCCCGACGAACGCGTCGCACCATGTTGATCTTGCCCAGGCCGGCAAGCCCCATGGCCCCGTCTTCAGCCGTGATCCCGATCATCTCTGCGCCGGCCTCGCGCATGCGCGGTCCGCCCCAGGCCGCGATGCGCACCGACGGATCCTGCTCGAGCAGGGCGCGGATGACCGGTGCGGCGTGAGCATCGCCAGAGGGCTCGAAGGCCGTGAAGAGGATCGTCCGGGACCCTGCGACGTTCGCGACTGACATGGTCCGAAGCGTAACCGTCAGCACCTCCGACGTGTCGGCTAGCATCCCTCGCCCGACAGGCTCAACCATGCTCAAGCGCACCCACTTCTGCGGCCACCTCCGTCCCGTCCATGCCGGACAGTCCGTCACCATCTGCGGCTGGGTCAACACCTACCGCGACCAGGGGAAGGGTCTGTTCTTCATCGACCTTCGCGACAAGGAAGGCCTGGCTCAGGTGGTCTTCGACCTCGAGTCGAGCGCCGATGACGTCGTGACCGCCGCGCACGCCCTTCGCCGCGAGGACGTGGTGGCCGTGCAGGGCACGGTCCGCCTGCGCGCCGGCGGAGCCAACCCCAAGCTCGCCACCGGTGAGGTCGAGGTCGTCGTCGAGCGGCTCGAGGTCCTGAACAAGGCCGAGACCCCGCCGATCCTCCCCGACGAGCATGATGCGGAGAAGATCAACGAGGAAACGCGCCTGCGCTACCGGTACATCGACCTGCGCCGGCCCCGCATGCAGCACATCCTGAAGACCCGCAGCCGCATCACGAAGTTCGCGCGCGACTACTTCGCGGGCAACGGCTTCATGGAGATCGAGACGCCCCTGCTCATCAAGAGCACGCCCGAGGGCGCACGCGACTTCATCGTGCCCAGCCGCCTCCACCCGGGGAGCTGGTACGCCCTCCCGCAGAGCCCGCAGCTCTTCAAGCAGATCCTGATGGTCGCCGGGTGCGACCGCTACATGCAGATCTGCCGGTGCCTGCGCGACGAGGATCCGCGCGCCGACCGCCAGGCGGAGTTCAGCCAGATCGACCTCGAGATGTCCTTCGTCGAGCGCGAAGACGTGATGTCGATGATGACCGGCTTCGTGCGTGGGCTCTGGACCGAACTCTTCCAGTACGACATCGGCCAGGTGCCGATGATGACCTACGCCGAGGCCATGGAGCGCTTCGGCATCGACCGCCCCGACACGCGCTTCGACCTGCACATCCACGACGTGTCCGACCTGGCCGCCGGGTGCGACTTCAAGGTCTTCCAGGAAGCCCTGGCCAAGCGCAGCCCCGCCGGGCGCAAGGGCGTGGTGA
Source organism: Planctomycetaceae bacterium (assembly GCA_027490145.1). Taxonomy (GTDB): domain Bacteria; phylum Planctomycetota; class Phycisphaerae; order Phycisphaerales; family SM1A02; genus SYIB01. The sequence goes on from JAIXYQ010000006.1 coordinate 135,364, forward strand.
AGTGCATCCGCGTCCCCGGTGGTGCGGAGAAGCTCACGCGCAAGATGACCGACGGCTACTCCGAGTGGGTGCGCACCTTCAAGGCCGGCGGCGTCCCGGTGGTCAAGCTCACGGCCAACGGGTTCGAGACGGGCATCGCGAAGTTCCTCGAGCCGATCAAGGATCGCCTGATCGAGCGCCTCGGACTCCAGGTGGGCGATGCCGTGCTGTTCGCCTGCGACAGCTGGGAAGTCGCGACCAAGACGATGGGCGAGCTGCGGCTGAAGCTGGCGGGCGACCTGGGGCTCATCCCCGAGGGCCGCTGGAACTTCCTGTGGGTGATCGACTTCCCCATGTTCGAGTGGGATGACGACGGCAAGCGCTGGGTCGCGCTGCACCACCCGTTCACCAGCCCCAATCCCGACCAGTTCGGCATCCTCGAGAGCGATCCCGGCGCATGCCTCAGCGCGGGCTATGACCTCGTGCTGAACGGCAGCGAGATCGCCGGCGGGTCCATCCGCATCCATCGCATGGACGTGCAGGAACGGGTCTTCAAGCTGATCGGCCTGACGGCCGAGGACGCCAACGCCAAGTTCGGCTTCCTGCTCAGCGCACTGCGCCACGGCGCGCCGCCGCACGGCGGCATCGCCTTCGGCCTGGACCGCCTGGTCATGCACATCGTGGGCACGGACAACATCCGCGACGTCATTGCCTTCCCCAAGACGCAGTCCGGCGGCGACCTCATGATCGAGGCGCCGGGCCCGGTCGACCTGGCCCAGCTCCAGGAGTTGCACGTGCGTCAGGCGTTGCCGCCGAAGGCCTGAGCCGCCCGGACACCGCGTCGCGTCGGAAGGTCCGGGTTCAATCCGGCGCGAGCCGCGTGAGCAGTCGCGCCCCGATCATGTCGCCCTGCACGTTGACCATCGTGCGGACCATGTCGAGGATCCGGTCGACCCCGATGATGATGCCGATGGCTTCGACGGGCAGTGACCGCGCCGGATCGTTGCCGAGGCTGGCGTTCACGGCCTGTACGACGAGCACCATCGTCACGAGGCCTGCGCTCGGGATCCCGGCCGCCCCCACCGCGGCCAGCGTGGCCGTCACGACGACGACCGCGAGCTCCGCCCCACCGAGCGCGATGCCGAAGAGTTGGCAGAGGAAGACGACCGCGACGGCCTCGTAGAGCGCCGTGCCGTCCATGTTGAGGGTCGAGCCCAGGGGACAGACGAACCGCGTCGCGCGTCGGCTGCACCCAGCCGCCTCGCAGGCCTCCATCGTCACCGGAAGCGTGGCGCTGCTCGAACTGGTGCTGAACGCGGTGAGCATGGCGCGCCGGACTCGCCAGAGGAACGCGAAGGGATTGCCGCCGCCGAGCACGGCCATGATGATCGGCAGCACCACGAAGGCGTGCAGCAGCAGCCCGCCGAGCACGACCAGCATGTAGGTGCCCAGCGAGCCCGACAGGGCCTCGAAGCCGGCCTTCGCGACGGTCGAGGTCACCAAGGCCAGGACGCCGACGGGCAGCACCCACAGCACGCAGCCGATCGCGCGCATGAGCGCTTGGTTCAGCCCCTCGATCACGTCGAGCGCCGTCCGGCCTGCGTCGCCGATCGCCGAGAGCCCAAGCCCGATGAGGATGCTGAAGGTGATCAGGCCAAGCGGGCGCGCAGCGACCATCTCGCCGAACACGTTCTTGGGGACGATTTGGTAGAGGATCGAGCGCCACGCGTCGTGCAGCGAACCGACCTCGCCGCCGGAGACGGCCGCGGGGAGCGCCGAGGGCGAGGCCTTCAGCGCCGCGGCGGCGGCAGGGTCGATCGATGCACCGGGAGCGACCCACGTGACGAGCAGTGCACCGAGCGCGGCCGCGATGGCCATCGTGGTGACGAAGAAGGCGAGCGTCGCACCGCCGAGCAGGCCCAGCCGCCCCGTCGCCCCGAGGCTCGCTGCACCGCCGATCACGCTGAGCAGGATCAGCGGGACCACCAGCAGCAGCAGCGGACGCACCAGGAGCATCTCGCCCACGAGCGCGAAGCCGTCGGCAGAGCCGCCGTTGCGGTGGATCCACTCGCCGAGTGCGGCGCCGGCCACCATCGCGACGAGCGACCCGAACGTGACCCAACGGTCCTTCGTGCGGGTCGATGTCGCTGTGGTGTCCATGCGGCTTCAGTGCACGCCCTGGCCCGCAAGCCAGCGTTCGCAGTCGATCGCAGCCTGGCAGCCCATGCCCGCGGCGCTCACGGCCTGGCGGTACGTCGGGTCGGCCACGTCACCAGCGGCGAACACGCCATCGACGTTCGTCGCGCTCGATCGCGTGGCCAGCGCCACGTAGCCCTTGTCGTCGAAGGCGAGCCCGGTCCCCTGCAGGAACCGGGTCGCAGGCGAGTGACCGATGGCGATGAACAGGCCACCGACGGCGACGCGGGAGCGCTCCTTGGTCACGGTGTCCTCGAGCTCGACCGCCTCGATGCGCTTCTCGCCGATCACGTCGACGACGACCTTGTTCCAGAGCACCTCGGCCTTGGGATCCTTCAGGATCCGCTCCTGCATGGCCTTGCTCGCGCGGAAGCTGTCGCGGCGGTGGATGATGAGCACCTTGCCGGCGAACTTGGTCAGGTAGCTCGCCTCCTCCATCGCGGTGTCACCGCCGCCGACGACGGCGACGGTCGCACCACGGTAGATCGGGAGCGCACCATCACACACGGCGCACGCGCTCACGCCGCCGCCGGTCTGCGCCAGGTGGAGCTCGTTCTTGAGGCCCAGCCAGTTCGCCGTGGCTCCGGTGGCGATGATGACCGAGTGCGTTCGCACGGTCTTGCCGTCGCCGGTCTTCAGCGTGAACGGGCGCTGGGAGAAGTCGCAGTGCACGATGTCGTCGCCGACCACGCGCGTGCCGAATCGTTCGGCCTGCTCCTGGAACTTCTGCATCATCTCGGGGCCGGTCACGCCGTGCGGGAAGCCCGGGTAGTTCTCCACCTCGGTCGTCATCATGAGCTGCCCACCCGGCAGCACGGGGGCCGGGTTCGACGCGGGCACACCCACGTACACGACCGGCGACAGGCTTGCGCGCGCCGCGTAGATCGCCGCCGTCCAGCCGGCAGGACCACTGCCGATGATGACCACCTTCTCGATGCCTTCGTTCATGGTGCTGTTCCCGTCCCGGCTTCAGGAGCCGAGCAATCCCTGCTCGCGCGCGAGTTCACGCACGGGCGGCCAGATGAGGATGTCGCCCTTGGACCCGTCGTCGGTGTGGGTCGCGGCTTCGTTGCTCTCGTGATCGATGCCCTTCGCGAAGATCAGCACCCCGGGGGCTTCGATGCGTCCGACCGATGCATCCACGGCCTTGGGCTTGGCGACGGCGCGGTACTCGAACCCCTTGTACCCCTTGTCATAGGGGTCGAGGTTCATCTTGGTCTTCATGTAGTCGGACTGGATCGCGATCTCGACCTTCTGCGGCCATCGTCCCTGGTCGGCCCGGTAGCGCGCCACCACGGCGGCGGCGAACGCCGTTCCGTTGGCGTTGGCGATCAGCACGTTGCGCGCATCGAACGCCCTGGTCAGGTCCTGCAGAAGCTTGGACACCGCCGCGTACTTGACGGGGTTGAGGCGGCTGGTTTCCGTCGGCAGCTCGAAGATCGGGTTGCCGTACGGGCGCATGCGCCAGCGCCGCCACCAATCGTCGTAGATCGCCTGGAGCTTCTCTTCGCTGGCCTCGAGGCTGCCGTGGACCTCGGCCACGCGCTTCCACATCTTCTCCTCGCCGAAGCGCTGCATCGGGCTGGCGTGGGCCGGATCGGCACCGAACACGGCCGCGAAGCGATCGGCGTCGGGCTGGCCGGCGTCATCGAAGCCACGGGCCAGCTGGGCAGCCACCACGAGGCGGTCACCCTCGGGCAGGAGCAGTCGACGCATGCGCTCGCTGTCACCCGTGCCCAGGAATGGATATCCCTTGAGCGCCACCTCGCGCAGGGCGGGTGCCGGGGCCTTGTCGCGGTAGCGCCACATCATGTCGCGCTGGACCGACAGAGCCTGCGTGAACTGCTCCATGCCGAAGAGCTTCTCCGCCAGCAGGGATTGGTCGCACACCTGGCGCAGGAGGCGCAGGTACGCGACGCCGAGCTCGAAGCCCTCCTTGAACTTGCCTTCCTCGCACAACCGGTACTGCTCGGCCGTGGCGTACTGCCCAATGGTTCGCAGGGCGGGCAGATAGCCCACCTTGATGTTGACCAAGTGGTCGCCATCGCCGAGCGTCACCGCGACACCCTTGCCCTTGAGCCCGGCCGGGAGGGTGGCATCGCCGTACGGCATGCCCCACGCGAGCGCTGACTGCGCTTGGACGAGCGCCTTGCCCATGCCGGGATTCGCCTTCGCCCAGTCCGCGAACTTGGACCAGTCCTTCATGCCGGGCCAGATCGCGTCCTGGCCGCAGCCTGCCTCGGCAGCGCATGGCGGTGCAGGCATCGCGGCCCACGCCTCGAGGACAGGCTTCCAACTGAGCTTGTCGGCGCTGGCCTTGGCCAGGGTGCCATTCAGCTGCTTGAGGAGGTCAGCGCCATCCTGCGCGGCGGCGGAGGGAGCGACGAGACAGGCGACGATGGCGAGGGCTCGAACCATGGTGAAGACTCCGGGGAACGAAGGCTAGCACGAAGGCCCGGCCGCCGCGGCGTGACCACTACACTCGCCCCATGGCCGAGGTCCTGCCCGATCGCATCAATGTCCTGCTCGTCGGTTCCGGTGGTCGCGAACATGCACTCGCATGGTGCATGCGCCGGTCGCGGCGGTTGGGCGCACTCTGGTGCGAGAAGACCGCCAATGCCGGGATCCAGGCGCTGTGCACGGCCTGCCCCGAAGACGTCGCGGCCACGCGGAACTTCCACTTCCTGCAGTGGCTCACGAAGGAGCGGATCGGGCTCGTGGTGATTGGCCCGGAGGCGCCGCTCGAAGCGGGTCTTGCCGATGCCATCGCGACGACCGGCGTCCCGGTCTTCGGTCCGGTCCAGGCTGGTGCACGGCTCGAGGGCGACAAGGCGTTCGCCAAGGACTTGATGCGCCAAGCGAGCGTGCCGACGGCCGAGGGCAAGTCATTCACGTCCATGGACGCAGCGCTGCACTACGTCCTCGCGCGCGACCAGCCGATGGTCGTGAAGGCGGCCGGACTCTGTGCCGGCAAGGGCGTGGTCGTGTGTGATCGCGGCGGCGAGGCCGCCGCCGTCATCCGTCGCATGATGGGCGCCAAGGAGTTCGGTGACGCCGGTGCGAAGGTCGTGATCGAGGAGAAGCTCGACGGGCAGGAACTGTCCGTGCTGGCACTCGTCGATGGGAGCACGATCAGCCTGCTCGAACCCTGCCAGGACCACAAGCAGGTCGGCGAGGGCGACACGGGCGCCAACACCGGCGGCATGGGTGCGTACTGCCCGACTCCCCTGGCGGACGAGGCCACGATGGACGCCGTCGTCCGCGATGTGCTCGTCCCGACCGTGGATGCGCTGAAGCGTGACGGCATTCCCTTCCGCGGCGTGCTGTACGCCGGCCTCATGCTGACGCCCGCAGGACCGAAGGTGCTCGAGTTCAACACGCGCTTCGGTGACCCCGAGACCCAGCCGCTCATGGTGCGGTTCCAGGGTGATCTCGTGGAGACGCTCTGGCGTTGTGCCACTGGCTCGCTCGACGAAGCCTCGTTCACGTTCGATCCTCGCGTGGCCGTGTGCGTCGCGGTGTGCGCGGAGGGTTACCCGGGAACGCCGCGCAAGGGTGATCCCATCAACGGCATCCCGGCGGCGGAAGCTTGCGCAGGCGATGGCGAGGAAGTCGTGGTGTTCCATGCAGGCACCACGCGCCGCAAGGACGGCACCTTGGTGACCAACGGAGGGCGCGTCCTGGGCGTGACCGCCCTCGCGGCGACGCTTGAACGAGCCCAGGCGCTGGCCAATCAGGCCGCCCGATGCATCGAGTTTCCGGGCGCATTCTTCCGATCGGACATCGGCCATCGGGTGCTCAAGACGGCTTCTTCGAAGGCGTGAATCCGCGGTTGTGAGGGGCCCGATTGTGGTCTAGACTCCGGGGATGGCCCGCTTCAGCGGGTTCTGTGCCATCGACCCCACGGAGCAAGTACCGATGATCTTCCGCTTTGTGCCCCATGCGAGCCTCTTGGCTGCGCTCGTCGCCTCGGTCGCCCTCGAACCCGGTGTGGCGCACGCCCAAGACCGCTCGCGGGTCGTTCGGAGCAAGACCGGCGCAGGCCCCACGGCCCTTTCGGTGCCGACGGATCCGATTTCGGGTCGGAGCGTGGCAACCGGTCGGATCCTCGTGCGCGTCAAGCCCGAGTACAGCATCGCGGCCCCGCGCGGTGGAGACGCCAGCGAACTCTCGAGCCGGACGGGCATGGACATCTCCGAGCTGCGCGATGCGCTCGAGACTCTGGGTGCGCGCTGCACCTCGATGGTCGATCTGACCGTCGCCCAGACGGCCGAGCTCCGTGAGCGTGCCCGCCGCCGTTCGGGGCGTTGGTCGCGTGATCTCTCGGACTGGATCGTCGTGCAGTCCAAGGGAGACCTGCTGAGCAACGCGACCTTCCTGCGCAACCTCGACGTGGTGGATCTCGTGGAAATCGAGGCGCGCGTCAATCCTTCGCAGTGCCCCACGCCTCCCGGTGAGTGCAGCGACCTGTTCGATGCAGAATGTGCCAATCCGGGGATCTTCCCCCCCTATCCCGATGCCGGCTGCGACAACTGTGGCGGCCTGACCGGTGGCGGTGCCATTGCTGGCTGCATCGACCTCATCAACGAGTGGTACGCGACCAATCCCGGTGCGGATGCCTGCATCGGCCCACCACAGTGTGCGGGTGGCATTGCCGTCTGGGACTGGGGCTGCCTCACGATGTCCAACTTCCTGTGCGCGCCGCCGAACGGCCCCGCCACGCTCTATCAAACCTGCGGCAACGTCACCGGCGGCCCCCCGGGCCAGCCTGACCCCAGCACGGGCGGCGGTTCGTGGTCCACCTTCACGGCCGGCCACATGCAGCACCACCAGATGCAGTCGGCTGCCGCCCTCAACGGTTCGCGCGAGCCGAACTGCTGTGCGATCGTCTGCTCGGTGAACTACCTCTGCTGCTCGATCGCCTGGGATGCCGACTGTGCCGCCAGCGCCCTGACGATCCCCGACTGCTACATCACGCGTGACTACTTCGCTGACCTGATCGATGTGGACACCACCGATGAGGTCACCACCGCTGCGAGCGCCAATCGTTCGATCTACGCCCTGAACCCGGCATTCCAGGCAGCGGGCCAGCCGACCGGCGTGTCCGACTTCGACCAGGGCAACCCATACTCCCCCACCACGCTCGCGACGCCGTACTACGGTGACTCGCTGCTCCTGCTCGGCGAGACGTTCAACCCGGGCGCCGGGGCAGACTTCCCGCTTGCCGCTCCGCAGACCATCACGCAGCCCGCGCTGAGCCCCGGCTTGGATGGCGTCTCGGGACAGGTTGCCGCCGGCAGCATGCCCCTCGCCCTCTGGGGCACCCGCCTCCGCCAGACCCCTCCCCCCGGTACGCCGGAGAACTCCGACTTCTTCCCGTTCATGCGGGCCACGACCTACCTGGGTGGTGGACTCGACATCGCCTACATGGACTTCCTCGCCAAGGCCCTCTTCAATGAGTCGGACCTCAGCGGCCAGGGCATCCGCGTCGGCCTGGTGGACCTGAGCATGTACGTCAACCACGAGGAGTTCCTGGTTGATGGCGTCTCGAAGATCATCGTCGAACCAGGCCAGTCGCCGTTCCTCATCAACCCCACGCCGGTGGCGTGCGACTGCGGTGGCTTCGAAGCCTCTGCCGAGGACTGCTGCACCCGGTGCGGCACGATCACGACGAACCCCGCCGAGTGCGTTGACGTCTCCAACCCCACCTACCCGCCGGATGGCTTCGTGGTCTATCCCCAGCACGGCACCGCGGTCATGTCGGTGCTCGTGGCGAATCAGGACACCAAGGGCGTGACGGGTCTCTGCTACGAAGCAGAGCCCTGGTTCTTCCCGGCGCTGTCCGCAACGGGAACGTCGCGCACCAACGCTGCGATCGCCGGTGCCGCGTACTACCTCACGCAGGATGGTGATGGCGGTCTTCCCGCCTCCAACATCTGCGTCATCCCGATGGAGACGGCCAACGGCTTCCAACCGCTCAACTCGGTCGATGAAGCCGCGCCTGAACAAGGCCAGGCTGTCCGAGACGTCCTGAGCCAAGGCATCGATGCGGGCCTCTGCTTCGTGATGGCGGCCGGCAACGGTGCCCAGATCGTGAACCCGGCCCAGGTGCGGGAACCCGACACGCTCACCGCCGACACCCAGAGTTGCGTGGTCGTCGGCGCCGTGTGGCCGGGCTTCCAGCTTCAGCTCCCGGTCGCGCCGGCACCGGCGCCTGAGGAAGGCCCCGCGCCACCGCCGGACAGCATCAATGATGTTGGCATCGCCGCGAAGCCGCCGGCCGTCTGGCCGGGCAACGACTACTGCCGCGTTGGGATGAGCAACTACCTCAACCCCGAACCGGAGGCCGGAACCGACAACCTGACGATCTCGGGTTGGGGCTACGGCGTGTGCGCCGCAGGCTTCGGTGATCTGTTCCTGGGTGATGACGCCGCAGCCGGTCTGACGGCGGCCATCACGCCCCCTGAACGGACGCACCTGCGCCGTTACACCGCCAACTTCGATGGCACGTCGGCAGCGACCGCCATGATCGGCGGCGCGGCCGTGCTGCTGCAGCAGTTCGCCAAGCTGCAGTTCGACGGGCTCGGCGTTCCGCCGGAGCAGATGCGCAACGTCCTTCGCGGAGCGCCCCCCGGCAGTGCCACCGCCAGCTCGATCTTCCCGCAGTGCGGGCAGGTCACCCCGCCGGCTGTCTCGACCGACCCCAAGTGGGGCGACACGGGTGCCGAGGACACCGGCATCGCGTCGGTCCGCGGCTTCCCCGACCTGCGCGTGATGGCGCTTGAGGTCAACACCGGCGAGTGGTTCGATCCCTCGAACGACGCCACCGTCCAGCTGATCACCGGCAAGGAGATCAGCCAGTTGAATCCGTATGCCATCAGCGCAGCCGATGACTTCTACCTGAAGGCGCGCTCGGTGCGTGCGCGCGGCTCGTCGGGCGGCTTCGGTCCCAGCGTGCCGTACGTGCTGCCCAACCGCGTCGTTGACGTGCAGGTGGCGCGCAACACCGGATTCGGTTCACCGGACGAGGCGGCCAAGATCAACATCGAGGGCAACACCACCATCCTCGGTTCAGGCCTGACGCTCGCCATGGTCTTCGTCTACAACTCGGTGACCAACCGCTGGGAACTCTGGCTGCCTGAGGACAACCAGATCCAGGTGCTCCCCGGTGGCGTGGCAACCCCTTGGGTGGTCCAGAGCCCGGGCTGCTCGCCCGCAAGCGCCTATGTCGTCAGCGACCAAGGTGAGTTGAAGGTCTTCACGCGCGTGGTGACCATGGCCGGCGGCACCGGAGCCAACTACCAGTGCTGGCACGACCAGATCAAGGTGCAGATCAACGCCGTCGGTGAGCTCTACACCGTGGGCGACTGCGGCGGCGCCGCTGGCCAGCCCTGATCCCTGTCTCGATTGATCCAGGGCCCTCATGCACGCGCATGGGGGCCCTGTTCATTCCTATGATCCGTCCCATGCAGTCGAGCTTCCGCGAGCGCACGGTCGATGGCGTGGCCTTCCTCGAATGCATGCCGCTTCGTGAGGCGGGCTTCGTGCACGCCTTCAGCACGCGGCGCTCAGGCGAGAGCGCCGAACCCTTCGACTCACTCGATCTGCAGCGCCCCGGCGCAGCGCCGGAACGGCGCGAGGAACTGGAGCGCAACACTCGCCGGTTCCTTTCCGCGATCGGCCTGGGCCAACGCGGACTGGCCGATGCACAGCAGGTCCATGGAAAGCTCGTGCTCCAACCGACCGCCGAGGGGCTCTGCGGTGCCGGCGACGCGCTCGTGGCCGACCCCGGCGGACCAGCCATCGGCGTACGAAGCGCCGACTGCGTGACCGTCCTGCTCGCCGACCGCGTGACCGGTCGGGTTGCGGCCATCCACGCAGGCTGGCGGGGTGTCGTGGCCGGTGTGGTCCACGCGGCGATCCGCTCCCTGCGCGATCGCGGATCGCAGTGCGAAGCGCTCGTCGCCGCCGTCGGGCCAGCCATCAGTGCGTCCCGGTTCGAGGTCGGTCCCGAAGTCGTCAGCGCCCTGGTGGCGGCCGACCTGGGCGAGTGCGCCACCCCCACGGCCGGGGCGAAGGCGTTCGCCGACCTCGAGCGCGCCGTCTGCCTCCAGCTCGCCCGGGAAGGACTCGCGGCATCCTCGGTCCACCCCTGCGGTTGCTGCACGGCCGGTGAGCCGGCCCGATTCTTCAGTCACCGACGCGATGCTGGCCTGACCGGACGGATGCTGTCGGTCATCGCTCCCCGAAGCTGATTCGGCACCGCCCCTTCCACGGGGGTTCAGGTTTGGTTAGGCTCCGCACGCCTCGGACTCCTCGTGGGAACCAACATGTCGCAGAGCCAAGAACCGGACCAGATCCGGCGTCTTCATGACGCCAAGATGCAGTTCGTCGAGTCGTGGGCGGACATGGGTGTCCATTGGGGCGTCCCGCGCAGCATGACCGCCGTCCATGCCCTGCTCTTCATCGAGGGCATCCCGCTGAACATGGATCAGATGATGGAGCGGCTGGGCATCAGTCGAGGGAACGCAAGCATGACCCTGCGCACGCTCGAAGAGTGGGGCATCGTGCGCCGCACCGCCGAGGAGGCCACGCGCCGCGATCTCTTCACCGCCGAACAGGACGTCTGGCACCTCTTCGCCGCGGTGATCCGCGTGCGCAAGGCCAGGGAGATCGATCCGCTGACGGCGGTCCTGACCCGATGCCGGGCGCAGACGTCCGATGGGCTGCCCAGTGATCCCGGACTTTCAGAGAATTACGAAACCTTCAATCGGAAGCTCGACGACATGCTGCTCTACCTGTCGCTCCTGGACAGCCTGACCACGCAGTTCGCCCGGCTCGATCGAGATGCCACGCGGGAGGCGGTTGCCCTGCTCTCGCGTCAGTCCCCCGACTGAGCACCCGGCACCTGCCGAGCCCGGGAATCTTGCGAATCCAACCGTGGAATCAGGGCATCCCGCCGTAGCCTCGTGGCCATGATCGTGGCGACGGCGATCGCATCGATGCTCTGCATGACTCCGGGCCCGCAAGGCTCGTTCACAGCCTTCGTGAACGAGGCCAACGCCCGTGGCATGGTCGCCACCACGCTTGGCTCGCCGCAGACCGTTGGGCAGTACGGCTTCGGCGTTGGCCTCGTCGATCTGGACCGCGATGGCGATGCGGATCTGGTCGCGCTGGGTACGACGGCGGCACTCGCCTCGGTGTTCGAGAACACCGGTGCCGGGCAGTTCGTGAACCGCACGTCGACCTGCGGCATCACGGGGCTGACGAGTCCCGGGGGATTCGCTGCCGCCGACCTCGATGCCGACGGCGATCTCGACCTGGTCATCAGTCAGCGCGGGCACGGCACCATGCTGTTCCGCCAGGTTGCCCCGCTCGTGTTCGTCGATGCCACCGAAGACAGTGGGCTGGACGGTGCTTGGATGGGGCGCTGCGTCTCGATGGCCGATCTGGACGGCGACGGCTGGATCGACTGCATGATCGGCAACTATGCCGGATTGATCCCCGGGACCGAGACGGCCCACCCGCAGGTCTTCCTGAACCAACAGGGCTCCGGTCGATTCGTCGAGGCCAGCGCGTGGTGCGGCATCAGCGCGCCGGGCCACACCTTCATGGTCTCGCCGGGCGACCTCGACCGGGATGGTGATCCGGATCTCTACCTCTCGAACGACCGAGCGCACGTCGGGCCGATCCTGTCGAGCAATCGCCTGGTGCGCAATGATCGAGGCCGATGGACCGAGCTGACCGACGCGTGCGGTGACGCCGGAAGTGCGTTCTTCAGCATGGGTGTCGCGCGTGCAGACGTCGACGGCAATGGCCTGCTCGACCTGCTGTGCAGCAACATCACCGTCCCCAACCAACCAGTCGGGGCCGTGCATCCACTCTTCGTGCAGGTTGCCCCGATGTCATGGGAGGAACAGGCTGCGGCCCGCGGACTCGTGACCGCGACCAACCTCACCGGATGGTCCGTGCAGGCCTTCGATGCCGACAACGACGGCGATCCGGACGTCCACATCGTGCACCAGGGGTCCCAGGACCGCTTCTTCCTGAACACCGATGGCCAACTCGCCGATCTCACGTCGGCGGCGGCACTCGGGGGCGGCCCCCAGGTCGACTACGGCTCCGCGGTCGCGGATGTCGACGGCGACGGCGCCATGGATCTGGTCACCAACCCGCTCGGCGCACCCCTGCGGCTTTCCATGAACAAGGAGGGTCGCCGACGCCCTGCCGTGGGCATCAGGGTGGCCGGCGAGTGGCCGAACGTCGATGCCATCGGTGCGCTCGTGGACGTCGAGGTCGCTGGACGCACGACGCCCCTGGAGATCAGCGCCGGCGGGCTGGGCTATCTGGGGATGAACGATCTCACGGTGCACGTGGGCCTGGGGGACTCGCCCCGTGCTGACCGCGTGACGGTGACGTGGCCCTGGACCGGCACGACGCGCACGATCACCACCCTGCCGGCGGGTGCGTGCTGGACGATCCATCCACCGGAACGGCTCGGTGATGCCAATGGTGACTGGACCATCGATGCGAGCGACCAGTCTGCCTTCAGCGCTTGCCTGGGCGAGTCCCTCCTGACCTGCCCATGCGTGGTCTTCGACTTTGACGGCGATGGATCGGTCACCACGCTCGACGCGGAGGCGTTCCAAGCCCGGGCCGCCCTCGCCCGCTGCGACCTGGACCGCGACGGTGACGTCGACGGCGCGGACCTGTCGATCCTGCTCACCGGATGGGGCACCAACAACCCTCGGCTCGATATCTCGCGCGACGGGTCGGTTACCGGAGCGGACCTGGTCCAACTGTTCGCCGAGTGGTCGCCCTGACGCGACCTGCTGCTACACTCCCGACCCCGTTGGACAGGTGGCCGAGTGGTTGAAGGCACCGGTTTGCTAAACCGGCATACGGGGTATATCCCTGTATCGCGGGTTCGAATCCCGCCCTGTCCGTTCGATCGTCCGCGGCCCGGCATCACCCGGGCCGCGCGCATTTGCGGAGCGATCACGCCGGCCATGGACCAGTTCCTTCACGATCTCTGGCAGCTGATCGCGCAACCAGGCCTGTTGCGGGAAAACCTCGCGCAGATCGTGTCCACCCTGGGCGGGCCCGCGACCTACGCCATGCTGGGCCTGATCGTCTTTGCCGAGACGGGACTGGTGGTCACGCCGTTCCTGCCCGGTGACAGCCTGCTCTTCGCCACTGGAGCGGTGTGCGCGACGGTCGCGAGCGTCGCCGAGCAGGCGGGCACGCCCCCTGCCGTGTCCGTCCAGACCATGGGCTTGGTGCTCTTCGTGGCGGCGGTCCTGGGTGACGGCGTGAACTACCACATCGGCCGGGCGATCGGTCCGGTGGCCTTCAGCGGCCGCCATCGATGGCTCAAGAAGGAACACCTCGACCGTACCCATGCGTTCTTCGAGAAGCACGGTGGCCGTGCCGTGGTGCTGGCTCGCTTCGTGCCGATCGTGCGTACGTTCGCGCCATTCGTGGCCGGCATCGGGGCCATGACCTACTCGCGGTTCCTCTTCTACAACGTGCTCGGTGCCATCATCTGGGTGGGACTCCTGCTGGGAGCCGGCTACTGGCTCGGCGGGCTGCCGATCGTGCAGAGGCATTTCTCGAAGGTCGTCCTGCTCATCATCGTGGTGAGCCTGCTGCCCCTGGCCTGGGAGTGGTGGGCCCATCGACGCGCGGCCCGATCAGGCGGCCACTAGACTTCCGGTCCTCCCATGAAGATCCACGAATACCAAGCCCGTCAGCTGCTGCAGGATGCCTCGATCGCCGTTCCCCCGAGCCGCATGGTGCAGACGGTGGCCGAAGCGCACGCCGCAGCGTCGGAGATCCTTGCCGGCGGCGCGAAGCTGCTGGTGGTGAAGGCCCAGGTCCATGCCGGTGGACGCGGCAAGGCCGGCTTCGTCAAGGTCCTCAAGACCGCCGACGAAGCACGTTCGGCCGCCGAGTTCATGCTCGGCAACCGCATGGTCAGCCCCCAAACGCCGCCCGAAGGCCTCGAGGTCAAGCGGCTGCTCGTCGCCGAGGCCGTGGACATCGCCAAGGAGTACTACCTGGCGATCACGCTCGACCGGGCCAAGCGCACCAACACGCTGATCGCGAGTGCAGAGGGTGGGGTCGAGATCGAGCACGTCGCCGAGACGCGCCCCGACGCGATCATCCGCCAACCGCTCGACCCGGTCTCCGGCCTCGCCCCGTTCCAGGCCCGCGCCGTCGGTATGAAGCTCGGCCTCACGGGCAAGCCGCTCGCGCAGGCCGTGGACCTCATGATGCGCATGGCCGCCCTGCTCACCAAGACCGACGCCAGCATGGTCGAGGTGAACCCGCTCGTGCTGACCCCGCCGGACGCGGCGAACCCCGAGGGCCGCATCGTCGCGGTCGATGCGAAGTTCAACTTCGACGACAACGCGCTGTTCCGCCAGAAGGCCATCGCGGCCATGTTCGATCCGACCGAGGAGAACCCCGCTGAACTGCGCGCCCAGGAGTTCGGCCTGTCGTACGTCGCGCTCGACGGCACCATCGGCTGCCTCGTCAACGGTGCGGGCCTGGCCATGAGCACGATGGACATCATCAAGCTCGAGGGCGGCGAGCCCGCGAACTTCCTCGATGTGGGCGGCAGCGCGACCGAGGAAGCGGTGAGCGAGGCCTTCCGCATCATCCTGAGCGACAGCCGCGTGAAGGGCGTGCTCGTGAACATCTTCGGCGGCATCATGCAGTGCGACCGCATCGCGCGCGCGATCGTCGGTGCCGCAAAGAGCGTCGGGTTCAAGGTGCCGCTGGTCGTGCGGCTCGAGGGCACCAACGTCGCGGAGGCGCGCCGGATCCTCGATGCCGCGAAGGGCGAGCTCCCCACCATGCAGGCAGCGGGCGACCTCGGTGATGCGGCGCGCCGCATCGTCGCCGCGACCAAGGCCTGAGCCGCGTGCTCGCCCTCTGGGACATCGACGGCACGCTCCTGAAGAGCGAGCATGCCGGCATCCACGCGATGCTCGAGGCCCTGCACGAACTGCATCCGGGCAGGTCGTTCTCCTTCGACGGCATCGAGGTCAGCGGACGCCTGGATCCCTTGATCTACCGGGAACTCGCCGCGAAGCACGCCATCCCGGGCGATGACGATGCCCACGCGACTTTCCGGGCGACCTACACCGAACGACTCCGCGCCCGGCTGGCGGCACGCAACACCGTGCGTGCGCTCGCGGGCGTCGGTGAGCTGGTGCGGGCGCTCCACGACCACGCGCACTGGGAGCAAGGGCTGCTCACGGGCAACTACGAGCCCACCGGCTTCCTGAAGGTGACCCACGCGGGGCTCGATCCATCGCAGTTCCGCATCAATGCCTTCGCCGACCACGGCGCGACCCGACGGGACCTGCCGCCGGTGGCGATCCGCCGCTACCGGGACGTCACCGGCCGCGCCGTGCCGCCCGAGCGCGTGGTGATCATCGGCGACACCCCGCTCGATGTCGACTGCGCGCACCACAATGGCTGCCGCTGCCTGGCCGTGGCGACCGGCATCCATCCGCCCGACGAACTGCGTGCCGCTGGGGCCGATCTCGTCGTGGACGACCTGTCGGATGTCGCGGGCGTGCTGCGATGGCTCGAAGCCTGAGCGATCGGCACCGATAGCCTCGCGGGGCATGGCGTACCGCGCGTGGTGCTCTGACTTCTACGTCAACATGAAGCTCGGCCTGAAGATGGATCTTCCGGCCGCGCGCGAGCCCGTGCTGGAACTCTTCGACAGGATCAGGCGTCAGGTGCCCAGCCTGAGCCGGCTGCGCCGGACCGACTCGGAGGTCGCGCTCGAGAGCCCCGAGGGCGAGCCCAGCCTGATGTGGGTCGCCATGAAGGCGACCAGCCTCCGTGCCGGCTACGTGAACCCCCCGGACATGACCGAGACCTACCGGCTGCACCGCTTCCTCCTCGAGACGGCCCCGTACTTCCTCTCGATCAGCCCGCTCGACATCGACTCGGTCGATCTCATCTTCGGCTTCGACCTGGAGACCGAGCACGATCGCGACATCATCGTCTACAACGCGCTCTACTCCGACAGCAGGCTGTCGGGCCTCTTCGATCCGGACCACGACCTGCCGATCGACGTGCAGCCGTTCATCGGCCTGAACCTGACGACCGAGGGTGATTGGCAGGCGTTCGTCGAGGTGAAGACGCGGCCCAAGGCGGCGGATGGTTCGAGCGCGCGCCACCTCCCTGAACCCATCAGCGTGATCCTCACGGTTCGCAAGGTCGGCCCCGTCGCCACGCTCGATGAACTGCCGGCTGTCCTCGCATCCCTCGCGGGGCACGCTGAGCGGCTGGCTGAGTCACGCGTGATCCCCCACGTGATCACGCCCCTTCGCGACGAGATCCTGAGCCACTGACAGACCAAACGACACGCGGCGCCCTGGATCAGGCGCCGCGTGACGAAGTCTGGATGTGGGCGGTCGCCCCGGACGCGTCACTTGACCGTGACGAACTTCGAGACCGACTTGATGTCGGGCACGATCTGCGGGGTGACGAAGAGGCTGAACGACGCGCCCTTCGAGAGGTTCACGACCTTGGTCGCCTTCATGCGGGCGGTCCACATGCGGCCGCCGCGCTGCTGGACCACGTTGTCGCGGCCACGTGCGGTGGCGATGCGGGTCAGGACCCGCTGCACCGAAGGCTGCATGCGCATCAGCCGCTGCAGGGTCTTGCGGTACTTGGGCTCCGCGGGGACCTGGTTCAGGGTGATGGTGACGGTGCTGCCTGGGGTGATGGTCATGATTCGCTCCGAATGTCGAGTCGGGAAGTGTAGTGGTTCCATCGCGACTCAGCAAGGGTTGGCGGGTGTGGCCGAGCGCTCATGCCTGCGGAGCCGATGCGGCGGTGGCCGAGAACAGGTGCCAGAGCGCCTGCGTTCCCAGTCGGCCGTGGCCCTGGTCGCGCAGCACCGCATACAACCGTTCCGCGCGCGCCAGCCCCTCGAGGGTCAATCCCAGCGCTTGGGCCTCGTCCAAGGCGATCCTGAGGTCCTTGCAGAAGTGCTCCACGAAGAAGCCCGGTGCGAAATCGCCGCGGAGGATTCGGGGCCCGAGGTTATTGACGCTCCAGCTGCCGGCTGCCCCGCCACCCACGCTCTCAAGCACCTTGGCCGGATCGAGCCCACTCCCCTGCGCATAGGCGAGCGCCTCGCAGAGGCCGAGCATCGAGCTGGCGATGAGGATCTGGTTCACCATCTTGCAGTGCTGACCCGTACCGGGGTCACCATGGTGCACGATCGTCTTGCCCAGTGCCGCCAACAGCGGGCGCACCGCCTCGACCGCATCGCGGTCACCACCGACCATGATGCTGAGCGCTGCGTTCCGTGCGCCGATGTCACCGCCCGACACCGGAGCGTCGATCGATGCCACGCCGAGCGCACGGGCGTGGGCAGCGAGGTCGCGCGCGAGGGTCGGCGTGCTGGTGGTCATGTCGATGATGATGCGGGGACGCACCGTGGCGCTGAGCGTGCCGGACGCACCGCGGTGGACGGCGTCGACATCGTCCGGGTAGCCGACCATCGAGATCGCGGCGTCGCACGCGTCGGCGGCTTCCGCAGGCGAGTTGCACCACGTCGCGCCCGCGGCAAGCACGTCGGCGGCGCGATCACGCGTGCGCGTGGTGACGCGCAGTTCGTGCCCCGCGTTGATGAGATGGAGGGCCATCGAACGACCCATCACGCCAGTGCCGATCCACGCCACGCGCATCAGGACCTCCTGCCGCATCGGAAGCGGCTTGCCATGGAAGGACAAGGCCTGCCGGGCGGTTTCGCGCGGCAGGCCTTGACAACGGAGAGGGTGGGATTCGAACCCACGAGCAGGACAAGCCCGCTACTAGTTTTCGAGACTAGCTCCTTCAACCGCTCGGACACCTCTCCTGCGGGATGCGAAGTATGCCCTGCACGATGCAGTCGGTCAAACGCGCGGGCTATCAGCCAGTCCGGCCGCTGACGGTGCCGTGCCACGCCGCATCATCGACGCAGGTGCAGGGCCAGGCACCCGGCCATCGGGCGCGGGTGCAGCTCAGCGACTGCCGGGTTCGGGCAGGTTGCTGGCTTCGTAATCGATGGTGATCTTGTCCTGGAGGATTTCCTCGATCACGACCTCGAGGTCGCTCATGCTTCCGCGCTCGACCAGCGGGCGGGCGCCATCGATGAGTTCACCAAGGCGGCGCTGGATGAGGGCGGTCAGCTTGAAGCGACCTCCCATCTTCTCGACAATAGCATCGCTCTTCAGGGCTTCAATCATGGTGGCTCCTTGGGGCCGCCCCGTACCGGGCGGCGAGTTCCGTACGATAGGGGAAACCCCTTGCCGCCGCAAGGGTTCCACTGATGCTCCAGACCCTACGCCGCCATGTCCTGCAGCGGGTCCTCTGGCGGTTCCGCCTGGGGGATGGCTGGCCGTTGCTCGTGGCCGCCGGGGCGATGGGCGCCCTGATGGGGCTGGCCGCGGTGGGCTTCATGGCCCCGATCCACTGGCTGGAGGACTGGCTCGAACGGGAGGCCCACCTCGGTGGCTCCCTGCCGTGGCTGGTCGTCTGCGCCCCCGTGGCGGGCGCGCTCGTCAATGGCGTGATCCTGGCCCTGATTCCCAATCCCTTCAGAGGGCATGGTGTGTCACAGGTCATCTGGTCGGTCGCCCGCAATCGGTCACGGCTGCCCCTGCCGCTGGCCCTGCGCCAGTGGCTGGGCAGCACGGCCACCATCGGCTCGGGTGGTTCCGCCGGTCCTGAGGGCCCGATCGTGACGATCGGCTCGGTCGTCGGCAGCAACGTCGCCCAGCTCATCCGGGCGGATCCGGCGCAACGCACGCTCCTCCTGGGCTGCGGCGCGGCGGCCGGCCTGGCGGCCGTGTTCAGCGCACCACTCACGGGTGTCTTCTTCGTGCTCGAGGTGCTGCTGCGCGACTTCTCGCTCCGCACCTTCGCGCCCGTCGTCTTCGCGAGCGTGCTCGGCGCGACCACGGCCCAGTCGCTGCTCAGATCCAACGCGCCGGTGATGGGCGTCGATCCCGAGGTGTATTCCGGCGCGCGGTTCGGCCTGGTCGACCTGCCAGCCTTCGTGCTCGTCGGTGCCGCGTGCGGGGCCTGCAGCGTGCTCTTCTCGATCGTGCTGCGCCGATCCGCGAGGACCTTCAGCCGGCTTCCCCTGCCGCGCCTGGTGGTCCCCGCCGTGGGCGCACTGCTGCTGGCCGCCCTGGGCGTGGCGTGGCTGCGGATCGTCGGCGAGTCATCGGGGCAGCCGCCCTTCTATTCCAACGGATACCGATTGATTGAATCACTGTGCTCCGGCACGATGCAGGCAGGCCACGCGACCGGATGGCTGGTGTTGCTGCTCGCGTCGCTGCTTGCCCTGAAGATCGTGGCGACCTCGTTCACGCTCGGCTCAGGCGGCTCGGGCGGGCTGTTCGCACCGAGCCTCGTCTGTGGCGGGATCATCGGTGCGCTCGTGGCGGCCGTCGCCAACTCGATCGATGCCCTGCCGGACATCCACCCTGCCCTGTGCGTGGTCACCGGCATGGGCGCCTTCGTGGCCGGCGGCGCCCACGCCCCACTCGCGGGGCTGATGCTGTCCTACGAGATCACGCGCGACTACACCGTGATGCTGCCACTGATGCTGGCGGTGGTCACGTCGTTGGCCGTCGCTCGGGCCCTGAAGCGCGAGAGCCTGTACACCGAGGACCTGATCACCTACGGGCTCAACCTCGGCCACCAACGCGACTGGAACCGGCTCGAGCGGACGATCGTCGCCGACCTGATGCTCGAGGAGCCGATCCGGGTCTCGCGCAGCGACTCCGCCGATGCCATCATCGCCAGGATCAAGGGCGGTCTGCCCGGGGATGCCATCGTGCTCGGACCGGACGGTCGCTACGAAGGCATGGTGCTCGATGCCGACGTGCGGCCCATCGTCGCCTTCAGTGAGATCGCTCCGCTGTTGACCGTCGACGAACTGGTCCGTCGAGACGTGCCGCGCGTTTCGTCGAGCGACAGCCTCGATGAGTGCATGCGCAAGTTCGGCCGAACCTCCAGCGCGAGCCTGCCGGTCGTGGACCGCGTGACCGGCGAGTGCTCAGGCGTCGTACAACGCACCACCGTGCTGGAGGTGTACAGCCATGACAGCGACGCCTGATCCAGGCAGCCCTGCCGCGAGGCTCCGGTTCGGTGCAGCCATGCGCGTGAAGGCCGGTGCGGAGTTCGCGCAGGCCTACAAGGGCGGCGTGCGCGACGATGCCCGGTGGGTGGTGGTGTACGGTCGACCCAATGGGCTGCCCCATGCGCGGCTGGGCCTGAGCATCTCACGCAAGGTGGGCGGAGCGGTCGTGCGGAACCGCCTGAAGCGCCTGCTGCGCGAGGCGTTTCGGCTGCGCCAGCATGAGCTGGCGGCCGGCATCGACCTGATCGTGGTGGGCCGCCCCCACGACTTCAGGCCGCTTGGCGACTACGAGCGGGTGCTGGTACGCGCGTCATCGCGGCTCGCGGCGCGGCTGTCGCCGGGCACCGGGTCGAATCCCGAGCCGCCCCAGGGCTGACAGCGTGCGATTCGGCAGGCCGTGAGCCATGAGCCGCGCCACGCTCCGTGCAGCTCAAGCGCACGGAGCCCGTAGTGCGAGCAGGATGGCTGGTAGCGGCACTGACCGCCGATCAGGTGGCCAAGGGACACCTGGTAGAGCCGGATCAGGGCCATGCCCAAGCGCGCCGCAAGGCCGGGACGCCCCTGATCACGAATCGCACGACCAGCACTGCAGGCTGCATGCCGGCCCCGGCAGGGAGCGTGACCATCATCCGGCTTCGCCATGGCTGACGCAGGACCTCACTCCTCGATGACGTGATTCCGCAGGTGCCCGACACCCGGAATCTCGACCTCGACGACATCACCGTGCTTCAGGAAGACCGGCGGCGTGCGCCCCGCACCCACCCCGGCCGGCGTGCCGGTCAGGATCACGGTGCCCGCCATGATCGTCGTGCCCTGCGACAGGTCGCTGATGATGCGCGCCACGCCGAACACCATGCCGTCGGTGCCCGCATCCTGCACGACCGAGCCGTTCACCCGCGTCACGATGCGAAGCGCCTGAGGATCCGGCACCGACGAAGCCGGAACCGGCGAGCTCAACGGGCAGAAGGTATCGAAGCCCTTGCCACGGCAGAACTGACCGCCTGAACCCTTGATCTGCCACCAACGCGCACTCACATCGTTGGCGACGGCGTAGCCCTCGACCGCGGCGAGGGCGTGCTCCACGGGGACGTCCTTGCAGTCGCGTCCGATGATGACGGCGAGCTCGCCCTCCCAGTCGACCTGCGGACCGTGCTCCCGGCAGATCGCGGGGATCCGGATCGCTTCCCCGTCACCGACGACGGACGCGGGGTTCTTGGTGAACACCATCAGATGCTCGGGCGGCTTGCCGCCCATCTCGGTGGCGTGATCGAGGTAGTTCTTGCCGATGGCGATGATGGCCGGAGGGCGCTTCATGGCGACGAGGCTAGCCCAGGACGGCCGATGGCGCGGGCGCAGCGACGGCCAACGACCGGGAGGCCGCCACGGGGCTCACTTCGTCTCGGCGTCGCTGCTGCGACCACCCGAGGGCTGCTCGGCCTTCTTCGCAGCCTCGGCGGCACGCGCGGCACGGAACTCGTCCATGCCCGGCGGCTCCGGAAGCGCGCGCTCGATTGGAAGCATCTGCGAGAGCGGGTTCGCGGCGTACTCCGCGGCCAGCGGCCCCTTGATGTCGTCGTACACCAGGCGCCGTTGTTCCTCCGGCGCCTTGTTGTACATCGTCAGCCGGTCGTAGATCGGCTGCGACGCGTCGAGCATGACCTTCTGGAACACGAAGCGCACGCTGTCACGCAGGTCGCTCACGAGGTCAGCCATGCGCTTCTCGCCGAAGCGGTTCACGAAGTCGTAGTAGCGGTTGCCCTGGAAGAACTCGATGAGGTTGCGGGACTCACGGATCGCATCCTCGAGGATCTTGGGCCGGTTCAGCAGCAGACCCTCGCGAAAACCGCGCTCGAGCCATCCATACACGTCGCGCCGGGCGAACTCGGGCTGGTACTCGTACTCCCCGCGCGTGGTGTTCACGACGAAGGTGTCCAACGGTGATTCGTACTTGCTGTTGGGGATCAGTCCCGTGCGGCCGAAGAGGCGGTCCAGTCGGTCCAGGATGGCCTGCGCGCCTTCGTAGTCGCCGATGTGGTAGAGCTCGCACACCGCGCTGGACATGAAGTTCTCGTAGAAGTCGCAGAACGAGTCGCCGCCGGCGCCCCGCGTGCCGTAGTGCTTCTCGTACAGGGTCGTGAAGTAGCGGTCGATGGCCTTGATCCAGCGGGGATCGGTCAGCCGGCCAGGATTGTCGCCGCTGAACGGGTCATAGATCACGAGCCCGCTGCGTGCCATGGCCTGCATGGCCTGGATCGACACGCGGTCGTTGTTCACGATCTTGTAGACGTCGTCGTCGGTGTTCGACCGCTTCTCGGCGATCTTCTGGCCCAGGGTGGCCCAGTAGTAAGCATGGGCCTGCGGGTGCCGCCAATCGAGCGGGCCGGCATCGCGCGTGAACTCCCACATGACCGCCGGGTCCATGTTGTAGTCGTCGCGAAGCACCTTCTTGCGCAGGAAGAGGACGAGCGTGCGGAGCGCCGCCTCGTTGGCGGGATCGGCGAAGACCCGGTCGAACTCGGCGTAGACGGGGTCGTTGGCCTTGTAACGCTCGTCGAGCTGCAGCAGCTTGGCGTACGGGCTCTCCTTCACCGCGGCCCATCGCCCGTGGTTCATCAGGAATTGCCGGTCCAGCGCGAACTGGAAGCGCCGGTCGAACCCCGACAGGCCGCTGGTCAGGCGCTCGACGAGCGCCTTCACCCCGGGTGTCCTGGCTTCGGCCTCCTCGAGCGTGTCCGGCGCATCCTTGATCGCCTCGATCCAGGCGATGCGCTGGTCCATCGGCACCGGCGGCGTGCCCAGCAGCATCTGCCACTCCCGCGCGAGCTCACGCTTGTAGTGCAGGTGCGCGTCGTCTGAGTAGCTGTCGACCTTGTGCGCAAACCAGAACGCCAGTTCCTTGTACAGGATCAGGTCGTTCGGGTTGTAGCGGATGCCCTTGTTGCGCACCAGGTCGATGCCGGCCTTGACCCACGACCAGCGCTCTTCGGGCGTGTTCGTGAGGACCGAGATGTTGTAGGCCATGTTGTGGCCGTGGAAGGCCCACACTTCCCCGAAGCGCGGCTGCAGCTTCGTGATCAGGTCGGCATCCGCCATCGCCTCGTGGAAGAGGCCGGCCTGCTTCTGCCAGGTCGCCTTGATCCACAGGTAGTCGACGATGATGCCCCGGAGCGTGCCGATGGCGGTGCCGAGCGCGACGATCGGCGGTGCACCCTCGACCGAGACATCGGTGTACCGCATGCCTCGCTCGTCGCTGACCGCGACGATCCGGGGCAGGAGCGCACCGCCGCCGAGCAGGGCCACGATGGCCAGCGCGAGGCAGGAGAGCTGGATGAGGCGGTCACGCATCGTTCAGCCCACCCCGCTGTAGATGGCGAGTTCCTTGCGGCGGAACCCAAGCCAGCCCAGCGCGAGCGCCAGACCGGTCCAACCGATCCCGATGAAGAGCGCCGACTGCACGAGCGCCGTCAGGCCGATCGAGCGGCCATCGACGAGCGCATCGACGGGCTTGGTCGCGCCGAATGCACCGAGCAGCCACTGGCTCGTGAAGGCGATGCCCTTGATGACCAGCTGCACCCACTGCAGCACGACCGGGGTCTCCTCGGCGATGCGGTACTGCTCGACGCTGATCTGGATGAACGGCGCCAGCTGCGCCGCCACGAAGATCGTGAACGCGAGCAGGCAGGCCACGCCGAAGCTCAGGATCGTCGCACTGGCCACGCCCAGCATGGCCAGGAAGGCGAGCTTCGTCCACTGCACGCCCATCGCGCGCGCGAAGTTGCCGCCGAAGCTGCCCACCGCGTAGAGGATCTCGATCCCGTCGGGATCGAACACGATCGTCCCTTCGCCGGGCGTGAAGTTGGTGCCGTCGAATCCCAGCGACATGATCTCGACGGTCAGGTCGCCGTTGGCATCGATGAGTTCGGCGGGGATCGGCAGCACGTTGGCCTGCACGGGCACGAACTGCTTGTCGACCCAGGATCCATCGGCGAAGCGGAAGATCACCGGATGCTGTTCGTGCGAGTCATCCTGGCCGAGGTGGAACTCGTAGCGGAGCGTCACCTGCTCCGTGCCGCGCGGTACGGACACGTTCCGGAACGTGAAGGCCTTGCCCTGCCCCGCGGGAACCGCTCGCTGCTGGCTGCCGAAGGCCGTGATGCGCTCCTCGGCCAGCTTGATGCGGGTCTCGTACAGGTCGCGCTCGCCGGAGTCGATCTCGGCCTTCAGGACCGGATCGCTCTCGATGGCCTGGTCGACCATCTCCACCAGCCGTTCGGGCTGGAGCGACTCGTACTCGGCCAGCCGGCCCTGCCGCGCGACCAGCACTTCCTCACGGACCGCACGCGCATCGAGCGGATCGGCCGCCGGGCGCAGCGAGAGGTACTGGACGTAGGCCACGATGCACGTGGCGCCCACGAGCAGGATGCTCGTGTTCACGGCCATGATCCCCAACCACTTGCCCAGCATGTACTGCGCACGCGAGACCGGCTTGGTCAGGAGCTGCCAGATCTGTCGGTCGCGCATCTCGAAGGCGACGGTCGAGCACGCCAGGAGCAGCGTCATCACCGACGCCACGCTGAAGACGAGGCCGCAGCCGCGGCTGATGAAGGTCTGGATCTGGTAGCGCAGCGGTGAAGCCGGGTCGATCGACAGCGGCAGGATCGGCAGGACCACCAGCAGGAGCCCGATGAACGCGACGCTGATGCGCTGCCGTTGCGCCTCGCGCATGACGGTTGCCGCGATCGCGAAGACCGGTGACGCACCCGACAGCAGCGCCCCGAGCACGCCCACGACCAGGAGGAACGACAGCGCGAGCGCACCGATGCCCACGAGCGCCAGCGCCAGCGGTACCTGTCCGAACCACACCGACACCGCACTCGACAGCCCGGCGAGGACCGAGATGACCACGAGGTGCATCGCCAGGCCGGACCAGATGCAGCCGATGGACAGGACAAGGAGCGCGGACACCAGCGCCAGGCAGTTCTCGAGGCTCTGGACGAGCCCGGCGGGTGCCCACGGGGGCAGCGTGGGCGAGACGAGCACGCGGGCCAGGTCATCGACCCCGACCAGGCGCCCCTGCGCATCGGCCATGCGCGGCACCATCGCCTTGATGCGCGGACCGCCGTAGACGAAGTCGCCGATCGTCAGTTCGCCCCGCTCGAGCAGGGCGATCGCCTCGGGCGAGCGCTCATCGAGGTCGATCACGGCGAGTTCCGTCTGCATGCGGAACCGCAGCGCCTGGGCCCGGGCGGCCGCCAGCAGGAGCGGCATGGCCGCGCCGACGATGAGCAACGCCGAGAGCACGGTCAGCACGACCTTGCCGCGTCGCGACTGGGCGAACGCCGAGAACCGGTCGAGCCTGGTGCGGAGCGAGGGCATCAGCCCTGCTTCCCCTTCGGTGCATCACCCTGGTCGCCGAGCAGGCCCTCGATGATCGAGCGATCGACATCCTTCGACGCCGGCTTCGCGCCGGGCACGCTGCCTGCAGGGCCCGTGGACGGGGATGTCGGGCCCGGGCCGGCGTTGGACACCCCAACCTCCCGGGACGCCGTCGGCGCGGCCGGCGAGGCACCGGATCCACCGCTGCTCAGTTCGGCCAGCACATCCTGCCGCGCATCCGTTGCACTGGGCACACGCGCAGGCTGGGCGGGGCTCGAGGGCCGGTCCTCGGCTCGTTGCAGGCCATCGACCAGCGCGCGGCCCTCGGCCTGCGTCGCGGGTCCTGCACCCCCACCGAGGAAACGAGCCGTCTGGCCACCCTGCAGCGCGCCGCTGGTCGCCGCCTGTTCAGCCTGGGCCTTCGCCACGAGCCCCATGAAGAACTCCTCGAGCCGCTGCCGCGCCGGCTGCACGGACTCCACCGCGACGCCTTCCTCGCGACGCACGAGTTCGTCGATGTGGCTGATGGTTGCGGCGCGCACCTTGGGCAGGCGGATCACCGTGTGGTCGGTGTCGCTGAGCAGGTCCCCTGCCGTGCCTTGCGCCCGGATGCGGCCGCCGTACAGGATCACCATGCGCGTGCAGACGTCCTCGACGTCCGCGAGCAGGTGGCTCGAGAGCAGGATGGTCTTGCCGCGGCGGCCGAGCTCGATGAGCAGTTCCTTGACCTGGTGCGTGCCGACGGGGTCGAGGCCGCTGGTCGGCTCGTCGAGGATCAGGAACTCGGGATCGTTGATCAGCGCCTGCGCGAGGCCGAGCCGTCGGGCCATGCCCTTGGAGAACTCTCCCACCGCACGGTGCGCCACGTGCTGCAGGCCAACCATCTCGAGCAGCTCGTCGACGCGCTCCCGGCGCATGGACCGGCGCTGGCCGAAGAGCTTGGCGTAGTACTCGAGCGTCTCGCGCGGATTGAGGAATCGGTAGAGGTACGACTCCTCTGGCAGGTAGCCGATGCGGCTCTTCACCGAGACGTCGCCGGGATCGCGGCCGAAGACGCTGAGCTTGCCCCGCGATCGGCGCAGCAGGCCGAGGATCATCTTGATGGTGGTGCTCTTGCCGCTGCCGTTTGGCCCGAGCAGGCCGAAGATCTCGCGCTCGCGGATCTCGAAGTCGATGCCATCCACCGCGCGGGCCTTGGACCGCATCCAGAAATCCGAGAAGTCCTTGGTCAGGCCGATCGCCTCGACGATGGGACGGGCCTGCTCGCTTGATGCAGTCATCGGTCGCTCCTTGCGCGGTCAGGGCTGCGCGAAGCCCTTCTTGCCGTCCTTCTCCAGGCGACGGCCTGCCTTGTCGATCAGGATCTGGCGGCTGCCGAGCTGGAACGCGGGGTCCTGCGCGCCGAGCATCTGGGCCTCGAGCTTCTTGCGTTCGAGTTCGGCGTTGCGGCGCGCCTGCATGATGTCGTTGGCGCTCTTGATCGCCACGTCAAGCGCGCCCGTGCCCTGCGGCACGGAGAAGACCTCGGTCGTGGGCGAGGTCAGCGTGTCGCGCAGGGCCTCGAGCCAGAGCTGCCGCACGAGCTGGCGCGGATTCTGACGGAAGCTCGGCGCCAGGCTGGCGAGCCGGCGCTGCTCGGCACCGAGCGTGGCCTCGACCTGGACCTGGTAGGCACGGCCACGCGCGACCGTGCGCGCCGCCATGCCCCCGATGTCGGGCTGCTCGAGGCGACGGCCGATCTCGGCGAGCTTGGCGTCGGCAGCCTGCTTCGTCTGGGGCTGGCCCGGATCGACCTGCGAGAGGAGGCCTTCGTACGCGGCGATCATGTCGAGGATCTCGCCGTAGCGCGGACCGGCGGCAGCCAGGAGACGCGTGTTTGCGTCCTGACGGGCCTTCTCGACGTTGGTCTTCGCATCCTCGCGCGCAGCCTGTACGGCCTGCACCGCGTTGCGCACGGCAAGCGGAGCGATGCGCTCGGGGATCTGCACGCTGGCCAGCTGCAGGCCGCTCTGCATGCGATCGAGCTGCGACTGGGCGCGCTCACGGACCATCTGCGCGGGCAGGTCACGCTGCTCGAGGAGTTCCACCAGCGTGAGCTGCGCCGCCGTCTGCACCATGGCGGCGCGGACGGCGAGCCGGACCAGCGCATCGCGGCGTTCCCAGTCGAAGGAACGCACCAGCTGCACGGGATCGGCGACGCCGTACTCGACCACGAGCTGCACGTGCGCCAGGTCGCCGTCGGCGGTGATCAGCGATCCATCGACGCCGGGGCGGATCGGATTCGCGGTATCGGCACCTTCGGTCGCCTGGTCCAGCGTGACCTGGTCGCCCTTGGATCGGAACCAGAACTCATTGCGCAAGTCGACCACGCGCTTCTGCTCGAACGAGATGACCTGTCCCACCGGATACGGCCAGAACGGCTGCAATCCCGGGGAAAGGGCCTCCTCGCCCGGCGCGCCTTCGATCGCACCGAAGACGGTTCGCACGCCGGTGTGGCCCTCCTGCACGGTCTGGAAGCCGGAGAAGAGGAACGCCACCACCAGTCCAGCGATGGCGAACTGCAGCAGGCGGTACGAGAGCTTGAGCGCATCGGCGAGGCTCTGGTTCGCCGGGTTCATCGCGGCACGGACCGCCGCGACGTCGTTCGCCGAGGCCTCGACCGCGAACTCGGCATGGGCTGCGCGCCGCGGGTGGGACGACGCGGGATCGGCCCCAGCCGGATCGGTGGGATCGCCCTCGCTCACTTCGAGCCCTCCTTCGCCGGCTGCGGGATGCCCTTGGCGTCGGTGGGCGCATCAAGGTCCACCAGGTGGAACGGCGCCCGGCTCGTGTCCGTGATGAAGGTCGTGCTGCCCGAGAGCGAGGCACGCAGCGTGTCGAGCCAGGCGAGGAAGATCGCCAGGTCCGCGTCCTCGCGCATCTGCTCGTAGTAGCGCGTGGCCTGCTCGTTGCCGACGGACTCGATGTTCGCGGCCCACTGCTCGGCGAACTTGCGGATCGTGTCGGCCTGGCTCGCCGCCTGGCTCTTGATGGCATCCGCCTCGCTGTTGCCCTTGCTTTCCTCGAGGTTGGCGAGCGTTTCCTGCACGGTCGCCATGCGGCGGAGCACCGCCACGGTCGTCTTGGGCGGGAGCACGATCTGGCTGATGCCGACATCCACGGGCTCCACGCCCGGCGCGCGGGTCTTGCGGAGGTCGGCCAGGATGGCGTCCTCGGCTGCGGCGATCTTGCTGTCGGGGCCGATCAGTTCGTTGAAGGAGTACTGGCCGATCGCGCGCACCGCACCCTGCAGCTGCGTCTCGAGTTCCTTGCCCGCCTTCTCGAGCGTGCCGAACGACGTGTAGAACTGCAGCGGTCCGTCGCCCTCGCCATCGATGCGCCACAGCAGGTACGCCTGCACCACGACCTGCTGGCCATCGCGCGTGAGCACGGTCTCGAGCGGGCTCTCGATGAACTGGCGGCGCACGTCGAGCTTGACGGCGCGGTCGATGAAGAACGGCGCCTTCAGGTGCATGCCGGCATCACGCTGGATGCCCGCAGGCTTGCCGAGGCGTTCGAGCACGGCCACTTCGTTGAACCCGACCGAGTAGGTCGTGTTGAACAGCACGAGCACGAGGAGGATGACCGAACCGACGATGATGGGGATGCGCTTGCTCATGGTGGGAACGATGGATCAGTTGCCGGACTCGCCGTCCTTGGTCAGGTAATCACCGAGATTGAGGCCCGACTCGGGCTCCTGCATCTCGATGTGCATGCGGACCCTGCCCGGATCCGCGCCGATGACGTACTTCATGCGCGCCCTGGCGAGCTGTTCGCCGAGCACATCCATGGTGCGGCGCTGGCGGTAGAGCTCGGGCGCCGCGCGGAAGGCCGCCGACTGTCCCGCGACCTCGCTCGCGTTGCG
Source organism: Planctomycetaceae bacterium (assembly GCA_027490145.1). Lineage (GTDB taxonomy): Bacteria > Planctomycetota > Phycisphaerae > Phycisphaerales > SM1A02 > SYIB01. Next base: position 164,988 of record JAIXYQ010000006.1, read on the forward strand.
GCTGGCGTCGAGCTGGAGTTCCCAGCGGCGGGCGCGGGCCTTCGCGATGACGCTCGACGCCTGGGCTGGATTCCGCAGGAGGATCGATTCGACGGCGCGCCGCAACTCGGCCGCCTGGGCAGAATCGATGCCGTGCTCGCGTTCCGCCGCGCGCAGGCGTTCGATGGCGGCCACTGCCTCGCGCGCGACATCCGTACCGCCGACGACCGCGGCCATCGTGGTGTTGACCACGCGCTGGGCTTCGTCGAGCACCTTGCGGGCGTTCTGCGTGTCGATCGAGAGTTCCTCGAACATGCCCGCACTCTCGCCCGGCGGACGGAGCGCCGGGATGAGCACGCTGACCACCTCGACGCCGCAGGACTCGGCATCGAACGCGGCCTGGATGCGGCCCTTCAGCGCCGCACCGAGGGAGTCGGCATCGGGCGAGAGCACGCGATCGAGGGGTTGCGTGGCCAGGAACTGGGTGGCCTCGCGCAGCGAGATCGCACGGAGCGCCCGTTCACGCATGGTCAGCGGACTCCGTCGGCTGCGGGCTTCGCTGGCGAAGGACAGGAAGTCGATCAGGCCCGTGGGGCGCACGCGGTAGTTCAGCACGATGTCCGCGTTCACGAGCGCGAACTGCGTGCTCACCGAACGCGCCGCGGCGTCGTCTTCGCCGGCCACCGGCGTCGGCGCGATGGCCGACTCGGCACGGCGCGCGGCCGTGCTGGCGCTGACGATGAAGGGCTTGCGCTCGGGATCATCCGGCTGGTCGCTGGCCCAGGCGTAGCCCTGCTGGAGCGACTTGGGGCCGAGTTGCACCGACCGGACGGTGGCCACCGGCCAGATCTCGACGGTCTCGATCGGCCAGGGCCACTTGAGCACCAACTCACCCTGCGAGACATCGCCCACGACGCGGCCGCCTCGCAGGCGCACGGCCTGCTCGCCGGGTCCGACCACCACCACCATGCTCATCGCCACCAGCAGGATCGCCGCGATGGTGCCGAGCTTGGCCACGTTGCGCAGCAGCAGTTGGTAGCCCCAGCTGCTGGTGATGTCGAAGCCGAACTGGTAGTTGACGGCCTCGTTGATGCCGCGCACGATCGAGTCGGGCGCCGCAAGCAGGCCGAGCACCTTGCTGTCGAACGCGGCGCGCGGGATCTCGCCCAGCCGCCGCGGTCGGTACAGGTTCAGCACGAAGTTCAGGACGATCTCGCCGGCCAGGCCGAAGAGCAGGAACGGCAGCGCCTGGGCCATGCGCTCGAGCACGGTCGGCTGGTCGACGTAGCGCATGGCCACGCCGACGGCCACGGCCAGCAGCACGATGGCGTTGCCGACCATGACACCGGCTCCGCCACGCAGGTTCTGCCAAGCCGGCAGCGACGCCATGCCCGCGATCCACCGGCTGAACACGAAGCACAGCAGCGCGAGGAACGCGCAGCCGGCCAACATCCATCCACCGTTGGTGGCGACCCGGAACGCCTCGACGCTCGGCTTGGGATCGTTGAGCGCCTCGAAGTAGCCGAGGATGCGCCAGCCCAGGAGCGTGTAGGCCCCGGCCATGAGCATGCTCGCGGCGGGCACCAGCACACGGTGCATGAGCTCGAGCCGGCGGGCGGCCACGCGGGCATCCGCGGCACCGGCCTCGAAGACGCTCTGGCGGTCGCCCCGCGTCGCCGCGAGTTCCTCCGTCTCGAGTTCCTCGAGCCGCTCCAGGCGGTGTTGGTGGAACGTGATGACCAGCGCGATCCACGCCAGGGCCCCGGTGAGCACCATCAGGCTGACCCAGGTCAGCGTGGTGTCCGACTGGACCCGTGCGAAGATGAGCACCAGCAGCCCGATGACGAGCTGCAGGATGAGCCCGAAACCGGAAACGCGAGTGGCCTGTTGGTAGGCGAAGTGGTCGATCCGCATGGCATGCACCGGGAGGGCCCAGAGACGTGAAGGGAGGGACCCGAAACGGTGTGGTCGGAGTGTACGCAAGGGCTCGGCACCGTGCCGGGCACGGACAGGGACGATCGGAACCTTGCCGAGGTTCGCTTGACGTGGCATCCCCGCCCGCCGATGCTTCCCCCATGGGCCTTCTCGAGCAGCTCCTTGCCATCGCCCGCAACACCTTCCTCGAGTCGATCCGCCAACCCGTGGCGCTGGTGATCACCGTGGTCGCCGGCCTGCTGGTGGTCATGGCCAATCCGTTCTCGGCCTACACCATGATGGATGACGACCGGATGTTCCTCGACATGAGCCTGTCGACGGTCTTCCTCGCGGGCGCCCTGCTGGCCGCGATGCTCGCGACCAACGTCGTCTCGCGCGAGATCGAGAACCGCACCGCACTGACGGTGATCTCGAAACCCGTGGCGCGTGCCAGCGTGGTGCTGGGCAAGTACCTCGGCGCGGTGGCCGCGCTGCTGGCGTGCATGCTGGCACTCATGCTCGTGCTGGCGCTCGTCGAGCTGCACGGCGTGCAGCAGACCGTCCGCACCCCGTACCACCTGCCGGTGATCGCCTTCGGCAGCGCAGCCATCATCCTTGCCTTCGGCGTCGCCACGTGGTGCAACTACTTCTACGCCTCGAGCTTCGCGGCCGTCTTCATCATGTCGGCCTCGCCGCTGCTGCTCGTGGCGTATGTCCTGTCGCTGCTGTTCGACACCGGCTTCGCGCCCCACTCGATCGCCACCGAGTTCCGCCCCGAGGTCTGGAAGGCCGGCCTGCTCATGGCGCTGGGCGTGGCCGTGCTCTGCGCCGTGGCCGTCGCCGTCAGCACTCGGCTCGGCCAGGTCCTGACGGTGAGCGTGACCGTCGGCACGCTGCTGGTTGGACTCCTGAGCGACTGGTTCTTCGGCCGCACGGTGGCAGCAGGTGCGGAGAAGTCGGGCGAGGCCGCCTACTGGGCGAGCAAGACCGCCTGGGGCATCGTGCCCAACTTCCAGGTCTTCTGGGTCACCGATGCCGTCAATCAGGGCGTCGCGATCCCGGGCAACTACCTCGGGTTGACCGCGCTGTATGCGGCGTGCTTCGTGGCTGCGGCGTTGGCGATCGGCGTGGCGCTCTTCCAGCGCCGCGAGGTCGGCTGAGCCCGGGGACCGCAGCACCGGCGCGGGGCCGCCCTTGCGGCGCCTGCCGGACCATCAATCCCAGCGCTCGACCTGTCGTTGCACCGCCGGTCGCCCCAGGAACAGCAGCACGCCAAACGGCACCAGCGAGACGGCGATCGAGCCGCCCACCTGGCTGATCAGCGTCATCCGACGGTTCGCGGCGGGATCGAAGTCACCGAGCATCTCGCGCATGCGCGGGTCATTCGAGGCCGCCACCTGCCACTCATGGGCGAGTCGGTTGTACTCGACCTGGGTCGGCAGCAGCACCCACGAGACCACCAGCGACACCGCCGCCAGCACCAGCCGAATGACCGCCCAACGCTGCACGCGGGCGATGCCGACGCGACGCTGCGACACCACACCGAGGCCGCCCACGCCCAGGAGCACGCCGAGCCCCAGCGACAGCACGCCACCAGTCACCACGAAGGCCAGCAGCACGAGCGGCATGCGCGGCGGCTCCCCGCCGGGCGCGGCCAACTTCATCAACATCGGAGCTGCCAAGGCGACACCGACGGCGAGCACCATGAGCAACGAACCGAGCACCGCGTAGGCGAGCAGCGTGATCCCGAGGGGCATGGCCCACTTCGCCAAGGGTGCGGGCACATCCTCGGCCGTGAGCGGCCGGTCACCGCGGGGCGGCGTGGGAGCGTCGAGCACGGTCAGTTGCCGGCGCCGTCGCGCTGCTTGCGGGCCTGCTGTTGCTGGTACTTCAACTGTTCGAGCTGCTGCTCAAGCTGCTCAGGCTCAGGCACCTGCATCTCGTAACGCAACATCTCGGGGGCCTTCTTCCACCACTCGAGGAGCTTCTTGATCGCGTCGATGCGCTTGCCCAGGACGACCATGCCGTCTCCGGTACCGGTGCCACCGAGCTGGTACTGGCGGAAGAGCTCAGGCACTTCCTTCTCGCACTGCTCGCAGGTGCGCTTCCACTTCTCGAAGACCTTGTTGCCCGCCTCACTGACCTCGTACTGGCCTTCGGGAACTCCCATCGCCGCGAGCAGGTCGTCCAGGGTGTCGGCGGTGCCGCTGCTGAACTTGCACTTCAGCGCGTTCGACGCATTGAAGGTGAGGTTTTCCTTGGCATTGCTGAGCTCGTGCTCACCCTCGAGGGTGTCATAGAAGGTGACCTTGCCGGTGTCGGGGTCGACGTCGTACGAGAGCAGGTCCTCGGCGTGGACCATGGCACGTCCGACGTAGCCGCTGCGGCCGCCCATCTCGCAGGTGCGTGCGACGGCGTCCTCCCACTCCTGCGCCCCCTGCTCCACCCAGCCCTGGCCGGCGATGCGGGTGATGGAGCCCATGGAGCCGGTCTTCATGAAGTAGATCTCGGGGGCGTACATTGCGGTGAACGCGCCGCCGGAGATCGCCTTCTCGATCCATGCCACCAACCGATGGCCACCATCGCGGATGCCCATGAGGGCGGCCTGGATCTCGGGAGTTTCCAGCACAAGGCCACCGTTGGAATTGATCTTGATGATCACGATCTGACCCGGTCCGGCCGCGTTGGCCATGTCCTTGATCGTGTGCATGTCCTTGGCGCGAAGCTGGATGCCGACCGTGCCCTCGAGCGGAAGGATGAAGATCTGCTTCTTGTCCTCGGCGTCGTCGGCAGCCTTGCCGCCGGATGGTGCAGCGACCTTGGTCGTGGCCTTCGCAGAGGACTTGGCCGGCGCAGGCGGCTTGGTCGACGGGCTGGTCGACTGGGCGAGGACGGTCTGGGCGGGTGCCATCGCGATCAGCGAGGCGAGGAGCGTGGCGACGGTGGTCATCTGGGTCATGTGGGTGTCTGCCTGGTCAATGGTGATCGTTGGGTGGACGACGGCGAAGTGCAGCAGGTCGCAACCGGGGCCGGCTCAGCCGCCGCCGGGTCCGCCAGGCGAACCGAAGCCGCGGCCACCGCGGCCGCCGCCGGTGCCCGAGCCGCCTTGGCTGTCCTTTTTCGCCTTGTTGCGGGCGATCTGCTCCTGCTTCCAACGCTCGATCTGGTCCTTGAGCTGGTTCAAGTCGGGGTGACGGGTCATGCGCCACTTCGTGTAGGCGGCGTTGTTCTTCTCGAGCAGTTCGACGATCTTCTCGTAGTTGCGCTTGGCCAGGTCGGTGTACTTGCCGGCATCGAGCTGGAGCTTCGAGCGCGACTCCTGCCAGAGCTCCTCCGCCTGCTCGAAGGCGCGGTTCCATGCCTTGGTCCAGTCGGTGCTGATCTTCTCGCCGGCGCCCATCGAGGGCTCCTGCTCGCTCGGCACCACCTGAAACTCGCGGAAACCGCGCAGAAACATCAGCTCGCCCAGGTCGCTTGCGCTTCCATCGGCCAACCCGAGATCCTCGGCGGTCTCGGCGTCGAAGGCTGCAAAGCCCTTCTCGCTGCCGTCGACGACCCACGTGCCGTCGGCATCCTGCGACCAGACCAGGTCGCGGCCCTTCCACGAGGCGCTGAGCTTGAGCTCGGGACGCATCATGGCTCGCCCGATCATGATGTCGTAGCCGCCGACCTCGAAGAAGCCGTTGGCGATCGCCACGACCGCCTCGCGGAACTTCGCGAGCACCTGTGGATCCTCGACGCCGTAGCGCTCGGCAATGCGACCGAGGCCATCGAGCCGCGCACCCGGCTTCATGTACATGTCCTCGAACGCGAACGCGAGCAAGGTGCTGAAGCCCCACGAATCCTGCACCCACATCAGGGTCGGCGTGCCGCGGAGTTCCTCGTCGAGCAACTTCAGCATGCGTCGCTGCGAGTCGTCCTCGAAGACCCCCGTGCCGTCCTCGTTGCGCTCGGCGGTATAGAAGCCTTCCTTCAGGTCCTGGCTGTCGAGCGTGAACACGACCAGGTCGGGCTTCTTGAACTTGATGTCGTCGACGAACTTCTGGCAGAGCTCGGGGTGGATGTCGAGGCCCCAGATGCCCTTGAACGGCGCGACGTAGACGCGCGGTCCGGCTGGCGCCTCGGGCGCGGTGGCTTCAGCAGGCTTGGCCGCCGCCTTGCCCGGCGTGGTGCCCTTGGTCGCTGCGGGCTTGGTCGCAGCTGGCTTCGTGGCCGGCTTGGTCGTGTCCTTCTTGGGCGGGGCCTGGAAGGCAAGCAGAGGCAGGGCGAGTACGGCAAGCGTCAGGGCGAGTCGGCGCATGAGCGCCATACTAGCGAGGCTCCCCCGCTGTTCACCCCGTCCTGCATCGAATCAGGGCTGGCTTCGGGCCCAGGCGACCGCCTGAGCAAGCGCCGAACCGGCATCGCCGACCGAGCCTTCGAGTTGCGCGCGGTAGACCCGGTCCAGGATCACCCCCATGCCGGGGCCCGGTCGCAGTCCGGCCGCGATCAGGTCCCCGCCGGTGACCCAGCGGGCGGGAGCCAACCCACCAACGGCGGCCAGGTATGGCGCCATCCATGCACGGATCTGCTGGGCCCGCCCGGGCGACTCGACCCCCACGATCTCGAGTGCGGATGGAGTCAGCGGCGAGGCCAGGGTGAGCCGACGATCCGCAACGGCGGCTTCGGTGAACCCAGCATCCATCCACGCCGCGAGTCCACAGGTCGACTCAAGATCGCTCGCCTCGCGGTTGCTCAGCATCAGGGCCTCGACCCATTGACCTGCTCCGCCCCCGCGATCCGCGCGGTCACGCCGCCACGCAGCCAGCAACGCTCCCACGGGCCGGCCATGCTCCATGGCCCCCAACCGGATCAAGGGCCCAGCGGTGTGCGGCTCTGCGAACACCGCCGCATCGAGCCCGAGCGACTCGACGAGCCCGGCACCGGCGACCCGGCGCGGATGCTCGACGATCTTGCGGATCTCGATGCCGATGCGCTCACGGCTCACGCCGGCGAGTTCGGCCGCGTGCGCACGGATCGCGTCGGCGGTCACCGGCTCGATCGAGAGGTCGAAGCGGGCGGCGAAGCGGGCGGCGCGGAGCATGCGCAACCGATCCTCGCGGATGCGTTCGTGCGCGGAGCCGATCGCCCTGAGCACGCGGGCCGCCAGGTCAGCCTTGCCCCCGACGAAGTCGATGACCTCGCCGCTCCCGGGGTCCATGAAGAGCCCGTTGACCGTGAAGTCGCGTCGCAGCGCGTCTTCCTCCGGCGTGGCGAAGCGGATCGAATCGGGTCGTCGGCTGTCGGTGTAAGGCCCATCGGCGCGGAAGGTGGCCACTTCGACCACCACGCCGCCCGTGCGCACCAGCATGACCCCGAAGGACTCGCCGACGCCCTTGGCACCCTTGAAGAGCGCCGTGATCTCGTCGGGCTTGGCGCTCGTGGCGACGTCGAAGTCGGCGGGCTCGAGCCCCAGCAGCCGATCGCGCACACAGCCTCCGGCGAAGTACGCCGTATGCCCTGCATCGCGCAGCCGCAGCGCGATCGACCGCGCGGCATCGTGCGGCGACAGGTGTGTGTGGCTCATGCGCCGTTGCGCCCCATGCGTGATCGGAGCTCCTGCTGCAGCGCGCCGATGCGACGCTGCAGGTCGAGCATCCCGGCCGTGGGGTCCTTGAAGAGTTCGGCGACCTCATCCGCCGGGATGAGCGGTCCCGCAAGGCAGCCGATGCGACGGAACGGGCGCGGCAGCAGGCGGCCCTTCGGCCAGGCCTCGAAGGTCCCTTCGATGGCCATGGGCAGGATCGGCACCGCGGCCTTGCGGATCATGATCGAGACGCCGCGCTTGAACTCCTTCAGTTCACCGTCCTCCGATCGCGTGCCCTCGGGGAAGACGAGCACCACGCGACCGGCCTTGAGCTCGTCGATTCCCGCGCGCATCGCCGCCGCATCGGCACCATCGCGGTTGATCGGGATCGTGCCGAGGCTCCGGATCAGCCAGCCGAACGGGCCGACGAACAGGCTCGCGCGGCCGATCGGCGAGAACGGGCGCTCGGCGAGGAACGTGCCGCAGACCGGCGGGTCGTAGTAACTGCAGTGGTTGCAGACCGCGAGGAACGCCCCGGTCCGCGGCAGGTTGCGTCGACCGAGGTAGAGGCGCCCGTGGAACAGCAGGAAGAAGGCCTCCACGGTCAGCGTGACGAGGTCGAACCAGATCGACTGCACCACACCACGACCGGGACAGCGCCGGGCGAACTGCGTCAGGCGCACGGAGCCGCCCCCTGGGCGTGCCGTTGCTGGAGCGTGTGGCCGACCATGGCGCGCACGATCGACTCGAGCCGTTCGACCACCTGGCCCTGCGTGATGTCGCTGGTATCGACCACCTTCGCGCCCTCGGGGCAGCGCAGCGGACCGGTCGCGCGCCCGGCGTCGAGCGCATCGCGTCGGACGATCGCCGCGAGGATCGCCGCCTCGTCGACGCGCTCACCGCTGGCTGCGAGCTGCTCGCACCGACGGCGCGCGCGCACGTCCGGGCGTGCGTCGAGGTAGATGCGCACCGGCGCATGCGGGAAGACCACGCTGCCCTGGTCGCGGCCTTCGGTCACGAGCCACGGGTGGGCCGTGGCGATGCGGCGCTGGGCGAGCACCAGGCGCTCGCGCACCGCACGGTGCGCCGCGACGTGCGAGACGTGCTCGGTGACGCCCTGCGAGCGGATCGCCGTGCTGACATCGCGGCCATCCAGGAGCACGCGCGGCGGATTGACGGAGAAATCGAAGTCCACGACGCAGTCGTGGGTCACGCGGTCGACCGCGTCGGCATCCTGCGTCGAGACCCCGTGCGACAGGGCCCGCAGCGTGAGCGCGCGGTACATCGCACCCGTATCGAGCATGTCCAGGCCCAGCCGGGCGGCGAGCATCGACGCGACCGAACTCTTGCCGGTTCCGGCCGGGCCGTCGATCGTGATGACGACCCCGTCGATCATTCCTCGTCGCCCCCGACGGCGGCCACGGGATCGTCCTCCTCGTCATCGGCGTCCTTCTCCGCAAGGAGCTCCGTGAGCAGGGCGACGGCCTTCTCGATGGGCGCGACCGGATCGGCCGTACCCACGTAGTCGATGCAGAGCGTGTTGCCGTAGCCCACGGACTGGATCGCGCTGATGGCATCGGCGAGGTCCCACTCCTTGTGGGTCCCGGCACGCGTGAAGGTCTTCACCGTGGCCTCGATGGCCGCGCTCGCGTAGGGCGCGACACGGCGCAGGGCGCCCTGGAGGTCGCCTGAACCGTGGGCGTAGGCAAAGCTCGGCAGCGCGCCGATCCGGAAGCCACCGACCTTCTTGATGAGTTCCGCGTAGTTGGCGGCCTCGGCCAGGACCGGATCCGAAGGACGCAGCAGCGTGTTCACGTCCATGCGCTCGATGCGCTGCATCGACTGCTTGATCGCCTTGCCGTACCGCTCGAGGGTGTCGACGGAACCGATCCCGGCCGGGGTCATGCCCACCGAGTTGCAGCCGAGCGACTGCGCGGCGCCGGCGAACGCGAACAGGCGATCGCCGCAGGCGGCCGTGTCGCGAAGGAAGTCAAGCGGCTGGTCATCCACCAGCACCAGGATCGGGCAACCCGCCTTGTCGGCGCGGTCGCGGAGCCGTTCGAGGTCGGTCCGGGTCTTGCCGCGCAGCATCGCCGCGGGCAGGTTCATGCCGCGGAGACCCAGGTGCTCCGCGGCGAAACGCGGCACGTCAAGCAGGTCAGCCGGGGCGGGCCCCTTCTGCACCCTGCCCGGCGCGATGCAGGCAGCGTTGATCGTGAGGATGGTCTGGACGTGCACGGCTCGTGGATCCCGGCCGGAGTCTAGCAAGGTGCCGCGCTATGCTCCCTGTCCCACGTCCCACGAAGATCCAGGAGTCATCATGTCCAGCCCATCGACCTGCCGTTACACCGACTCGCACGAATGGTTCCATGCCGAAGGCGACACCGTGACGGTGGGGATCACGCAGTTCGCGGCCAACGAATTGACCGACATCACCTACGTGGGCATGAAGCCCGCCGGCACCGCCGTCTCGAGCGGCGCGAGCCTGGGCGAGGTCGAGTCGGTCAAGACGACCAGCGACATCTACTCGGCCCTCTCCGGCACGATCATCGAGGTCAATGCCGCCGCCACGAGCGACCCGTCGCTGCTGAACTCGGATCCGTTCGGCAAGGGCTGGCTCGTGAAGCTCAAGGTGTCCGACACGTCGGCGCTGGACCGTCTGATGGACAGCGCCACCTATGACGCCAAGCACCCCGTCGGCTGAAGCCACCACGGCGGCGATGCACGCCCCCGCGCCGAGCACCGGCTCGGTCGGGATCTCGTTGTCGCGCGTCGTCAAGAGCTACCGCCAGGGTCGCCGGGCCGTGCAGGCCCTGCGCGGCGTCGACCTGCAGATCGACGGACCGGGCTTCTATGGCATCATGGGTGCCAGCGGCAGCGGCAAGAGCACCCTGCTGCACCTGCTCGGCGGCCTGGACCGCCCCGACTCGGGATCGATCACGGTGGCAGGCCACCGGCTGGAATCGATGGATGAAGCCGCGCTCACGCTGTTCCGTCGGCGAGCCATCGGCATCGTCTTCCAGCAGTTCAACCTGCTGCCCACGCTGGATGCGCTCGGGAACGTGATCCTGCCCGGCGTGCTGGACGGGCGCCCGCGCGCAGACCTCGAGGCCCGCGGCCTGGCCCTGCTCGAGGAGCTCGGCCTCGGCGCGCGCGCCGATCACCGCCCCGAGGCCATGAGCGGTGGCGAGCAGCAACGCGTGGCCATCGCCCGCGCGCTGCTCTTCGAGCCGGGTGTGCTGCTGGCCGACGAACCCACCGGCAACCTCGACAGCGCCAGCGCGGACCGTCTGTGGACGATCCTGCGCGAGGTCGCCTCGCGACGGCAGATGACGGTGGTCGTGGTCACCCACGAACCGGTCGCCGCGAGCAACTGCGTCGAGACCTTCGTGCTGCGCGACGGAGCCGTCGCCGGACGATTCGAATCCTATGGCCTCACTCCATCCGAGCTGGTGCTTCGCGCGGCAGGCGCTGGCCGGTAGGCGCGGCCGCACCGCCCTGCTGGTGACGGCCGTCGCGCTGAGCGCGGCGCTCGTCACGGCGGTGTCGTGCGCGATCGCCACCGCACAGTCCAACGTGGAAGTCCGGCTGCGCAAGCTCGTGGGGGATGCGGACGCGCGCCTGGTGCAGTGCTACGGCGAGGACTTCGGTGACGACGCGCTCGAGACCGTGCGCGCGCTGCCGGGCGTCCAGCATGCGGCCGGCCGCTTGGATGGATCGCTCACGCTCGTGCGCGCCGACGGGACGAAGGACGACTTCGGGCGCGCCAAGCGCGCGACGGTGCAGGCGCGCGGCGACGACCTGGCCGAGGACCTTCGGCTCCGCGAGGTCACGATGGTCGCCGGGCGCCGTCCTGAGCGGGATGACGAGATCATCGTGGATCCACTGGCCGCTCAGATGCTGGGCGCCGTGCCCGGCACGCAGGTGGACGTGCAGCGCTTCGGCGAACCGCTGCGCCTCACCATCACCGGCATCTACGAGCGCCCGGTGCTGGGTGCCCTGCAGCGGCCGCTGGCCCAGGTCGCCCGGCGCACGCTTGCGCTCGCCCAAGGCCAGGATCCCGAGGTCAGCCGCATCGCCATCAAGCTCGAACCCGGCCTGAAGGCACAGGACTGGATCGACGAGCACAAGGGCGCCTTCGAGGAACCGCTCGTGCTCGAACCGGCGGAACTCGCCACCGCGGGCTTCACGCGCCAACTCGAGGCCGCGAACCTGGGCCTCCTCATCGCCACCATGATCGCATTCATGTCGTGTGCGTTCATCGTGGCCACCGGCATGACCGTCGCCGTGAGCGAGCAGGTGCGCGAGATGGCGATCGCACGGTGCATCGGCGCCGAGCGCCGCGACCTCTTCCTCGGCCAGCTCATGGTTGGGTTGGTGATCGGCGGGCTCGGGGGCCTGCTTGGTGCACCACTGGGGATCGGCGTCGCCTGGGGACTGGCCGAACACTTCAAGGAGCTCGTGCCCGCGGGGCTCTCGGTCGCGCCCTTGGGGATCATCCTCAGCCTGGGCGGTGCACTGATGAGCGGCCTGCTCGGTGCGCTCTGGCCGGCGACCGCAGCATCGCGCGTGTCGCCGCTCATGGCGCTCACGGTGCGCGCGCGTGCCGTCAGCGGATCCCTGCCCTGGGCCCTCGGTGCGTTGGGTGCCGGGTGCATCGGGGTGCAACTGCTGTTGCTGCTGATCCCGGAGGTCGAACCGCGATTCTGGGCATGGGCCCTGGTCGGGCTGCCACTGATCCACGTGGGCTGGTTCCTGCTGTCGGTGCCGATCCTGGTGGCCATGGCACCATGGACCGGCGCCCTCATCGAGCGTGCGCTGCGCGTGCCCCGCGGCCTGCTCTCGGGAAGCCTGCGCGCGAGCCCGATCCGCTTCGGCCTCACCGCCGGCGCGCTGATGATGGGCGTCTCGCTGATGGTCGGAACGCGGTCGGACAGCGAGGCGCTCGTGCGCAACCTGACCGAACGCGTGCAGTTTGCCGATGCCTTCGTCTTCAAGACCGCCGGCTTCACGCCCGAGGAACAGGATCGCGTGCGCGCGATCCCGGGCGTCATCAACGCCGTGAGCGTGGGCTACATGCCGATCCGAGTGCGGGGCTTCGAACGCAAGGACGGCACGGGTGACGAGACGGTGCTCGGGCTCAAGGCGATCTCGCCGCCCAACGTGGTGTGCATCGGCTTCCAGCCCGAGGCGTTCTTCAGGCAGAACCGCATCGACTGGATCCGTGGCACGCCCGAGGCCGCCCTCCCCGCGCTGCGTGACGGCTCGGGCGTGCTGGTGGCCGAGGAGTTCCTCACCGCACGCGGGCTCGATGTCGGCGATCGCGTGTTCCTCGGCGCGCACGAGGAGAAGCGCGCGTTCACCATCGTCGGCGTGGTCGGCTCCGCCGGGCTCGACCTGGCCACGCAGTTCTTCGGGATCCGCTCGATGTACATGGAGCACGCGGTGTCGTGCGTCTTCATGGACTTCGACGTCGTCGCGCGCGACTTCGGCAACCGCGAAGCGGTCATCATGCAGTTCAGCATGCCGCCGGACCTCGACGACGCCGGCGAGAAGGCCCTCGCGGCGCAGCTGGAGGACCAGGTCCCGGGCTCGAGCTTCGCCAGCGGCCGGACGATCCGCCGGGCGGTGCTCGAGATCGGCAACATGATGCTCGCGATGAGTGCGGGGATCGCACTCGGCGCCATGATGCTCGCCTGCTTCGCGGTGGGCAACGTCGTGGTGGCCGGGATCGCAGCGCGGCGGCAGGAGTTCGGCGTGCTGCGTGCCGTGGGCGCGACGCCGTCGCTGCTCCTGCGCGTGATCCTGGGTGAGGTGCTGGCGATCGCGTTCGCGGCGATCGTGAGCGGATTCGGCCTCGGCATCCACCTGGCCTGGATGGCCACCCGGCTGTACCACGATCTGGCCGGGCTGGACCTGAAGGTCACGCTCTCGCCCCTGCCGCTGGCGATCGGCTGCCTGGTGCTGCTGGTGCTCACCGCACTGGCCGCCACCCCTGCCGGCGTCCACCTCATGCGGCGCCCGGCGCGCGAACTGCTCGCGGCGGCCCGCGGCGCGTGAACCTGCCGGGCGTACCCTTCGTGGCATGGAGCGACGCTTCGAGCTCGTGAGCCCGTTTGCGCCCACCGGCGACCAGCCGGAGGCGATCGAGCAGCTCCTGCGCGGGCTCTCGGCCGGGGACCGCTTCCAGACGCTGCTGGGTGCCACCGGCACCGGCAAGACCTTCACGATGGCAAACGTGATCGCCCGCTCCCAGCGGCCCGCGCTCATCATGAGCCACAACAAGACGCTCGCGGCCCAGCTCTACGAGGAGATGAAGCAGCTCTTCCCGCGCAACGCGGTGAGCTACTTCGTGAGCTACTACGACTACTACCAACCAGAGGCCTACATCCCCCAGCGGGACATCTTCATCGAGAAGGACGCCTCACGGAACGAGGACCTGGACCGGCTCCGCCTCGCCGCGACGAGCAACCTGCTCTCGCGCCCCGATACGATCGTCGTGGCCAGCGTGTCCTGCCTCTACGGCCTCGGTTCACCGCACGAGTACATGAAGACCATGCTCATGCTCGAGCGTGGCATGACGCTGGACCGCCGCGCGTTCCTGCTGGGCCTGGCCGACATGCAGTACGCACGCAACGACGTGGCGCCCGAGCGCGGCAACTTCCGCGTGCGCGGCGACTGCATCGAGGTCTTCCCCGCCAACGAGCAGGTCGCGCTGCGGATCGAGACCTTCGGCGACCAGGTCGACCGGATCGAAGCGTTCGATCCGATCTCGGGCGAGCTGCTCGACGAGCTCGAGCGGGCCTTCATCTTCCCGGCGGTCCACTACGTCACCCCGAAGGACCAGCTCGACCGCGCCATGGCCTCCATCAAGGGCGAACTCGATGCGCAGGTGCTCGAGCTGCAGTCGCAGGGCAAGCTGCTCGAGGCCCAGCGCCTGCTCGGCCGCACGAAGTACGACCTCGAGATGATCGCCGAGACCGGCGCCTGCCGGGGCATCGAGAACTACTCGCGGCACATGGAAGGCCGGGCCGCCGGCAGCCGCTCGTACACGCTGCTCGACTACTTCAGGAACGTGCCCGGACGCGGGCAGGACGACTGGCTGATGATCGTCGACGAGAGCCACGTCACGATCCCGCAGGTCCGCGGCATGTACTTCGGTGACCGGCGGCGCAAGGAAGTCCTCGTCGAGCACGGCTTCCGCCTGCCGAGCGCGCTCGACAACCGACCGCTCACCTTCGAGGAGTGGCAGTCGCTCCTGCCGCAGGCGATCTTCGTCAGCGCCACCCCGAGCCCGTGGGAACTCGAGCAGTGCGGCGGCGTGATCGCCGAGCAGGTCATCCGGCCGACGGGACTGGTCGATCCCCCGATCACGCTCCGCCCGGCGCGCGGCCAGGTCGCGGACCTCCTCGAGGAAGTCCGCGCCGAGGCACGCAAGGGCGGCCGCACGCTCGTGACGGCGCTCACCAAGCGGCTCTGCGAGGAACTCACCAACTGGTTCCACAACCAAGGGGTGCGCGTGCGCTACCTGCACTCCGAGATCGAGACGCTGGAGCGGCTGGAGCTCCTGCGCGCGCTGCGCGAGGGCGACTTCGATTGCCTGGTCGGCGTGAATCTGCTGCGTGAGGGGCTCGACCTGCCCGAAGTGAGCCTGGTGGCGATCCTCGACGCCGACAAGCAGGGCTTCCTGCGCAGCACCAGCGCCCTGATCCAGACCATGGGTCGTGCCGCGCGCAACGCCGGCAGCCGGTGCCTGCTCTATGCCGATGGCGTGACTCCCGAGATGCAGCGTGCGATCGACGAGGTCGAGCGGCGCCGTGCGAAGCAGATCGCCTACAACGAACGCCATGGGATCGTGCCCAGGACGATCGAGAAGGCGATCCGCCGCGGGATCGAGGACGAGATCAGCGCGGGACGCGGCGCCGAACGCGCGAGCCGACGACGCGAGGTCACGATCGACCGTGACGACCTGGTGCTCGAGCTGCACGAGGAGATGATGGCTGCGGCGGGCCGGCTCGAGTTCGAGCGTGCCGCCCGGCTGCGCGACGAGATCGAACGGGTCAAGACCGCCGAACGCGTGGAGGACGTGCTGCGCGAGCCCGGCGAGGAACCCCGGCCGGCGCCGGGCATGCCCGGAACCAAGGCACGCAAGCGCCGCAAGCCGGATCACTTCAGGAAGAAGAACGGTCGTTGAACGGTGGTCGGCGCGGGCTGGAGCGCGCCGAGGGGCGGACGCGTTCAGCGCTCGAGCCGACGCGCTCCCAGACGCAACCGCGAGCCACGGTCGACCAGGTCACGCCACTCCTCGGGCGTGGGGCGGCGCGAGGGCGCGTCGAGGGCCGCGGCGGGACGCTTCGGCAACTCGATGCGAACGCGCTCGCGCTGGGCGCGCGTGGCGGGTGAGGATGGGCGAATGGACGGCATGGTTCGATCCAACGTGAGCCCGCACAGCACCTTGCGGACGCTTGTCGTTTCGGCGGGACGTGAATGATGGACGCACATTTCGTTTCTGCAAAGTGTGGTTTGCACGATTTTGGGCCGCTCATGACCCAATAATGCCCGTCCCGTGCCCTCCAACGACCCCAACCACTGCATCCGCGTCCGCGGCGCCCGGGAGCACAACCTCCGCGCGCTCTCGGTCGACATCCCCCGCGACCGGCTCGTGGTCATCACCGGCGTCTCCGGCAGCGGCAAGAGCAGCCTCGCGTTCGACACGATCTTCGCCGAGGGCCAGCGCAAGTACATGGAGAGCCTGAGCGCGTACGCGCGCCAGTTCCTCGACCAGATGAAGAAGCCCGACATCGAGTCGGTCGACGGTCTGCCGCCGACGATCGCCATCGAGCAGCGTTCGGGCGGCCACAGCCCGCGCTCGACGGTTGCGACCACGACGGAGATCTACGACTACTTCCGGCTCCTGTGGGCCCGATGCGGTGCGCCCACCTGCTGGCACCGCGACGAGTCGGGGCACGTGTGCGGCAACCCGATCACGGCGACCGCGCCGTCGCAGATCGTGGAGTCCGTGCTGGCCACGAGCGCGGGCAAGCGCTTGATGGTCTGCGCCCCGCTCGTGCGCGCACGCAAGGGCTTCCACAAGGAGATCCTCGAGCAGATGGTGCGTGCCGGCCTGGTGCGCGCACGCGTGAACGGAACCGTCATCGAGCTGCGCGATGCGCAGAAGCGCGGCGGCGAGAACCCGTTCGGCCTCGGTCGCTACGAAGCCCACACGATCGATGCCGTCGTGGACCGCATCGTGGCGAGCGTCGACGATCGCCAGCGCCTGTCGGAGAGCATCGAAACGGCGCTCAAGGCCGGCGGCGGCAACCTGCTGCTGCTGGTGGACGACGGTGCCGGCGGCTGGTCCGAGCACCGCTTCAGCGAGCACTTCTCCTGCCCCGACCACCCCGAGTGTTCGCTCGAGGAGCTCGAGCCGCGCGTCTTCAGCTTCAACTCGCCGCAGGGTGCATGCGAGGCGTGCGCGGGCCTGGGCACGATCGACCAGTTCGACGAAGACCTGGTCGTGCCGGACCAGGCGAAGCCGCTCGCCGAGGCGATCGAACCGTTCCGCAAGAACGGGCGCCGCATGAACATCTGGTACGCGCGCCGCATCCGCATGTGGTGCGCGGACGAGGGCGTGAATCCAGCCACCCCCTTCTCGAAGCTCGCCACGAAGGCGCGCCGTTCGCTCATGCATGGCCAGGAGGATGGTTGGGAGGGCGTGCTCCCCCACCTGCGCCGGCGCTTCACCGAGACCGACAGCGAGTTCGTGAAGGAACGCCTGCACGCCTACATGAGCACCGCGGCGTGCCCGTCGTGCGCGGGTCGACGGCTCAAACCGTCGTCGCTCGGCGTGATGGTGGCGGGCGCGGATCGCCGGCTCGACATCGCCAGCGCCACCAACCTGAGCATCGGCGCGGCGCGTGAATTCTTCGGCGGCCTGAAGCTGGGACCATCGCAGGCAGCGATCGCGGCGCCGATCATCAAGGAGATCGCCGCGCGCCTGGGCTTCCTCGAAAGCGTCGGCCTGGGGTACCTCACGCTCGACCGCACGAGCAGCACGCTCTCCGGCGGCGAGGCCCAGCGCATCCGCCTGGCCACGCAGGTCGGCAGCGGCCTCGTGGGCGTGGCGTACGTGCTCGATGAACCCACGATCGGCCTGCACCAGCGCGACAACGACCGGCTCGTCGCGACGCTGCGCCGTCTGAGCGACATCGGCAACTCGGTGCTCGTCGTGGAGCACGACGAGGACATGATCCGCGCGGCGGACCACGTGCTCGACATCGGGCCCGGGCCCGGGCGGCACGGCGGCACCGTCGTGGCGCAGGGCAGCATCGCCGAGATCTGCGACACGCCCGGCAGCCTGACCGGCGACTACCTGAGTGGTCGCGTGCGCATCGAGATCCCCGCCGAGCGTCGGCCGTTGTCGGCCAAGCAGTCCATCGTCGTGAAGGGCGCGCGCGAGAACAACCTCAAGGGGATCGACGTCGCGTTCCCGCTTGGTGGCATCGTGTGCGTGACCGGTGTCTCGGGCAGCGGCAAGAGCACGCTCGTCAATGAGATCCTGCTCAAGGCCGCCAAGCGGCACGTGACCGGCACGCGCGACCTGCCCGGCGCGCACGACACGGTGACCGGCCTGGGCAAGGTCATGCGCGTGGTCGAGGTCGACCAGTCCCCCATCGGGCGCACCCCGCGCTCGAACCCCGCGACCTACACCGGGATCTTCGACGAGATCCGGTCGGTCTACGCCCGCATGCCCGAGGCGAAGATCCGTGGCTACGAGCCCGGCCGCTTCAGCTTCAACGTGAAGGGAGGCCGCTGCGAGGTCTGCGCGGGCCAGGGCGTGCGGCGCATCGAGATGCACTTCCTGCCCGACGTGTTCGTGACCTGCGAGGCCTGCAAGGGCCGGCGCTACGGCCGCGAGACGCTCGAGGTCCTCTGCAAGGGCAAGTCGATCGCCGACGTGCTGGACATGACCGTCGACGATGCGACGAGCTTCTTCGACGCGCACCCGAAGATCGCGCGCATGCTGCAGTGCATCAAGGACGTCGGCCTGGGCTACATGCAACTCGGCCAGGCGAGCACGACGATGTCGGGCGGCGAGGCCCAGCGCGTGAAGCTGGCGAGCGAGCTGGGCATGACGAGCGCGGGCCATACCCTCTACGTGCTCGACGAACCCACGACCGGCCTGCACTTCGCCGACGTGCACCGCCTGCTCGGCGTGCTGCAGCGGTTGGCGGGCAACGGCCACACGCTCGTGGTGATCGAGCACAACCTCGACGTCATCAAGTGCGCCGACTGGATCGTCGACCTCGGGCCCGAAGGCGGCGACGGCGGCGGCACGCTGGTGGCGCACGGCACGCCCGAAGCCGTGGCCGCGACGCCCGGGAGCTTCACCGGCGAGTACCTGGCGCGGATGCTGGGGAGCATCCATCCTGCTGCGCCGGCCTCGACGACCGCCAAGCCAGCACGCGCGAAGCTCGCGAGCGCCAAGCCCGCAAGTGAGAAAAAGCCCGCGGCTCGCAAGCGCGCGACGACGTGAGGGCGCGGAAGCCGCCACCAGAGGCCGTGCTGCAGCGCACGATTTGCCCGTGCATCGTCCCGTTCCCGTTCGGGGCCTCGATCAGCTGACCGCCCGCGCCGCCCCAACGATCCCGATCGCCTCCGGGTACGCGATGCACTCCTGGTCGAAGACGCGCGCAGCGAGCGTGTCGGGCGTGTCGCCCGGCAGCACCGGGCAGCGGCGCTGCACGATCGTGCGGCCGTGGTCGTACTCATCGTCGACCAGGTGCACCGTGCAGCCGCTCTCCGCATCGCCTGCGGCGAGCACGGCAGTGTGCACATGATGCCCGTACATGCCGTGCCCGCCATGGCGCGGCAGCAGTGCAGGATGGATGTTCAGCGCGCGCCCTGCCCACCGCCCGACGCGGAACTTGCGCAGGTAGCCGCAGAGGCACACGAGGTCCACGCCCGCGGCGACGAGCGCCGCATCGACCTGGTCATCCAGGCTCTCCACGCGCGAGCGGTCGCAGACCACGACCGGCAAGCCAGCCGCGCGGCAGCGATCGATGCCGGCGATCCCGGGCTTGGTGACCACCACCACGCCGATGCGGGCGCGCAATGCGCCGCGCTCGATCGCCTGCTGGAGGTTCAGCACCGTGCGGCCGCCGCCGCTGATCAGGCACCCCAGGACCGGAAGGCTCACTCGTCCTCCACGTGCAGCGTGGCGGGACTGCGGAAATCGATGGTCTTGCGGTCGGGGCTGATCGCGACCATCGTGACCAGTGCCTCGGTCACATGGACCTGCTCGCCGGTCTTGAAGCGCTCGGCGTGGACGAGGACACGGATGGTGGCGCTCGTGCGGCCCTCGCGCTCGGTGCGGGTCCAGAGCGTGACCGACTCGCCAACGCCCACCGGCGCGATGAACTCGATCTTCTCCATCGCCTTCGTCACCCAGCGGTGCAGGCCGAGCCGACGCGCGTGCATGTACGCAGCCTGGTCGATGTAGCTCAACACGACCCCACCGAAGACGGTGCCGCTGTGGTTGGTGTCGCGCGGCATGGTCATCACGCGCAGCGACAGATCGAAGCCTTCGGGTGCCTTCATGCGTGGGATCATCGGCGCGGGGCGCGGATCCCGCAAGCCGGCTGGCTACGATCGTGCCGTGCGACGAACGCTTCGCTCCATCCGGCTCGCGATCGCCTGCCTCGCCATCGCCACGGCGGCAGCCGCGCAGTCCCCCGCCGACACGGCTCGGTCGGCGACGGAACGGGCCGTGAACGAGGCCCTTGCGCAGCGGCGCAGCGTCGATGCTCTGACGCGTGCGAAGGCATGGCTCGAGCGTGCCCCGGGCGACGCCGGCATGCTGGCCTTGGCTGCGCGGGCGGCGGCGCAGTCGGGTGACCAACGCGTGGCGGCCGGGTACCTGAAGCGCGCGATCGAGGAGGGGTTCACCGACTTCGCCGCCGTCGAATCGGGCGCTGACTTCGCGGGCCTTCGGCGGCATGAGTCCTGGTCGGTGGTCCAGGATGCGATGCGCACCGCGCGCGCGCACAACGAGAACGGCGCGCTTTCCGGCGCCGAGGCCACGAAGGCGGTCGATGCCTGGAGGATGCGCTTCACCACCGGCTACCGCTCGTTCCCCGACGGCGCGACCAACACGGTCCTGGTGACCACGCAGGATCCGACCAGCCGCGGCGAGCTGCTCTCCATGCTCGCGGCGATGACGCAGGACCAGGTCAGCCGGCTCTTCGGCAAGGGACTCGCCCAGCCCGTGGCGGTGATCGTGGCCGTCGGCACCGACGGCGAGGGCGACGGCCTCACCCCCTCCCGCGCCGGCCGCTACGAGCACGCGTCGCGACGCCTGCTCACGCGCGACACCGGCGCGACGCTGCGCCACGAGTTCACCCATGCCCTGCACTTTGCGCACATGGAACGCATCAACCAGCTCCATCCGATCTGGCTGCGCGAGGGTCTGGCCACCGTCTTCGAGACCTACCGCACGCGTGAGGACGGCTCGTTCGAGTTCCTGCCCAACGAACGCGCCGACGCAGCGATGCAGTTGCTGGCGACCGGCGCCGCTCCGGGTCTGCGTCGGTTGCTCACGATGCCGGAGGACGACTTCCAGAAGGATGGCGAGTCGACCTATCCACTCGTGCGTTCGCTCATGGAGTTCACTGCGTCCCGAGGTGCACTCGAACGGCTGTACGCGGAAGCCGTCGCGGGATTCCGGGATGATCCGGCGTGCACGCGTGCGCTCGAGCGGGCGCACGGAGCGAGCCTCGAGGAGATCGAGCGCTCATGGACGACGTGGACCCGGGAACGCGGCGCCCAGGGCCTGTCGACCGACCCCACCCAACCTTCGATCGGCGTGACCAGCGAGGATCACCCGGATGGGGCCAGGATCGTGCGATTCGTCACGAAGAGCACGGCCCGCGACGCAGGACTGCGGCCGGGCGACGTGATCGTCGGCGTTGACGGGGAGCCCGTGCGGTCGGTCCGCGAGCTCGGCGTGGCCCTGACCCGCCTGCCTCGTCGGGAAACCCTCACGATCCGCTTCCGCCGGGGTGATTCGTATTCGATCCTCGAGGTGCGCCGGCGTCCATGACGGAGCCGGCGGACCACGATGGCACGCTCGCCAGCCACCCCTCACCTTCACGACCTGGTCCGGACGATCCGAGCGATGTTCGCGGATTGTGCTGTCCTTCTCGCGAACCGAGGAGTAGGTTCACTCGTGGTTCACCTTGGCGCGGAGTCGCCCTGCGTGATGCATGGCGAGCTCCTCCGGGCTCGGGACCCGGACGGCCGGGCGATCGTCGCCTCTGCCGCGTGCCGCGCATCCTGCGGTGCTGCCCCGCACCGCCGTCCACGGAGGTCCTTGCCATGATCGTGACCATCAGCGCCAAGCACATGCAGCTCACCGAGTCCATCGCCGCGTACATCCGCGAGAAGGTCTCGAAGCTCCCGCGGTACTTCAATCGCGTGAGCGGCCTGGAGGTGGTGGTCGAACCGCTGCCGAGCCACGGGTTCCACGTCGAGTTGCGCGCCAACGTGGACCATCACAAGGACTTCGTCTGCAACACGCACCACGACAACCTGTACGCGTGCGTCGACCTGGCCGTCGATCGCAGCCGCCGGCAACTCAGCGAGCACAAGGCCCGCCTGCGCGAGCATCGCCACTGAGCCGAACCCGGCTCGACCTCGTTCCACCATCGCGCCCGGCGCGGGACACGCTCCCTCGCCGGGCGCGTGCGTTGTGGCCCGGCATCCTGGCAATCGCTACGATCCGCCTTCTCCATGAAGCTGATCGACCTCGTCCACGCCAAGGCCGTCCTCGCCCCGCTCGATGCCACCAAGCGCGATGCATCGATCAGCGAACTGATGCAGGCGCTCGTCACCGCGAAGGTCGTCAAGGCCGCGCAGGCCGACGAGCTGGTCAAGGCCGTACTCAAGCGCGAGCGCAAGGGCTCGACGGGCTTCGGCCACGGCGTGGCCGTGCCGCACGCCAAGACGGACCTCGTCGACGCACCGATCGCCGCGCTCGGGATCAGCCCGTCCGGCATCGACTTCAGTTCGCTCGACCGCCAGCCGGTGCATGCGGTCTTCCTCATCCTGAGCCCGGAGTCGAAGCCAGACCTCCACGTGGCTGCGATGGAGGCGATCTTCCAGTCGCTGCAGGACGACCAGTTCAAGCGCTTCCTGCGCCAGGCCCGTACCCCCGCCGATGCGCGCCTGCTCCTGCAGGAAGCGGGATCGTCGAAGGGCTGACCAGCATGGTGTCGGGCCGCGCCACCATCCTCAACCGGCTCGGGCTGCACGCGCGCCCGGCGATGAGTTTCGTGCAGACGGCGATGGGCTTCGGCTGCACCGTGACCGTGCGCCGGACCGATGGCGACGAGACGGTCGACGGCAAGAGCATCATGCAGATGCTGCTGGTGGCGGGCACCGCGGGGACCGAACTCGAGATCACCTGCGATGGCCCCGACGAGGATGCCGCGATGGCCGCACTGCTGCGGCTGATCGCCCGGAAGTTCGACGAGGAGTGAGCGCCGCGTCAGCGCACGCGCTCGACGCCGACATCGCGGGCCATGAGCGACTGCAGCGCCTGGGCCGGCGCAACCCCGCCGAAGAGCACGCCGTGCACGGCCTCCATGATGGGCAGTTCGATCCCGCGGGCGCGGGCGTCGCGCACGATCGCATCGCACGTGTCCACACCCTCGACCACGGATCGCGTGTGCGCCAGGTGGTCGGCGAGCGACTGCCCCCGGCCGAGCGCCTCGCCGCACGAACGGTTGCGTCCATCGGGGCTGAAGCAGGTGGTCGCCAGGTCGCCCACGCCTGCGACGCCGAAGAACGTCTCGGCCTGCGCGCCGTGCGCCGAGCCGAAGCGGACGATCTCGGCCAGGCCACGCGCCAGCAGCGCGCTCTTGGCGTTCATGCCTGCACGCATGCCGTCGAGCATGCCTGCGGCCAGCGCAATCACGTTCTTGGCGGCCCCCGCCAGTTCGACGCCGACATGGTCACGCAGCGTGTAGAGCCGCAGCCAGGAGCAGCTCAGGGCATCCTGCACGGCAGCCGTCGCGTGCGGCGCACCGGCGACCACCATCACCAGCGGAAGTCGACGCGCCATCTCCGCGGCAATCGACGGCCCGGACATCGTCACGACCTCGTGGCCGGGCACGGCTTCCTGCACGATCTGGCTCGGGCGGCGCAGGGATCCACGCTCCAGGCCCTTGCTCACGCTGACGATGACCGCTGACGGTGGAAGGTCCTTGGCCAGCGTCGTCCAGACCGCCGCCAGGTGCTGCGTCGGCACGGCGCTGATGCACAGGTCAGCCCCCACCAGGGCTCGCCGGGCATCGGGCTCGACCGTCACGGCCGGATCGAGTTCGAAGTCCGCAAGCCGGGGTGATCGGCGTGTGGAGGCCAAGGCGGCAAGATCCTGCGGGAACGCTCCCCACAGCCGGACGGCGTGCCCCCGACTCGCGGCCAGCGAGGCAAGGACCAACCCGAACTGGCCGTCGCCGATGACGGTGACCTGAAGCATGGTGGGGTGGAAGGTACCCCGCAGGATCGAACCGAGGGATGGCGAGCGTGCTACGCTGCAGGTCACCTCTCCGTTCCTCGGGTCCATCGACCATGAGCACCATCACGACCCCCTCGGCTTCCCCTTCCATCGATCCGTCCGCCTCCAACGGCGAGCGCCTCGAGCGCCAGCTGTTCGTGGCCCTCGTTGGCGGCGTCATGCTGCTCACGGCCTGGGTGGCCCGGGCGCTCCTTGGCGTGGGCGAGAGCGTGACCAACATCACGGCAGCCATGGGCGCCCTGATCCTCGCCGCCCCGCTCGTGAAGGGTGCCTGGCAGGAACTCGTCGCGGGCAAGCCCAGCAGCGACACGCTTGCCTCGCTGGCCGTGCTCGCGGCGCTGGCCAACAACCTCTACCTGCCCGCGGGGTTCCTGGCGTTCTTCCTGTGGCTGTCGGAACTGGTGCTCAGCCGCACCGCGTGGGGTGCGCAACGGGCCATCCGTGAACTCATCGAACTCACGCCGGACGTGGCGCGACTCATCGGGGCCGACGGCACGGACCGCGAAGTCAGCCTGCGGCAGGTGAAGGTCGGCGACCGGGTGCGCGTTCGCCCCGGCGAGAACCTGCCCGTCGATGGCAAGGTCTTGGCGGGCCAGTCGAGCATCAACCAGGCCTCGCTCACCGGTGAAGCGGTTCCCGTGGAAGTGCAGCCCGGCAGCGAGGTCTACGCAGGCACCACCAACCTGACGGGCCAGATCGACCTGCAGGTGACCGCGGTCGCCGGCGAGACCACGATCGGCAAAGTCGAGACGCTGATCCGCGAAGCCGAGAACAGCCGCACCGAACGGCAGGAACTGATCGAGCGGCTGTCGGCCTACTACGTGCCGGTGGTCCTCATGGTGGCCGGCATCGTCTGGTTCTTCACGAGCAAGTCCGACAGTGCGGAAGTGCGCGAGACCGCCGCGGTGCGCGCGATCACGGTGCTCGTGGTGACCTGTCCCGGCGCCCTGCTCATCTCCTACCCGACCGCCATGGTCGCCGCGTTCGCGGCCGCTGCCCGCCTGGGGATCATGATCAAGCAGACCCGCGTGCTCGAGAGCGCGGGCGACATCGACACGGTGGTCCTGGACAAGACGGGCACCCTCACCACGGGCAAGTTCAGCGTCAGCCGACTCGCACCGGCCGAGGGCGTGGATGCCGCCGATCTCCTGCAGGCTGCGGCCGATTGCGAGCAGAGCTCCAACCACCCGCTCGCCCGGTCGATCCTCGACACGGCGCAGCGTGCGCGCATCGAGCCGGCCAAGGTCGAGCGCTACGAGGAAGTGCACGGTCGCGGCGTCGTGGCGCTCGTCGGTGGCCAGACGCTCCGCGCCGGCCGCTCGGGCTGGCTGCTCGAGCTGAACCCCGCGATCGCGGCGTCGGTGAAGTCGGTCGAGGCCGGAATCGAAGGCATGAGCGGCGTGCACGTGATGCGCGGCGACACGTACCTGGGCGCCGTGGGGCTGGAGGACAAGCTGCGCAGGAATGCCCCCGAGACCGTGCAGCGCCTGCGTGACCTGGGCGTCCGCCGCGTGTCGATCTTCACGGGTGACCGGCTCGGCGTGGCCACGCGCGTGGGCCAGGCGGCGGGCGTCGACTCGATCGAGGCCGAGTGCCTGCCCGAGGAGAAGCACGAGGAACTCAAGTACCTGCTCAAGCGGGGTCACCGCGTGCTCGCCGTGGGCGATGGCATCAACGACGGCCCGTTGCTCGCGAGCGCGGACGTGGGCGTGGCGATGGGTCTGTCCGGCAGCGACATCGCCACCAACAGCGCCGGCGTCGCGCTCATGAACGACGACCTGCGCCTGGTTCCCTTCCTGCTCGAACTGGCGCGCAAGGCCCGCGGCATCATCGCGCTGAACATCGCGGCGAGCCTGGTCCTGGCGATCATCGGCCTGGCACTCGCGGCCACCGGCAACCTGCAGATCTGGATCACGCCCTTCTACCAAGCGGTCGCGTACGTGTTCGTCATCGCCAACAGCCTTCGGCTGGTGCGCTTCGGCGAGGAATACGCTGACGCCGAGGAGATCCGCCGCCAGACCGAGTCGCAGCGGGCGCAGAAGCCCACGCGCGCGATGCAGCGGATCGCCGCGACGAGCTGAGGGTTGGGCTACAGCAGCGGTGCCAACCCGGCGACGGCCTGGGCGACCTGCATCCGGAGCTCGGGAACGGCGGTGGACTCCCAGAGGTCGCCCTTTCGAAGCGCCCCGACCAGCCAGACGCGTTCGTTCGGCTTGCCGTCATGACGCAGCATCCGCCCTTGGGGGTCGGCGCGCAGTCCAAGCCCCACGTCGTCGGTCGACCCGAGCCCGGAGTGGAGCAACGACGACAACAACGGGTCGATGGTCTGGCGTATGCCCTGGGCCGGTCCGGCGCAATTGACCAGACGCGCCACGGTCAGGACACCCTCGCCTTCGGGAGACTGCACTTGAACCTGGAGCTGACCGCCCAAGACGGTGAGCCCATGAATCTTCCCCCTCACGATCGACAGCGTGCCCGAACGGCGCTGGGACTCCAGCTCCTGCAGGAGATGCGCAGGTGCCCGATGTCGGTGGATCTCCCACAGCGACCGAAGGTGGCGCACGAACCGACTGCGCTCGTCTGCGCTCCAGGCCTGCCAGGTGGCCGAGGTCTGTGACCTGAGTCCATCGACCGCTCCCTGCCACGGTAGGCCCCGTGACGCGAGCTCGTCGGCAGCTGCACGAACGGCCCGCAGTGCCGGCAAGACGCCCTTGGCCAGTTCCTCCGGGGCGTACGTCGTGGGCTGGACCGGCGTGCCGACGTGCGGCAGCGGAAGGCGCCCACCGCGGGACAGCAACGTGATCGAGCCCTGATGCCCCCGGCGCCTCAAGCTGCTCACGATGTCGATGGCCGTGAGGCCGCTGCCCACGACGGCCACGGCCTGACCAGCATCCAATCCGTCGAGTGCCCCCGGAGCCCATGGATCGGCGACCAGGAACCCGGCGGGGATGTCATCATCAAGACCACGCCAAGGCGGGCGCGCCTGGGGAAGTCCGGGCGCCAACAGCACGGCACTCGCTCGAAGCGACTCACCCGATCCGAGCAGCAGGTCGACATGGCGAGGTGTCGTTTCCAGTCGGACCACGGACTCCCTCGCCAAGATCGCGCTGTTCGACGCCCGCGCAGCATCGACCAGGTCCATCAGGTACTCGCCGTACCGCGCCCGCGGTGCGAAGTCCGTCGCAGCCCAGCGTCCGGGCTCTCGCGACTCGAGCCATGCATGAAAGGCTCCGGGATCGGCCGGTGTCGCCCCCATTCGGCCAGCAGGCACGTTAAGCAGGTGATGCGGCTCGCACCCTCCGTACGCCACGCCTGGTCCGCGACGAGGATGCCGCTCCAACAACACGACCCGCGCATCGGAGCGGACGTTGAGCAGGCTGACCATTGCGGTGAGCCCTGCGAAGCCCCCGCCGATGATGGCGAGGTCGCAGGTCGTCGGGATCGAGGCTGACAGCCATGCCGGGCGCACGGGCGGAGCGTATCCGCCTCAACCGTGGCCACGGACCGACGCGCGCCGAGGGACCCGGCATGAAGCGCCGCAGCCGCTACCTTGCCGCGCATGAGCCAGATCGCCCAGTACCTCGGAGCCGACGCAGCCAGCCTCCTCGAGCACAAGGCCAAGGTGCCCTCCGCCGGCCTTCACCTGCCGGGCCCTGACTTCATCGATCGCGTGTGGGCCAAGAGCGACCGGCCGCAGCCGGTGCTCAACAACCTGCAGCGTCTCTTCGGCACCGGGCGGCTTGCGGGGACGGGCTACGTGAGCATCCTGCCGGTCGACCAGGGCATCGAGCACTCCGCGGGGGCGAGCTTCGCCAAGAACCCGATCTACTTCGACGGCGAGAACATCGTGAAGCTGGCCGTCGAGGGCGGCTGCAACGGCGTGGCGAGCACCTTCGGCGTGCTCGGCAGCGTGTCGCGGCAGTACGCGCACCGCATCCCGTTCATCGTCAAGATCAACCACAACGAGCTGATGACCTACCCGAACAAGTTCGACCAGATCATGTTCGGCTCGGTGCGCGATGCCTGGAACATGGGCGCCTGCGCGGTCGGTGCGACCATCTACTTCGGCAGCGATGAGAGCGGCCGCCAGATCGTCGAGGTCGCGCGCGCCTTCGACGAGGCCCATGCGCTCGGCATGGCCACGATCCTCTGGTGCTACCTGCGCAACCCGAAGTTCAAGAAGGACGGCAAGGACCATCACCTGAGCGCCGATCTGACCGGCCAGGCGAACCACCTCGGCGTGACGATCAAGGCCGACATCATCAAGCAGAAGCTGCCTGAGCTCAACGGCGGTTACGCCGCGCTCAACAGCGGTGACTCGAGCTACGGCAAGCTCGACAAGCGGATGTACAGCGACCTGGCGACCGACCATCCGATCGACCTCTGCCGCTACCAGGTGCTCAACTGCTACGCCGGCCGGGCGGGCCTGATCAACTCAGGCGGCGCGAGCGGCGAGAACGACTTCGCGGAGGCCGTGAAGACGGCGGTGATCAACAAGCGCGCCGGCGGCATGGGCCTGATCAGCGGTCGCAAGGCCTTCCAGCGCCCGATGCCCGAGGGCGTGAAGCTGCTCAACGCGATCCAGGACGTGTACCTGGACCGCTCCGTCACGGTGGCGTGATCACCACCGCCGCGTCGATCCAGGCGCCGCCGAGGACGCGACTGCCGTCGAAGCAGACCACGGCCTGGCCGGGCGCCACCGCAGCCTGGGGCTCATCGAAACGAACCTCGATCGTGTCGGCACCGGTTGCGCGCACGCGCGCCGCGACCGGCTGGGCGTTGTAGCGGATCTTCGCCGAGCACGGCATCCAGTCCGTCGGCGGATCGATGAGCCAGTTCGATTGCGTCGCCGTGCAGCCTGCGGCGAGCAGCAACTCGCGCGGACCGAGCGTGACCGTGTTCGACGCAGCGTCCTTGCCGATGACGTACAAGGGCACACCGGCGGCGACGCCGAGCCCCTTGCGCTGCCCGACCGTGAAGTGCTGGTGCCCCGCATGTCCGCCGAGGTCGCGGCCGTGGTGATCCACGATGCGGCCGGGCGCGACCGCCGCCGGCGTGCGCCGAGCGACGAGCCCGGCGTAGTCGTCGTCGGGCACGAAGCAGATCTCCTGCGAGTCGGGCTTGTCGAAGACCGGCAGCCCCCGCTCCTGCGCCATGGCACGGACCTCGGTCTTGGGCAGGTCGCCGATGGGCAGGATCATCTCGTGGAGCGTCTCGCGGCGTGCACCGAAGAGCACGTACGACTGGTCCTTCGACAGGTCGAGCCCGCGGTGCAGTTCGGCACCCTGCGCGCCGTGCACGATGCGCGCGTAGTGCCCGCTGGCCACCGCCACGGCATCGATCGAGCGCGCGTACTCGTGCAGCTTGCCGAACTTGAGCCAGTCGTTGCAGCGCACGCACGGATTGGGCGTGCGCCCGGCGTTGTACTCACCCACGAAGTAGTCGACGATGCGACCGAAGTCCTTCTTGAAGTTGCAGACGTAGAACGGGATCCCGAGCCGGGCCGCGACCGTGCGCGCATCCTGTGCATCGCTGATCGAGCAGCACCCTCGGTGGCCGATCCGCAGCGGCGTGCTGCCGTCGGGCTTCGCAGGCAAGGCGCAGGATGACGCATCGAAGCCCTCGGTGGGCATCGGTGCCAGCCCCTCGAGCTCCTCGCCGGGCGACCCGAGCCGCATGAAGCAACCCACCACCTCGTAGCCGCGCTCCACCAGCAGTGCCGCAGCGACCGACGAGTCGACGCCGCCGCTCATGGCGACGAGGACCTTCGAACCGGGAGCAGGCAGCGGCATGGCGCCATCGTAGGGCCCATCCCGTGGTATCCCTTGCTCCCATGCTGCTCCTGGGCGTCGATGAAGCCGGCTACGGACCCCTGCTGGGGCCGCTGTGCGTGGGCGCATCGGTCTGGACCGTCGGCGAGGGCACCACCGTCGACCTGGCCGACCCCGGCGCGATGCCGCCCAACCTCTGGACGCTGCTGCGCACCGCGGTCTGCCGGACCGGCAAGGATGCGCGCGGCCGGTTGCCGATCGCCGACAGCAAGAAGCTCAAGCTCGCCAAGGGCTCGATCCAGCACCCGCTCACGCACCTCGAGCGGACGGTGCTTGCCTGCGCCGCAGCGGCACACGGCAGCACCGCGATCGCCCCGGATGACGACGCGCTGCGCGTGATGCTGGGCGACCGCGAGGCATTCCCGCATGACGAGCCGCCGGTCGCGCTGCCGGTCGCGACCGATCGTGCGCTCGCGACCATCGGTGCCGGGCAGTTCATGCGTGCCTGCACGAAGGCCGGCGTGGTGCTCCATGCGCTCCGCTGCGTGCGTCACGAACCGGCTGCGCTCAACGCGCACCTGGCCACGGGTGCGCTCAAGCCGAACCTGACCTTCCTCACGGCGATGCAGGCCGCTCGCGACGCGCTGGCGGCCCACCCGGGTCGTCCTGCATGGCTCGCCTTCGACCGGCAAGGCGGCCGCATGCGGTACCTCGATGACCTGATGCGGTCGCTCGATGCCCGCTCGCCGCGCGTGATCGTCGAGGACGACGAGCACTCCCACTACCTGCTCACGATCGACGACCGCCCAGTCCGAGTCAGCTTCGACGTCGGTGCCGAGTCGATGCACCTGCCGATTGCCCTGGCCAGCATGGCCGCGAAGACGGTTCGTGAAGTGTGCATGGAGCGCCTGAACCGGTTCTTCACCCGGCAGGTGCCCGGCCTGGCCCCGACCGCCGGTTATGTGCAGGATGGGCGCCGATGGCTGGCCGATCTCGCTCCGCACTGGGAATCGCTGGGGATCCGCGAGACCGACCTCGTCCGCCGGGGCTGAGGGGGGCCGCCCTGCGAGCATTGACCCGACGGCCCGGGGGCCGCTAGACTCCCCGATTCCCCATTTCCAGAACACGAGACCACCATGGCAACTGACCTGAGCAAGGTTCGCAACATCGGCATCTGCGCCCACATCGACGCAGGCAAGACCACCGTCACCGAACGCATCCTCTTCTACACGGGCAAGATCCACCGCATGGGCGAAGTGCACGAAGGCACCGCGACCATGGACAGCCTGCAGGAAGAACAGGAACGCGGCATCACCATCCAGTCGGCCGCGACGACCTGCCCCTGGACGTTCAAGGGCACCGAGTACAAGGTCAACCTGATCGACACCCCGGGCCACGTCGACTTCACCATCGAAGTGGAACGCTCGCTGCGCGTTCTCGACGGCGCGGTCGCGGTGTTCGACGGCAAGGAAGGCGTGGAAGCGCAGAGCGAGACGGTCTGGCGCCAGGCTGACCGCTACGGCGTCCCCCGCTGCTGCCTCATCAACAAGATGGACAAGATGGGGGCCGACTTCAACTTCTCCTTCGGCAGCATCCTGACCCGCCTTGGTGCCAACGCCATCGCGATCCAGTTCCCGATGGGCTACGGCAACGACTTCCAGGGCGTGATCGACCTGTTCACCATGAAGGCGATCCGCTGGAACGCCGAGGACGACGGCCAGACCATGACCGAGGGCGAGATCCCCGAGGAATTCCTGGTCGACGCGCAGGTCTGGCGCGAGCGCATGGTCGAGAAGATCTGCGAGCTCGACGAGAACCTGACCGACAAGTTCCTCAGCGATCCGGCGTCGGTCACCGTCGAGGAACTCAAGGCCGCGCTGCGCAAGGGCACGATTGCCCTGCAGTGCTTCCCCGTGCTCTGCGGCTCGGCGCTGAAGTATGTCGGCATCCAGAAGGTGCTCGACGCGGCCGTCGAGTTCCTTCCCAACCCGACCGAGCGCAGCGACGTCGAAGGCGTGAACCCCCGCGACCCGGACCAGCGCATGACGCGCCCCCACAACGAGAACGCGCCCTTCAGCGCCCTCGTGTTCAAGGTCGTCGCCGACGTGGCCGGCACCCTGACGTACATCCGCATCTACTCGGGCAAGCTCGAGAAGGGCATGCGCGTCACGAACCCCGGCAACGGCAAGCGCGAGATCGTCAGCCGCATCTACGAGATGCACGCCAAGGACCGCAACGCCCTCGATTCGACCGGCTCCGGCCAGATCGTGGCGGTCGTCGGCCTCAAGGACTCCTACACCGGCGACACGCTGTGCGACAACGATGACCAGATCATCCTTGAGCGCATGGTGTTCCCCGAGCCCGTGATCAGCATGAGCATCGAGCCCGTGACGGCCGATGACCGCAAGAAGCTCGGCGAGGCGCTCACCACGATCCGTCGCGAGGACCCCTCGTTCCGCTCCAACTTCAACGAGGAGACGGGCGAGACGATCATCAGCGGCATGGGTGAGCTCCACCTCGAGATCATCCGCAACAAGCTCGTCCGCGACATGAAGATCAACGTCAACGTCGGCAAGCCCCGCGTGGCCTACCGCGAGACGATCGTCGGCACGGCGAAGGACGTGCGCGGCCTCTTCAAGAAGCAGACCGGCGGCCGCGGCCAGTTCGGCGACGCCACCGTGAACGTCAGCCCCATCACCCCGGAGGAAGCCGAGGCCGAGGAGCTGAAGATGAAGGACGGCGTCGTGTTCCTGGACAAGATCTCGGGCGGCGTGATCCCGCGCGAGTTCATCCCCAGCATCGAGTACGGCGTGCGACAGGCTGCGACGAGCGGCATCATCGGCGGCTTCCCCATGATCAACGTCAAGGTCGAGCTGGTCTTCGGCTCGTACCACGACGTCGACTCGAGCCAGATCGCCTTCGAACAGGCCGGCGCACTGGCCTTCCGCGAAGCGTGCATGAAGGCCAAGCCGGCGCTGCTGGAGCCGATCATGAAGCTCGTGGTCACGACTCCTGACGAGTTCTTCGGCAACGTCTCGGGTGACATCGCCAGCCGTCGCGGCTCGATCGTCGACAGCGAGATGCGCGGCGTGACCCGCCTGCTGCACTGCGAAGTGCCGCTGTCGGAACTCTTCGGCTACACCACCACGCTGCGCAGCATGACCCAGGGCCGCGCCAGCAGCAGCATGGAGCCGCTGACCTACCGCCTGATGCCGGATCGCCTCAAGGACGAAGTCCTCGCCAAGCAGGGCTGACGCCCGTCCGGCGACCGAATCGACCGAACCCCACGGGGCGCCCAACCGGGCGCCCCGTTTCCGTTGGGCGACCATCTCGGCACGGCTATCCTGCCCGCGTGCCCGCCGACGAGCGCGACTGGTTCAGCAGCGAGTACGAGGTCGAACTCTCGCGCTTCTTCAAGCGCAGGTTCCTCTGGCTGGCGATCGCGTACATCGCGTGGGAACTGCTCGGCGTCATCGTGATCGTGGCCAGCCAAGTCACCGCCCAAGCGGCGCTCGACCTCCTGGCGGCCGATCGATGGCCCTCGGGCGTTCCCAGGCCTGATGCAGCCACGATCATCGCCTTCGGCGCGCTCAGCCGGCTGCAGACGTGGCTCGTCATCACGCTCACCGTGCTCATCGCGGCGATCGCCGCCTGGTTCGGACTGGTGCGCCGGCGCGCGATCCACGGGCGGGAGGAACTGATCCGCGAGGCGAGCATCATGATCGTGCTCGTCGGCATGGCCCAGGCCGCGCTGGACGTCTACATGGGGCTGAGCTCGCGCCAGGGCTTCAGCCCGCTCGCATCGCTCTTCTTCTGGCACATCACCGCATGCCTCTTCCTGCCGTGGGGCCCCAAGCAAAGCCTGAAGCCGATCGCCCCGCTGCTGGTCATCTACATGCTGGCGGACCTGCTGCTGCCGCTGCCGGTCGAGGCACCGATGGTCGTGGACGGCGTCGAGATGGGCACCCCCTGGTGGACGACGGCCTTGCTGCGCACGATCGTGCTGCCGTTCGTGCTGGCCCCGGGCCTGCTGCTCTGTTGGCTGCGGCTGCGGCGACACGGATCACGCTTCCGCACCAAGCGTTTCCGCGACGGCTTCGTGAACCTGCGCCGTGAACTCGCGAGTGCACGCGCCATCCACGAGAGCATCTTCCCGGGCCAGGAGCCCGATGCTGCCGTGCCGTTCCGCTACACGTTCAAGCCTGCGCAGGACCTGGGCGGCGACTTCCCCGCGACCTGGGTGCGGGAGGACGGCGCGCGCATGATCCTGCTGGTCGATGTCTTCGGACACGGGCTGCGCTCGGCACTGGCGGTGCAGCGGCTGGCCGGCGAGATCGAGCGCCTGCGGCTCGAGGATCCGATGATCGATCCTGCGCAGCTCATGAACGGGCTCCACCGCTACTGCGAACTGGTGCTCTCGAGGCACCAGTCCTATGCGACGGCGATCTGTGCCAAGATCGATCCTGCCGCCGGAGTGATCACCTTCACGAATGCAGCGCATCCACCCGCCTTCGTCCGCCCTGCCGGCGGCGGCACGCCACGGGCCCTCGACTCCAACGCCGGCGTGCTCGGCATGCCCGACCAGGATCCGCTGCCGCAGGACACGGTGGACATCGGCGCCGGTGATGCCTTCATCGCGTACACCGACGGCGTGATCGAGGCCCAGAACCCGGCCCGGCAGTCCCTCGGCCTGGACAACCTCCGCGCCACGCTGTCGCACCGCGACCTGCCCTCGGACGTGACGACGCACGTGGCCTCGCTCGTCGACAGCTGGACCCGCGGACGCCGTGACGATGACGTGCTCGTCGTGATGGCCGGGCCATTGCAGCCCGCTCCGTCGCACGCCAAGGCCGCCCAACCGAACGCGGAACTGAGCCATGCCGGCTGAAGCGGCGCACATGAACCACGAGCCGAGCCATGCCGGCTGAGGCCGACGCACGGCGGTTCCTGCTGACGGCCGCGAAGCTCGCCCTGCGTGGTCACGGCGGCGCGGAACCCAACCCGATGGTGGGCTGCGTGATCGTGCGCGACGGCCAGGTCGTCGGACGCGGCTGGCACCGCCGTTGCGGCGAGGCCCATGCCGAGGTGAACGCGCTCGCGGAAGCGGGTGATCGCGCCCGGGGCGCGTGCGCCTACGTCACGCTCGAACCGTGCAACCACCACGGACGCACCGGGCCCTGCTCGCACGCCTTGATCGCCGCAGGGGTGTCACGCGTCGTGTTCGCCACGCGCGATCCGAATCCCACCGCGACCGGAGGCATGCAGGCGCTCGCGTCGGCGGGCATCGAGGCCGTGCATCATCCGCTGCCGGAGATCGACGACCTGAACGCGCCGTTCGTCAAGCGCGTCATGCGTCGCCTGCCGTGGGTCACCGCCAAGTGGGCGCAGACGCTTGATGGCGCCATCGCCACCCGCACCGGCGAGAGCCAATGGATCTCCTGCGAGACCAGCCGCCGCCGCGTCCACCGAGAGCGCGCGCGCGTCGATGCGATCCTGACGGGCATGGGGACCGTCCGGGCCGATGACCCGCGCCTGACGGCTCGCGGGACGCCCATCCTGCGACGGGCCCGTCGCGTGGTGGTGGACCGGCAGCTTGAACTCGATGCATCGAGTGCGCTCATCAGGACGATCGAGCAGGCGCCACTCACGGTGGCGTGCTCGCGCGAGGCCCTCACCGGACGCGCGGACCATGCCGATGCGCTTCGTGCGGCTGGGGCCGATGTGCTGGCGATCGATGACGGCGCCGAGGGCCTGTCCTCGCTGATGAGGGACCTCCATGGCCGGCTGGGCGTCAGCACGGTGCTGGTCGAGGCCGGCGGCGGCCTGATGGGCAAGCTGCTCGAAGCGGGGCTCATCGACGAACTCTGGGCGTTCATCGCGCCGATCGTGATGGGCGACGCGGAGGCCGCCACCGCCGTGCGTGGCCTTGACCCCACGCGCCTGATCGATGCCACACGCTGGCGCACGCTGAGCGCGGCGCGCTCGGGGGACGACCTCGAGCTTCGCCTGCGCCGCCGAACGAACCCCACGATGCCCCCCGTTGATCAAGGCCACTGAGCCGGCCTGCTGCGCGCGGCCGCGGATCAGCGCACGTACGGCCCGGGTTCGAGCGGCAGCAGCATCCGTTCCGAGTAGATGCGCAGCAATCCATCGCCGCTTTCGACGCCGAAGCGGCCCGCCGTGCCCTCGCGCACGATCGACAGCGATCCGAGCACCGCGCCATCGAAGCCGGTGATCGACATCGTGGTCCGCGCCAGCTCGGCGGGCGCACCCTGCTCGTTCATCGCCATGGCCCGGGACTCGGTGAGCGCCACGAGGAGCGAGGCGATCGCGGGATCCCGCGCCACCACGCCATCAGGGTGTTCCGCGTCGATGATGAACCACCGTCCTTCGCGACGCTCGAGCGTGAACCGACCCGCGGGACCATCGACGGCGATGGATTTGATCGAGCTCGACGGCGCATCGAGCATGCGGCCATCGATCAGCGACTCGGGTGCGGGATCCATGGCGGCCAGCGAGCGCTCATCGAGCGATACGACCGCCGGCGATCCCACGCGTCGCGCCACGCGCAAACCCGTGCCGCGCTCGACGACGCTGCCCCACTCCACCGCTTGCTCCTGGGTGCTCGCCACGACCTCCCCATCCCGCATCGAGCGCGTGGTCATGGACACGGTCACCGAACCGGCAGGTGCGTCGAGTCCGAATCGCGCCACATCGGCCTGGTCACCGGCAGGCAGGTCGGCGACCCACGCGTCGGCTCGCACGCGGGACAGCGCATCGATCAGTCGGCCGACCGCTTCGGCATCGGCGCGGGTCTGGATGGGTTCGCGCATGAACCACCGCTGGCCGGTCCGCTCGAGCACCGTCGTGACGATGCCTTGCCTGAGCACGATGCGGTCGAGCTCCGGCGACAGCCGCTCGAAGAGCGCCGGATCGCGCCAACGCCGGGGATCGCTGGAGACGAGCAGCGCATGCAACGCATCACTCGTGCTGATGACCCGATCACCGATCTGCGCCCAGGCGCGACCGGCCGGCGCGCGACGGCCCAGCTCAAGGCGATGCGCGCCGGACGGACCGGCGAGATCGAGGGTCGCGACGGGCCGGTCCAGGCCCAACGCGGCCCGATCGACGGCATCGGCCTTGAACGACTGATACGCCGGCAAGGAGGCGACGACGTCGATCGTGTCACGGATCGCCAACGCATCGGCCACGCATCGGTACGGCCCGACCTGCTGCCACGCGAGCCCATCGGCCGTGAAGGTCGAGGTGCTGCCCCTCGAGGCAACCGTCAATCGATCGATCGCACCCGCATCGAGGCCATCGATCGCCACGCCCGTCGCTCGCGCGCCGGCACCACCACGCCATGCGATGGCCGCGGCCGCCACGAGCAGCCCGGCCAGCAGCCATCGACGGAACACGAGGGACCACGTCATGCCGCACCTCGTCTGCGCACGATGACCGCACCCGCGGCGAGCACGACCAGCGGCGTGACCATGGCCCACCAGAGCCCCGGACCAGTCCGGACCCGAGCGGCCTCGCGCCCCGAGGCCGACGTCGACATCATCGGATCGAGGCCCGCCACCCAGAGGGCGCCCTGCGTGGCCAAGGCGAGATTGCCGGGATCGGTCAAGGCCGGATGCCCCCCCGCCACCGGCGTGCGTCGCGCAGCGACCGCGCTCAGCATCCAGTCCGGGCACGCCACGACCAACGATCGACGACCGGGCACGGGTTCGTGCGCCACGACCGCCGCAACCGGCGCGTCGAGCGCATCATGGCCCCGTCGACGCGATCCCGCGCGCCATTCGCGATCGATGCGGCGATTGGTGGCGGGCTCGATGGCCGCCAGCGTCACCGCACCCGCGCTGGGTTCGAGAGCCACGACCGACGGCAGCCGCACGCGCTGACCATCGAGCGCACGGGCGAGCGCTCCATCGCCCAAGAGTCCATCGAAGGACTGATCGCTCCGAGGCTCGCGACGACCTTCGCCCACCGACACGTCATCGACGACGATGCCCCCCGTGCTCGCACCCGCACCGAGCGCCGCCGCGAGGCCCGCCCAGGGATCGGCTTGTCCGGCCAACGCTCGCACGCTGGGCCCGATCGAGAGGATCACCGGATCGCCACGCTCCACCAGCCGTCGCGTGACCGAGAGGAGTTCGCGCTCACGACGCGAGGGCTCGCCGACCGAACGCTCGTTGGGCGGCACGATGAGGTACGCGCGCCGGGCGCCTTCGGCACCGGTCGGTTCGCCACCGGCGGTCACGACCCACTCGAGCACCTCACCGCGGCCGAGCCGCACCGCATCGACCACCGCTGACAGGTCCGCGCCATTGGCCGCGGGCTTCATCAGCGAACGCTGCTCGGCATGCACGAGCACGAGGCAGAGCCGCTCATCGGACTGCAGCGAGCGCATGGCCGCGGCGATCGCCTCTTCGCCTCGGAACCGTCGATCCGGCGCCCGCTCACCAGCACTCGATGGGAAGAGCTGCCATCCGGGCAGCACGGCAACGCCGCGTGGACCTTCGATCACCGCCGCGGCCCCACGCGAGATCGCCTCGGCGAGCCGACCGGGCTCGTCCTGCGGCAGGAGCAACAGTCGATCCTGCGCCAGCCGCAGGGACTGCCCTTGGGCATCGAAGGCACGCGCGTGCTCGGCCACGAAGGCACGGAGTGCATCGGGAACCTGGTCGCCGACGGATCGCTCCACGAGCTCGCGCGCCATGCCCACCAACTGCTGGGACCAGGCGCGGAACAGTTCCTCGTAGGCACGAACCGCGCCCGCGCGATCAGGGAACGGCCGCGCTTCGTTGGCCACGCGAAGTCCTTCGATGCGCTGGCGGAACGCAGGGAACTGCTCGGACAACTGGTCGAAGAGCGCCCGCACCTGATCGAGCGACGTCCGATCGGTCCCGGAGGCCGGGAGTGCAGCGACGGTGTCGCGCAGGTCCGGCCGCACGGCTGCGGTGAATCGTTCGAAGGCATCGAGGTCCTCGGCGGCCCGGCCGAGCGCCTGGTCGTACGCGCGCTGGTCCTTGGCGAACCGTCGGTCGAGTTCCTCGAGCCAGGCGCCGTACTCAGGCGCGTCGGTGGGATCGGCCGGATCGAAGCTGGCCACCGAGAGTTCGCAGCCGGCTGCACGGGCGGCATCGTCGAAGGCCTTCAGGACCTGGCCGACCTGCAGCCGGACCTCGGCATCGACGTCACCCGGTGCCACCAGGGTGATGCGCCAGGCCCCCGGCGTCGACGCGAGCAGTTCGCGCGTGGATGGACTGATCTCGAAGATCCCCGCGCGCGTCCAGTCCGCCTGCACCCGGAGCATGGGACTGCGCGCGAGGGCGAACGATGCGAGCGCGATCACGCACCATGCCGAACCGTGCGCGACCGGCACGGCCCAGCGACGCCACCCCGAGCCCTGCGCCGAGCGCGTCACCTCGGTGGCACCCAACCCCGTCGCCACACCGAGCCCGGCCGCCGCGAGCCCCGCGAACATGACGACGTTGGAGCAATCGACCAGGCCCAGCAGGAAGTCGTCGAGCCGGTGGAGCGGGCTGAGCGCGAAGCCGACGTCGGCCAAGCCCGGCACGCTCGATCCGGTGAGCGCACCAGTCACGATCGCCCATCCCGCGGCACACGCCAGCGCAAGCGCGTACGCGGCTTCGGCGGATCCGGCCAGGGCGCCCACGGCGAGCGTCCAGGCCATGATGGCCGCGCACGCCAGGGTGATGCCGAGCGCCGCCGCGGCGATGGCTCCCCAGTCGGGCGTCGAGGCGCACCACGCCAGGAGCGCGCAGGCTCCGCAGGCCAGCACCGTGATGAGCGAGGAGATGATCACCGCACCGCACCAGCGTCCGGCTGTCAGGACCCGTGCCGACGCCGGCGTGGCCAGCAGCACTTCCCACAGTCCCGAGCGGCGCTCCGTCACGGTGGCACGGATTCCCAAGGCCGGAGCGAGCAGCAGCATCGACCACATCACCGCCACGAGGGCCGGACGAAGATCCAGGAGCGCCCCATCCACGAGTACCGATTGCAGGGTGACCACGAGCCCGATCGCGAGCACGACGGCCAGCACCGTCCAGCCCGACATCGTCCCGACGAGCGCGATGAGCTCGCGCCGCACCATGCCGAGGAAGGCGCTCATCGCCTGCCCCCGACCAAGCGCGCGAAGACCGACTCGAGCGCGTCAGGTTCGCGCTCGATCCGTCGGACCAGACGGTCAGCGCCCTGGACGGCATGGGCCAGTCGATCCTGCGCATCCGGCAGCGCACTGCGCGCCCGCAGCCTGTTCCATCCGCCATCGAGCTGCTCGACCTCGGCTTGGCGCCACTCGTCGCCGAGGGTGGGGCGCGCTCCTCGCCACTCGATGATGAAGGCCGCGTCGTCCGCACCGATGGCGCGCAGCTGCTCCAACGAGCCCTGGGCGATGGTGGTCCCGTGATCCATGAGCACCGCACCATCGCAGGACTGCTCGACCTCGGCCAGCACGTGGCTGCTCACCAGGACGAGCGCACCCTGCCCGACCTCCCGCAGCAACGCACGGAACGCCGGCGCCTGCACCGGGTCCAGACCCGCACTCGGTTCATCGAGCAGCACCACCTGGGGACCGTGCACCAGGCTCGCGGCCAGACCGGCACGCTGCCTGAAGCCGGAGCTGAGCGCACCGCACAACCGGTCCCGGACCGGCTCGAGACCACACCGGGACAGTTCGCGCGCGATCGCGGACGAACGATCGGCAGCCGGCACCCCCGCCAAGGCACACCGGAAGGACAGGTACTCGCGCACCGAGAGGTCCCCGGGCAGCGGGCTGCGCTGTGGAAGCGTGCCCAGCCGCACCCTGGCGGCGGGTTCGGAGGGATCCAGCCCGCCCACCATGACGCGACCGGCATCGGCGCCGAGCGTGCCGGAGAGGATCCGGAGGGTCGTGGTCTTGCCGGCACCGTTGGGTCCGAGCAAGCCCCAGACGCCGGTCGGGCCCACCGAGAACGACAGCCCGCGCAACGCGTGCACGGCGCCGAACCTTCGATGCAGCGAGTCGACCTCGATCACGGCGTGGAGTCCTCGGCCGTGAGTGTACGGACTGGGTTGGACCACCACACGCGGATAGACTCTCCCTCCACGATGTCGAATGTCCCCGCGGGCCCAGGAGCCGACCAGGCGATCGCCATGCTGAACGAGATCGGCGACGGCATCGCCATCGTCGATGTGCATGGCGAGATCCACTGGATGAGCCAGCGCGTGGCGCACCTCGATGCGGCCACGCTCCGTGCGCTCGCCGACCTGGCACGCGCGCTCATCCCCGACATGGCCGCCGAGTCTCGGCGAACCTGGCGCCGACGGTTCAGCTGCGGGGCGCAGTCGTGGGAAGTCGTGGCCACGAGCCTCGGCACCGATCGCATGGTGGCGGTGCTCGTGGATGCCACGGTCCGCCAACGCTTGGCGGCCCGCATGGACCAGGTCGACGCCGCCGGCGGCGAGTTGCTCGACCTCGATGCCCACATCGTGAACCCGCTCAACGTCGCCGAGCGCCTGCAGCTGATCGAACGCAAGATCGACGCCGCGATGGAGGCCATCTTCGGCTTCGCCCACTTCGAGGTCCGCCTGCGCAACCGCAAGACCAACCAGCTCGAACTCGTGATCGGTCACGGGCTCGATCCGCTCCGGATCGGCGAGTCGATCAATGCGGAACCGGTGGGACACGGGATCTCGGGCCTGGTCGCCGCGACGGGGCGCTCCTACATCTGCAACGATCCCGCGCGTGATCCCAACTACCTGCCCGGATTGCCGCTGGCCCGTTCGTCGCTGACGGTGCCCCTGCTCCTGCACGAGCGCGTGATCGGCGTGATCAACGTGGAGAGCGTGCGCGAGCTGGCGTTCGGCGACGAGGACCAGGTCGCGCTCGAGACCTACGGCCGGTACGTGGCGATGGCGCTCAACATCCTCGACATGCTCATCGTGGAGCGCTCCACGACCAGCGAGCGCATCGGCGGCATCGTCCGCGACGAGATCGCGATTCCCATGCAGCTCGTCCGCGAGGCCGCGACCGGCGTCGCCGCCGGCAAGCTCGACGCGCACGAGCGGCTGGAGGCTGCGCTCGAGACCCTCGAAACCCGCATCCGCAGCGCCACCGGCGGCCCGCAGACGGTCCTGGGCATCGACAAGATCGAGCACCGCTCCGAACCCGATCCCGTCATCGCCGGCAAGCGGATCCTGGTGGCCGACGATGAAGCGGGCGTGCGGGACGCGATCAAGTCCATCCTCGGGGAGGCTGGCGCCAGCGTCGATGTGCGGGCTGACGGCGGCAGCGCGCTCGATGCCGTGGCGCGTGCCATCGCGGACCAGCGACCGTACGACCTCGTCGTCTCCGACGTGCGCATGCCCGATCGCAACGGCTACGAGGTCTTCCGCGGCACGCGCGACATGAGCCCCGGCACGCCGGTCCTGCTCATGACGGGCTTCGGCTACGACCCGAACCACTCGATCGTGCGTTCGAGCCAGGAAGGCCTGCAGTGCTGCCTCTTCAAGCCGTTCCAGGCTGCGCAGTTGATCGAGGAAGTCCGCAAGGCGCTCGTCAAGCAGGCGTGACCGCGCGCAACACGCGCGGCAGATCGTCGCTGTCGCGCAGCACCACCGGATCGAGCAAGCCGCACGCTCGTGCCAGGTCGATCGCCGCACGCTCCTGGCTCGCCGCGATCTCGACCAGCAGCAAGGCGCCAGGGCGCATGCGGGGCCTTGCCCCCTGCACGATGCGCTCCACGACGTCGAGCCCATCGGCCCCGCCGTGGAGCGCCGTCCGCGGCTCCCACTGCGCAACGTTGGGCGCGAGTTCCGCGAACTCGGCGTCGCTGATGTACGGCGGGTTCGAGACCACGAGATCGAAGCCGCG
The DNA here is from genome assembly GCA_027490145.1 of Planctomycetaceae bacterium. Lineage (GTDB taxonomy): Bacteria > Planctomycetota > Phycisphaerae > Phycisphaerales > SM1A02 > SYIB01. The sequence goes on from JAIXYQ010000006.1 coordinate 207,677, forward strand.
CTCGCTCTCCGCGAGCGCCGACCACGCGTCGCCCAGGCGGAACGAACAGTGTTCGGCCAGCCCGTGCCGCTCGGCGTTGCGGCGAGCGAGCTCGATCGCCTCGGGAACGAGATCGGTGAGCACGAAGGTCGGCAGCGCGTCGATCCCGGCCTGCGGAGCGCGGGCCTCGGGCGATCCGGCCGCAGGCGCAAGGACGCCGTCGTCGCCATCCACGCCATCGGGCGGGCTGGGCTGCCCGGCACGTGCAAGCACCCGCTCCTTGCGCCGTCGCCCACGCAGGGCACGCAGGATGCTGAGCGCGATGCAGCCCGTTCCGGTGCCCAGATCGATCGCCGACCGCACCGAGCCGGGCGGCTGCTGCCCGATCCACTCCAGCGCGGCGTCGACCAAGGCTTCGGTCGATGGCCGGGGGATCAGCGTGCACGGGGCGACTTCGAAGTCCGCGGCATGGAAGCCCCACGAACCCACGAGGAACTGCACCGGCTCATGGCGGGCGGCGCGCGCGACGAGCGCACGGAGCGTGGCGAGTTCATCCGCCGTCCACGGCCGTTCAGGTTCCATGTAGAGGTGCATTCGCTCGCAGCCGGCCACGTGGGCCAGGAGCAGGTCGGCGCAGGCCGGCGCGCTCTCGATGCCCTTCTGCTGCAGGAATCCCCGCATCCACTCACGAAGGCCGCGGGTCGTCCATGACTCGGTCGTCATGGGAGGATCCTAGCGAGCCGGTCCCGGGGCGCCGGGAATCGCTACCATTTCCGCCCCGACCGAGGCACCATGAGCATTGACCTGAACGCCATCGCAGCCAAGGCCACCGAGCGTGGAGTCTTCGCCAGCGTCACCCTGCACGGAAACGATCTTGAGTGCGCCGCGCTCGAGGCGGCCGCCCCGGCCACCTACTCGCTCCACGCCCGGGGCGACCAGGTCACCGTGCGCCTGCGCACGGCCGATCGATGGCTCAGCGAGTCGATCGAGACGGACCTCCTCCACTTCGGCGATGCGATCGAGGACCTCGTGGCCGAGGAACTCGTCGAACTCGGCGGCGACGGGCAGGTCCCGAAGATCCGCCACTTCCGCAACGACGCGCGCGAGTACGTCTTCGAGAACGAGATCCCCCAGGCCGATGACCATTCGGCGCTCCTCTTCCTGCTCGCCTACGAGGCTGCCTTCCATCAGCTCGGGGACATGGGCGGCGGCGACGAGGACGAGTGATGCCCGCACCGCGCGTGCTGATGCTCGGGTGGGAGTTCCCGCCCTTCATCACCGGTGGCCTCGGCACCGCGTGCTACGGACTCACGAAGGCCCTCGACGCCGAAGGCGTGCCCGTCACGTTCGTGCTGCCCAAGAGCGTCGACCGCTCGTTCGCCTCGCACGTGAACCTGCTTGCACCGGAGGCCGGGGCGCGCTTCGTGCGCCACGACCAGGCCGTGGCGCAGCAGGAACCACCGACGACGACGCCCCCCACGCCGGTCCAGTCTGCGGTCCCGACGGCCTCGGCTCCCAAGGCGGTCGACGAAGTTCGGCTTCGCGAGTTCCTCCAGGCGCGCCTGCTTGAACTGCCCGTCATCGCCGATGCCCCGTACACCGCGGCGCGCGCCGAGGCGGTGGCCCGCTGGATCCACGAGGTCGGCGCCGCGCCCGAGGTGCTGCGCACGCTGCGGATCCCGTCTGAAGTCGGCACGATGATGCCGCTCACCGACTTCCTGGCGGCACGCGCACCGGCATCCGCGCCCACCGAAGCGGCCCCGATCGTCGGCGCGGCCGACTACAGCGGCGACCTCATTGCCCAGAGCGAGCGCTATGCGCAGTTCTGCGTGCAGGCCTCGCGCGGCCTGGAGTTCGACGTCATCCATGCCCATGACTGGCTGACGTATCCCGCGGGCATCGCGGTCGCCAGACTCACCGGCAAGCCGCTGGTCGTGCACGTGCACGCCACCGAGTTCGACCGCAGCGGCGAGCACGTGAACCAGCTGGTCTACAACATCGAGCGCCGCGGCATGCATGCGGCGGCCCGCGTGATCGCCGTGAGCATGCTCACGAAGAACCTGTGCACGAACCGATACGGCGTGCCCGCCGAGAAGATCGACGTGGTCTACAACGGCGTGGACCTCGATCCGGCGCAGGTCGGGATCAAGCGCATCGAGCGCCATGAACGGATCGTGCTGTACTTCGGCAGGATCACGATGCAGAAAGGCCCGGAGTTCTTCGTGCGCGCCGCCAAGCGCGTGCTCGAGGTGATGGACGACGTCCGGTTCGTGGTGGCCGGCAGCGGTGACCAGGCCCAGCGCATGATCGAACTCGCCGCACAGCTGGGGATCGGCGGGCGGATGACCTTCACCGGGTTCCTGCGCGGGCGCGACATCAGCCGCGTCTTCTCGATGGCGGACCTCTACGTCATGCCCAGCGTGAGCGAACCCTTCGGCATCGCGCCGCTGGAGGCCATGGGGCATCGCGTGCCCGTGATCATCAGCCGCAACAGCGGCGTGAGCGAGATCCTGATGCATGCGCTGAAGGTCGACTTCTGGGATGTGGACGACATCGCGAACAAGATCGTGGCCGTGCTGCGCCATCCTCCGCTGCAGCGCGCGCTCCAGGACCACGGCGAGTTCGAGGTCCGCGGCATCGGCTGGGACGGCGCAGCCCGGCGGTGCGTGGACAGTTACGTCCAAGCGATCGCCAGGGTCCGTCCGCCGCGCCAGGCCCAGCGGGCCTGAGTGCCCGCGCGTCCGCGCGGCACCGGTGGCCCTACACTAGTCCACCCATCCCGCACCCCCAGGATTCGCCACGACATGGGCTTCTTCACCAAGCGCCGCCAAGCACCTTCCGCCCCTGCCGCCGCACCGGCCTCCACCGCCGCCGAAGCCCGGATCCGTGAGCTCGGGGGCCAGTTCCTCGATCGCGCGCGACGCAACAAGGGCTCGCTGCTGAGCGCAGCGGTCTGGTCGAACAAGCTCATGGACTGGTCCATGAAGGACGAGGCCTTCAAGGTCCAGCTCTTCCGGTTCGTGGACTGCTACCCCACGCTGCGGACCCCCGAGGCGGTGCACGAGCACCTGGCGGACTACATGGCCCAGCCGGGCGTGAAGCCGCCGCCGGGCTTCGAACTCGGCATGAAGGCGGGCGGCCTCTTCAAGGGCCTGATGAACTTCGGACTGGAGGGCCAGATCACCTCCATGGCCGGCAAGTTCATCGCCGGCACCGATGCCCAGAGTGCGCTGCCGACGCTGCAGTCGCTGTGGAAGCAGGGCCTTGCCTTCAGCGTGGACCTGCTGGGCGAAGCCTGCGTGAGCGATGACGAAGCCACGGCGTACCGCGCCAAGTACCTCGACCTGGTCAACAACCTTCCGTCGACCGTGGCCGGCTGGGCGCACAACGCGCGCCTGGACAGCGACCACCTCGGTGCGATCCCACGGACGAACGTGAGCATCAAGATCTCGTCGCTCTCCGCGCGCGTGGATCCGATCGACACCGAGGGCTCGATCCGCGGCCTGCTCGAGTCGCTCGACCCGATCCTTGCCGCCGCGGCCTCGAAGGGCGTCTTCGTGAACTTCGACATGGAGCAGTTCGCGCTCAAGGACCTGACGCTCGAGCTGTTCATGCGTGCCTGCGAACGCCATGCGTTCGCGGCCGGCCTGGCGATGCAGGCGTACCTGCGCAGCGGGCAGGACGACGCCACGCGCATCATCGAGTGGAGCCGCCGCACCGGGCGCCAGGTCACGGTGCGCCTGGTCAAGGGTGCGTACTGGGACTACGAGACGATCCATGCCGAACAGCAGGGCTGGGCCAGTCCGGTCTGGGGTGCCAAGCGGGATACCGATGCGAACTTCGAACGCATGGCGGCGCAGTTCATCGCCAGCACGCCGGCCTCCGCGGGCGAGGGCGGCGTGAAACTCGCGCTCGGATCGCACAACGCGCGATCGATCGCCGCGGCGATGACGGCCCTGGAGCGTCGCGGCCTGCCGACGAGCGCGCTGGAACTGCAGATGCTCCACGGCATGGCCGACGAGCTCAAGGCTGCGGCGGTCGACCTTGGGCTGCGCATCCGCGAGTACGTGCCCGTCGGCGAGCTGGTGCCCGGGATGGCCTACCTGGTCCGACGGCTGCTCGAGAACACCAGCAACGAGAGTTGGCTCAAGGCCGGCTTCCTGGACAACGCCAGCGCGGACACGCTGCTGGCCGACCCGTCGCGCCCCGATCCCGTCAGCGCCACGGCCCGGCTCGACGCCGCGCCGGAGCGCCACGCGCTCAGCGATGCCGTGGATGGCGTGGGCGACGGGCGACCCTTCTACACCGAACCGATGCGCGACTTCTCGCGCAAGGACGCACGGGATCGCTTCGCCGCAGCGCTCGAGGCTGCGCGTGTCCCGCAGGTGTCCAACGACGGCACGGTCGAGCAGGCGACCGCCATGGTCGAGGCCGCCCACCGCGCGTTCCCCGCCTGGCGTGATGCCGAGCACCGCTCGCGCGCCGCGGTCCTGGTCCGCGCGGCAGCGGCCATGCGTGAGCGCCGCGACGAACTGAGCGCCGTCATCATCCGCGAGAGCGGCAAGACCTGGCGCGAGGCCGATGCCGATGTCTGCGAGGCCATCGACTTCTGTGAGTTCTATGCGCGCGAATCGTGCAGGCTCTTCGCGACGCAGCGACTGGGGCGCTTCATCGGCGAACTGGACGAGCAGTGGCACCAACCGCGCGGCGTGGCGGTGGTGATCGCCCCGTGGAACTTCCCGCTCGCGATCTGCTGCGGCATGGCGGTGGCGGCGTTGGTCACGGGGAACACCTGCATCGTGAAGCCCGCCGAGCAGACGCCGGGCATCGCGAAGCTCCTGTGCGACATCCTGTGGTCCGCGGGAGCGCCACGCGAGGTGCTTCACTTCATCGCCGGCCGGGGCGAGACGGTCGGGGCCGCACTCGTGCGCCATCCTCGCACGGCGCTCGTCGCCTTCACGGGGTCGAAGGCGGTCGGCCTGGACATCGTGTCGGCCTGCGGCATGCCCGGCGACGGCTTCGTGAAGAAGGTCGTGTGCGAGATGGGCGGCAAGAACGCGATCATCGTGGATGCCAGCGCCGACCTCGACGAGGCCGTGTTCGGCGTGCGTCAGTCGGCCTTCGGCTTCTGCGGCCAGAAGTGTTCGGCGTGCAGCCGGGTGATCGTGGTCGACTCGGCGCACGATGCCTTCCTGCACCGACTCGTGGGTGCGACCCAGGCGCTGGTCGTGGGTGATCCAGCCCTGCCCGGCACCGACATCGGGCCGGTCATCGATGACGATGCGGCGCGCAAGATCGCGTCGTACGTGGAGCTCGGCCGCAGCGAGGGCAAGCTCGAGACGCAGTTGCAGGTTCCCGCGGGATTGGCCGCTCGCGTGGGCAAGCCGTACGTCGGGCCCGCCATCATCAGCGGCATCGAGCCGCATCACCGGCTCGCCCGCGAGGAGATCTTCGGACCGGTGCTCGCCGTCATGCGCGCGCGCGACTTCGATCACGCCCTGGAGCTGGCCAATCAAGGTGAGTACAAGCTCACCGGCGGCGTCTACAGCCGCAAGCCGGCCAACCTGGTGCGCGCCCGCCGCGAGTTCCGCGTGGGCAACCTGTACCTCAACCGCGGGATCACCGGCGCGCTCGTGGGGCGCCAACCCTTCGGTGGGTTCGGCATGAGCGGACTCGGCAGCAAGGCCGGCGGCCGCGAGTACCTGCTGCACTTCGTGGAACCGCGGTGCGTGTGCGAGAACACGATGCGACGCGGCTTCGCGCCCGGGCTCGAGTGAGCGACGGTCCTGACCGGCTACCCCGCGCCGGCGTAGTCGACGAGCGCACCGCTGCTGCGATCGAGCTGCCGGTACTGAACGGCCTCGAGCACGTGCTCGGGTTCGACACGGTCGCTGCCTTCGAGATCGGCGATGGTCCGCGCCACGCGACGCACCTTGTCGTAGGCGCGCGCCGAAAGCCCCAGGCCGGTCATGGACTCGGACAGGACCGCGGCCGCAGACGCGGCGAACCCGCCGCATCGATCGAGGCTCGATGACGCGAGGGCTGCGTTGAGCACGCTCCCCTGCCGACCGGACTGACGGGCCCGGGCTCGATCGACCAGCGCACGCAGGCTGGCGGAGTCCGCGCCTGATCGACGCGAGGCGAACAGCGACACATCGACCGGCCGGACTTGCACGTGCATGTCGATGCGATCGAGCAGCGGGCCACTGATCCGCGACAGGTACGCGTCGGCATCGGCGACCCCGCCGCCACGACCCGAGCCGCGATTGCCGCGGGCGGTCGGGTTCATGGCCGCCACGAGCATGCACCGGGCGGGGAAGCGCACCGTGCCCGCACTGCGCGCGATGGTCACGTGACCATCTTCGAGCGGCTCGCGCAGCGCCTCGAGCGCCGGCCGCATGAACTCTGGCAGCTCATCCAGGAACAGGATGCCATGATGCGCCAGCGTGACTTCGCCGGGGCGCGGACCGCGACCACCGCCGACGATCGCCGCACAACTGGCCGTGTGATGCGGCGAGCGCACCGGGCGCTCGACGGCGAGCGACACGCCGCCGGGCAAGAGCCCAGCCGCACTCTGGATGCGCGTGACCTCGAGCGCCTGATCGTGATCCAGGGGCGGCAGGATGCCTGGCAAGGCCCGCGCCATCATGGTCTTCCCGCAGCCGGCGGGGCCGATGAGCAGGACGTTGTGGCCGCCAGCCGCGGCGATGGCCATGGCACGCTTGGCGAGTTCCTGCCCGAGGATCGCACCGAAATCCGGAGCCGAGGACGCGGCCGGTGCGGCCCAGGCACCCGACTCGACGGCTTCAAGCGCCTGCCCCGTGCGCACGTGTTCCACCACCTGCTTGAGATGCGCGGCACCGAGCACCGTGATGCCCCGGACCACCGCAGCCTGCGCGGCATTCTCGGCGGGAAGGATCACGCCGCGAAGCCCCATGGAGCGGGCCGCCATGGCCATGCTCACGGCGCCGGTGATCCCCCGGAGCCGCCCATCGAGCGCCAGTTCCCCGGCCACCATCCACTCGTGCAGGGCCGGCGCCGCCGAGGTTGCCTTGGCGAAGGCGCCGTCGGCCGCAAGCAACCCGAGCGCCATGGGCAGGTCGAAGACCGGGCCCTCCTTCCGAAGATGCGCCGGCGCAAGATTGATCGTGAGCGGACTGCGCGGCATGTCGCGACCGATAGCCGCCAGCGCGCTGCGGACGCGCTGGATGCTCTCGCGCACGGCGGCATCGGGCAGCCCCACGATCGTGGTGTGCGGCAACCCGCGTGAGGCGACGGTGACCTCGACCTCGACGGCGAGGGCATCGAGGCCGCGAAGGACGAACGAAAGGCACCCGGACGGCATGGCCCCATCATGAGGCCGTTCCCGATGCCATCGGCGGAAGTCGCAGGAACTTCGGTGACGATTCCCCCAGGATCCTGGATGCCCGGCAGCAGCCCATGCCCTCGAGGCCGCGCCGACCGCGGCGGCGCGATGCGGACCCGGTCGGCATGTGCCTCGGGACACGGCTACATTCGCTGCGTGGATCAAGCCGTCTCGACGCTGCCGGTGCTAACGAGCATCGTGGACCAGCCAGGCCTCGCCGTGAAGATCGCGCTGCTGGGCCTTGCCGGCGGCCTCGGCGGCGGCCTCTTCGGCATCGGTGGCGGGCTCGTGATCATCCCTGGACTCACGATGCTCTCGAGTGCATCGATCAAGACCTTCCAGGTGGCGGCACTGCCAGTGGGCGTGAGCGTTGCAGGCAGCAGCGTCGTCAAGCACCTACGGACCAAGACCGTCCAGTGGCCCTGGGTGCGCTGGGCCCTGCCCGCGGCGCTCGTCGGTTCGTGGATCGGCTCGATCCTCGCCGGGCGCCTTGATGCGCGCGTGCTCGAGATCCTGTTCGGCTGCTTCCTGGCCGCCACGGCCCTCCGCGAGTCGTGGGTGCTCTGGCGCGGCAAGGAACCAGACGCTGGCGCGCCGATCCGCACCGCGGCACCGATCCCGGTGCTGGCGCTTTCCCTCGGCACGCTCATGGGCGTGCTGTCGGCACTGCTGGGCATCGGTGGCGGCATCCTCGCCGTACCGTGGCTGCGCATGCTGGGCGGACTGCCGATGCGGTCGACGATCGCGACCAGCTCCACGCTGGTCCTGCTGACGAGCATCTTCGCAACGCTCACGCGCGTGGTGCCCATCCTGCGGACTGAGGGCACGACGGGGCTGCGGGACGAAGCCCTGCTGGCAGCGTGCCTCCTGCCTGGCGCGGTGACCGGTGGCTACGTCGGCGCTGCCCTCGTGCACCGCCTGCCCGTCCGCAAGCTCGCCGCAGGCTTCATCATCGTGCTCGTCGTGCTCGCGTCGCGCATGTTCGTGGGCCGATGAACCTCTCGACGCCATGACCGATCCCACCTCAACGCCAGATCCCTCGCCCGCGCAACCTGCGTCGGCGCCAAGCCCCGTGCTCGACGCATCGACCACGCGCCGCAATGCTGCCTTTGCGCTGGCCATCGTCTGGGTAACGGTGCCGCCGCTGATCGGCTTCAAGCTGCTGGCGAACATCGGCGCCGTCGGCGAGTGGCTCAAGGAGGATCCCTCGCGAGGGATTCCGGCGTACATCCTGCTCTTCGCTCTCTCGAGCGGGCTCGGGATCCTGCCGACCTACGCGCAGGCGATCCTCGGGGGCTGGGTGTTCGGGCTTGCGCTCGGTGCACCCGCTGCGATCGCAGGCTGCGTCGGCGGCGCGCTGCTGGGCTGGGCGTTCTCCCGGCTCGTGAGCGGTCGAGGCATCGAGGCCTGGCTCGACGCGAAGCCCAAGGCCCGCGCGATCCGCTCCGCACTCGTCGGTGCGCACCAGGTCCGGCTGATGTGGCTCGTGGCGCTCCTTCGCCTGCCGCCGAACTCGCCGTTCGCCATCGCCAACCTCGCCATGGCGAGCACCGGTGTCCGGCTGCTGCCGTTCATGGCGGGCACCGCCATCGGGATGACGCCTCGGACGATCGCGGCCGCGGGCATCGCAGCGGCCGGCGCCGCCACCGGCGCCAGCGACATCCAGGCCCTGATCCGCGACCAGGGTTGGCTGTGGTTCGGCATTGGCATTGTGGCGCTCGTCGCGGCCTTCAGCGTGATCAGCCACGTGGCGAAGCGCGCGCTCAAGCAGGCCGGGCTCGATACGGGGCTCTAGCGCGCCCCACGAAGTGGCTGCCGATCGACGCGCCGCCCTGGAAGGGCCCGCAGGGTCGCGGCCGCGGGCATCAGGGCGACTGCAGTGAACCGCCCGCAGGGACCTGCCCAGCCCGGTCAGGCCGCCTCGACGGAACCCCCGGAGTCGCTGGTGCCGCTCGCTGCACCGGATCGTTCAATCGTGCATCGATGGCATCGAGCATCGCATCGGCGAAGATCCAGAACTGCGCGGGTGGGCGACTGCTGCGCGATTCGATGCGGACCTCGGGATCGCGGCGCACCTCGCCGGTCTCGGGGTCACCATCGGGTGCAGCCGCCAGCACACGGAGCGTCATCGACCAGGTCTGGCGCTGGTACTCCGGCTTCGCCCCTTCCTGCTCCAGGACGCGCTCGATCACGCGCATGAGTTCGACGCGTCGATCGCCGCGGCTGACCCACGCGTTGTTCTCGATGGTGTGCCACTGGTCGACCGAGGGGTCCTCGGCCACCGCCACCGTGCACTCCCACAACCGATCCACGCTGGCCCCGGGGTAGGGCCGGGATGCACTGCCGAGCGCGCACCCGGTCGACGGCAGGACCATCGCCATCACGGCCACGACCCGTGCGACCAGGCGCAGCACGTCACTCGGCGAATTCGGCATTGGTGAAGACCTTCTGCACGTCGTCGTGCTCCTCCAGCGCATCGATCAGCTTCTGCACCGCAGCGCCGGATGCCGGATCGACCTGCACCATCATGCCGGGGATCCACGCGATCTCGGCCGACTCGAGCGCGATCGAGGCCGATTCGAGGGATTCCTTGACCTTCGAGAGATCGGCGGGCGCCGTCAGCACCTGCCATGCCCCACCGAGGTCGCGGATGTCCTGCGCACCGGCTTCGAGCGCGACCTCCATGAGCCGTTCCTCGCTGGCCTTCTCGCCATCCACGATGATCGAGCCCTGTTGCGCGAAGGAGTAGCTCACGCTGCCCGGCACGCCGAGGTTGCCGCCGTTCTTGTCGAAGATCGTGCGGATCTCGGGTGCCGTGCGGTTCACGTTGCACACGAGGCACTCGGCGATGACGGCCACGCCGCCGGTGGCATAGCCCTCGTAGCGGACGGCCTCGTACGACTCCGAGTCCAGTTCGCCGGTCCCCTTCTTCACGGCCTTCTCGATCGTGTCGCGGGGCATGTTCACGGCCTTGGCCTCGTCGATGGCCAGACGGAGGCCGGCGTTGAAACGAGGATCACCACCACCTGACTTGGCCGCCATGATGATGGCACGGCTGGCCTTGGACCAGAGTTTGCCGCGCTTGGCATCGACGGCGGCCTTGCGGTGCTTGATGTTCTTCCAGGCGCTGTGACCAGCCATGGCGCTCGTGCTCCGTGCTGTGGATCCCGGGGTGGATCCGGCGTGCTCTCAGGCGCCCCGCTGCACCGCAGGGCGATCGGGAATCATCGGCCCTTGGTTCGGGCGGCGACCTTGGTGCGGGTCGCGCCCGACCCGCTCTTGGCGGGCTTGGCCGACTTCGCGGCCTTCTCGGGCTTGGCGGACTTCTCCGGCTTGACGGCCTTCGGGGCGGCCTTCGGGCCAGCGGCGTGCCGCTTGTCGGCTGCGGCCTGCAGCGCGAAGTACGACTCGAGCCCGTGGCCCGCGCGGATGTTGCGCTCAAGGACGCCGGCCGCATCGGAGAGCGAGACGGTCGGGCTGAGCGCGCCCTCGTCGATGAGCAGTTCGTACGTCGTCTGGTCCACCGGGATGGCGTGCACGCCGTAGCGCAGGAGCCCCACGCGGTTGGACACGAACGCGATCATGCCGTCGAGGTTGTCGAGGTACTGGCGGATGTGCTGCTTGGGATGCCCCTCGAGGTGCGCCAGGCTGACCGCGTGCCGGTTGCGGAAGATGTCGTAGAGCACGCGGCGCATGGCCTTGCACCGCTCCTCCGCGCGGGGGTAGCGCACGCCGATGATCTGGACCATCTCCTCGACGAGGCTGACCCGGAACTCGTTGAAATCCACGGTCGCCGAGCGGATCTTCTGCATGGCGGCCTCAGCCATGTGGCTGGGGGCGTCGTACATGAGGAAGCTGGAAATGAGGAGCGCCACCGGGTCGACCGCATTGGGGTCGGCCGTGTGCTGGGGCTGCTCATGGCGCTTGATGAGCGCGCTGAACTTGGTCGGGTGGAACTGGGTCTTCTTGGCGGTCATGGTGGTGGTCACGTGTGGTCGGTCTGGTCAGTGGACTGGCTGGTGGAGGCATCGGGCCCGTCATCGGATCCATCTTCAATGGATCCATCGTCATCGGATTCATGGACGCCCTCGCCGCCCAGATCCGGCCCCGGCTCGATGCCCTCCCGGCGCAAGCCCTCGGCAATCGCCTGCTCCACGGTCATCTGGCGATGGCCGCTCTCATCCAGGATGAAGTCCAGCCGAGGCACATGGCGCAACGCGCTCTCGTCGCGCACGACGTGCCGAAGGTGGGCTGCCGCGCTGCGCAACGCGCTCACGGCAAGCCGGCCACGGTCGGCCGGCGACACGCTCACCCGCACGAGGGCGCGCTGTTCATCGGGCGAGACCTCGACCGAGACGATCGAGACCAGGCCCTGGAACCGCGGATCAGCGAGCCCCTCGGACAGGCGCTGCTGCAACGCCCGGCGGATCACGCTCGCCCACTGCAGCAGGCGGATCGGCGTCTCCTCCCTGCCGGTGGAGCCGCCGGGGATGCCGGGCAGCGACGTGGTGGGTCGGCGGCGCTCAGTCATCGCTGCCTTCGCGCACGACGACCGACTTGTAGCACTCGAGCACGTCGCCGACCTGGATGTCGTCGTAACCGACGATCTTCATGCCGCACTCGTTGCCCGAACGGACCTCCTTGGCGTCGTCCTTGAACCGCTTGAGCTGCTCGAGCCGGCGATCCTTCTCGATGACGATGCCGCCGCGCGTGACGCGGATCTGCGCGTTGCGTTCGACCGTGCCGTCGGTGACGTAGCAGCCCGCGATCGCGCCGACCTTGGAGATGCGGAACACCTGGCGCACCTCGGCGTGGCCGAGCACGTCGATGCGCACGGTCGGCTCGAGCATGCCCTTGAGGGCCTTCTCGATGTCCTCGCTGATGTGGTAGATGACGTCGTAGAGGCGGACGTCGATCTTCCTGGACTCGGCGAGCGCACGGGCCTTGGCGTTGGTGGTGACGTTAAAGCCGACCACGATGGCGCCGGTCGTCTCGGCCAGCAGCATGTCGCTCTCGTTGATGCCGCCCACGGCGCAGTGCTTGACCACGACCTTGAGGTCGCCCACGCTGATCTTGGGCAGCATGGCCTTGAGGGTCTCGACGCTGCCCTGCACGTCGGCCTTGACGACGAGCGAGAGTTCCTTGGCCTTGTCCTTGCCGATGTGCTCGAGGATGTTGTCGAGGGTGACCTTGGGTGCGGCGAGCTCGCGCAGGCGCTCGGCCTGGCGACGCTCGTTCGCGGCCTGCTCGGCCTCCTTGAGCGAATCGACGACGAAGAACTTGTCGCCGGCATCGGGGAGCTCGTCGAGCCCGCTGACCGCGCACGGCGTTCCGGGGATCGCCTCGGTCACGCGCTGGCCGCGGTCGTTGACGATGTCGCGGATGCGCCCCGAGGCACGGCCGATGACGATCGAATCACCCTTCTTGAGCACGCCTTCCTGGACGAGAACGCGCGCCACGGGGCCGCGGCCCTCTTCCATCTGCGCCTCGAGCACGGCGCCCTGCGCATTGCCGGCCCAGTCGGCCTCGATGCCCTTCATGTCGGCCACGAGCGCCAGCATGTCGAGCAGGTCCTGGATGCCGATGTCCTTGAGCGCGCTGGTCTTCACGACTTCGACGTCGCCGCCCCAGGGCACGGTGTTCAGCCCATGCTCGGCGAGCTGGCCGTAGATGCGCTGGAAGGTCTTCTCGCTGGCTTCGGGCTTGTCGACCTTGTTGAGGGCCACGACGATCGGCACGCCCGCCGCCTTGGCGTGGTTGATGCTCTCGATCGTCTGCGGCATGACGCCGTCGACGGCATCGACTACCAGCACCACAATGTCCGTGATGCGGGCACCGCGCGAACGCATGGCGGTGAACGCCTCGTGACCCGGGGTGTCGATGAAGGTCAGCGTTCGATCGCTATCGCCGGCCCTGACCGGCACCATGAAGGCGCTGGTGGCCTGCGTGATGCCGCCGGCCTCGCCGGACGCCACGTTGGCCTTGCGGATGCGGTCGAGCAGGCTCGTCTTGCCGTGGTCGACGTGGCCGAGGATGGTGATGACCGGCGAACGCGGGCGGGGATCCTTGCGTTCGCGCTGTGCGAACTGGCTCGCGATGGCATCCTCGGCGGTCTGCTCGCTGGCGACCTCGAGCACGATGTCGAACTCCAGCATGATCTCCTCGGCGCGCGAGGTCTCGATCACGCTGTTGATCGTGGCCATGGTGCCCGAGAGCAGGAGCTTCTTGAGGATGTCGGTCGCCTTGACGCCGGTGGCGGCGCTCAGCTCCTTGATCACGATCGGTTCGGCGATCTTCACCGGGCCACTGCTCTTGGCCGGCTGCATGCGGCCACCCGGCCCCATGCGGCCACCGGGGCCACCGCGACCGGGCGTGGCCTTGTGGCTCTTGAAGAAGCCGCCGGCCCGGGTCAGGCGACCCTCGCGGTCGATCAGGTCCTGCGCACGCCAGGGCTCGAACGGCGCGTCGCCACCGGCCTTGGCGCTGCGGCCAGCACCGTCGGCACGACCGCCGGCTCGCTTGTCGTTGGGACCGGGGCGCCGATCGTCGCGGCCGCGTGCCGGGCCGCCGGGACCTGCAGGGCCACCGGGGCGCACGCCCGCTCCACCGAAACCACCACCGGGTCGCGTGCCGAATCGGCCGGGGCCACCTGCGCCGGGGCCACCCATGCCGGGACCCGTCCGCGGGCGCGGCGCAGCGATGCGGTCAGGCTCTTCGACGCGAACGACGCGCGGGCCGCTGAGCGCGGTCTTGGTCGGCTGCGAGAGCATCTGGCCAGCGGGCTTGACGACGTCCGGACGACGCGGAACGTTCGGCACCGGACGCGGACCGGTGTCGCTCGGGCGCCAGGTGGAGCGCGCCGGCGCTGGCGGCGTGGTGCCCGCTGGACCCGACGGGCCCGCAGTACCGGCCGAGCCTGGGCCAGCGGTTGGCGGCGTGCCACCGGTGGTTCCCGGTGCGGCCGCCGGCGTGCGGGGCGCAACGCCACTGGCACCGGTTCGGACCACACCGGACGTCAGGCTGGATGGACGCCCAGCGGCCGACGTGCTCGTGGAAGGACTCGAAGGCACGCCGGAAGGCACGGCGGGACGCGCGCTGGAACTCGCAGGCGCGGCAGAAGGAGCGACGGATGAGGCACCAGCCGAAGCGCTGGACGGTGCGGGCGCGGCCGGCGCGCTCGCAGCTGCCGAAGCTGCCGGAGCCACGGCAACGCTCTTGGGCGCCGCTGCCACGGCGCTGGGGGCAGCCGCTGCAGCGGCAGGCGCCGATGCAGCAGAACCGGCTGACGATGCCGTGGCGGCCTGCGCCGCAGGCCGGGCCGTGGACTCGACCGCAGCGGGCTTGGGTTCGACGGGTTCCGGCGGCGTGGTCACCGCGTCCTCGCCGACATCGTCCTCGCCCTTCTTCTTCTTCGACGACTTCGCCGTCGTCGCCCGCTTCTTGGCCTCAACGACGTCGACCCTCTCTGCCGTCTCGACGGCCGTGCCGCCGGCGGCACCGGAGAACCACTCACGAATGGTCAGCGACAAGCCGACGGAGACCGTCGAGGCAGCGCTCGAGACGCCCTCGATCTGCTCGCGCTGGCACTTCTCGACGACGTCCTTGCTGGTGACGCCAAGTTCCTTGGCGAGTTGGCTGATCCTGATCTTGCTGCCCTTGGGAGTGCTCAATCGGTGCTCTTTCTGTGGTGGTTCCGGTCAGTCGCTGCTGGTCTGGATGATGCTGGTCGGTCGTGAAGGATGGATGAAGCGCTCAGCGCCCGAGGATGTCGTCGGCCGCGGCCTCGCTGGCGGCATCGGGAGCGGCGGGCTGGCCGCCACCGAGGATGCCGTCGACCACGTCGCCGCCTTCGGCAGCCATGCGCTCGGCCTCGGCCTGCTTGGCGGCTTCCTGCTCGGCCGCGACGACCTTGGCACGCTCGGTGCAGGCGTCGACGACCGCCACGGCGAGTTCGTCGCTCATGCCGGCTTCATTGACGAGGATCGCCTCGCCGACCTCCTCGACGTCGAACACGCTGATGAGGCCCAGGACACCCATACGGTCGAGCATCTCGTCCGTGACGCCCTCGACGCCGCGCACGGTCTCCTCGAGGATCTCGAGGCCGCGCTGGAACTCAGGCGGCGTGAGGATGTCGACGTCCCAGCCGGTCAGGCGCGCCGCAAGGCGCACGTTCTGGCCGCGGCGGCCGATGGCCAGCGACAGCTGATCGTCGCGCACGATGATCGTGGCGCGGCCGAGTTCGAAGCACAGGCTGACTTCCTCGACCTCGGCGGGCTTGAGGGCGTTGGAGATGAGGATCTGACTGCTCTCGTTCCAACGGACGATGTCGATCTTCTCGCCACCGAGTTCATCGACGATGTTGCGGATGCGGCTGCCGCGCACGCCGACGCACGCGCCGACCGCGTCGACCTTGCTGTCGATGCTGGCGACCGCGAGCTTCGTACGGAAGCCCGGCTCGCGGCTCATGGCCTTGATCTCGATGGTGCGCTCGGCGACCTCCGGGACTTCGGCCTCGAAGAGGCGGCGGATGAAGTCCTGGTGCGCGCGGCTCAGCACGATCTTGACCTGGTGACCGGCGTCGCGCACGTCGAGCAGCAGGCAGCGCACGCGGTCGCCGGGCTGGAACTGCTCGCCGGGGATCTGCTCGCTGCGCGGCATGAAGCCCTCGGCGCGGTCGATCTGCACGATCAGCGCGTTGCCCTCGTAGCGCTGCGCGACGCCCGTGACGAGCTCGCCCTGACGCTTGCTGAACTGGTCGAGCAGGCTGCTGCGCTCGTCCTCGCGGAAGCGCTGGATCATGACCTGCTTGGCGGTCTGCGCGGGAATGCGGCCCAGGCGCGCCAGCGGGATGTTCTCGCGCTCGCCGGTGTCCAGATCATTGCGCCAGAGCGTGATCGCGCCGGTGAGACGGTCCATCTCGCAGCCGAACTCCTCGGGATCGAGCGAGTTGAAGTGCTTGCGCGCCGCGCTGACCATGGCCTGCTCCAGGTCCTGGATGAGCAGGTCGCGATCGATGCTGCGTTCACGGGCGATGGATTCGAGGATGCGGAGCGTCTCTTGGTTCATGGTCTGGTCCTTGGCGTGCTCGGTTGCTGGATTGGTTGGTTGACGGAATGGAGGGTTGGCAGGTTGTCGCCGCGCAAAAACACATCGAGCCACGGCGGTTGCGGCAACCGCGTGGCTCGCTCCACGCACCACCCTTGATGGGGTGCCTTGGCGCTAGGCGCCCCCTGCCTTCCCGCAAGCGGGTAGCAAGGCGCGTCCGGCGCCGGCCGACCGAGGATTGACGCGCGAACGCGTCATCAGCGGTTGGCCGTCGAAGCGGATCCCGCCGGCAGGCGGGCAAGCAGGCTGTCGATGGATCGAAGCATGCGCCGTTTCAACGAAGGGGTGCGAGAGACGAGTCCCGCTCGGACGACCCGGCGGGAGAGCGGATTCTAGCGATTTTCCCGCCGTTCGGGAAGGGGCAAACCGCGCGGGGTCTCAACCGTAGGATGAGCCCATGACTCGTCTTGCCCGCTGTGGAGCACTCCTGTCGGCCCTGCTTGCGCTGGTCGGCGCCCCCCCTTCTGCCGTCGCCCAGGTCCCCGGATTCGGGGGTTTCCCGGGTTCGGCACCCTTGGGCGAACCAGAGGACGCGGGATCGGGGCTCAGCACCGACAAGGTCAAGGTTCGCGCCGCGGCCTCGACCACCACGCCCGCCGCGGGCGCCGACCTGGTCATCGCAGTCGAGCTCGCCATCGCGCCGGGCTGGCATGCCTGGCCCAACCAGCGCGCGCTGCCGGAAGGAACCGCCGAGTTCCTGGGCGCCGTGAACACGACCGTCACGGTGGCGGCAAGCGATGCAACCAAGGTCACCGTGCACGAGGGCTTCACGCAGTGGCCCGAGGTCCACACGGTCAAGGCCGACCTCGGCGACGGCGAGCAGTCGTACGCGGTGTTCGAGGGCCGCTCGGTGGTGTTCGTGCCGGTGACGATCGCGGCCGGTGCGAGTGGTGCCGTGACGCTCACGGTCAAGGCCGGCTTCCAGACCTGCGACGACGCCACCTGCCTGGCGCCGGCGGACGTGAGCGAGACGATCACGCTCTCCATCGGCGGCACGACGCCGGTTGCGGCGACGAACAACGACCTCTTCGCGGGCTTCGATCCGTCGGTCTTCGGGCGCATCCGCGGCGGTGAAGCGGCGCCGGTCTCGCTCGAATTCAAGCTCACGG
Source organism: Planctomycetaceae bacterium (assembly GCA_027490145.1). GTDB lineage: Bacteria > Planctomycetota > Phycisphaerae > Phycisphaerales > SM1A02 > SYIB01. Next base: position 225,236 of record JAIXYQ010000006.1, read on the forward strand.
ACTCGATCCGCTTCGAGATCGACCCGCGCGGGTCGGGGCTCGTGCTGCTGGCGCTCCTGGCTGCGCTCGGCGGCGTGCTCCTGAACTTCACGCCCTGCGTGCTGCCGGTGATCCCGCTCAAGATCATGAGCCTGTCGCGCGCCGCCGGCACCAAGGGCCGCATGCTCCAGCTGGGCGGCATCATGAGCGCCGGCGTGGTCTTCTTCTGGGTCGCGCTCGGGAGCCTGTTCGCACTCGCGAGCACGGGCATCAAGGCGCTCGAAGGCTTCGCGCAGCTCAACGCGCTCTTCCAGCTGCCGTGGTTCACGATCGCCGTCGGTGCGTTCATCTGCATCATGGCGATCGGCATGGCGGGCTTCTTCACCGTCGGCCTGCCCAACTGGGTCTATTCGATCGAGACCAAGCAGGAATCCGCCGGCGGAAGCTTCGTGTTCGGCATCATGACGGCCGTGCTGAGCACGCCGTGCACGGCGCCGCTCATGGGCGCGGCTGCGGGCTACGCGATCAAGATCCAGGATCCCGGCACGGTGATGCTGGTGTTCACCTCGATCGGCGTGGGGATGGCGCTGCCGTACCTGCTCCTGAGCCTGAATCCCAAGCTCGTCGACCGCATGCCGCGCGGCGGTGCCGCGGGCGAACTGCTGAAGCAGTGCATGGGTCTGCTGCTCCTGGCCGCGGGCATCTACTTCGTCGGCAGTGGCGTGAACGGCTACCTCGAGGAGCCGAGCCACGCCTACTGGTGGCTCGTCGCGCTGTGCGGCATGGCGGCGGGCCTGTGGCTCGTGCGCGGCACGCTCAAGGTCGCCAAGACCGGTCGCAACCGCACGGTCTTCGGCGGCGTGGGCCTGTTCATTGCGGGCGTGAGCGCGCTGATCGGCTGGTCGATGACCTATGAGGCGATCGACTGGCAGACCTGGACCGCCGAGCGCGAAGCGGCAGCGCTGGCCGAGGGCAAGGTCGTCATGGTCGACTTCACCGCCGACTGGTGCATCAACTGCAAGACGCTCGAGAAGACCGTGCTGGAGTCCTCGGCCGTGCTGGCCGCGCTCGAGGAGCACGACGTGGTGCCGCTCAAGGTCGACCTGACGAGCGGCGTGCCCGCGCGCGGCGAGCGGCTGAAGTCAGCCGGCGGCGCGACGATTCCCCTGCTGGTCATCGTGTCGCCCAAGTCGGGCCCCACCTGGAAGAGCGAGCTCTACACCCCGGGCGACGTCGTCGCGGCGATCGAACGCGCGGGGAAGTGAGCCCTGCCAGCTCATCGATCACCCGGGCGAAGCGTCGGCCGGGGGGGTCGGCTCAGCGGCCAACGCAGCGCAACGCTCACGCACGGCACCGGGCAGTTGACGCAGTGGATCCATCCGGAACGAATCATCCACGTCAAGCGCTCGCCGCGCGACGATGCGGGCTTCATCCAGATCCCCAGCCTCGGCGTGCGCCTCGGCGAGCCGAACCAGTGATGCTGTGTGTCGTGGATCATGCCGCAGCACATCCTGCCGAACCGCGACCACCTGATCCCAGCCCGTGAGTCCCCGCTCCGCCATGGCGTCCAGGATCGCCGCCATGACCAACGTTGAACGGAGCGGGAACGCATCGAGCGCCCCCCGGGCCGACTCGAGGGCTTCGCCGAACCACACCCGCGCTCGGGCAGGATCTCGCTCCGCGAGGCCGGCCTGAAGGAACTGATCCGCCGACTTCAGCAACAGGGTGTGACGGCGCAGCAAGGCCTGATCCTCGAAGGCCAACCGCAACTGCTCCCCCGCACGGGCCCGAGCCGGAGCCGTGAACAGGTTTTCCACCAGCGTTTCGACGGCGGCATCCACGTCTCGTTCCTGCCGGTGCGTCAACCACGCCACCCGCCACTGCGCCAGGCCCAAGCCGATCATGCAGCACGACGCCACGACCACCGTCCCACGCCCAACGCCCCGTCCGGGCACGGAGGCTCGGCGGATCGCCAAGACGCCGATCACACCGAGCACCCACGATGCACTTCCCGGCTGCCACAAGGTCATCTCGATCATCGAGTGCGACGCAAGGACCACGCCCAGACCCACACCCACCATCCGAAAGCCGACCTCGTCCAGCGTGATGAGTGCACCGATCAGGCCCCACGCGAACGCAGCAGCGAGCACGAGGCCGACGACGGGCAGGATCCTTCCGGCGGGATCGCCGATGACCGCAACGATCCCGGCCACCGACAGGCCGAGCAGGACCACCATCCACGCCTCCCGGATTCCTGCCGCGAGTTTCACACCGTCGGCGTCAGTGTCACGAGGCGGGGCGCCGTTTCGGGCGCCGCACTGCATCAGGAGGAACGCCCAGGCACCCGTGACCGCGACGCCCGCCAGCCCCAGCGTGGCGATCCAATCGACGGGAGCTGCGTGCGCGCTCGTCACCTCTTCGACCGCGAGCCCGGGGCGGTGCAGCGTGTATGCCGCCTGGAACGAATCGGGCCCGCAGCCCCAAGGCCATCCCTCCTGCATGATCTGCCAGGCACCGACCCAGTACTGCGATCGGAACAGCAGGCTCCGCTCGTCCAAGGCGTCGCCCAGGAGCCCACGCATGACGACGGCTGCCGTCGGAATCACCAGTGCTGCCAACAGCGCAACCCGCGCACGCCACCACGACCCACTCGCCCACCACGCTGCCGCAAGACCGAGTCCTGCCGCGGCGATCGCGCCCTTGGATCCGTTCACCAGCTCGATGGCCCCGCATCCCGCGATGCAGAGCGCCAGGATCGACGCGGCGGGAAGCTTCAACAACCGACGGGCGCGCACCAGCACGAGCGACGTTGCGACACCGATGGCGCCGACCAGCCCCGCCATCAGGTTGGACAGTCCAAACCACCCCGTGGCTTCGAGCTGCATGAGTCGGCGTTCATACGTCTGTGCCTGAACGGAACCTTCCGTCCAACCTTGGGCCGCCAGGAACTCCTGTCGCGCCCGGCTGAACTGTGAAACCATCGCCGGGTGTTCGACCAGCAGCTGCCACGCGCCGCGAACCAACCAGACGGCTCCGACCGAAAGCAATACGGTCAGGGCAATGCGCTGCAAGCGAACCGCGTGGGGGTGACCGCTGCATGCGGCCAGTGATCCAGCCCCCAGACAGGCGGCAACCCAGGCGCTTCCACGCCAAAGGTTCTCGAAGTCGCCTCGGAGCACGAGTGCGACATCGATCGCGGCGACCAAGCCCGCGACGATCATCGTGAACGCACCCCACGGCGGACCGAACCTGGCACAGCGCGCGAGCAAGACCGCTGAGATGCCGCACGTCACCGCATCGATGGCCAGGCTGCCGGCCGGGCCCAAGCCCGCGAACGGGATCACCGCCTCGCGCGAGACCGCCGACGGATCGATGTCGAAGTGGACCAGCGGCGTCCACGCCACCAGCGTGCGGCTGGCCAGGAGCCCCGCGAGCACGGCGACGAGCGCAGCATCAAGCCCCGGCGTCGACCGGTTCGATCCATCGATGCCATCGCCGGACTGGGCCATGCCTACCGAGGATATGGATCCCCACCGACCATCGCACGGCTGACCCTGCGCGATGGCACGCACCGACTGCGGCGCTGTCCGTGGATCCGCCGTGGCCTGCCTCGCCCCAACCTCGACCGCCCCTGCCATTACCCTTCCCGCATGCCCAACGCCATCACGGCCATCACCGTCTATTGCGGCAGCGCGCTCGGGCGCGACCCGGGCTACGCAGCCTGCGCCGAGGCCGTGGGCCGCGAACTCGCACGACGCGGCATCACCTTGGTGTACGGCGGCGGCGGCATCGGCCTCATGGGCACGGTGAGCAAGGCGTGCAAGCAGGCCGGCGGCCGCGTCGAGGGCATCATCACCGAGCAGTTCCTGAAGCTCGAGCAGGGTTGGCAGGGCTGCGACGAACTCGTCGTCGTGCCGGGCATGCGTGAGCGCAAGGCACTGCTCGAGTCGCGCGCGCAGGCGTTCCTCGTGCTGCCCGGCGGCTTCGGCACCTACGAGGAGTTCTTCGAGACCTTCGTCGGCTTGATCATCGGCCGCCATCCGGCGCCGATCGGCCTGCTCGATGTCGATGGCTACTTCGATCCGCTCTGCGAGCTGCTCGACCACGCCGTCGAAGAGGGTTTCGCGCGGCCCGCCGCGCGCAGCCTGGTGCTGCGCGACACCGACGCGGTGCGGCTCATCGACCGCATGCAGCGGCTCGAGGAGAACCTTCCCGATCCGGTGACCATGCTGCCGATGCACGGCGACGGGGAACGCCGCTGATGGGCTCGCCGGTCGGGCTCATCGCAGGCCAAGGCCAGCTGCCGGTGCTGGTCGCCCGCGGCATCCGCGCCGCCGGGCACCGCGTGGTCTGCGTGGGGCTGCGGGATCAGTTCGTCCCCGAACTCGCCGCCGAGTGCGATGACTTCAGCACCGCTGGCGTGGTGCAGCTTGGCCGCTGGATCAGGCTGCTGCGCAAGGGCGGCGTGCCGCACGCGGTCATGGTGGGCCGCGTGAGCAAGGCGCGCATGCACGATCCGCTGCGCGTGCTGCGGCAACTCCCCGATTGGCGCGCGATCGACCTTTGGTATCGTCGGCTCCGCCACGATCGTCGCTCGCATGTGGTGCTTGCCGCAGTGGCTGACGAACTCGCCGGCGCCGGAGTCCCGCTCATCGACAGCACGACCTACATCCCCGAGCACATGGCCAAGGAAGGCGTGATGACGCGCTGCCGTCCGGGTTCGATGCAGGAGCGCGACGTGGCGTTCGGCTGGCCGCTGCTCGACAAGGTCGTGGAGCTCGACGTGGGCCAGGCCATCATCGTGCGCGAGGGCGACATCGTCGCCGTCGAGGCGCTCGAGGGCACCGACCGCATGATCGACCGCGCGGGCGAGCTCTGCCGCGCCAAGGGCTGGACGCTCTTCAAGAGCGCCAAACGCTCGCACGACATGCGGGCGGACGTGCCCACGATCGGCGTGCCGACGGTGGAACGCGTGGCGCGCAACGGCGGCGCGTGCATCGCGGTCGGCGCGGGCCGCGTGATCCTGGTCGATGCGCCCGCGGTGCTTGCGGCCGCCGACCGGCTCGGCATCGCGATCGTCGGCGTGGCACACCCTGCGGCCTGAGCGCGATGGCCGATCCAGCGTGCCCATTCGTCTCGCGTGCCGGGCTCAAGCTCGAACACGCCCTGTCGACCTTCGCGGTGGACATCACGGGCTGGCGGGTGGCCGACTTCGGCTGCAACATCGGCGGTTTCACCGACGTCTGCCTGCGCCGTGGCGCTGCACACGTGACGGCCGTCGACACCGGCTACGGCACGCTCGCCTGGACGCTGCGCAACGATGCCCGCGTGACGACGATGGAACGGACCAACGCGCTGCACGCCCCGGCCCCCGCGGAGCCGGTCGACCTGGTCACCATCGACATGGCCTGGACCCCGCAGCGTCTGGCGATTCCCGCGGCACTGCGGTGGCTCTCGACGGCCCCGCACGCCCGCATCATCACGCTCGTAAAGCCCCACTACGAGGTCACGCAGGACGAGAAGCGGCTGCTGAAGGGCGGCGCCCTCGAGCCTGACGACAGCCGTGCCGTGTGCGCCCGCGTGCTGGCCACGATGCCCTCGCTCGGGGTCCGCGTGATCGCCCACGCCGACAGCCCGATCACCGGCGGCAAGACCTCCAAAAAGGGCCGGGGAAACATGGAGTTTCTGGCGCTGCTCGCCCGCGCCGAATGACGTCGGCCCGGCGGGCATCGGAGGCCCGGTTCGGGTAGGCTTCCGGGGCTTCGAACGCGGCCCCTCGCGGCCGTCGCAACCACCCCCATGGCCACCACACCGGAACCGTCGCCCAGCCCCGCACCGATCGACCGCGTCGTCGAGCAGGCCATCGACCGTGAACTCCACGAGTCGTACCTGACCTACGCCATGAGCACGATCATGGACCGCGCGCTGCCCGACGTGCGCGACGGCCTCAAGCCCAGCCAGCGGCGCATCCTGGTGGCGATGAACGACCTCAACCTGTCGCCCGGCCGCAAGCACATCAAGTGCGCCAAGATCTGCGGCGACACCAGCGGCAACTACCACCCGCACGGCGAGAGCGTCGTCTATCCGACCCTCGTCAACATGGGCCAGGCGTGGAAGACCCGCTACCTGCTCGTCGACAAGCAGGGCAACTTCGGCTCGATCGAGGGCGACCCGCCGGCGGCCATGCGCTACACCGAGGCCCGCATGACGGCCCCGACCGTCGCGCTGATGGAGGACCTCGACAAGGAAACGGTCGACTTCAAGCCCAACTACGACGACCGCCTCATGGAGCCCACGGTGCTCCCGGCCAAGTTGCCGAACCTGCTCGTCAACGGCAGCGCCGGCATTGCGGTGGGCATGGCCAGCAGCATGCCGCCGCACAACCTGCGCGAGGTGTGCGCGGCGATCGTCGCCGTGATCGACCAGCCCGACATCGGCCTCGAGGACCTCCTGCGCCACGTGCCGGGCCCGGACTTCCCCACCGGCGGCGTCATCGTCGGCCGCCGCGGCATCGTGGAGGCCTACGCCACCGGCCGCGGCCGCATCACCGTGCGCGGCACGGTTCACCACGAGCAGCGCAACGGCCGCGACGTCATCGTCATCGACCAGATCCCCTACCAGGTCGTGCAGAGCAACCTGATCGAGAAGATCGTCGAGTGCACGCGCAAGGACGATGCCTCGCGCGAAGCCCGCATCGGCGACATCAGCGACGTCAGCAACCACTCGGGCCGCGATGCGCAGACGCGCATCGTGATCACCCTGAAGAAGGGTGCCGATCCGGAGGTCGTCGAGCGCAAGCTCTACGAGTACACGCCGCTGCAGTCGACCTTCAGCATCATCAACATCGCGCTGGTGAACGGCCAGCCGCGCACGCTGCCCTTCAAGAGCCTGATCGAGGCCTACATCGACCATCGCCGCACGGTGATCCGCCGGCGGACCGAGTTCCAGTTGCGCCAGGCGCGCCAGCAGGCGCACCGGCTCGAGGGCCTGATGTACGCGGTCTGCGACATCGACGAGGTCATCCGCATCATCCGCGAGAGCCGCACCCGCGAGGAAGCCATCGAGCGCCTGCAGGAGCGCGCCTTCCGCATCGCCCCCGACCACCGCCACGCTTCGCTCGTGCCCCAGCGCATCGCCGAGCGCAGCCGCCAGGACGGCGGCGTGCGGCTCACGCGCGTCCAGGCCGAGGCGATCGGTGCGCTGCGCCTGATCCAGCTCGTCGGCCTCGAGATCGAGAAGCTCGCCAACGAGTTCACGAAGCTTCTCGAGCAGATCGACGGCCTCGAGGCGATCCTCGCCAGCGACCGGCTCGTGCTCGACATCATCCGCGAGGACACGATCGAGCTCGCCGAGCGCTTCGGCGACGACCGCCGGACCGTGATCGAGGAGGGCGACGCGTCCGACTTTGACATGGCCGAGCTCATCGCCGAGCACGACGTGGTGGTGAGCATCTCGAGCGAGGGCCTCGCCAAGCGGCTGCCGGTCGAGACCTACCGAACCCAGGCCCGCGGCGGCGTGGGCATCAAGGGCGGCGAGGTGCGCGACGGCGACTTCGTCGAGCACATGTTCGTGTCGAGTTCGCACGATGACCTGCTCTGCTTCACCGACACCGGGCGCGTCTTCCGGCTCAAGGTCTGGCAGGTCCCCGAACTCGGCCGCACGAGCAAGGGCCGCAGCCTGAACAACCTGCTCGACCTGCGAGAGGGCGAGCGCGTGCGCGCGTTCCTGCCCATCAAGGACTTCGAGGCCAGCGAGGACTACCTGTTCTTCGCCACCGCCCAGGGCCGCGTCAAGCGCAGCGCGCTCAAGGACTACCGCAACGTGAACCGCAGCGGCATCATCGCGGTCAAGCTCAACGACGGCGACGGCCTCGTCAACGCCCTGCTCACGCGCGGCAACGACCACGTGCTGCTCTCGACCGCCCAGGGCATGGCCATCCGCTTCGACGAGAACGATGCGCGCGTCATGGGCCGCGACACGGCGGGCGTGGCGGGGATCGACCTCGCCGAAGGGGACTCGGTCGTCGGCCTCGTGCGCTGCGACGACACCGCTGACCTCTGCACGGTCACGCTGAACGGCTACGGCAAGCGCACGCCCATGCGCGAGTACCTCGTGCAGCAGGAAGACGGTTCCACCCGCGTGCAGAGCCGCGGCGGCAAGGGCCGAAAGGACATCGTCGTCAACGACCGCAACGGCCCGGTGGTCTCGGTGCACCCGGTCACCGACGACCACAACCTGCTGTTCATGACCACCAACGGCATGGCCGTTCGGATCGCCGCGAAGGATGTCCGCGCCATCGGCCGCAACACGCAGGGCGTGCGCGTGGTCCGGCTGCGCGACGGCGACACGCTCCGCGCCGCAGCGCGCGTGGATGCCAGCGAGGATGGACCGGCACCCACCGAAGCCGTGCCGGCCGACGACGAGTGAACCACCCCCACGGAGCCCCGCATGTCCCTCACCAACTGGTCCGAGACCATCGTCATCGCCGAACTCCAGGATGAACCCTCGCTGAGCGAGGACCTGGCCGCGCTCGTGGCCCGCTTCGAGCAGGACGGCGACCACCGTGACGTGGTCCTCGACCTCGCCGAGGTGAACTACCTCACCAGCTCCAACATCGCTGCGCTGCTGCGGCTGCGCCGGCTGGTCATCTCCAACGAGTGCCGCATGAAGGTCACGGGCTGCACGAACTCGGTCTGGGGCATCTTCCTCACCACGGGCCTGGACAAGGTCTTCGACTTCGTCGACGACAAGCTCATGGCCCTGGCCACGCTGCAGATGGGCGGCTGAGCATGCTCCGCCTGCGTCGCACGCCGCTCGAGCCGCGCATCGAACTGGTGCCGCTGATCGACGTGATGATGTTCCTCCTCACGTTCTTCGTCTACGCGCAGGTGCTCACCACGCGCGTGGCGATCGTGCCCATGGAACTCAAGCGCTTCAGTTCGGGCACCGAAGCCAAGGTCCCGCCGGCGTGCAGCGTGAGCATCGACCTCGATGGCCGCGTGTGGGTCGACCGACGCGAGTCGTCGCTGGATGCGCTGTCGGCCATGGTCGAGGAACGGCGCAAGGCCGATGGCCGAACGGTCGTCTACCTCGCCGTCGCCGACGGCAAGGGCGCGGTCGATCGCGCACCGATCCTTCAGGACGTGTGGGAGCGGCTCAAGGGCAGCGGGCTCACGGTGAACATCGTGGGCAAGCCGGCGCCGGCGCGGACCGTCCAGCCCGGGGCCGCACCTGCTGCACCGTCGGTTCCCCCGGCACCACCGTCCAACCCAACGCCCGCTGGGCCAGGATCCCAGGGCAACCAAGGGCAGCCGTGAACGTCAGCCCCGTTGCGTTCGGCTTCGTGGTCAGCCTGCTGCTGCACGTGCTCGTGCTCGGCGGGTACGCGGAAGATGCGGCGCAACTGGTCGGCAAGGCGGTGCTCGCCATCATCGAACCGGCGCGCACGCCTGATCCCGCCGCACCCGATCCCAAGCAGGCCGACAAGCCCAAGTCCGCCGACCAGCCCAAGCGTGAGGAGCGCCAGCAACCCAAGCCGGAACCCAAGCCGGAACGGAAGCCCTCGGAGAAGCCGCGCCCGCCCGAGTCCGAACGCGGCCAGCAGCGGCCACCACGCACGCCCGAGCCGCCGCCACCGCCCGAGCCCGATGTCGTCGAGGTCACGCCCGGCATCGAAGGCGGATCGCAGACCAGCATGAACTGGATCGGGTACGACGAGTACCAGGAGCATCTTGCCAGGCTGGCCACGCAGGAACAGGCAGCCTTCGATCTCGAAGCATCGGGCGGCGGCTCACGCGCGGCGACCCAGGAACCGCAGCCCTTGCCGCAGGGGCCCGAAGGCCAGGCGCCGAGTCCGGTCGATCGTGCCGCGGTGGCCGAGCAACCGGCCACGGTGACGGCGGCTCCTGTCGCACCACCCGAACCCACGCCGCCGGCGCCCACCCCGCCGGCCGTCGCCACGACCGCGCCCGTCGAGCCACGGCCGGCACAACCTGCGCAGCCTGAACCCGCGCCCGCGCTCTCGGTCCCCGGCATCGTGCCGGATCCGACGGCGACCGATCGCGCACCCACCACCGATCCATCGACGGCACCCCCCACCGCGCCTGACCCGAACAAGCCGCCCGAGCCGGCTGTTCCCATCCCGTCACCGGCCAAGCCCGATGCAACGAGCGCCGCTGCACCCAAGCCCGCTCCCGCTCCTGCACCCATCCAGCCCACCGCGCCCGCCCAGGTGGAGAAGCCCGGGCAGGAACGACCACAGGTGCCACCGCAGGTCGATGCGCCGGGCGCGGCCACGAACCCGAACGCCGACAAGGCCGGGCCCGTCACCGACGGCGCCAAGAGCGACAAGCAGTCGGCCGCCACCAGCGTGATCGACGTGCCCGCAAGCCTGTGGAAGAACGGCAAGCCGCTCGCGCGCGAAGGGCTGAACATCAAGACGCGGCGCGTCGAGCTGACCACGCTCACGCAGGTCTCAGGCAGTTACCGCAATCCGCAGTGCGACATCTACTTCGACCACACCGGCAAGCCGGTGCAGGTCAAGATCGTCGAGAGCAGCGGCATGAAGGACGCGGTGGACGAGCCCGTGGTCGACACGCTCTACCGCTGGCGCGCCAGCGGCAAGCAGATCAGCCAGCTGCAGCCGGGACAGCTCGCGCGCTTCCGCGTTCGCATCTACCTGCGCTGAGGCCGTCGCACAGCTCAACCTCGCCTTGGGGCCCGGCCTCTTCCAGTTAGACTCGCGGATCATGCGATCACGAACGTTCGTCGTCACCATCGCGCTCACCGTGCTGACTGGCATCCTGGCCTACTCCGCGCTGTCCGCGCGGCTCGAGCGGGCCTTCGATGACATGGCCGAGGCGGAGCGTGACGGGCCGGGGCGCAACGTCGAGGAGCACGAGAACGACGTCCCCCTCGGCACCGAGCACGCCGCCTCCGACGAGGTGGTGGAGGCGCTCGAGCAGCACGAGTTCTCCAAGCAGGCCGCGCTCGTCTCGTTCGGGATCTACTTCAGTGACATCTCGCACATCAGTTTCGTCGAGGGCACCTTCCACATCAATGCCTACGTGTGGATGAACTGGGACCCAACCCGGTTCCTGCCCCCCGGCGCCTCGGCCGAGGACGAGCGCAAGGGGCTGCCCCGAGCACCCTGCGACACCTTCGGGTTCGTCGATGCCTTCGAGCTGACCATCGAGCCTGTCGTCAAGGATCCCGGCTACGCACAGTTCCGGGTCATCGGCTCGATCCGGCAGGAGTTCAAGCTGGATCGGTTCCCGCTCGATCGCCACGTGCTGCGGGTCTCGATCGAAGACGAGGAGCATGCCGACCACATCCTTCGCTTCGAGCCGGACGTGCGCAACTCGGGCACGAACGACTTCCGGATCACCGGGTGGAAGCACGATCGGCCGATCGCCTCAACGTACACGCGGCTGTACGACACGAACTTCGGTGATCGCTCGCTTCCGACCGGTGACGAGTCCTTCTTCAGCGGGATCACCTTCGAGATACCGATCCGCCAGGTCCGGCTCGCCTACTTCGTGAAGCTCACCTGCGGCCTCTTCATCAGCACGCTGCTCGCGCTGATCTCGCTGGTCGTGGCCCACTACGGCGTCGATCGGCTCGGCTTCCCGGTCGGTGCGCTCTTCGCCGTGGTCGCGAGCCAATGGGTCGTGGGCGAGGCGCTGCCCCCGCGGGCACCCCCGACCATCGCCGACTGGCTGCACGTGATCTCGTTCGGCGTGATCCTGGCCGTGATGCTCGTCAACGTGCGATCGCTGCTGGTGCTCGAGGCAGGCGATCCCGACCGCAGCAAGGCGATCGACCGACGGTGGTTCTGGATCATCGGACCGTCGTGGCTGGGGGTCTGCATCCTGGTCTGCGTGCTGGCGTAAGCCGCGGCCGTCGGAGCCACCGCCGCGCCGACCGGGTGCCCACGACCTTCAGCGCTCGAGCCGGCTGCGCCACGGAGCAAGGCCCGGCATGTCGGTCAGGTCGTGGAAGAGCGGCGTCACGGTGACCGCGCGCCCCACGAGCGCCTCGACATCAGAGCCCTCGGCCGTATGCACGAACTCCATGCCGTTGCCGCAGGGCCAGTAGTAGGCGGCACCGCCCGGGCTCGTGCGGCGCTCATAGCCATCGGCACCCGCGGCGGTGTTCATGGGGACCACGCGGATCGGCGGCATCGGCGCATCGGCGCTCTCGGTGCGCGGCACGTTGATGTTCATCACGCGGTGCGCGTCGAGCGGGTGCTCAAGCACGCGATCGATCGCCTGGCGCGCGATCCAGGCGCCGCGTGCGAAGTTCGACGGGCCCCGGCCCAGGTGCAGGCTCACGGCGATCGCGGGCACGCCAAGGAACGCGCTCTCGACCGCGGCAGCCACCGTGCCGGAATAGATCACGTTCACGCCCACATTGGCGCCCGAGTTCATGCCGCTGATCACCACGTCAGGACGCGAGCCGGCCCCATACCGCTCGGGCCAGATCGCCCGCAGCGCGACCTTCACGCAATCGGCCGGGCGGCCGTCGACCGCCGTGCCGGTGAAAGACGGCGTGCGGACCGTGCGCGTCATCAACGGAGCATGAAACGTGATGCCGTGGCCCGACGCACTCTGCACCGTGAGCGGCGCCACGACCATGATCTCGCCGAGCCCCGCAAGGGCATCATGCAGCGCTGCGATGCCGGGAGCCTCGATGCCGTCGTCGTTGGTGAGCAGGATGCGCATGGTGACCGGAGGCTACCGCCCGGCGGCGCGCGGACCCGCCGCCTCGCCCGACGCGGCGAGCGCAGCCTGGCGTGCCTTGCGCGTTTCGCGCGACTCGAGCACGTACTGCCGACCGCCCCATCGCACGGCGCGCCCTGACTCCAGGTCCCTCGCGCCGTCGCGCAGGATCATCGCGACCTTCCAGGCACTCAGCGCATGCCGCAGCACGCCCCAGCGCGGCGCGCGCATGCGCCAGTGGATCCAGGTCAGCGTGCCCAGCATGATCGCCAGCGACCCCGCCCCCGCGCCGATCGACCAGCCCCAGCGGGGCCACGCCAGCAGGCCGCCGACCACGCCGAAGGCGATCGACGCCAAGCTTGCAGCGGGCGCGATCACGCCGGCACCGAGCACGCCGAGGGCAGCACGACGAAGCGCGATGACGCTGCGGTTGTATGCCTCGATGTAGATCCGCTTCCACCCTTCCGCGAACTGCTCCCAGGTGTCGTACATGCTCGTGACGAGCATGCCGTCGGCCACGAAGACGCCGCACCGCGATCCCGCCCGCTGCACGGCCCAGGCGAAGGCGAGGTCCTCGAGCAGCGCGTGCTTCACCGCCTCATGGCCGCCCAGACCCTCGTACACCGAGCGCTCGAACAGCATGAACTGGCCGTTGGCGAAGGGCTTGGGGTTCACGGGCCGGTTCGCACGGCCGAGCGGGTACCGCTTCATGAGCTGCACCGCCGCGACCGGCTGCACGTGCCGCTCGAAGGGGAGCTTGCGCGTCAGCGTGCTCAAGAGGCTGACCAAGCCCAGCCCCCGACCTCGCAGAAGCGCGACCGTCGCCCGCACCAGCCGCGGGTCGAACCAAGTGTCGGCGTCGGTGAAAAGCAGCAGGTCGCCCCGCGCGCGTGCCGCACCGATGCGTGCGGCGTTGCACTTGCCGGCCCAATCCTCGGGGCAGGAACCATTCTCGATGATGACCAGGCGTGGATCATCGATCGCGCGCAGTTCGGCCAGCGTGCCGTCGGTGCAGCGATCGAGCACGAAGATCACCTCGATCGACGGCCAGTCCCCCGCCAGGATGCTGCGCGCGCAGTGCGCGGCCTTGCCTTGCTCGTTGTGGGCCGGAACGATGACCGAGACCATTGGCTCGGTCCCCTGGAGCGGTTCGGCCAAGCCGTCGGCCACCGGCCGCGTGTACGGCAGGTCCTTCCAGATCCGGAACGCGACGATCGCCCAGAACGCGCCGCCGGCGAGTGCCAGGGCGGACAGCACCATGCCGACGGCATCCTGCCAGACCATGCATCGAGTGTAGCGCACTACGATCCGCCCCCCGTGCAACGCACCCTCACGAGGCAGCAAGCCCGCGACCACGATGCCCACTGCATCGAGGTGCTCGGCATGCCGCGACTGCTGCTGATGGAGAATGCAGCGGCAGCCGTCGCGCGTGAGGTGCTGCTCGTGGCCGATCGCCACGTCGGAGGCATCGTGGTGGTCTGTGGCGAAGGCGACAACGGCGGCGATGGCTGGGCGATCGCGCGCCACCTGGCGGTCGCCGGTCGCAGCGTGCGCGTGGCACATGTCGGCGAGCCGCACGGCGAGGCGGCCCGGACGATGGCGACGATCACGCGCGCGATGGGCATTCCGGTCGAACCGTTCACGCCCGTCGTGCCGCCCAAGGCGCCCGGCATCGTGGTCGATGCTCTGCTCGGCACCGGCTGCGACCGCGCCGTCGTCGGCCGCCAGCGCGAGGCGATCGAGTGGATGAATGCCTGCGGCGCGCCCATCGTCAGCGTGGACCTGCCCAGCGGCATCGATGCGGACACCGGCCAGCCCCACGGCTGTGCGGTGCGTGCGGCGTTGACCGTGACCTTCGTCGCGCCCAAGGCCGGCTTTGCGGCCGCGGGGCCATGGCTCGGTGCGGTCGTTGTGGCGGGCATCGGTGCTCCGACGCCGGCCTGAGCACCGTGACGCACCCGATCACGCCGCGGACGCAGCCTCCGCTCGGTGCCACGGCCCTGCCGCACACCACCCGCTGCTAGGCTTGCCGTGCGCATGTACGCCGCGCTGCTCTCCAACCGATACCTGACCTCCCGCGTGATCCCGCTGATCGCCGTGGGCGCCGTGGCGCTCTGCGTCGCGCTCGTGATCATCGTGGTCAGCGTCATGAGCGGCTTCCTCGACATGCTCAAGGCCAGCGGCCGGACACTCATCGGTGACGTCGTGGTGTCCAGCGGCATCGGCGGCATCCCGAACTACGACGAATGGCTCGCCGACCTGCGCGCGCTGCCCGAGGTCGAGGCCGCCACGCCCGTGATCGACACGCTCGGCCTGCTGCGCATGCCGTACCCGAGCGGCCCGAGCAAGGAGATCGCGCCGGTCCAAGTCTGGGCGATCGAGCCGGAGTCCTTCGCGAAGGTGACCGCGTACGGGGAGAAGGTCTGGTGGCGGCCGCCTGCTGACGAAGCCGCGCGCGATGCGATGCTCCCGGACGATCCGCGATTGCGCATGGACGCGTCCATCCTTCGCGATGGACTCACGCTCTCGCAGGGCGCCACCGGCAAGCCCGGGATCGTCTTGGGCATGCACGTCTCGGTCGGCAACGCGCGCCAGTCGGATGGCTCCTACCGACCGCGCTTCGGCTGGTTCATGCCCGGCGAGCAGGTCACGCTGACCGTCGTCCCCGTGAGCGAAACGGGCAAGATCAGCGAACCCCGCGATGCGACCTTCCCGATCGTGAACGAGGTCTTCAGCGGCGTGTACGACGTCGACAAGAGCCGCGTCTTCATCCCGCTCGCGCAGGGGCAAGAGCTCCTGCGGCTCGATGCCGCACCGCTCTACGACACGACCGCCGAGCCCGATGCCGAAGGCAACCTGCCGCTGCTTGGCACGGCCCCCGCGCGCGTGACCAAGGTGCTCATCCGGGCCAAGCCCGGCACGAGTGCGCTCGATGCACGCGACGCGATCGAGGCAAGCTGGGATGCATTCGTGGCGAAGGCGGCGCGGCGGAACGATCGGCTCGGTCGCCCCCCCGAGCGCGTGAGCATCCTGACCTGGGAACAGCAACTGCGCGACCTCATCGGCCCGGTCGAGAAGGAGCGCGAGATGATGCGCATCCTCTTCTCGATCATCTACATCGTGTGTGCCGGATTGATCCTGAGCATCTTCTGGTCGATCGTCATCGAGAAGACCCGCGACATCGGCATCCTGCGCAGCGTCGGCGCGAGCCGGCTCGGGATCCTGTGGATCTTCCTGCGCTACGGCCTGGCGATCGGCGTCGTCGGCAGCCTGGCCGGCGTGGGCATCGCCTGGGTCGTCGTCGACAACATCAACCTGATCCACGAGGCGATCGGCCGTGATGCACCGCGAGCCGCATGGATCACGACCGCGGCTGTGGCCACCCTGTCGCTGGGCCTCGCGCTCCGAGCGCTCATCTGGCGCGGCCGCCTGCTGCCGGGCCTGCTGTGGACGATCGCCACGATCACCTGCGCCATCGTCACGGTGGCGCTCATCGGCCACCGAGGCACGCTGATCTGGGACCCCTCGGTCTACTACTTCAGCACGATCCCGAGCAAGGTCGACTGGTTCAACGCAGCGATCACCGCGATCGGCGGCATCGTCTTCAGCGTGATCGGCGCGGCGATCCCCGCGGCCAAGGCCGCCGACGTCGACCCCGTGGAGGCACTGCGCTATGGCTGATGCCGCGACCTCGAACGGGCGCGATCCGTCGGTCGGCGCGGCTCGCATCGGTGGGCCACCCCTGGCCTCGACGAAGCCTCCGATCCTGGCCGCGCGCGATGTGCACCGCACTTATCGCTTCGGCCAAGTCGAGGTCCCCGTGCTGCGCGGCGCCAGCATCTCGATCGCCCCGGGCGAATGGGTCGCGATCCTCGGCCAATCGGGCAGCGGCAAGAGCACGCTCATGCACCTGCTCGGCGGCCTCGACCGGCCTGATGCCGGGCGAGGCACGGTCGAGTTCGAGGGCGCACCCGTCAGCCTCGGTGCGGGGCGATCGCTCGATCGCTACCGCAACCGCGATGTGGGCTTCGTGTTCCAGTTCTATCACCTGCTCCCGGAACTCACGGTGCTCGAGAATGCGTGCCTGCCCGGGCTGGTCGGCGGCTTCTTCGGGCACGCGCGCGCCGCTGCCGCACGCCGGCGTGCGCAGGAACTGCTCGAGATCGCTGGGCTTTCGCACCGCCTGCGTCACCGGCCCGCTGAGCTCAGCGGTGGTGAACGCCAGCGCGTGGCGATCGCGCGTGCCCTGGTCAATGGGCCGCGCGTGCTGCTGGCCGACGAACCCACGGGCAACCTCGACGCCACGACCGGGGCGTCGATCCTGGACCTGATCGCCTCGCAGCATGCGCAGGGCCTGACCGTGGCGATGGTGACGCACGATGCCGCCGTCGCCGCGCGCGCGCAACGCGTGGTGCACCTGCGCGACGGCCAGGTCGTCGACGGGTGAGCCCAAGCGGCGGGCCACAGGGCCGCGAGGCCTTTAAGAAATCGTTCCCCGCGCCCGTCCACTCTGCAGTAGCCGGATTAGCTAGGTGTTCCACTGCGACTTCGGGTTTCGGCAATTCGCTGGCGTCACCGCGCGGACGACGGTCCATCCGCGTGTCACTGGCTTTGCAACACCGTACGTGACTCCGCGACCGCACAATCTCCCAAGGCACGTTGACGCTTACGCGACCACCTCATCCTCATCCTCTGCCTCCGCACTGCTCTCTGCGGCTGACTCGAACTCGATTCCTAGTTGCTCCTGAATCCATCGCTCACGCTCAGCAGGGTCGGCCGCCATCCTCGCCTCGAGGGCCAGAGTGTTTCGATAGTCCTCGGCAACTGCTGCCATCGTCCATTCGGCAGCAATCCCGAACTCCTCAATGACTTTTCGAATCGTGGCCAGGTCCACTCGGAAGAACTCCTTCCGCCAATTCATTTTGTTGACCTGATACTCCACGAGCTTGGCATGGATCTCACCCTCAAGCTTGGGGGCATCATCGGTAGCGATGTGGGCGTGCACGTCGAAGTCAAAAGGGACGCTTGCGTCACCAAGTTCCCAGATCCGCTCCATCCAGTTTGGACGCCGCGTCTGGCCAACCTTGAACACGCGTTCTCCAAACGATCCGATGTTGGAGATGACATAGACCGTGCCTGACTTGGTCTGCTCCGCCATGGACTTCGTCCGCTCACACGATGCCCTCAGCCTCTCCAGTTCGCTCGCCAACTCGGCTTGTTTCCGATCCGCCTCGGCGAGCTTCAGGTCAAAATTGCGCTTCGACTGCTCCTCGCGCAGACGCGCCTCTTCATGAAACCGTGCTTCGAGTTCCGCTCGCTGGCTCTCGCTGGCACGGTTGAGCTCATCGGCAAGCCGCGCTTCTTGCCGTTGCCGCTCCAATGCCACCGCCTGTGCCTGCTCTGATTCAATTCGCTTGCGCATCGCGGCGAGCTCTGCATCCTTCTGCTCAGCCTCCCTGACTTCCCGCTGCTTCTCCTTGAGTTCCTTGTCCAGCTCGCGCTGGGCCTTGGCATCCTGACGCAACTTCTCCTTCAGGCGGCGCTGTTCCTCCTTCTGCTGCACCTTCGCCTGCTGCGCGAGCGCAGCCCATCGCACCTCATCCAGGCGCGCTTCGAGGTACTGGGGCTCGATGCGGGCGTTCTTGAATGCTCCCCCGAGATGATTCACAATCTCATAGGCGTCACGTACCTGCTGCAGTAGGGTTCCCGCGTTCTCCGCTCGGACCCTAGCAATGATCGCCTCTACCTTGCCATTGAACGCCTCCAGAACGAACTGAAGTGCGTTGTCTCGACGTGCCTCTTCGCGGTAGTCGCACGTTGCCGCGGCTCCCGCTTCAACGAGCGCCCGTGTGGCAGCGCGTGCGGCCTTGAGGCCATTCCCAGCGTCTGTGTGGGCCATCTCTGCGCCAAGTTCATCTACCACGGAGCGAATGGGCACGAGGTACCTCGTGCCGTAACCCGAGATCTGGTTTTCCATCGCTGCCGTAAGCCTCTGGAGTCTGTCAAGGTTTTGCTTTACGTCCAGCGCCTCTCCGGCCGTTTCCCTGGCCGATTCCTGCGCCCGCGCCAAGATGACCACGGCTTGCTGGCGCGCCGAAACGACTTCGGCCTTGACTCGCTGAAGCTCCTTCTCAAGGCTTAGCCGAGCTGCGGACTCTCGCGCCTCGAGCCTTCCCTCCAGTTCCTCGAGCCGCCGCTGTGCCTCACTTTCGAACTCGGCCGCCTGCCGGCGGCCCTCACTCTGAATCTCTGCAACCGCTCGCCGCGCCGCCGCCAACTCAGCACGCGCTGCCAACTTCAATTGCTCATTGCCCTCTTGTGCGCGGCGAAGCAATTCGTTGGCCTTTGCCTCCGCATCCACAACCGATTGCCACTTTGCGAGCGATGCGTTCTTTGTACGCAACGCCTCAAGTTCAATGGCCATCGCGCGAAGGCGCGCCAATGCTTGAGCCTTGAGTTTCTCGTAGTCCGCTCTTGCTTTCTGTAACTGCGCCGCACTGGTGTTTCCAAGCGCTTCGTATTCGACTTTAAGTGACTGAAACGCATCCTGCAGCTTCTGATGCGACCCGGTGACCTGCGCCAAGCGATTCTGTGCCTCGGCTGCTGCCGCTGTTGCAGCATCGGATGCCTGTACAGTTTTATCGACATGCTTTGTTGACTTTGAAAGCGCAAGCCCGAGCGCAAGCACGCCGAGGAGTAGGAGACTGGAAACGATCGTCAACAGGACTTCTGTGATGCCCATGGCACGAATCTAGTCAAGTTAGTTGAATTCGGAGTATTCTTACGATGGTGTGCCGTACGACTGCTTAATGAGGGCGTCGTCCCGTTGCCACGATCGCCTTGCCGCCAAACCCCCTCGAAAGGACCTGTTTCATGAAGCATGCCCGAATCGCCTTTTCCGGTCTGATCGTGTCCGCCGCGTCGCTGGCCATGGTTGGTGCGTCGCGGGCCGAGTGGGCCGAGTCGGCCGAGGGCCCCGAATCAACCCTTGTCTGCATGGCATCCCTGGCCACCCAACAGGCACAACCGGTTCCGACCGACGCAACCAGTGCGCTGCATGTCGCCTCGATCGACCTTGCCGACCAGCGGCTCCGCGCATCAGGGTTCTGTGCATCCGATGCCACCCGGCTCGCGTGGGCAGCATGCGGGGTCGATCCGGCGCAGCACGATCCCCGTACGTACCCCCAACTCGGGGCAGCGCAACGCGAACTCTCCCTCAACCTGGTGGTGGAACGCCTGCGTGCGTCGGGCACGCCCCCGGTTGACCTGATGGGCTTGGCCTGCGTGGTGTGTGCGGTCGATCCGGCGTCCTTGGGACTCCTGACCCCGCGAAAGAGTGCTTTCTACATCGTGGATAGGTACTCCTGCAATGGCTCCACCATGATCATGAGTTCGTCGTATGCCGGCACGATCTGCATCGAAAAGGCAATCGGCCTCTGCACCCCGCCGTCATGCGCTCCGGGGCAGCGTGCCTTCTACAAGCTCAAGACGCCCACCGGGTGCGCTCCATCGTCCGCGTGCGTCTTCCTCGAGATCCGGGGGCCGTTCACCTCGGGCTTCTCCACGATCTGCGACGAACTGGTGAAGTGCGACTGCTGGCCCACGCTCGGGAGCTCGCAGGCGGTGTGCGTCCCGGTCCACGTGGGCACCGGGTGGCCCGTCTCCTGTCCATCCTGCGAGTGATCTCCGCGGCGAGCGGCTCAGTCCCGCGTCGAGAAGAAGCGCGCCACGTTGGCGGCCAGCTGCTGCTTGGTCAGGCTGCATGACTTCTGCAGCGCTTCCTCCCATGGCACGCCGCCCTTGACCTGCCGCAGCCACGCCTCGAAGCGCGTGGCATCCTCGCGCATCATCGCATCCACGATCGCGTAGCCGACCGCGTAGCCGAGCGCGTTCTGACCCGGCCAGGATCCGTCGCGGTAGTTCATGTCGAGCACCGTCACGATGTTCCCGCCGCTGCGGATGAACTGCATCGCCTGATCGCGGCGCGCGCGCTCCACGCTCGCGGGCTGGAACTGCGCGGCGACCCAGTCACTGAACCCCTCGTCGGCCCACGCGGGCAGCCGGGCCGGCGTACTGAACCGGTGCATGATCCCGTGAACGGTCTCGTGGATGAGCACGCTGCCGAAGAGCGCGTAGTCGGCGCAGCGCCAGCTGTTGACGAAGATCTTCTCCTTCATCATGTGGCACAGCCCCATGACCTGCCCCGAACCGGGCCGCCCCACCATCGGGTTCTGGAACGCGCCGGCCTCGACGGCCTTGAAGCGGTCCTCGGTCGCGAACAGGAAGATCACCGCCTTGCCCCAGAAGAGATTCACCTTGGGATCAACGCCCAGATAGCCCAGCACCTTGCGGTACATGCCGTCGAGTTCCTTCTGCAATTCCTTGGTCTCGGCGGGCCGCAGCTCGCTGACGAGGATGAAGTACTCGGTCTCGATCGGCTCCACGCTCACGCCCGCCATCGCCGCGAAGCGCTTGGCGTCCTCACGCATGGTGGTGAGAGCCGCGTCGCGCTCGGCATCGGTCAGGACCGGCCAGCGCGGAGCGGTGCCGTCGGCGGCGAAGTCCTGCACGGAACCCTCGCGAGCCATGCGTTCCTTCTCGAGCTGTGCCTTGCGCATCGCCGCTGCGGCCTTGCGCGAGGCCTCGACCCTGGGCGCCGCAGACTTGTCGAGCGAGAGAGCCTTCTTCCACGATGACTGCGCGGCGGGCTCCAGCCCGATCGCGGTCTGCAGCTCGGCGAAGCGGAGCCAGTGGTCGATGGAGTCGTCGTCCATCACCTTGTCGTAGAGCCGCTTGAACTCACTCGGCACGAGGTCGAGCCAGGCCACGCGCGTGCTGCCGCACTGGAACCCGTCGCCATCCCACGCCGTCACGTCACCCGACACGATCGTGCCTGCGGCCAGCTTTGCCTTCGTGCGCAGTGGCTTCTTCAGGTCCTGCTCCTCGATCACCGTGCCCAAGCGCGGCGCGGGTTCACCGGCGCCGCTCGCGGTGCCGGATCCGGCCGGCGGGGCGGATTGAGGCGAGCAGAGGACGGCAGAGAGCGCGATGAGCCACAGCAGGGACATGCATGGATTGTCGCGGGAGTGGACGACGGGAGCGGCAAAATTCTTGGTGGCCGGGCCCACGCCCGAACTCCGCGCCGGCAGGCCCGTAACCACCTGCGGCGGCACGATTTGCGCGAATGTAGCCAGCCGGCCGGCTCGGGCCTCCCCGGGCCGGCCACCAGTTCACGCGGATTCTGGCCCGCCGGGCTTGAGTCCCAGGGCGCGGAATCCGATGGTTCATCGTGGCTGCGGCAGGATGCCAGGCAGCCGACAGGGAATGCGAACGGCTGGCACGCCACGTGCACAGTGCGAGCAAGCAATCAAGGCCGCGGCCCCTACCATCCGCGACCCACCAAGGAGGCTTCGATGTACGAACGACTGACCGACCGCGCGCGCAAGGTGATGGCCCTGGCGAACCAGGAAGCCCAGCGCTTCAACCACGAGTACATCGGCACGGAGCACATCCTGCTCGGCCTCGTCAAGGAAGGCTCCGGCGTCGGCGCCAACGTGCTCAAGAACCTCGGCATCGACCTGCGCAAGGTCCGCCTCGAGGTCGAGAAGCTCGTCAAGAGCGGCCCCGAGATGGTCACCATGGGCAAGCTGCCCCAGACCCCCCGCGCCAAGAAGGTCGTGGAGTACGCGATCGAGGAAGCGCGCAACCTGAACCACAACTACGTCGGCACCGAGCACCTGCTGCTGGGCCTCCTGCGCGAGCAGGACGGCGTGGCCGCGCAGGTGCTGCTGAACCTGGGCCTGAAGCTCGATGACGTGCGGGAAGAAGTGCTCAACCTGCTCGGCGCCGGTGGCGAGCCCGAGGAAACCAGCCAGCAGCCGCAGGCTCCCGAGGGTGAGGCCGCTGCGCCGTCGCCGGAACCCGGCCGCCGCGCCGCGGGCAAGAGCAAGACCCCTGCGCTGGACAGCTTCGGCCACGACCTGACCGAGATGGCCCGCAACGGCGAGCTCGACCCGGTCATCGGCCGCGCCGGCGAGATCGAGCGCCTGATCCAGGTGCTCTGCCGCCGCACCAAGAACAACCCCGTGCTGCTGGGCGAAGCCGGCGTCGGCAAGACCGCCATCGCCGAGGGCCTGGCCCGCGCCATCGTCGCGCAGGACGTGCCGGAAATCCTGCACGACAAGCGCCTCATCGCGCTTGACCTGGCGGCCATGGTCGCCGGCACCAAGTACCGCGGCCAGTTCGAGGAGCGCATCAAGGCCGTCATGAACGAGGTGAAGCGCTCGAAGAACGTGCTGCTCTTCATCGATGAGCTGCACACGCTCGTGGGCGCCGGCGGCGCCGAGGGCGCGATCGACGCCAGCAACGTGCTCAAGCCCGCGCTCGCCCGCGGCGAGATCCAGTGCATCGGCGCAACGACCTACGACGAGTTCCGCAAGTACGTCGAGAAGGATCCCGCGCTCGAGCGCCGGTTCCAGCCGATCACCGTCGAGCCGCCGAACGCCGAGCAGACCTTCGAGATCCTCAAGGGCCTGCGCGAGAAGTACGAAGCGCACCACAAGGTCCGCTTCGGCGACGATGCCCTGCGCGCCGCGGTCGACCTCAGCGGCCGCTACATCACCGGCCGCGTCCAGCCGGACAAGTCGATCGACGTGCTCGACGAGGCGGGCGCCCGCGTGCGCCTGAAGACCATGAGCAAGCCGCCTGACCTGGCCGAGATCGAGGAGCGCATCGAGCGCCTCTCGCTCGAGAAGGACGAGGCCGTGCGTGGCGCCGACTACGAGCGCGCCGCGGACCTGCGTGACCAGGCCGAGAAGATGCGCAAGGAGAAGGAGCGCCGCCAGGTCGAGTGGCGCGAGAAGATGAACGAGTCGCAGGCCACCGTCGACGAGGACATGATCCGCGAGGTTGTGTCGAAGATGACGGGCGTGCCGCTCACCAAGCTCGCCAAGGAAGAGTCGGAGCGCCTGCTCCAGCTCGAGTCCGAGCTCCACAAGGCGGTCGTCAGCCAGGACGAGGCGGTCAAGGCGGTCGCCCGCGCGATCCGCAAGGCACGCGCCGGCCTGAAGGACCCCCGCCGCCCCATGGGCAGCTTCCTCTTCGTCGGGCCCTCGGGCGTCGGCAAGACGCTGCTCTGCAAGGCGCTCGCCACGTTCATGTACGGCGACCCCGACGCCATGATCCACCTGGACATGAGCGAGTACATGGAGAAGCACGCGGTCAGCCGCCTGGTGGGTGCGCCTCCGGGCTACGTCGGGTACGAGGAGGGCGGCCAGCTCACCGAGCGCGTGCGTCGCCGTCCCTACTCGGTCGTCCTGCTCGATGAAGTCGAGAAGGCGCACCCGGACGTCTACAACATGCTCCTGCAGATCACGGAAGAAGGCCGCCTGACCGACTCCTACGGCCGGCACGTGGACTTCAAGAACACGATCGTGATCATGACCAGCAACATCGGCGCCGACCTGATCAAGGGCGGTTCGGCGTTCGGGTTCACCAAGCGCACCGAGGTCGCCGACTACGACCGGATCAAGAAGCAGCTGCTCGGCGAAGCCGAGAAGTTCTTCCGCCCCGAGTTCATCAACCGCCTGGACGACATCATCGTCTTCCGGCCGCTGGTGAAGGACGACCTGACGCAGATCATCGAGATCGAACTCTCGAAGCTGCGCCAGCGCCTGGCCGAGAAGGACATGAAGCTCGTGCTCGACGCGCCGGCGCGCGAGTTCCTGATCGACAAGGGCTACAACCCCGACTTCGGGGCGCGTCCCCTGCGCCGCGCGATCGGCACCTTCGTCGAGGACACGCTCGCCGAGAACCTGCTGCTGGGCGACTACCGTCCCGGCGACACGATCCACGCGACCCGCGAGGAAGGCAAGGAGCACCTGACCTTCCGCGCCGAGCGCGCAACCGCGCCGATCAGCGACGCGGCCCCGAGCGAGACCGCCCCGAGCGCCTGAGGCACGGGGACAACCGAGACCCAACCCGACCCCACGGCGTGTTGCCGTGGGGTTTTTCATGGGTCACCGAATCGGCTCAGGCAGACTCACGGATGCCACTCGGCAACCTGGTGCACCTGCGCCGCGACGGCTTCGACCTGGTCGGCGCTGCCGACGATGATCGGCGTGCGCTGGTGCAGCCGCTGCGGGTGCAGCCCGAGCGTGGGCAGGCCGCTCGACATCGCCTTGCCGCCGGCCTGCTCGATGATGAAGGCCATCGGATTCGCCTCGTAGAGCAGGCGCAACTTGCCATCGGGGTGCTTTGAGGTCGGCGGATACAGGAAGACGCCGCCCGACATCAGGATGCGGTGTACATCGGCGACGAACGCCCCGATGTAGCGGCTGCTGTACCCCTGCCCATGCGCCCACGACAGGTAGCGCTGGTAGCCCTTGGGGAAACTCTCCGTGTAGGCCTCGTTCAGGGAATAGGTGCGGTTGCCCGACGGGATCCGCAGCCCCTGCTTGACGAGCAGGAACGATCCCATGAAGGGATCAAGCTCGAAGAGATCGACTCCGTTGCCGGTGCTGATCACGAACGCCGTGCTCGGCCCGTAGAGGATGTACCCGGCAGCGACCTGCTTCATGCCCGGTTGGCAGATCGTGGCCTCGGCCCCCTCGATCGACGCATCGTTGCGCAGGATCGAGAAGATCGTGCCCACCGGGCCGCACGCATCCAGGTTGCTCGAGCCATCAAGCGGATCGAACAGCACGCAGTACTTGCCGCCGTCCTTGCCCGTGCGCAGGATCGTGGGCTCCTCGTCCTCCTCGCTCGCGACGACCGCGATGCTCGCGCGCGAACCGAGGCAGCGCAGGATCGTCTCGTTCGCGATCACGTCCATGCGGATCTGTTCCTCGCCCTGCACGTTCTGCTCGCCCCAATCACCGAGCACGCCCTCCAGCCGAGCGCGGCGCACCTTGTGGGCGATCGCCTTGCCGGCGAGCGAGATCGCGCTCACGATCCAGGAGAAGTCGCCCGATGCGCCCGGGTGCCGAGCCTCTTCCTGGAGGATGTGGCTCTGCAGGCTGACGAGGTTTCCGGTGTCGACGTTCGATCGCATGCGCATGGCTCCCGGCGGCGCGACCGTGCGCCGCATGGTGCGTATGATGGCAACTTCCCCCGAACCCGGAGAACCGAACCCATGCAGCAGCCCGTGATCCTCGCCGCCAAGCGCACCCCCGTCGGGAAGTTCGGCGGCTCACTCGCCCGCACCAGCGCCCCCGACCTGGGTGCCATCGCCATCAAGGCGGTCCTCGAGCAGGTGCCGGCCGCGCGCGAGCATGTGGATGAGTGCATCATGGGCTGCGTGCTGCAGGCCGGCCTGGGCCAGAACCCGGCGCGCCAGGCCGGGCTCAAGGCGGGCCTGCCCCACACCCTCAGCGCCGTGACCGTGAACAAGGTCTGCGGCAGCGGCCTGCAGGCGGTCATGCAGGCGGCCACCGGCATCCGCGCCGGCGTGAACAAGGTCGTGGTCGCCGGCGGCATGGAGAACATGGACATGGCCCCGCACTTCGCGCACGTGCGCGCGGGCGCCAAGTTCGGCAAGGTTGAGATGCAGGACCACATGGAGTACGACGGCCTGCGCTGCGCCTTCGAGTGCTGGGGCATGGGCTTCGCGGCCGAGCACATCGCCGCCACGCGCTCGGTCACCCGCGCCGAACAGGACCGCTTCAGCGCGCAGAGCCACCAGCGCGCCGCCCGCGCCACCGCCGAGGGCTGGTTCAAGCAGGAGATCGTCGAGATCACGGCCGAGATGATCAAGGCCAAGGCCGGGCTCGCGGCCGATGAAGGGATCCGCGGCGACTCCACCGCCGAGGGTCTGGCCAAGCTGCGTCCGGCCTTCAAGCCCGATGGCAGCGTGACCGCCGCCAACGCCAGCCAGATCAGCGACGGCGCCGCGGCCGTGCTCGTGGCCAGCGAGGATGCCGCCAAGGCCATGGGCGCCAAGCCGCTTGCGCGCATCGTGGGCTGGAACACCGCGGGTGTCGAGCCCAAGGAACTCTTCTTCGCCCCGAAGATCGGCATCGAGCAGCTGCTCAAGGATCACTCGCTCTCGGTCAAGGACATCGATCTCTTCGAGATCAACGAAGCCTTCGCCGCGCAGGTCCTGGCCGACATCACCCCGCTGGGGATCAGCGAGGACAAGCTCAACATCTGCGGCGGCGGCATCGCCCTGGGCCACCCGATCGGCGCCAGCGGCGCGCGCGTGCTCTGCACGCTCGTGCACCAGCTGCAGCGCACCGGTGGGCGCCGCGGCATCTGCAGCCTGTGCCTGGGCGGCGGCAACGCCGTGAGCATGCTCATCGAGATGTGCTGATGCCGCGCGCAGGCGTGCGTCCGGTCGCTCCGTGGTCGCCGGGTGTGCGTGCGTCGGCAAGCATGATCCCGGCCGTCGTGGTGGCATCGGTGTGTGCGCTTGCTGCGTGCTCGGACCGGCCGGCACCTGAGCAGCCCGCGGCATCACAGCCCGCGCCCGATGCAGGCGTGGCAGCCCGCGCGACCGATCCGGCCGCAACCGGAGAGCTGACGCCCTTCGTGACCGATCGCTCCTGGCCCGCCTGGGCGCAGTGGCCGCGCACGCTCGAGGGCATCACGCTCTACCACCCGTCCATCGAGGAGTGGCGCGGCGAGCGGCTCTTCACGCGCTCGGCGATCCAGGCCGACGACGGGCTCACGGGGCTGTTGACGATCCAGTGGTCGCTCGCCTTCGACGGACGCACGGTCGTGCTCTCGAAGCCGGTCATCGCGACCTGTGCCTGGGATGGCGAGCCTGCGAAGGTCGCCGCAGCCCGCTCGTCGCTCGACAGCGGGCTGGCGGGTTGCACCTGGTCGTTCCCGGTCGAGGCGGTGCTCTCGCTCGTCTCGACCGACACGATGCCGCCAGAACCCACGGTCGAGGCGGCCGGTGACCTGCAGCGCGCGCGCGAAGCGGCCGCTGCGTTCGGCGTCGACCTGCTCAACGACCGCGAGGCGATGTTCATGCTCGACCGATGGCCGCGCGACGAGGAGGACCGCTGGATGGTCCCGACTTCGCCCGCCGCTGCCACGCCGCCGTGCGGCACCTGGGTGCTCGGTCCACTGCGGATTCCGGGTCGCGACGGCCGCGTGCACGAGCTGCGCGCCGCGCGATGGATCCGGCTCACGCGCGCAGGCTGGCAGGCCCCAGGCGATGACGCCGCATCCGAGTCGTTCAGCGCCTTCGCGGGCGGCGGCAGCCTGAGCGAGGAACGCGAGCGCTTCGAGCGCACGATCGCCCGCCGCGACAAGGTCTACGGACTGCTCGATCGCACGGCATGGCGCTGGAGCGAGGCCGTCGAGCGCATGCACGAGCAGCGGGATCCGCCGCCGCCGGAACCGCCGCCGGGCTGAGCCCGCTCAGAGCGGCCGGCGCTTGGGTTCGCCGTCGCCGCGCGGATACATCTTGGGCGCACCGCGCAGCTTCTCGACCGCAACGATCGTGCCCGTCGGCGTGCGCACGCTCTCCACGACCTGGGCGTGCAGCGAATGCAGCGCCTTCTTGCTCTCGTCGATCTCGGCCTGTGCCTGTTCGCCCTTGATGAGCACGATGTGCCCGCCTGCCTTGGGGAACGCGATGCAGTATTCGAGCAGGATCGGCAGCCGCGCCACGGCCCTGCTCACGCAGAGATCGAAGCGTTCGCGCAGCTCCGGTCGGTGCCCCGCCACCTCGGCACGCAGGTTCACGACCGTACAGCGGTCCTGGAGGCCGAGATCCGCCACGCACTGCTGCAGGAACTCGCACTTGCGGCCGGTCGCCTCGAGCAGCGTCATGCGCAGCTCCGGCACCGCCAGCGCCAGAGGGATCCCGGGCAAGCCACCGCCGGTGCCGACGTCGATCACCGTCGTCGCCCCCGTCGAGGCGACCCACGGCAAGAGCGACAGGCTGTCGACGACGTGTCGGTGCCAGGCATCCTCGCCTTCGGGCACCGCCGTCAGGTTCATGCTGGCGTTCGCGCTGTAGAGCGCATCGAGGTAGCGCCCGAGCGTGTCCAGGTCACGCGGTTCGAGCTCCACGCCGAGCGCTCCGAGCGCGTCGATCGCCGATTGCGGTGCGGTCATGGTGCAAGCCATCCCATCAGGCCACCCTCGCGCGGGCGGCGATCATCATCGAACTCGAACGACTCGCGCTTCACGCCGCGCGGCTTCCACAGCGCCAAGCCATAGACGAGCCCGACCAGCATCCAGGAGACGACCAGGCTGCTGCCGCCGTAACTCACGAAGGGCAGCGTGATCCCCGCGATGGGAAGTGCGCCGATGTTCATGCCGGTGTTGATGATCGCCTGCGCAGCGACCAGGCACCCTGCCCCGACGGCGACCAGACGCGACCAGGGATCGTGCGTGTGGTTCGCCACCAGGAAGCACCCGATCGAGAACATGGCCACCAGTCCCCACACGACGATCGCGCCGACCATGCCCCATCGGCAGCAGATCACGCTGAAGACCATGTCGTTGTGGTCCTCGGGGAGCCGGTTGCGCTCAATGAGGATCGACGCCTCGTCGGCCGGCATGCCCCACAGCCCGCCTGCACCGATGAGCGTCGTCGCCCGGTCGGCTTGGTAACCGATGTCGTTGCGATAGCGCGTATCGCCCTGGAGCTGCGCGATGTAGGCGTCGACGCGGGCGCGCTGATGCGGCTTGAGCACGCCGCCGAAGAACGCAGCGGGCGCCACGAGCGACGCACACAGGGCGAAGAGCGCGATGTGGCGCTTGCGGCACCCTGCCGCCAGCAGCACGCCCACGAGCACCGGCACGAACAGCAGCGTGGTGTCGAGATCGGGCTCGAGGGCGATGAGCGCGGCCGGGACGAGCGCCAGGAACCCCGGCAGGACCAGTCCACGGAGCGTTCGATGGCTGCGCGTGCGCTGCAGCAGCGTGGCCAGCATGAGCAGGAACGCGACCTTGGCGATCTCCGCGGGCTGGATGTCCGTGATGCCCAGGCTGATCCATCGACGCGCACCGTTGCGCGCCCGCACGATCGACTCCGGCACGCCGGGCGCGATCACGATGAGCAGGAGCAGGATCGAACCCGCGAAGATGAAGGGACTCCACCGCTCGAGGTTCGACGGACGGCACCACGGTGACCACGACACCGCGGCGGCAGCGGCCAGGCCCACGAGCAGGTACATCAGGTGCCGCGAGGCGAAGCCGGGTTCGGTCGTGCCGATCGCCACCACGCCGATGATCGAGAGCGCGAGGGCCGGCAGCACCACAAGGATGCCGGGATTCAGCACGCGCTCAAGGCTCAGGCGCGGCGAACCACTGCCCCGGAATTCGCTGGCGGCCAAGCGCCCCATCAGCGCAGACCCCGAGCGGAAGCGATGCCCTCGTCGTGCTGGGGCGCGTCGGGGAACTGCACCTGGCTGCGCGACCGGAGCGCATCACCAAGGTAGCCCTCGTCTGCGCACGCGCGGACCAGCGCGGCAGCGATCGGACCCGCCGACTTGCCGCCGCCGCCACCGTGATCGACGAACGCGCAGAACGCCATCCGCGCGCGACCATCCGCACGGGCACCGGCGAACCCTGCCGCCCAGGCATGGTCCTTCGCCGTGATGATCCGGGACGAACCATCGGCCTCCTTCACGACGATCGGGCTCGTCTCGGCCGTGCCGGACTTGCCCCAGACCCGGATCGACGGCATGTCGAAGATGGGTGCCCGCTGGTCCTTGGGCCCCACGTGGTGCAGCGTGCCGAACTCGGCATCGACGGACATGCGCAGGCCTTCGGTGATCGTCTGCATCATCGCGTCGGGCACGCCCAAGTCGACCCGTGAGCCTGCACCGCCGCGCAGCACGCTGGGCCGGATGAAGACGCCGCCTCGGGCCAGCGCTGCATACGCACTGGCCACCTGCAGCGGTGTGACCCGCATGTCACCCTGGCCGATCCCGAGCGAAATGGTCGTCTGGCGATCCTTCGACGACTCGATCGTCATCAGGTCGCGCTGGCGGATCGACCCCGCGGACTCGCCCACGCGCACCCAGCGGCCATCGTTGGTCTTGCGCTCGAAGTCAAGCCCGATGCCGAGCGTGCGGCCGAAGCCCCAGTCGGTGTAGCCCTCCATGAGCTTGCGCGGGCCGAGCCGATCGGCCAGCGTGAAGAAGTACATGTTGCAACTGCGGGCGATCGCTTCCGCAGGTCCGAGCGGACCATGATGGTTGGGGGTGTTGCCGGGTCGGTAGATCCAGCACCGCGCATGGGAGTGGATCTCGGGGAAGAAGTGTCCGGTGCAGTCGATCACCGTGGATGGGGTCGCCAGGTCCTCGGCCGCCGCGCAGGCAAGCACGATCGGCTTCATCACGCTGCCGGGCTCGAACGATGCCCCCATCGCACGGTCCATCCACGGTGTCAGGATCGGTATGCGCCGCGGATCCGCAACCTGCTCATCACGCGAGGGCCAGCTGGCCATGGCCAGCACCTCGCCGGAATCGACGTCGATCGCGACGGCGGCCGAGGCGAGCGGCGTGCCGTACTCCTGATCGGGCGCCGAGTGGAACCCCTGCACCACGGTGAGGCCGAAGCTCGGATCGAGGATCGCCTCGAGCCGCGCCTGCAGCGCTACATCGATCGCGAGCTGGACCGGGGATCCGGGCACGGGCTCGACGCGCGTGGCTTCGACGGCGCCGATCGGCTTGAGGATCTGGCCGCGTTTGCCACGCAGACGATCTTCCTGGGTGCGCTCGATGCCGTTCACGCCGACGACGTCTGGCCCGAGTGTGTAACCAGCCAGGTCCAACTCCTCGCCAGGGCGACGGGGGTTCAACGGTTTGCGTTCGACGTCCTCGGGCAAGGCATGGGACCGCGTGACTCCGACGATCCGCGAGGCCACCTGATCGACCCGGACCCGCTGGGGCTCGGCGCTGCGCAGGCCGATCGGCAGGCCATCGCGCGGCAGGTCGACCGCTGCCGAGGCGTACGGCCGCCGCCGCACGGTGCTGTCCTTCACGGTCACGGCGCCCGGTGCGCGGTCAGCGAGCTTGCCGAACGCGAAGGCGGTCGCATCATCGACTCCACAGAGCACCGCGTGATACTGCGCCTTCTCCTGCACCTTTTCGCTGCGGAAGTCGGCGCGTGCCTCCTCGCCGTACAGGTCGACGCGCTTCGCCAGGTCGCGCGCATCCTTCTGCTGCTGGATCATCTCGACACGCTGCGCGATCTCGACGATGGCCGCATCACGCTGCGCAGCGGGCATTCCACCAAGCTTCGTGAGTGCATCGAGCACCTCGGCCCACACCTGGTTCCATGCCGGCGTCGCCAAAGCGATCCGTCGATCGCGTTCCTCGCGGGGAAGGCGCAGCCAGGCCCGGCGACCGCCGGCCACCTGCACCTGCTCGGCGGTGGCCTGCTGCCGGGGCCACGCACCGGTGATCGCATCCCAGTGGATGGCGATGTCGTAGCTGGGTGCATCCTCGACGAGCACACGACCACGGCGATCCACGATGCAGCCCCGGAGCGTGGGCAGGAAGTCTGCTTCGCTCACCCTGCCGCGTGCCTTCTGCAGGCGATCGGGATGTTCGAGCACGGACAGCCGCACGAGTTGCGCCGCGAGACCACCGAGCACCACGACCAAGCCGATGGACAGCAGCACCAACCTGCGCTGGAACATGCCAAACTGCGCCGAACTGATCGGGTTCATCTTCGCTGGCCTCCTTGCCGTGCGACGGACGCGCGGAGTGTACGGGCCGCACGCCCGGCCGTTCAACGGGAATCGCTACCATTCGCCGCTTTCCCCCAAAGGGCCACCCACCATGGAATGCGGCATCGTCGGACTTCCCAACGTCGGCAAGAGCACCCTCTTCAACGCCCTCACGGCCGCGGGGATCGAGGCCGCCAACTACCCGTTCTGCACGATCGAGCCCAACGTCGGCGTGGTGAGCATCCCCGACCACCGGCTGGACGTGATCCAGGGGTTCATCAAGACCCAGAAGGTCATCCCTGCCGCCATGCGCCTGGTCGACATCGCGGGCATCGTCAAGGGCGCCAGCGAGGGGGCCGGACTGGGCAACAAGTTCCTCAGCCACATCCGCGAGGTCGACGCGATCCTGCACGTGGTGCGCTGCTTCGAGGACGGTGATGTCCTGCACGTCGACGGCGGCGTCGACCCGGTCCGGGACATCGGCACGATCGAGACCGAGCTCATGCTGGCCGACCTGCAGTCGATCGACGGCATGCTGGAGAAGGCCCGCCGGACCGCCAAGAGCGGCGACAAGGAGGCGATCGCCAAGGTCGAGCTCCTGGACCGCTGCCGCGCCTGCCTGGACGCGGGTCGGCCGATCCGCAGCCTGGACCCCACCGCCGAGGAGACCGCCATGCTCCGCTCGCTCGGCATGATCACCGCCAAGCGCGTGCTGTTCGTGGCCAACGTCGACGAGACCGATCCCAAGGGCGATGGTCCCCTGGTGCAGAAGGTCCGCGCCTACGCCAAGGAGAACGGCGGCTCGGTCGTGGTCGTCTGCGCGAAGATCGAGAGCGAACTGGCGGAACTCCCCGAGGCGGACAAGAAGGAAATGCTCGCGGGCCTGGGCATGGACGAGCCCGCACTGGCCAACGTCGCGCGCGCTGCCTACGAGCTGCTGGGCCTGCAGAGCTACTTCACCGCC
The DNA here is from genome assembly GCA_027490145.1 of Planctomycetaceae bacterium. Taxonomy (GTDB): domain Bacteria; phylum Planctomycetota; class Phycisphaerae; order Phycisphaerales; family SM1A02; genus SYIB01. Next base: position 258,537 of record JAIXYQ010000006.1, read on the forward strand.
GGCGAGAAGGAAGTCCGCGCCTGGACGATCCACAAGGGCTTCACCGCGCCGCAGGCCGCGGGCGTGATCCACACCGACTTCGAGCGCGGCTTCATCCGCGCCGAGGTCTACACGGTGAAGGACCTGCAGGAACTCAAGAACGAGAAGTCGATCCGCGAGGCCGGCCGCATGCGCGCCGAGGGCAAGTCGTACGTCATGCAGGACGGCGACGTCTGCCACTTCCTCTTCAACGTCTGAGGCACGTCTGCGGCGCGTTCAGTCGATGCCGACGGGCATCGTGATCGCCGCGTCGAGCCTCGTGCGGTAGTCCGACAACGGGATCTCGGCGGCACCGAGCGCCAGCACGTGCGGGTTCGCGTACTGCGAATCCACGAGCACGAAGCCCCGGGTGCGCAGCCGGGCCATGAGCCCTGCGAAGGCGACCTTGCTCGCATCGCGCGCCCACGGTTCGCGCACGGTGAACATGCTCTCGCCGAAGAAGACGCCGCCGAGCGCCACGCCGTAGAGCCCACCCGCCAGTCGATCGTCGGCCCAGGCCTCGACCGAGTGCGCGATGCCGAGCCCGTGCAGCTCGCGGTACGCCGCCTGGATCCGGTCGCCGATCCAGCTGCGGTTCTCGGCGGAACGGTCGGTCGCGCAGCCGGCCAGCACGGCTTCGAAGGCGGTGTTGAAGCGCACGCTGAAGCGGCCCGAGCGCACGGTCCGCGCCAGCCGACCCGGCGCCACCCACGAGGCGACCTCGAAGACCGCCCGCGGATCGCAGATGAAGTAGTCGACCCGGCCGGTCTCGGGGTGCGCCATCGGGAAGGCGCCCTGCGCATAGGCCGACACGAGTTCGTGCGGCGAGAGCGTGGGTTCGGGGTGCCGGCGCGTCACGCGTGCATCATCGCGCGGGCGCGGGTGCGTTGCCAGCACCTTTGCGCACACGAACGGCTCTCGGGTTCACGCGGCTCCCCCGAAGGACGCGCCGCACGCCACTCGCTCACGCCGTCGTGACCGGCTTCGGCTTGGGCTTGCTGACGACGCGGACCTGCGCGAACTGGCGGTGGCCGCTCACACCGCTGTGGTGGCCGTAGCCCGACTGCCGCGCGCCGACCCAGGGTGACCCGCTTGCGCCGCCGCAACCTTGGTTCACGCCGACCATGCCGATGTGCAGCCGCTCGGCGACCTCCTGCGCGCGGGCCTCGTCGCGGCCGAACACCGCGCCGCCCAGGCCGTACGGCGAATCGTTCGCGAGCCGGACGGCTTCATCGACCTCGCGGTAGGTCATGATGCAGGCGACCGGGCCGAAGGTCTCCTCCTGCATGATCGGCATCTCGTGCGTGACGCCCGTCAGGACGACGGGTTTGATGAAGTTCCCGCCGCCGTCGCCGCCGCACTCGACGCGTGCACCGGTCGCCGCGGCCAGCGAGACCTGCGCCAGAACATGCTCCTTCTGGCGCGCGTTGACCATCGGACCGATCTGCGTGCCGGCCTGCATGCCATCGCCCACCACCAGCTGCTGCGCACGCTCGATCACGGCCTTCGTGAAGGCCGGCGCGATGGAGTCGTGGACGTAGATGCGTTCCGTGCTGACGCAGACCTGGCCCGCGTTGCGGAAACTGTTGCGTGCGGCGAACGCGGCGGCGGCATCGACATCCGCATCCGGCAGGACGACCAGGGGATCCTTCCCGCCCAGTTCGAGGATCAACCGCTTCAGTCCACCTGCAGCGGCCTGCATGATGTGCCGCCCCGCCGAGCGGCTGCCGGTGAAGGCGATCAGGTCGATCGGCGCGGCGACCAGCGCCTTGCCCTGCACCTCGTCGCCGATGGCGACCTGCAGCACGTCCGGCGGCAGCACGGCCATCAGACACTTGGCCCACTCGAGCGCACAGAGCGTGCTGAGTTCGCTCGGCTTGAGGATCACCGTGTTGCCCGCGACCAGCGCGGGCACGACCGTGTCGCTGCACATGAGCACGGGGAAGTTCCACGGCGTGATGCAGACCGCCACGCCCAGCGGCGCATGGAGCATCGTGGTGGTGGTGCGCTCATCCTCGAGCAGTTGCGGTCGAAGCGCTGCGACGATCTCGGCGCACGCTTCCTCCAGGCCGCTTGCCGCGTAGTTCGCCTCGCCCTTGGCCTCGGCGATCGGCTTGCCCATCTCGCGTGTGATGAGCTCGCCGATGGCCGCACTGCGCTCCTTCATCATCGGCGCGGCACTCGCCACGAGCCGCGCGCGCTCCTCGAGCGGGATCGCGGCCCAACTGCGCTGTGCCTGGCGTGCCCGGTGGACCATGAGTCCGATGCCCTCGATGGAGGTTGGTTCGAGTTCCGCGACGAGCTCGCCGGTGGCCGGATTCGTGATGCGCAGCATGAGCGCGATCCTAGACGGTCGGCTTTATGGGACATCGCCGCGAACGGAGACCATCTTCAAAGGGACCGCCCCCGGCGGGTCCCATCGCCCCGGGGATCACCCGCTCCTGCGTCAGAAGGACTTCCCTTGGGGCCCGACCATCGTTAGCATCCCCCCTCCTCATTCGAGGGCCGTTGGTGACAGCAACCACTTGGTTCTGGCGCCACATGGGGTTCCAACGCGGCTTGCGGAACTCCAGCCTTGAGGATGCCGCGGATCGGCCTGGTGCCTGCCGCGTCAGCAGTTCGCTCGTTGCACGCGCAGGGCATCGCCCCTGACACGACTCGTCCCTACCATCAGGTCGGCCTGATCCAGGCCCATTGGCCCGTGGTGTAACGGTAGCACAGGAGATTTTGATTCTCCTTGTCCTAGTTCGAATCTAGGCGGGCCAGTTACTCCCCCAACTCCTGATGGCCGGACCCCGAAGGGAACGCGCCATGACCACGACGACCACGAACTCGAGGGCCCCAGCAGCCGTCATCCTTGCCGCAGGCAAGGGCACGCGCATGAACAGCGACCTTCCGAAGGTCATGCACCCCGCCTTCGGCCGTCCGCTCGTCGAGTGGGTCGTGCTGGCCTGCCGCGAAGCCGGCGTCGGTCGCATCGTGTTGGTCGTCGGGCACGGCGCCGAGGTCGTGCGCGCGCACTTCGCCGGCCAACCCGACATCGAGTTCGTCGTGCAGTCCCCGCAGCTGGGCACCGGGCACGCCGTCGACCAGTCGCGGCCGCTGCTCGCCGCCGAACCGGCGCGGGAACTCCTCGTGCTCTGCGGCGATGGACCGCTGATCCGTGCATCGACGCTGCGCGCGCTGCTGGCGGCCCACCGCTCGGCCGCAGCCGCGGCCACGCTCGCCACGAGCATCATCGACGAGCCGACCGGCTACGGCCGCATCGAGCGCGATGCCGGCGGCCGCTTCCTGCGGATCGTCGAGCAGAAGGACGCCACCTCCGCGCAGCTGGCGATCCGCGAGGTGAACCCGAGCTACTACTGCTTCACCGCCGGCGACCTCTTCCGCACGCTCGCGCGCGTCGACAACAAGAATGCCAACGGCGAGTACTACATCACCGACACGTTCGGGCTGCTGCGCGACGAGGGCCGCACGGTCGCGGTCGTCGATGCGGTGCCCGCGTCGGATGTGCTCAGCGTGAACACCCCGGCGCAACTGGCCGAGGTGGCCGCGATCCTCGAATCCCGCACCGCCGCAGGAGCCCGGGCATGAGCACCACCGACCGCGACGGGCTGAAGATCTTCGCAGGCAGCACCGGCCGCGCGCTGGCGCAGTCGATGTGCGCGCACCTGGAGATCCCGCTCGGCCAGGCGACCACCACGGTCTTCCCCGACGGCGAGCTCATCGTCAAGCTCGAGGAAGACGTGCGCGGACGCGACGTGTTCGTGGTCATCTCGACCTGCGAGCCGGTCAACAGCAGCGTGATGGAGCTGCTGATCTTCATCGACTGCCTGCGCCGAGCGAGCGCCAAGCGCATCACCGCGGTCATTCCCTACTTCGGCTACGCCCGCCAGGACCGCAAGGACGAGGGCCGCGTGCCGATCACCGCCAAGCTCGTCGCGAACCTGATCACCAAGGCTGGCGCCGACCGCGTGCTCTGCATGGACCTGCACGCCGCGCAGATCCAGGGCTTCTTCGACCTGCCGGTCGATCACCTGAGCGCCTCGCCGGTGATCGCCGACCACTTCCTGCGGCTCAAGCCGTCGCTGGGGGAACTCTGCGTCGTCAGTCCCGACGTGGGCAACGTGAAGGTGGCGAACATGTACGCCAACCTGCTGCACGCCGACCTGGCGATCATCGACAAGCGGCGCACCTCCGGCTCGTCGGTCACGGTGAAGAACCTGATCGGCGACGTGGAAGGCCGCACGGTCCTCATGTTCGACGACATGATCTCGACCGCCGGCACCATCTGCGAGGCCGCCAAGGTCGTGCGCGAGCACGGCGCCCGGGCGGTGTACGCGGCGTGCACCCACCCGCTCATGGTCGGCCTGGCCATGCAGCGCCTGGGCGAGTCGATCATCGACGGCGTCGTCGGCTGCGACACGATCCCCAACGGTCCGCGCTTCGAGCCGATCGCCCACAAGTTCACGATGCTCTCGGTGGCCCCGCTGCTCGGCGAGGCCATCCGGCGCATCCACAATGACCAGTCCATCAGCGCGCTCTTCAAGCACGGCCTCGGGGCCAAGCGCTGAGTCACCATCCCACCCCGAACCAACACAGGAGTCCACAAGACATGGCATCCACCACCCCTACCGTCGCCGCCACCCTGCGTGAGCGGCTTGGCACCCGCTACACCCGTCGCCTCCGCGCACAGGGCCTGCTCCCCGTCGTGATCTACGGCCACGGCGAGAAGCCCGTGTCCGCGGCGGTCAACGCCAAGGAAATGCTCGGTCACCTGCACCACGGCAGCCACGTCATCACCGTCGCCATCGGCGGCGCCAGCCAGACCTGCCTGGTCAAGGACCTTCAGTTCGGCTACCTCGGCGACGACGTGATCCACGTCGACCTCGCGCGCGTGAACCTCGATGAGATCGTGCGCGTCAACGTGCGCATCGAGTTCTTCGGCGAGTGCGCCGCCAGCAAGAAGCCCGGCGCCGTGCTCACGCACGACATGGCCGAGCTCGCGATCAACTGCAAGGTGCGCGACATCCCCGAGTCGGTGCGTGCCGACCTGACGGCCATGCAGGGCGAGATGCTGAGCGCAAGCGACCTCAAGCTGCCCGCGGGCGTCACGCTCGCGATCGACCCGCACGCCCCCGTGGCCCGGGTGATCACGATCGCCGAGGAAGCCGCCGGTGAAGCCGCAGCGCCCGCTGCCGGCGAAGCCGCACCGGCCGCCGACGCGAAGAAGGATGGCGACGGCGACGCAGCGAAGGCCGCTGCGCCGAAGAAGTGAGTCCAACGGTCGACTGAAGGACCATGAAGCTTGTCGTCGGACTCGGCAACCCAGGCAACGACTACCGCGGCACCCGGCACAACGCCGGGTTCGAGGTGGTCGATGCCCTCGTCAAGCGCCATGCGCGCGACGCGGGGCGGGAGCGCTTCGGCGCGATCTGCTGGGAAGCCGAGCTCCGTGTCGACGGCGTGCAGGACAAGGTGCTCCTCATGAAGCCGTTGACCTTCATGAACCTCTCGGGCGATCCCGTGGCGCAGGCCATGCGGTTCCACAAGCTCGACGCCGCGCGCGACCTTCTGGTCGTTGCCGACGACCTTGCCCTGCCGGTCGGCCACATCCGGCTCCGCCAGGACGGCGGCAGCGGTGGCCACAATGGGCTGGCCGACGTCGCGATCAAGTTGTCCAGCGGCAACTGGGCACGCCTGCGCGTGGGCATCGGCAAGCCGGCTCCGCGCATGTCGCAGGTCGCGCACGTGCTCGGTCGCTTCACCGACGAGGAACGTCCTTCCGTCGACGCATCGATCTCCACCGCCTCCGAGGCCGTCCTGGCCTGGCTCGATCGCGGCGCCGCCGCTGCGATGAATGCGTTCAACACCAAGGTGCCTGCACCAACTCCCGGTCCGCACGGTGCAGGACCACAGACCGACAGCGCGTCGTCATCGTGACGCCGCATCAGAACCCCAACCACTACGAGGTAAACACCATGACCGAGACCCGCACCGCCCAGTACGAGGGCATGTTCCTCTTCCCGCAGTCCGCCGTCGCCGACCTGCAGGGCACCGTCGAGACCGTGAAGCAGATGCTCACGGCCCGCGGCGCCACCATCTGCAGCATCACCAAGTGGGACGAGCGCCGGCTCGCCTACGACATTGCCGGCAACAAGCGCGGCCTGTACATCCTGGCCTACTTCACCGCCCCCACGGCGATGCTCAAGGAGATCGAGCGCGACTGCAACCTGAACGAGCGCATGCTGCGTTCGCTCGTGACCCGCGCCGACCACCTGACCACCGAGCAGATGAACGACGCCGAGGGCCAGGCCAAGCTCGCCATGGAAATGAAGCTCCGCCGCCCCGAGGGCGACGAGACCGGCGAAGCGATGGCTGCTGCCCCTGCCCCTGCGGCAGAGTGATCCCGCCGGACACGCGATCCATCACGCACACGGGCCGCGCCTCAGGGCGCGGCCCTTTTTCATGGCGATCCACCGAAAATCCCGCGGTTTCGCGGGGGTGGCGTCACGGCTGACTAGGATGCCCGTTCATCCAAGGAGAAACAACCATGGCATCATTCAACAAGGTCATCCTGCTCGGCAACCTCACCCGTGATCCCGAGCTCAAGCATGTCGCCGGCAACCAGGCCGTCGTCGAACTGGGTCTCGCCGTCAACCGTCGCTACCGCACCAAGGACAACGAGGAGCGCGAGGAAGTCACCTACGTCGATTGCGAAGCCTGGGGCCGCACCGCCGAGGTGCTCAAGCAGTACCTCACCAAGGGCAGCCCGATCTTCATCGAGGGTCGCCTCAAGCTCGACCAGTGGGAGAGCAAGGAAGGCGAGAAGCGCTCCAAGATCCGCGTGGTCATCGAGAACTTCCAGTTCGTCGGCGGCCGTGGCGAAGGCTCGGGCTCCGGTGGTGGCGGCGGTGGCGGTTACGCGCGTTCGGGTCGCGGTGCATCGGGCGGCAGCTCGGGTGGCGGTGGCGGAGATCACGTCCCGCTGCCCAGCGACGACATCCCGTTCTGATTCAACATGAGGCTGCTGGCTTCCGCAGCGGCAGGCGCATCGTGCCTGCGTCGGCTGTCGCCTGCGCCAAGCACGGCTCCGGGAGTGGACCAGGCGTGTCGGAGCGCTTGGTCCACACCCTGTTATTCCATCGCAACCGCGGCGCGACCATGGAACCGCTTGCCGCGGCGCGCTCCTCGTGCCATACTGCGCGACTCACATCTCTTTTCTCCGCCTGTGCATCGTCTGCACATCACGCTGGGGCTGGGCGGGCTCCTAACTCTCGTTCACGAAAGGACAACGACCCATGGCATCACACATCGAACTGCTGCTCCTCGACACCGTCGAAAACCTCGGCCTGGTGGGCGAAGTGGTCAAGGTGCGCGCCGGTTTCGCGCGCAACTACCTCCTGCCCATGCTCCTCGCCGAGCACCCCACGCAGGAGAAGATCGATTCCCTGAAGGAAGCTCGCGCGCGCGCCGAGGCCGAAGTGGCCAAGCAGCGTGCGGAACGTGCTGCCTTGATCGAGCGCCTCGCCGGCGTCACGGTCACGCTCATCCGCTCCACCAACGACCAGGGCCTGCTCTACGGTGCGGTCACGCAGCGCGACATCAGCGATGAACTCATCAAGATGGGCTTCGGCGTCGACACCCGCGCCGTCCGCCTGAGCCAGCCGTTCCGCCGCGTCGGTGCGGGCTCGGTGACCATCCAGTTCGACCGCGACCTCAAGGCCGACATCGACGTCATGGTCAAGAGCGACCGCGTCCTCGAGATCGACCGCAAGCCCGAAACCACCGAGGAAGCCCCGGTGCCCGCCGCTGAGGAAGCCGCCCCCAGCGGCGATGCTCCCAAGGCCAAGGGCAAGAAGGGCAAGAAGGCCGACGCTGAGTGACTCCATGCGTCGGCCCGCGCGGGTCGATGCTGCCGTCACGCTCCGCCTGCTGGGCGCCATCGAACCAGCGGCTTGAGCAGAAGCAGGATGATCACGGAGGCGCACGATGCCCACGCGGCTCGTGCGCCTCCTGTCATGATGCTCGACACGACCGTCCAACCCGCGAGTGCCAGGTAGAGCGCGGGCACCCACGGGTAGAGCGGCACCCTGAACGGACGGGGTGCCTCGGGCATCGTCCGGCGCAAGACGAACAGCGCTGCCACCGTGAGCGCGCTGAACACGTTCACGAGCACCGTCAGCAGGTCGAGCAACTCACCCAACGAGCCGATCGCGAGGGCACCCACCGAGAGCCCCGCGAGCACCACCAAGGCGTGCTGCGGCACCCCGTCCCGCCGTCGGACACCCAGCCACGCCGGGATCTCCCCCGCCCGGGCCATGGACTCAAGGATCCGCGCGCCGGTGATGACGCCGGACACGACCGTGGACAGCAGCAAGAGCGCAATCGCCGCCGTCATGGCGGTACCGACGGCGGGGCCGAAGAGGAGTTCCGCGGCCACCGAACCGATCGCCCGCATCCCCGAACCATCGGCCTCGACCATGGCGCCCGGATCGATCACCCGGAGGTACGCCACGTTCACGCCCAGATAGAGCACGGCCACCACCACGATCGAGGCGACCATCGCCCGCGGGAGCGTGCGCCCCGGATCGCGCAGGTCCCCCGCGATGTCCGCTCCGGTCGACCAGCCGAGGTAGGCGAAACTCACCAGCAGGACCGCGGTCGCCACCTGCGGCGAGACCAGCGATGGCGCCGCGCCTGAAGGATCGGCGACCAATCGGTCCGTCACGTCCACGGACAGCCCGGCAATCACGAACGCGGCGATCACGCCGACCTTCACCACCGCAAGGACCGTGTTCGCCGCAAAGCCCATGCGCAGCCCCGGCAACTGCGAGACGAGCGCCACGATGATCGCCCCTGCCGCCACCGGCACATCGGGCAGGTCCGCCGGGACCAGCCGGTCGAGGTACTCCGCCAGGAACAGCGCGATCACGGCATTCGAGAGCAGGTAGCCAGCAAGGATCGTGACCATCGCCACCAGGTAGCCCACGGTCGGGCCGTAGGCGCGGCGCGCGCCCTCGATGCTCCCTCCCGAACAAGGCAGCATGGAGGCCAGTTCAGCCAAGGACAGGCCGCCGCAGAGGGCCAGCACGCCCCCGATGATCCATGGCACCAGGACACCGCTCGGTGAACCGACCGCGGCACCGAACTGTCCGGTCAACGCGAAGATCCCGCTGCCGACCATGGCGGCCACGATCATCCCCGTCGCACCGACCGTGCCCAGCACGCGATGCTCACCGTGGGTCTGCGCCGTCGTCGATCGGGCCTCGTCCATCACAGGACGCTAACAGACCGCCGCGCCGGATTTCTGAAGGCCGCCAGCCCAGCGGGTCGATGACCGCGATGTGCAGTGTGGTGCCTCGGCAGGATGCCGGCTCACCCCTGCGCCCGGCGCCCCGGGCGTCCGGATGGAGACCTTGGGAGCAATGCCATGACGGCCACCATCAATCGTCGCGAGAGCCTTCCGTCGACCCGCAAGTCGGTCACCCACAAGTTCTCGATCAACCACTTCGAGGGCTACCTCACCGTCGGTCTCTTCGAGGATGGCCGCCCCGGCGAGGTTTTCATCAAGATGAGCAAGGAGGGCTCGACCCTCTCGGGGCTGGTGCAGGGGTTCTGCCGCGCCTTCAGCCTGGCGCTCCAGCACGGCCTGACCGTGCGCGATGCGTGCGACCGGTTCCGCGGCATGCACTTCGAGCCCAGCGGCCCGACCAACAACCCCGAGATCCCCGAGGCCAGCAGCATCCTGGACTACGTGGCGCGCTATCTCGAAGTCAACTACTGCGGCGCCCGCGCGGCGGCCTGATCGCGCGGCATCCGCGCCGAACATCGTTCAGCGTGCCGGCGCGGCAGTCGTGCCATCGGTCGCGTTCGCCAACAGCCTGCGGACGAGCACCGTCGCCAGGGACGCGGCCTCGAGGAACGGCTTGGGCGGTCGCCAGTACACGTCCTGCACGCCGGCTGCATCCGGCGAACCGATCGCCTTGACGGTCCCCTGCACGCCGTGCATCGCCAGCATGAGTTCGCGGGGACGTGACGAACGGAACACCACGTCGGGCTCGCGCACGACGATGCTGCGGATCCCCTGCAGTGCGGCGGCAAGCCTGACCTGTGCGAAGCGGAGGCACGCGGCCGCCACCGGTGGTGCGTCGCCGTACGCACCGGCCAGGTCCCGACCCACCGCCTCGAGCTCCGCCATCGACCTCGCGCCGCTGATGCGGCGATACGCCTCCATGCGGCGACGGTCGCTCGGGATCCAGGCCTTCGGCAGGTGGCCGTGCAATCCGATCTCGATGACGGTGTCGAGCGTCTCGACCCGCGGTGCCTGCTTGAGGTCACCCACCGTGCGCTCGAGCATGTCGCAGTACATCTCGTAGCCCACGGCGGTGATGTGGCCCGACTGCTCGGCCCCGAGGAGGTTGCCCGCGCCGCGCATCTCGAGGTCACGCACCGCGATGCGGAAGCCCGCGCCGAGCATGCTGTGCTCCTCGAGCGCGTTGAGCCGCTTCATCGCCTCGGGCGTGGGCGGGCGGTCCTTCGGCAGGAGCAGGTAGCAGTAGGCACGGTGACGCGACCGCCCCACGCGGCCGCGCAGCTGGTGCAGCTCCGAGAGCCCGAAGTTGCCGGCATCATCGATGATCATCGTGTTGGCGGTCGGGATGTCGATGCCGCTCTCGATGATCGTGGTCGAGAGCAGGATGTCGGCCTGACGGCGCATGAAGGTCACCATGACCTCCTCGAGGTCATGCGGCGCCATCTGGCCGTGGCCGACGACGATGCGCGCCTGCGGCGCGATGCGCCGCACCTGCTCGAGCGCATCGTCCATGTCATGGATGCGGTTGTGCACCCAGAACACCTGGCCACCGCGCGCGAGTTCACGCGTGATCGCCAGGCCGAGGCGCTTCTCGTTGAACGGCATGACCTCGGTGACGATCGCGCGCCGGTCCGGCGGCGGCGTGGTGAGGCTGCTGATGTCGCGCAGGCCGAGCATGGCCATGTGCAGCGTGCGCGGGATGGGCGTCGCGCTGAGCGTGAGCACGTCCGCCGTCAGCCGGAACTCGAGCAGGCGCTGCTTGTGCTCCACGCCGAATCGCTGCTCCTCATCGACGACGACCAGCCCGAGGTCATGGAACGAGACGTCCTTCGACAGCAACCGGTGCGTGCCGATGACGATGTCGACCTCCCCCGTGCGCACCGCGGCGAGGATCGCACGGGCCTCCGCATCGCTCTTGAAGCGGCTGAGGCTCTCGATGCGGAACGGGTAGGCACGGAACCGGTCGCGGAACGTGCGCTCGTGCTGTTCGCTCAGGACCGTCGTCGGGACGAGCACCGCAACCTGACGACCGGCGTCGACGGCCTTGAAGGCGGCGCGGATCGCGACCTCCGTCTTGCCGAACCCCACGTCGCCGCAGACCAGGCGATCCATCGGACGCGCGCGCTGCATGTCGCGCTTGGTCGCCTCGATCGCGCTGAGCTGGTCCTCGGTCTCCTCCCACGGGAACTCGGCCTCGAACTCGCGCTGCCAATCGCCGTCGGCCGGGAACGCGATGCCCGGCGTGGCATCACGCACCGCCTGCACGCGGAGCATCTCCGCCGCAAGGTCGCGGACCGAATCCTGGGCATCGGCGACCTGGCTTTTCCAACGCTTGCCGCCGATCGCCGAGAGCGGCGGCTTGCGCGCGCCCGCACCCACGTACTTCTGCACCAGCGCGACCTTGCTGATCGGCACGTGCAGCACCGAACCGCCGTCGAAGTGCAGCGCGAGGAACTCGACATCGCTGCCGTCGCGGCGACCGTCCTTGAGCGGCGCCAGCCCTTCGTAGCGGGCGATCCCATGATCGCGGTGCACCACGTAGTCGCCGGGCTCCAGGTGCAGGAACGCCTCGCGCGTGCGCGTGGGCATGCTCGGCCGGGAGCCGCGCCGCCGCGCTCCGAAGCGGTGCATCAGTTCCGACTGCGGCACGAGCACCAGTCGGTCGGGACCATCGCCGAAGGCGAAGCCCCGGTGCAGGTGACCGATGGCCAGGTGCACGCGATCACCGCCATCGGTGCTCGCGAGCAGTTCCCGCGCCCGCTGCTGCTCGCCTTCGTTGTCGGAGATGAGCCAGGCGGTGGCGTGCCGGGCCTCGTCGGCGAGCGTGGCGAAGGCGGCGGCCGCATCGTCGGGAAACACGCCCAGGGCACCGATCGGCGACTCGATCGCCTGCTCGGCACGGGCACTGCTGCTGAAGGCCCCGAGCGAGATCGTGGAGGATGCCTTGGCCGCAACTTCGCGGAGCAACTCATGCAGCGGCACGAGCCCCCGGCCGTCGGCCATCCGGTCGGCGAAGGCGCGGCCCTGTTCGGCGAGTTCACCGAGTTCGACCAGGATCGCCCCCCATCCCCGGGGCATGATCGAGGCGATCGTCACGCCCGCACCGAGCGACGATGCCGCAGCCTCGGCCGCGAGGAACGATGCCGACGGCACGGTTCGATCGGTGGCCTGCGTGGCCACATCGATCTCGTGAAGCCGCTCGAGATCGTCGCCGAAGAAGTCCAGTCGCACGGGCACCGCGCACCCGAACCCGAAGACATCGACCAGGCCACCGCGCACCGCGAACTCGCCCGGCTGCTCCGCCACGGCCACGCGTGCGTAGCCGGCCTGGCCCAGCCAGGCCAGGAGCGACGCCTGGCCCACCCGCTCGCCCGCGCGGACGGTCCGCAGCAGCCCGTCGATCGCTTCGGGCGCGGGCAACGCCTGCATGGCCGCGGCGATCGACGCCACCACGACGAGCGGACTGCGTTCCGACGACAGCACGGTCCGGGCCAGGTGCACCCGCGCAAGCATCGATTCCGCGAGCGCCGCCGCATCGCGCGCCCCGAACTCCAAGGGCGACAGCACCTGCACGGGCGCGCCGAGCGACTCCCATTCGGCGGCGACCTCATCGGCCTCGTCGACGTGTGCAACCAGCACGAGCATCGGTCGCCCGCTGCGCTCGTGCGCCGCCCACGCCAGGACGGACGGACTGGATCCCTGCATGCCCGAAACGTGCAGCGATCCCCCGCGGGCCATGGTGGCGGCCATCGACTCGACGACCGGCGAGCCGAGGATCGCGTCCGACCATGCCGGCCTCATGGAGCACCCTCGACCCGCAGCCAGGGGCGCAGGGCCGCCAGTCGTGCGGGGCCGATGCCCTTGACGCGTGCGAGGTCATCGATCGAATGGAACGGACCATGCGCCGTGCGGTCGAGGATGATCGCCCGAGCCAAGGATGGCCCGACGCCGGGCAGCACCGAGAGCTCCGCCCGCGACGCGGTCGATGGATCGACCCGCCAGCCCACCGGCGTGGATGCCCCGTGCGGAATGCCCCACTGCATCAGGATCACGCACGCCAGCGACGCGAGCAGCAGGGCCACCGTGCGCCCCGGTCGACGATCGACGCTCGCCCGGGTCATGCCGGGCTGGCGGAGCCCGCGCCGAGTGGCTCCTTGAGTCGCTTGCGGATCGAGCAGAACTGATCCCAGGACGGCTTGGCCTTGCCCGCCGAGGTGAGCAGGCCCATGGCCGGCTCCGATGGATCACCATCGACCAGTTGGCCCCAACACACCGTCTCGATGAAGCGCTTGCTCAGGCCCATGGTGATGATCGCCGTGAGCCACCGCGCCTGGAGTTCCGGACTGGGCGCGCCGCGCCACGCGCCCGCAAGCCCGGTCCTGCCCGAGCTCGGAAGCCCCACCGCGGTGAGCATGATCGGCACCTTGAGGTGCATGAACCGCTCGAGCATGGCGCTGACCTGCAGGAGATCCCGGACCATGCCGCCGCGGTCCTCCACGCCCTGCATGAGCCGCACCCCCACCGCATCGAAACGCACACCTTCGTCGATGAGCATCTGCACCCACCGAAGCGGCGGCACGGCGCCCTTGCTGGCCGCGACATCCTCACCCCAGGGGTGCGCCAGCTCGACCATGAGCCTTGCCTTCGGAAGGGGCTGACGGATCGCGACCGCCACACGTCGGGTCAGGTCGACCATGCTCTCAGGCCGCAGCTGCACGAAGCGGCACTCGTTGAGCCCCACTGCCGTGATCCACATGCTGACCGCTGCGCCGTAACGGCGGATGATGGCGGTGCAGAACTGTGCGTGGCGGTCGCGCAAGGCGGCCTCGTCATGTCGCTTGGGGATCATCCAGATCGGGAGCGCATGCTCCGACAGATCCAGCAGCGGACCGAGCACGATGCGCTTTCCGGCCTTGGCGGCGTACTGGATCCATCGATCCAGGCTGGCCAACTCAAACGCGCCCGGCTGCGGCTCGAGCGCGCGCCATGGCGTGGGGATGATGAGCAGGTCGATGTCGGCCAGCACCGGCGCCAGCCGGAGAGGATCCATGCCCGGGTCGATGCGGACCCCGACGGCCGACTTGGATGCACCCTTGGCGGCATAGCGAACGCGCAGGAGCGCCTGGGCGTGGGCGAGTGCCAGCAGTTCGCTGGCGGCGATCGCTTCTGCCAGCGCCTGGCGGCTGGCCTGCTCGGCCCGCATGAAGTCACGCTCGACCATGGCCTCGGTGAAGAGTGATCGGGCGCGGTCGAGCCGCTTCAGGGCCGGCTGCGCCAGCGGGTGATCGGCGAACAGCCAATCATCGCACTTGGCCAGGCAGAGCCGGATCTGATTGCGGGCCAACTCGAGGACCAACCGGTACGGGTGGTCGCGCAACTGCAGGAGGCACGTGGCCACCATGGTCGTGCCCGCGCCGGAATCGAACCCCAGGCAGACGCCCGCGGACCGCTGGTGCTCGACGTTGCACTGGAGCTCGCCGTCGGCCATGGCCACCGACGCGGCAAGCGGGGTCTCATCCTGCCCGAGGGTGTAGGCCTGCGACAGCGTGGGCTGCACGGCCTTGGCACTGGTTGCAGGATCGACGGCAAAGCGAAGCATCGGGGTCATGAGTGTATCGGTGCACTCAGCCCCGGAACGACTGGACGAAGAAGCGCACTACACTCGATTCGATGATGCTGGCCGCCGATGCCGTCTTCTCGACCGACCTCCCGCTGCCCGGCCGCCGACAAGGCAAGGTCCGGGACGTCTACGGCCTGCCCGGGCGAACGCCGCCCGCGCTGCTGGTCGTCGCGACCGACCGCGTGAGCGCCTTCGACGTCGTCATGCCCACGCCGATGCCGGGCAAGGGCAGGTTGCTCACGCAGATCAGCATGGGCTGGTTCCGTTGGCTGCGCGAGCAGGATCTGGTCGCCGACCACGTGCTCTCGACCGATGTCCCCGCCGAGTGCCTGCAGGACCCGGCGCTGGCAGGTCGCGTGATGCAGTGCCGCGCCGCCCGCGTGATCCCGATCGAGTGCGTGGCGCGGGGCTACCTCGCGGGGAGTGGTTGGGCCGAGTATCAGCGCCACGGCACCGCGTGCAGCATCCCGCTGCCCAAGGGACTGCGCCAATGCGAGCGCCTGCCTGAACCCATCTTCACCCCCGCCACCAAGGCAGACCAGGGCCACGACGAGAACATCTCCCCTGTTCAGGCGCAGGAGGCCCTCGCGCTCGATCCGCTGTGGTCACGCTTCGGCGGACGCGCGTTGGCACAGCGCCTCGAACGCCTCACGCTCGAGCTCTACGTCCGTGCCGCGGAGCACGCGCGGTCGCGCGGCGTGATCCTCGCCGACACCAAGTTCGAGTTCGGGCTTGCGCTCGACGAGCACGGTGAGCCCACCGATGAACTGCTGATCGTCGACGAAGTCCTGACGCCGGACTCGAGCCGCTATTGGCCGGCCGATCGATACGAGGCAGGCCGTGACCAACCGAGTTTCGACAAGCAGGTGCTTCGCAACTGGCTGCTCGAGGAAGTGGCAGCCGGACGATGGAACAAGGAAGCGCCCGGCCCGAGCCTGCCCGATTCGGTCGTCGAGCTCACGCTGGAGCGTTACCGCGAGATCGCTCGCATCCTGGCCTGATCCCGACGCCGCCAAACGGCGCGGAAATGCGCCATCCGGGTGGCCCGGGGCCGCTCACGGGCTACCTTTGGATGACCATGAGGTTGACCCACGTCCGTGCCGCCGGCGCCGTCGCCGCGGCGCTCCTGTCCACCACGCTCGCCAACGCCCAGTGTCCGGGCGACCTTGACGCCAGCGGCGCGGTGGACGGCGCTGACTTGGCCGTGCTGCTCGGTGCGTGGGGGTGCAGCGGCTCGTGCCCCGGTGACCTGAGCAACGATGGGTTCGTCGACGGCACCGACCTGGGCCTGATGCTTGCCGCCTGGGGTGCCTGTCCGCCCTCCTCGCCCGCCGCGGAGGTGCCCCTTGCGGCGGTCTCGCTGGCGGCTTGGCCTTGGGCGAGCTGGGTCGACACCTTCAACTCCAACGGCAGCGTCGGCATCGCCATCGATCCGGCCCAGTTCCCCGACGCAGCGGGTCGCGCGGCACTGCTGTGGGTCATCGAGGATCGCTCTCCCGCGGAGTGGGCCGCGAACGCCGCACTCAGCGACGCCCGCCCCGCCGGGCCACAGTCGATCACCTGCCCATCCGGTTCACTTCAAGGGAATGTCATTTCCTTGAACGTGTCGGGACTGGTGGCCGGCAACGGCGACGCCCCCGCCCGCGGCTACGACCTGGTGGTCGACCTCGACCAGGACGGCACGCTGTCGCCCGGCGACCTCATCGACGGCCGCGACGGCGGCGCCGGGTTCTGGTGGACCAAGGACATCGCCGCGCTCGGACCGTACACCACGGCACAGATCGCCTCGTACGACGTCAACGACGCCGACATCATCGATTCGATGGAGCTCGAGCGCGTCTACTACCCGATCAACGCGCCGGGCCTGCGGCCGATCGTGGCGATCTCGCACGGCAACGGCCACAACTACGCCTGGTACGACTACCTCGGCAACCACCTCGCCAGCTGGGGCTTCGTGGTGATGAGCCACCAGAACGACACCGTTCCCGGGATCGCCTCGGCCACGGTGACCACGGTCGAGCACACCGAGAGCTTCATCGACCAGCACGCCACGATGGGCGGCGGCGTGCTCGCAGGCAAGGTCGACGTCGACCGCATCGCCTGGATCGGCCACTCGCGCGGGGGCGAGAGCGTGACCTACGGGTACGACCGGCTCTTCGACGGGACCTTCACCTCGCCGTCCTACGGCCTCGCCGACATCAGGTGCGTGATCGCGATCGCACCGACGGACTTCCTGGGCACGGCCAGCGCGAACCCGCACGCGGTCCCGTACATGCTGCTCTACGGGGCGGCCGACGGCGATGTGTGCGGCTGCCCCGACAGCGACATCGCCGACAGCTTCAACCTGTACGAGCGCGCGGCGGGCCTGCGCCACTCGACCTACGTGCACGGCGCGGACCATAACGACTTCAATTGCTGTGGGATCAACGACTTCGCCGGACCGACCGGCACCGCCATCGGCAGCACCGCGGCCCAGTCCGTGGCCAAGGCGTCGATCCTCGCCATGATCCGGCGGTCGATGTTCGACGACCGCGCCATGGAGGAGTTCCTCTGGCGCCAGAACGAGTCGCTGCGTGCGATCGGACAGTCCTCGACGATCACGGTCGTGCGCGAGTTCAAGCCGTCACCCTCCACGGGCTCGCCGATCGACGACTTCCAGGCGAACACCGCGACGACGGTGTCGACCAGCGGCGGCGCGGTCAATGCCACCGGCGTCACCAACCTGATCGAGGCCCTCGCGAACGACGCCAACACCACCTTCACCTGGGTCACCACCGACCCCTGGAACGGCTCGGTCCGCAACCGCACGACCGACTCCTCGCGCGCCGGCGTCTTCGACTGGACCGCAGCGGGCTCGATCACCTGGAGCGTGCCGGCATCGCTGGCGGACTTCTCCAAGCCGCGCGCACTCTCCTTCCGCGCCGCGCAGGGCACACGGCATCCGAACACCACCGCAGCGTTGGGCGACCTTGACCTCACGGTGACGCTCACCGACACCAACGGCCTGGAGCGCTCGATCCGCATCGGCACGCTCGGTGGCGGCATCGAAGAGCCGTACCAGCGCTCCGGCTTCGGCACCGGTGCCGTGGGCTGGCAGGCGGAGTTCGAGACCGTGCGCATCCTGCTCGGCGACCTGAAGTCAGGTGGCGGCACCTTCGACCTCTCGTCGGTCGCCACCGTGACGTTCCGCGTCGGCGGCGCCGACGGTTCGGCTCAGGGCCGCCTCCTGATCGACGATCTCATCCTTGAGAACTGATCCATGACCACCCTCCTCGCTGCGCTCGCCCTCGCGACCGTCCCTCCGTCGATCCCTGCACCGGCGCCTGAGCGCCCGGCTGCCACCCCGCCGACGCAGGCACCATCGGACCTTGCGGCCATTCCCGCCACGCCCGCGGCCCCGATCGCCATCGTCGCCGTGCAGCCCTTCACCATCGCGCAGCCGTACACGCACCGCTTCCGCAAGGACGGCAGCGAGTTCGCGACAGGTCATCTCATCGTGCTGCGCGCCGAGGCCGGCCTCGTGCAGCCCCGTCAGATTGCGGAGCCCGTGCTCTGCGTGGGTTCGCAGACCGCAGAGCGGCTCTGGAGCGATCCCGCGAAGGGGCTCATCGTGGCCATCGTGCCGGCCTGGACTGAGCGCACTGCAGACGGCACCGAACGGTCAGGCGACCCGGCCGCTGACCTCGTCTACTTCGCGACGCCGGAACTGCCCGAACGCGTGGATGCAGCGTGGATCGCCGCCGAGCGTGCGCGCGCCGAGGCCGCACTCGCCGGCGGGACGCTCCGCAAGGCGGCCTCGCGCAAGGTCGTGCGCCATGCCCGGCTCGATGCAGCCTCCCAGGATGCGCTGATCACCCGCGCCGCAGAGTTGCTGCCGGATCCGTCGATCCGATGATCAACGCAGCGCGGCGTCAACCACGTTGCGCAGCAGCATCGCGACCGTCATCGGCCCAACCCCGCCGGGAACGGGGCTGAGCCAGCCCGCCACGCCGGCAACCGCCGGATCCACGTCACCGACGGTCATCGTGCGGCCATCGGGTTGCTTGACGCGGTTGATCCCGACGTCGACCACCACTGCACCTGGCTTGATCCACTCGGGCTTCACCAGGCCGGGCACTCCAGCGGCAGCGACCACCACATCCGCCTCACGGCACAGGGCCGCCAGCCCGTGCGTGAACTTGTTCGCACTCACGACCGTGGCTTCCGCACGCATCAGCAGCACCGCGATCGGCTTGCCGACGATGTTGCTGGCACCGACGACCACGGCCCGCGCACCGCGCAGGTCGATGCCGGTGTGCTCGATCATCTCCAACGTCGCCAGCGCCGTACATGGCACCAGGCTCCGACGCCCATAGACCACGTTGCCGATGTTGGCCGGGTTCACGCCCTCGACATCCTTCTCGGGAGCGATGAGCGACTGGACCCGCTCGGCATCGACCGCCGGCGGCAGCGGCATGTGCACCATGATCGCCCGCACCGACTCATCGGTGTTCATGAGCAGCACGCGGCCGGCCACATCCTCGTAGCTCGCCTCGGACGGAAGCTCATGCAGGTGGTACTCGATGCCCACTTCGGCACACGTCTTGGCTTGGTTGTGGGCATAGAGCGCCGCCCCCTTGTCGGGGCTGGCCAGGACCGCGTCCAGCCGGACCGGGCGACCCGCACGAAGGATGCGATCGCGCAGGTCCGCCTTCACGCGGGCCGACAGGTCCTTGCCGTCGATGGGTCGAGCGCTCATGGACTGGAATCTAGCGACCCGCGCCGGGCATCGTCCGCGCACGCCCCCGTGCTAGGCTGCACGTCCCAAGGAGCCACCGCATGCTGACCACACTGCTTGCCTCGATCGCCTTGACCCTTCCCACCATGCCGATGATGCACGCGCAGGATGCCGCCAAGCCGGCCGCCAAGGCCGATGCCAAGCCTGAGCGCCTGGTGCCCGGCATGGCCGCACCGAAGCTCGAGGTGAAGGAGTTCATCAAGGGCACCGCGATCGACGGCTTCAAGGCGGGACAGGTGTACGTCGTCGAGTTCTGGGCAACGTGGTGCGGACCATGCATCCGCGCCTTCCCGCACCTGTCCGAACTCCAGAAGCAGTACGGCGACAAGGTGACCATCATCGGCGTCAACATCTGGGAACGCCCGTACGACGACGGTACGCTCGCCAAGGTCAAGGACACCGTCACGAAGCAGGGCGACAAGATGGCCTACACCGTCGCCTACGACGGCCCCGATGCAAAGACCGACAAGGCCTGGATGGCAGCCTCGGGCCGCAACGGCATCCCCAGCGCCTTCATCGTCGACCAGAAGGGCATGGTGGCCTGGATGGGCCACCCGATGCAGATGGACCCCGTCCTCGCCAAGGTCGTCGCGGGTGAGTGGAACCCCGGCGAGGCCAAGAAGCTCGCCGATGCCGAGGCGAAGGAAGCGGAGACCGCACGCGCCCTTCAGAAGGCCTCGCGCGACCTCCTCAAGGCACGCGTGGCCGCGCGCGAGTCGGGCGATTGGTCGGAATGGTCCAAGACCATCGACGGCCTGATCGAATCGACGAAGGGCTCGCCGAGCCAGATGCAGTTCCGCATGATGAAGTTCCAGACGCTCATCGGCGAAGCCAACATGCCCGAGAAGGGTTATGCGCTCGGCGAGGAGCTCATCACCGAAGGCAAGGACGACGCCCAGTTGCTCAACGCGATGGCGTGGTTCGCGGTGCAGGACGACTCGGTCATGAAGCGCAACCTCGACTTCTGCCTGAAGGCCGCCCAGGCCGCCAACGACGCCGACAAGGGCCAGGACGGTGCGATCCTCGACACGCTCGCCCGCGTGCATTGGGAGCGCGGCGAGAACGCCAAGGCGATCGAACTCCAGGAGAAGGCCGTGAGCCTGTCCAAGGACACCCCGATGGCCAAGGAAATGCAGGAAACGCTCGAGACCTACAAGAAGGGCAAGTGATCCGGATCGGGCCTGCGCCCGGTCCGCCCACCGAGCACGCTGGCGAAGCCCGGCCTCGCGCCGGGCTTCGTTGCATCACCGGGATTGTGGCGGGCGAAGGGCCACAATCACGCGACCGTGCCGCGACGGGCCTCAGGCCTCGACCTCGACTTCACGGTCTTCGGCGGCACTGCGGTAGATCGCCTCGACGAGCGACTGGACGCGACGGCCGGCAGCGGCATCCGCGTGGGGCTTCGACCGCCCCTCCACCGCATCGATGAACTGCCGGTACTGCTCGTCCCACATCTGGCGCTCGGGATCCTCGGCGACGAAGTGGGGCTTCAGGTCCACGAGGTGGCCCTCTTCCTCCGTCGCGATCGTGACCTCCTTGCCGAACACCTGGAAGGCCGCACCAGCCTTGGATCCGATCACGCACACGCCGTCCTTCATGTGGCCGTCGGGCAGGTTCGCGGCCCAAGTCACATTCATCTCGATCGTCAGGCCACCTTCGCATCGCACGAGCGCCATGGCACTGTCCTCGACGTCGCAGACCCCATCGAACTTCGGCGGCCCCGCCCACATCCAGGTGTAGGTGTAGCCCCGCATCGCCGCCCCGAGGCCGCTCATGGTTGCACCGCTGGCCCGGACGGGGCGCGGCGAACCCGCCAGCCAGAGCGACAGGTCGAGCATGTGGACGCCCAGGTCGATCAGCGGACCACCGCCGGACCGTGCCTTGGTGGTGAACCACCCTCCAAGGCCCGGGATTCCGCGACGTCGATAGAGCGCGCACTTGATGTGCTGGATCGCGCCGAAACGCCCCGCATCGATGAAGGACTTCACGCACCGTGCGGCCGGGCTTCCGCGGCAGACGAAACCGATCTGGAGCGTGGTCCGCGCGCGGGCGGCGGCGGCCGCGATCTCGTCGCATTGCGCCACGTCCATGGCCATGGGCTTCTCGAGCAGCACGTGCTTGCCGGCGGCCAGCGCCTTCATGGCACAGGGATGGTGCTGGTCGTTGGGAACGCAGACCGCCACGGCGACGACGTCCTTGATGGCGAGCAGGTCGTCGATGCTCGCACACGCTCTCGCGCCGTGTGCCTGGGCGAACTGCTGCGCCCGCTCGGGCTTGATGTCCCAGACCGCCACGATGGGAAGGCCGGCGCGCGTTGCCGCCAGCGCATGCACACCGCCGATCCCGCCGCAGCCGATGATGCCGATGCCGAAGGCCATGGTCGCTCCTTGCACGCTCCGTGAGGTGGAGCGGTCCTAGAATAGCCCGACCATGAGCAAGCAGCCCATCGTGATCGTCGGAGGCGGCATCGTCGGCCTCTCGACCGCCTACGAACTCACTGAACGCGGCCACGACGTCGTCGTCCTCGATCGCGAGATGATCCATGACAGCGCGTCGTGCGGCAACGCAGGCATGCTCTCGATCGGCCATCCCCCGCTCACGCGTCCCGGTGTGAGCGTGCGCGGACTGAAGTGGATGCTCGATCCCACAAGCCCGCTCTACATCCGGCCGCGGCTCGATCCGGGCCTGATCTCGTGGCTCTGGACCTTCCACCAGCACTGCAACCAGGGGCATCTCAACCGCTGCATGGTCACGCTCTGCCAGATGGGCTGGCGTTCGCTCGATCGATTCGAGCGGACCATCGACGCCGAAGGCATCGACTGTGGCTACCGCCGGACCGGCTGGCTCGACGTGGTCCTGCACGAGGAGAACATGGATGCCGCCGAGGCGGAAGCCGCCATGCTGGCGCCGCACGGATTCACGCATGAGCGGCTCGACGGCACGGCACTGCGGGCGATGAGCCCCTGCTTCACCGACGAAGTTGCAGGTGCCGTCCTGCACACGGACAGTGCGAACATCGATCCCCGCGCGTACACCAAGGGCTTGGCGCGTGCACTCGAGCGTCGTGGTGCGCGCATCCTGACGGGTCCGTCGTGGGATGCGACCGGCCTCGAGCGCGACGGGACCGGCCGCGTGACCGGCGTGGTCTGCGCCAACGGCACCGTGGTGGGTGGTGGAACCGTGGTCCTCGCCGCGGGGGTCTGGAGCCGTGGTCTGGCGGGCGATGTCGGACTGGACCTGCCGATGCAAGGAGCGCGCGGCTATCACGTGCAGCTCGATGGCATGCCCGGCGTCCCGGCCACCGCCTGCGTCCTTCACGAGACCTTCATCGCGGTCACGCCCATGGGTGGCCGCCTGCGCCTGGCCGGAACGCTCGAAATCAGCCCGCTCGATGCGCCGCCGATGCCTCGGCGACTCGCGATGCTGGCGGATGGCGCGCGGGCGTACCTGCGGGGCATCGATGAGGCGCGCGCCAGCGAGCACTGGTCGGGCTGGCGCCCCTGCCTGGCCGACGGCATGCCGGCCATCGGCTGGGTTCCCGGCGTCGAGGGCCTGATGCTGGCCACGGGCCACGCCATGTTGGGCATGACGCTCGGTCCCGTGACGGGCGAACTCGTGGCCGACCTGATCGATGAACGCCGGCCGTCGATCGACCTCTCCATGGTCGACCCGGCTCGCCTGGCGGCTGCCGTGGCGGGATCCTGATCGCTACGATTCCCGGCATGCGCCGCCTTCCCGCTGCACTCGTCGTCGCCTGCCTGGCCGTGTTGCCCGCATGCACCCATGAACTCGAGGCCCGCAACCGCGAGCTCGTGACCGAGGTGGATGCCCTGCGCGGCGAGAACTCCGAGTCGCGCCGTTCGATCGAGCGCATGACCGCTCAGCTGGCCGAGCGCGACAAGGCGCTCACCGAGGCCAACCGTACCGTCACCGAAGCCCGCGCCGCCGCCGAGGAGTCCAAGGCCATCGCGGTGAAGGCGCAGGGCGACGCCGAAGAGGCCAAGCGCGCCGCCGCCGATGCGGATCGCCGCGCAGCGACCGCCGTCGCCGATGCCAATGCCGCGAAGGACCAGCGTGACGCCGCCCTCAAGCGCGTCGATGAAGTCACTGGCGAGCTGTCGAAGGCCAAGAGCGCAAGCGACACGGTGGTTGCCGAGCGGACCAAGCTCGACGCCGACCTCGATCAGGCACGCAAGGACGCCGTCGCCGCGCGCGAGCAGCGCGACCGAGCGACCTTCGAGCGTGACGAGGCCATCAAGGTCGCCGACGGAATGAAGTCCGCGGAGCAGCCGGAGGCCGAAGGCGGGACGGCGATCATCGCGGTCGTCGGTGCGGTCATCGGAGCGGTCGCCGTGCTGCTCTTCACCTCGGCCCGCAAGGCCCTCGCAGGCGGCTGATGGTTCAACCGGTGCTGCGGTTGGGCTGCTGCATCCTGGTGGCTGTGGCCCTGCTGCCCCAGCACGCGGCGCGTGCACAGGCTGCGCCTCTCCCCGGCACGGATCGATCCAACGCGCTCGTGATCGTGCTTGATCGCGTGGGGACCGGCGATGTCGGGTTCCTGGGTTCGACGCTCGGGGCGACGCCCAACCTCGATGCACTCGCGGCGCGCGGCGTGGTGATGCAGCGCGCCTATGCAGCGTCGCCGCAGTCCTCGCCGGCGCGAGCGGCGATCCTGACCGGGCGATGGCCCAATGCGATGGGCTTCGAGTTCGCCATGCCCATGGCCGTCGAAGCCTCCTCGCCCGATGCGGCCGTACGCGGCCTTGCACCGGGCACCCCGACCATCGGATCGCAGCTCGCCGCAGGCGGCTGGTCCACCGGATTCGTGGGCTCGTGGCAGATGGGCGTGACGGCAGAGCAGGCCCCCATGTCGATGGGCTTCGGGTTCGACTGCTTCGTCGCGCACGCCACCCGCACGCGCAAGCCTCGCCCCGGGAAGGATGACGGCTTCTCGCTGCGCAGCCTCGGTGCCGTGAACGAGGGCTTCGAACGGCTCGAGGATGCGATGACCACCTGCGCGGTCGGCTTCATCGAGCGCGAGCGGGCCAAGCCGTGGATGCTCGTCGTCGCCCTGCCGGCGCTGTCCCCACCGCTGGCACCGTCAGCCGAGGACCTCGCTGCATTCCCCACGCTCGACGGACGTCGCCGCGAGATGGCGGCGTCGCTTCGTTCGCTCGATCGTTCGATCGGCTCGATGCTGGCGACCATCGACGCCACCGGGCAAGCCGCGCGAACGATGATCGTGGTGATCGGTGACACCGGCGGTTCCATGGCGTGGGGATCCTCGAACGGTCCCCTGAAGGGCGACTTCGGCACCTGCTTCGAGGGTGGCCTGCGCGTGCCCATGATCATCGCACTGCCCGGCCGCCTTGCGCCTGGAACGACCTATTCCAACCCGGTCGCGGGAACCGATGTGCTGCCCACCGTGGTCGCCGCGCTCGGCCAGCCGGCCCCCGCATCCATCGATGGCGTCGACCTGATGCCGTTCCTCACGGGCGCCGCCACCGGCCTGCCGCACGGCGAATTCCATTGGCAATCCGGCCAGAGCGCGGCCACGATGTTCTCCGGGCTCAAGTACGTCATCCCGCTCGACGGCGCGCCTTCGATCTACCGCATCGACCAGGATCCCACCGAATCGATCAACGGTGCCGAGGACTCGGTGGACGCCTACACGATGCTCCGCGAGCGTCATGAGCGATGGAGCCAATCGCTCCCACCGGCGCGCTGGCTCCAGGATGGCTCGATCCCCGATGCGCAGCGGGCACCGCCGCCGCCGCCAACCCTGCCGGATCCGGGCAAGCGACGCGCCCCGAAGGCCGAACCGGCGGATTGACGCGATCGGACGGTGCGGCCGTTCGGCTCACCGGAGCATCGACCAGGCATCCACGATCTCGAAGGCGAGCGCCGCGGCCAGGCGCGCCGTCCGTCCATCGGCATCGAGCGCCGGAGCGAGTTCCGCCAGATCGGCGCCGCGGACACGGCACGACGCGATGCATCGGCGAATGCTCTCGGCGGCCTCGGGCCCGACACCAAGCGGCGTGGGCGCGCTGACACCCGGCGCGTACGCCGCAGCGAAGCAATCCAGGTCGACCGTCAGGTGAACCCGCTCATGACGCATGATGGCGGCGAGCGAGGCATCGATCCGATCGGGTGCGAGCGATGCCGGCCCCTGCCAGGCATATCCGTGCTCCTGCGCCCGAGCAAAGAGCGCCGCCGTGTTGCTCGCGCGCTGGATGCCGAGGGCCAGCGCGGCGAAGGTTCGACCGTTGGCCGAGCACCAGGCCTGCATCTGCGAGTAGCTGGTTCCGCTGTTGGGGCCCTCCGGCGGCACCGGGCGATTGTCCATGTGCGCATCCAGGTTCAGGCTGGCCGTCACGCCGTCGCGGACCGTCGTGCCATCGCTCGTGGCCAAGCCGAGCCAGTGCCCGAAGGCGACATCGTGACCGCCGCCGAACACGAGCGTTCGCGCGCCGCGTGCCTGGGCCAGCGCGACCCGCCGCGCGAGTTCATGCTGCGCACCGAGCACATCGTCGCCGACCGCCACCACGTCACCACCATCGGCCAGGAGGATCGGCTGCGCGGGACACGGAAGGTTCGAGCACGCGCGCCGCAGCGCGGTGGGACCTTCCGATGCGCCGGTGCGGCCCTTGTTGCGACGCACGCCGGCATCGACCGCATATCCGACGATGACCACGGTCCCGGTGGCATCGGACCGGCTCGACCAGTCCCACGGCTGGATCGCCTGGTGCCAACGCCGCGCGCGAGGATCGTCGCCGTCATCGCGACCAGTCCATGCGTCCGCGGCCGCGGGCCGCCAGCCGCTCACTTCTTCTCCTTGGAGCCGCCCAGCAGCCCATCGAGCGCCTTGCCGGCGCCGTCGATCACGGACTTGCCCGCGCCTTCCAGCGCCTTGCCGCCGTGCTCGCCGAGCTTGCCCATCAGGTCCTTCGCCAGGCCGGCACCGTCGCCCAATCCGGACAGCGCGCCATCAAGCGCCTTGAGCGCACCATCGGCCAGCTGCGATGCGCCCTTCTCGAGGACCGAAGCCACGACGTCATCCAGGATGATCGTCATGAGCTGGTCACCGAGATTGCCGGTCGGGTTGTCCGAGGTCACATCGCGAAGCACGAGCTCACCCAAGGTCACGTCGAGACCCGTCGGCACCTTGGCGACGTCGCCGCTGGCGACGAGCCGCACGTTGCGCAGCGTGAGCCGGCGGATCGTGACCTTGGTGCCACCCTTGGCCGGCGGGGTGGGCTCCTTGGTCGCGTCAGCCCCGCCGCCCATCGCCTTCGAGGCATGGTCCACGACCTGCTGCACGTTGATGATGCCGTCCTTCTTCTCGAGCCTGAGGACGAGGCCGTCGATGAGCATCGTCGGGATCACGATGTCCGAGGAGAGTGCAGCGGTCGCACGGACCTCGATCTCGAGCTTCGACAATGCCAGGCACGGTTCGGGCGAGAAGCCCTTGGGGTTGCCGATCTGGAGGCCCTCCAGGCTCGTGGTCGAACCCAGGATCCCGATCGACGCGGATGACAGGGCCACGTCGACGCCCAGCAGCCGAGGCCCGATGGCGCGAACGGCCGTCACCACGATCGAATCGACCGCGAGTACGGCGGCCAACACCACCACGGCCAACACCACCACGGCCACGATGCCCAAGCGAAACGCCTTGCGAGCAATGGAAAGCATGCGGGGACGCTACCACGGCTCCAACGGGAGCGACCGCCTATGATCGTCCTCCCATGAAGGACCCCGACCTCAACGATCCCCGCGTCAAGGAAGCCATGGCGCACGTCAAGGCGCTGCTCGGCTTCATCGGCGACGACCCCGAGCGGGAGGGCCTCCTCGAGACTCCCAAGCGCGTGGTCAAGGCCATGCACGAGCACTTCCAGGGCTACTCCATGCGCCCCGAGGATGTGCTGTCCAAGACCTTCACCGAGATCGAGGGGTACGACCAGATGGTGCTGCTCTCCGACATCGACGTCCACAGCCACTGCGAGCACCACATGGTTCCCTTCATCGGCAAGGCCCACGTCGCCTACATCCCCGACGGCAAGGTCGTCGGCCTCTCGAAGCTGGCCAAGCTCGTCGAGATCTTCTCCAAGCGGCTGCAGGTCCAGGAGAAGCTCACGGCCCAGATCGCCAATGCGCTCGAGGAGCACCTGAAGCCCCGTGGCGTCGCGGTCGTGGTGCAGGCCCGCCACTTCTGCATGTGCTACCGCGGCGTGCACCAGCCCAGCGCCTGGACGACCACGAGCAAGCTGTTCGGCGAGTTCCTCGAGAGCTCCGCCACGCGGGCAGAGTTCCTCAAGCTGATCGAATTGCCGCGCCCTGATCGCTGAACGCGACGGCGCCCGCGCATGCACGGTGGACCGTCCCCGGGCGGTGGCCTGCCGTTAGCATCCCGCGTTCCATGAGCGACAGCCCCAAGACAATGGACGACATCGTGGCCCTCTGCCGGCGCCG
This sequence comes from Planctomycetaceae bacterium, assembly GCA_027490145.1. Lineage (GTDB taxonomy): Bacteria > Planctomycetota > Phycisphaerae > Phycisphaerales > SM1A02 > SYIB01. The sequence goes on from JAIXYQ010000006.1 coordinate 286,737, forward strand.
CGGCTTCATCTTCCAGTCCAGCGAGATCTACGGCGGGATCAACGGATTCTGGGATTACGGTCCCCTCGGGACGGCGCTCAAGCGCAACCTCAAGAACGCCTGGTGGAGCGACGTCGTCGAGCGCGAACTGCTCGGGCCCGATGGCGAGCCCATCGACATCGTCGGCGTGGACTGCACGATCATCATGAACCCGAAGACCTGGGTCGCCTCAGGCCATGCAGGCGGCTTCAACGACCCCATGGTCGACTGCCGCGAGTCCAAGCAGCGCTACCGGGCCGACCATCTGGTGGTGCTCGGCCGCATGGCGGGTGATGCCCGGCTCTGGGCCTTCGTCGAGGGTGACGACGACGCACGCACGCGCGCGACCAAGGCACTCTGCAAGTACGAGCGCATCGATGCCCCCGGTGCGGACCACGTGCTCCGTCCGTTCACCGCCATCTCGGCCGACGAGCGCGCACGCTGCCTGGGCCCGGCCGCGAGCGAACCCGGATCCCTCACCGAGCCGCGACAGTTCAACCTGATGTTCAAGACCCACTGCGGGGCGCTTCAGGATGACGACTCGATGGCGTACCTGCGCCCCGAGACCGCGCAGGGCATCTTCGCCAACTTCTGGAACGTGGTCGACACGAGCCGCGTGAAGATCCCCTTCGGCATCGCGCAGGTCGGCAAGGCGTTCCGCAACGAGGTCACCCCGCGCAACTTCACCTTCCGCAGCCGCGAGTTCGAGCAGATGGAGATCGAGTTCTTCATCCACCCCTCGACCGCCGTCGAGTGGTACCGCTGGTGGCGGGATTGGCGCTTCGGCTGGTGGCAGTCGATCGGCCTCACGAGCGCCAACCTGCAGCTGCGGGAGCACGATCGCGACGAACTCGCCCACTACGCCAAGAACGGCGCTGGAACGAGCGACATCGAGTATCGGTTCCCCTTCACTTCGCCCGGCTACGGCGAGCTCGAGGGCGTGGCGCACCGTGCCGACTTCGACCTCACGCAGCACGCCAACCACTGCGGCAAGGGCGAGAAGATGCGGTACTTCGACCAGGCCCGCAACGAGCGATACTTCCCGCACGTCGTCGAGCCGAGTGCCGGAGCAGACCGTGGCGCACTCGCGCTGCTGTGCGAGGCGTACACGCCCGATCCCTCACGGCCCAGCGGCGTCGTCATGCGGTTCCACCCGCGCATGGCGCCGATCAAGGCGGCGGTCTATCCGCTCACTGCGAAGGATGGCCAGCCCGAGATCGCCGAGCGGCTCTACCGCGAGCTGCGCCGAAAGCACACGATCGAGTTCGACGAGAAGCAGTCGATCGGGAAGCGCTACGCGCGCATGGACGAGGCCGGCACCCCCTACTGCTTCACGATCGACGGCGAGACCGCCTCGACCGGTTCGGTCACGGTGCGCCACCGCGACACGCTGCAGCAGGAGCGCGTCGCCATCGACCAGGTCCCGACCTGGCTGGACGAGCGGCTCGGGACGGCGTGAACCGGGCGGAGGAGGCCGAATCTATCGGGAATCATGCCTTGCCTTGATCGCCCCCAAGCGCCATACTTCGGTTGGTCGCAAAGGAGGCAATCATGTTCGGCATCCGGGTCCCTGTGCTGTCGGCGCTCCTGCTCATTCCATTCGCGTCAGCCATGGCTGATGCCCACGGTGGAAACGAGCCGCCTCCACCGCCGGCGACCAAGGCTGCCTTGATTCCACTCGTCGGTCACGTCGGGCTGTCCCAGCATGATGAGTGCTTCTCGGCGAAGGACGTCCTGGCATGCCTGGATGAGGCCAAGGAACGGAAGGCCGACGCCGTGGTGTTCCACATCAACAGCGGCGGCGGACGGGTCGACAGCAAACAACGCATCCAGCAAGCCATCAGCATGATCCGCCGCGAGAGGATCCGGACGATCGCGGTGATCGAGGATGCCGGCAGTGCCGCCGCCCTCATCGCCCTCGCGTGCGACGAGTGGTACGCACTTCCGGGCTGCAAGCTCGGCGCGGCAACGACCGTCCTTGCCTCGGACGACGGCTCCGTGATGTCCTTCAACAAGGCCATGGAACTCGATCCTGACCTCAAGGCGAAGTACAAGTCATGGCAGTGCGCGCAGGATCTGGAAGCGTGCCGCGACACAGGACGTCCAACGATCCTTGCGATGGCGATGAAGGACAAGGAGCACGAGGTCTGGTACTCGGCCGTGACGGGCTTTGCACCGAAATCCACGGATGCAGGCAGCGAGCTCATTGACTCCAAGGAGGACATCCTCACGCTGACGCGCACCCAACTGGTGCAGTATGGACTGGCTCGCCCTGCCGACAGCCTGCAGCATGCCTTGGACCAGATCGGCGGCTACAACAAGGCGCTGCATGCCAAGATGAGGGACTTGATGGACGATCACGCTGAGCGTCTCACCAAGGCGTTCAGGACCGCGGAACGAATCCGGCTTGACCTCGCCAAGGCCACGCCAAAGACATCATCCAAGCACCCGGGAGCCGACCGACCGTCGCGTGATTCGAACGATGAAGTCGAGGGGATCCGCACGGCGGATCGCAACAACAAGTTGAAGCAGCTCAACACGGCCTACGAGCAGATCGTCAAGCTTCTGAATCTTCCCTGAACCGGTCCGCAGGCATCGGGCCGGGTTCAAGACCTGCGCGCCAGCCCCTCACTCCGGGTGCGCCGCGGCGTCGATGCAGAGGATCTGGAACGCAGCCTGCGCCGCAAGCAGCGCGGTGATCCCCGCCACATCGCGTGATGGGCAGACCTCGACGACGTCGGCACCGGCCAGGCGGATCCCGGCCATGCGCCGCATCAGCATGAACAGTTCGGCGGCACTGAAGCCTCCGCAGACCGGCGTCCCGGTGCCGGGGGCGACCGACGGATCGCATGCATCCACGTCGAGCGTGAGGTAGCACTCCTCCTCGCCCACGCGCTCCTTGAAGGCATCGAGCATCGCCAGCACGCCCGCCCGGTCCTCGACCCACCGCGACATGCCCACGACGGTGATCCCCGAGTCGCGGCCGAAGTCGAGGTCCTTCAGCGTGTTCAGCGGACCGCGCACGCCGAGCGAGATCGTCCGGCGCGGGTCGACGACGCCTTCCTCGATCGCACGGATGAGGAAGCTGCCGTGACCAAGTCGCTCGCCCCAGACCACGTCGACCGTGTCGAGGTGCGCATCAATGTGGATGAGCGGAAGGCCACTCGCGGGACGACCTGCACGCTGCCAAGCGACGCGCAGGTTCGCCAGCGCGATCGAGTGATCGCCGCCGATGGCCAGAAGCCGCGTGAGGTCAGGATCACCGAGCCCCGTCGCGAAGTCCTGCACGAGCCCCACATTGTCCGCACACGAGTACGGCGCCACCGGGCTGTCGCCCGCATCGGCCATGCTGAAGCGCTGCGCCAGGTCGATGCCCAGTTCAGGGCTGCACGGTTTCACGTACTGGCTCGCCTCGCGCACGGCGCGAGGGCCGAACCTCGCTCCCGGGTGGTACGTCGTGCCGCCGTCGAAGGGCACGCCGTAGACGCACCACTCCACCGGCTGGTGCTCGGCGCGCACACGGTCGAGCTCCGGCAACCGCATGAACGTCGGCAGCCCACTGAACCTCGGTCGCTCGCGTCCACTGGGCAGGTCGGTCGGCATGTGGTGCTCCTCAGGCGGCGGCCGGGCATCAACCCAGCCAGGTGTCGTCCCACAGGGCGCCATCGGGCACCGCAGCGGCATCGCTTGATTCTTCGAGGTGCGCAATCGGTGCGGCGCAGGAGTCGACGCTGAAGGCCGCCGCCGGGCGGTGATTGCCGCTCAGGCCCAGCCCACCGAAGGGCAGCGCGCTGCTTGCGCCGGCGGTACCCACGTTCCAGTTCACGCAGCCCGCGTTGATGCGCGGACAGAGCGCCTCCCATCGCGCGCGGCTCGAACTGAACACGCTGGCCGCCAGGCCGAAGCGCGAGGCGTTGGCCTGCTCGAGGGCGTCCTCGTCGCTCGTGGCGACGGCGAGCTGGACGATCGGCGCGAAGACCTCGCCATCCTGATCGAGGGTCAGGCGAGGCCACTGCAGCACGCCCGGCGTGATGAACCACCCCGGTCGGTCCAGGGCCGCGGCGCGCAGCAGCACCGTGGCGCCGCGCCGGACTGCATCGGCCTGGAATGCCAACGCCGCATCGCGTGCCCGCTCAGTCGCCAGCGGTCCCATGAAGGCCGGCGCACGGCCATCACCGTCACCCACGAGCAGCGTGCTGGCCATGCGACAGAAGGCCGGCACGAACCAGGGTGCGGCATCACGGTGCACGATGATCCGACGCGTGCAGGTGCAGCGCTGGCCCGTGGTCGCGAAGGACGCCCGCACGCACTCGAGCACCGCCTGGCGACGGTGCGCGTCGTCCAGCACGATGGCGGCGTTGCTCCCACCCATCTCGAGCGCCAGCAGACGGCCGGGTCGATCCAGGTTCGCCTGCATGATGCTTCGACCCACCGGCCACGATCCCGTGAAGAGGATGCCGTCGAGCCCCTCATGCGCGACCAAGGCCTTGGCGACCTCAGGACCGCCCTGGACCAGGTTGAACACGCCCGGCGGCAGTTCAGCCGCCCGCATGCACTCGGCCATCAGTTGTCCGACCAGCGGCGTGCGCTCGCTCGGCTTGAACACGATCGTGTTGCCCAGGAGCAGCGCCGGGACCCAGTGTCCATTGGGAAGATGCGCCGGGAAATTGAACGGACCGAGCACGGCCATCACGCCGTGCGAGCGGAAGCTGCAGCGCCCCGTGCGCGTGGGCGCGACCTGGACGTCCCACGGCCGTACGCGTGCCTGGCACGTCTCACCGAGGGTGATCGCCACCTTGTCCGCCAGGAGCTTCGCCTCAAGGCGCGATTCAGCGAGCGTCTTGCCCATCTCCGCCGTGATCGCCCGGGCGATGTCCTCGGCCCGAGCCGTGAAGACCGCAGCCAGCCGCTTCAGCGCCGAAGCGCGTGCCTCCTGGCCCGCCATGCGCCAGCCGTCCAACGCGGCGCGCGCCGACGCAACCGCGGCATCGACGGCCGTCGGGTCGGCCCGAGCCGTCCAGACGACCTCGTCGGGTCGCGCGGGATTCACGCTGGTGATGTCGGCGTCGACGGTCTCGAGCGGCCGCTCGACGCCACCGATCAGGTTCCACGGCCTCATGCTCAACGACCCACCCGTCGTGCCGGCCCCTGCGCCCCCTTCGTGCGGGTGGCCGACTTCACCGCGCCAGATGCAGGACGCGCCTTGCCACGGGACGTGCCCCGCGCCCTGCCCGGGAACTTGCCGCGGGTCTTGCCCTGGGCCTTGCCGCGCCCGGTGGTGCTCGACGCCTGTCGCTTCGACGCCGTGGCGCGGGCTGCGCCGCGTGGTCGGCGACCGGGCTCGGGCAGCAGCGTGACGCCCACGCTCGATCCGACGACGGCACCGAGAGCCTCGGCTGCATCGCCGGGAATGCGCACCGATGAACCGCTCACGCTGACGCGCGCGCGCACCGCACGGAAGCCATGCTCGTGATCCTGGGAACTGACGATAGCCTCGGCATTGCCCCGGCCGAGCGACCCGACCTTCAGGCGCGCCGTCGCCTTCACCAGCGGGATCTCGTCGCGCCGAGCCTGCAGGTACGGCCCGCCATCGAACGGGTCGACATGGTCCATCTCGCGGAACCCCTGCTTCTCCAGCATCCGGAGCGCGGGCACGGTCTCCTCGCCGACCTTGCCGATCAGGTTGCGGGCCTCGGGCGGCAGCAGGCTGATGTAGATCTCGCTCTTGGGAAAGAGCGACTGGATGAACTCCTTGCTCTTCGTGCTGAAGAGGTCGGCCTCGGCGTAGCTCAGGTTGATGAAGCGCCGGCCCAGGTACTCCCACAGCGGCGTGTGGCTGTTGGGATCGAGCGCGCCCATCATCTCGGCCAGGATCACGGAGCTGAACTTGGCTCGGTGCAGCCCGATGAAGTGGAAGCGCACGAGCGAGAGCAGCGCGCCGAGGCGTTCGGGATGGCCGCGGTAGCCGGGCGAGAGGATGAGGCCACCCACCTCGCTGGCACCGGACTCATCCGACCCCAGCTGGATCGTCACGTGCACCTGCCCCGTGCCGAGGTCCTTGCTGTAGTGCTCGTGCTTGCGCACCTGGAAGAAGAGGTGCGGGTGCCCCGGCCACGAGACGCAGCCGATCAGGGCGCTCGTGCCGATCACCGCACCGCTGGCGGTGTCCTCGAGCACGAACATCCACTCACGGTCGCGCGCGTGGGCTTCCTTGCCCGAGAAGCTGAGGCGGCTCGCCTGGATCTTCTCCGCGAGCAGGTCCTTGTCCGCCGGCAGGTTGATGAAGTGGACCATCTTCGCCAACTTGAGCAGCGTGGGCAGGTCGTCCAGCGTGGCCTGTCGGATCACGAACATCGCATCAACCCACCTTCCTGAAGGCGCGCTCGATCACCTCGAAGACCGGGCCCATGTGCGCGGGCTCCATCACGCCGACGGGCGCGAGCATGCGCACGTGGTACGGACCGTGGCCGCAGATGAACGCGATCACGCCCTCGTCGAACATCGCGTGCAGCAGCTTCATGATGCGGTCCTTGTCGCCGCCGAACGGGGTCAGGCGCATCATGCCGCCGACGCCGCCGACGAGCGAGGGCTGTGCCCGGCCCAGCGAGTCGCGCGCGGGCGGGAACCACTCCGGATGCGCCGCGACCAGGCGTTCGGCGTGTTCGCGGAACGCCGCGTGCAGCCGGGCGTTGCGTCCCTGGGGCCCGTAGTAGCCGCCGTCGCGCAGGATCGTCAGGGCCTCGAGACCGGACTGGAACGCGCTGACGCTGCTGGAGAACGTGCCGCTGAGCAGGCCGGCCTTTGGGTTCATCGCCTCGGTGAAGAGGCACGCGCACACCTGGCTCATCTTGCCGATCGTGACCACGTCCACGAACTCGCCCAGATCGAGCATCTGGAACGCGAACATGCTTTCGGTGCGCCCGAAGCTCTGCACCTCGTCGGCCCAGACCGGGATGCCCGCCTTGCGGCAGATGGTCATGAGCCGAACGAAGAACTCGCGCGGGGCGACCTTGAAGCCACCCTCCCCCTGCACGGGCTCCATCACGAAGCAGCTGTGCTGCCCCGGGTACCGATGGATGACCTGCTCAAGGTGCCATGCAGCCATCTCGATTGAGCGCTCGCCCATCGCGGGGTCGTAGAACGGCATGTAGTCGACCAGCACGTTCTGCACCACGCCCTGTCGGTAGGCGGGGCCGTCGCCGATCTGGCTCATCGTGGTCGATCGACCCATGAAGCAATCGGCGAACGCGATCACGCGCGGCGCGGCGTTGGTCTTCTGCTGGCAGACCTTGAGCGCACTCTCGTTGGCCATGCAGCCCGAGTTCGTGATGAACGCGTGGCGGATCGAGCTGCCCTTGCCGGCCTCGGCCACGAGCAATTCCGCGATGGCGATCGAGTCGGCGTTGAACTGGAGGTTGCCTTCCATCACGAGGTCGGCGACCGCCGCACGCAGGCCTGCACGCACCATGCGCGGGTCGGCGTGCCCGAACATGTGAACGCCGATGCCGTTGATCATGTCCCACTTCACGCTGCCGTCGGCGAGCTCGACCAGCGGCCCGTGACCCGCGCCACTGCCGACGTACGGATAGAGCGATGCGCGCCCGCGGACCCCACCATTGCGCGCCAGCCAACCGTCGTACGACTCCTTGCGCGAGGGATCCGCCGGACGAGCCCCGGCGAAGCCAGACTGGAGGGCACCCACCCGGGCCACGATCCGTTCGATCAGGTCGGCGATCTCGGGGTCGCGGGCGAAGGCCGGGAGTGCATCGTGATGGGTCGATCCGTGACTCATGCCCGGATGCTATCCCGCACCCGCAGCATGGTCAGGGCCAGCAGTGCCGCGCGCTCGCCAAGACTGCCGAGCTCGGCGAACTCATCGCTTCGATGCAGGTTGCCGCCACGAACGCCCATGCCGTCGATCGTGGGCACCCCGGCTGCCTGAACGATGTTGCCGTCGCTGACTCCACCGGTGAACCCCGCACCAACCTGCAGTCCGAGCACGCCGGCTGCATCCTGCATGCAGCGCACGAGCGCCTCGACGGCATCCGAACGCTCCTTGACCGGTCGATTCACCCGGATGTCCACGACCACGTGCGGCAGGTCATCGGGACCGCCCCGGCCAAGAGCCCGCAAGCCGGCCATGAGCACCCGGCCGTCAACCTCGGATTGCCAGCGGATGTTGCCCTCGGCACTCGCCCGATCAGGAACGATGTTCGTGGCCTCACCCCCCACCAGGCGCGCCATGTTCACGATGCGACGCGGCGGGTCGGCAAGCCTGGCCGCAGCCGCCACCGCCTCGCACAGCGCCGTCACGGCGCTGATCCCGTTCGCGGCATCACGCCCCGCGTGGGCCGCACGACCGAACACGTCGATGCCGACGCGCGCACTGCCGGGCCGCTGGACCACGACCGATCCATCGGGCGTGGCGGGCTCAGGAATGAACGCCGCCACGTGGCCTGGCGCTAGCGCCGCGAGCGCATCGCGGCTGGCCCAGGAGCCCGTCTCCTCATCGGTGGTGGCCACCACGGTCCATGACAGGTCCTCGACGCCAGCCGATTGCAAGGCACGCAGCGCCAACAGCACGACCAGCACGCCGCCCTTCATGTCGGCGACACCGGGACCAACCACGCGCGAGCCCTCCTCGGTCCAGGTCGCTCCCGGCCAGTGGGCATGCACCGTGTCCAGGTGCACGCACAGCAGCATGCGACGATGATCGTCGGAGCCACGCCTCGCGACGGTGACCCCCGCGCCATGGGCCGAGCCATCGGGCGCCCCGATCCCGCCCTGCTTGCCCGATGCCGGCATGCGCTCGATCGATGCCCCCAACCCGGCCAGCGCGCCTTCGATCCATGTCAGGGCGCGGTCCAAGGCACTGGTGTCCGACGACGGTGATTCGAGTTCGACCAACGCGCGCCACTGCAACCGCGCTGCGGGCTCCAGGGCGTGCACCGCCTCGATCACGGCTCGGTCGCGCGCCCGCACGGCGTCGTTCATGACCCGACCACCGCACCCGACGGTTGCCAGATGCCTTCGAACACCGTCGTTGCCGGACCTGTCATGAACACGCTCGATGCACCACCGCCCCACTCCAGGCTCAGCATCCCACCCGGCAGAGCAGCCTTGACCGCATGGCGCGTGCGACCTTCAAGGACGCCGGCCACCGCCACCGCACAGGCCCCGGTTCCGCACGCTTGGGTGATCCCACTGCCCCGCTCCCACGTCCGCATGCGGACCTGACCGGGATCGATGACCTCCACCACATGCACGTTGATGCGCGAGGGAAAGGCCTCGTGTCGCTCGAGCACCGGTCCGATCACGTCCAGCTCGATCGAGGCCACGCTCGGGCACCAGAGCACCAGGTGGGGATTGCCCGTGCTCACCAAGGTCGCCACGGGTTCGATCGCGCCCCAACCCACATCGCCGACCGTGTCTCGGAGCGTTCGTGCGAGTCCTGCATGGCCCACCGCCGCGGCGGCCGGATCCAGGCCGTCAACCCTCGCGGGGATCCGAGCACTCGGCAGGATCGGAGCGCCCATGTCCACGCGGACCGAATCGACCTGGTCGTCGGAGCCAAGGCGCCAGTCAAGGCTGAGCACGCCGCGACCGGTCTGCACCCGCAGCGGATTCGCCCCGGCCAGGCCGCGGTCGATCGCGAACTTGCAGACGCATCGCACGCCGTTGCCGCACATCTCGCTCTCGCTGCCGTCCGCGTTGAACATCCGCATGCGCACATGGGCCCCGGCGTCCGGTTCAGGCGGCATGACCAGGATCAGGCCATCGCTTCCGATGCCCCGATGACGGTCGCTGACCTGCCGCGCCAGTGCCGCCGGGTCCTCCACCTGGTGCACGAAGCCATCGACGTACACGTAGTCGTTGCCGAGGCCGTGCATCTTGGTGAAGGGAAGCGCGCTCATGGCCGTCGGATCGTGCCCATGTCGATGACGACGCGGCCGCGCCGGTACACGTCCACGTTCAGCGTGGTGCTGTCGATGAAGCACAGCACGATGCCGTTCACGCCCGTGGCATCGGCGTAGGTGAAGTCACCGATGTGCGGCCCCGCGTAGCGGCCGTTGTCGTAGGACTGCGCGTGGAAGTGGAAGTGGGAGAGCCCGGTGTAGCCGGCCTCGAACATCTCCTTGCTGGCCTCGAAGCGGACATCGCTGCCGCGCACGCGTGGCGTGAACTCGACCGCCTCGATCCGCCCTTGGTCATCGAGCCGCAGGATCCCGCCGTACTCGGTGCCACGATCGTTGACGTCCCGGTCACCCATCTCGAAGAGGTGTCCGCGCAACTGCGGCGACTCGAAGGCCCGGTGCAGCACCAGGATGAGCGCGCAGTCCCCCCAGGTCAACCGGTCGCGCTGGTCGTACAGGGTCTCGCTGAACTTCCCCTCGAATCCATCGAAGTTGGGGGCGTGCCGACTCGGCTTGATGGTCGCGCGGACCTGCTCGAACAGCTCCTCCTTGGTGCGAGAGGCGAGTTCGGGCCACCCCTCGACCACTGCCATCGCCACCGGGACTTCGCGCACCTCGAGCGATCGACGTGTTGCATCTGGAAGCTTCGCGAGCGCATTCTTCGCGCGCGCCAGGAACGCCGCCCGCGAAGGTTGCACGAGCGCGCGCATCCAGAGGATCTCCTCCTTGTTGCGCGGCAAGATGCCCAGATCGAGGACACCGGACCGGAGTTCACGCATCAACGCATCACCCTTGGCCGGCTCGGTCCCGCGGAGCTCCGCCAGGAGCCGCTCTTCCTGGCCCTGCGCCACCAGCAACTCCCAGCAGCGCATGCGAAGGTTTTCCTGCTGGCGAACGGCAGGATCATTCATCGTCCGGAAGAGTTCCGGAACGAGACCGTCTTCGCCGTAGAGCGCCACCAGGGCCAGTCGCTCGGGGCGCTCCTTCGGCTTGTCGTCCCAACCGGGCACAGGCGTGGCCCATGCGCGGATGAGCGCAGGCACCAGCGCGTTCCACCGCATCTCGGCGATCCGCTGGCAGAGCGTGCGACGCCACTCGAGCGCGGTCATGCGCGCCAGGTTGACCTCGATCGCTTCCTCGAGCGCCGGCTTGTCGAGCCGGTACAGGCGATCGAACGCCTCCTCGCGGATCTGCTGCACATAGCCCGTCGACACGACGATGGACTTGAGTTGGCGGATGTACTCCGGCGTCGGTGCGGCATCGAGCTGCTCCATCGCGCGGACGTGCTGCGTGGGCAACGCATCAGGCGTGGCCAGCACCCCTTGCGGGTCGCTGATCGGCCCCGATGCACAGGCTGCCAGGAGAAGCGAAAGAACGATCGGCGCGGCCTTGCGCATGCCTCGGAAGTGTACGGAGTCGGGGCGGGACTACACTTTCGCCATGGAAGGCGATCTCACGGCCCAGGCTCGTGCACCGCTCGATGAGCGGGTCCGTGCCGTGCTGGACCTGGTCCGCCCCGGGATCCGCGACGACGGCGGCGACGTCGAGGTGGTGAGTACGGAGCATGGCAAGGTCGTGCTGCGGTTCCTCGGTGCCTGTGTCACCTGCCCGAGCAAGTCGATGACCCTTCGCGGCAGCATCGAACGCCTGCTCAGGGAGCGGATCCCGGAGATCGTTTCGGTTGAGTCGTTGAACTGACGCGCAGCGTCCGCGGCGGGCCTGCGGGCCCGAAGGCCATCGCTCCACGCCAGACCGACGTGCGTTACGCCCCGGCGGTGCCGTCTTCGGTGATGCGGCCGGCGATGTCCGTCCGGCGCTGCTGCTGCTCCTCGAGGATCTCCTTGGCCACCTCGCTGCGATGGACCGGCATCTCTCGAGGGAAGTCGAACGCGATGCGGACGCGATCACCCTTGATGGCGGCAATGCGGATGGTCCCCAGCGGAGCCGCGGGGTTTCCGATGATGACTTCTTCGCCGACGTGACGGGTAATGACCAGCACTGCGGACCTCCTGCCCAGACTGGCCACCGCGCGCATCCGTTCGCACCGTGCGGTGGCTGACCCGGGCCACACGCCCGGACCATTTCAGGGTACCCCCCTCCTTCGGGAATCCCCTCACCTGAGATGAACAAAACCCGAGTTCCAGCAGAGGGTTATCTTTGGGAGTCCATAAAAATGCCCCTGCACCCTTGTGGGGTGCAGGGGCATCGACGGAAACGGGCTTTCGCCCACTGAGCCTCATCCTTGAGGCCGCCACCGCCATCCTTGGCTGTGGCCCGAACCATCCGTGGTTCGGTCTGATTCTGGAACAGGCTGCATCCGTGCAGTCGGGTTCCAGCGGTTCAAGGCACCTTCCCTGTGCCCCGATTGGGTGCGTTCCCTGCACCCACTGCACCGTCCTGGTGCGTTTGTTCGGGCCCTTCGTCAGCGCGCGACGGCGCTCACTGCATGCCCGTGATGTCCTCCAGCGTTGGTTCGCGATACTGCGATGCGCTGATGAGTTCGATGTGATTGCCCACCCCAAGCAGGACGACCTTGTCCTCGAGCTTGAAGAGATCGAGCAACCGATCCGGAATGCGAATGCGACCGGCCGTATCGACCTCGAGCGCATCGCTGTTGCTGAACAGGAGGGCTGCCCGCTTGGCGGCCTGGGCATCGTTCACGAGTCCCGATCGGAACGGCTCCGCCTGCAGTTCGAACTCCTTCTCGGTCCACAGGCACAGTCGGCCACCCGAACCGGGCGACACCATGATCCTGGCGCCGTGAACCGTCGGGTCCAAGCGCGCCCGCCACTGGGCGGGGATCGCCAGACGACGCTTCGCGTCGAGGCCGTGGATGTAGGTGGACGTGAAAAGCACGCAAGTGACCTCAGGCCCCACTGTACGACACTTTGCCCCACCATGCAACACACTGCGACAATTTTTCTCAAGTCTGCCCCACCCGAGCCATAATCTCGGGGGATCCGCGAACATAAGTCTTGATATTGTCGTTGGTTAGGTCACAATCGGCCGTCCGGCCCGTTGTTTTGCCACGGGAGAATGCATGCTGACCGACCGACCCCCGCTTTCACGTCCGCTGGCCGAACCTGCCCTGGCCCTGATCCCCAACGCCGCCATGCTGCTGACCGCCACCTTTGGCGAGATCCGCACCGGCGTCATCGTGCGTTGTGTGCAGCAGTGCGCCATGCACCCGCCCATGCTCATGGTGGCGCTCGAGAAGGGTCAGGTCATCAGCCCGCTGATTCGTGACAGCCGCAACTTCACGCTGAGCGTGCTGCCCAAGGACGACGCGCTCCTTCGCCGCATGTTCGCACGGGCACCTGATCACGGCGGCGATCCGTTCATGGGTCTTCCCCACCGCACCGCGCCGAGCCGAGGCGTGGTGCCGGAGCGGGCCCATGCGTTCTTCGATTGCGAACTCGTTCGTCACCTCGACATCGACGCCGACTTCGAGGTGTACGTGGGCATGGTTCATCACGCGCAGGTCATGCACGAGCCCGGATCGTGCCTGTGCGCGGGCGCAGTCGAAGCGCCGGAAAAGCCCGCGTTCCGCACGCGGCACCTTCCGGCCACGACCACCCTTGAGCCAGTCCCCAGCGCACCCGTGCGGCGCAGCGCCACGCCGAAGGCCGCGCCCCGCCGCATCCGTCCGGTCGCCAAGAAGTCCCCGGCGAGGGGCAACGCGCGCACGTCGTCGGCATCGACCGGCCGCAAGCGCTGACGCACCGTCCGCACGCCCCAGGCAACACCCACGCTGCCCGTTCACGGGCCTCGGTCGCGGTCGGCACGTGGCCTAGGATCCCGCACCATGCGCGTGGGCTCCACTGCAACCGGCATCTTCGGCGGCGCGTCGAATCGATTCGGCTTGGACTACCGGGCCGAAGCCCCGCTGCTGGGCGCACCCTGCGTGCCGATCATCGATGCCCACCTCCATGTCAACGGCGCGCGCGCTGCCCGCCTGCTGCGCGACTGCTGTGATCTCTACGGGATCGATCGCCTGCACTCGATGACGCATCTCGAGCAGCTTGATGCGATCAGGGCGGTGTTCGGTGATCGCATCGACTTCATCGCGGTGCCCAACTTCGCGGATCCGGACAAGTTGCACGCCCACACGGCCGGCTACCTCGATCGCATCCGCGCGTTCCACCGCGAGGGCGTGCGCACCGTGAAGTTCTGGGCGGCACCGCGTGCGACGGACATCGCGATCGAGGCAGGCCAGCCCGGTGCCCTCGGGCTGGGCGCGCCGGCGCGCGTGGAAGCGGCCGATCTTGCAGCGTCGCTGGGCATGCGCTTCATGGTGCACTGCGCCGACCCGGACACCTGGTTCGCCACGCGCTACCGCGACCGTGCGGTCTACGGCACCAAGCGCTCGCACTACGAACCGCTCGAGGCCATGCTGGAACGATGGCGCGTGCCGACGCTGGTGGCCCACATGGGCGGCTGGCCCGAAGACCTGTCGTTCCTGGACGGCCTGCTCACCCGCCATACCAACCTCTGGCTCGACACCAGCGCCACGAAGTGGATGGTGCGAGAACTCTCGCTGCATCCGCGCGACGAACTCGTCGCGTTCCTGGATCGCCACCGCTCGCGCATCATGTTCGGCAGCGACACCGTGACGAGCGACGACCACTTGATGGCGATGGACGGCAAGTCGGAAATGGCGGCCAAGGCCAGCGACGAACGCGAGGCGTTCGAGCTCTACGCCAGCCGCTACTGGACGCTGCGCAGCTTCTGGGAAACCCGCTGGGCGGGCCCGAGCCCCATCAGCGATCCCGACCTGGCGATGGTCGACCCCGTCCGGCACGGACCGCTCGACGCACCCGGCATCCGCGGGATCGGCTTGGATGCCGCACGGCTCTCATGGCTCTACCGAGGCGCCGTCGAAGCCTTCCTCGCGGCCTGACGCCCGGCCCCCCGCCATCGCGCGCGCGATCACTCACGACGTCGGCTGGGCCGCTGGGCGGGCTTCCGCGAGCGCGAACGCGGCAGTGCGCGCCTGCTCACCGGCACCACGCAGTTCGTCGGACGAACCGAGCAGGTGCTGCAGGCACAGTGCGAGCCCACTGACGCCGGGATCCTGCGGCGCGAGCAACCACGGTGCATCGGCCGACCGATTCGGCGCGACGCATGGCGCACCCGCGGCGGCGAAGGCGGCGAGGCACTCGGGTACGTCGAGCTGCGAGGCGAGCGTGCACGAACCGTCGATGGCGGGAGCGGCCACGGCAATGGCCGCGTGTTCCGCGATCGTGGCGAGCCCAGCATGGTCATCAAGCACGAGGAGTGCATCACCCAACTGCATGTCGTGGGCCAAGGCACGCGCGCGGTCCAGGCGGGCCGCCGTCGGTGCCACCACCACGCGCGCGGCACATCCAAGCAGGTCCAACCGGGCGACCACCTCGACCGCTGCGAGCGCGCAGGTCGATGACGCCGGCTCGCCGCACCAGAGCACCAGCGGCGCCCCCGGCCCCGGACTCCACGATGACGGGGCCACCGCGCGCCACGACGTGGGCGCCCGCTCGGCCCAGGCCACACCATCCGGAACTCCCGAGCACCATGCGCCCCACGCCACCACGCGCCCGTGCCCCTGCGTCCAGCGTGCAAGCCGCCGAGCGCCCGGGCGAACGCCGATCATGCGGCCAGCCACGAGCCCGGCACCACGCGCGTGACTGGTGGCGGTGCCCACCGCCACCACGCGCTCCGGGTCGACCGACTGCGCAGCAAGGGACGCGACGATCGACCTCAGCCGGGTTGGGCGGACGGTGGCGGGCGTGCCGATGTCGACGACGTGCAGCGTCACTACCGATCCTGCGCGCGCTGACGCGGCGCCTGGAGCGTTCCGCCGAGCGGCCGATCCTCGTGCTCGTAGAAGAGCTCGGCGATGTCGGTCGCCAGCTGCATGGCGAGCTGGTCCTCGATCTGGCGGCGGCCCGAGGTCGAGACGTACATCGATTGCGGCGGCTCCCGCAGCTCAGCCTCCACCAGATGGCCGTTGTCGTCGCCGGGGAAGATGCGGGTCTGGTCCTCGAGGTCGATCACCTTCACGCGCACCGTGGCGCCGGGCCGCGGACTTGCACCATCCACGCTGAGCGTGAAGCGGTCGACCGCGACGTAGATCACCTGCTGCACGTTCATCGCCCGTCCGATCGACTCGATGCTCGCCCGGTTGCCCTGCGCATCGCTGCGGCGCGCGAGCTGGATGGCATCGGCGCAGCTGACGAGCTCGGTCACCTTGCCCTCGTCGAAGAGCAGCCGTTCCGTGCGGTCGGCGACCTCGGCCCGGAGCGCCACGCGGGTCATGCGGTTCTTCGGATCATCGATGAAGACGAGCGTGCGCTTCTCAGGCAGTTCGAAGACCGCGGGCTGCTTCGGGGGACCCTCGATGATGTAGGTCGCGGGGATGATGATGTTGCACGCCGGGCCCAG
Organism: Planctomycetaceae bacterium; assembly: GCA_027490145.1. Taxonomy (GTDB): domain Bacteria; phylum Planctomycetota; class Phycisphaerae; order Phycisphaerales; family SM1A02; genus SYIB01. Next base: position 303,089 of record JAIXYQ010000006.1, read on the forward strand.
GCACGGCAGGAGCAGCGCGAGGATGGCGATCGAGCGGCGCATCATCGGGCGCGGTCCGGGTACTTGTCCTCGAGGTGGTCGTAGAAGAGCCAGCCGGCCTTCTCGACGAAGACCTTCTGCAGGCCGAGCTCGACGCTGCGCTCCGTCGCACTCTCACGACCGAGGTTCTCGACGTCGGGGAACTTGCCCATGATGTTGAACTCGGCGGCGTAGGCATCGGGGTCGAGACCATCGTGCTCGACGATGCCCACGTTGGCCGCGGCAAGCCCATCCCACAGCCAACGGTTGCCCGGGGGATTCAGCCGGTACTCGTAGAGGTCCACGACCACCAGCCGCTCGACGTCGAGCTCCTGCGCGATCTTGCCCAGCGGCATCGCAGGCCACGACGGGTTCTGGTGCTGCCACGCGAGCGCCACGGTCGGATCGAGCACGCGCACCCCGTGCACGTTCTTGCGCAGGGTGAAGGCCAGGTTCAGCGAGACGTTCGCCATCGCCGTCGGGTGCTCGTAGGCCGTCTGCATGTCGACCTGCAGCAGCACCGCCACGGTCCGGTTCTCCAAGCCGTCATACTTGGCCAGGACCTCGATCTTCTTGAGCGACTCGATGTTGTCACCCACCGCGCTGGCCACGCCGAAGACCCAACAGCCCCCCAACGGCAGGCACGCGAGGCAGAGGGTGACGATGGCCAGCGGTCGCAGCACGGTCAGATCCATCCCTTCAGGCGAGCGGTCGTCAGGAGCCACGAGGCGAACGCGATGGAACCGAAGGTCCACCACACCGTTCGTCCGGGACTCCGGCAGAGCCAATAGCCTAGCCGACTCCCGGTGGCTGCTCCAAGCACGCCCAGCATCGCGGCCGCCGTCGCCAGGACCGCCAGCACGAAGCCCATGGGCTGCGTTCGGAGCGAGGCCATCAGGTCCCCCGCCGCCGCGTGTGCGAACGCGGTCGTCATCCCGCACGATGGACACGTGATGCCCATGGCCGTGGGCCACGTGCACGTCGGCATGCCCAGTTGCACATGCGTGCCCAGTCCCGAGGGATCGGCCCGCAGGAACGCAGCCACCACGACGGGCGCCGCCGCCACCAGCCCGATGACGAGCGACATGCACCGCTCCCGAGGCGAGAGCCGGGCTTCGGGAGCCTGCTGTTCGGCGACGTGCATCCACGGACTGTAGCGCCGGCGCTCGCATAGCCTTGCGCCATGCTGCGACCCACCCGCTGGTGCGACGGCCATCTCGATCTTGCGTACCTGGCACTGCATGGCCATGACCTCCGCGCCGAGGTGACGGACCCCGCGGCGCGTTGCGTCAGTCTGCCGGCACTGGCGCGCGGCCGCGTGACGACGGTGCTCGGCACCATCTTCACGGAACGGGGCCCTGAGGGCGCGGGCACGCCGTGGGGCTACGACGCCCTCGATGCCCAAGGGGCGTTCGAGGCCGGCGTACGGCAGCTGGAGTGGTACGAATCGATGGAACGCGCGGGCGACCTGAGGATCGTGCGCTGCGCCTCCGACCTCGATGCTCCCGCCCCGCTGCGCGTGGTCTTGCTCATGGAGGGAGCCGATCCGATCCGTTCGCCGGAGGACGTCGCTTGGTGGCATGCACGAGGCGTTCGTGTGGTCGGCCTGACCTGGGCACTCGGATCGCGGCATGCCGGCGGCAACGCTGCACACGGAGGACTCACGGCACTGGGGCGCGAGACCGTGGCTGCGCTGGATGCACACCGCGTGCTCCACGACGCAAGTCACCTCGCCGATGCCGCCCTCGATGACCTGCTCGCCTGCACGTCCCGCGCGGTGATGGCCAGCCACAGCAACTGCCGTGCGCTGGCTGACGATCGACAGCGCCACCTCCGCGACGACCAGATCGCCGCGATCGCCTCGCGCGGCGGCGTGGTCGGCCTGAATCTCTACGGCTCGTTCCTCGCCCACGGGCGCGAGGCCACGCTCGATGACGCGCTCGCGCACGTGCGGCACGTGGCCTCCATCGCTGGTCGGGATCGATGCTGCCTCGGGAGCGACCTGGACGGTGGCTTCACACCCATGCAGGTGCCACGCGGTGTCCGAGCTCCCGACCAACTCGATGCGTTGGACGCGGGGCTCGCCGAGGCCGGCTGGTCCGACGACGATCGCGAGAGCTTCGCATGGCGCGCGTGGGACCGCATCCTTCGTGCCACCTGCCTGGCCTGACCCCGCAGGACGGGTCGTGCCGATCCGCGCGAGACGACCGGTGCGCGCCGATCAGGAGGTCAAGCCGGCGCTCTGCTCATCGTTGAGGTCGATCCGGCGCCGCTGGCCGGCCACCTCGACCCCGACATGAAGCAGGATGCCCGAGCCGTGCAGCGGCACCGCCAGCCTCGCTTCGTCGAGCACGAGGTGATCCACCATCTCGGGGACCGACACATCCTTCAGGTCCACCACGGCGGAACTGAGCAACGACCAGTTCGAGGTGCACCAACTGCGAGCCACGCGAAGATCGCGCGTGCTGGCGTCGGTGCTCAACAGATGGAGCCGGCCGTGCATGTCGATGGCCAGTTCAACCTGCGAGGCATTGGCGGGACGGATGCGCAACCCCACGAACTCGGGGAACCAGGCCAGCAGGCTGCTGCGGGGCGCATCGGCGCGCGCGGTGCGCTGGGCGGCAAGATCGGGATCGACGAAGGCGGGTGCTGTGGCCATGATGGGCTCCTTGGACGGTGGCGTGACGGTTCGAGGGGAGTCAACCGGGGCATGGACGGGCGGATCGGCCCGGACGGGTTCATCGAAGCGCGAGGCGACGGCGCGAAGTGCATCGCAGAGCTGCGTGGCCACGGCCGCGAAGTCAGCGCGGGTGCGTGAACGGATCTCGGCCGTGACGACGCCCTCGAGACGGTCGACGCGCTCGATCGATCCGCACCATCGCACCGGCATGGAGAGTTCGCCATCGGCCCATTGGCTCAGACCTCCTGCGGCGGCGGCGCCGACTTCCTGCGACGCAGCCACCGTCACCACATGCACGGGACGCCCCGCCACGGGGACCGACTCCAACGCGGACGACAGCTCCTTCAGCTTCACGCGGGCGGCAGCCTTGGCGGCCTCGTCACAGCCGGTGAGCAGCACGAGTTCAGTCGACGGAATGAGGCAATCACCGGCGCCGTACGCCTCGGGCAGCGACACGATCCACCGACGGACCACCCGACATGCATCGGGCAGGCCCTCTTCGGCGACCGCGACGGCGCGGCCCTCGGCATGGAAGAGATCCACGCGCATGCGCTGGTCATCGAACCGGACCAGGCCAGTCGGCCCGTCGGTCCGCGCCAGCCGCTCCGCCAACTGGGCGAGCCAGATGCCCGACATCGACGGCAGGTTGCCGCACAGCGCCACGAGCACCCCCGCATCCGGCAGGCGCGGCGAGGCACCGGCGCCGACCGACGGCGCAGGGTCCGCAGCCCCCATGAAGTGCGCCGCAAGGTCCTGGTAGGTGGATCGCGTGCTCATGGCTTGGCCTCCTGCGTCGATGCTGCGGACTCGACGGCCCGCAGCGATCGCATGCGCTCGACGACATCGAGCGCACGCGCACTGACCTGCGGCGCCTGGCGGTTCGACGTCGGCAGCGACTCGCTGATTGCCTCGTATTCGGGCTCGGGGCTCTCGTCCACCGCGCGGGCCGCGCGTTGCGCCCACGCTTCCTGCGTGCGCTGCACGGCAGGCGGGGAGTCGACGAGCCACGCCGCGAGTGCGCGGAACTCAGCGGCCGCATCGCTCGATGGTGCGAACTCGGTGATGGGCTGGCCGAAGGAAACGGCCTCGCGCAGCACTTCGTGGTGCCGGATGGCCCGCGGCGCCACGCGCCCCGGGAACTTGCGCTGCAGGGCCCCGAGGATGTCGGCGCTCAGGTTCGTGCCGTCGCGGTGCATCGTCGGCAGGATGCGCAGCGTGACGGCGCGCTCCATGCGCGCGACGGCGGCATCGAGCAGCGCGACCTGGCTCTCGGCGCCCTTGAGCGCCAGGAAGCCGGTCTCGACCGGGACGATGAGTTCGTCACACGCGCGCACCGCGTTGAAGGTCAGCAACCCCGCGGTCGGGGGGCAGTCGACCAGGCACCAATCGAAGCGTGGGGCCATGACGTCGAGCAGCTTCGACAACCGACGGTCGCGGTCGTTGGCGCGCAGCAGCGGGCCGCTCGATTCGATGCGCGACATGCGCAGGTGGCTCGGTGCGAGCCACACGCCCTTCACCGGTTCCCACAGGAGTCCCGACTGCACGAGCGGCGAGCCGGCACCCTGTTCGAGCACGTCACCGACGCAGTGTTGGATGCGGTCTGCCGGCACACCGAGCGACACGGCGCAGTGCGACTGCGGGTCCAGGTCGACCAACAGCACACGGACGCCCTGCGACGCCAGCACGGCGGCGAGGTTCACGGCCGTGGTGGTCTTTCCACAGCCGCCCTTCTGATTGACGATGGCCGAAACGCGCATCCTTGCTCCGGGGCCTCCACCATCGCTTGGTCGTGCGTCCTGCACCACCCGCCGCGAGGTCACGGGACTGTAACGCAGGTTGCGCGACGGTGACGGGAATCACCGGGGAAATCGACTCGCCATCACACAGCCCCGACCGCCGACCAGCCGGCCATCACGGCATCCTCCGGCGGCGACTCGACCAAGCCTGCCCCGATCGGCCCCTGCGGCAGGACCAGGACCAAGCCCCTGCCGGCACGCTTCTTGTCCAGGTCCATGCACCGACGCAGCGTGGCCGCCGGGTCCGGCGCGCCGACCACATCCTGGAGCCTCGTCGGCAGTCCAAGACGCTCCAGAAGCGCCTGCAGGGCCTCGACCTGCGCATGACCGATGCGCCCAAGCCGGCTGGCCACGGTCATCGCCGCGACCAGTCCGATGGCCACGGCTTCACCGTGCTTGACGCAGTCGTCGTGGCGGGCCTCGATCGCGTGGGCATAGGTGTGCCCGAGGTTGAGCAGCGCCCGATCCCCCCGTTCGGTCGGATCCCGATCCACGATGGCCACCTTGACGGCTGCCGCGCGGGCCACCAACTCGGCGATCGCCGCGGAGTCCTTGCCCACGACCGCCATCGCGTGGGCGGCAAGCCAATCCGCCAGTCCGGCATCGGCCAGGAGCGCATGCTTCACGCACTCGGCCAGGCCACACTGCATCTCACGCGGTGGCAGGGTGTTGAGCGCCGACGGGTCGCAGACGACGAGCTCGGGCATCGCGAACGCACCGACGGCGTTCTTGGCGAGGCTCCCGTCACGCAGGACGACGTTCACCGCCGACTTGCCGCCGATCGCCGCATCGACCATGGCCAGCAGGGTGGTCGGCACCTGGATGCACCGCACGCCGCGCATGTACGTGGCAGCGAGGAAGCCCGCGGTGTCGCCGACGATGCCGCCGCCCACGGCCACGACCACGCCGGCCCGCGTGACCCCGTGCGCGAGCAGTTGAGAGGCCAGCGATCCGACGGTGTCGAGTGACTTGGAGCGCTCATCCGCGACCATGGTGCACAAGCGCGCATCGATGCCCACGCCCTGCAGGCCGTGGCCGATGCGCCCCGCGAGACCGACGACCGCCTGATCGGCCACGATCGCCACCGGCCCGCCTGATCGTCGGGCCAGGAGCGCCTCGCGCACGGCATCGACCGCATCGAGCCCGATGCGGATGACGCCCTGGTGGGGAGGCTGCCCGTGAGCCAGGTCCTGCTGCATGGGGGCAGGCTACTCCCGACGCGCGGCCTGGAACGCGAGGTACTCGTCCATCGCCTTCTGGCCCATGTAGATCCGCATCATGCGCTCGGGGATCGCGGGAACGTCCATCCACATGAGCACGTCGACCACGTTGCCGAAGTCGCGGTCGACGTTGAACGCCAGCACGCGGGCTTCCATCTTGAGGTACTGCCGGATCAGGACGGGCACCGTGCGGCGACCATCCTCGACCTCCTTGACCAGGTGCTCCAGCTCGGCCACCTGCCCGAGCGACTGGCGCCAGCTGTCGGGATCACCGTGATCGGCGCCAAAGTCCGTGGGCGGATCCTTCGCCTGCACGAGCTCGGCGAGTTCATCGGCACGCCGCGTGGCGTGGAGGAACGCCACGATGACGTGCTTGCTCGCCAACTGGAAATCGTCGCTCACGCTGACGGTGCCGAAGAGCGACCCGATGCGCGGATGGCGCGCGATGAAGAGGGCGATGCCCTTCCAGAGCAGGAACAGCGGCAGCGGCTGGCGCTGGTACTCGCCGCGCACCCAGGCACGCCCCATCTCGAGCGAGTCCTCCAGCCGCGGCAGGATCTCCGGCGCGAATTCGAAGTGGTTCGAGAGGTACAGCCCCTTGATCCCGGAGTGCGCCATGAGCTCGCGAGCCACGCCGAGCCGGTACGCACCGACGAGTTCGCGCTTCTCGCGCTGCCAGATGAAGAGGTGCCGGTACTGGCCGTCGTACTGGTCAAGGTCGATCGCGCGACCACTGCCCTCGCCCACCGCACGGAAGGTCACTTCGCGCAGCCGGCCGATCTCGTGCAGCACGCGCGGGATCATCGACGCACGCGCACAGTAGATGTCGTACGGCCCCTCACTGTGGTAGAGCTCGGTGCCGGGCAGTGCACGGAGTTCCTCCGCGAGCGCATCGGGCCCGTGCAGCGGGCGCTCGATCAACGGCTCCTGCGGTCCGGGCGACGGGGCCTTCACCGTGCGCTGGCGAAGGTCGCGACCGAGCATCTCGCACCGCACCCGCAGGTAGTCGGTCACGCTCTGCGCATCACCGAATCGTTCGATCCGATCATGCGGGATGGGTCGCCCGATGCTCACGCGCAGCGGTTGGCCGAACTGGCTCACGGCCTCGCGCGGGATCTGCGCCGTCCGCAGGATCGGGTGGATCATGCCCAGGCGGTGGAACCAGAGCGAGTTCTCGCCCTCGAACCACATGGGAACCACCGTCGCCTTGTGCTTCATCATCATTCGGCCCACGTTGGGCGACCACGGCGGATCGACGCTCACCGGGCGCTCGCGGGTCCGGTGGCTGACCTGGCCCGCGGGGAAGAGGCACAACACGTGTCCCTCGGCGAGCCAATGCATCGCCTCGAGCAGCGCGCGCATGTTCGTGGTCCGTGCGTTGGCCGTCCCCATGACGTCGACGCCGATGAGCCACGGCTTGAAGGAGTCAACCTCGAGCAAGCGCTCATTCGCCATGATGCGCATGTCCTTGCGGTGCTCCGCCACCAGCGCGCACATGGCGCAGGGATCCCACAGCCCGAAGGCGTGATTCGCCACGACCACCACCGGCCCCTGCGCGGGCATCGACTCGGCCATGCTGCCCGTGACGTCGAGGGTGCGGCGCCCCTCGGCAAGCAGACCATGGAAGATGGTCGGCTGGCCGCTGGTCCGCGCCGCCCGCTCCAGCGCGCGGAGCTTGTTCACGCCCAGGAGGCGCTCGGCGAGTTCAAGCCACATGCTCCGGATGCTACGAACCCGGGGACGGTTGAACCTGAACCGATCCTTGACGCGGCGCGGGACGCCCCGACACGGGGCCTTTGCGCGCCGCCCGACGCGCGGATCCGCTCAGCGGCAGGCACCCCAGGCGCTCAGCAGCAGGCCAAGGTCGGCACCATCGACGGCACCGCTCTCATCGAGGTCGCCAGCGCCGGTTCCGCCCCAGTTGCCCACCAGCACACCGAGATCGGCGCCGTCCACGAGCCCGTCGTCATTCACATCAGCCGGGCAGGCCGGAGGCGGTGGCACCTGGGTCTCGTACGCACCCATGTCGACCACCGGTGCGCCCACGCCGGTGTCGGCCGTCTCGACGATGTCCACACGCCGCGGCAGGCCGTCGTGATCGGTGGTGACGCCGGCTGGAATGAGCGAGCTGCTGCCTGCATCGACACCCGGCGACGATGGCTGGAGCCGCAGATCGAACGCAGCAAGGTCCACGAACAGCGGCGTCGTGCTGATGTTGCCGGTGCCGGTCGCGCCACCCTGCACGAGTGAGTAGCTGACGGTGGTGGTGCCGCCCGAGGTGGTGACCTGGTTGTTCGTCGTGCTGCCGCTGGAGCCCGTGTTGTTCCAGAAGACGCAGTTGGCCAGGTTCGAGGTCCCGCCGGTGTTCAGGTAGCCGCCGCCGGTCGTCGTGGCCGAGGTGTTCGCGACGAAGGTGCAGTTGCGCACGGTCACGGTGGCGCTGTTGCCCGACCAGATCGCGCCGCCGCTGTTGGTCGTGGTCGCGCGGTTCTGGATGAACACGCAGTTGGTGATGGTGCGGGCGGCACTGCCGAAGGTCTCGATCGCACCCGCACGCGCCGCCTGGTTGTTGCGGAACAGGCACCCGGTCCAGGTCACGGCACCGGCGTTCGTGTCGAACGCGCCGCCGTAGGAGCCGCCGAGGTTGTCGATGAAGTCGCAGTCGGTGAACGAGCCGCCCGCGCTGAGCACGTAGCCGGCTCCACCGCCGAAGGTGCAACGGTTGTTGATGAAGCGGCAGTTGCGGATCGCGGGCTGGCCACCGCTGAGGATGATGATCCCGCCGCCCTTGTCGTAGTTCGAGGCCGTCGCGCCATTCGCGTAGCCGCCGGTCACGGTGAAGCCGTCCAGCACGGCCGTCGCCGCCACTCCGCTCGCCGACACCACGTGATACGAGTTGTCGGCCAGATTGGTGGTCGTGCCGTTGTCGTTGCGCGACAGGTCGCCCGTGAGGATGGTGGCGTTGGCGCCCGGGTCGCGCTGCGCAAGGTCGGTCTCGGTACCGACGAACCCTCCGTAGACGGCGACGCCGGTCTTGAGGGTGATGAACACGGTGCGGGCGGTCCCCGAGGTCGGCTCGTACGTGCCGGCCGCCACCCAGACCTGATCACCGCTCACGGACGCGGTCAGGGCGCGCGACACGCCATCCACGGAGCGGTACGCGTTCTCCCAGCTCGAGCCGTCGTCGGCGCCGGTGGTGAGCCCGACATTGACATAGCGAACGGCGGCCTGAGCCGACGAGGACAGCGCACCCAGAACAAGCAGCGAGGTCAGGATCTTCATGGTTCTTGGCCCCGAAGGGGTGACGGAACGTACCACCGGACCGGCCCGAGTCACGCGGCCGATCACGACATTCCGGATCAATTCGGGCTGAACGGCAGGGCCGACTTGTGCACGCACAGCCGCAGGTTGCCATCCGCGCAGCGGCGGAAGACGAAGGTCTTGTCGACCATGACTTCCTTGCCATCGGGGCCCGTGATGTACACGTTGCCCATGGTGATGGCCACGTCCCCGTGGATCTGGATGCCGTTCTCGGCCGCGTTGTTGTCGTAGCGGGCTGCGGTCCAGCCCTTGAGCGCAAAGCCGGTGTCCTCCGGGAAGGCCGCGTCGCCCCCGACGAAGTACGCAAGGGCGCCCTCCCTGGTGGGGCGGAAGGTGCGGGGACCGAAGGCCAGCGTGGGCTTGAAGAAGACCGTGCCGTCGGCGTAGTCGTAGAGGTCGTCGATCATCTTCGATGCCTCGGCGCGAGCGTCGCCCCCACGAGCGTGGACCTGAGCCACGCGCACGAGGCCGTCGCACCAGGCTTGCTGGGCGGCATTGACCTGCTGCTCGGTGATCGGAGCAGCCGAGGCCGAAGGCGCTGCCGCCTTGGCCGACGGCGATGATCCGGGCGCCTTGTTGACGTTGTTGCCGATGGAGACGCAGCCGCTGGCGGCGAAGGCGGCCAGAACGGTCAGCACGCTGTGGGCGGTGGCTCGAAGGGTCATGCGAGGAAGTGTACGGCGCCGGTGCCGCTGCACAGGGTCATGAAACGAAGCAGCCCTGGCGGATGCCAGGGCTGCAAGGTGAATGACCCCAAGGGGATTTGAACCCCTGTCCTCTCCGTGAAAGGGAGATGTCCTAGACCGGGCTAGACGATGGGGCCAGTCGGTGGACGGGCAGAGACTATAGCGACTTCCGCCTCCCGTGGCGAGGGCATCCCGCACCCGCCCGGCGTCCGTTCAGCCCCGGTAGCCTCGACCCCGTGCCGCCCGAGAACCCGCCGACGTTCCAACCCGGCCGCGCCGGGTCATCCGTGATCGTGTGCCCCATGCAGATCGAACGCAAGGCGGCCGAAGCCTGCGGCCGCCCCGTGCCGGTGATCCAGTGCGGCATCGGCCGCGACGCCGTCGAGCGCGCCTTCGCACGGATCGACGCCCTTCCCGACCGCCCGCGGCACGTCGTGCTCTTCGGCATCGCAGGCGGCCTGCGCGAACCCTGTGACCGGGAGACCGCGTGGGTCATCGACCGCGTGGTCGACGCGGCCACCGGGGCGACCGCGAACTCCCCCACCGCACGGCTGGCGCCCGCCAAGGCGGTGGCGACCGTGGGACATGCCGACACGATCATCGCCACGCCCGCGGATCGCGCGGCCTTCGTCGCGCGCACCGGCGCGAGCCTGGTCGACATGGAGTGCTGGTCGTTCGCGCAGGCCGCCGCGGCACGAGGCATGGCCTGGACCATCATCCGCGGCGTGAGCGACGGCCCGCTCGACCACATGCCGACCGAGGTGCTCGACCTGGTCGATGCCGACGGGAATCCCAAGGTTGCCGCGGCTGCCGCGGCCGTCCTGCGATCACCGAGCCTCGGCCCCAAGCTCGTGTCGCTCCAGTCCCGCAGCACGCGCGCACTTGCACGCGCTCAGGCCCTGCTCGTGCACATGCTCGATGCCGTCGACGGCACGCCGGTCGCCTGCAGCCCCGAACACCCTGCGCTCATCATGGGCGGGACCTTCGATCCGCCGCACCGCCGCCATCTGGGCATGCTGATCGAGGCCTGTCAGGCGATCTCGGCCTCGAGCGCGATCATCGTGCCTGCGGCCACGAATCCGCTGAAGGATGCACAGGCCGCACCACCGGCCGTGCGCTGGGAGATGCTGCAGGCCGCGCTTCGTGATCCCGGCATGCCGCGTTCGAGCGCCGCGATCATGGTCAGCGGCTGCGAGCTCGAGCGCGGCGGCACGAGCTACACCATCGACACGCTGCGCACCCTGCTGCCGCTGATTCCCGGCAGCACGGAGCATGGCCCCGGCGCGGTGCGGCTCCTCATCGGTTCGGATGCGCTCATGCAGCTCGACCGCTGGCGCGACTGGCGCGGGATCCTCGAGCTCGCGTGCCCGGCCGTGGTCATCCGGCCACCCCACACCCTCGATGAGGTGCGTTCCTGGCTTGCCGGGTTCTCGGAGCGCTACGCCCTCGGCGACACGACCTCGTGGTTGCTGCCGCTGCCCCCCGTCGAGCTCAGCTCGACCGGCCTCCGCGCGGCACTCGGCCGGGGCGAACGACCCGACGGCATCCTCCCGGAGGTCGCCGGGATCGCCGAGCGTCATCGCCTCTACCGCGCTTGACTCCCGCGCACTTGACCTAGGATGCAGGGTCCATGAGCGACACCGGCACCGTCTCCCGCGTCAGCTTCGTCAGCCTCGGCTGCCCGAAGAACCTCGTCGACAGCGAGAAGATGCTCGGCCTCCTGCGTGCCGACGGCCTTGAGCTCGTCAACGAGGACGACTCGCCCGATGCCATCGTCGTCAACACCTGCGGTTTCCTCGAGGCCAGCAAGGACGAGAGCCTCGGGGTGATCAAGGATGCGATCGCCCGCAAGGAGCGCGGCGAGCTGCAGCGCGTGGTTGTGGCGGGCTGCCTCGTGCAGCGCCACCGCGCGAAGATGCTCGAGTGGGCGCCCGGCATCGACGCCATGATCGGCGTCTTCGACCGCGACCACATCATCGAGGCCGTGCGCGGCGAGCGTGCGGCCCGCGCGGGCGTGACGAAGGACGCCCCCCGCTACTGGATCTCGGGGAACGCGATCCAGGCAGCCAAGGAGCGCGGCATCGAAACGACCGGGCTGACCGTGCACGGCAAGGATGGCCAGGGCATCGGCTACTTCGAGGGTGACGAGCAGCGCTACCGCCTGACCCCGCGCCACTGGGCGTACCTGCGCGTGAGCGAGGGCTGCAACCAGCGCTGCGCGTTCTGCACGATTCCCGGCATCCGCGGCAAGATGCGCTCGAAGCCGGTCGATGCGATCGTCGCCGAGGCCAAGGGTCTCTTCCAGGATGGTGCCTTCGAGCTCAACCTGATCGGCCAGGACACCACCAGCTTCGGGATGGACATCGGCTACGACGGCGGGCTCGAGGGCATGCTCACGGCGCTCGACGCGGCCGCGAACGAACGCGGCGGCGCCTGGCTGCGCCTGATGTACGCGTATCCGTCGAACTTCACCGACTCGATGATCGACACGATCGCGCGTCTGCGCAACGTGGTGAAGTACATCGACATCCCGCTGCAGCACGGCAGCGACCGCATGCTGGACCTCATGCGCCGGCACACGAGTGCCGCGCAGCAGCGCGACCTGGTGATGAAGCTGCGCGACCGGATCCCCGGCATGGCGATCCGCACCACCTTCATCACGGGCCACCCCGGCGAGACGCAGGAGGACCACGAGGACCTGATGGCGTTCATCGACGAGTGCCAGTTCGATGCGGTGGGTGTGTTCAAGTACTCCCCGGAAGATGGCACGCCCAGCGGCACGATGGACAAGGACCCGTCGCTGCACGTCCCCGACGACGTCAAGCAGGCGCGTGAACAGGAACTCATGCTCCTGCAGCAGGAGATCGCCTTCGAGAACGCCGCGTACCTCGCCGAGCAGAAGGTGCAGTTCGACGTGCTCATCGAGGGTCCGGTCAAGGGCCGCACCACCGGACGCGCCACCACCGGCGTGACCAAGGGCGGATCGCTCTTCACCGGCCGCACGTACTTCCAGGCACCGCAGATCGACAGCCTGAGTTACATCCACAGCCGCGATCCGCTCGTGGCGGGCGAGCTCGTGCGCTGCACGGTCGTCGCCAGCGATGGCTACGACCTGGTGATGCAGCCGACCGAGGACCTGGAACGCAGCGTGAAGCTGCCGGTGCTCGGGCGCTGACCCCCGCCCGGGTGCACCGCATGGGCTGGTTGCCTGACCTTGCCGACCCGACGTTCCGCCCGGGCTGGCGCGAGCAGGTGCGGCTGCACTGGGTCGCCAACGTCATCATGCTCCGCAGCTGGCACCACACCGCGGGCTTCATCCTGTGGAGCCTCATCGCGCTGCCGGGCTGGCTGGCCTGGGCGGGGTTCTTCATGCTGCTTGCCTCGCTCACGGCCCGCGGATCGATGACGCCTGCGGCCTTCGTCGGCTGCGTCGCCCTCGGCCTGATCCCGATCCTGGCGATCCAGCACCTCGCGTTCGTGGTCGCGTTCCGCCGCCACTATGCACCGTGCTTCCGCATGGCCATGAACCGCTCGGGAACCCCGGTCTGCGAGGGATGCGGGCACCTGCTGGCCCGGGTCGGGACCGCGTGTCCCGAATGCGGCCGGGTCGCGTAGACTTCGGGACTCTCCGGACCACGACGTGAAGATCCGCAACTTCTCCATCATCGCCCACATCGACCACGGCAAGAGCACGCTCGCCGACCGCCTGCTGCAGGCCACCAAGGCCGTGAGCCAGCGCGAGGCCCGCGCGCAGATGCTCGACTCGATGGACCTCGAACGCGAACGCGGCATCACGATCAAGGCCAGCGCCGTCACCGTGCGCCACACGTGGAAGGGCGAGGAGTACGAACTCAACTTCATCGACACGCCCGGCCACGTGGACTTCACCTACGAAGTCTCCCGCGCGCTCAAGGCGTGCGAGGGCGCCGTCCTCGTCGTCGACAGCACGCAGGGCGTGCAGGCCCAGACGGTCGCCAACGCCTACCTGGCCGTCGCGGGCGACCTGACGATCATCCCGGTCGTCAACAAGATCGACCTGCCCGCCGCCGCGCCCGAGCGCGTCGCCATGGAGATCGAGCAGGTCTTCGGCTTCGCCGCCGAGGACTGCATCCTCGTCAGCGCCAAGACCGGCCAGGGCATCAACGAGCTGCTCGATGCGATCTGCGAGAAGCTGCCCGAACCCAAGGCCCCGACCACGACCAAGCTGCGCGGCCTGGTCTTCGACGCCAAGTACGACGAGTACCGCGGTGTGGTGATGTACGTGCGCATCTTCGACGGGCAGCTCCGCCAGGGCGACAAGATCCGCATGATGGGCACCGGCCGCACCTTCAGCGTGACCGAGCTCCTGCGCTACACCCCCTTCCCGCAGAAGGTCAAGGAGCTCAGCCTCTCGCAGGTGGGCTCGGTCTGCGCCGGGATGAAGACGCTCGGCGACGTGCGCGTCGGCGACACCATCACGCTCGACATCGACCCCGCCGAGACCGCGCTCGAGGGCTACGAGGAGCCCAAGCAGATGGTCTTCTGCGACTTCTACCCGTCCAGCGCGGACGAGCAGGGCAAGAAGAGCGACTTCGAGGCCCTCCGCGAGGCGATCGAGAAGCTCCACCTCAACGACGCCAGCTTCACGTTCGAGACCCAGCACTCCGAGGCGCTCGGCTTCGGCTTCCGCTGCGGCTTCCTCGGACTGCTGCACATGGACATCGTGCAGGAGCGGCTCGAGCGCGAGGGCGGCGTGTCGATCGTGCAGACGGCGCCGACGGTGTCGTACATCATCGACCTCAACGACGGCACCGAGCTCGAGATCCACAACCCCGCCGACCTGCCCGACCTGTCGCGGGTCAAGGCGATCCGCGAGCCGATCGTGCGCATCGAGATCATCTGCCCCAACGAGAACATCGGCGACCTGATGAAGCTCTGCGAAGCGCGGCGCGGCATCTTCCAGTCGCAGGAGATGATCAGCGAGACCCGCCAGATCCTGAAGTACGAGATCCCCCTCGCCGAGATCATCTACGACTTCTACGACAAGCTGAAGTCGGTCACGCGCGGCTACGGCACGATGGACTACCAGATCATCTGCTACCGCGAGGACCGCCTGGTGAAGGTGCAGATCCTGGTCAACGCCGAGCCGGTCGAGGCCCTGAGCCTGATCTGCCATCGCGACAACGCCGAGCAGCGTTCGCGTGCGATCCTCACCAAGCTCAAGGACCAGATCGACCGCCACCAGTTCGAGATCCCGCTGCAGGCTGCGATCGGCGGCAAGATCATCGCCCGCGAATCGATCAAGGCCATGCGCAAGAACGTGACGGCCAAGTGCTACGGCGGCGACGTGAGCCGCAAGCGCAAGCTGCTGGAGAAGCAGAAGGAAGGCAAGAAGCGCATGAAGCAGATCGGCTCGGTCACGATCCCTCAGGAGGCCTTCATGGCCATCCTGGACCAAGGTGACTGAACAGGGTGACTGAACAGGGTGACTGAACAGGGGGGACTGATCAGGGGGACTGATCAGGATGCCTGGGCGGGGTGACCGTGCGGTCCGCCGCCGCACCCGTTGGCTAGCATCGCCGGCATGAAGCTCCCCAGCGCCATCGTGGCCGGTGCCTGTGCCGGCGCCGTCGCCAGCCTGCTCGTCACCGCCCTGCCCGCGCGCACCGTCGTGGCCGACGCCGTTCCGGCGAACGACCTTGGCCCCGCCGAACGCCTGCTGCTCTCGTCGCAGGACGGCAAGGAACCGCTGGCGATCGTGAACCGCGGCGGCGCCCCCGGCTGGGGCAAGGAGGCGCGCGCCTGGAACATCGGGGCGCTGCACGTGAGCAAGATCCTGAACAAGGTGATCGAGGGCGAGCGCTACAAGGCCGAGCGCGACGCCATCACCGAAGAGGAGCGCAAGGGTCGCGAGGACTTCGACCGACGCTTCGCCGAGCTGCGCGAGAAGTACGGCCAGATCAAGCCCGACAGCCCCGAGCGCGCCGACGCCGAGCAGGCGATCGGTGCGTTCCGCCAGGAGTTCGAGATCTGGTCGCGCGGCATGCGCGAAGCACAGGCCAAGCTCTTCTCGGAACAGTACGACCGCGCCTACAAGGACGTTCGTGAGGCCACGCAGGTCGTCTCGGACCGTCAGGGCATCGACATGGTGGTGCGCTTCATCCCCCCTGCCGACGCACTCGAGCCGGGTGAACCCGCGAGCGTCTTCCTGCAGCTGCAGGCACGCACCTTCGTGACCATGCCCGAGTCGATCGACCTCACGCAGGACGTGGCGAAGGAACTCAACATCACGCTCGACTGAGCGGGAGCACGACATGAACACGCTGTCCAAGACGATCCTGATGGTGCTGCTCGCGCTGGGTGCGGCGATCGGTGGTTCCTTCGCCACCACGTCCACGGCGACCGCAGGCGACGAAGCCCCCTCGGCGGCCAAGGCGGAGGCATCCCGCGGCGCCATCGGCTGCGCCGACGCGCGTTCGGTGATGCAGGCCTATCTCTACCGGGATTCGACGCTCGAGGCGATGACCGCGGCCCTCGATGCCAACGACGACCGCTGGCAGAAGTCCAACGACGCCTTCATGAAGGCGCAGCGCGAGGCGTTCGCCTCGGGCGAGGACGGCCCAACCGACGAGCAATGGAAGGCCGTGGAACTCGCGCGCCTGGGCCTGGCCGAGGTGCATGAGGCCGTGAGCGATGCCTTCGACAAGGTGCTCAGCGATCGCGCCCGCTCGGCGCAGCGCGACGTGGCGGCCGCGATCGAGCGCGTCGCCCAGGCACGAGGCTGCGCAGCCGTGCACCAGCGCAGTGCCTTCTGGGGACGCGAGCTGCCGGACGACGAGTACACCGACACCTTCGAGGAGTCCTCGCTGCTCTGGGCCGATGGCCTGATCGAGCTCAACGACGACCTGCTCAAGGACCTGGGCCTGCCGCGTGATGCGCTCGAGCCGTCGTCGACGCTCGCCGAGCGGGTCGAGGCGCTTTTCGCGCGCTTCCAGCGCATGACGACGATGCAGCCGCCGGAACTGCCCGAACTGGATGACGACGCCCCGGCTGCCCCCGGGACCTGATTCACGCCGGTCCGGTCGACGCGCTCGATCGCGCCAGCAGTTCGCCCACCCTCCGCTGCGCCTGCCGCGTGAGCTCCTCGCGCACGGCGCCGAAGGCCGGGCACGCGCTCCCGAGCTCGGCCGCCATGCTCGTCACCGGCCGACCCGCGAGCCCGCACGGCACGATCAGGTTGAAATGCGCAAGGTCCGGCGCCACGTTGAGCGCCAAGCCGTGCATCGTCACGTAGCGGCTCGCGCGTACGCCGAGCGCGCAGATCTTGCGCAGCGGTGCGGGCCCCACCCAGACGCCCGTCGCGCCGGCATCACGCTCTCCCGCGATGCCGAAGGCAGCCAGCGTGCCGAGCACGATCTCCTCGAGCAGGCGCATGTGGCCATGGATCCCGATCCCCAGCCGGTTCAGGTCGAAGATTGCGTACGCCACGAGCTGCCCCGGGCCGTGGTAGGTGATGTCGCCGCCGCGATCGGTCTCGCGCACGGTCACCCCTGCACGGTTGAGCATGTCGGGCGTGGCGAGCAGGTTCGCCGCAGCGCCGGGGCGACGCGACACCGTGATGACCGCATCATGCTCGAGCACCAGCAGGTGCATCGGCTCGGCGGGGCCGCCGTCGCGCGCGGCGACCACGCGATCGTGCAACGCGCGCTGCACGGCAAGCGCCTCGTCGTAGCCGATGCGGCCCAGGTCCTGGATCACGGGTTCCATGACGGTGCGTGAGTCTACGACTACAGTCCGGTCGACCATGATCCATCCAAGCGCAGTCATTGATGGCGACGTCACGATCGGCGAGGGTTGCGAGATCGGCCCGCACTGCACGATCACCGGCACGGTCACGCTCGGGGCCCACAACCGCCTGCTCGCGGGCGTGCACCTGTCGGGTCCGCTCACGATCGGCGAGGGCAACATCATGTTCCCGGGCTGCTGCCTGGGCTTCGCGCCGCAGGACACGGGCTTCCCCTGGGACAAGCCGGGGCCGGGGCTCGTGATCGGCAGCCACAACACCTTCCGCGAGGGCGTGGCGATCCACCGGGGCAAGACCGACCAGCCCACGCGGATCGGCAACCACACCTACTGGATGAGCTGCTCCCACGCGGGCCATGACTGCCAGGTCGGCGACCGCTGCATCATCGGCAGCGGGTCCCTGCTGGCCGGCCACGTCGAGCTGGCCGACCGCGTGCTCATGTCGGGCAACACCAGCCTGCACCAGTTCGTGCGCGTGGGGACGGGCGCCATGCTCAGCGGCCACGCCGGCAGCGTGCGTGACGTGCTGCCTTGGTTCACGGTGACCACCATGAACTTCTGCGGCAGCGTGAACGTGGTCGGCCTGCGCCGTAACGGGTTCACCCCCGAGCAGATCGACACCGTGCGCTGGATCTACCGCACGCTGTGCCTCTCGCGCAGCCTGCCGAGCGCCCGCGTGGCCGCGGTGCGCGAACGCGCCGGCGACCCGCTCGTGGATGAGTACCTGCGCTTCATCGATGGCTCCAAGCGCGGCCTCTGCCTGCGCGGCGGCCGGCGCACCGGCGATGAGGGGTGAGGGGCTAGACTCCTTCCGCCATGGACGGCGCGCAACTCTCGATCACGATGCTCGGCAGCGGCTCGAGCGGCAACGCCGCCATCGTGCAGTTCGGGTCGATCACGCGCCGCATCGTGCTGCTCGATGCGGGCCTGAGCCCGCGGCGCGTGCGCGAGGGGCTCCTGCACCGCTGCCCGCCCGGCACCGAACTCGGCGCCATCCTGCTCACGCACCTCGACGGCGACCACTGGCACCGTGGTTGGTCGGCGCAGCTGGCGCGACGCGGGGTACCGGTGCTGCTGCGTGCAGCCCACTACGCAGGCGCCCTGGCGCTGGGGATCCCTCGCCCCTGCCTGCATGTCGTCGAAGGCGAGGCCGCCCTCGGCGAGCACCTGCGCGTGCGCGCGGTGCGCACGCCGCACGACGAGCACGGCAGTACGGCCTTCGTCATCGACACGCCCGCGGGCCGCATCGGCTGGGCCACCGACCTGGGCAGCGTGCACGAGGAACTCGTGGAAGCCCTCACCGGAGTCGACCTGCTCGGCCTCGAGTGCAACTACGACGAGGCGCTGCAGCGCGAGAGCCCGCGCCCCTGGCACCTGAAGCAACGCATCATGGGCGGGCATGGCCACCTCTCGAACGACCAGGCGATGGATGCGCTCGATCGGATCCGTGCGGTGGCCGACCCGGCGGCGATCGGGCTGCTGCACCTGTCCCGAGACTGCAATTGCCCGCACCTGGTGTCCCGGCTCCTGGCCTCACGCCACACCGACCTCGCTGCGCGCACGGTGATCGCGCGCCGCAGCGAGCCCAGTCCTGCGCTGCGCTTCACGCGCTCCAACGAACCGCAGGCCCCTGCAGGTCACCCAGCGCCCGCTCATGCATGGCCCGCCACGCGGGTGCCGGCGTGAGCCATCCACCGACGCGCCGGCCATCCTCGTCGATCGGCACGACGAGCGGCATGCCGGGCGGCAGTTCCTCCATCGGTGCCACCACGTCCTGCACCACGCGCCCCGCATCGTCGAGCTGTCGGTAGACCTGGCTCGGCCCATGCGCTGCATCGCGCACCGTGAGCCCGGGCACGACCAGGTCATCCCGGTCGATCCACCAAGCCACGGGTGATCCCGGCAACACCGGCGTGCCCGGCTGCATGCACGCGAGCGTGCCGCAGGGCTCGCCGAGCTCGACGTCGGGC
Source organism: Planctomycetaceae bacterium (assembly GCA_027490145.1). Classification (GTDB taxonomy): domain Bacteria; phylum Planctomycetota; class Phycisphaerae; order Phycisphaerales; family SM1A02; genus SYIB01. The sequence goes on from JAIXYQ010000006.1 coordinate 322,562, forward strand.
ACGATGAAGCGCCCCGGCCCGGGCCACACCGCCTCGCGGCAACCAGCCTGCCGTGACGCCTCGACCGCCAGCCGCGCCTCGTCGACGATGTCCGCAATCTCGTTGGGCGCTTCGTCGCCCCACACACCGACCAGACGCTCGACGGCCGACTCGATCGTGGCGCGCGCGTGGTCGCGGCACCAGGGCCGCTCGCATGGCGGCACCGTGGCGAGTTCTCGCAGCGCGTGCGTGACCGCCTGCAGCTGGATCAACCACGGCACGCTCGCGCGCGCACGACCGGCATCGCCCTCCATGGGCCACGAACCGGACGCCGCGGCCAGCTCCGTCCACCGTCCGACCATCGCGGCCCACGCCATGCTTCGTCCGGCATTTTCCATCGGGAAAGCGTAGCGAACCGCCATCGAGGGCTGCGCTACCCTCCTTGCTCCCCATGAGCGATGAACTGACCCACGAATGCGGCATCGCGGCAGTGCGACTCAAGCACCCGCTGGAGTGGTACCGGCAGCATCACGGCGACGCGCTGTGGGGCCTGCGTCGGCTCTACCTGCTCATGGAGAAGCAGCACAACCGCGGACAGGACGGCGCCGGGATCGCGAGCGTGCGCTTCGACATGCCCGCCGGCGACGAGTACCTGAACCGCCTGCGCAACGCCAAGCGGAGCCCGATCGAGCGCATCTTCGACGAAGCCACCGAGCCCGCGCGCGAACTCGGACCGCACGCCCTCGCCACCATGCCGATGCTCGAGCTCAAGCGCGCCATGCCCATGCTGGGCGAGGCGATGATCGGCCACCTGCGTTACGGCACGCACGGCGGACGTGGCCAGTCGATCTGCCATCCGTTCATCCGCCGCCACAGCGTGGCCGCCCGCACGCTGGCGCTCTGCGGCAACTTCAACATGACCAATGCTCCCGAGCTCTTCCAGACGCTCGTCGGGTACGGCGTGCACCCGGTCGGCGAGAGCGACACGGGCGTGGTGCTCGAGAAGATCGCCCATTCGATCGACCGCGAACACAACCAGCTCCGAGCGAGCATGGGCCCGGGCTCGATCCGGAACCTGGAAGGTGCGCAACTGGTCGAGGAGAGCGCGCGCCAGGTTGACTGGAAGCGCGTGCTCGAGTGGGCCGCGGAGCATTTCGACGGCGGCTACGTGCTGGCGGGCCTGGTGGGCAGCGGCGACCTGTTCGTCTGCCGGGATCCCAACGGCATCCGCCCGGCCTTCATCCTCGAGACCGACGAGGTGGTCGCGATCGCGAGCGAACGCCCGGCGCTGGCGGGCGTCTTCGGGGTGGACGACTCGCTCGTGCGGCCACTGCCCCCGGGTCACGCGCTGACCGTCCGCCGCGACGGATCGGTGCGGTGCGAGCGCTTCGCGCCCGAGCGCCCGCTGCGCCAGTGCTCGTTCGAACGCATCTACTTCAGCCGCGGCAACGACCGCGACATCTACCGCGAACGCAAGGCGCTCGGCCGCAACCTCGCCACGATCGTGCATCAGGCGCTCAACCGACGGCTCGAGGATGCGGTCTTCAGCTTCATCCCCAACACGAGCGAGAGCGCGTACATCGGCCTGATCGAGGGGATCGAGGCGATCCAGCGCTCGCACCACGCTGACCTGGCCTGGAGCCTGATGCAGTGCGGCGAGCTCACCCGCGATCGGCTCGAGTTCCTGATGGACATCCACCCGCGTGCGGACAAGGTCGCGCACAAGGACCAGAAGCTCCGCACCTTCATCACGCACGATGCCGCACGCAAGGACCTGGTCAGCCACGTCTACGACATCACGCGCGGCACGTTGGGTCCGGGCGACACGCTGGTGGTGGTCGACGACAGCATCGTGCGCGGCACCACGCTGCGCGACTCGGTCATCACGATGCTCTCCCGGCTCGGGCCCGCGCGGATCATCGTCGCCAGCAGTGCGCCGCCCATCATGTACCCGGACTGCTACGGGATCGACATGAGCCACCTCGGTCGCTTCATCGCCTTCGAAGCCGCCGTCAACATCGTCACCGCCCGCGGTCAGGCCGGCGTGCTCGACGAGATCGACCTCGCGTGCCGGGCGCAGGCCGACCTGCCTGCGTCGAAGATGCGCAACCACGTGAAGCGGCTGTACGACCTCGTCACCCACCAGGACCTGTGCTCGGAAGTGGCTCGGCTCATCACACCGCGCGGTGTTCCCTGGAACGGAACCGTCGAAGTCGTCTACCAGACCGTGGACGGGCTTCGTCAGGCCATGCCCGGGCACACCGGGGACTGGTACTTCACCGGCGATTACCCAACGCCCGGTGGTTACCGGGTCCTGAATCGCGCTTATCTGAACTGGCGCAACGGCATCGATGGCCGGGCCTACTGACCCACGTCTCCAAGCCGCTTGACATCCGACGCGATTTGCTGTGCAATCGCCGATTCCCCAATCGAGAACATATGGCACGCTACACAGGTCCAAAGGTCCGTCTCTCTCGCCGCGTCGGTGTCCCCATCGCGGATACCCCGAAGCACACCGCCAAGCGGCAGCTGACGCCTCCCGGTCCGCACGGCTTCCGCGGCAAGCGCCCGAAGCCCTACGGCATCCGCCTGGATGAGAAGCAGAAGCTCAAGTTCCACTACTGCGTGATGGAGCGTCAGTTCCGCCGCATGCTGGCGGAAGCCGGCTCGAGCAAGGGCAACACCGGCGAGGTGCTGCTGCAGATGCTCGAGCGTCGTCTCGACAACGTCGTGCGTCGCGCGGGCTTCGGTCGCACCATCTGGGCCGCTCGCCAGATCGTGGCCCACGGCCACGTGCTCGTGAACGGCAAGAAGGTCGACCGTCCGTCGTTCCCGGTCAGCCCCAACGACGTCATCTCGATCAAGAAGGAGAATGTCCAGAAGCTCGTTCGCGAGACCATGGAATCGCTCGCCGGCCACGTCACGCCGGGCTGGATCGAGGTCAACCCCGCCGAACTGACGATCAAGGTGCTCGTGCTCCCCTCCTCGGAGCAGGTCCCCTTCGACGTCAACACCAACTTCATCGTCGAGTTCTACCGCTGAACCCGGCGACAGCCGCAAGCCCCGAGGGCGTGGACGAGTTCCGTCCGCGCCCTCGTTCGTTTCCGCGATAGATTCCATGCCCCGGCAGGCCACGCTGCCTGCCCTCCGAGGCCCAGAACCATGTTGAAGCTCTTCCGCAAGAACCAGCGCTTCGTCAGCATCGCCATGGCAGGGTTCATGATCCTGCTCCTGGTCTCGTGGCTCCTGACCGACAGCAGCACGAACATCGTCGACAACCTGCGCATGAACACGACCACGTGGGCCGTGTCCGACGGGGAGTCGATCTCGGCCAGCGAACTCAACGACACCATCGCCGAGATGCGCGTGCTCGAGGGCCTGGGCGACCGGACGATCGCCGGCATGGGCGTGCTGAAGGAGCCCGGCTACTGGTACCTCCTGGTCAAGGAAGCCAACGCGTCGGGCCTGATCCCGCCGCAGCAGGAAACCCTGCGCGAACTCTCCATGACGCAGATGCCCGACGGCGTCACGCCCGAGGGCTTCGTGGCCACGCTCGCCTCGCGGGCGCAGACGAGCCAGGAGACGGTCCTGACCACGCTCTCGAACCTCACCGGCGTGCGCCGTCTGATCGCGCTCGTGGCCAGCTCCGGCCGCATCAGCGACGAACGCATGCGCCGTGCCGCCGCCGAGATGACGATGGCGATGGACGGCGACGTCGTGGTCCTCGATGCCGGCAAGATCGCAGGCATCGATGCGCCTGAACCCGAGGCCGCCGCGCTCGAGGCGCACCTGAAGGCCCACGGCAACACCGAGAAGGGCCAGGGCGAGAAGGGCTTCGGCTACCGCCTGCCCAACCGACTCAAGCTCGAGTGGATCGTGATCCCCTCCGCCACGATCAAGGCCAAGCTGGAGCAGAGCCCGGCGCTCTCCAACGTCGAACTCCGCAAGCACTGGCTCGAGCACGAGGCGGAGTTCAAGGCGAAGGAGGCCGTGTCGGCCACGCCGATGACCTTCGAAGGCCAGCGCGAGGCCGTCCGCGAGAAGGTGCTGGGCCAGTTGCTCGATGCTGAACTCGCGGCGATCTCGAAGTTCGCCACGGACCGGGTGCAGATGGACCTGCGCAGCGTGCCCAGCGCGGGCGGCTACTGGACCCTGCCTGCCGACTGGTCGTCGAAGGCCGTCACGATGGCGGCACTCGCCCAGGAACTCGCCCAGCGTTTCGGCATCGATGCGCCCTCGGTGCAGACGTCCGGCGAGGGCTGGATCCAGGTCGAGGACATCGCCGCCATCCCGGGCATCGGCGCGGCGTCGAGCAAGCGTGTCGGCGCCAGCGACGTAAAGGTGCAGCAACTCGCCGGTGCTCTCAAGGAGTTCGGCGGATCGCCCACGCTGCCCACGCAGCGCGGCGTGGCCTTCCCGACGCTGGCCGAGCCCACCTCGCGCGACCTCTTCGTCGTTCGCGTGACGGATGCGCAACCCGCGCGCGCGGCAACCGCCGTGGATGAGGTGCGTGCCGATCTCGAGGCCGACCTGAAGCGCGTGGCGGTCTACGACATCCTCGCCACCCGCGTGGAGGCGCTGAAGCAGCTGGCGGCCACCGAAGGTCTCGGTGCCGTCGGCGTGGCCTACGGAGCCGTGGCGCAGCCCTTCCAGGGCCTGAGTGAGGTCAACCCGCAGTTCCTGCAGTTCGGCATGCGCATGGGCATGCCCATCCCGGGTCTGGGCAACGACGAAACCGCGATGAGCGCCCTCGTGAAGGCAGCGATGGCCTTGCCGAGCGACAAGCCCGTGGCGGATGTGCCCGCGCTCGACCGCACCGTCGTGGTGGCGCTGCCCGACAGGCTCTCCGTGATGGTCGCGCAGCTGCGCGGCGTCGATCGCATGGACCGGGCCGAGTACGAGCGCCTGGCTGCCGGTGGCCGCCTGCGTGGCATCGCCATGCAGGATGAGGTCAAGGACATGCAGGAGCTCTTCTCCTACGCCGCGCTGAAGCGCCGCCACAACTTCACCACGATGGCCGAAGTCGTGGCCGAGCCGGCGGTCGCCGACCCCGGCACGCTCGGCACGACCGAGGGCCTGGGTACGGAGGGGTCCAAGTGAGCGAGCCCCTGCCCCAGATCGCCTTCGACCACTTCGCGAAGATCGACCTGCGCGTGGCCACGGTGCTCAGCGCCGAGCCGCACCCCAACGCCGACAAGCTGCTCAAGCTCAAGCTCGACGACGGCACCCCCGAGGGCCGTCAGGTCTGCGCGGGCATCAAGGCCTGGTACGACCCGGCGAGCCTGGTTGGCAAGCAGGTCGTGATCGTGGCCAACCTTGAGCCCCGCATGCTGCGCGGCGAGGTCAGCCACGGCATGATCCTGGCCGCGAGCGACCTGAAGGCCGAGGCGGCCCCTGCCGCAGACGGCGCGAAGCCCGGCCCCGAAGAACGCGACGTCGTCGTGCTGTCCGTGGGCAAGTCGGTGAAGCCCGGCAGCCGCGTCAGCTGATCCGGTCGCCCGCCGCGACCAGTCGGGTCATCGCTCTCTATGGTCAGGCTGCACGCGTCCCGTTCCAGTCGATCGCCGCCCGCTTGAAGGTGTCGTAGCAGCGCTTCGAGGCAACCCCAAGAAGCATTGCGTCCTCGGCATATCCGAATGGGCCGAGCACAGCCTCAGGCAGGAAGTCGATCGGCGAAAGGCAGTAGAGCCCTGACGCCACCAGAAGCACGAGCGCCGAGGCCATCGAGCAGATGATCATGGCGCGGAACTCGGCCTCGCCATGTCGCGGACGACCCAGCACCATGGCCGCTCCGCTGAGGCCGGCGCACAGCGCCACCACATTCCAGGGGTCCACGGTCCACGTCAGCGCAATGCCGACCACAAGCAGCCCGGCGAACAGGACCACGCCGACCACGCTGCGCCACGTCAGGACCAGACAGGCTGCCAACCAGACGAGCAGGCATGAACCAACCACCAAGCCCTGCGCCAGCGCGTCACCGGGCGTGAAGCCCACAATGACCTCAAACACCCAGTCCGCCCAATCCCTCAGCGTTCTTGCACACCAGCCGACGGCTCCCAAGTTCTTCAGCAATCGTTCGGCGAATGCTTCTGGAATCTTCGTGGTCCACGACGCCATTCCTCGGGTCAGGATGGCGTGCAGCGGGAGAGCGATGAGCGCGCCGCGGACCAGGATCGTCACGGGTGTATTGCCCAGCGCACCTCTTGCCCAGCCCAGCAGGGCAACGATGGTGACCGCCATCAGCCCTGCCACGACGAGGTGCACGCGATTCGTGATTGGCCCCTTGGCCGAGGCGATCTCCAGCGAGACCAACAGCACGACGGCACCGCCGGCACCGAGAACGACCCGGTCATGAAGCTCTCGCGCACATCCAGCCATCAGGGCTTGACCTCGCCAAGGTCCATTGCCCGTTTGATCCCAACCTCAAGCTCGAGCTGCTTCTGTCGATAAACAGCCTCACCCGATGGCACCTGGCCGTCCGGGTACTCGGCCCTGGTGAGATTCCGCCACGCCGCTTTGTAGTGCCCGAGGGCAGCGCGCGCGGCCTCCTCGTTGATGGACCACCAGTACCACGTCCACTCTGCCTTGGCGAGCAGCTGATTGCCACCCTGCAGATCCGTCTCGACAAGCTCGAGCAACTTGTCACTGCCGCCGCCAGAGGGTACGGGGGGGCCGGAGGTCGGTGCCATGTTGGCAAGGAGCAACGCCAAGCACATCATGGCGATGGAAAAACCCACGGCTGCACGCGAGGCTTGGAACGCGGAAAACCCACCCGAAAGCACTCTCATGGCACGAAGGCTAGCCTCGACCTGCTCGCGCCGCCACTGCCGATACCCCTTCGCACTTGCCGAAGGCGTCCGACCATCAACCAATCACGCCACGCCCACGGCGGCCGCATCGCGGTCGCTGAGCATGCCACCGTCGGAACGCTGACGCACGGTGCCGTCGCGACGCCATGAGCGATCGCAACGGGGTTCGTTGCGAAGGTCGGTGATCGACACGCCACCGTCACCGCCGAGCGTGACGCGCGAGACGCCGCAGAGGTCGGCCAGGTCGGCGTGCACCGACGCGAGCGCATCGAGCGCGCCCGGCACCTCCGCATCGATCCCCCGACCAACGCTCACGCCCGCATCGAGTGGGTTCTCGATGCCCGAGGCCTTGGCCGACTCGAGCGCCTTGAGCGCGCGCTCGCGGACTGCGAACGCGGCATCCCATGCGCCGTGCCGGGCCACCTGCCCCAGGTCGAGGTGCGTGGTCGCCATGACGCTCGAGCCCGGGGCGCCGCCGTGCAGCGCGCTCCAGGCCTCGTCGGCGGTGTGCGGCAGGATCGGCACCAGCAGCTGGCAGAGCACCGTGACGGCGTCGTGCATGACCTGCTGCGTGCGGCGGCGCCGTGCGGCATCGCGCGCATCGCAGTACAGGCGATCCTTGGTCGCGGCGCAGTAGATCGCCGAGAGCGTCTCGTTGCAGAAGTCGAAGATCGCCACGTGCGCGGCGCGGAAGTCGTACGCCGCGTAGGCGGCGCGCACGGTCGACTGCAGGGTGGCCAGCTCCGCCAGCGCCCACCCGTCGATCGATGCGGGCTCGACCGGCACGCGCGCGCCGGGCACGAAACCCTCGAGGTTCGAGAGCAGGAAGCGGATCGTGTTGCGGACCTTGCGGTAGCTCTCGCCGGCGAGCCGGAAGTACTCGAGGTCGATCTTGATGTCGCCGTCGTAGGGGACGCTGCTCACCCACCAACGGGCGACGTCGGCGCCGTAGTCCTTGAGCAGCGCGGCCACGTCAAGGGCGTTGCCGAGGCTCTTGGACATCTTCAGGCCGTCCTTGTCGACCATGAAGCCGTGCGTGAGGAGCGTGCGGAAGGGCGGCTCGCCGGTGACCGCGAGCGCGGGCAGCAGCGAGAGCTGGAACCAGCCGCGATGCTGGTCGCTGCCCTCAAGGTAGAGCTCGCTCGGGAAGCCGATGCCGCGCGTGCGCAGCACGGAGTGCCAGCTGCTGCCGGCCTCGAACCAGACGTCGAAGATGTCGCTGCCCTTGGTGAGGGTCGTCAGGTCGAGCCCCGCGGGCGCATCGGCGTCCTTCGACGCGTCGTAGCCGGCCAGGAGTTCCTGCGCGGAGAGCTGGAACCAAGCATCGCTGCCCTTCTGCGCGAAGACTGCGGCCACGGCACGGATGCTCGCGGCCGTCATGAACGCGCTGCCATCGGGCTGCAGGAACGCCGGGATCGGGAGGCCCCACGAACGCTGGCGGCTGATGCACCAGTCCGGGCGGTTCTCGAGCATGCCGCGCATGCGATTGCGGCCCCAGTCGGGCACGAAGCGCACGCGGTGCTCGACGGCATCGAGCGCGAGCTGGCGCAGCGTGCGGCCGTCGCGCTTCACCGGGCGGTCGACGCCGATGAACCACTGCTCGGTCGCACGGAAGATGACGGGCGTCTTGCTGCGCCAGTCGTGCGGGTACGAGTGGGTGAAGGCGTGATCGAAGACCAGGTGCCCGCTGTCGCGCAGGTGCTCGGTGACCTTCGCGTTCGCGTCCCACACGCTCAGGCCCCGCAGCCACTCGGGCACCGTGTCGTCGTAGGTGCCGTCGTCACGCACCGGGCAGTAGGTCGGCAGGCCTTCCTTGAGGCCCGTGCGGTAGTCCTCGGCGCCGTGGCCGGGCGCGGTGTGCACCAGGCCCGTGCCATCCTCAAGCGTCACGTACTCGGCGGCGACCACACGGCCCGACCGCGCACAGAACGGGTGTCGGTAGCCCAGGCCCACCAGCGCGGCGCCGTCGCACTCGGCGAGCATGCGGACCTTCTCGGCCTTGATCGTGGCGGCGACCTTGGGCCAGAGTTCGGCGGCCACGATGCTCAGCGCACCATCATGCTCGACGAGCGCGTAGCGGTACCGCGGGTGGCACGCGATCGCCAGGTTCGCCGGCAGCGTCCAGGGCGTGGTGGTCCAGATCATCAGGCACGGCGTCTGGTCGATCTCGCAGCCGAAGGCGCGCTCGGCGGCCTCGCGATCCTCGAGTTCGAAATCCACGTAGACCGACAGATCCTGTCGCTCTTCGTACTCGAGCTCGGCCTCGGCCAGCGCGGTGCGGTTGGCGATCGACCAGTGCACGGGCTTCAGGTCGCGGTACACGACCCCCTGCTCGACCATGCCCGCGAAGACCTCGAGGGTGGCGGCCTCATAGGCCGGCTGCATGGTGGCGTACGGGTGCGCGTAGTCGGCCAGCGTCAGCAGGCGCTGCATCTCCTCGCCCTGCAGCTTGATGAACTTCTCGGCGTAGGCCGCGCACTCGCGGCGGATCGCCATGCGGCGCACGTCGGGCGCAAGCGTCTCGAGCTTCTCGGCCTTGCCGCCCTTGACGATCTCGGTCATCACCTTGTGCTCGATCGGCAGGCCGTGGCAATCCCAGCCGGGCACGTAGTGCACGCGCTTGCCCTCGAGGATCCGGCTGCGCACGACCAGGTCCTTCAGGACCTTGTTGAGCATGTGCCCCACGTGGATGTTGCCGTTGGCGTACGGCGGACCGTCGTGGAACACGAAGGGTTCGGCCCCGTCGCGCGCGGCCATGATCGACTCGAACTGGCCTCGTTCCTTCCAGGCCTTGAGCGTCTGCGGCTCGGCCTGGGCCAGGTTCGCCTTCATCGCGAAGCCGGTCTTGGGCAGGTTCAGCGTGCTGCGGTAGTCACGGGCGGTCGATTCCGTCATGGGACCGCGATCCTACCCCGGACCGGTGGTGCCCTCAGCGCGACGTCGCGATGCGCTGGCGCTGTCCGAGACGCCCCGCAGCGCGGTCGGCCGGGCCTCAGTCCTCGGGTTCCTCGCCTGGCTTGACGGCTTCGTCCAGGTACTTCTGGAACGCGGCCATGTTGTAGCTGACGAAGCAGAAGACGTGGTGGACCGTGAACCACTCCAGGTCGGTCGGGTCCTTGGGCACGTCCTGACGGAGGCGGTTGAGTTCGGCGAGCAGGCGTTCGGCCTTCATGGCCCGCAGGATAGGCCGTGCGTACGGACGCGGCTCAGTGGTCGTGGCCGTCGCCGGGTGCGTGATCGTGGCCGTCGTGCCCGGGCGCGGCAGGTGCCGGCGCATGGTCGTGACCATCGTGCGCACCATGATCGTGGCCGTCGTGGCCCGCGTCGATCGCGCCATGGTCGTGGCCGGCGTGGTTGTGCATCTGCGCCTCGAGTTGGCCCAGGCCCCACGCCAGCGCGATGCCGCCGACGAAGGCTGCGGTGAGTTTGAGCCGGTCGTGCCGGTGGAACTGCACCTCGGGCAGCAGGTCGCTGCAGGCGATGCACAGGAAGACGCCGCCGCTGAACGCCAGGGCAAGCGCGGTGACCTCGGGATCATGCCGCACGCCGATCATGAAGAGGAACGCGCCGACCGGCATGACCATGGCGAACGCCAGTTGGATCAGCATCGCACGGGCACCGGACACGCGCCCCTGGCGCAGCAGCGCCGACAGCGTCATGGCATCGAAGGGCTTGTGCGCCACGATCACCAGCAGCGTGCCCAAGCCCGCAAGCCAGCCGGCGCTCGACTCGGCTTGCACGCTCGCCGCGAGCGCCACCCCCTCCAGCACACTGTGCACCGTCAGGCCCAGCAGCGCGCCCATCCAGCCGAGCTTGGGCGCGTGCGTGTGTGCATCGGCGTGCGCATGCGGCGCATGATCGTGTTCGTGGTCACAGGTGTGGGCGACGTGGCCGCAGGTCCCGCCGCCGCAGTCGCCGCCGGCCGAACCGTGCTCGTGCACGTGGAACGGCGCGAACCGTTCGAGCAGGAAGAGCGCGATGAAGCCCAGCAGCGCCCAGAGCATGACGTCGGCGGGCGCGGCACCACCGCCATGCACGCCGAGGGCGTGCGGCAGCAGGTGGAAGAAGACGATGCCCAGGACCATGCCGCTGACGGCGCTCAGCACGAGCTGCAACGGCGTGTGCGCCAGGCGTCGCGTGCCCACCCATGCGCCCACAAGGCATGCCGCGACGACCAAGGCACTCTCGACGGCCAGGACGGTGGATGGGGCTGCAGCGATCGTTGGCATGGGTCCTTCCGACGGCTCCGGAAACGACGCGGGCGCCGCAGAGCGACGCCCGAATCAAGTGGACTGGATGAGACTCGAACTCACAACCTCCTCGATGCGACCGAGGCGCTCTACCAATTGAGCTACCAGCCCAGCGGGGCGGGAAGTATAGCGGGAACGGCGAGGCGGCGAAGCTGCAATAACACGCCCGGGGCGATGGACGTCGACGCGCTGCCGATACCCTTCGCCGCGTGGAGAAGACGGCTGCCAAGGCCCCTGCGCCCAACCGCGACACCCCCGCGATGCGGCAGCACGCCCACTTCAAGGCGCGCCATCCGGATTGCCTCCTCTTCTTCCGCATGGGCGACTTCTACGAGCTCTTCGACGACGACGCCGTCATCGCGCACAAGGCGCTCGGGATCACGCTCACCGAACGCACCAGCGGCATCCCGATGGCGGGCGTTCCCTTCCACAGCGCCGAGACCTACCTGCGGCGGCTCGTCGATGCGGGCTTCCGCGTGGCCGTGTGCGAGCAGGTGCAGGATCCGAAGGACGCCAAGGGTGTGGTCGAGCGCGACGTGCGACGCGTGATCACGCCGGGCACGCGCGTGGACGAGAGCCTGCTCGATGAGGGCGCGAGCAATCGCATCGCCGCGCTGTGCGCGGGAGGTTCACGCAGCGGATCCCCTGCGGGCCCCGGAGCCTCGGCGGCGATCGCGGCGATCGAACTCTCGACCGGCGAGTTCACGGTGCGCACGGTGCCTGCCGGGCGCATCGCCGACGAGCTGCTGCGGCTGGGCATCGCCGAACTCCTCCTGCCCGAGGCGATCGATGAGTCGGTGCGCGCGCAGCACACGGCGCTGCTGCGTGCCGTCGGTGCAGCCGGGACGGAACGCGCGGGCTGGTACTTCCGCGACAAGGAAGCCAGCGATGCACTCTGCACGCATTTCCGTACGAGCACCCTGGCGGGCTTCGGGCTCTCGTCCGACGACCCCGCCGCGCACGCCGCGGGGGCGCTCCTGCGCTACCTGCACGAAGCCCAAGGCCCGGACTCGCTGCGCCACCTCCGGGCGCCGACCGTGGTCGAGTCCGGGGCCGTCATGGCCATCGACGCCACCAGCCTGCGCAGCCTCGAACTGGAACGGACCGCGCGATCGGGCCAGGCCGCCGGCAGCCTGGTCGCGTCGATGCAGCGCTGCCGGACCGGCATGGGACGGCGACTGCTTCGCGACTGGCTCTGCGCTCCACTGGCTCACGCCGAGCCGATCCTGGCCCGGCTCGATGCCGTGGCTGCGCTTGCCCAGGATGCGCGGGCGCGCGGGGTGCTCGAGCAGGCGCTCGACGGCGTGCAGGACATGGCGCGCATGCATGGCCGCATGGCGATGGGCCGGGCGACGCCGCGGGACCTCGCCGCGCTGGCGCGATCGCTCGCGCGCTGCGGCGAGATCGCCGTAGCCTGCGCCGGCACGCCGGCGCTCGTGCCCTTCTCGCAACCCTTGGCCGATGCCCTGCCGGCGATCCGCGACCTCGCGGTGCAGCTGGCTGCGCAGTGCGTCGATGCACCGCCGTCGCACCTGCGCGAGGGCGGACTCTGGCTCGACGGCGTCGATGCGGAGCTGGACGAGGCCCGGCTCCTGCAGCGCGATGCCAACGCCTGGCTGGCGCAGTACCAGGCCGAGCTGATCGGGCGCTCGGGGATCGAGTCGCTGAAGACCGGCTACAACCGCGTGTTCGGCTACTACATCGAGCTGTCGTCGGCGCAGGCCGGCCGGGCGCCCGATTGGCTGATCCGCAAGCAGACCCTGCGCAACGCCGAGCGCTACACCACGCCTGAACTCAAGGAATTCGAGCACAAGGTGCTGACGGCCGAGGCCCGTGCCATCGAGCGCGAGCAACGGTTGTTCGCCCAGGCGTGCTCGGCGCTGGCCGGGCATGGTGCGGCGATCGCCACGATCGCGGAGGCCATTGCGGCGCTCGATGTGCTGCGCTCCTTCGCGGCCGTCGCCGCCGAATCCGGCTGGGTCCGCCCCGCGATCGTCGACGGGCCCGAACTCACGATCGACCAGGGCCGGCACCCGGTGCTCGACGGCGTCCTGCGCGAGCGGTTCGTGCCCAACGACTGCCGGCTGGGCTCCACGACCGACGCGGGTTCGTCGGCGTCCAGGGACGCCGCGGCTGCGCCGCCAACCGACCGTGCCTCGGCGAGCGCTCCGCTGGCGCTCATCACCGGCCCCAACATGGCCGGCAAGAGCACCTACATCAGGCAGTGCGCGCTGATCGCGCTGCTCGCCCATGCCGGCAGCTTCGTCCCGGCGCAGCGGGCGGTCGTCGGTCTGGCGGACCGGCTCTTCACGCGGATCGGCGCGAGCGACGAACTGCATTCGGGACAGAGCACGTTCATGGTCGAGATGACCGAGACCGCCGCGATCCTGAATGCCGCCACGCGGCGCAGCATCGTGATCCTGGACGAGATCGGTCGCGGTACGAGCACGCTCGACGGCCTGAGCCTGGCCTGGGCCATCACGGAAACGCTGGCCGACCGGGGCTGCCGCACGCTTTTCGCCACCCACTACCACGAGATCACGCAGCTGGCCGACGAGCGCACCGACATCACGAACCTGCATGTCGCGGTGCGCGAGTGGAAGGACGAGATCGTCTTCCTGCACCGCATCGAGCCGGGCCGGACCGACCGCAGCTACGGGATCCATGTGGCGCAGCTCGCCGGGGTGCCGCGCGCGACGGTCGAGCGCGCCAAGGTGGTCCTGGCCGCGCTCGAAGCCGGCCAGGCCGCGCCCGCGCGCCCCGCAGCGGCGAGCCCGGGCGACCAGCTCTCGCTGTTCACGCAGTACCTGCCGCACCCGGCGCTCGATCGCTTGCGAGGGATCGACCTGGATCACCTGACCCCGATGCAGGCCTTCGACCTGCTGCGCGAACTGCAGCGTGAATCGCGCGGGTGAGTGGGCGCGATTGGGCGACCGCGATTGGGTCACTGCGATTGGGCGGCCGCGACGATGCGACTACGCTTCCTGCATGATCGATCCCCCGCTCCTTCGTGCCAAGCATGCTGCCGGCGTTGCCTACGACGACTATGTCCGCTCGAGCCCCCAGCACGAGGCCGCCTGGCGTGCGGTCGAGGCGCGGGTCACGCTCACGGCTGCGCAGCGTGCACTGCTCGGCGGCTTCACGCGCGACCTCAAGGCGATCTGCCTGAGCGGCATGTGGTGCGGCGACTGCTCGGCGCAAGGTCCGATGCTGGCGGCGATCGCGGGGGCGTGCCCGCGGCTGGACCTGCGCTGGCTTGACCGCGATGAGCACCGCGACCTATCGGAACTCGTGAAGATCTGCGGCGGCCTGCGCGTACCGACCGTGATCCTGATGAACGAGGACTTCGAGTTCCTCTCGCTGCTCGGCGACCGCACGCTGTCGCGCTACCGTGCGATCGCCGCGCGCGCGCTCGGCGCAAGCTGCCCCCTGCCGGGCGCCCGCGTCGCGGATGACGAGCTTGCGGCCACGCTCCAGGACTGGGTCGACGAGGTCGAGCGATCGCACCTGATCGCCCGGCTCTCGCCGCGCCTGCGCGGCAAGCACGGGGATTGACCTGGGCGGCGGGCGCCTCGCGCTCAGCGGATCTTCAGCGTGACCAGCGCGATCACGACCGCCACCGCGCTCACGATGTAGGAGCGCGTGACGATCTGCGTCTCCTTCCAGCCCATCATGTGGAAGCCATGGTGGATGGGCGTGCTGGGGAAGATGCGGCGCCCCTCGCCGTAGCGGCGCTTGGTCCACTTGAACCAGCTCACCTGCATCATGACGGTCGAGATCTCGATGACGTAGACCGCGCCGATGATCGGCAGCAGCAGCTCGTTGCGCGTGACGACGCCGATGTAGCCCATGAGCGCACCCAGGGCCAGCGAGCCGGTGTCGCCCATGAAGACCCGGGCCGGATGCGCGTTGAACCACAGGAACCCCAAGGTCGCTCCAGCCATCGCACCCGCCAGCACCATGAGCTCGGCCGATCCGGGCACGTACGGAACGAGCAGGAAGTAGGCCGTGTTGGCGTGCCCCGAGATGTAGGCCAGCACCATGAGCGCAAAGCTGGTGATGACCATGTTGCCGCCGGCCAGGCCATCCATGCCGTCCGTGATGTTGACGGCATTCGAGAAGCCCGTCATGAAGAAGGCGCAGAGCACCGCGAAGGCGCCGGCCCCGAGCACGATGACGGTCGGTGCCAGGTCCAGCCGCAACCCCACGAAGTCCTTCACCGCCGTGGGCGGGTAGGTCCGCTGCAGCGGCAGATTGAGCGCGTGCGCATCGGGGAGCTTCGCGGCCGTGTAGACGAAGTACCCCACCACCAGGCCGAGGCCGACCTGGAACACCAGCTTTTCCCAGCTGTAGAGCCCATCGCGCGAACCGGGCTTGCGTTGGCTCGAAGTGAGCTTGAGCCAGTCGTCGATCGCGCCGACGCCGCTCATCCACACCAGCACGATCAGCGAGATCTGGATGTAACGGTTGAACCAGACGTCGGCCAGCAGGGCCGTGGTCACGAGGATGCTCCCGCACAGGAAGATCCCGCCCATCGTCGGCACGCCGCTGCGCCCCTGCATCAGGCGATTGATCTCCTCGTGGCCGAACTCGGCCGTGTCGCCGATCTTGCGCCGCTGGAGCCAGGCGATGACGCCCGGCCCCTGCCAGAGCGCGAGCGCAAACGAGAGCAGCACCGCGGCGAAGGCCCGGAACTCGACCTGCCACATGATGCCGACGATCCAGCGCAGGAGCGGGATCGAGTCGAGCTTGTCCTGGAATTCAACGACGAGGTTGTAGAGCATGCCCTGTCCCTGACTCGGCCCGTGGGCCGCCCCGAGCGATCAGCCCGCCACGACCAGCGCCTCACGCAGCGCCGGCATCACCCGCTCGACCGCCGAGCCGCGGCTTCCCTTCAGGAGCACCGCATCGCCCTCGGCCAGCGAGGCGGCGATCCTGGCCGCCGCGTCGGCATCGAGCGACTCGACCCACTCGACCTCGCAGCCGCCGGCGCGCGCCGCCTCGGCGCCTGCCCGGCTGCGCGGACCGATGAACCAGGCCCGGTCGCCGCGCCCGAGCACCGAGGCCGCCACGCGACCGACCTCGTCGTGCAGGGCGTGCTCCGCATCACCCAGTTCGAGCATGTCGCCGAGCACGACCACGCGACGCGCGGCACGCGAGGCCACTTCCGCGAAGGCCCGCAGCGCCGCCGCGACCGCATCGGGGTTGGCGTTGTAGGCGTCGTTGTAGACATCCACGCTGCCCACGCGCTCGCGCACCATGCGCATCTCGGAGGGCGCGACCGAGGCAAGCCCGCGCGCGACCTGCGCCGGCGTCAGGCCGCGGTCCAGACCCATCGCCAGCGCGGCGAGCGCGTTCATGGCGTTGTGCTCGCCCGGCAGCTGGAGCTCGAACTGCACCAGCTGCCCGTGCGCGCGCGCGGTCACCAACTGCACCTCGGGATGCTGCTCGCGCGACACGAGCCGCACGTTGCGCGCGGCATCGCTGCCGAAGGTGATCACCCGCAGGTCGCACCGGCCGAGTTCACCGAGCGCCTTCATCAGCGGCGCGTTGTCGCCGTTGGCGATCACCGGCGCGCAGGCCGGGAGACCGTCGGCGATGCTCGCCTTCTCGGTCGCGATCGCCTCGAGCGAGCCCATGCCGCCCAGGTGCGCACGGCCGACCATGGTGATCACCGCCGCATCCTGTTCGGCGATCGTCGAGAGCCGGCGGATCTCGCCCGGATGGTTCATGCCCATCTCGAGCAGCAGGAAGTCATCGCCGGGCACTGCCGACAGCATCGTGAGCGGAACGCCGATCTCGTTGTTGAAGCTCTTCGGGCTGCTGGTGCCCCGTTGCTGCTGCGACAGCACGCCGTGGAGCAGGCGCCGCGTCGTGGTCTTGCCGCTTGAACCGGTGATGCCGATCGTGAACGGCGCGACCTCGGCACGCCAGGCGGTTGCGAGGTTCTGCAGCGCGACCAGCGTGTTGCGCACAAGCAGCGTGGGGACCGATGGCGTGAACCCGTCTGGGAAACGCGACACGACCAGTGCAGCCGCCCCGGCGGCCTGGGCAGCCGCGAGATGATCATGCGCATCGTGCTGCTCGCCCACCAGTGCCACGAAGGCACGGCCGTGCAGCGAGGCGCGCGTGTCGGTCCCGATGCCGACCAGCGGTTCTCCGCTGCGGGGCGGGCCGACCCAGCGACCACCGGTGGCGCTGGCCATCGCATCGTGCGGGAGGAACGTCACGCGAGTGCTCCTTCCTGGAGGCCGGCACGGGCCGCCAACGCGGCCTTGGCCACGACGCGGTCGTCGAAGGGATGCTTGACCGTGCCGATGATCTGGTAGTCCTCGTGCCCCTTGCCGGCGATGAGCACCACGTCGCGCTCGCGGGCTTCGGCCACGGCGGCGTGGATGGCCGCAGCACGATCGGTCACTCGATGGACGACGGCGGCCGTGCCTGCAGGCACGCCGGCCATGATCTGGTCCACGATCGATTCGGGCTCCTCGGTCCGCGGGTTGTCGCTGGTCACCATGACGACGTCGCTGTGCTCGCACGCCACGCGGGCCATGCGCGGGCGCTTGGTCGGATCGCGGTCCCCGCCGCAGCCGAACACGGTGATCAACCGGCCGCCGGGTTCGAGCACCGCCTTCAGTGCGGTGCAGACGTTCAACAGCGCGTCATCCGTGTGGGCGTAGTCGACGACCACCGCGAACGGATCGCCCGGAGCGGTGACCGGCTCCAACCGGCCCGGCGGCGCCGCACACGTCGCGAGCGCTTGCTCGATCAGGCTCCCATCGATGCCGCCTGACCAGGCCGCCGCGACCGCCTGCAGCGTGTTCATGGAATTGTGTCGGCCCGTGAACGGGAGGTCGGCCTCGATGCGGCCCCACGGGCCGTTGAGCCGCACGCGCATGCTGCCGACGCCCACGCGCAGTTCCTGTGCGCTGGCGGTGGCGCGTGGGCTGCGCACGCTGCACCGGATCACGTTGGCGCGACAGTCGCGAAGCATGCGCTCGTGCGCGGGGTCATCGGCGTTCACGATCGCCGTGGCGCAGGGGTCGAGCCCGGCGAAGAGGATCGCCTTGGCACCGGCGTAGGCATCCATCGAGCCGTGGTAGTCCAGGTGGTCACCGGTCAGGTTGGTGAAGATGCCGCATCCGAACCGGAGCGCCGCGACGCGGCCCTGGTGCAGTGCGTGGCTGCTCGTCTCCATGACCGCTCCGTCGCAGCCGTTGGCCACCATGCGGGCGAACGTCGCGCTCAGGTCGATCGCGCCGGGTGTCGTCAGGGTGCTCGCCACCGTGCCGGCACCGTCATCGGTCTCGACCGTGCCGATGAGGCCACAGCGTCGGCCCGCGATGCGCGCGATGTGCCGGTACAGGTACGTGGTGGTGGTCTTGCCGTTGGTCCCGGTGATGCCGACGAGCCGAAGCCTGCGGCTCGGGAATCCGTGGAACGCCTCGGCGACCCAGGGCAACTGCGCGGCAGCACCCTTGCGCGCGGCGATCCACGCGACGCCATCGATGGGCGCCACGCCCTCGTCGGCGAGCACCGCGACGGCACCCTTGCCGATCGCATCCTGGATGAACGCGCGACCATCACCCTGGGCACCGGCCCTGGCGACGAACAGCGCACCGGGCTTGACCTGGCGCGAGTCATCCGCGAGCGTTGCGACCTCGACCTCGCCGCCTGCGACCAAGGTCACTCCATCGACTGCCTTCACGAGCGCACTCACCTGCATCGTTTCGTCCTCCGTGACGTGGCGCAAGCCTACCGCGCGCCGCCGTGCGCGCTTGGGAGTCCATCGGCTCGTGTTCGTACTTTCCGACGGGAATTTCCGACGATCCCATGCCGGGCCGTCACGGCAGGATCAGCATGCAATCGCCGTAGGAATAGAAGCGGTATCCCTCGCGCTGGGCCTCGGCGTAGAGCGACTTCAGCCGCTCGAGCCCGACCATCGCACCCACGAGCGCCAAGAGGGTGCTCCGAGGCAGATGGAAGTTGGTCAGCAGGCCGTCCACCAGCCTGAACCCGTGGCCGGGCGCGATCATGAGCCTCGTGTCGAACTCCCCCGACGTGGGGGGCACGGGCAGGCTCTCGAGCACCCGCACGCTCGTGGTGCCCACCGCGATCACGCGCCCACCGGTCGATCGGGTCGACAGGACGGCATCAAGGGCTGACTGCTCGATGCGGCACCATTCCGAGTGCATCGGGTGCTCGTCGAGCCACTGGGTTTCCACGGGCTTGAAGGTACCCAGGCCCACCTGCAACTCCACGCTGGTCCATCCAACATCCTGCCGCCGAAGGGTTTGCAGCAGCTCACCCGTCACATGCAGCCCCGCCGTGGGCGCAGCCACGCTCGGCCGGCTGAGGGCCTGGGCGTACACGGTCTGGTACCGCTCCCTGTCACGTGCCTCGTCGACGGACTCCTGGCGCTCCCGCCGCGCTCCAAGGATGTACGGCGGAAGCGGAGCCCGACCGACGCCCTCGAGGATGGGCGTCGGCGCGCCGGGGAAGTCGATCACCCACGACTCGTCCTGACGCTCACGGGCGACCACCAGCGCACGCTCGCCCGTCGCGCCGTGAAGCTCGATCCGGTCGCCCGACCGCAGTCGCTTGGCGCCCTTGATGAGTGCGGTCCAGGACCGCTCGCCCACCGGTGCGACGAAGAGCCCCTCGAAGGGGCGACCATCCGCCACCCTCACGCCTTCGAAGCGAACGGGTGCGACCTTGGTGTGGTTGGCCACCATGAGATCGCCGGCCCGAAGCCACCCCGGCAGGTCGCGCACCCGTGCGTGCACGACCTGGCCCCCCACGCGATGCACGATCATCATGCGGGCGCTGTCCCGCGGCTCCGCGGGCACGGTGGCCACGCACGCAGGGTCGAGCGGATAGTCCAGGTCGTCAGTGCGCAGCCGGTGCATGAGGCTCACTCGCCAACGTCGCCCTGCCCCACCGCCTGCCGCGCATCAGGTCCGCCAGCGGCATGGGCTTGCCGCCGGGGACCTGTGCTTCAAGCACCTCGATCGCCCCCTCGCCGCATCCAACCACGCCACTGGTGGCGACGCTGCCCACCGGCAGCCTGGCATCGACCGCCCGGCACCGCAGCAGCTTGATCGGCATGGGAGCCTGCCCGTCGCCGGTGATCGTGCAGTCGGTCCCGGGCCAGGGCGACAGGCCGTTGACGCGTGCGCACGCTTGCTTGGCCGAGCCGCCGAGGTCGACCCAGGCATCCGCCCGCGAGAGCTTGCGCGCGCGTGTGGCCAGCGATTCATCCTGCGTGGCCCCCTGGGCCGTGCCGGCCAGCAAGCCTTGGACGACGGCCACCATGGGCTGCACGCCCAACTGCGCCAGTCGATCGTGCAGGTCACCGCTGGTCTCGCTTGGCCCGATGGTGGTCGTGACGCGTGCGTAGACGAGCCCCGCATCCATCCTCGGTGCGATCGAGATGACCGTGACGCCGACCTCGTCGTCCGCCGCCATCACGCTGCGCTGGATCGGCGCCGCCCCGCGCCAACGGGGCAAGAGCGAACCATGCAGGTTGCAGGCCGTGCGCCCCTCGAGCACGGGCGGCGAGAGCTTCTGGCCGAACGCGATCACCGCCAGGGCAACGATGCCTTCGCGACCGAGCAGCTCGATCCACTCGGGCGCATTGATGTCCTCGGGCTTGATGACGCGAAGGCCCTCGCGAGCGGCCCAGGCACCCACGGGCGTGGGCTCCAGCACCCGGCCCCGGCCTGCAGGTCGATCGGGCTGCGTGATGACCAAGGGCACCTCGATCCCGGGCGTGGCGACGAGCGCCGAGAAACTCGGGATGGCGAACGCTCCCGAACCAAGGAGCGCCACACGCGCGCTCATCGGTCCTCCTCGAAGGCGGCCTCGAGATCCCGCAGCGCCCGACGCGCCGCCAGCCGATCGATCGGTGACATCCAGTCGGTGATCAGGCGCCCTTCGAGGTGATCGTGCTCGTGCAACCAGCAGCGCCCCATCAAGCCGCTGTCCTCGAGTTCGAACCGCTCGCCGTCGAGCCCGGTGGCTTCGATCCGCACGTGCGACGGCCGGCGAACCCCGACGCGGATCCCGGGCAGGCTCAGGCATCCTTCGTCACGAACGGCGACCGGCCCGTCGGCCGTGATCAGTCGCGGATTGATGTATGCGCGGGCCGGGAACTGCTCGTGTTCCTCGGTCACGAAGATCCGCAGCGAGCGGCCGACCTGCGGCGCGGCCAGCCCCAGGCCCTCCTCCTCGCGCATGACCGCGAACATGTCGTCGATGAGCGCTCGAATTCCCTCGTCGATGGCCGCCACGGGCTCGGCCCGGCGCTTCAGGACAGGGTCGGGGTACCACACGATGTCATGGCCTCGGCTCGGCACGCGGCGATGGTAACGCTCGGCGGGCGCTCCCTTTGGTCAACCGTCGCGGATACACTCACGCATCCGAGACAGCCCGTGATCCTTCCCTGGAAGAAATCCGAACCGCCGCCGGCCTTCGTGGCCGATCCCGCGAAGGCAGCCCGCTACGCCGAGAAGGCCCGCGAGGCCATGCGCAAGGGTGAATGGACGTACTCGCTCACCATGTTCGCGATGAGCGTGAAGTTCGATCCCAACAACCTGGTCGTCCACACCGAGATGTACGACGCCGCCATGGCGCACCTCAACGCCGGCGGCAAGGCCGCAGCCAGCAGCGACGTCAAGATGATCGACGGCAGCGGTCTGGTCGATCGCTTCGCGGTCAGCGAATACCAGTGGTTCTGCAACGTCCGCGATGCCGCCCTGGCGCTCACCTGCCTGGAGTCCGCTGCGAAGGCGGGCCTGCCTGACTTCGGCCAATGGGCTGCCAAGAGCGCATACGGCGCCGTGAACCTCGCGCAGAACTCCAAGCCCAACAAGAAGCTCTGGCTTCGTGCGAAGGATGCCCTCGCCGGCGTCGAGGCCTGGGAGCAGGCCCTGCAGTGCGGCGAAGCCGCACTCGGCATGGATCCCAGCGACGGCGCGCTGCAGTCCGAACTCCGCCAGCTCCAGGCTGCACTGGCCATCAAGCGAGGCGGCTACAACGAGAACTACGGCAAGGAAGGCGCCTTCCTCACGCGCGTGAAGGATGCCGAGAAGCAGGCCGAACTCCAGGCGGTCGACAGCCTCTCGGGGTCGGGCGGCAAGGACCAGCTCCAGATGGAGGTAGCCAAGCGCGAGTTCGAGGAGAAGCCCCAGTCCCCCGAAGCCGTGCTGAAGTACGCCCAACTGCTTCGTCGCGCCGGCACGCCGGAGGGCGAAGCCTTGGCGATCGAGGTCTACACCACCGGCTTCAAGAACATCGGCGAGTATCGCTTCAAGATGGAGGCGGACAACATCCGCATCCTCCGGGCACGCCGCAAGCTCGAGTCCATCAAGGCGGCAGCCGATGCCGGTGATGCCAAGGCCGCCGCGCAGCACGCGGCTGGCCTGAAGCAGGTGCAGGAGTTCGAGGCTGCCTGCTTCGCCGAGCGCGCCTCGAAGTACCCGACCGACCGCGGCGTCAAGTACGACCTCGGGCGCCTGCTCTTCGAGCTCGGCCGCTACGAGGACGCCATGAAGAGCCTCCAGGAAGCCAAGGACGAGGGCAAGTACCGCGTCATCGCGGCGCACCTGCTCGGCCGCTGCTTCGTGCAGGAAGGCTGGCACGGCGAGGCCGTCGGGGAGTTCAAGGAAGCGCTGGCCGCGCTTGACGTCACCACCGGCGACCGCGAGATGGACATCCGCTACGACCTGATGGTCACGCTCATCGAGCTGGCCAAGGTCGAGAAGAGCATCCAGCACGCCAAGGACGCCCAGGAGCTCTGCTCCGCCATCCTGCGCAAGGACATCGGCTTCCGCGACATCCGCGCCCGCCGCAAGGAGACGGACGAACTCGTCCGCCAGCTCTCCTGAGGCCGACGATGGCCGCGCCGCGCATCGTTGCCGTCATTCCCGCCCGCTTCGCGAGCACGCGCTTCCCGGGCAAGCCCCTCGCCGACCGGACCGGCCGGCCGCTCATCCAGCACGTGATCGAACAGGCCCGGACCTGCCCGAGCCTGTCGCGCATCGTCGTGGCGACCGACCACGACGGCATCGCCGCCGCCGCCCGCGCCTGCGGTGCCTCGGTCGCGATGACGCGCGCGGACCATCCCAACGGCACCAGCCGCATCGCCGAGGTCGCCGAGGGACTCGACGCCGAGATCATCGTGAACATCCAGGGCGACGAGCCGCAGCTCGAGCCGGAACTGGTCGAGCGCACGATCGCCGCCCTGCTCGCCGACCCCGGCGCGCCGATGGCCACGCTCGTGTCACCCTTCGCACCCGGCGAGGACCCGACCAATCCCAACGTGGTCAAGTGCGTGGTGGGCGTGCATCGCCGCGCGCTCTACTTCAGCCGCAGCCTGGTGCCGTTCGTGCGCTCGCAGCCCGCGGTCGCTCCGTGGAAGCACGTGGGCCTCTACGTGTACCGCCGCGAGTTCCTGCCGGTCTTCGTGTCGCTGCCACCGTCGCCACTGGAAGTCTGCGAGAGTCTGGAGCAGCTTCGTGCCCTCGAGCATGGGCACGCGATCGCCGTAGCCTTCGGTTCGACGGCGTTCCAGGGCATCGATACGCCGGAGCAGTACGAGGCCTTCGTGGCGCACTGGCACGCCACGCACGGCTGAGCCTCAGCCGATCTCCTTCAGCCAGCCCTTGGCCGACTCGCGCATCGAGGGACGACGGTCGCTGCCGGCCATGCGCTCGAGCCGTTCCCGGGCCTCCGTGAGCTTGAGCCGCGCACATTGGGATGCCGCCGTCCGCGCGGCGCGCTCCTCCCGGTCATCGATCATCGCGACGAGCTCGGCGATGACCGCATCGCGCTCGGCCTGCTGTTCGGTCGGTGGCAGGTTGGCGGCGAGCGCACGGATCGCACTCGGGCGCATGCGGTCGAGGTTGCCCAGCGCCGCGAGCCTGCGGATCGACGGCAACGCAGCGGGCACCGGGATGTCGGCGAGTGCATCGAGGGCGGCGGAGCGGACCTTCTCACCGCTGGAGTCGATCGCGAGGGCGTCCACCAGCACCGAACGCGCCGCGTCGCCCTGGTCGCCCCAGCGCTCCTTCATCGCCGCCAGCGCGCCGATCGCCGCTGCCTTGCACGCCGGGCTTCCATCACGGCGCACCAGGTCGATCGCATGCGCGACGGCCGCCGGGTCCTTGTCCTGCGACAGCCGTTCGATCACGGCCCGTCGCACGCGCGGATCGCTCGCGGCCTGCGCCGCGTCCGCGTTGGCAGGCACGCCCCTGAAGTCGGCCAGCACCTGCATCGCGATCTCCCGCGAGGCCGGACTGCCGAGCGCCCAGAGGGCCTCAACGGCATCCTGGCGTTCGGTCCATCGGCGCGACGGGTCACGCACGATCGCATCGAGCGCGCTCGCCACACCGGGCTCATCGCGCGAACCAAGCGCCTGGATCGCCTGACGACGGCACGCCGAGTTGGGCCCCACCTTCGCCTGCTCAAGCCACCATGCCGTCGGCATCTCGATCGTGGCGGTCTTCAGCACGGTGACCCGCGGATCCACCGCAACGAGCACGGGGGGACCATCGAGCTCCCACGAACGGCTCGCCGAGCGCTCGCGCACGTCGATGGCGAGCATCCGTTCGCTGCCGGCCGTCCGTACCAGGATCGGCAGGGTGAAGCGGAACGCCGGGCGCTTCTCGTCGATCGTCTGCACCTGGTCCACGGTGACGGTGAGCGTTCGCGTGGTGCCGTCCCACGCCGGCACGACCTTCAGTTCAGGCGTGCCGGGTCGCATGCACCACTGGTCGAAGAACCACTCCAGCGAGAGTCCACTCGCCTCCTCCATGCACTTGCGGAAGTCGTCGGTCTCGACCGTCTGCAGGCCGAACCGCTTCATGTACGACTGCACGCCGGCGAAGAACACGCGGTCGCCGAGCATCTCGCGCAGCATGTGCAGGATGCTCGCCCCCTTGGGATATGGATTGGCCAGGCGCGAGAAGGTCTCGCCGGGATCGCGCCAGCACTTGGAGCACATGGCCTCGTGCGGCACGTCCACGCGATCCCGCCGGGCCACGCGTGCGTTGTCCAGGACCTCGTCGAAGTAGCCATCGACGCCATCACGGCGCTCGAACCACAGGTTCTCGCAGTAGGTGGCCCAGCCCTCGTTGAGCCAGAGGTGGTCCCAGCTCGTGCAGGTGATGTAGTCGCCCGTCCATTGGTGGCCGAGTTCATGGGCAATCAGGCCGTCGTAGTCGCCGTCGCGCGCGGCCGCCTCGCTCAGCCAGGCACCGGGAAGCAGGCTGGTCACGCTGGTGTTCTCCATGCCCCCGGCGCCGAAATTGCGCACGATGAGCTGGTCGTAGCGCGCCCACGGGTATGGCGTGCCGAAGCGGCCCGCCAGCACCTCGATCATCTCGTCGGTGCGGTCGTAGGTGCGGTGGACCTCGTCTTCGTGGCCCGGGAGCGCCCACACCTGCATGGGAACGCCCGAGCGCGGATTGGGCAGCGCCGTGCGCTCGAAGGTGCCCGCCACCAGGCTCACGAGGTACGACACGTGGGGCTTGTCCTGCAGCCAGTGCCATGTCTCGCGACCGTTCGCCACGGCGTGCGCCACGAGCTTGCCGTTGCCGCTGGCGCTCACACCGGCGGGCACGTCGATCACGAGCTCGGTCGTCATGCGCTCGTTGGGAAAGTCATGGCACGGGAACCAGAACCTGTTCGACTCGGGCTGGCCCTGCGTGTGCACTTCGGCCGGGTACGCCTTCGGGTCCGGTCCGGCTGGCGTGAAGGTCATGCCGTCGATCGGATCGGTGCACGTGTAGGTCGTGACGATCGTGGTCCATGCGTCGCCAAGCGGCGCGGGGAAGTGCAGGAACAGCGACGAACCATCGTGCGACCACTCGATGGGTTTGCCGTCGCCATCGGCGACCGCGCCGATCGCAAGCCCCGGCGCATCGAGCCGCAGCCCGCGCACGGGCACGCCGATGGGACGGACGGTCATGGTCTGTTTGGCCGTGAAGGCGCGATCCTCCAGGCGCTCGAAGCGAAGCTCGAGCTTCATGTGTCCGTAGTCGACCAGCCGGTCGGGTGCGTACACGCGCAGGTCGCGACCGGTCGTCACGTCCACCTCGGGCATCGGCGCCGGCGGCTGTCGCCGCTGGACGGGGTTCAGGACGATGGCGGCCGAGCAGAGGACGAGGGCGATGATCTGCATGTGTGGAGGGTAGCCCCGGTCAAGAATTCGTTGTCCCCACCGCTTGTTTCGAGGGCACGCGCCGCGGTACGCTTGGTTATGCCCCCTACCAATGACCAGCCCGCCCAGAACGGCGCCGACTGCGGCTTCCTGAGCCAGTTCGGTGCCTCGAGCGAGGCCAGCACCGAGCACTACTCACCTGCCCCCGCGGGCTACCAACGCGGCGTGACCAAGTTCGTGGTGGTGATCGGCACCGTGATGAGCGGCCTGGGCAAGGGCATCTTCAGCTCCTCGCTCGCCAAGCTGATCCAGGACAAGGGACTGACGGTCGCCCCGATCAAGATGGAGGGCTACCTCAACATCGACAGCGGCACGCTGAATCCCTATCGGCACGGCGAGGTGTTCGTGCTCGATGACGGGCTCGAGACCGACATGGACCTGGGCACCTACGAGCGCCTGCTCGACCAGAACCTGTCGCGCAAGAACTTCGTCACCGCCGGCCAGATCTACACGCGGATCCTCGAGCGCGAGCGCCGCGGCGGCTACCTGGGCCGCGACGTGCAGATGATCCCCCACGTCACCGGCGAGGTGAAGATGAAGCTGCGCGAACTCGCCATGAGCGGTCCGCGCGGCAAGCAGCTCGACGTGGTGTTCGTCGAGGTCGGCGGCACCGCCGGCGACTACGAGAACGGCTTCTACATCGAAGCGCTCCGCGAGCTTGCGTTCGAAGAAGGCCCCGGCAGCACCTGCTTCGTGGCACTCACCTACATCCTCGAGCCGTCGATCCTGGGCGAACAGAAGTCCAAGGCGGCGCAGCTGGGCATCAAGCGCCTGATGGAGGCCGGCGTCCAGCCGAACATCGTCGCGTGCCGCGCCAAGAACCCCGTCACCGACAAGGTGATGGAGAAGATCGCGATGTTCAGCAACGTGCCGCTCAAGCGCATCTTCTCGATGCACGACCGCACGTCCATCTACTCGATCCCGGATGCCATGCGCCAGGCCGGCCTTGACCGCGAGATCCTGTCGATCCTGTCGCTGCATGACCGCGTGGAGCCGGCGCGCGAGGACCGCGCACGCGCCTCGTGGAACACCTTCACCACCAAGCTGCAGGCCGATCGCCAGCACGCGGTCACGATCGGCATCGCCGGCAAGTACTCATCGCTGCGCGACGCGTACGCGAGCATCGAGAAGGCCCTCGAGCACTGCAGCATCGAACTCGGCGCCCGGATGGACGTCCGATGGCTCGAGACGAGCGACATCGCCTCCGGCGAGGACGCAGCGAAGACCTTCGAGGGCGTCGATGGCCTAATCGTGCCCGGCGGCTTCGGCAGTCGCGGCGTGCAGGGCAAGATCCTTTCGGTGCAGTGGGCACGTGAGTCCAAGACGCCGTTCCTCGGCATCTGCCTGGGCTTCCAGGTCGCGGTCATCGAGTACGCGCGCAACGTGCTCGGCATGACCGATGCCGACAGCACCGAGTTCAGCTCCTCGACCAAGCATCCCGTGATCAGCGAACTCCCCGACCAGAAGCGGCTCGAGGGAATCGTGGGCGGCACGATGCGCCTGGGCGCGCAGGACGTGCAGCTCGCCGCCGGCAGCCTCGCCAGCTTCCTCTTCGGCGGCGCCACCAGCATGCGTGAGCGCTTCCGCCATCGCTACGAGGTGGATCCCTCGTACATCACCCAGCTCACCGCGGGCGGCCTGGTCTTCAGCGGCCGACACCCCACGCAGCCGATCATGCAGGTGCTCGAGCTCCCGCTCTCGGCGCACCCGTACTTCATCGGTGGCCAGTTCCATCCCGAACTGACCAGCCGACCGGTGCGCCCGCAACCGATGTTCATGGGCCTGGTCGCCGCCGCGATCGCGCGCAAGAGCCCCGAGTTCGCCGGCACCACCCTCGGGCGCCGCTGGATTCGCAGCGCTTCGGCCGCCACGGCCGGCGCCGGCGCGTGAACGCCGGAGTTTCGCCGCGGTTGCAGGGATCGGGCCCTCGCCCCTACACTCCTCGACCCTTCGCCGATGTAGCTCAGCTGGTTAGAGCGTTGGATTCATAACCCGAAGGTCGGCGGTTCGAGTCCGCCCATCGGCATTGCCTTCCCCCCGAGCCCCCTCGAAGACCTCCGCGCGAACGCCCGATGCGCGATTTGAACGCGCGACCTCCAGTTTAGGAAACCGGTGCTCTATCCAGCTGAGCTAATCGGGCAGGTTGTCTGACTGGTGGGCGCAACGCGCCCGACCCGGATCACTGATCCTTGTACCTGCCGCCCGAACCGCCGTCGGCCTTCGACTGCGCGAAGTAGAGGACGCACCAGAAGGCAAGGAACGACACCCACGCGAGATTGGCAAGGAGGACAGGAATCATCGGGTTCCTTTGGTTGGGTCGGAAGCATACCCCGCTGCCCGCCCGAGCGGCACCGACCAGCAGCGACCAGCCTGCCACGGCCCGGGCTCGAGCAGCATGGCGAACGAATCCGTGACGCACCACGGACCGTCGTTGCGGGGCACGATCCGGTCACGGATCGTCGCCGGCAGGTGCACGGCCGGAGGTGCGGCGGGAGCCTGATCGGTCAGCGCGCGGACCTCGAACCACGGCTCACCGTCGCGCCAGGCCAGACCGCCCTCCCATCGCCGTTCGCCGTCGGCCGGCGCCATGCGACGGGCAGGATCACCCACCAGGACGAAGGCATCGCGGTCCCACAGCGCGCCCATCCGACCTGCAAGGTCGACCCCCTGCCCGGCCTGCATCCAGGCCGAGCACGCAGCCTCGAAGTCCCCGCGCGCGCTTCGATCGAAGGCCTGCTCGACCCGCGACACGTCGCCGGGATGGCTTCGCTGCATCCGCGCGAGCAGTTCATGCCGGGACCACTGCACGGCCTCGGCCAGTGACCAGCGTCCGGGTTCATCGAGGAACCACCGCGCACAGCCCCAGCCCGCACGGCCATCCCACGTCACGCTCACGTAGCCCGCGAGCTGATCCACTCCGCCTGCATCGAGCAGCGCCATCGCCAGACAGTCCTCGTCGCGAAGGTGCGCCATCAGGCAGTTGCCCGCGGCGAGCATGGCCTTGCTGCGCGCGCTTCGGATCGGCGTCTCGACGCCATCGAGGTCCCGCGCCCAGAGCTCGCCGCGACGCGGCACCACGCGACCGCTCGGATACGCGTACCCCACCAGCCATCGCATCTCATTGCTTCGTCCGCTGGTGAAGAGCAGGTCCGCCCAATCGGCAGACCACTCCTCTGCGAAGGCACGGGATTGCTCGGAGCCGCGCGACTCCACCTTCCATGCGCCGGCTTCGAGGCGGTGCACCTCACCCTGCACGCCTTCATTGAACCAGACCGCGCGCGCGAACCCAGAGGCGGGCAGTGGCGTGGTCCCCAGCGCCGACGCCAGCACGACCGGCTCGGTGCGCCCCGCGATCCGCATCGCCACCTCAGGGGAGGGTCCCGTGATGATGCCCCACGAGGCATCCTCGAACGGATCGCCGTCGATGGCACGGAAGGCGCGCTGCCACGCTGCACAGGCGGCGCGCCCGGCTTCACCCGGCATCGCCACGACGATGGCATGTCCAAGAGGCTCCGGCCCCACCACCTGCGCCAGATCCGACAGGCCGCAGACTGCGATGGACCAGCCACGCGCCGTAGCCGCGGTGCGGACCACGGCCTCCCATGCAGGGTCACCCAGACAGGCCCGACTCGCCAGCACGATGCCGCGCGAGGGCTGCTGCGTGCCAGCGCCCACGTCGCCGCACGCGAGAGCCGTCGCGATCATTGGAACCACCGCGTCCATGCGTAGGATCCTATGACGATGGACGACTGGATCCTCGTGAATGACGTCCTGCTGGCCGCGGGTGCGATGCTCCTGCTGGTTGCGGGCATCCTCGCCCAGCGCGCCTGGCGCGGGCGGCTCGTCCATTGGAGCCCCTGCTGCCGTGCATGCCGCTTCGACCTCCGGGGCGTAGCCGGCACATCCTGCCCCGAATGCGGCGCGGACCTCGGCCGGCCGGGTGCCGTCACGGAAGGACTGCGTCATCACCGCATCGGCCTGCTTGCCGGTGCAGGCATGCTGACCGTGTTGGCTGCCGGCTTGGTGGTGTCGTCACGGCTCGCGCTGCCCTCGCGCGCGTGGGTCTGGTGGCTGGCCAATCGACCGGTATGGGCCATGGAGGGCGTGCTCCGCGATCAGGATCAACTGGCGTGGCAAACGATCGACGACCGCGATCGCGCCGGCACCTTGTCCGATGCTGACCTGCGATTCGTGCTTGCGACGGCCTTGGAGCTGCCGACCTTCTCGGGCGGGTTCCTGACACCGAGTTGGGCCTGGCTGATCAACCAGCACAACCGCGGGCGCGTGAGCACCGAGTCGCTCAAGCCCATCGTGCTCCGTGCCCTGGAATCCATGGACGTCGGGCTCGGCATCGTGCCTGCCGGGCAGCGGGCGGGCGGCACGGTGCAGATCACGGCGAGCAACCGCGTCGCGGGGATGCCGGTGGACGTCGACGCGGTCCAGCTCATCGCCGTCGAGGCCGACCTCGATGGCACGTGGGTTCCGCTCGCGATCGAACGCCCACCGCCATCCATGCGCGGCAACCGCGCACTGTTTTCCAACGGCACCATCAGCATCAAGGCTCCGGAACGCCTTGGCCCCTGTGCATTGCGGGCACGCGTCCGCCTCGTCGCGCGCGAGCCGTCGGCGAACCTTTTCCGCCAGGGAGCGGTGCTGGCCGAGTGCGAACGCGTGGTGACCCTGGGCACGCTGCGCGTCCTCGACCCGACGGCGACCTTCGCACTCGGTGCCCACGACGAGACCTTCCGGGCGCGCGTGCACGCCCTCCTCACCCAGCTGGTCGGTGGCTTCACGCCGCGTGCTGGGAGCTCGGCACGCTCCCGCTCGAGCGGATCGAGTTCCCTGGCCCCCAACGAGGGCTTCGACTTCGACCTCGAGGGCGTGCAGGGAGACCGCATCGTTCCGCTCGGACGGGTGTCGTGCGTCGGCAGCGTGCAGTCATCGAGCCTGTCGGGCCGATCCGGCATCGATCCGAGCCAGCCCTGGATCCTGCGGCTTGTGCCGCAGCTGGATCGGGTCGAGGCGGAGCTCACCGAACCAACGCGCATCTACGACGCAATCATCGAGATTCCCCGCGGGCCGATCGACGCCCCCGAGCGCGATCCCAACGCGGACGGAGACGATCAACCATGACCGACCCTGCCACCGAGGCGACTCCGGGGCCCACCCTGAACGTCGTGCTCTTCCAGCCGCAGATCCCCAACAACACCGGCAACATCGGCCGCACGTGCATGACCACGCGGTGCCGGCTCCACATCATCCACCCGATCTCCTTCTCGATGGACGAGAAGGCCCGACGGCGCGCCGGGCTGGACTACTGGCACCTGGTCGACTGCCGTGAGCACCCGTCGTGGGAGGCATTCCTGGATCGCGAGCAACCGCGGCGGCTCTGGCTCTACACCACGCGCGCCTCGCGCGTGCACTGGGATGCCGAGCTTCGCCAGGGCGACTACATGGTGTTCGGGCAGGAGAACGGCGGCGTCCCACCGTGGCTGCACGACTGGGTCGCGGCCACGCACGGCGCGCAGGCCCGGCTCACGCTGCCGATGATCGACGATCCACAGGCCCGAAGCCTGAACCTGGCCACGGCCGCCGCATGCGCCATCTTCGAGGGCGTGCGGCAAATGACCGCACGGGGTGCACCGCCCTACCCGCTCGCGCGCTGACTCCGCCAGCCCCATTGGAACGCGGCGCCCGGGCAGATCGATGCATCGGTTCGCCCGATCGGTCCGTATACTCCCCGTGGATGAGCGTGACGAGGCACCGGCCCGTCGCCGTCCTTGCCATTGGCATGGGTCGTCGCCGGGTGGCTGGGCCGCAACGCCCCGAGGAACCCATGACGAAGCACCACACTGCACGCGCCTTCTCCCTGACCGAGCTCCTGGTCGCGATCGGCATCATCGTGATCCTGATCGGCCTGCTCCTGCCGGCCCTCGGCAAGGTCTCCGCGCGCGCGAAGGTCGCGCAGACCCAGAGCCTCATGAACGAGTTCTCGAAGGCCTGCGATGCGTTCTACCAGGAGTGGAACTACTACCCGGGCATCGTGCCCGAGAGCGTGCTCGCCGCCACCACCAACCCCGCCCTCACCGGCACGCAGAATGCCCTGCTTCACCTGATGGGCGGCGCGATCCGCGATGATGACCCGGCGTACGCAACTGCGACCGGCAACGTGCTCACCTTCAGCGATGGCACGCGGACCGTGCGCATCAAGGTCAACCCCGCGCAGATCGGGCGCGGCACGCGCGTCGAAGGCAAGGACCGTCCCTCGTACTTCACGCCCAAGGACAGCGACCTGGGCGAACTCGAGAACCCCACGGACTCGCTGGTCAACTATGCGGGCGTGCCCCATCTGAAGGATGCCTGGGGCAAGCCCATCGTGTACCTGCGTGCCCTTCGCGGCACCGGTCCGCTGATGGGTACGGGCTCGAGCGCCACGGCGATGCTGGCCGCGAAGCCCCAGTTCGTGCGCCTGACCGGTGATTCGTACTTCCGTGCCGAACCGCAGACCACGACCAACGATCCCGCCAAGTACAGCGTGCTCAACAACACGACCAACGGCACGCAGTTGCTCGCCGCCCTGATGCGTCACCCCGGATTCGGCACCTTCACCAACTCCACGACGGATCCGCTCAACGGCACGGCGAAGGGCAAGTACTACCTGTTCTCACCGGGCCCCGATGGCATCTTCTTCAGCACGACGGATGGCCCCGGCATCACCAGCTTCACCGCAACGCAGTTCAGCGTGCCGAATCTGGTCACCGAGTACGACGACGTCGTGGTGACCGGCGGCGGCTGAGCTGCGCCACGCACGAGGCAACGGACCAACCCCGCTGCATCACAGCCTGACGAACGACAGCGGCGCAGCCCATTGGGCTGCGCCGCGTTGCATCATGCGTCGTGGCGTCGATCACTCCGGGAAATCAACCGGCTTGTCGGCCGGCGGCGGCGCGTCACCCGGCTCGCCCGCGGGCGGCTTGCCACCACCGGGGCCACCGGGGCGCTTCCCACCGGGGCCGCCAGGGCCACCGGGACCACCCTGACCGCCGCGGCCCTTGCCGGCGCCACCCTTCTCGGCGGCTTCCTTCTTCATGGCTTCCATCTTGGCCTTGACGGTGGTCTGCTGGTCAGCCGTCAACACACCCATCACGGTCGCCTGGAATTCTTCGGGCTTCGGTGCCTTCTCACGCAGCTTGGCCATCTCTTCCTTCAGCGCTTCCATCGCGGCCGGATCGGCCTGACCCGACTGGCGGGCTTCCATCATCTTCTTCATGAGTTCCTCCATCTTGGGCTGGAACTCCTTGGCCTTGGCGTCGACGGCGGCGCGTGCAGCGTCGATCTTCTGCTTCTGGTCCGGCGTGTAGGTGCCCTCCACGCTCTTCAGCGCATCGTTGAACATGCGGTACTGGACCATCGGCCCCTGCATGCCCCCTGCGCGGCGGCCCATGCCTTCACGACCACCGGGGCGACCGCCCTTCTGGCCTTCCTTCCCGCCGTCCTGCGCCGGCGCGTCGCCCTTGGGCGGTGCATCCTGGGCGATGGCGGGCAGGCTGACGAGGGCGGCAGCCAGGAGGCTGGCCGCAACGGGCAGGTGTCGATTCAGGAACATGTTGTGCTCGCTTTCCGGGGCTTGGCCCCTGTGTCGGAGTGAGATTGCCGAAGCATCGGCTCCGGGGACAGCCAATCATGAAAGCCCTACCATTTGACCCCCAACCCCGAGCCATGACCACCCTCACCCCCGACCTCGTCACGCAGGCCCTCCGCACCGTCAACGACCCGGAACTGCACAAGGACCTGGTGACGCTCGAGATGGTGAAGGGCATCCAGATCGATGGCAACACGGTCACCGTCGGCATCGAGCTGACGACGCCGGCGTGCCCCATGAAGGACCGGATCCGCAACGACGTCACGGCGGCGATCGCGGCCCAGGCCGCGACGATCGGTGCGCCGACCCCGCAGGTGGTCGTCGAGTTCACGGCCGACGTGCGGCGGCCCAACCAGAAGGCCCGGGAAGGCGGCAACCCCTTGCCCATGGTCAAGCAGGTGATCGCGGTCGGCGCAGGCAAGGGCGGCGTGGGCAAGAGCACGATCAGCGTGAACCTCGCCGTCGCGCTCGCCCGCATGGGCGCCAAGGTCGGCCTCCTCGATGGCGACATCTACGGCCCGAGCCTGCCGACGCTGCTCGGTCTCGACGACATCGGTGCGGTCGCGCGCGGCAACATCCTCATGCCCTTCGAGGTGCACGGCATCAAGGCCATGACCATCGGCAAGCTCGTCGACCCCGACAAGGCGCTCGTCTGGCGCGGGCCGATGGCGCACGGTGCCTTCAAGCAGCTCGCCACGCAGACCGATTGGGGTGCGCTCGATTACCTGATCATCGACCTGCCGCCGGGCACGGGCGATGTGCCGCTCACGCTGGCACAGCTCCTTCCCGTCACGGGGGCCGTCGTGGTCTGCACGCCGCAGCGCGTGGCGCAGGACGATGCCCGTCGGGCCGTGCGCATGTTCGAGGGCCTGGGCATCGACGTGCTCGGCGTCGTCGAGAACATGAGCTACTTCGTCGGCGACGATGGCAAGGAGTACGACCTCTTCGGCCGAGGCGGCGCGGAGATGATGGCCCAGCAGATGGGCCTGCCGTTCCTGGGCAGCATGCCGATCCACATGGCGCTGCGCAAGAACTCCGACGCCGGCACGCCATCGGCCAATTGGGACGTGCCGGCGATGGGTCGCCAGCTCGATGCCATGGCCCAGGCTCTCGCAGGCCAGGTGAGCATCGCCAGCATGCGGGGCCAGTTCGTGCAACCCACGATCAGCGTGCGCTGATCAGCAGGTGCTGCGTCCCACGGGCGCGCCCTGCTCGACCGGATAGCCGCGCCCCGCCCAGGGCCAGTAGCCGCCACGCAGGTTGACGACCGGGTAGCCGCGGCGCTTGAGGTACGCACACGCTCGGGCGCTGCGACTGCCGCTGCGGCAATAGACGATGAGTTCGCGACCCGCCGGCAACTCGTCGAGCTTGTGGGGCAATTGGCTGAAGGGCGCGAAGACCGCCCCGGGCAGGTGACCCGACTCATACTCCCCGCACAGACGGACATCGACGATCGCCGCGCCGGCCTGCCATCGCCGGTGCGCCTCGGTGGCCCCGATCTCCTCGATCCCATCGGCATCGAACGCATCCTCGGGGATGGCATCGAACTCGGCGGGCGTGGTCCATCCCGAGAACTCGTCGATCCCGACTCGGAAGAGGATGCGCACGGCCTTCTCGAGCTCGTCCTCTTCGCAGACCAGGAGGACCGCATCCCCGGGCTCGAGATAGCTCCCGGCGGCGTTGGCGAAGTGACGGTCCAGCGGCGCGCTGATCGAGCCGGGCAGGAATCCCTCGCAGAATCGGCTCCACGATCGGCAGTCGATCACCACGTTCACCGGATCGGCGGCAGCCTGCATGAAGCGCACCGCATCGAGCCGACCGGGCAAGCGCAACTCACCACTCGCGCCCTCGATGTTCCGGCGCTTCACGCGCACGAAATACGCCGGCGGATCGGGCAGGCCACGGAGGACCTTGTCCATGAAGGCTCCGTCGTCATCCGCGGCGCGAAGGCTGCCGTTAATCCGGCGCTCGATGCGCAGGCTCGACTGCGGCAGGGCGCAGATCGACCGGCCACAGAGGCTGCCCGCGGTGTGCCCGGGCAGGATCCGCACCTCGTCGGGCATCTCGGCGAGCCGTCGCAGCGCCGCCTGCAGGTCGCGGGCGTTGCGCTCGAGCTCGGCCCGGTCGCCCGAGCGCGACCCGAGGTCGGGTCGACCGACCTCGCCGGCGAAGAGGAAGTCGCCGGTCAGCATGGCCCGCACGGCCCCGTCGCCATCCACGAGCTCGAACGAGAGGCTCTCGCGCGTATGACCCGGCGTGTGCAGCACACGCACGCGGACCGAGCCGATGCGGATCTCGTCGCCGTCGCCGAGCATGGTGGTGCGGTCCGCGCAGCCCTCGCACCATGCGGGCCGTGAACCCTCGCGGCTCAGGTAGCCGTGCACGCCGTGGCGTTCGACGAGCTCGCGGAGCCCGCTCACGAAATCGGCATGCAGGTGCGTGTCCGCCGCGGCGACGATGCGGAGCCCTGACTGGTCGGCGACCTTGAGGGCTCGATCGACGTCCCGGGCGCAATCGAACACGATCGCCTCACGCGATGCGGGGCAGCCCACCAAGTAGGCAGCCTGCGACAGCGAGTCATCATGGATGCGTCGAAGCAGCATCGATCGGATCGTATGGCCGCTGGAGGATCACGCGAACTCGCGCTTGAGCTGCGCGAGCCCCTTCAGCAGCGCATCGATGTGCTCCGGCCCGTGGGCAGCCGAGACCTGCACGCGGAGGCGAGCATGGCCCTCGGGCACCACCGGATAGCCGAAGCCGATCACGAACACGCCCAGTTCAAGCAATCGGCGGCTCATCGCGATGGCCTTGGCGGTGTCGTGCACGATGATCGGGCAGATCGCCGTCGGGCTCTTGAGCACCTCGAAGCCGACGTCGGCGATCCCCTGCCGCACCGCCGCCACGTTGCGACGCAGTCGTTCCACGCGCTCAGGCTCCTGCATCAGCACCTCGATCGCCTTGTCGGCGCTGCAGGCAATCGTGCACGGGAGCGCGTTGGAGAAGAGCGTGGGGCGACCACGCTGCACCAACAGGTCCGTCGCGGCGCGGCTGCCGCAGATGTAGCCCCCTGCACCGCCACCGAGCGCCTTGCCCAGCGTGCCGGTGAAGTAGTCGACCGCCGAGGCGGCCATGCCCCAGTGTTCGTGCGTCCCGCGACCGGTGCGTCCCATCACGCCGGTGCCGTGGCTGTCATCGACGACCAGCTTGGCTCCGAACTCGTCACAGAGCGCCCGGATCCCCGGCAGGTCGCCCAGGTCGCCCTCCATGCTGAAGACGCCGTCGGTCACGACCCAGGCCGTGCCGGTGACCTCCGGATTGGCGCGCGCCTCCTGGAGCTTGGCCCGCAACGAGGCCAGGTCACCGTGGCGGTAGACGGTCTTGTGCAGGCCCTTCTTGATCACCGCGGCCAGTCGGATGCCATCGATGATGCTGGCGTGGTTCAGCTCGTCGCTGATGATGATGTCACCCGGTTCACAGAGGGTGGGGAAGATCGCCTCGTTGGCGTTCCAGCAGCTCGTGAAGGTGTACGAACTCTCGACGCCGTAGAAGTCGGCGATGCGCCGTTCGAGCCGCTCATGGCAGTCGAAGGTCCCGCAGATGAAGCGCACGCTGGCGGTGCCGGCGCCGTAGCGGCGAAGCCCGTCGATACCGGCCTCGACCACCCGCGGGTCGTTCGCGAGGCCGAGGTAGTTGTTGCTGCAGAAGCACGCGACCTCGCCGAAGCCGCGCAGGCGCACCGTGGCATCCATGGGCCCCTCGATGGTCTGCAGGATCTTGAGCTGACCGCTCTCGCGCAGGCCCTTCAGGATCGTTTCGGTGCGGGATTCGAAGGCATTCGCGGCCAAGGTCGTCATGGCCGGAGTCTAGCGGCCACCTGCCGCCAAGCCCGCAGCCAGGGCAGCGCGCGCAGCCGCCCGGACAGGCGACCGACCGCGCCCGCTCAACCGTACCGGGCGCGCACGGCGGGCACGAGGTAGTCGCGGAACGCCTCGTCGAACCCATGCACCGGCGACCAGCCCCAATCACGACGCGCGGCGGAGTCATCCAGGTCCATCGGCCAGCTGTCCACGATGCGCTGTCGCGCCTCGACGGGCGAGTAGGTGATCTCGGCGCGCGGGAAGAACTCGCGCACCTTGGCCTCGATCTGGGCCGCCGTGGGCGCGAAGGCCGTGACGTTGTAGACCTGCCGCGAGAGCCGCGAGCGCGGGGCCTGCGCCAAGTGGGTGAGCGCACGCACCGCGTCGGGCATGGTCATGAATGAGATCTGCGAATCCGGCCGCACGAAGCACGAGTACGGCTTGCCCTGCGCCGCAGCGTGGAGCATCTCCGGGCCGTAGTCGCTCGTGCCGCCCATCGGGACGGTGTCCGCCGAGATGATGCCCGGGAACCGGATCGACCGGAAGTCGACCCGCGCCGTGCCGCGATCGGCGTCGAGCAGCCGGTAGTGCCGCATGTAGTAGCGGCCCATGTCCTCGACGGCACGCTTGTTGAGGCCGTACATCGTGATGGGGTCGCCGCACTCGTCCTCGCCCACCATGCCGGCGGCGACCTTGGCTGCGAGCGACTCCACGCCGTACGCCGCGATGGTGCTCGGGAACATGAACGGCACGTCGTGTCCACGGCGGCGCGCGGACTCCGCGGCCAGCTTGAGCAGCGTGCCGCTGCCCATGACGTTGACCGAGAGCGCGAGCTCAGGGTTGCGCTCTCCGCTCGAGGAGAGCAGCGCCGCCAGGTGCCAGACTTCACCGATGTCGTGCTTGGACGCCAGCGCCTGCACGAACTCGGCATCGGCCACGCTGCCGCAGTACGAATGGCTCGAGGCCGCGGCGGCCTCGCCGTGCAGCTCACGCAGGTCGATCGACACGATCTCGCGCTGACCACCCCACTGGCCATGCAGGTGCTTCAAGAGGGCGTGGCCCATCTCACCGCCCGCACCCGTCACGAGGATCGCTCCGGTGGTGCTGCCGGTCGTGGCGTGTCGCTTTGGTTCAGTCATGGTGCTCGTCATGGTGTCCCCCGATTGTAGGAAAGGGCCCGTCAGGCCCGGCAACCCAATCGCGCCAGAAGTTCCCGGGTTGCCTTGATGCCGTCGGGCTCCGACAGGCGGCCGCCCTCGTACTCGATGCCCACCCAGCCCGAGTACCCCGCGGCGCGGACCAGACCGAGCATCCGCGGATAGTCGATCTTCGTCTCGCTGCCCTCTGCATCGAAGTCGTAGCTCTTGGCACTCACGGCCTTGGCGAAGGGCATGAGGTCCTTGACCCCCTGATACCGGTCGTACTCGTAGAAGTTGCCGAAATCGGGCAGCGTGCCGCAGTTGTCCATGCCGACCGCCTTCATCACGACCGCGAGCCAGTCGCCGTGGCTCGACAGGCCACCGTGGTTCTCGACGATGACGTTCAGCGCGAGCGGCTTGGCCAGCTCGGCAAGCCGGCGCAGGCCATCGGCACTCAGGCGCGCCTGCTCCGCGCGCTCGCCACTGCTCTGAGCATTCACGCGGATCGAATGACACCCCAGGTGCTTGGCCAGGTCGAGCCACTTCCGGTGGTTGTCCACGGCCTTGGCGCGCTTGGCATCGTCGGGATCGCCGAGCGCCCCCTCGCCGTCGCACATGATGAGCACGCTGGTGACGCCGGCATCGCCGCAGCGGCGCTTCAGGTCATCCGCGAAGCCTGCGGTACCCACCACGTCCTTGTAGAAGCTGTTGACGTATTCCACCCCCAGGATCCCGAAGTCACGCGCGGCAACCGCCGGGAAATCGAGCGGTTTGACGGCACCGGCGAAAAGCGACTTGTGGAGGCTCCACTGCGCGAGCGAGATCCGCAGCGGCTTGGCATCCACGGCCGTGGGCTTGGCTGCATCCGCTGGATCCTGCCAGGCGCCCAGCGCTGCACCGCCGAGTGCCGCCATCGCCACACCCGCACCCAGCACGGAACGACGACTGACCCCATCGCCCGACGCATGGCCCGGCGCATCGACCGCTGCCGATGCGCCCGCATCACGAGGTGCCATCATGCCCGAGCCAGCGTGGGGATGATCGATGCGGTCGTGGTCCATGGTTGGTTCCTGCGCGTCGCGATCACTCCCACTCGATGGTGGCCGGCGGCTTGCTGCTGATGTCGTACACCACTCGGTTGACGCCGCGCACCTCGTTGATGATCCGGTTGCTGATGCGGCCGAGCACGTCGTAGGGCAGATGTGCCCAATCGGCGGTCATGAAGTCCTCGGTCGTCACGGCACGCAGGGCCACCACATTGTCGTAGGTGCGGCCATCGCCCATCACGCCCACGCTGCGCACGGGCAGCAGCACGGCGAAGACCTGGCTCGTGCGGTCGTAGAGCTCGGCGGCGCGGATCTCCTCGAGCAGGATCGCATCGCACGCGCGCAGCACCTCGAGCTTCGCCGGCGTCACCTCGCCGAGGACGCGGACCGCGAGGCCCGGCCCGGGGAACGGGTGCCGCCAGACCATGTCGCGCGGAAGCCCGAGGACCTCGCCGAGGCGGCGGACCTCGTCCTTGAAGAGCATGCGCAGCGGCTCCACGAGTTCGAACCCCAGTTGTTCCGGAAGCCCACCGACGTTGTGGTGCAGCTTGATGTTCGCAGCCGTCCCCGCATGACCATGGCCGGACTCGATCACGTCGGGATAGAGGGTGCCCTGCGCGAGGAACCGCACGTCACCGTCCACGCCGGCCGCCGCGACCTTGAAGACGTCGATGAAGCGATGCCCGATGCGGCGGCGCTTCTCCTGCGGTTCGTCGATGCCCGCGAGATCGCCGAGGAACTCGCGAGTCGCATCCACCACGCGCAGGTCGACGTCGAAGTGGCTCCTGAAGGTCTGCTCCAC
Source organism: Planctomycetaceae bacterium (assembly GCA_027490145.1). Classification (GTDB taxonomy): domain Bacteria; phylum Planctomycetota; class Phycisphaerae; order Phycisphaerales; family SM1A02; genus SYIB01. Next base: position 363,309 of record JAIXYQ010000006.1, read on the forward strand.
GAGTTCGCGCTCGCCCCGCCGGAGCAACCCGTTGTCGACGAAGATGCAGGTGACCTGCGTGCCGATCGCCTTGGCCAGCAGCGCCGCCACCACGCTGCTGTCGACGCCACCGGACAGCCCGCAGATGACCCGCGACGATCCGACGACGGACCGGATCCGCTCGCACTCGGCTTCCATGAAGTCCGCCATGGTCCACGAGCCGGTGCATCCGCACTCGCCGTAGAGGAAGTTGCGCAGGAGATCGCGCCCCTGCGGCGTATGCGTGACCTCGGGATGGAACTGCACGCCCCAGAATCGCTTGCCGGCATGACGCACGGCGGCATTGGGGCACGTCGACGTGCTGGCCAGGACCTCGAACGACGAACCGAGTCCGGTGACCTGGTCACCGTGGCTCATCCAGACCGTGGTCCGCGACGGCATGCCCTTCATCAGGTCGGCACCGTCACCCACGTCGATCTCCGCCCGGCCGAACTCACGGTGGCTCGCCGACACCACGGTGCCACCCAGCATCTGGCACCCCAGCTGCATGCCGTAGCAGATGCCCAGGACCGGAACGCCCAGATCGAACAGCCCCGGATCGCATCGCGGCGCGCCGGCCTCGTTCACGCTCGCCGGCCCGCCTGAGAGGATGATCCCCTTGGGGGCATACGCCTGCAGTTCCTTCAGCGAAGCATCCGGGCGGACCAGGACGCTGTACGCACCCGCCTCACGAACCCGACGCGCGATCAACTGCGCGAACTGGCTGCCGAAGTCAAGGATCAGGATGGTGTCGGTGGTGAGCGCCGAAGGCTTGAGCGTGGCCGTCATGGTTAGGTTCATCCGGTCCCGGCCGGGAGATGGTCCGGGAAGCGGGCGAGTCTACCCCTGCGGCGTGCCGACCGACCATGTCTCGCGGAAGCTCAGGGCGGCCAGGACAAGGCCCGCCTTGAGCCCGGTCGACGCGCACAACTGATCGGGATCCATCGGCGCGCCGGCCTGCAGTTCCGCCGCCTGGATCCGCGCGACGGCATCGGCCAGTTCAGGCCGAAGGCTGGAGGGAGGAGGCCCTCGCCGACAGGCTGCGAGCAGCCCGGGTGCACCGCCCAGCGCTTGGACGACCTCGGTCGAGCTGGTCACCAGGGTGGCCCAGCCTTCGCGGATCATCCGGTGACAGCCCGCTGCGCCGGGCGAGTCAATCCGACCAGGCACCGCCAGGACTTCGCGCTGGCGGCCATCGGCCGCCAGCCGGGCCGTGATCATGGCTCCACTGCTGAGGCCAGCCTCCACCACGACCACCCCCACGCACAACCCCGCCAGGATCCGGTTGCGGCGCGGGAAGTGGTGCGCGAACGGTTCGGCGTCGCACGGCAGTTCCGTCATCACGCACCCGCCAGACTCGACGATGGCGTTGAGCAGCCCGGTGTGTTCAGGCGGGTACGGCACACCCAGACCAGACCCGACCACGGCCACGGTCGGCCCGCCCACCCGCAAGGCGCCTCGATGGGCCGCCGCGTCGATGCCACGGGCCGCACCACTGACCACCGTCAGCCCCGACTGGGCCAGATCGGCACCGAACCGCCCCGCCACATCCAGCCCGTAGGCGCTGGCGCGCCGGCTGCCCACAATGGCCACGCAGGGCGCCGCCACGGCCGACGGAGCGCCGCGGATCCACAGGGCACGCGGCGGATCGTCGACCTGCCGGAGGGCGGCGGGCCATTCGGGATCGCTCGGCAGCAGCACCGTGCCCCCCACGTGATGAAGCCGTTCAAGTTCGCGATCGGCACCGCCCACCCAATTGGGGGGAAGCACACTCGCAAGGCACGCCGTCGTCAGGTCGCGGAGGTCGCTGGGCACGCCGCCACGGTAGTGACGCCATCCCCGGGCTCCGCGGAAACCGCCGGAACTTCGGTGCAATCGGCCGACTCGCCTCGACGCCGAGGCGCCGTCATCACGAGGCCGACGAAGATGGACATGACCCCACCGCCCATCACCCACAGCCTGGTTCGGCCGAGGGCCCACCGTGACAGGAGGCTGTCACGGAACGGCTCGGCCACGAAGTCGCTGGCCGGCACGGATCCTTCGATCCACTCCGTGATGGGCACGGTGGCGCTTTCTGCACGGACGATCGGCACCTCGCCCTCCGGCAGCAGGTTCAGTTGGCTCACGGCCAGGCGACGCATCAGCGTGGGATCGCCTTCCTTGACCCGAACGGCGAACTCGTCGTAGGCCCCTGCCACCGCCTCCGATCGGGCGACCAGGTGCTGCATCTGCGCCAACTGCTGCTCACCCTGGTGGAGTTTGGCCTGTTCTGGAAGCACCACCGCCCCGAAGACGAGCCCCAGACCGGCCAAGAGATAGGGCCAGCCCGGGTCGATCTCGAAGAGCGGCTGCGTCGAGGCCATGGAGCGAGTATCGGACAAATGCGGGGGGCGCCCGCACTTTCCGGGCCACCGTGGATCAGCCGAGTTCGGGCGCCAAGTTGCGGACGACCCCAACCAGGTCCTTCACGTGCTGGGCGCTCTCGTTGAAGAGCTTGGTTTCCTCGGCGTTGAGCTGCAGCGGCACGACCCGCTCCATGCCCCCCGAGCCGAGCACGCACGGCACGCCGACGAAGTAGCCCTTGCCCTTCTGGCCAGGTGCGACGCCGAACTCGTCCTCGCAGTAGGCCGCGCAGGGAATGATGCGCTTCTTGTCCTTCACGATGGCCTCGACCATCTGGATCGTGCCCGAAGCCGGCGCGTAGTACGCGCTCGTGCCCATGAGCTGGACGATCTCGCCGCCGCCGGTCTTGGCGCGCTGCACGCAGGCATCGATCTTGTCCTTGGGCAGGAGCATGTCGATGGGGATGCCATGCACGCTGGTGAAGCGCGGCAGCGGCACCATGTCATCACCGTGGCCACCGAGCAGCAGCGCCTGGATGTCCTCCACGCTGCAGCCGAGTTCCATCGCGAGGAACGTGCGGAATCGGGCCACGTCGAGGGCGCCGGCCTGGCCGAGGATGCGGTTGGTCGGGAATCCGCTGGCCTTCCAGGCGGTGTAGACCATCGCGTCGAGCGGGTTGCTCACGATGATCATGACCGAGTTGGGGGCGTACTTCGCCACGTTCTGGGCGACATCCTTGACGATCTTGACGTTGGTCGCGATCAGGTCATCACGGCTCATGCCCGGCTTGCGCGGGATGCCCGCCGTGACCACCACCACATCGCTGTCGGCGATGTCGGCGTAGTCCTTGGTGCCGGTGATCGTGCAGTCGAAACGCTCGATCGGCGCGCACTCGTAGAGGTCGAGCGCCTTGCCCTTCGCCACACCCTCGTTGATGTCGAGGAGGACGACGTTGCCCAGTTCCTTGCTCGCGGCCCAGACGGCGCAGGATGCTCCGACGTTGCCGGCACCGATGACAGAGATCTTCGCTCGACGCATGTGGTGTGGTCTCCAGTTGAGGGGGCGGATCATAGCCACGCCCCTGCTCGGCGATCCGTCAGCGCCGGCTCTCCCCTGCAGCACCCAGTTGTCAGCTTCGCGGCCGAAGGGCCTCGACTCACTCCGCCTCGCGGCCGCAGGGCCGCGACTCAGGCTGCGGCGGGAGCGAAGCGACGCGCCGCACTCGACTGGCGTCGCCCCCGCAATGCTCGCCTCGCGGCCGCAGGGCCGCGACTATGAATGCGCCGGAAAGGAATCGAACCTTCGACCTCACCCTTATCAGGGGTGTGCTCTAGCCAACTGAGCTACCGGCGCGGGGGCGGGGAGCATAGCACGGATCCCCCGGCACTACCACCCCGAGAGTCGCCCGGCGATCGGCTGGACCAGGTCACGCAGAGCCACGATCCCCTGCGGCCGACCGTCCTGGCCCCGGATAACTGCGAGCGTGGATCGAGCCTTGCGCATGGCCGCGATCGCATCGCCCACCGCCGCATCGGGCCCAAGGACGAGCGCCGGCCGCATCAGGCCGGAGGTCGGTCGGGCCGGATCCACCAAGACATCCAGTGCGTGCAGCACACCGAGCACCTGCCCGTCTGCGCTCGTCACGGGAAACCGGCTGAACGCGTGCTCCCGGAGTGCGCGCTCGCGCAGACCTCGGTCGGCATCCATCCGGATCGCCACGACCCTTCGCCAAGGCACAGCGTGATCGATGATCGGTCGACCGCGCATCCCGAGTGCGCGGTCCACCACCGCCAACTGCTCTTCGCCCAGCACGCCGCTGCCCGCCCCCTCGCGGATCAACGTACCCACGCGATCCCGCTGCGTCGCTGCGTCCTGCGGCCGCACGCCGAGCATCCAGAGCACCAACTCCCCGGTCCCGCGGACCAGCGGCACGATCGGAATGATGGTGAACACGTAGCGGATGAACCTCACCCACCACACCGTGGCGTAGGTCAACCGATCGGTGTGGGCGCGGTACAGGTCCTTCGGCAGCAACTCACCGATCAGGAACACGATCGGGGTCAGCACCACGGCGTTGGCGATCGCCATCTCTGTGGGTGTCCACTGCAGCGTCTCCAGGAACACGGTGGCCCCGGCGCTCTGGATGTAGTGCGCCACGTTGTTGCCGACCAGCACGGTGGCCAGCATTCGGTTGGGCCGCAGCAACTCATCACGGATGCGCAGCGCTGCCCGTTCACCACGGCCGACGCGCACGGCCAGGCGCACGCGATTGATCGTGTAGAGGCCGGTCTCGATGCCGCTGCAGAGCGCAGACGCCCCGAGGCCCACCAGGAGCAAGGCGATGCCGCCCATCAATTCAGGCGACATGGCCACCCTCCCGCCCGCGGACGAGCACCGATCGCACCGCGCCATGCTCCACGGACAGCACCTCGATCACCAGGCCGTCGCACGCCAGTCGGCGTCCCACGTCGGGCACACCTCCGGCAAGCTCCACGGCAAGCCCGCCGATCGTCGAGGCATGCACGTCCGGCACATCAACGCCCATCGCCTGCGACACCGCCACCACGGTCACGTCGCCGCGTGCGCTCCACACGCCCGGCTCGACCTCGCGTGGCGCTTCCACCGATCGCTCGCCCGGCGCGGCGATGTCGCCCACGATCTCCTCGACCGCATCCTCGACCGCCACCACGCCGGCAAGTCCGCCGTATTCATCGACCACGATCGCCAGGTCGACGGACTCGGCGCGGAAGAACGTGCCGAGCTGCTCGAGGGTGGCCACCTCGGGCACGAACCGGGCCCGCTGCAGGTGGGGCTCCATCGGTGCCTGGTCTCCACGCACATCGAGCAGGTAGCCCCGCACATCGAGCAATCCAAGCACATCATCGGTCCGCGCCCCGTGCACGACGAGCCGCTTCACGCGGTGCCGACGACAGGCCTCGACGACGGCGCCCCGGCTTGCCGTCCGGGGGACCATCGCCAGTTCGACCCTCGGCGTCATCACGTCGCGCACCCGAACGCGTCGGTACCGGATCAGGCGCTGGATGAAGTCGCGCTCGACCGTGCCGATCTCGCCCCGGCGCTCCGACAGGTCCACCAGCGCATCAAGGTCACTCTCGGTGACCTGCTGCACCCGATCCGCCCGCGTGAGCCGGGCGACCGGCTCAGCCACCAGTCGCGTGATGACCCATCGTGCCGGCTTCAGGAAGACATGCAGGGCGTACAGCACGGGAGCCAGCAACAGCACCAAGCGTGATCGGAAGGCATTCGCTGCCATCTTCGGGATCACCTCGCCACCGAGCACGATCGCCACCAGCAGGCCGACGCTGATCCCGACCTGCCACGCAGGATCGGTCTCGTGCAGCGCGATGACGCTCGCAGCCGCGAAGTACGCGCCGTTGCACGTGATGTTCAGGAGCAGGATCGTCGCCAGCAGGCCTGCGGGCTCACCAAGCATCGACTCGACGATGCCGGAGATGCGCGGGTGCGATCCCTTCAGGTGCATCCGTTCGGCCTGTGAGAGCCCGAACAGCACCGTCTCGCTCGCGCTGCACAGCGCGCTGGCCACGATCAAAGGCGGCAGCGCTGCGACCAGCGAGACATAGGCAGGATCGATGGCCATGGGTCAACCTCTTCGCGCGCTGCCGTCATCCGTCATCCGGACCAGCGCACGGAGCCGCGCAATCGTGCGTCGCGGCTCCGACCATGCACCCGATGCTCGCCCCTCGGCCAGCGCAGTGCCGAACCTCGCCACCAACGATTCACGCTCGCTGGCAGCCCAAGCACGCGCTTCGGCCTGCGCGGCCGTGTCGCCGTGGATCCGCTCGTCGAACCACTCTCGACGCTCCAGGAGTTCCGCCAGTTCCATCGGCGGCAGCGGCAACTCGCTGGCGTCGGCGCCCGCGGCGCGAAGCACGGCGCCCGCGGCCAGGACAGGATCCAAGAGGTGCTCAGCCGCCCGGTTCACCGATCCCATGCGCGCCTCGAAGTCAGCGCGCTGCACCGGGTCGGCTGCCCGATCGGGGTGGAACCGCGCCGCGGCCATCAGCCTGGCCCGATGCACGGTGGCCGCATCGACGGGCCACGATGGCGCCAGGCCCAGGATCGCGAACGGGCATGCATCGCTCATCCCGTGCCTGCCACGCGCTCGATTTCCTCGACGTTCGTCTCGCCAGCCGCCACGAGCTGCCAGCCGAATTGCTGCAGACTGGCGAACAGCCCGGTCGAGAGCACGGCCTTCATGTCGGTGATGGTCGGGCGCTTGAGCACCACGTCACGCAACGCGTCGTTGAACTCGAGGACCTCGAACAAGGCACGGCGGCCGTGGTACCCGGTGCGCAGGCACGCAGGGCAACCGACCGGGGTGAACACCTTCGACATGCCCTTGACGTGCGCGCCCATCTTGAGCGTCTGCGCCGGTGTGGGCGCAACCGGGCGCCGGCACTCGCGACAGAGCACCCGCACGAGCCGTTGCGCGATGATCAGCGACATGGCGTTGGCCACGAGGTGGGACTCGACGCCGAGGTCCAGCAGGCGGAAGACGGCCCCGATGGTGTCCTTGGAGTGCACGGTGCTGTACACCAGGTGACCGGTCGTGGCCGCCTGCAGGCTCACGCTGGCCGTCTCGATGTCCCGGATCTCGCCCACGAAGATCACGTCGGGGTCCTGCCGGAGCACGCTCCTCAGGATGGCGCCGAAGGAATTCCCCTGCTTGTGGTCGATGGGAATCTGCGTACAGCCGTCGAGGTAGTACTCGACTGGATCCTCGATCGTGATGACGTTGCGCGTCTCGAAGTCGATCTCCCGCAGACAGCTGTAGGTGGTCGTCGACTTGCCGCTCCCCGTCGGGCCGCAGGTCAGCACCATGCCGCTGTCCCGTCGCGCGATGTCGCGGACCTTGCCGTACATCCAGGGCAGCATGCCAAGGTCAGAGAGGCGCGCGGGGGCGTTCCCCTGGTCGAGCACGCGGATCACGAGCTTCTGGCCGTGCATGCTCGGCGTCAGGCTCACGCGGTAATCGACCCGGCGCCCCTGCACCGTCACGCTGAAATGGCCTTCCTGCACGATGCCCCGTTGCGTGATGTCGATCTCGCAGAGGATCTTCACCACGCCCAGCACGCGCTTGGCCAGAGAGGGGTGCAGGTCACAGGCGGGGACCATCACGCCGTCCACGCGAAGCCGGATCGCGGAGCGGTCCTGCTTGGGCTCCATGTGGAGGTCGGTCGCACGCGCCCGGAAGCAGGCGAGCAGCAGCATCTTGAAGAGCCGGATGCTCTCGGAGTCCTCGTCCTTGGCGCGCCGCACCCCTGCGGCCGATGCGCCGTGGATCGTGGTGCCCTTGCAATCCATGAGCGCGATCTCCCGCTCCGTGAACGGCTTGTTCGGTGCCCCGTCGATGATCCGGCCGAGCTGCTGGGCATACGTGGTGTCGCTGGTGATCGATCCTGGATCGAAGTCGATCGTGCCCTGCGCGGCGAGCGCGCGCGCATCGAAATCCGGCTTCCGCGCCACCATCACCGGATCATCGGCGGCGATCGGCTCCAGCGGCGCGACCGCCTCGATGTCGACGAAGCGGAAGTCGGTCGAGCCCACCCGGAGCACATCGTCGTGCACGAGGGTCTGGTCGGCCACGCGCGCACCATTGACGCGCACGCCGTTGCGGGATTGCAGGTCTCGGACCAGCCAGGTGCCGAGCGTCGGCCCAGGCTCGACCACGCAGTGCTTCCGGCTCATGGCTTCGTCATGCGGCAACGAGATCACGTTGTCGGGATGACGACCGATCGTGACGCCCGCCTCGGGGACGTCCACCTTCTGTTGACCGGTCAGCGACCTGAACTCAAGGAACGGCATGGCGTTCGACCCCCGCGCCGGGCATCAGGCTGCGCCACCATCAGCACCATCGGTTGGGCGCTTGGGCTCATCAGGCCGCTCCGGCGCAGGCCGAGTCGGCCCTGCGTTTCCCATTCCTGGTCCGCCAGCACCGGGCGCGGCTCCACCCGGACGTGGCCCGGGAGCTGGCCGATCCTGCTGACCAAACCGAGGCCCCAGTGGCCCACGATCGCCAGGACCGGATGCGCGCGGCGAACCCGGCGATGGTCCACCCGGTCGTGACGAGCCAAATCCGGGTCGTGAAGTGCCTGAACCGGGGCGATCACCGGCAGGGCGATCGCCCATCGGTCGCCCACCGGACGCCCCCGGGCTCCGACGGGGATTGCGGCTGAAGCCACCCGCGCCGCCATCTCGCCCACCCGAGGAACTGCCACCAAGGCCACGCGGCCCACCTGGACCGCGCGAGGAGGATCCACCCAAACCGCGCGGTCCGCCGGGGCCGCGCGAGGCGCCGCCCAAACCGCGTGGACCAGCCGGACCGCGTCCCATGCCGCCGGGACCACGTGGGCCGAACGGGCCGCGCGCGGCGGGCTTCTCGGCGGCACCGCCCTTGGGCTTCTTCTGCACTTCGTTGATCACGAGCTCACGACCGTGCATCTTCTTGCCCTTCAGGACTTCGATGGCCAATTGACCGCGCTGCTTGTCTCGGAACATGACGATCGCGAAGCAGCGACTGAGGCCTTCCTTGTCGGTGGCCAGCGCAATATCCTCGACGTCAGGGAAGGCAACGAAAAGCGTGCGGACGTCATCGGCCGTCGCCTTGCGGTCCAGATTCCCGACGTAGACCTTGAACATGCCCATCGTGACCCTCCTGGGGGCGCGGCCCATGCGAACGAACGCTGGCCAGTGCGAATGCTCCGCCGAACGCGGAATGTAGCGACAGCACAGCGACGAAGCCCGCGGGGCAAAACGAAAAGAGCCCCCTTGGCTTTCACCAAGAGGGCCCATGAAGTCGGCGATGACCTACTTTCCCGCTGAGCAGTATCATCGGCGCCAAGGTCTTAACTGCTGTGTTCGGGATGGGAACAGGTGTGACCCCTTGGCTATCGTCACCGACAAACCCCAGACACGCCTGTCGGCGAGCCTGAAGAGATGACTTAGGAAACGGGTGTCGTGCTCGGCCGACTGGCCGAAACACTCGAGCTCCAAACACGAGATGCTTGAAGGCTTGGAGCCTGGACACCAGACCGTCTGACGACGGTGGCTGGTAGACAAGGCCAAGCAATCGACCGTTAGTACCGCTTCGCTGAACGCATTACTGCGCTTGCACGTGCGGCCTATCAACCCGGTGGTCTACCGGGGGTCTCTCGTCTTGCGACATGGAATACTTATCTCCGGGTGGGCTTCTCGCTTAGATGCTTTCAGCGATTATCCCTGCCGTACTTAGCTACCCAGCTGTGGACCGAGCGGTCCAACTGGCACACCAGGGGTACGTCCATCCCAATCCTCTCGTACTAAAGATGTATCCCGTCAGTATTCCTGCGCCCATGACAGATAGGGACCGACCTGGCTCACGCCGGTCTGAACCCAGCTCGCGTTCCGCTTTAATGGGCGAACAGCCCAACCCTTGGGACCGCCTTCAGCCCCAGGATGCGAAGAGCCGACATCGAGGTGCCAAACCGCTCCGCCGCTATGGACGCTCGGGAGCGATCAGCCTGTTATCCCCGGGGTACCTTTTATCCGTTGAGCGACGACCCTTCCACACGGGATCGCCGGATCACTAGAGCCCACTTTCGTGAGTGCTGGTCCTGTATGACTCGCACTAAAGCTGGCTTGTGCTCTTGCACTCTGTGCGCGGTTTCCAACCGCGCTGAGCCAACCTTTGCACTCCTCCGTTAATGTTTGGGAGGAGACCGCCCCAGTCAAACTGCCCGGCATGCAGTGTCCCTGGCCCGGCTTCACGGGTATCCAGGTTAGGCCACGAATCCAAACAGGGTGGTATTTCACCAATGACTCCGTCCCAACCGAGATCGGGACTTCAAAGTCTCCCACCTATCCTACGCAGTTCAAATCCATGACCACTGCAAGCGTACAGTAAAGGTCCACGGGGTCTTTCCGTCTTGCCACGGGTAGGCGGCATCTTCACCGCCACTACTATTTCACCGAGTCGGTCGTGGAGACAGTGCTCCAGTGATTACGCCATTGATGCGCGTCGGAACTTACCCGACAAGGAATTTCGCTACCTTAGGACCGTCAGAGTTACGGCCGCCGTTTACTGGCGCTTCAGTCGCTAGCTTCGCTTGCGCTAACCAGCTTCCTTGACGTTCCAGCACCGGGCAGGCGTCACACAGTATACGTCCTCTTACGAGTTAGCACTGTGCTGTGTTTTTGATAAACAGTTCCCAGAGCCTTTTCTCTGCGCCCTCTCTTGCGAGTAGGGCCCCCTTATTGCGAACGTACGGGGTCAATTTGCCTAGTTCCTTCACGACCGTTTTCTCGAGCGCCTGAGGTTATTCACCACACCCACCTGTGTCAGTTTTGGTACGGACCTTGCATTCGTAGCGTTGCGGTTTTTCTTGGAACCCCGCCACCCAACCTGGACACTTCACAGTCTGGTTGAACTTTGGGATCCGTCACGCACGCATCGAACCTCATGCAAGGGGGCCGGAATATTGACCGGCTGTCCATCGACTACGCCTTTCGGCCTTGCCTTAGGATCCGCCTAACCCCGGGCGGATTGACCTTGCCCGGGAACCCTTGGGTATTCGGCGATGGAGATTCTCACTCCATTAATCGTTACTCAAGCTGGCATATTCACTTGCTATCGCTCCACCAACCCTTGCCGGGAAAGCTTCAACGCTGATAGCGACGCTCCTCTACCACTCTTACGAGTCCACTGATTCGGCACGACACTTATTCCCGATAATTATCGGCGCCAGATTCCTCGACCAGTAAGCTGTTACGCACTTTTTAAATGGTGGCTGCTTCTAAGCCAACATCCTGGCTGTCACAGCAATCTGACTACCTTAGTAACTGAGTGTCGTTTAGGGGCCTTATCAGATGGTCTGGGTTGTTTCCCTTTTGACCACGGACATTATCGCCCGCAGACTTACTCCCAGCGCTTCAGACACGGTATTCGGAGTTTGATTGGACTGAGTAGCCGGGAAGGCCCTCGAATCCATTCAGTAGCTCTACCCCCGTGTCTTGCATAGCTGAGGCTAGTCCCAAAACTATTTCGAGGAGAACGAGATATCTCCGGTTATGATTGCACTGTAAGCCCTCCCCACAGGTCATGCCAGAACTTTTCAACGTTCACGGCTTCGGTCCTCCAGGCGGTTTTACCCGCCCTTCAACCTGCCCATGGGTAGATCAACCGGTTTCGCGCCTACCCCCTGCGACTTTTCGCCCTTGTCAGACTCGGTTTCCCTTCGGCTGCGCCGCGTAACGGCTTAGCCTTGCCGCAAAGAGTAACTCGCCAGCTCATTATGCAAAAGGCACGCCACAACCCTTACGGGCCGTGACCGCTGTGTAAGCACATGGTTTCAGGTACTTTTCACTCTCCTTATAGGAGTGCTTTTCACCGTTCAGTCGCCTTACTGGTTCACTATCGGTTGTCAAGGAGTACTCAGGCTTGGAGGGTGGTCCCCCCATGTTCAGGCCAGGTTTCTCGAGCCTGACCCTACTCTAGGCCATTCACAGTCACGTTGATACAGGACTATCACCTTCTGTGGTCCACCATTCAAGTGGTTCACAACGCTTCTGCTTAGATCCGCGTTCGCTCGGCGCTACTTGCGGAGTCGCTGTTGCTTTCCTTTCCTGCAGCTACTTAGATGTTTCAGTTCGCTGCGTTCGCTCTACATGCCCTATGCATTCAGGCATGAGTGACCCTTGCGGGCCGGGTTGCCCCATTCGGAGATCCCAAGATCACAGTTCGGTTACCAACTCCCTTGGGCTTATCGCAGGTTCCAACGTCCTTCATCGCCTCTTGACACCAAGGCATCCACCATGTGCCCTTTCTAGCTTGGCCACGTCAACCACACACCGTCGTTGACGCACCAGGACGGCCGGCATATGCGACCATCCACTTCGGCTAGGCGCCGAAGCAGCCCTCAAGCTGCTCGTGTTTCTAATTCACTCGGTGTTGCTGCCCCACCGCTTTGCACGGCTCGCATGAACCGCGCGCGCGCTTGGTCAGCACACGACACCTACGTTTCCTGATTGTCAATGAAATCAGCCTTGATTTGCAGGGCTGCCACACACCGCCGAAACGGTGGGTGGAGGGACAATGATAGTGAGTTCATGCTGCATGTCAAGGGGTTGCAAGGGATCGCGACGATTGCACCACTTGTCCACACATTCGCCAATAAAAACGCCCGGCACTGAGCCGGGCGCTAGTTCTGGTGTGGACAACTCGTTCAGGCGCCTGGGCCGCCGGCGGGGCCACCTGCAGGACCCGCTGGCGCACCCCCCGAGGGAGGCGCATCGGCGGCGGGCTTCACCGCTGCTTCAGCCTTGGCGGCCTTCGCTTCGTTGCTCAGGCTTGCACGCGCGCCGCTGTCCTTGTCGAGGCGGGGCACGCGATACTCAATCAACTTGCCATTGAGATCCTGAATCACCACGACCGCCTGTTCACTCGGGTCGGCATCGGCCGCGACCTTGGGATCGACGAAGATGTCGACGATGAACCAGTCGGTGGTGAAGTCCACTGCGGCGCCGTCACCCTTGCCGGATGCCGCTTCGCCGATGCGATCACCCGGGCTGACGTTGAAGCTCTCGACCTGGCGCTGGCCATCGTGCAGCCGGTAGACCTCGACCGTTGCCTCGCCACGGCCTCGTAGGCTGGCTTGCGTGACGAAGATCGCCAGCTCGGATGGGATGGTGTACGGATCGCTCCAAGCGCTGGTCGCCGATGCAACGGACGATGCCTTGGCCAGCGGCTGCTGGGCAGCAGTGAGCACCGACTCCTTGCCTAGGAACGGATTCAACAGCCTGACGGAGCAGCGGTAGCGATAGGTCTCCCCTGCCGTCACGTTGACGTCATGCGTCCAGACGCGGACGGTGTCATCCTTGGCCAGGTCCACCTGCTTCGCAGCCTGCTCGACCTGGGCCGCCGTGCCGCCCAAGGCAACAAGCTGCTTCTTCTTCGCGTCGATGTCCTTCACGGCCTGATCCAGCAACTTGGTCTTCTGGATGCGCTTCTTGTCCTTCTCGGCATCCTTCCCGGCGTTGGGATCACGGCGGCCCTTCATGCCACCGCCGCCTGCGCCGCCGCCACCGAAGCCGAAGCCGCCGCCGCCCCCGCCGCCGTCGCCACCTGCGCCGGAGGACTTGTCATCCTTGTCCTTCTTCTTGTCGTCGTCCGCGGGGGCGTCGAGCCGACCTCCGAGCTCCTTGAGTTCAGCCTCCAAGCGCGCGCGCTGCGCTTCGAGCTTCTTCAGGGCATCCTGGGCCTTGTTGAGTTCGCGGAGCTTGCGGAGTTCCTCGTCCGACAGGCCGACCGGCGCGACCGGAGCAGCGTCGTTCGGCTCCATCCAGAGACCGCGCTTGGTGGGATAGAAGTCAGGGCGGAGCACCGCGAGTTGGTCGGCCTGCTGCTTCAGGGTTTCGACGACCGTGCCGCGGAGCTCGGGCGGGACTGGGCTGGCGGCCAGGTCCTTGCGGAACGACAGTTCCGCGGCAAGCTGGGTGCCCACGGGCTCGACGACGGTGGCCGCCGACCACGAACCGTCTTCGCGGCGCTCTTGCCGCTCGAAGACCACATCGGCGATCAGAAGCGTGTTCTCCCACCAACGCGTTGGAATGGCCTTGGCGTCACCACCGCCCGACGACTCGAGTTCCTCGCGCATGGCGCTGAGGTCGATGAGGGCGGATGGCGTGATCCAAGTGATGTCGGTCGCATCCCCGGGAAGGACCGGGTCGAGGAACTCCTTGAACGTCGACTTGGCCTCGTCCGTCACCGCATCGGAGGTCGACTGCACCAGGAGCGAGGTCGGCGCGCCGAGCTTGGGCTCGTGATAGGTGACGTCCTTCGAGAGGCCGTCCTTCACCAGGACCGAGGCGAAGCTCGGACCGTTGGCCGAGACCTTGGTACCGGCGCCCGCTCCCTCCGCGATGCGCTTCTGGAAGAGGGAACTGGTCGACTCCTTGAGTTCGGGGAACGTCACGGCGGCATCCGCCTCGTCGCGGAGCTTCGACTGCAGCCGTTGGGCCTCCTTGTCGAGTTCGCCATCCACGGTCGAGATCGGAACCTGCTTCCCGCCTAGCGAGACGGTCGATTCGTTGAGCCCGAATTCCCACACGCCGACGCCGATCACGCCCAGCACCGCGGCGCCGAGCACGATCTTCTCGACGTGCTGCTCGAAAGGGTTCATCCTGCTTGCCATGTCTGATCTCCGTAGGTCGTTCGAGTGGTCGTGATGGGCTGCGGATCAGCCCTGTGGCGCGTCGACGGGCGCCGCGGCGGGGTCAGTTCCATCAGTCGGTGCATCGCTGGCCGGCGCACCGGCACCGAGCAGCATGCCCGACGTGTTGAGCCGGGAGCGAAGGTCATCCGGCATGAACGGGCCGGTCCACTCGCGCAGCCAGATGGTCTCGAGCTTGAGCGACACGGCCGAGACCGGCGCGGCACCGTAGATGTAGCCCTCCTCGGCGGCCGCGAAGGAATCCACGGGCCGGAGCTTGACGTCGGTCACGGTGATGAAGTTGCGCTTGGCCAGTTCGTCGATGACCTGGGGGATCGCCGACGTCTGCACGATCAGCCGGACTTCGCACGTGATGATGTCGAAGAGCTGGTTGGTCGTGCGCCCCGTGAACGACTTGCTGTAGTCCGCAGCGGGGAGCGCCGCATCGGGATTGATGGGTTCGCCCGTCGGCGCGGCGGCCACGGCGTCGGCACCGGCGGCGGCGCCGGATCCGTCATCGACCGGGGGCGGCGGAGGCTCGGCACCGTCGCCGGCGGCAGCTCCATCGGCGGGCGCCGCAGCGGCCGGAGCCTGCAGCGTGGACGACAGGGACAGCACGCGCTTGATCGGCCCCTGCAGGACATCCTTCTCACCATTGGCTGCCTTCAACGCACCAAGCACGTCCTCGGCGACCCAGTAGTTCCACTGCATGAGGAACAGGTCGATGGGCTTGAGCTTGGTGGTTCGACGCGACGCATCGGGTGCACCGATCGACGCCGCATCGGCGTAGAAGGAGCACTGGCGTGCGTGTTCGCAGTACCTAGCAAGGCGCTCGTCGGCGAGCTTCGTGCCCAGGGAAGAGCGCTCCTCGGGCGTGAGTTCGGACTCGGTCTTCGCGCCGAACTCGGCGTCGACGATCTGCGAGCGGCGCCGCGAGAGTTCCGTGACCATGTCCGCTTCGGGGTACGGCGTGCCGGCGCCCACCGAGGCGAGCAGGCCGGCGTACTCCTTCTGCAGGCGGTCGAACACGGTGAGCGGGAGTTCCTTCAGCGCGGGGTCGCCCTTGGCCAGACGCATGCCCACGAAGGGTTCGCGATCCTTGCGGTTGTGCTTCACCGCGAGCTCACGCGTGGCCACGCTCTGCTTGGACACGGAATCCAATCGCTGCTTGTACTGGTCGATCACCTTCTGGTTGATCACCACGTTCTGCTGCGAGAACGGCTCCTGCCCGGGCAGGGAGAGCGAGACCTCGGCGGAACCGATGGCCTTGAGGTCGTTCAACTTGCCGGCGCGGGCGGCCGCATCGGAGGCCAGCGTGCCGTTCATGCCGTCGGCCACGATGTACGCGGCAACGGGCGCGGCGATGAGCACGACGCCGCCGACGATCACGAGGCCATACTTGCTCGCGATCTCCTTGGCCTTCTGGGGATTGAGCTTGAGAGCCTTGAGGTCAAGCTTGATGTTCGGCTTCGCCATTACTGGGTTCCCTCTGCAGCTGCCGGGGCGGGTGCGCCCTTCGGATCGCGGAGCTCGACCTCGAAGGTGACTTCCCCGACGAAATACACGTCATCGGGCTGGTAGATGCTGGGCGCTTCGCCGATGCGGGCCTCCTCGAGGACCTTGATCGACTCGGCTTCGGCACCGGTCGCCGAACCGGACTTGCGTCGGCTCTTGCTCCCTGGGTCGGAGCCACCGGACCAGTCTGCGCCGCCGGTTGATCCATCACCGGAGCCGTCGCCGGCGCCTTCGCCGCCGCCGCTCAGACCAAGCCCCTGCCCCATCCCGGGCATCTGTCCATCGCCCGCAGGCGGCTTGCGACGACCCTGCATACCCTTGTTGCCTTGGCCCTGACTCGCAGATGAGCCGGGGTCGCTGGAGGCAGGAGCACCGAAGTCCGAGCCTCCACCGGCTGCCCCGCCGGCCGGAGCATCGGCCTTCTGCCGCGCACCCTTGCCGAACTCGATCTCGGTCCAGTCATCGGGAATCTTGATGCTGTCCGCCACGATGACGTACGGCACATCCGGACGGTCGGCGTTGGCGCGAAGCCACCCTGCAACGCTCTTTTCCTTGTTGAGGAAGACGCCTGGATCGGCGTGCGAGAGGCTGACCTTCATCGACACCCGAATGCGGCGCTTGCCATCGGCGCCGGGAGCGACGTAAACGCTGCCGAGTTCATCGAGCGTCACCAAGCGACGCTCGGCGACGGGAATCGCCTTGATCTCGTCGACGTTGCCGCCCACGAGAGCGGCCTGAGGATTGGCGGCGGCGAGCGCGCTGAAGACATCGTTGACCACGTGAGGCCAGACGCTTCGATAGTCCACCAGCGAGAGCATGTTCTGGGCAGCGCCCCCATTGGCGCCGGCACCGGACAGCTCGTCGTACTGGGCCTTGAACGCCTTGCCCTGGCTGATGGTCGACTCCACAGAGGCCGGCGGCGAGCTTCCAAGGCCACTACGTCCGGTAATTGGACGAATGAACAGCATGGCACCTATCACCAAGCCAAGGCCCGCAGCGACGGCAAACCACTTGCCCTTCGCCATCCAGGCGCGCTCGCGACGGACGGCCATCGGGACCAGGTTCACGTTGATCGCACCGAGCCCAACTCCTTGCAGGGCAAGGCCATACGCAACGACCAGCCCCATGGCGTTGGCCGCGAAGTCTGCGGCCTGGTCGCCCTCGAGCTGAATGCGCTTGAAGTCATCGAGACGCTCAACCTCAACGCCGATCTGCTGGGTGATGAACTTCCTGAGTCCGGGAATCTTGAGCGTGGAGCCGGTGCCCAGGATCTTCTCGACCGTCGCACCCGGATGGGTGCTCTCGTAGTAGTCCTTCGACTTGCGGATCTCGCTGATCAGGCTGTCGAAGGTGTCCTTCATGCGCTGCATGACCTGCTTGGCGTGCTTGCTGGCCGCCCCCTCGAGCTTGAGCTTCTCGGCCTTCTTGTAGGGGATGTCGAAGCCGCCCGAGATGGCCTCCGTGAAGGAGTGGCCACCGAGCGGGAAGCTGCGCATCCAGCCGATGCCGCGCTCGGCCACGACGATGTCCGTGGCATTGGTGCCCACGTCGACCACCATGACCGGGCCGCTGGCCAGGTCGAGGTTCAGGTCGTAGGTCACGGCGTTGAAGACGGCGTTGGGCGCGATCGTGATCACGTCCGGGTTGAGGCCACACTCGCGGTACAGCGTGAGCAGTTCGCCGATGCGGTCCTTCGTGATGGCGAAGATGCCGACATCGACCTCGATGTTGTCCTCGCTCTTGAAGGCCTGGTAGTCCCACTCCACCTGGTCGATCGGGAAGGGAATCTGCTGCTTGGACTCGAAATCAATGAGTTTTGCGAGATTCTTGAGGTTCCCCCCCACCGGCAGCTTGGCGAAGCGCGCGAACGCATCGCGCCCGGCCACGCTCACCACCACGCGGTCGGACTTCAGCTTCTCGCCGTTGGCCGCCAGGAATTGACCCAACGTGAACCGAACCATGGCGGCAGGATCGACGTCGGGCGCGGAAAGCACCTGTTGGTGCGGGATGACCGTGAAATCAGTCACGACGACCGAATCGCCCTCGCGGGAGAGCCGGATGGCCTTCAGGGCCGATGCGCCGATCTCAATGCCCCAAGCGGACTTGGCGGTTGCCATTCGTGGTGGTGCTCCTTCGCGCCAGGGTGAGCCAATCTGAGCCCGGAACGCCAGCACGGCGCCGGGAGGGTGGGACTTCGATCGTACAGCGAGACGGGCGCGGCGTCCGCCAACAGGTCGATACGGGCCACTGGCCGTGGCGGTTTCGGGGTTCACCTGCTTCCGACAGGAACAGTCGCCTGTAGCATCGCCCCTCCGGTGTCCAACGAGGACCCGGATCGCCCACCACAGCCCCGCTCACCATGTCCGACGACCACACGCCGTCCACGCCCTCCCCCGCCCCGTCCACCAGCCGACTCGATGCCGGGCTCGAAGCCGAGATCGCCGAGGCGCTCGGCGGGCGCAGCGTCGATGACCTGATGTCGGCTCCGAGCCGGCCGGCTGCCCCGAAGTCGGGCGGACGTCAGATGCGGACCGGACGCGTGGTCCAGGTGCATGGCCAGGACGTCTTCGTGGAGTTCGGCCCCAAGAGCCAGGGTGTCTGCCCGATCGCGCACTTCGAGGATCCGCCGGCGCTCGGCGAGAGCTTCGACTTCGTCGTCGAGCGGCTGGACCCGTTCGAGAACATGCTCATCCTGGCCCGCCCCGGCCAGGTGACGAAGGCCGCCTTCGGCGACGTCGAGGTCGGCCAGCTGGTCGAGGCGCGATGCACCGGCATGAACCGCGGCGGCCTGGAGATGGAATTCGCCCACCACAAGGCCTTCATGCCCGCGGCGCACGTGGACCTGCGCCACATCGAGGACATCTCGGTCTTCATCGGGCAGAAGTTCGCCTGCGAGATCATCGAGCTCAAGAAGGAGAAGGGCCGCATGGTCCTCTCGCGCCGCAAGGTGCTTGAGCGCGACAAGGCCGAGAAGCGCGAGCAATTGATGGCCGTGCTCGAGGTTGGCCAGCAGCGCAGCGCCACCATCGTCAGCGTGCAGCCCTACGGTGCGTTTGCCGACCTGGGCGGCGCCGACGGCCTGATCCCGATCTCCGAGCTGGCCCACGAGCGCCTGCGCCACGCGAAGGACGCCGTCAAGGAAGGCGACGTCGTCGAGGTGAAGGTCATCCGTGTCGAGCGTCAGGGCAAGGACACCAAGATCACGCTGAGCCGCAAGGCCGTCATGGCTGACCCGGTCGCGACCGCGATGAAGGACCTGCAGGAAGGCGCGACCGTGACCGGCCGCGTGACCAACCTGACCGAGTTCGGTGCGTTCGTCGAACTGGCGCCGGGCGTCGAGGGGCTGGTGCACATCAGCGAGATCACGCACGATCGCCTGCCCAATCCGGTGGCCACGCTCCGCAAGGACGAAGTCGTCACCGTCAAGATCCTGTCGATCGACGAGAAGAAGAAGCGCATCGCGCTTTCGATCAAGGCCCTGAAGGATGCTCCGCCGCGCCCCGAACGCGAGGACCGCGGCGGCGGCCGTGGCGGACGAGGACGCGAGCGCGAGGAGCCGATGGTCGAGCGCGCAGCCGATCCGTCGATGGCCAAGCTGCTGCTGAAGTTCGGCGGCGGCTCGCTCAAGGGCGGCCTCGGATCGGTGCCCGGCGACACCAAGGCCGGCAACAAGATCCCGAAGTGAAGCCGGTGTCAGCCCGGTGCGGCCGTCACGGCCGCTCGAGGATGTCGGCCGGGTGCTGGCCTTCGCTGGCCTGACGCTGGAAGAGCCAGGCACGCGTGCAGGCAGCGATGATCGTGCTGAGCGCAGCGGCGCCGATGAGCGCCGAGGCGATCGTGCGCCAGAAGCCGAGGATCCAGGCCTGTGCAGCGTCGACGGCGTCCATGCCCATCGTGGTCGGGGCGCGCCACGGTTCGAACGGGACCAGGCGACCCACCGCGCCGATCGCCGGGCCATCATCGATGGTGGTCCAGGCGCTGACCGCGGCATCGAATCCGCACGAGACGACGACGTCAGCGGCTGCGGTCGCGAGGACGACGGCCACGAGACCGAGCACAAGGTGCATCAGCGCATGGATCGGTCGCGACATGACCGAGGCGAGTGCGCGCTGCGGGGCCTCGACGGCATCCGCGGCATCGCACGCCACCGCTGGAATCACCAGCGGAAGTGCGACCGTGACCGAGGCACCGATGATGATCGCGAGGATGCCCAGGAGCAGCGACAGGCCGAAACCGAGCGCACCAACGAGCCCCGCCACCGGGATCAGTCCGAGCAGTGCGGGCAGCCCCGCCACCGCGATGCAGACGATCATGCCCACGAGCGGGACGAGGATCGCGCCCACCGCGCTCGGCCGCACCGCGGCGCCCCAGGCGCGCGCCTGGGCCAGGGTCGGTGCGGGAGCTTCGGACAGATCCAGTGCATTCATGCGGGACAGCACGATGCCGATGGTGGCCATGCCCACCGTGAAGAGCAGGACGAGGTAGCCGGCAAAGCCCCACGACACCCCGATCGCTTCGCGCGGGAGGTCCCACACGAGCGCACCCAGGCGCTGGGGCAGTCCGGACCACTTGAGCGTGACGGCGTCGCCGACGAAGGCGAGCAGCCGTGTGCGCAAGGCAAACTCCCACGATTCGAACGCCCCGCGAGGACGAACGGCGGCGATCGCGCGGACGGCCGCCTCGGCACGGTCGCGGGATTCGGCATCGCTCGCGGCATCGATCGACTCCAGCGAGGCTGAGATCAACGCGGTGAGTTCGGCGGGGCTGGCGCCGGCGACGTCGGCATCGGGCACGACGCTCAGCGCGGCCGACTCCATGATGCGCCGCGCCTGTTCGAGCGTGTCGGCGTCGAGCGTGCCCGAGGCGATGCCTCGGGGCGAGACGGTCGGCGCGGTCATCAGGTCCCACAGTGCACCGCCGGACATCCACAGCGCGAGCAGGACCAACGCCACGCACAGGCGTGGCGGCCGCAGTCCTGCCGCGGCGGCGCCCACGATCCGCTGCGCCGGGAAGACCGATCGGAACGAGACGCCATCGACCTGCACGTGCTGCGTCGGCATGGGCCGGAGGATAGTGCGCTCGGCCACACGGCCGCGTGTGGGCCGGCGGCGTGATCGCAGGCTGCGTCCGAGCGGCCGCGCTTGGGGCGTTGGGGTGATGGTGGCGCTACCGTTCGTGCATGACCCCGCACGACTGGATCCGCATGCTCGAGGGCGTGGCCACGCGATCGGACGCACGGCCCCTGCCACCGGGCATGGACGACGGTCCCCGACGCAACGATGTGGACTCGATCGCGTGGCGCCGGTGGGTCGAAGCCGGTGAGTTGCCTTGGGACGCCATCAAGCCCACGGGTGCGCTGCTCGAGCAAGGCCCCTTCCGCACGATCGAGGTCTGGACGGAGACGGAGCTGGCCATGCTTCACCTGCTTGAGCGGGGCGTGCATGGACCGGGTCGGGAGCAGGTCATGGCGCGCCTGGCCGACTGCATCGAATGGCACCTTGAGCACACGCAGCCAGACAACGCCACCAACAGGCCATGGGCGATGCACGCCTTCATCCTGCATGGCAGCCCCGAGGCGGCGCTCTATGCCCAGACGCTGCTGCACAACGCGCAGGCCGGCGGCGCGATGGGCGACCCCCTCGTGCAGTGGATCCTGGCCGATGCCCACGGCCGCCTCTGCGCCCGAACGTGATGCCGGAGCGGTGGTCCGCGGTGGTGGTCCGCCGCACGGTTCGCAAGGCCGTCAGCGCGGCGGTCCCGGGAGCGCGCGGCTACGCTTGACGCCATGAGCATGCAGGTGAATACGGTGTTGGAGCGGCTGAGCGCTGATGAAGCCGGAATGCTGCAGCGGCTGAAGGACTTCCTGGCGTTCGAGAGCATCTCGACGGACCCGGCCTTTGCGCCGCGGGTCCGCGCCTGCGCGCAGTGGTTGCTCGAGGACTTGCGCAAGATGGGCTTCAACGGCGCGCTGCATGAGACGCCGGGCCACCCGATGGTCGTGGCGTCGCACGACGGCCCGCCGGGCTACGACGGACCGCGCGTCCTCTTCTACGGCCACTACGACGTGCAGCCGGTCGACCCGATCGAGCTGTGGGAATCACCGCCGTTCGCGGCGGTCGTGGTGGATGGTCCCCGAGGCAAGCGGATCGTGGCGCGCGGCGCCGTGGACGACAAGGGACAGGTCGCGAGCTTCGTCGAGGCGTGCCGAGCATGGCATGCGACGCACGGCACGCTGCCCTGCGCCGTGACGATGTTCATCGAGGGCGAGGAGGAGTCCGGCAGCGCGAACCTCGATCCCTTCATCAAGGCCAACAAGGACCTGCTGAAGGCCGACGTGTGCGTGGTGAGCGACACCGGGATGTGGGATGTGGACACGCCGGCGATCACCACCATGCTGCGCGGGCTGGTGTACGTGGACATCACCGTGCGCGGGCCGAGCCGCGACCTGCACTCGGGGCTGTACGGCGGCGCGGTACCGAATCCGATCAACGTGCTGGCCTCGATCGTGGCGCAGCTGCACGACGGCGACCGACGCGTGCAGATCCCGGGCTTCTACGACGACGTGCGTGAACTGCCTGCACGCGTGGCCGCGATGTGGAAGGACCTGCCGTGGGATGACGGCGAGTTCCTCGGCGAGATCGGCCTGGCCAAGGGCTTCGGCGAGTCGGGGCGCAGCACGCTTGAGCGCACGTGGAGTCGACCGACCTGCGATTGCAACGGCATCGTGGGCGGCTACACGGGGGCGGGCGCGAAGACCGTGATCGCCTCGCAGGCGAGCGTGAAGCTCAGCTGCAGGCTCGTGGCCGGGCAGGATCCGAAGAAGATCCTGGCGGGCATCGAGCGCTTCTTCCGCGAACGGCTGCCGGCCGGCTGCACGATGGAGCTGCACGAGCACGGCTGCAATCCGGCGATCATGGTGCGGGACGACAGCCCCTACATGAAGGCGGCCGAGAGCGGTCTTCGCCGCGCGTACGGCAAGGCGCCGTACCTGATCGGTTCGGGCGGCAGCATCCCGGCCGTCGGCACGATCCAGCGCGAACTGGGCATCGATGCCCTGCTCGTGGGCTTCGGTCTCGACGACGACCGGGTGCACTCGCCCAACGAGAAGTTCGAGCTGAAGTGCTTCATGAACGGAGCCATGAGCCATGCCGCGATGCTGGCCGAGTTCGGTGCGCTGCGCCGCTAGCGCGATCGCTGCGGCGGCCGTGGCCGCCACGGCATCCGGGGACCTGGTGCTCGAGCGCGCCGGGTTCGCGGATGTGGTGCGCTTCGGCGGCATCGTGCCCCTGCAGCTCCAGGCCTCCCTGCCGGCCGGCGACGACCGTGAGGGCGTCGATGCCGAGGTGGTGGTCGAGATCCCCAACGTGGATGGCGACATTGCGGAGTACTCGGTCCGCAGTGTGCTGTCGTCCGGGGCGACGTCGATCTGGGTGTATCCCTCCATCGCCTCGGGCGTGTCGGGCAAGCCGATCACGCTGGCGACCTACGAGCGTGATGACGGGCGACGAGGACGACTGCTCGAGCGGCTGCAGGTTGCGGTCGAGCAACCCACGCGCGGCGCCATGCAGGTCGATCCCACGGTCGACATCGTCGGCGTGGTCGCCGGCGGGCACTGCGGGATGGCCGCGTGGAATCCCGGCCAGCAGTCGCCGTGCCTCGGTGGCTACGTGACCGTGGGTGAGATCCGCGAGACCGAGCACCTTCCCGACCGGGTCGAGGGCTGGTCAGGATTCAAGGCCGTGGTCTGGGCAGGCGCGCCGCTGGGCTCGCTGCTGCCCGCGCAGGACAAGGCGCTTCGAGCGTGGGTCGAGGGTGGCGGCCGGTTGATCCTGCAGGTCTCGGCCGCTGCCGATGGCTTCTCCATCGATGCGCCGCAGCCCGAGTGGATCAAGGATGCACTGAAGGGCTTGGCCTGGACGCGCGTGGAGGAGGTGAAGGCGAGCACCCTCGCACCGGTCATCTCGTCGCAGCGGCTTGAACTCCGCAAGGATGGCACGCAGCCACTGACCACCTTCAGCGAGTGCAGCGCGCCGTGGGTTGAACTGGTGGCGATGCCCGTGCCGCGCGCGTGGAACGGCGTGCCCGAGCCTCGCCGCGACACGCTTGATGGCGCATGCGTCGTGGTGGAGCGACCGCTGGGCTCGGGAACGCTGGTGGTGAGCGGCCTTGATGCTGATGCGCTGAATCGACGCCGCTACGTGGACGGCGACCTTCCCGAAGCGGACATCTGGTGGAACCGCATCATGGGACGTCGCGGCGACACGCCGCCGCGTTCGCGGATGCGCGAGTGGAAGGACGCGCAGCCTTCACCGATCGAGGCCAACCCGCGGCGCATCGTGATCGGCGGCAGCGAGTTCTTCAACGCGTTCATCGGCATGCGCTCGACGGCGTCGAACCTGACGTCGATCTCGATCCTGATCTTCGCGGCGTACTGGTTGCTCGCCGGTCCGGTCTCGTTCTACGTCCTGCGGCACCGCAAGCAGGAACGGTGGAGCTGGTTGGCCTTCGTGGGGATCGCCTGTGCGTTCGGTGCGGTGGCCTGGCTGGCGGGCGCCGTGCTGCGGCAGGCCGATGCGCGCGGCCAGCACCTGACGGTCATCGACGCCGTGGTGCTCCCGGGCAGCCTGCCCGGAACGCAGCCGCCGGTGCGCATGCACACCTGGCTGAGCGCCTTCCTGCCGAACTACGGAACGGCAGACGTCGCGCTGCCCGGCGGCCAGGGTGTGCTGCGTCCCTTCTCGCCCGTCGGCGACGATGGCGAGTTCCCCGACGCGACCCGATACACCGTGCAGGCGTCGCGACCGGGTTCGCTCACGCTTCCTGCGCGCGCCACGGCCACGATGGTGGCCGGCTCGTGGAACGGCGACCTGCCCTCGGCATGGCGAGGGCTGCCTGCCGTGAGCGGCGCGCCGCTGCAGCAGACGGCCAACGCCACACGCTCGGCCGATGCGGCACCGGCGAGCTACCTCACCGGCAGGCTCAAGCATGGACTGCCCGCTGCCTTGACCGACGTGCTGGTGCTGCACGTGACCCCGTTCAGGCCTGCGCCGCCGCGTTTCAACGAGCGGGCCACGGCTGCCACGAAGGCCGTGCCGGTCACGCCAAGCGATGCGATGCCGAGCATGGTGCTCGCTGCCAGGCTCACGTCGCCCTGGGAGCCGGGTACCGAGCTCGAACTGGCCAATGTGCTCTATCCACCGGTCCAGGGTCGGCAGGATCGTGCCCTCCCGGTCATCGATCCGGTCGATCCCGGTGTGCTGGGGTTGGACACGTTCCTGGATGCGGGGCTGATCGCGCCCCTGCGCCAGGCGTTTGCGCCGCTTTCGACGAGTGGCTCGCTCAGCGAGAAGGTCGCACGCGAACACCTGACGATGATGAGCCTGTACGGCATGCTGCCGGATCCGCGCTGGTGGGCCGCTGCCGCAGCCACGCGCGGCCCCACCGAGAACGAAGTCGCCGTGCAGCGTGTGGCCGGCCATGCGCTGGACCTGGGACCCTGGTGCTCCCGCCCCTGCGTGATCGTGATGGGGTTCCTGACCATCGATCCCGACGAGGCGAACCTCGACGGCAGCCCATTGCCGATCACCATCGACGGCGACACGGTGCCCATGTCAGGCACGACGCTCGTGCGCGTGATCCTCCCCCTGCCCCAGGTCGATGCCTTGGTGCCGGCAACGATGGTCCGCTGAAGTGGCGCTGCTACGATCCCCGAAGCCATGGCGATGATCGAGACCGTCAACCTGACGAAGAAGTACGGGGAGTTGACGGCCCTGGACAACCTCAACCTGAAGATCGAGCAGGGTTCCTGCTTCGGCTTCATCGGCCCCAACGGCGCAGGCAAGACGACCACGATCAAGATCCTGGCCACGCTGCTCAAGCCCAGCTGGGGCGAGGCGCGCATCGACGGCAAGACCGTCGGCTACCAGAATGCCCTGATCCGCCCGGTGATCGGCTACGTGCCCGACTTCATGGGCGCCTACGACGACATGCTCGTGCAGGAGTACCTGGAGTTCTTCGCGAGCTGCTACGGGATCCACGGCGATGCCCGCCGCAAGGCCGTCTCGGACGTGCTCGAGCTCACCGACCTGACCGGCAAGACGCTGGCCGAGGTGAACGGGCTCTCGCGCGGCATGCAGCAGCGGCTCTCGGTGGCCCGGGTGCTGCTGCACGATCCCAAGGTCCTGCTGCTGGACGAGCCCTCGAGCGGGCTCGACCCCCGCGCGCGCATCGAGATGCGTGAACTCCTCAAGGAGCTGCGCGCGATGGGCAAGACCATCATCATCTCGAGCCACATCCTGTTCGAGCTCGCCGAGCTCTGCACCCACGTGGGGATCGTCGAGCAGGGCAAGCTCGTCTACAGCGGTCCGATGTCCGACATCATGTCGAAGACCGCGGTCGGGCACGTGGTACACGTCGTCGTGGACGAGCGCCCCAAGGAGGCGGCGGCCCTGCTGGCCAAGGTTCCGGGCGTGACCAAGGTCGACCTGCAGCGCGAGGATGCACTCGTGCGCATCGAGGTGCACCTGGATGCAGCCGCGGCCACCGTGCTGAGCGACCTGCCCAACCGCCTGATCGCGCAGGGCTTCCGCGTGCGCCGCTTCACCGAGGAACGCCCCGACCTGGAGACGGCCTTCATGCGACTGACCAAGGGACTGGTGTCATGAGCCGCGCACGCACAGCCATCGCGGTCGGTCGCACGCGCGATGGCCGGCCGACCATGATCGACGAGGTCCGCGCGATCGTCGCGCAGCACGCCGACATCGTCGCTGAGTTCGCCGTCGATGCTCCGCATGACCCGCGCGTGGGCTTCGACCGGCTCGTGAGCGTGGGCGGCGACGGAACGCTCATCGCGCAGTGCCGCCGGCTGGCGGGGACGGGCGTCCCGGTGGTCGGCGTGAACAACGGTCGGCTGGGGTTCCTCGCGGAGTTCGACCTCACCTCGCTCGAGGCCCACGCGCCGAGCATCTTCGGGCCGAGCCCGCTCGTGCGGCACCGCATGCTGCTCGAGGTGCGCGTGGTCGCGCGCGATGGATCGCTGAGCGCATCGCACGTGGCCATGAACGATGCCGTGGTGACCGCGGGGCCGCCGTACCACATGATCGAGCTGCGGCTGGGGCTCAACGGCGAGGACGGTCCGGTGATCGACGGCGACGGCTGCATCGTGAGCACGCCCGTGGGCAGCACGGCCTACAACGCCAGCGCCGGCGGCCCGGTGGTGCATCCCGACACCGAGGTGCTCATCGTGACCCCCGAAGCTGCGCACAGCCTCGCCTTCCGCCCGGTCGTGGTGCCCAGCCACACGGATGTCCGGCTCGACCTGATGCGCGCCAACCCGGGTACATCCCTGCTCTGCGACGGCATCCCGGTCGAGAGCCTGAAGGTCGGCGACACGGTCGTCGTGAGCCGGCATCACCACATGGCGCGCCTCATCGCCAACCCCGACTGTTCCTACCTGCACACGCTGTCGCAGAAGCTGCGTTGGGCCGCGCCCCCCGACTACCGGGGCTGAACGGACGCCCCGCGGGGAGTCCGTACACTCCGCGCGACCATGATCGACATCAAGGCCTTCCGTGACGATCCCGAGCGCTTCCGTGCCGGAGCCCGCGACAAGGGCATGACCTGCGAGTTCGACCGCCTCATCGCGCTCGATGACGCACGCCGTCGCATCCTGACCGAGCTCGAAGGCAAGCGGGCCGAGCAGAACCGCATCAGCAAGGAGATCGGGCCGCAGATCGGGAAGGCCAAGGGCGCGCTGAAGTCGGCGGCCGACGCCGACCGAGCCCGGCTCGAGGCCGAACTGCGTGACCTCGAGGCCAAGCCGCTTGCGCTGAAGAACCAGGTCGCCGTGCTCGAGTCGGAACTGCAGCGCATCGAACCCGATTGGCATGCCGTGCTGCTGACGATCCCGCAGCCGCCGGCGGCCGACGTGCCCAAGGGCAAGGGCAGCGAGGACAACGTGGAGATCCGGCGGTGGAACCCGGCCGGCTTCGATGCATCGAAGCCGTTCGCGGCCAATCGCGGGTTCACGCCGCGCGGGCACCTCGATCTCGTGAAGCAGCACCGCATGGTCGACTTCGAGCGCGGCGTGAAGATGGCCGGCACGCGCCACTATGCGCTCACCGGCTGGGGCATGCGCCTGCACCAGGCCGTGCTGCGCATGGCGTTCGACTTCATGACCGTCGAGAACGGGTTCACGGCGGTCGGCGTGCCGGTCATCGTGAAGGAAGAGTGCATGGTCGGCACGGGCTTCTTCCCGGCCGGTCGCGAGCAGGCATACCACATCGAGGAATCCAAGCGCGGATCGGGCCATGACCTGTTCCTGACCGGCACCGGCGAGGTCGGGCTCATGGGCCTGCACGCCGACGAGATCCTGTCGCACGACGACCTGCCGCTGCGCTACACCACGGTGAGCACCTGCTTCCGACGCGAGGCCGGTGCCGCAGGCAAGGACACGGCCGGGCTGTACCGAATCCACCAGTTCGACAAGGTCGAGCAGGTCGTGGTCTGCAAGGCAGACGACGCCGAGAGCCGAGCCTGGCATGCGCGCATGCTGGGCTACGTCGAGTCGCTCCTGCAGCGGCTCGAACTCCCCTATCGCCTGCTGCAGTGCTGCAGCGGCGATCTTGGCGTGAAGAACGAGGACATGATCGACGTGGAGTGCTGGATGCCCGGACGCGGCGAGGCCGGCAGCGACGGCGTGCCGACCGGCGCGTACGGCGAGACGCATAGCGCCAGCCGCTTGGGCGATTTCCAGTGCCGTCGACTGAACCTTCGGTACCGCGACGAGCAGGGACGCATCCACTTTGCGTACGCGCTCAACAACACGGTGCTTGCCAGCCCGCGCATCCTGATCCCGCTGCTGGAGATCCATCAGCAGCAGGATGGATCGATCGCGATCCCTGCAGCCCTGCGTCCGTACCTGGGCGGCGCGGAGAGGATCGGCTGAGCCATGCGGCTGCGATGGGGTCGACGATCGTCTGGTCGCGCCCCGAGCGCCATGACCGAGGCCGCTGCGCGCAGGACGGCGTGGGCCATCACGGCGATCACGGTCATCTTCATGGCCGTCGGCGGCTTCTTCGTCGTGCAGGGCGTGCACGAGTGGATGCTCGCGAAGGCGAGCGCCGCATGGCCCACCGTGACCGGCACGGTGACGCACAGCGAGGTCACGCGCCACACCAGCACGAGCAAGGGCCGGACACGGATCAGCTACAGCGCGCGGATCGAGTTCGACTACGAGATCGACGGCGTGACGATTCGAGGCGATCGCCTGACCTACAAGGTCACCTCGTCGTCGCAGTCGGGTGCGCAGGAGACCGTCGATCGCCATCCGGTCGGATCGACGGTGACGGTGTCGTACGACCCCGACGATCGCACCCGCGCCGTGCTTGAACCCGGCTGGGATTGGTCCAATGCGATCCCTGTCGGGGTCGGTCTGTTCGCGATTGCCTTCGCCGGCTTCATCCGATGGCTCGTGCTTCGCGCCATGCGCAAGGCCGTGCAGCGGATGAAGGACCTTCAGGCGCAGGGCATCGATCCGGACTCGATCCCCGATGATGCCCAGCTTGCGAAGGCCCAACCCGACGCAACGGCGGTCGGGCCCTCGCCGAGCGGATCCCAGGGTTCGGGGCCCGTGGAGCTCAAGCCCACGTTCCATGACGACCTGCCCGGCTCCCGGTGACGGCGCACTACCATCGCGGCGTGGACCATTCGGCACGGATCTTCGTCGCGGGGCACCGTGGCATGGTGGGATCAGCGCTCGTGCGCCGGCTCCAAGCGCGCGGCTACACCAATCTGCTGCTGCGGACACGCCAGGAGCTTGACCTACTGGACCAGCGCGCGACCCACGCCTTCCTGGCCGAGCATCGGCCTGACTTCGTCTTCATCGCGGCCGCCAAGGTCGGTGGGATCCTAGCCAACGACACCTACCGGGCGGACTTCATCCAGCAGAACCTGCAGACCATGCTGAACCTGGTGCACGGCTCGCACCTCGCTGGGGTCGAGCGGCTGCTGTTCCTAGGCTCGAGCTGCATCTATCCCAAGATGGCGCCGCAGCCGATCGCGGAGGAGTCGCTGCTCACGGGGCCGCTCGAGCAGACGAACGAGCCCTACGCGATCGCCAAGATCGCCGGCATCAAGATGTGTGAGAGCTACGCGCGGCAGCATGGGCGGCACTACACCAGCGCGATGCCCTGCAACCTTTACGGTCCGGGCGACAACTACGACCCTGACGGCAGCCACGTGATCCCGGCGATCATCCGCAAGGTGCACCACGCGAAGGTGCGCCACGAACCGAGCGTCCCGGTCTGGGGCACGGGCACGCCGCGGCGCGAGTTCCTGTTCGTGGATGACTTGGCCGACGGCTGCATCCGACTGATGGAGCTCGGCTATGACGGGCCCTTCGTGAACATCGGCAGTGGCACGGACGTGACGATCCGTGAACTCGTCGAGACCGTGATGGATGTCGTCGGCTTCGCCGGAACGCTCGAGTTCGACACCACGAAGCCCGACGGCACGCCGCGCAAGCTCATGGACGTGTCACGCATGCATGCGCTCGGCTGGAGCGCCACGACGAGCCTGCGCGACGGACTGCGGATCGCCTACGACGACTTCCTCGCGCGGCACATGTGAGCAGCCGCGCCGCCGCTCAGGGGCACGCGCCCCAGGCGCCCAGCAGCACACCCAGATCAGCCCCGTCGATCACGCCGTCGCGATTCAGGTCCGCCGGCCCGGCCGTCGCCCAGGCACCAAGAAGCACCCCCAGATCCGCGCCATCGATCACGCGGTCACCACTGAGATCCGCCGGACAGGTCGGCCGGTAGCGCGCCAGACGATCGGGCCACTGCGCCACCCACAGGCTGCCATCGCGGGGATCGAGTTCGATGGAGACCGGTGCATAGAGCCGCTGCGACGATGGCTCGAGCGGATCGAACTGGTCGAGAGTGCGGACCGCCGTGACCCGCCCCGAGCCATCGAGGGTGAATGCGCGGATCCAGTTCGACGTGAAGTCACCCGTCAGCATCACGCCACGCCAGTCAAGCGGCCATGCAGGATCGTTGACGATGGGACCACCCACCGCGCAGAACCCGCTGAAGGGATCCCCCACCGCCCCGGCCGTGCCGCCGACGTTGGCAGTGGTCGCTGCATTGTTCGTGATCGTCGGCGTCCGCGCGAGCGAGGTGGCGTGGTTCCACTCGACGATCGGCCGACGGTGCTCGAAGGTCGGCAACGAGGCGGGCAGCGTCGGTGCGGGCTGGCCGGCTGGCACGAGGGCGATCGAGTCGAGGTTCGGTCCGCTGTTGGAAATCGTGGCCAGCCGGATCACCCGCGTGCCCGGCTGCAACGACAGCGTCGTCGACAGCAGGCGCCAGTCACCCCATGCACCGGTGCTCGGGAAGGTCCA
Organism: Planctomycetaceae bacterium; assembly: GCA_027490145.1. GTDB lineage: Bacteria > Planctomycetota > Phycisphaerae > Phycisphaerales > SM1A02 > SYIB01. The sequence goes on from JAIXYQ010000006.1 coordinate 394,812, forward strand.
CAGATTCACCGCGACGGCACCGTCCACGCTCACCCGCAGCGTGCGCGAGGCGGTCACGCCCAGCGTGTAGCGCGCCAACAACGTGTAGGTGCCCGCCGACGGCACCTGCACCGTGAAGTCGATCCACTCACCGGAGTTCGTCTGGTAGTCGCGGTAGCCCGTGCCCTGGTAGCCACGGTCGTTGCCCATGACCGGTGCACCGCTCGCGTTGGCCTGTTCCGCCTGGATGAAGGCGAACGGATCGAGCGCCTGGTCAAAGGTCGGATCGAGTGACTCCTGCCTGAGGAGTTCACGGAACCTGTGCTGCGCGGGACTCCCCAGTCCGGTCGGCGCGTCGGGATTCAGCGTGCCGGCATCCCAGTAGCCATTGTGCACCGTGAGCCCCTCGAAGAGCGGCCAGCCGAAGTTCTGGCGCGGGGCGTCGCAGACCTGCACATCCTCCCAGGTGCTCCAGCCGACATCCGCGATCACGATGCGACCGGGGTTCGCCAGTGCTGGATCCGTCGAACCCGTTCCGGGCTCGATCCAGGACCGGAACGGATTGCGCAGCCCGAGTGCGAAGACGCGGCTCTTGGCCGAGCGCGGCGCCGCAGCGTCGAACCATGGATTGCTCGGCACGCCGTCGCCGGTCGCCGGATCCAGGCGAAGCACCTTCCCGTTCAGGCAATCGATGAGCTGCGAGCGGAACGCGCCGATGTTCTCCTTGGCACGGAGGATGCCACGGGCGAGTCCGTCGTTGACCCAGCCGTCGGCGACCTGGCCACCGACGTCGACTTCGTTGTAGCTCGCGGCATCACCGGTGGTCGCCAGCAGCGTGCCGTCACGACCGAACATCAGGGTGCCTGGACCGTGTGATTGGTGCACGATCGGGATGCCGGTCGATGCACTCTCACCCACGAGCACCACACGGCTCGACGGGTCGACCGCCGTGAAGCCCGACTCGGGCGTGAGCCGATACCGCGTGATCCGACCAATGGTCGCGGTGAAGTAGGTGTCCGTAGCTGGGTTGTACTGCGGCGTGCCGGCGGCATCGAGATGGTGGCGATCGACGACGTACATCAGGTAGATGAAGCCGTTCTGCTCGATCTGCGGATGCGCCACGACCGACATGAGCCCGTAGTCGCGCCAGCCACCGACCTCGTCGCGAAGCGTGAGTGCGGGGTTCGCCGCTCGCGTTCCATCGGCTTCGAGGATCCACACCGCACCCTGGCGTTCCCACACGAGCGTGCGCCCCTGCGGCAGCGGCTCGGTCCCAACGACCTCGTTCCAGGCTCCGCCGACGAAGGACTTGGCGATGCCGACCGGGGGTGCGGGGTGGGCGGCCGCAAGGCCGAGCAGCACGATGGGAACGGCCGACTGGAGCATCGGTCGAAGGTAACACCGCTTCCGGCTGCCCCCCAACGGGACTTGCCCGACGACGGCCAGAAGGTGCCAAGAACCGACCAAGCGTGTGCTTCCTCACAGGATTCCGCCCATGGCGTGCCCCAGGTGGGGGTGAATCCCCACATCGACCCAGCGCGAACGTCTCCGGCTCCCTTCCGCCGACACATCCATGTCCATCACCAGAACCACGACGCTGCTTGTCCTGCTGGCCCTCACCGCCCCCGCCGTCGCCGTCGACCTTTCGGCTCCCGGCGCGCTGGTGCCGTCGCGGCGCGACGTGACCGTGGTCAGGGCCGACGGATCGACCTTCCTGGCCACCCTGCATTACCCCGGCACCAGTACGGCCGTCGGCGCGCCCCTCGATGCCAGCGCCGGCCCGTACCCGATCATCGCCTTCGGCCATGGCTTCCTGTCGGCCGTCACGCTGTACCAGTCCACGGGCGCACACCTGGCCAGCTGGGGCTTCATGACGATCATGCCGCAGACGCAGGGCGGCCTGCTCCCGAGCCACGGCGCGTTCGCGGCGGATCTTGTGTCCAGCCTGAACTGGCTTGCCGCCCAGGGCGCCAGCAGCGGCTCGCCGTGGTTCGGTGGGGTCGATGCAAGCGCGCGCGGCGTCATGGGTCACTCGATGGGCGGCGGCTGCTCGCTGCTGGCCGCGCAGGCCGACCCAGGCATCCGTTGCGCCGTGCCATGGGCCGCAGCCAACACGAACCCCAGTTCGATCACCGCGGCGCTCGGCGTCGAGGGTGCAACGCGGCTCATCGTCGGCAGCCAAGACACCATCGTCACGCCGAGCTCGACCGCGGCCATGTACCCCAACCTCGCGGGTGCATCCCAGCTGGTCACGATCACCGGCGGCTACCACTGCGGCTTCATCGACTCATCGATCGCGTTCTGCGATTCGGGTTCGATCACGCGCGAGCAGCAGCTTGCGATCGTGCGGCGCGAATCGACGGAGTTCCTGCTGCTCTACCTGAAGGGGCAAGGCGCGCTGTGGGACGCCGTCTGGGGCGACCCACCGGCCGGCGCAGGCGTGGTGCAGCAGTCCACGCAGACGCCCGACCTCGATGGCAACGGCCGCGTGGATGGCGCGGACCTGGGCTTGATGCTCTCGGCCTTCGGCACCAACGATCCGTCGCAAGCGGTCCGAGGCGACCTGAACGACGACGGTCAGGTCGATGGACGTGACCTTGGTGTGCTGCTGGCCGGTTGGACGGGCTGAGCCGGGGTCACTCCGCCGACGGCGTGAGGTCGGGCTTCGTCGTCCAACGCGGTGACCAACCGGGCTTGTCCACGCGCTTGCGCAGCACGACCGTGTTGTCCAGGTCGAGGTCCGAGGTCCAGATCCAGCGCGCCCCGGAGAAGTCATGCTGGAAGAAGGGTTCCTTGGGATCGATCCTGTCCTGTGGGTACTCCGTGGCCTGATCCCATGAGGCATCGTCGAAGCCCACGGCGAACCAGTCCTTGGGCAACGGCTCGCTGCGGACCTTGGGATTGGCCGTGTCACGGTCGATGGGACCATGCATGAAGCACTTGGCCTTCCAGGATGCGTCGGTGACGGTGCCGTCGGCGAATCGCAGGATGAAGCCACCATCACCGATCTGCCGGCCGTACTCGCAGCCCGTCACGGGATCGGCGTTGTCCTTCGCGAGCACCGCGATCGTCATCGGGTACTCCGGCAGCAGGTCGATCGCGACCACGTTGTGCGGCAGGAAGTCGATGCTGTCGACCGCGACCTGCTTGCCGTTGACGTAGAGCATGAACCAGTTGTCGGCGTACATCGCGCCCTTGATCGTGTCCGACATCGATGGCTTCACGATCCCGTCCTGCGGTGGCTTGCGTGCACCGCGCCCCTGACGGTTGCCCTGGCCACCGCCCTGCTTTCCCTTGCCGGGCGGCGGTGGCTGCTGGTCACCGTCCTGAGGGGGCTGCTGCGCAAGGGCGAGCGACACCAAGGTTCCGGTGGCGATGATCGCGATGGTCCTGGGATTCACTTGGACTCCTTCTTCGACGGTGCGACTGCGCGGGGACTCAGCTCGTAACGATCGATGATGGTGCCGTTGGGTTCCTTCGCACCGCCACCGCCGCGACGCCCGCCGCCGCCTTGGCCGCCGCCCTGCTCGCCACCGGCAACGGCCGTCCGCACGAACTCCACGCTCGCCGAGTCCGGCGCGACGTTGATGCGCACGTGGCCCGGGCTGCCGTGCAGCGTGCCGCTGGTGTAGCCGTACTGGGCAGCGCTGCGGGTGTTCCCCGCCGGGTTGCCCGGCTGGGGCACGCACTGGTAGTGCACGCCATCGCGCTGGCTGTGCACGTAGAGGTGATCGTGCCCGTGGAAGACGGCATTCACCCCGTGCTTGGCGAGCAGGTCGTGGATCGGCATCGGCCACCCGGCGCGGTGTTCCTTGAAGCCCGGCGATCCATCGGCGTTGAGCCCACCCCACTCGAAGTACGGCGAGCTCTCGACGCCGCCCCGTGACTCGCTGCCGCCCATGCCGCCCACCAGGTGGTGGATGAACACGAAGCGGTAGCGCGCCTTCGACGACTCGAGGGTGCGCGTGAGCCAGTCGTACTGCTCGCGGCCGAGCGTGGCGTTCCAGCTGGCATCGGTCGGCTTGAGCGGTTCATCACTCGGGCGCTCGGGGCGCTCGCCCTGACCGCCGCCCTGACCACCGCCTTGACCGCGTCCGCCTTCACCGCCTTGGCCGCCACCCTGCTGGCCGCGCGCGCTGCCGCCGCCGCCCTTGCCGACGCGTCGGCTGGTCGACCAGAACGGATCGAGCATGATGAACTGTGCATCGCCCCAGGTGAAGGCGTAGTAGTTCGCACCGCGTCCGTCATCGAAGCCGGTCTTGCCGGTGTACATCGAACCATCGATGACCGGCTCTGGGAAACGCATGGTCCGCTCGCGGTAGGACCATGGGCCGATGTCATCGTCCGCGGTGCCCGAGTCGCCCTTCTCGCCGTCGTGGTTGCCGAGCACCATGAACAGCGGTGCGCTGTGGCAGAGCCTGCTGAAGTACCACCGCTGCGCGTCGTACTGGGGCAGCGTGCGCTGGAAGTCCCGGCCGCGCTTGTCCGTCATGAAGGTGTCGCCAAGATCGACGAAGAGATCGGGCTTCGCCGCAAGCATGTTGGCGAGCGTCTGCTCGTACACGCGCGGATCGACGCCCTGGTCCAGGTGCGAGTCGGCCTGCACCGTGAAGGTGAAGGACTCGCCGGCGGGCCGTGGGGTGTGGAACGACGACTCCTCCCCGTGGCTGGGCTCGCCGCCGGCGGACGCGCGCCACAGGAAGCGATAGCGGTACGACGCATCCGGGGCGAGCCCATCCATGGTGAAGCTCACAGGCGTTCCAGCCGTCATCGGCTGCTGCGGCGTCGTGCGCCGCGCTGCATCGCCGTCGCGCCAGAACTCGACCTGACCGATGCGGTCGCTCGAGGCCACGACGCTGGCCGTCATGGCATCGCGCGTGGGGCGTACGAGGATCACGTCGTGATCATGCGCGGGGACATCGGTCTTGAACGCGGTCATGCGGGCAAGCAAGCCGCCTTCGCCGCCTTGGCCGCCGCCGCCTTGACCGCCGCCCTCACCGCCACCTTGGCCGCCTCGACGACCGCGACCACCTTGGCCTTGACCTTGTCCCTGACCTTGGCCCTGACTTTGGCCCTTGCCCTGGGGCGCATCGGTCGCACCGTCCTGGCGGGCATAGCGCAGATCGACGCTGGCACTGCCGAGCGTGGACTCCTTGATCGCATCAAGCAGCTGCGCGCGCGTGGCACCTTCCTTCAACTTCGGCTCCGCCGACAGCGCGTAGACCGTTACCGTGTAGACCTTTTCACCGCGGCCCTGCGAGCACGGCGGCGCGTACTCCGCGCGGCGTGACATGGTGTTGGAGCCCCAGGTGCCGATGCTCGCGTCGCCGAGCTTGAGTTCCGTCGTCGACGCGGGGATGCCCCACACGACCATGTACACATGCTCATCGCCGTCCGGTGGCACGTGATGCATGGCGATCGCCAGGCTCTTCGCCGCGGCGGGCGCCTTCGCCCAACTCAGCGCGGGGCTCTTGCCCGCGCCGTCACAGGTGCACTGCACATCGAGCAGGCCCGCTGCATCGAGCGATCCGCACGAGAGCGCAAAGCCATCCTTCGGCGGAGCTGCACCATCTCGCGGCGGCTTCCCGCCTGCGCCGCCCTGGCCTCCGCCGCCGCCACCACCGCCCTGGCCACGCCGCTGGCCGCCGCCTTGTCCACCTTGACCGCCACCACCCTGGCCGCCTCGACCGCCGCGTGGCTGGTCGCCACCCTGGCCACGGGCGCGCGGCATGTGTTCCTCCACGCGCTTCTCGCCATCGGGACCGATGAACTCGAAGATGACCTTGCCGCCATCCTCGACCCGGTAGTTCACGAACGATGCCTTGCCGCCCACCTCGTACCGCAGTGACCAGGCCTTGGGCCCGGTCTGCTCGAAGCCGGTGATCGATGCTCCACGCAACGGCGGCAGCGCAGGCCGCACACCATTCGCGCGCGGCTGCGGGATGACCTGCGATTCGTTGCCGGTGCCCTCGAGCTGCACCTTGCCGCGCAGGCCGCCGTTGATGTACGGGAAGGTCTTCGAGGCGTGGTAGTGGTACGAGCGCGTGCCGCCGTCGAAACCCTGACCCTTCGGCACCTCGCAGAAGTGTCCGTTCAGGTCATCGAGCGGCTCACGCGAACCCAGCGGGCACGCCAAGTCCTGGCCCTGCTTAGCCTTGGGGTCAAAGAGCCCGTAGACCGGGAAACCATCAAGCGCGAACGCAATCGGCTTGCCCTTGCCCACGATCGTCTCGATCGCCAGCGGCGCCGCGTGATAGTGGTAGTCGTCGCCACGGCCGCAGTGGCCGCCGAACTCATCGAGTTCGCCGATCGCGTAGCTGTCGCGGCCACCGTTGTTCAGCGCATTGAAGATGGGAATCCCGTTCGCGGCCAGGGCCACGGCACCCTTCATGAGCGCGTTCTTGCCGTGGATGGGCGTCTCGGCGAGCTCGGGCTTCAGCGGGATCTGCCAGGCATTCGCGCCCGTGTAGGGCTGCGGCAGCGGCACCTGCTGCTGCCATGAGCGGATACCGACCATCATCTTCGTCTCGAGCGGTGGGTGCGGGAGCCCATCCGACTCGACATAGAGCCACCGCTCATCGAACCGCGTGGCCACGAACGGTGCGAATGGTGCGAACGACTGCGCTTGCCACGGCACCTCGGCAACGGGCGCTGCCGATGGATCGATCAGCAACGCGCCGGGTTCATGCAGCGCCGCGATGGCGGCAGCGAGTTCTGCGGGCTCGAGTGCGGTGCCGTGACCCAAGCTCACGCGCGGGTCATCGTGGAACCCCGGCGGATGCGCCAGGACCGCAGCGACCGGAAGAACGATGACGCTGGCGAACGCGCGAATCACTCGGTGCCTCCATCCTGCTTGGACTTGCCGCCACCTTGGCCGCCACCCTGCCCGCCCTGCTTGTTGCCCTTGCCGCCGCCTTGGCCGCCCTTGCCGCCGCCACCACCGCCGCCTTGGCCGCCGCCCTGGCCGCCGCGGCGTTCGGGTGCCTTGCCGGTTCCCGCCGCAGGATCGGTGTTCTTCACCGCGCGCTGCGCGTGCACCGCTTCGAGGTAGCTGTCCATCTGCTTGACGAGCGCCGCGACGAGTTCGGCGTTGGCTGCGGCCAGGTCGTTCGACTCGGCACGGTCCTTCGCGATGTCGTAGAGCTTGATCGTGCCGGCGTCGTCGTTGCGCACGAGCTTCCACTGGTCGCGGTAGATCGCCGTGGCCGGACCGCCGTTGTTCAGGTCGTAGTGCGGGAAGTGGATGACCAGGTCGGGGAACGCGCGCTGCACCGCATCGGTGCCACCCTTGAACGCAGGCACCAGCGTGCCGCCCTCGATCGCAGGGACCGATGACAACGCGGTCGGCTGCTTCACCGGCGACCCCGCAAGATCCAGCATCGTGGGCACCAGGTCCATGCCACAGGCGCGGACATGGCTGATGGCGCCGGCCTTCACGCCTGGGCCTCGAACGATCAGTGGCACACGGATGCCGCCTTCACTCACGCTGCCCTTGGCTCCGCTGAAGGGCGGATTCGCCTGCTGGCGACCGCCACCACCGCCGCCACCCTGCGCGCCGTGGTCGGCGCTGTAGAAGACGAACGTGCGATCCGCGATCCCCAGTTCGGCGATCGCCGTGAGCACGCGACCGACCTGCGCGTCCACGAGGTTCGCACCCGCGATCGCGCCCATCGGCTTGCCGCTCACACCGGGCACGAGCCCCTTCGCCGTGGCGAGCGATTCGGGCGTGGCCTCCTCCTCGGAGCCGAAGCCGTAGTGTGAGATCTGCAGGTAGAAGGGCGTGCCGGCCTTCACTTGCTCGCGCATGAACGCGATGCCGCGATCGGTGATCTCGACCGCCTGCTTGGGGTTGGGTGCGGTACCGCGCTCGGGCCCCTGGTTCGAGTTCGCGCCGTCGCAGAGCGTGAAGCCGAGCTGCGTCGGCGACTTGCGGCCGACGTGCCACTTGCCGAAGTGCGCGCTCGCGTAGCCCAGGTCGCCGAGCAGACCGCCGGTCGTCTTCACGCCCGCCGGCAGGTCGACATCCGCCGTGGGCGGGATCATGCGCATGAGCTTGTACGGCGATTCGCCGTCCTCGGTCTTGCGTCCGCCCTCGGCCTGGTAGGTCATGTGCAGCTTGGCCGGGCTGATGCCGGTCACGAAACTCGTCCGCGACGGCGTGCAGCGCGGGCACGTGACGTAGAAGTCGCTGAAGCGCGTGCCTTCCTTCGCAAACGCCTCGAGGTTCGGCGTCAGGCCGGCGGGGCGCGCGGTGCTCGGCGGCTCGCCGTCCATGTCGACCGAGGTGCTCGACCAGCCCTGCGCCTCGGCCTGGATGAAAACGAAGTTCGGCTTCGCGGCGGACGCGGCAGCCTTGCCGGGCTTGGCTCCATCGGTGGGCTGTTGGCCCACGGGCGGCGCGCCGACGAGCGCGAGCGTCATGGAGGTGGCGAGTGCAATGAGCGATGGGACGATGGATGCCATGTGGATCATTCCTCGATGACGTGACGATCGGGAGCGTGATGGGCGGCGTGCCCGTAGAACGCATCGGGTTGCGACGACTCATCGCGGAGCTGGAACTCGACTGAGCGCGGACCGCCGCGTGCCTGCGGAAGGTTGCCCAACTGCATGGAGTGGATGATTGAGGTCGCCGGGTCGTAGGCGATCTCGATGGTGCGCGGGCCGCCACGCGCATCGGCGCGCCGCGAGCCGACGATGCGCGGCCGGGGCTGGCCGAGCCCGGGCGCCGGCGGCACGAGCACGAGGTCGTACGACGCACCGAGTTCCGCCAGGCTCTCGTGCGGGTGCACGAACGGCAGGTCGAACTTGCTGCCGGGCACCGCACCGCTGAACCGCCGCAGGTCCTTGCTCGTGCGCACGGCGCCGTCTTCGCGCACCAGCCAGGCCTGCGTGCCGTCGCAGCCGGTGATCACTCGGCGACCCTCGGCATCGATCCGCACGAGCACGTAGCGATCGGGATCACGAACGGTCAGGATGGCCCCGTCGATCGAAGGCTGCTTGTCGCGCGCCGGGGCCGGTGCATCGGCGGCGGGTGCGGCATCGCGGCGGCGCTTGCCGCCCTGCTCATCGACGGCGCGCAGCACATAGGTGCGGTCACCGGTGCGCGCGCGGGCGACGAGACGAGCCACCACATCACCGGCGTTGGCCGTGGGCGACGTGCGAAGGCCGGTCCACAGCAGGAGTCCGGCCACCGCAAGCACGGCCGCCGCGGCAGCCACTCGGCGCACGATGGTCCATGCAGCGATCTGCCGCGCACTGGTGCGACCGATGACCGCAGCACCATGCTCCTTCGACAACGCATCGTGCAGCACGGCCAAGGCGGCGACCTCACGGGCCAGCTCCGGATCGCTGGCCAGGGCCTGGCTGAGTCGATCCGCCCCCGCTGCATCGAGCGTGCCGTCGAGCATGGCGTGGGCGAGGCCAAGCAGTTGGTCGCGATCCTGGCTCACGCTGTGCCCCCGTCCCCGGCGGCGCGTGCATCGATGCAGTCGCGCAGCTGTTCACGAAGCCGTTGCAGCGACTTCGCGACCGTGTTCGGGTGTAGGCCCATGAGTTCGGCGATGCGGGCCGGCTTCAGGTCGCCGCGGTAGCGCAGGTCACAGAGTTCGCGCTGCTGTGCGGGTAGTGCCTGGATGCAGTCCGTCAGGTGGTCGAGCCGCGCGCGATCGGCGGAGCCGGCCTGCTCGAACGCCGCAGCCAGGCTGTCCTGCGCGGCTTCACTCAGCGGTACGGGGAAGCGGGCACCGCGGCGACGGGCGTCGGCGGCGGCGCGGCGGGCGATCGTCAGCGCCCAGGGCAGGAACGGGCGCGCGGGGTCGTAGGTGCCGAAGGACTCGAGCACGGCGACCGCGGTCTCCTGCAGCACCTCGTCGCGGAGCGCTGCGTTGCCCACGAGCGCGTGCACGAACGCGCTCACCGCAGGCTGCGCGGCGGTCCAGAGGGCAAAGGCTTGCTTGGTGCGCTGATCCACTGTGAGGGATTCCCGCGTCAGACCGGATCGTGACGGGGATTCCCCAATTCTCGCCCGCTCCAGGCCACCCCGATCGGCATGAGCGATGAACCGCCCTTCTATCGCTCATGTGTGATGGATAAGATGGCGCCATGCCGACTTGGAACTGGCAACTCCCGCAGTGGCCTGAGCTTCGGTGTGATCCCGCGAGCTTGGCGGAAGCCGAAGCCCGGTTCGCGGCCGGCGCAACCGTTCTGCTGACCACGCTGGCCGCGTCATCCACCGAGTCGGTGGAGCGCATCATGGTCGAGCTGGTCTCGGACGAAGCGGTCACCACGTCGACGATCGAAGGCGAACTCCTCGATCGGGACAGCGTGCAGCGCTCGATCCGGCGGGCGCTGAGCCTTGGACTGCCCGATGCGGCCGCGACACCGGCCGAGCGCGGCATCGCAGAACTGCTCGTCGATGTCTGTCGGACCTTCACGCAGCCGCTCGATGCCGTGACCCTGCATCGATGGCATGCCATGGTCATGCGCGGACGCGATGCGCGGGCCGAACCCGGCCGATGGCGCACGAGCGCCGAACCGATGCAGGTCGTCAGCGGTCGGCTCGATCGTCCGACGGTGCACTTCGAAGCGCCGCCTGCCGAGCGCGTCCCGGGCGAGATGCAGCGCTTCATCGAGTGGTTCAACGCCACGGAACCCACGGTCGATGCTCCAAAGCTGGGCGCGCTGGCACGCGCTGGCCTGGCGCACGGGTGGTTCGAGAGCATCCATCCCTTCGCGGATGGCAACGGTCGGATCGGTCGTGCACTGTCCGAGAAGGCCCTTGCGCAGTCGATGCCGCATCCTTCTTTGACGGCGCTCTCGCCCGTGATCCTGGCCCGGCGCGGCGACTACTACCGTGCGCTTGCGCAGGCCAGCACCACGCTCGACGTCGGCCCCTGGCAGCGGTGGTTCGCGGGCATCGCGCTCCAGGCCCAGGCGCGTTCGATCGCCGAAGTCCAGTTCATCGCCGCCAAGGTGCGCATGCTCGCGGCGCTCGGGCGTGACCTGAATGTGCGTCAGGAAAAGGCGCTCCTTCGCATGATGGAGCGCGGTTCGACGGGATTCGAGGGCGGCATGACGGCCTCGAAGTACATGGCCATCACGCGCGCAAGCCCCGCGACCGCCACGCGCGACCTGGCAGGGCTCGCGGAGCTCCGCGCACTGGTGCCGCACGGTGCGCGCCGCCACATGCGCTACGAACTGCAGCTGCCGGTCTGCCCCGTGCCGACGATCACGGTGCTGCCGACTGGAGCGATCGTGGAGACGGTGTCGACCCCCTGACCACCGAGGACACGCGGAAGTCGCGGTCGCCGGGGTGGATGGCGAGCGTGACGGTGCAGTCGCGGCAGCCGTGGCGCAGCACCTGATCGACGGCGATGCGGCGGGCGCCGCCGATACCCCGTCAGGCACTAGGCTGAACCGAGCATGTCCCGAGCACGAGTCACCGGCAGCCACTCAGCGTTAGCGAAGGAGGCCCACCGTCACCTCCTCCTGCTCGAGCGACTGCAACACCTGCTCCGCGACAGCCGGTACACCACGACCTACAAGTTCGCGGTGCTTCATGCGTTGTGTGATCTTGCACTTGAGATGCCAGTACGGGAACAGCGGGTGCCGCTCACGCAGCTGGCCGAACGCGTGATGGAGCTCTACTGGCAGCAGGTCATTCCCTTCCAGGCGCCCAGTGCGCGCAAACCGGTTTCGTTGCGCCAGAGCACCGGCGGGCCCGCTGCGGTCCTCCAGCTTGTGACGAGTTGTCGATCGGCAGGAATCGGTCGCCGGGGCGCCCGATCGAAGGCAGACCGCCGGGTTGACTACACACCGACGATGCTGGCCCTTCTTAAGAAGGATGTGCTACGCCGGTTGCAGCCTGGGGCCACGCCCTTCCTCTACCGAATGCCGATCGGCCGTCAAGAACTGGAGTTGTGTCCCGGCGTTGCCGACGCTCTGCGCCGCTTCCACGGTTTGCTCACCGACACGATCCAGGCACGGTGGACGGCGTGGATCGAGCAGCGCAATCCACAGGTTCGTGGGAGCGACGCGCTGCGCGAGCATCTCTTCGGGATCGATCGGATCCGCCTGCGAGCGGTGGTACGGCCGCTCTTGGCGCTGCAGGACGGCCGCTGCTTCTATTCAGGCATGCGCATCACGGAACGCACGGCCGAGGTCGACCATGTCCTGCCCTGGAGCCTGACCCGCAACAACTCAGTCGGCAACCTGGTGCTTGCCAGCAAGCGCGCTAACCTCGCGAAGGGCGATCGCTTGCCGACGGTAGATGAAGCGAAGCGTTGGATCGAGCGGAATAGGGACCACTCTGATGCTCTAGCGCGAATTGCCGAGGCGGCGAATCTTGAGTGGAGACCGGAAGGCTTGACGCGACTGGCGCGAAGTCTCTCGACGCAGTGATTCTTCCCGCGCCGACTAGCGCGCGCGAGATGCGATCTCGAACCAAGCCGGCGGCAAGGGCACCGCGAGTTCACCGGTGACACTGATGGGTCGTTCCCCCTGAAGCTCAGTGGGGCGGAAGGAACCCATGAAGCAGAACGGGGATGAACCGAACTCGTCTTTCTGGCTTTGGCGCACAAAGAGCCACATCGTTCCTAGCCCCTGTTTCGCCCTGAGGATTCGCTGCCCAACTTCCGACTCAACATAGGTTGCGGCAGGAGTTTGCCAATGAAACACCGATGGGCTCACCGCATAGTCTCGATATCGCGTGCGCTCTGTGAACCCCTCGCCGTCCTTATCCAGCGTGACGAACATGACGCTGGAAGAGTGCGAGGGGAGCCAGAGTAACCCCTCCCGTGGCACCCCGGACCAGCAAGATTTCCAGCCGAATGCAGCCAGGGCTTGCAATCGAGTGTATGAGCCATGAATGAGTAAAGGCACCGGCAGTTCCGCAACCTCAGCTGGGGTCAACCGAGGCAGGCCAATACTTGCCGCTCCGGCATCGAGCAAGTCTTGACACTCCGTGCGAAGCACTACGTTCTCTCTCAACTCACCGAGGACGTCGAGCACACCTGCTGCGCCATCCAGCCCCCGCTTGCGCTTCACGGCATCCGCAAAGCCAACGCAGACCATGTCGCTGCGCAACCGGTCGCTCTGGGATAGACCAGCCACCACGGTCCGCGGATCAGAATGCTCGAGCTCCTTCAGGAGCTTCACACCAAACGAGGTAACACCGTTGTCGCGCATGGCTGCGAGCGCGCCAAGCCCAGCGAGAAAGGGCGAGATGGAGCCGAGATCACTTGCACCGCCGTCGCCATTCGCCGCCTGGCGAAGCGCGCACCACGCCCGCTTTCCACCTTGCCCGGAGTACAGCTCGCGCGGATCAAGCTGGCGCCAGTCAAGAAACTCCCGAAGCGAGGGATGGCGTTCGAGCTGCTCACGCTGAAACCTGATGTCTTCCACCCATTGCGCGGTAAGGCCACGAATTGCCGAGCGAATGCTGGCGATCACGCGCTCTTGCGCAACGCGTTCTAACGTGACCGAGCAACCGGCAGGCAAAGCCGAGAAACCGCTTCTCACTTGACCCTCAATGGAGACCCCTGGATCAGCCAGCAGCGCTCTCAGCCGCTGGTCGAACCGATACTCCTGACGGTGCTGTCCGACGAAGTCCAACACCGTCAAGCAGTCCTTACCCGACCCGGGCGACAGTCGAAGCCCACGGCCAAGCTGTTGCAGAAACACGGTCAAGCTGTTTGTGGGCCGCATGAACAGCACCGTGTCAACCTCAGGGATGTCAACTCCTTCATTGAACAGGTCCGCAACGAAAACAAGCTGCGTCTCTCCGCGCCGCAACCGGCCAATCACCTCGTCACGTCGCTCAAGGTCATCTGATCCATCAAGTGACTCGGCACGAAGTCCAGAACGACCTTGACTCTCTGCGGTTGCGCGCCACCTCTCGAACACGCCGGCCATGTAACGAGCATGGTCCACCCCACTACAGAATCCGATCGCGCGCATACGCGAGGGGTTGGCAACATAGTTGTCAATCGCGGCGCTCACACCACTCACCCAAGATTGACCAGCCAAGATGTATCGACTCTCTACGGCTGACATGACGTAACCGCGTTGGCTCAACCAGCCCACCTCACGGAGGTCGATGTCATCTGTAACTCCGAAGTACCGAAACGGCACAAGCAGTCGACGTGCAATCGCATCGGGTAATCGAATCTCGGCCGTCACTCGCGATTCAAAGTGCCGCGTCACATCGGATCCATCAGCGCGCTCAGGCGTTGCGGTCAGGCCGAGCAGCGAAGCGGGATCGAGGGACTCAAGAAGCTCACGCCACGTCGGCGCTTCCCCGTGATGAACTTCGTCTACGACCACAAAGTCGAAGTCACCTGGGGACATGGAGCCGTCACGCACACGGGCCGACCACGACTGGATCGAGGCAAACAGCGCTTGACAAGGCCAATCGTTCTCTCCGCCCACCAAGAACCCGCCGAAGTTGAGATCACGCAAGACTTGGCCGAACATGACCCGGGCTTGACGGAGGATGCGCTCTGATTGCGCGATATACAGCAGCTTTGGACGGCGTCCCTCGCGGGCAACAAAGTCGGCTTCGAAGCGGCGATAGTCGAAAGCCGCAATCATCGTCTTTCCGGTTCCCGTCGCCGCGACGACAAGATGCCGCCGACGTCCGAGCAAACGGTCAACCTGAATCTTGTCAAGGATGGCCTGCTGGAACGGCTTTGGCTCAAGATCAAAGAGAGGAAGCGAAACAGCTTGAGGAGCCACACCCGCGAGTGCGCCCGATTCGCGCGCTACCAAGTCCCTGAACTGCTGGTGAGTCGGGTGGTCCTCTGCGAGGCCGTACTCGATGAACTCAGGGTCGCCCCACCATTGGTCGAATGTCTCTTCGATCTTGGTCCACAATCCAGGCGAAGCAACTTGAGACAGGCGAACGGTCCATTCAAGGCCTTCGGTGAGCGCTGGCCGCGACAGGTTCGCAGATCCAACGTAGGCGCTACCGAATCCACTGCTGCGCGCATGGATGTAGGCCTTGGCATGTAGTCGCGTTGAGTCGGTCTCAGTGGAGAAGCGGATCCGAAGCCGCCCGTGATGCTGCCTTGACACGGCAGCAAGAACGTCCAATGCCTTCGGATCTGTTGCACCCATGTACGCCGTCGTGACCACCCGCATCGAGCCGCCACGCTCGAGAAATGCAGCCACATCGCTCTGCAACAGCTTGACAGCGCTGAGCTTGATGAAGGACACCAGCCAGTCCACGCGATCGCAGGTAGCCAGCTCGCGCTTCAACTGCAGCAGAAGGCTCTCAGTGCCTTCTCTGCCTGTGAGAAGTCCATGGTCGGAGAGATCTGGCGGTTGATCGCCGCGCTTCGGGCCGATGCGCTCGAGCACCTGCGGCTGGATTGAAGTCGCGCGAACAGCCTCGCTATCAGTTCCATTACCGATGAAGGCGAGCAACCGATTAGCGAGCTCGATGTCCGACTGCGTGGCTTCTCGATCAAGACCAAGCCGCTCCTCCAGGGACTCCAGAAGCGACACCGCGAGCTCTCTTGCCACAAGCCGCGCATCCCGACCCTTCATCGGCCGCGTCGCCACCTCGAATCCCGCCCGACGAGCGGACTCCAGCAACTCCGACACCCGGCCGTCAATCAGACTGTCATACAGCCCCTCAACCGGTAGCCCGTTGACTCGGCGGATTCGTCGGTAGGAGGGCGATTCGAACGACACTGCCGGAGCTTAACCGAGCCCCCTCACCTCCGACCCTTCCGCCGCTTCGGCTCGACTAGCAGGCCGTGGTCGCTGCGATCGTCGATGCGCTTGCCGCCGCTGGCCACCACGAACTCGTACAGCGCACGCGCGGCGGCGAGCATCACAGCATCGTCAGGCGGCTTGATCCACGCCGCAACGACGCGCTCGTACACACGGTTCTGCGCCTTCTCCAGCGTGGTCCCCCACAGTGCCTGAAGCTGGTCATCACTCAGCCGACCATCCTCGACATCCTCCTCGGTCACGTCATCGAGGCAGGTGTTGCGCTCCGATGACTTGAAGACCCATGCACCCGACTCATGACGCCGGATCAGGTACGACACACTCCCGCCGTGATAGGCGTCTTCG
The DNA here is from genome assembly GCA_027490145.1 of Planctomycetaceae bacterium. Taxonomy (GTDB): domain Bacteria; phylum Planctomycetota; class Phycisphaerae; order Phycisphaerales; family SM1A02; genus SYIB01. The sequence continues at coordinate 410,871 of JAIXYQ010000006.1, forward strand.
TACCACTCGCCCTCGATGGCGAGCGTCCATTCGGCAAGCGTCAAGGAGTTCCTGAATTCGCCGAGCAGGTCCGGCGGGATGGACTCCGGCGGCAGGATGCCCGACACGGGCTGTGGCTTGGCCGGATCCGACCCTGCTTGCTGCGCCATGCTCGTGCTCCGCCAATCGGACGGCCAGGCTGACGCCCCACCGCTCACGGGCACGCGCCCCAGCCGCCGAGGACGAGCGCCAGGTCGCCGCCGTCGACGAGACCGTCACCGTTGAGATCGGTGTCGAACTCGCCCTGGCCGTTGGTGCCCCACGCTGCGAGCAGGATGCTCAGGTCCGCGGCGTCGACCGTGCCGCCCTTGGTGACATCGCCGGGGCATGGAGTGCAGGACTCGGCCTGATCGCAGCAATCTGGCACGCCGTTGGCGTTCAGATCGGTGAAGGTGCCGTCGCGGATCTGGCCGTAGTCGACGATGCCGTCGGAGTTGCAGTCGGCGGACCACTCGATGGCGAAGTGGTAACTCCCGCCAGAGAGGTCATTCCACGTACACGACAATGCGTCTAGGTGCGCCCAGTTCTCATCCGCCGTAAGGTTGTTTGGCTCGTTGGGTTGGCCATTCGTATTCATGCGCCAGTTGGTGAAGCCAATCTCTTCCCCCGTTACCCACTTCCAGCCTCCCGATGGCTCGACGAACTCGGGTGCGGACGGATCCTGGAACAGGCCGATCCAACAAGTCGCTGAACCGAGTGATCTGATCAAGGCACACTCAGGCTCGCTCTGAATCGTCGCCAAGTGACCGCCAATCGCTTCCGCATACGAGCGGGCTTCTTGCCACGAACGTGGTGAGTTGTTGTACCAATACCAATGCCCATTCCCTCCATCCTGCACGCGCCACTGCACCGCATCTTGGGCGCACACAGGTGAAACGATCGCGAACACGGCAGCTGCAGCGACGGCAGGTCCAATCTTCATCATGATGGTTCTCCTCGGAAGGTTGCGGCCAGTCTAGCCCCGCCACCCCGGAACCCCAAAGCGCCCTCGCGGGCTCCAAGTACCGTCTCCCGTCAGGCCGCGGCGCACGGAGCGCTCACCGCCCCGCCAGCCGCACCGAAACGACCGAACCGACCGCCCGCCCCACACCACCGACCCGCCCCCCGCCTCGCGCCACCCGCCCCCCGCCACCAAGGAGCCCGCTCATGTTCATGCGCACGGTCTATGACGAAAAGCTTGCCGAAGCCGCGTACCTGATCGGTTGCCAGCGCACCGGCGAAGCCGTCGTCATCGACCCCCAACGCGACATCGACCGCTACGAGCGCATGGCCGCGCAGCATGGGCTCCGGATCGTCGCCACCGCCGAGACGCACATCCACGCCGACTTCCTGAGCGGTTCGCGCGAGCTGGCCGAGAAGGGCGCGCACGTCTACGTCAGCGACGAAGGCGACGCGGATTGGAAGTACCAGTGGCTGCAGTCCAGGACCGGGGGCGGCGCCTACGCACACACGCTGCTGAAGGATGGTGACAGCTTCATGGTCGGCAACATCCGGCTGACCGCCGTGCACACGCCGGGGCACACACCCGAACACCTGTGCTACCTGGTCACGGACCTGGGCGGCGGTGCGACCGAACCGATGGGCGTGGCGTCGGGCGACTTCATGTTCGTGGGCGACCTGGGCCGGCCCGACCTGCTCGAATCGGCCGCGGGCATCGTCGGCAAGGCCGACCCGAGCGCGCACCGGCTCTTCGCCACCGTGCAGCGCGTGCAACGCGAATGGCCCGACTGGCTGCAGGTCTGGCCCGGCCACGGCGCAGGCAGCGCATGCGGCAAGGCCCTGGGCGCCGTGCCCACCACGACCATGGGCTACGAGCGTCGCTTCAACCCCGCCCTGCAGGCGGCGAGCAGCGAGGAACGCTTCGTCAACTTCATCCTCGATGGTCAGCCCGAACCACCCATGTACTTCGCCCGCATGAAGCGGGACAACAAGCTCGGGCCCCGCGTGCTCGGTGCGCTGCCGACCCCCCGCCGACTCGATGCCGCGGAACTCGCCGCGATGGATGGACGCTCGACCGCCATCGTCGATACGCGCACCTGGACTGAGTTCATGGCCGGGCACCTGCGCGGTGCGTTCTGGTTCCCCGTCAACGCAGCCTTCAACACCGATGCGGGCTCGATGATCCGCGACGACGAGCCGATCGTGCTCATCATCGATCCATCCAAGCTCGACGAAGCGATCCGCGACCTGGTGCGGATCGGGCTCGACCGGATCGAGGGCTGGTACGACGCACGTGAGATGGATGCGGTGCGCGCGAGCGGTGCCGCGCTGGAGTCGACCGAGGAACTCACGCCTGCGGAGGCGAACGCCCTGATCGAGCGCGAACGACCGTTCGTGCTCGACGTGCGGCGCGCGACCGAGCACGCCGCCGACGGCCGCGTGGAGGGTGCGCACAACATCGCGCACACGCGCCTGGCCACCCGACTGGCCGAGATCCCGAAGGACCGCACGGTGCTGGTGCACTGCCGTGGGGGCATCCGCAGCGCCCGCAGCTGCGCGCTGCTGCAACGCCAGGGCCACCGCGTGGTGAACCTTGCCGGCGGCATGCTCGCCTGGCAGAAGTCCGGCCAGCCAACGCAGATGTGAGCGGAATTCTGGAGTATCCCCCGGGATCCCGGCTGATCTTGAACAGGGTTGGGGTACGGTGTCCGACCCGCGCGCGCACGCCGCGCGCACGGGAACGGAGAAACGATGCCCATGCACTCGCCCTCGACCCTTCGCGCCCTGGCCTGCGCAAGCGCCTGCTTCCTGCTCCTTGCTGGTGCTGCACCATCGGCGACGCCCATGGCCGGTGCCGCGGCCGCACAGACGGGATCCTCGCCCACCAACATCCTGTTCATCATCCTTGACGACGTCGGCGGCGACCAGCTCTCGATCACCAACCCGTCCAATCCCGCCCTGGCCAGGACCCCGACGATCGAGGCGCTCGCCTCGCAGGGTGTGAACTTCACCAACTGCTGGGCCATGCCCGAGTGCTCGCCGAGCCGCGTGAGCTTCTTCACCGGCCGCTACCCAGCCCGCACGGGCGTGGGTTCGCCGCTGACGCAGACGACCTTGGCGCAGTCGCAGTGCTCGCCGTTCGAAGTCACGGCGCCGCGCCTGCTCGCGCAGGCCGGCTACGCGAGTGCGCTCTTCGGCAAGTTCCACCTGGCGCAGAATGAAGAGAACCCCTACGGCATCGGCGCGCCGGCCTCGGTGGGATTCACCCACTTCAACGGCACGCTCCTTGGTGGGCCGCCGTTCATCGACGAGACGGTGGCCGGCCAGATCACCGACCCGGGCGCAGTGGCCTCGTGCGGGTATCCCGTCCTGGGCAACGCTCCCGCGATCTGCGCCTGCGCGTTCGAGGACGGCACCTGCGAGGAAGGCATCGATGCCGTGGAGTGCCTGACCGCCGGCGGCGTGCCGCTGACCGCGGCCGACGGCTCGCCGATCACGACCTGCGACGACGATGCGATCGCGCGCATCGATTGGTCCACGACCAGCGGCAACTACGCGTGGCCGCGCACCGTGAACGAAGGCGGCGCCGCGTTCCAGGAGATCCCCGTACGCGTCTACGCCGACACCGACCAAGCCGAGCTCGCCACGGCGTTCATACTCGAGCATCGCGCCGCCGGAACCCCGTGGATGTGCTCGCTCTCGTTCACTGGCGATCACGATCCCTGGCAGCAGCCGCCTGCGGAACTGCTGCCGCCGGGCACGCAGTGGCCGCAGGACCTGCCGTATGCGTGCGACGTGGAGCCGGGCATCGACAGCGCCGGTCTGCAGCAGCGCCTGCTCTCGGACTGGACCATCGAATCGATGGATCGCCAGATCCGCCGCGTGCTCCTGTCCACCGGACTGGCTTCGATCGGTCCCAAGGGGCTCACGATCAACGCACCGGACACGCTCATCGTGCTCATCGGTGACAACGGCTCGTTCCTCACCACGGTCAAGGCACCCTTCAACCCGGTCCGTGCGAAGGCCACGGCGTACCAGACCGGCATCGTGGTGCCGCTGGTGATCAGCGGCGGCCCTGTCGTGGCGCCCGGCCGCGCCGTCGACGCGATGGTGAACGTGGTCGACCTCTTCGAACTCTGGGGCGAGGCCGCCGGGCTCGATGTGCGTGAGTCCATGCCCGGCACGCGCCAGCTCGATTCGTTCCCGATGATGCCCTACCTGCGCAATCCGGTGCAGGAGCCCTTGCGGCAGTTCAACTACTCCGAGTACCGCGAGCCCTATCAGGCCGAGCCGTGCTACCCGTGCCTGATCGCCTCACCCGGCGGAGCCACCTGCACCGACACGATCCTGACGACCCAGCAGCTGTGCGAGAGCCAAGGCGGCGTGTGGTACGGCCCCGGCGGCGTGGTCACGGGCGCGCCGCAGGACACGTGCTGCGAACTGTTCCAGGCGCTCGACGAGCCCGCTGGATTCGCCGTCGTCTACGGCACCCAGCAGGCGATCACCGACGGGCGGTACAAGCTGATCGCCAACACGCTCGAGTCCTGCAGCGTCTCGATCCCGGGAACGGCGGCGTATGAGTTCTATGACCTGACGCAGTGCCCCTTCGCGAACGTGCTGTTCGGTCGCGGCATCGACAATCCGGGCGCCAACCTCCTCACCAGCGGCACGCCGCTCAGCCCTGAACAGTCGGCGGCGTTCGACAGCCTGTCGGCCGCACTCGATGCGCTCAACGCCGACATGGCGCCGTGCCTCGGCGACGTCAATCTCAACGGTGCCGTGGGCGGCGCCGACCTTGCGGCAATGCTCTCGTTCTGGGGCGGGCCCAGCGTGGCGGACCTCAACAACGATGCGTTGACCGACGGCGCCGACCTGGCGATCCTGATCGGCGCGTGGGGGCCGTGCGGCCCGGATTGAGTGAGCGCGGCCGCCGTGCGCGCGGCCTTCGGCACGTGCACGCAGCAGCGCTGCCTGATTCGATGGGTCACTTGCCCGCCGTGGTCCCCACAAGCTTCTCGGCGAACGCCTGGCCGATGGGTGCGATGATCTTTGCCGCACCGAGGTAGTGGTAGCCGCCGTTGGACACTCCCACCTTCAGCCGCCGCAGCTCGTCAGGCGTGAACTCCCGCTCGAGCGCCTTCTGGCGGGCGGCTTCCTTCTCCGGCTCGGTGGGGGTCGGCTTCGCATTCCGGAACGACTGTTCCAGCGTGTCGTAGAGCCGCTCCTTCCGCTCGACCAGCGCCTCCAGATCGTCATCCCAGAACCGGGCCGTCTCGACGGCGAACACGTTTCCCTTGAACTCGTCAAGCGTGGTCGGCTGCCGCTGGGACGCGCGGAAGTTCATCATCGGCGCCTTCGTGTCGCCCTTGAGGCCGTCGATCCCCATGACGCCGATGACGAAGGGCAGCTTCGGGGCGGAGAGGTCGCTTCGAACATCCCGAATGAAGTGGCCGAGCAACTCGGCGTACAGGTCATACCCACCGACCTGGTCCTGCCGTGGGTACACGCCGCCGTCGACATAGTCGTTGAACCCCTGGAACCAGACGAACCCCGCCAACTCGTAGCCTTGCGCCTGGTCGTAGTCCGGCACCACGCGCTTGATGTCCTTCAGCACCTTGCGCACGTGCTCGATCATCTCGCGGTAGTACACGCCGGTGGCGGCTTTCTTCTCGGCCCAGAACGCGGGCCGATCCTCGGCTTTCGGAATGCCGTGAGCACCCTGGGGATGTTCGTCCCACAGCGCTTGGGTTTCCTTGGCCAGGACGAAGGGGCCCGCGCTCGGCGATCGGAAGTCGGTGTGCAGGCTTCGCCCGCCCCACGAGGTCTTGATGATCAGCACCGGCTCGTTCAGCCGCTTCTGCATCGTCAGGCCGAAGGTGAACTCCGGCCCGATGGTGTCCATGCCCCCCGCGCCGAATCCGGCGGTCAGCTTGCCGTTCTGTTCACGCAGGTCGTCGTAGGCGTTGCCGAGGCACCCGACCGACGAGATCCACACCCGATCGCACACGCGGGGCGTGCCGTCGGGGCCGCGCATCTCCTTCAACAGCGCGGCCGTCTTTGGGTCATCGGCGAGGGAGTCGAAGGTCGAGATGTTCGCGTGCCCCTGCATGTTCGACTGCCCGGCGAGGATGAACACCTTCAGCGGAGCCTTCGTGGGGCCGGTCGTGGTCGCTCGTGCCCCCTGCTTCATGCCGAGGCTGATGAGCACCGGCGTCGCGGTGGATGCTTCGATGGCGCGGATCGTGTCCCGGACGCACGCGACCTTCCGCTTCCTCAGGTCCTCGGGGAAGTCCCGCTCGTCATGTTCGAAGTAGTCCGCGATCGCCGTCAGCTGCGGAATGACCGCCTTGGCGTGGGTGCCGTAGCTGAGCAGGACCTTCATGAGTTCAGGCGTCCGCTCCTGACTGTCCCACCCATTCTGGTGACGGGTGTAGTCGACACACGCCTCGATCCCCTCTTCGATGTGGTGCTTCGCGAACAGGCGAAGCCCCTCGATGCGAACCGAGTCAGCGAACATCTCCCCGCTCGGGGCCGGCTCGACGATCGCCCGATGGATCGCCGGCAGCAACGGCTCGATTTCCTTGGCGGAGAGAATCCGGTAGACCGAAGCGAGACTGCCCCGCGCCCGCCCGTCCTCGTTCTTCAGCCCGGCCCGCACCGCCGCGTACAGAGCCTCGCGGTCAACGCCATCGATCGACTGGCTGAGCAAGCCCTCGCCATCGAACAGTGCGAAGGTGAGATACCGCTGCTGCATGCCGCGTGGGTCGTTGACCCGGTCCACCTCGGCCATGAGTTCGAGCAACTTCGGGACCGCAGACGCGGAGGCGGGCCCGATCCGGGCCAGGGCATCCGCCGCCTTGATGCGGAGCCAGAGGTCCTTCTCGGTCAGGCATTGCTGAAGCGCTTCGACGGCCGGAGCGGCCCGCGTGCCGAGAGCCCCCAACGCCTGACACGCACCGTAGCGAGCTTCAAGTTCGCGAGCGTCGAGTAGCTCCACGATGGCCGCAACCGGAGCCTCTTCCCGGCGGGCCAGCGCCATCCCCGCTCGCTCGCGAACGACCGGCGACCAACTGCCGAGGCGCTCGATGAGTTGATCGCCACTGAGTGCGTCGTACGCGCTGGTGCGGTCCTTGTTGTCCCACCCCCGACCATCGGCGATCAGGGATTCCGAAGCCGCGGCATCGAGTGACGCCACCACACTGCGCCCGCTGCCCGTGAGCCGGACTTTCTTGAGCGGCATCGCGTAGGCCAGCAGGTAGGTGCCGGAGGCATCCCAACCCTGATAGCTGTCGCCGTCAGGCTCCGGCGGACCTTGGTGCGGGTAGCTGCCATCCCAGCGGCGGGCCAGGTCGAACGACCAGGAGCCGAACTCCTTCATCCAGGCCCCGGTCGCGCGCGGGCCAGAGAGGGCGACCCCGGGCATCGCCCACAGCATGTTGAAGTAGTTGCCGGTGTGCCCGCAGTCGCGCTCCGGTCCATGCGAGGCAACGCTCATCCGCGAGAAGAACTCGGCCTCCTCCTGCTCGCCGAGTGCGTTGAACAGGACCGCCGCCATCCCGCACTTGCCGTTGTCGTCGTGCGTCTCGATCCACGGGTGGTGGTCACCGTAGGGGACGGCACCCTTGCCAGCGTAGAACCGCAGCAGCCTGGCACTCCGTTCGATGGCGGCAGCCACCTCGGGATCCTTCACCCCCGCTTCCCGTGCCAGCACCAGCCCGATGGTCAGCACCAGACCGGGCGAGTTCATCATGCCATACCCACCCAAGCGCCCGTCCGGGATGGCGAAACCGTGGCCCCAGGATCCGACCGCACTTTGCCCCGCGGCGGTTTCCATCGCGAGCCGCTTCAGGCCCGGCAGCACCGACTCGTCGCCGGACGCCAGCGCGTACTCGGCGAGGAACATCATGCAGTAGCCGTAGTACCAGCTCTGCATCCCTTGGTCTGCATAGTCGGCTGCCCACTGGGCTTCTCGCTTCACAAGCGGGATGTACTCGGCGTTCCCGCTTGCCAGCATCGCGAGCGCGTTCAGCGACCGCGGAATGGCGTCCATCTCGGTGTAGTTCGGCTGCGTCATCCGAGCGGCGAGCGCCTTGCACCCGTCTTCGAGAAGGCGCTTGGACTTCTGACACCCGAAGGGGGCTGTCGCGGCGTAGTCCCCCAGCACCGCAAGCGGGATCGTCACCTCTGCCGTCTTGCCGGCCCGCCAGCGGGTGAGGGCGAGTCTCCCGTTGCGGTCGTTCGATTCCGCGATCGAGATCGCCTGGCCCAGTTCCGTGCGCGGGTCGAAGCTGAAGGCCTTGCCTGCGACGCCCAGGATCACATCGCCAGCCTCGACCACGCCATCGGCGGGGGAGCCCCTGTCCACCGTGGTGATGAGGATCTGGCGGGCGTCGGTCGTCACCAGTTGGTCGCTGTGGATCCAGCCGCGCAGCCCCGTCGGGCCGAGGTTCCAATCGTGCTTTGCATCTTTCGGGATGGTCCCGCCCGTGGTGAAGTCCGGAGCGGGCTTCGCATCCTGCGCAGTGGCAGTCGCGTTGTGAGCGAAGAACGCCGCAAGAACGAGGGTGCAGAGTCGAAGGGCCGACAGCCTGATCGTGGTCATCGGTTTCTCCTCATGCGCGGAAGTGGCTTGGTGGTGGTGCCCACGACCACCGAGGGTATCCGTCAGCGATAGGCGCCGCGGAATCCGTGGCGGTGCCGCCGCCCGCACGCCTGATCACCGAAATGGAGTGCGGCGGCGTGACGGGCGTCCCGAATCGTGCCGAATTGTGTTTCGTTTGTTTCGTTTGATCCGGCGCGACCGTACCATGTCCATCATGCCCCGACAGCCCAACCAACCTCAGCGCCCTCGCGCTGCCGATCGCCGGGCGGCTGCAGCCTGCGCCCGGGCGCTCGCGGCAGGCCGAACGAAGCGAAACGCCCGGGCCGTCATCCGGGTGCCTGGGGTGGGCGATGTCCCGCTCCCCTCGCCCGCCATCCCGCTGGTGGTCGAACTTCTCGAACGAATCGCCTCGGGCGAACCCACCGCGATGTTCGGTGCTCGGCAGGACCTGACCACGCAACAGGTTGCGGATCTCCTGGGCGTTTCCCGCCCATTCGTGGTCCAGTTGATCGATGCAGGGCAGTTGCCGGCCCATCGGGTCGGGACGCACCGGCGCATCCGGGCCGCCGATGCGCTCCGATACCGCGATCAGCAGCGGCGACGCGCCAACCGCGCACTTGACGAGCTCGCCGAACTTGATCGGTCCATGGGATTCCTCTGATCCGGCGGCCGTAGGTTCGGCGCAATGGGCCGAATCGCGGTACTCGATGCGTGCGTGCTGTTTCCCGGGCTGCTCCGTCACCTGCTGATCCAACTCGGGGTCGACGGACTGTACGAAGCGCGATGGTCCGACGAGATCAATGCGGAGTGGTCCCGGGCGCTGCTTCGCCGACGACCCGACCTGAGCGCCGCGGCGATTGACCGGACGATTCGATTGATGAACCAAGCACTGCCCGGTGCGCGCGCGTGCCTGCTCGATCCAGCATCGAGAAACCCACGCTGCCGCGATCCCAAGGATGAGCATGTCCTGCGCCTGGCAGACGAGACCCGGGCAGACTTCATCGTGACCTTCAACGTTCGCGACTTTCCAACCGCAATGCGGAACAAGGCTGGCCCACTGGTCCTCGCACCTGACCCGTGGCTGTGCAGCATCTGGTCACAGGCGCCGTCTGCAGCACACCAGTCTGCACTGCGCGTGATGCAGCGACTTCAGCATCCGCCCATGAACATCAGTTCATTCTGCAAGCGACTCGCGATCGAGGGGGCGGCAAGCACTGCTCAATTGATTCGCGCTGCGGATGGCCACTGAGCGCGATGCCGCGATCGGACTTCATCGAGCCCATTCGCTCGCGAGACCGTCGCACCCGAACACCCCTTCACCCCCGGCGCGAGCCGAGCCAGAGCGCGAGGCCGGCCACGAGGGCGGCGATGCTCGGCCAGAAGCTGAAGAACGCAAGGATGCCCGGGCCGATCGGGTTGGGGTTCGGGTCGGCCGCCCAGCCCATGCGTGCGGCGACGATGACCGCGATGAGCGGCCCGGTGCCCAGCAGCAGCCCGGCCATGCCCGCGAGCATGAGCCAACGCCCGGGCGTCCGAATCGGAGGCGGAGGTGGGTGCGACACGCTCGGAGTATGCCATGCGGCGCGGCCGGTCACACCGAGTGCCATCTGAATCCGGTCCGGTCTAGGATGGCTCGCGTGACTACCGTCGTCCCCATCGCCCAGATCAATGACTTGCTGGCCAAGCGCGCCTTCGGCCAGGCGATCCCGCTGGCAGAGGCCGCGACGAAGGCCGCGCCGCGCAACGCGGCAGCCTGGTTTGCGTTGGCGCGCGGCACCTTCGGCCTGGGGCGGTGCGCGACCGCCGACCATGCGATCGAGCAGGCGATGCGCTTGGGCGCAGGCGGCCCCGATGTCGACTTCCTGCGCGCGCTGATCGACCACCGGCTCGGGCGCAGCGAACGTGCGCTTGGAAGACTGCGCGCGCTGGTCGAGGCCGGCGGACCGCATGCGGTGCAGGCATCGTTCGCGCTGGCGGAGGTGCTCCACCGGTCCGGGCGCGCCGACGAGCTCGCTGCCTTTGTGGCTGCCGGCGGCGCCTGGCTCAACGACCCACGCTCCGTGCTCGCGCGTGCCCGCGTGATCAAGGCGACCGACGCCGCACGCGCGATGGACCTGCTCGAGGAGAACGCGCGCAGTGCTGCGCCGCCGCTGGAACGACGCGTGTCGGGCTTCGAGGCGGTTCGCATGCTCGATGCCGCCGGCCAGTACCGCCGCGCGTTCGACCTGGCCACGCACCTGCATGCGACGACGGGGACGGGCTTCGACCTCGAGGGCCTGCTGTCCGATGCCCGCGCGCAGGTTGCGCTGCTCAAGGGGCCCGCCGGCTGGTGTGCGCCGATCGCTCCCGCGGTGCGCGGCGTGGCCATGGTCGTGGGCATGCCCCGCAGCGGGACCACCCTCTTGGAGCAGATGCTCGACCGGCACCACGCGGTTGGTGGGATCGGTGAGTTCGAGGGGCTGCTGGCACTCGGTCACGGCATCGCGGGCGAAGGACTGTGGCCGGATCGCATCGCATCGCTCACGCCAGCGAAGGCGCGCGAACTGCAACGCGACTACCTGCAGGGTGCGGCATCGCTGCGACGCCCCGGCGCGAAGGTCAGCTTCGACAAGACGCTGCACGCCTGGCGCTGGCTGCCGGCGATCGCCGCGGTGCTGCCGGGCGCCGTCTGCCTGCGCATCGAGCGCGATCCGCGCGACACGGCGACCAGCCTGTTCCTGTCGAACTTCCATCCGCAGGCCTTCGGATGGACCGGATCGCTCGAGTCGATCCGCCGGGTGATCGCCGCCGAACGCGAGCTGGCGCCCTTGGCCCTGCGCACCCTCGGTATCCCGCACGAGGACATCCGATACGAAGACCTCGTCGAGGATCCACGCGGCCACATGGAGCGCGTGCTCGCTCGGCTCGGGCTCCCGATGGACGAGCGCGTGCTCGCCCCGCAGGAGAATGCGCGCACCGTGCTCACCCTCAGCCACGAGCAGGTGCGCAAGTCGATCAACCGGGGCTCCATCGGCCGATGGCGCAACTACGAGTTCGCCTTCGGGCCGCAGTGGGCGTGACATGGGACATCCGGCCACGCATGCCCTGCCCCGCGCGCCACGCCTTGTGGCCACGCTGATCGTGCTGGTGCTTGGCTCCTGCGCTGATCGAAGCAGCCCGCCCAAGGACATGAGCTGGATCCCCGGCGGCGAGTTCACCATGGGGAGCGATGCTCCGGATGCGCGACCCGACGAGCGACCGGCGCACCGCGTGCGCGTGAACGGCTTCTGGATCGATCGGCACGAGGTGACCAACGATGAGTTCGCGGCCTTCGTCGCGGCGACGGGCTACGTCACGGTGGCGGAGCGCCCGGTGGATTGGGAACTGCTGAAACTCCAGGTCCCGCCGGGCACACCGAAGCCCGCGGACGAGATGCTGCAGCCCGGTTCGCTGGTCTTCACCCCGACGACCGGCGCGGTGCGGACCGATGACGCGAGTCAGTGGTGGCGTTGGGTGAGTGGCGCGGACTGGCGCCACCCCGAAGGGCCTGGCTCCTCGATCGAGGGCAAGGGCAATCACCCTGTGGTGCAGGTCGCGTTCGAGGATGCGCAGGCCTACGCCGCCTGGGCCGGCAAGCGCCTGCCCACGGAAGCCGAGTGGGAATACGCCGCGCGGGGTGGGCTCGATGGAGCAACCTTCGTGTGGGGCGAAGCGCCGCTCGATGCGACGCGGTGCAACGTCTGGCAAGGCGAGTTCCCCCATCTCAACACGCGCGAGGACGGCTTCGTGACGACCGCTCCCGTCGGTTCCTACCCGCCCAACGGGTACGGGCTCGTGGACATGGCGGGCAATGTGTGGGAGTGGTGCAGCGATCAGTATGCACCGGGCGAGTACGCCGAGCGCGTGGCCGCCGCGGGCGGCTCCGGCGTGGTCACCTGTCCAAGTGGGCCAAGCACGACGCGCGACCCGCGCAACCCGTTCTCGAGCGAGAGCCGCGTGCATCGCGGCGGTTCGTTCCTGTGCAATCCGTCGTACTGCTCGAGCTACCGTCCGAGTGCACGGATGGCCTGCACGGCCGACTCATCACTGCAGCACCTCGGGTTCCGCTGCGTGAAGGATGGCTCGGCACCGTAAACTCCAGTCCCCGTGTCGAGCTCTCCGTCGATCATCGGCCGCCTGCTTTGGAGCATCATCGGCGTCGTCACCGGCGCACTCGTGGGCGCGATCGCCAACGGCGTCACGTTGAATGTGAGTACGGCGCTCGTCCCGCCTCCGGCCGGCGTGGATCATCAGGACATCGAGTCCATCAACGCGTCCATCGCGCAGTACTCGGCGGCGCAGTTGATGGCGCCGTTTGCGGCGCATGCCGTTGGGGCACTGCTCGGCGGTGCGATCGCCTGGGCCATCGCACGCGGACGCACCGCCGGGATGGTCTCGGCGATCGTGGTTGGCGCGCTGTTCCTCGCGGGAGGCGTCACCATGGTCGTCATGCTTCCCAACACACCCGCCTGGTTCGTGGCGCTGGACCTCATCGGCGCGTACGTCCCGATGGCGTGGCTGGGGACGCGGATCGCACGGCTGCTCCTGCCCTCGCTCGCGTAGACGCCCGCTGGCTCGGGGCGCCGTCGGCCGGACCAACACCTGGGTCGGACGCCTCCTTCCTGAAGCCAAACCGCGATTCTGAGCTGCAGTCGGCCCTTGAGCGTCAGTGCACTTGACATTTGATGCATGGAATGTCAAGTCGAGTGACAGTTGGCCGCGTCGCAGCAGGTCGTGCAGGTGGACCTAGCCGCGCTCGAGAGCGTCGGCCTTGGTACGCGGCCGCTCCTGGGTGAGCTCGAGCGATCGACGCGGCGTGATCGACGCGGAGTGATCGACGCAGAGCGATCGATACGGTGCGATCGCGTTCGGATTGGACGCCTTCACGGTTGCGGCACCGGACTGAGCCACGCCAAGGCCGTGCCGCGCACCCGTACACTCGAGCCATGCTCCAACGCCTTGGCATCGTTGCTTGCACCGTGGCCCTCGCCGCGGGCTGCGAGCGCTCGAACCGCATCGCGGTGATCTTCGACGAGACAGGCTCGCAGGCCGCGCTCGGCACACCGGCATGGAAGGGCGCGCAGCTCGCCCTGCAGTCGCGCAACCCGCCGGCTTGGCTCCTGGAACAGGACATCGCATGGGCGCCGGACGATCCCGCCAGCCGCAGCATCGGCTCGGACTGGGCCACCGCCAGCAACCATGGCGCTGCCCGCGTCTTCGAACGCTGGCAGTCCGCGCAGGTCGATCGCGGCGACTCGCGCTCGAGCCCCTCGACAGCAGCGGTCGTCGGTGAACGACTGCGTCGCGAGGGAGCATCCATCGGACTCGGCTTCACCGACTCGGACATCGCCGCCGCGGGCATGCGCGCCTTCCTGTCGGCAAACGCCAAGGATCCGCAGTACGCCGCGCCGTTCGTCGTGGTGGGCGCGACCGATCCACGCCTGCCGGAGCTCGGGCACTGGCCGGCAAGCACGTTCCTCGCCTGCTTCACCGACGATGCACAAGCCGTCGCGGCGGCGCAGTACATGGTCGAGCGCTGGGGCAAGCGTGTGGTGGTGGTGATCGACCCGCAGTACGACTACACGCGCACGCTCGGCAGCTTCGTGGAGAAGGCCGTACCGGCCATGGGCGGAACCGTGACGCTCGCGGTGAGTGCGCGATCCACGCAACTCAAGCAGCAACTCGAGGCGGTGGGCGCCAAGGGTGCCGACGCGGTGTTCCTGGCGCTCGAGCCAGACTTGGTCCCGACGGTGCTGCCGATCGTGCGTGCCGCCCTGCCGGGCGTTCGGTGCATGGGCGGTGACGGGCTCGACTTCAACGGCCTCGACACGCTCGTCGACGGCGCGACCGACGGCGTGGCGTTCTGCGCTCACGCCTGGTTCGGCGAAGGGGCGACCGAAGCGGCGCACCGATTCGCCCAGGACTACACAGCCGCCTTCGGCGAAGCACCCACGGGCTTCTCGGCGCTCGGCTACGACGCAGCGATGCTCGTGAAGTTCGCGCATGCGCGCGCACCCAAGACGTGGAACCATCGCGCGCCGGGCTGCCCCGCCACGATGACGGCGGAGCTCGATTCGATCCGCGGCTACCCCGGCGTCAGCGGCACGATCTCGTATGCGAATGGGCCGATCCCCGAGAAGGATGTGTGGATCGTGGAGCTGAGGAAGGGCCAACGCACGCTCGGTGCCGTCATCCGACCCGATCGACGCAAGGCCAGGTGATGCACGCCACCAGGCGCGCGGCGGTCCGATGCATCAAGGCCTTTGGGTGCGGGTTGGCCCGCACCGATCGCATGCCTGATCCACGCACGGTTCGACGTGGGCCGTCGCCGTCCCCGGCAAGAGCGACTCGAGTTCGTCTTCGGCACGCTTGGCGATCGAGTGCGCCGTGGCGATGTCCAGCGTCGCCGGCAGCTGCACGTGGAAGTCGATCCAGTGTTCCCGGCCGACGTGCCGATGGCGGATCTTGTGGAAGGAGCAGAGTCGCTCGGCTCCTGCCGATGCCTGCGTGCGTCGCGTGAGCACGTCGTGGATCACGCGGGCGTCGGACGCATCGCTCTCGTCCAGCAGCAGGCCGAGTGCCTCGCGCACCAGGCGGATCCCCGCAACGAGCGCTCCCACCCCGAGCGCGATGGCGCCGATCGAATCCCACATCGGCTGGCCGGTCCACTCGACCAGCAGTAGCGCCACGATGCCGATGAGCGTCGAGCCCGCATCGGTGAGCAGGTGGATGCCGCCCGCGCGGAGCACGATCGAGCCATGGCGCGCACCGTGCCGCATGAGCCATGCGCCCATGAGCGCATTGGCCACGGCGGTTCCGCCAGCCAGCCACAGCCCACGCCCGATCATGCCGGCATCGAGCGTCGGGGCGAACAGTCCTTCGACGCCGCGGATCGCGATCGCGGCGGCGGCCAGCAGGACCATGCCACCCTCGAAGGCGGCCGTCACGAACTCAATGCGACCATGCCCATAGGGATGGGTTTCATCCGCCGGCCTGGCTGCCCAAGCCAGGCTCGCGAGCGCCATGCCGCCCGCGATCACGTTGACGATGCTCTCCACGGCATCCGACCACAGCGCCGTGGACCGCGTGAACCACCAGGCCGCAGCCTTCACGCCCAGGATCACGATCGCCAGCGCAAAGGTCCATGCGGCGAGCGACCGCTCGTGGCGGCGCTGCACCGCCGTCGTGGGATCAAGGTGCCCCATCATGGTCGGGTTGTACCGCGGATCGAACCTCCGCGGACTGCCGTCGCCTCCGCTGCGACCGCTACTCTGCGTGCCCGTCGGGGAATGACCCCACCGAATTGGGTTTCATCCCCGAAGCACCTGCCATGAATCCCGGGCATATGCACCTGAAACGATGAACGTCAATCCACCCATCGTCGGCGCGATCGAACTCGGCGGCACGAAGGTGCTCGCCGCGATCGGGACCGGTCCGGGCGACGGCATCCTCGCTCGTGAGCGCTTCGCCACCGGGGATGATCCGGCACGAACGCTCGGCGCCGTCATCGAGTGGCTGCGTGCGCAGGCATCGCGCACAGGACGCATGCAGGCCATCGGCATCGCCTCGTTCGGACCGCTGGACCTGGATCCGGCATCACCGACCCACGGCTTCATCACGACCACCCCCAAGCATGGATGGGCGCGCACCGACGTGCTTGCACCATTCCGTCGCGCGTTCCCCGCCCTGCCCATCGCACTCGACACCGATGTCAACGGCGCTGCCATCGGCGAGGGACGCTGGGGCGCTGCGCAGGGCCTCGATGACTTCGTCTACGTGACCGTGGGCACGGGCATCGGTGGCGGTGCGATCGTGCGTGGGAAGCCCGTGCACGGCCTCGTGCATCCCGAGATGGGGCACATCCCGATGCCGCGCGCCGAAGGCGACGCGTTCCCCGGCGCATGCCGCATCCACGGCCGCTGCTGGGAGGGCCTGTGCGCAGGTCCTGCGATCGCTGCGCGCGCAGGGTGCCCCGCCGAGGAACTCGACGCCGACGATCCGGCGTGGGACGCCGTGACGGCATCCATGGGGCATGCGCTTGCCACCATCACGCTGATGCTCTCACCCAGGCGCATCATCATCGGCGGCAGCGTGCGCAAGGCCGGCCGGCTCGGCGAGGATCGGTTCTTCGAGCGCTGCCGCGTGAGCCTCGAGCGGAGCCTGGCCGGGTACGTGTATTCACCCGTGCTTTCCGGCGATGGACTCCGATCATTCGTCGTCCCGCCGCGGCTGGGCGACGATGCGGGAGTGTGCGGCGCCATGGCGATGGCGTTGGCCAGCGCGGGTTAGGCCTTGCGTGCCGTCACGTCGAGGCTCACCACGAAGTCGCTCGGTCGCGTGCCTGCCGGCAGCGCCTGCATGATGCGCTGGCAGAGCGGGTCGTTCCAATCGGCGGGCGCATCGACGTACCCGGGCTTGGGCCGCAACTCGATCTCCATGATCCAGCCCGCAGCCCATGAAATCGCAAGGAATGGACGTTTCGCGACGAATTCGGCGCATCGGCTCCGTTGACATGATGAGCGGAGTCCTTCCCCAGCCCCAACCACGGAGCCCATCATGCCCATCGTTCACGTCGCTGTGCTGTCCTTGACCATCCTCGCAGGATCAATGGCCCCCCCGCTCCCACAACCCGATGCGCCGGGTGATGCGGCCGCGGCTTCGATGACGGCATCGAAGACTTCACGTGCAACGGAACCCATCCTCGCCATGGGTGACTTCACCGTGGGAAAGCCCAAGTCCGTTCCCTTCGTGGTCCGGAACGCCGGAACCGAACCGATCGTGGTGACGTCCATCAAGGGCGGATGCGGCTGCACCACGGTGTCCACGCCACCAGCCGGTCCCATCGTCCCTGGAGCATCCATCACGGTCCAGGTCACCGTCGATCCGGGCAAGCGTGGTGGCATCGACCTGGTCAAGCCTCTCTACGTGACCTTCGAGGGCGGCGCGATCGAGTCAGTCCAGATCACGGGGAAGGTCCTGCCGGTCGTCTCCGTGGTGCCAGAAGTGATTGATGTGCTCGATCCAACCGCCGCTGCCCCGAGCATCATGATCGGCAGCATCGATGGCGCCGCATTCCGGGTGTCGGGTTCCGCTCCGGTCGGGGTGATCGGTCTGCCGCCGACCGGGTCGACGGCAGGTCGACATGAGGTTCCGTTCGACCTGTCTGCGTGGGTCGCCGCCGGTCGACCGGCATCCATCGTGCTGAACACCGACTTGCCGGGCGCGGAGGAGATCATCATCCCGATTCGCTCCAGCGAGGTCGTGGTGATGTTCCGGTTGCCGCCCGCAACCGCCGACGCACCGTCCAAGGCGGAGATCGAAGCAACGCAGGACAGGATCCTCCAGCAGCTCGCGCGAGACTCCGGCGATGCGGAACGGTCGCCCAGCTTCCGTCTCCGGCTCCACCGCGAGTCCGGCATGCTGTTCGTGCATGGCTCGGTCGAGGACGTCGACTCCGTCCGCGCAGCGGTGCGGGCACTGCCGGAGTCCTTCGGCGTGCGTGAGACCGCTCCCGGAACCGCAGGATGAGCCACGGCCCCGACGGGTTCACGACGGTCGGCGCACCCTCGACCGAAGGAGGTACGAAGCACGCCGACGACGATCGGCACCGGATCCACACGGAACTCGACGATGCGGCGGTCTGCGTCATGACGCGTCGGATGGTGGATGGTGACCGGATGGCGTACGAGCAGCTCTTCCGCGCTCGATGTGCCTTCGTCGAGCGTGAAGCATCGCGACGCCTGCATCGACGACCTGACCTGGCCGACGACGCGGGACAGGAGGCGTGGCTCCGTGTGGCTCGCGCACCCCGTCACTGCACCAGCGTGGTGCACCTCGATGCATGGCTTCGGAGAATCGTCACGAGCACCGTGATCGACCTCATCAGGAGCGAACTGGCGAGAGACAGCAGGGAACGCCGCTTCGCCCACGGACGTTCGGAGGCCATCGACCTGATCGCGCGCTTCGATGACCTTGAGGAGATGCGGCGCGAACTCGAGGGCATGAACGGATGGTCGAGGGACGATCGGCTGCTCGTCGAGCTGCAGATCCGCACCGGGGCGACACTCACGAGGATTGCAGGATGGCTCGGCATCGGCCGCGCCGCACTCGACAGCCGCATCAGACGCGCCATCGAACGGGCAAAGGCCCGGCAGGAGAACGCATGAACCCACTGACCGACCGCCAGCGCACCGTCCTTCATCTCGGCCTCGACGCATTCGATCGATCCGCACGGCGGCGTCGACGCTTCGCCAGGGTTGCACGAACGGGCCTGGCCGCGGGTCTCATGATGGCCATCCTGGCGATTGCGCTCGACGCCACGAGGCCAGCCCGGGCACAGATCCCCCGCTGCGTGGAGTTCATCACCACCGACGGTGAGTTGGCCGGCGCACTGCGCTTGGCCGATGCCTGTGAGCATGTCGAGCGTTCCGGGGGGCGGCTGCGCGTCGTCGAGTGCATTGCGCTCGCCCCGCCCGTGCCCGGGACGCCGCCGGGGCGGTGACGCCCCCCTTGGGCAGCCGGAAGTGATGCCGGCGTGTCCGGAGCGCTGGCCATGGGGCAAGATGCGTGGCATCCTTCCGGAGGACACCACGCATGCGCCGAGCGATCCTGAACGTCGTGACCATCGCCCTGACGGCAGCGACCGCCCATGGCCAATGGACCACCGAACCGGTGTCGGCGCCACGGGTGCAGTACCAGACGTTCGCGAGCAGCGCTGCCGGCACGACCGTGAGCTTCCACGTGTACCTGCCGCAGGCGTATGACCAGCAGCCGAACGCCCGATTCCCAGTCCTGTATTGGCTCCACGGGAGCGGCAACCCGATTGCGGGGATCCCCTGGCTGAGCAACTTCTTCGCCACTGCCATGGGCCAGGGCCGGATCCCGCCCATGTTGGTCGTCTTCCCCAACGGCATGAACTACAGCATGTGGTGCGATTCGAAGGATGGCGACGTTCCGATGGAGCGGGTCGTGCTCGATGACCTCATCCCCCATGTGGATGCCACGTTCCGCACCGTTGCGCAGCGCAACGGCCGCATCGTCGAGGGGTTCAGCATGGGTGGCGCGGGCAGTGGCCGGCTCGGCTTCCGCAGACCCGACCTGTTCGCGGGGATCTCGATGCTCGGGGCGGGGCCGATGCAGCTCGACTTCCTCGACGAACCGCTGGGCAGCGACGTCTCGCCCGAGATGCGCCTGGCGATCTACGACATGGTCTGGGGAAGTGATCCCGCGTACTACCTGGCGCAGAACCCCCGCACGATCGTCACCGACCGCGCGCAGGCCGTGATCGAGGGCCAGGTGCGGGTGCGGCAGGCGCTGGGCTCGCTGGATCTGCTGGTCCCCATGAACCAGGACGTCGATGCACTGCTCACGAGCCTCGGCATCGAGCATGCCTTCACGATCCTGCCGGGACTCGACCACAGCGCGGCCACGGTGCTCCCGGCACTGGGCCAAGCCAACTGGGACTTCTACAACGCAGCGCTCGCCATCCCCTGTCGCCACGCCGCGGACCTGGACTGCAGTGGCACGGTGGATGGCGCCGATCTTGCATCCTTGCTGGCGGCCTGGGGCCCCGGGCACGGTGCCGCCGACCTGAATGGCAACGGCGTCGTCGATGGGCAGGACTTGGGCTCGATGATCGCAGCTTGGGGGCCGGTGCCGTAAGCGGGCGACCGCGCCTCGGCGTGCGCAACACGATCTGCCTTCGTCTCACTCGCCGAAGTCATCCTTCGACAGCACGCCGTCCTTGTTCGCGTCGAGCTGGTCGAAGCGTCCATGCAGCGCCGGAGCGACCTCGTCCCTCTCGATGCGGCCGTCGTCGTTGGTGTCGAACTGACGCTGCAGCATCGTGAACGACGGCTTGCGTCCCGCTCCACCCGCGTTGCCGAGGCGCCCACGCAGCCCGCCGCGACCCGGCAGGTCCATCGGCTTCATCGGGTCCTCATCGACGAGGTAGTACTCGATGTACCCGAGCATCATCTCGTCGACGGTCTGCGGGCCCCATCGCACAGTCTTCGTCGGATCGGGATTGGCGGGATTGTCGGCGCTGTTGTCGTACCAAGCCGTGCCGTGCAGGGTCGCCCCCCGCGGTGCCTCGAGCGGCTCGCGCAGTTCGTACCGAAGCTGCCAGTTGAAGTCGTAGTCGGGGATGTCGAGCAGCGTGCGGCGGGCCTCGCCGGGCACGTCGAGCTCGTATCGATACGCCTTGCCGCGCACATGCATGTGCGGCATGAAGGCCACGATCCTGGCATCGGCGGGCAGGCGCACCGTGGCATCCTCGCGGTGGTTGCTGGCACCCGGCGGGATGGCGATCCGGCGCGCGGCCACGGCCGCCGTCCGCACGAGATGCCTGGGCGCTTCGTCGGTGAAGACCATGCCGAGCTTCATCTGGTCCTGCGTGGCGGTGCCGTTGGGGGTGTAGTGGATCTGGAAGAGCAGCGACGATCGCGCCGGCAGACGCCGCGCCATCCCCTCGGGGAAGGTGATCGCGTCGTTGCCCGGCACGTACGCCGCCCAGTAGCCGCCCGACTCATCGGCAGCCAGACGGCGTCGCGTGGCCGGGTCCTTCGCGGCATCCTCATCGAGCGCGAAGACCAGCACATGGTGCACCACCGACGGATCGGTCGGCACGATCTGCACGCCCTTGACCCAGCGATCCTCGGTCATGCCCGTCGGCACGACCACCATCTGGTAGGCCATGAAGCCATCGGCCTTGATGGCGATCGGCTCAGGAAGCTGGATGACCTTGTCGGGCATGCCGATCGTCCATTCATCCTTCGCGAATGAGCGTGGCAGCGGAAGGTCCTTGGGATCACCCTCGGGCTTGCCGGCGTCGATCCAGGCTGCGATGGACTGCTTCTCGGCGGTGCCCAGCGAACGATCGTTCGCCCAGGGGCTCGGCAACGCAGCACCGTCCTTCCCGTGCATGGGCGCCGCGAACCAGGGCGGCATCGTGCCCGCTTCGGTCACGGATCGGATCATGGTCGCGCGACGAGCCACCGCTTCGTACGAGTCGAGCGGGAACGGCCCGACGCCGCCCGACCGATGGCACTCGACGCAGTTCGCGTTGATGATGCGGGCAATCTCGCGCGCGTAGGTGGGCGCGGCGGTCGGCGCGGGTGCTTCAGCATGCTTGCGTTCGATCGCACAGCCGGGCGATGTCGTGGCCGCCGTAGTGGGCTGCGCACCCTGCAGTACCGCGCGAAGGGCGTCCTCAAGGTAGTGCTCGCGCGCAGCCTCGCGCGTGAAGTCCACGCCGTACTGGTCGCTCACCGCGCCGCGGTAGACCAGCGTGCTGGCGGCATCGACCACGAAGACCTCGGTGGTCGTGCGCGCATCGAGGGCATCCACGATCGACTGGTTCCGATCCTCGAGGTAGAGCCCCTTGAACCCGGCATCAGCCACCTGCTTGCGCATGGCCTCCTTCGAGTCGAGGCCACTGACGTTGACGTAGACGAACGAAACCCCCCGCTTCGCGAACTCCGACTCGATGCGCGCGAGCGACGGTGCGAACTTCCGGCAGAGCGGGCAGGTCACGCTGGTCAGCGCGATCACCGTGGCGCGCTCGCCACGACCCGATCGCCACGAGCTCGATGCACCGTCGAGCGTCGCGCCGGACGCATCGGGAATCATCCGGCCGACACCCATGTCCCGGGCATCCCGCGGTGATGGCGGCGCCAGCACCGAGTCAGCCGGCGGAGGATCCGCTGCCGCCGCAAGCGCCGCCGAGGGTCCCAAGGCCAGCATCACGAGGGCCGGGATCAGGAGGGCTTGGCCCGGGTGCACCCGGTGGGAAGGCCGCTCGATCACGTCGGCCGAATGCTGGAGCGTCTGGGGTGTTCGCGCGCGCATGCTGGGTTCCTGCCGGGGCATCTTGGCATGAAGCCCGCCCGACGGACAAGCCGCGCGCAGAATCGATGCCAGGACGAGCAGCCTTTCGCGCAGGTGCCTCCAGGGCTGCTGGTCCAGCGCTCGGTTCCTGGCTCCGGCACGGTGCCTGATCACGGAACCCCAGACCCGGCTCGGTTACGCTGACCGCCACGCGATGACGATCCGATCGCCCGGGCATTCCAGCGCCGACAAGCCACCCGTGATGGCTGCCGTCGCCTGCTTGGCAGCAGCGGTCTGGTCCCTCACGGGCGCGACCGACATCGGGGTCTGGGCGTTCGAGGTCCTGCCGCTCGGGCTGGGCATCGTGCTGCTGGGTGCGTTCCGCAAGCGGCTTCCGCTGCACCCGTTCACCTCCACGGTCCTGGCGGTGGGCTTCATCATGCAGTGCATCGGAGGCCGCTACACCTTCTCGGCCGTACCCCTGCCCGATATCGTCATCAACGGCCTTGGCCTGACGCGCAACCCCATCGACCGGATCGGCCATGTGCTGCAGGGGTTCATCTCGGCGGTGTTCCTGTGCGATGTGGTCGTGCGGCGTACCCCGTTGCAGCCGGGCTGGTGGCTCACGGCGCTCGTCATCGGCACGAGCCTGGGTTTCTCGGCGTTCTACGAGCTTGCCGAAGCCTGGATGGTCATCGGCTTCTATCCCGACGCCGGTCCGGAGTGGCTGGGCACGCAGGGCGATCCGTGGGATGCCCAGTGGGACATGACGATGGCGCTCATCGGCGCCGTGCTCGCCATGATCACGGTGCCGCGGCTGGTGCCCGGGCCACGCGCGACGTGTCCTTGAAGAACGCCCACACGCGCTCGGCTCCCTTGAAGGCAGCTATGGGTGCGTTGCCTCCACGGCGCGACCGCGTACCGGGCCAACCGTGGCCACCCGCGCTGTCGACGACGACCTCCGTCACGGCCCCACCTGGCCCAGCCGCGTAGTTCGTGGTGGTGATCGTCCCTGCCGTGACGATGTCGCCCTTCGGCGTCGACGCGTTGGCCTTCACCCAGAAGTCGACCACCTCCGCCAACGGCTTGTACGGCGTCGACTGCGCGTTGCGGACCAAGGGGTTCCTGCTCATGCCACCCTCCAGCGGGACCTCCTCGTCCTTCGCTCCGTTGATGATGAGGATGGGCAGCGGCGTGGATGGCGACCGATCGAACGAGAACATGCTCGCCACGACCGGAGCGACCGCCGCGAGCCGCTCGGCACGCGCCGCCGCGTAGACGAAGGTCATCATGCCACCGTTGGACCCGCCGGTCATGAAGATGCGCGCCGGATCGGCGCCGTGATCACGCACCAGCGTGTCGATGAGGGCGTCGAAGTACCGGAGGTCATCTGCATCACGCACCTGCCGCCGCAAGAGGTGCCCGGTGTTCCAGGCCCGCCGCCCGTCGCCGAAGTCCGTGCCCTGCGCGTACACCGCCATGAAGCCGTTGGCGCGCGCAACGGCATCGAATCCGGAGGTCTGCCGCATCTGCTCGGCGCTGCCCATGCCGCCATGCAGCACCAGGACGGCCGGCCGCGTCTGCCCCACCGCCGGCGGGTTCACCACGATGGCGCTGCGCTTCGCACCCTTCACCATGACGGCGATCTCGCCATCCTTGCGCGGTTGCAGCGTGGCGGGAGCGCCGAATGCCTTGCGGTAGAACGCCCAGGCTCGGTCACCGAGCGCCCGGAGCGTCTTCATCGGATCGTGCTCGACACCCTCCAGCGGCAGCCAATCGTGCTGGATGCCGAGCTTCACGAGGTGCTCATGGAACTCCTTGTTCATCGCGAAGGTCTCGTCACGGTCACCGACGGCGATCCGCAGCAGCGTGTCCTGCTTGAGTTGGTCGGCCCTCTGCTCCGCAAGCACCCAGGGGCTGACCTGGCGGAAGGTGGCACGATCGCCGTACACGCGTTCGAGCAGCCCGTCGCGCGCACGGGGATTGGCGCGCGGCGTGCGCTCGAAGTCCGGGTCGAGCGGACCCGCACCGAGCATCGACACCGCGCGGAACAGCTCGGGGTGCGCGAAGCCCAGGCGCGCCGCGCCGTAGCCGCCCATGCTGAAGCCGTCGAGCAGCCTGCCTTCGCGGGTGGGGATCGTGCGGTACGTCGCGTCGATGTGCGGCACGAGGTCCTTCACGATCATGCTCTCGATCGGCGTCGAGCCATCCTTCCAGTCGACGTACATCCCCTGCGAGAGCCCATTGACGAAGACCACGAAGCACGGCGGCGTGGAGCCGGATTCGATCGCCTCATCGACGAGCCGAGCCAGCGGCGCGATGCCTGCGGCGCCCCCGCCGGAGCCATGCAGCCAGTACACCACCGGGAATCGTGCATCAGGACCCCGGTCATGCGCAGCCGGCGTGTAGAGGTGGTAGCTCACCGTTGCCTTGGCGCACGCGCTCTCGAAGGTGTGGAAGGACACCCGTGGCGCACTGACGGCCGGCGTGACCCACTCGGTCGCCTTGGTCGGCGCAGACTTCGTGGGCGATGCGGATCCCCGGCCGGGCACGGGATCCTGATGTGCCGCGGTCGTGGCCGCGACCGTCGCGTGGAGCACAAGGCAGACGAGGATCATCAAGCGGTGCAGCGGCAAGGGTGGGGCTCCTGGTCGGTGCCGGTGTCGGCAACCGCCATGATTGTCGCCGATTCGCCGGATCGGACACCGCCCATGGACGACGTGCCGGCAGGCCCGACGGCCAGCCGGGTGATCCCGCCTCAGGTGCCACCAGCCGTCACGGGACGGGGCCCACCGCCTCCGTGGACGCGACCGGCGTCGCCAGCACGTTGCCGCCGCCGAGCGCCTGGTACGCATTGACGATGGCTGACAGCTGCTCCCGCTTGGTCTCGATCAGGATGAGCTTCGCGTCGATCAGGTCCCGCTGGGCGAACAGCACCTCGCTGTACTCCGCCCGGGCATTCTGGAAGAGACGCATCGCCGAGGCGACGGATCCCTCGAGCGACAGCAGTTGCTGGGCCTTGAAGTCGATGCTCTTGCCGTAGTTGCTCACCATGCTCAGGCGGGTCACCACCTCGGTGAACGCATTCAGCACCGTCTGCTGGTACTCGTACATGGCCATGAGCTGCTTGGCATTCGTGGCCTGGTACTCGGCCTCCAGTTCCTTGGTGTTGAGCAGCGGCGCCACCAGTCCACCCGCGATGTTGGCCGCGACCGACTCGGGCGTCTGGAACATGAAGTCCGCACTGTTGGCGTCGAATGCCGCACCGCCGGTGAGCGTCAGGCTCGGGTAGAAGGCCGTGCGCGCCACGTTGATCTCGAGGCCCGCGGCCTGGATCTCCAGTTCGGCGCGGCGGATGTCGGGGCGATTGCGCAGGAGTTCCGACGGCACCCCGGTGTTCAGCGCATCGTTGTCGAGCGACAGGAAGCCCTTGCTGTTGCGCTCGATCGTGCCCGGGAAGCGGCCGGCCAGCGTGCACAGCCTGTTCTCCGCCTGCACGATCTCCTGCATCACGATCATCCGCTCGCTCTCGTTGCGGCTGACCTCGGCCTCGAATCGCTGCACGGCGAGCTCCGTCTCGCGCGCGGCCTGCTTCTTGGAGCGGGCGATGTCCAGGCTCTGCCGCTGCAGCACGATGGCCTGGTCGATCACCTCCAACCGCGTATCGAGCGAGAGCAGCGTGTAGTAGGTCTCGGCGATCTCGGCGACGAGCCGCGTGATGACGTAGTTGCGCCCCTCGCGCGAACCGAGGAACTCCAGCCGCGCGGCCTCCTTCGCATCCCGGAGGCGGCCCCAGATGTCCAGTTCCCACGAGAACTCGGCGGCCACCAGGAATCCCGGCAACGGGTCGGCGAACGGAACACCGGGTGCGATCTCGAGCTGCTCCTCGACGGCACCCTCCGGCGTCACCGTCGACGGCTTGGCGAGCGATGCCCCGCCCACCGCCTCGACCGTGGGCATGAGGGCGCCTGACTTCCCGAGCACCTTGCTCCCGGCGATCTCGATGCGCTCCGCGAGGATCTTGAGTTCAAGGTTGTTCTTCAGCGCCTCGGCGATGAGTCCGGTGAGCACGGGATCGTGGAAGAAGTCCTCGATGCTCGTCAACGCCGAACTCGGTGCGGCGGACGCGCTGCCCGGCACCTTGGGGAACTCCTTCGGCACCATCGGCCCCGGATCGGCGTCGCGGTGCGTCGGCACCGAGCACGCCGAGAGCGCAAGGACCAGGGATGAGAGCACGGGCACCGACCATCGCCGGCGCCGAGAGGCGATGAAGAAGGAACGATCAGGCATCATGGTGCACCTCGGTGGGCGTGGCGTGTTCGATCGTCTCGGTGAGTGGCTCCTCGGCCTCGTCGCGGAGCAGCTTCTTCCCGTCGCTGATTCCGGCGAACACGACGTAGAGGCCGGGGATGAGGAACACGCCGATCTCCGTGCCCAGCAGCATGCCCCCGAAGCCGGTCGCCCCGATCGTGCGGTTGCCGATGGCGCCCGCCCCGGTCGCCATCACGAGCGGTACGAGGCCGGAGATGAACGCGAACGAGGTCATCTGGATCGGCCTCAGTCGTGACCGCGCACCCTCGATGGCGGCCTCGGCGATGGAGGCCCCGGCACGTCGCCGCTGCACGGCGAACTCGACGATGAGGATGGCATTCTTGCCCAGCAGGCCGACCAGCATGATCAGCCCGATCTGGGAGTAGACGTCGTTGGCCAGCCCGAGCCGGCTCAGCAGGAAGAACGAGCCGCAGATCCCCACGGGAAGCGAGACGATGACCGCCAGGGGGAGGATGAAGCTCTCGTACTGGGCCACCAGCACCAGGTAGACGAACGCCACGACGATCAGGAACAGGTAGATCGACTCGTTGCCCTTGCGGGCCTCGTCGTACGAGAGGCCCTCCCAGCCGACACCGAATCCCTTGGGCAGCACCTGGTCGGCCACCTCCTGGATCGCCTGGATCGCCTGGCCACTGCTGTAGCCGGCCGCCGGGGCGCCCTGGATGGTGGCGGAGGGATAGAGATTGTACCGGGTGATCTCGTTGAGGCCCTGCTTGGGCTCAAGGCGCATGAACGACGAATACGCCACCGGCTCGCCGGCCTCGTTGTTGACGAACATGTTCGCGAGGTCGCTCGGCATGCGACGGAACTCGGGCGCAGCCTGCACATACACCTTGTAGAACTGGCCGAACCGCACGAATCCCTGCTCGTAGGTGCTGCCGATCATGATGTTCAGGTTGTCCAGTGCCTTGCCGATGGACACGCCCTTCTGCATCGCGACGTCGTTGTCGATCACCAGTTCGTACTGCGGGTAGTTGCTCGTGAAGAACGTGAACAGGCCCGTGAGTTCCTTCCGCTGCCCGAGCGCATCCATGAAGGCACCCGTCACGCGACCGAGTTCGGCGTAGTCCTGGCGGTTGGTCTTGTCGAGCAACCGCATCGAGAAGCCGCCGGCGGCGCCGAAGCCCGGCACGGCGGGCGGCTCGAAGAACTCGACCTTGACGTCGGTCAGCTTCCTGCACCTGGTCTCGAGTTCCTCGATGACCTGTCGCGCCGTGAGTTCGCGCTTGTCCCAGTCGGCCAGGTTGATGATGCAGGTGCCGGCGTTCGAGCCGCGCCCCTCCGTCAGCACTTCGTAGCCGGCGAGCGAGGTCACCGAGACGACTTCCGGCAGCTCCTTCGCGATGGCCTGGAGTTCGCCCGACTTGGCGTTGGTGTACTCGAGCGTCGAACCTGCCGGCGTCTGGATGATGCCGTAGATCACGCCCTGGTCCTCGTTGGGGATGAAGCCGCTCGGCAGGCCCCTGTTGAGGATCACCACACCGACCGCGAACGAGCCGATCACCGCCATGGTGAGTGCGCGGCGGGTCACGATGCCGCGCAGGACCCCCGCGTAGCCATTCACGACCCGGTCGACCAGTCGGTCGAACGGACGCTGCAGCAATGGAACGAGCGCGATGAGGATGCCCAGCGGCCCCCACAGCGTGTAGGCGAGCCAGGCGATGAACCCCACCGCAGGCACGCCGAACAGCAGCTGCCGTGCCCTGCCCCGCATCCAGGATCCCGCATGGGCCGACGGTGCGTGGCCAGCACCATGCGCATGGGGCTTCAGGATCATCGCGCACAGCACCGGGGTGAGCGTCAGGGCCACGACGCCTGAGAGGATGATGGCCGTGGCCATCGTGATGCCGAACTGCCCGTAGAACGCACCCACCGGACCGGGCACGAAGGTCACGGGCACGAACACGGCCGACATCACGAGGGTGATGGCGATGATGGCGCCGCTGATCTCGTGAAGGACCTCCATCGAGGCTGCGTACGGGGACAGGGACTTGTCCCGCATCTTGGCATGGACCGCTTCGACCACCACGATCGCGTCATCGACCACGACCCCGATGGCGAGCACCATGGCAAAGAGCGTGATCAGGTTGATGGACAGCCCGAACAGCTTGAGGACGAAGAACGTCCCGATGAGCGAGACCGGCACGGCCAGCGTGGGGATCAGCGTGGATCGCAGGTCGCCCAGGAACATGTACACCACGAGGCAGACGAGCACGAACGCCTCGAGCAGCGTGTGCAGCACCTTCTCGATCGATGCATCGAGGAACTTCGAGACGTCATAGGCGATCTGGTAGTCCATGCCCGGGGGAAAGGACTCGGCCTTGATGGTCTCCAGGGCCGCCTTCACCTCCTCGATCACCGCGCTGGCGTTCGAGCCCGGCGCCTGCTTGAGCACGATCGAGGTGGCGGGATGGCCATCGATGTTCGAGTAGATGTCGAAGAACTCCGAGCCGAGCTCGATCTCGGCGACGTCCTTGAGCCGCAGGATCTCGCCCTCCGGCGTGGCACGCAGGATGATGTCCGCGTACTGCTCCGGCCGGTCGTACCGACCGACGTAGGTCAGCACGTACTCCTTGGACTGCGACGTGCGGCCCGTGGCCTGGCCGAGCCGTCCGGGCGAACCGATCACGCTCTGCTCGGCGAGCGCTTCCATCACGTGCTGCGAGGAGATCCCGTAGGCCCGCATGCGCTCGGGATTCAGCCACACGCGCATCGCATACGCGCGGTTGCCGAGGTTCCTGGGCAGGCCCATCCCCTGGATGCGCTTGAGCACCGGCATCACGTTCGCGTTGGCGAAGTTGAAGAGGAACGCCTGGTCGGCCCCGGGGTCGGTGCTGAAGACGTTCACGTACATCAGGAGGCTCGGCACCACCTGGCTGACGAGGATGCCCTCGCGCTGCACCAGGGGCGGCAGTCGGCTCATCACGATGTTCACGCGGTTCTGGACGTTGACGACGTTGATGTCCGGGTCCGTGCCCGGCTCGAAGTAGATGCGGATCGTGGCCTCGCCCGCGCTCGTGGCGTCGGAGGCGATGTACCGCATGTTCTGCACGCCGTTGATCGACTGCTCAAGCGGGATCAGCACGGCGTCGACGAGCACGTCGGCGCTCGCACCCGGGTAGGCGATCGCGACCTCGACGGTCGGCGGTGCGATCGACGGGTACTGTGAGATCGGCAACGTGCGGATCCCCAGCCCCCCGAGGAAGAGGAGGATGATCGAGATCACGATCGCCAGGGCGGGACGGTGGAGGATCTTCGTGAACATGGGTTGCTCCGGGTGCTGGTGTGGCGCCGTCGCGGGTCACTCTGCGTAGAACTTCTGGTTGGGGAGCACCTGGTCGGCGGGCCGGAACTCCACGTGCTCGAGGTGCTGGCCGTCACGGACCTCGCCGATGCCGTCCAGGACGATGCGGTCGCCCTCATCGAGTCCCTTGGCCACCACGAAGATGTCCTCGAGCTCGTGCGCGATCCCGATCTCGCGCTGGTGGGCGATGCCGTCCTCCCCGACGACGAAGACGTATCGCTTGGCGAGGATGGAGAAGGTTGCGCGCTGCGGGATGACGAGCGCACCCGGGAGCGCACGCCGGATCATGACCTTGCCGGTCTGGCCATGGCGCAGGAGATGGTCGGGGTTCGGGAAGTCCGCCCGGAAGGCGATGTTTCCCGTCTCGTTGTTGAAGTCCGCCTCGATGGCACCGATCGAGCCCCGCTGCGGGAAGACCTGCCCGTTCGCGAGCAGGAGTTCGATGTCCCGGCTCGCACCGGACTCGCCCTCCGTGGCCATGAACTCGAGGTAGCGGGCCTCGGGAACGTTGAAGTACACCCACATCACGCTGTTGTCGGAGAGCGTGGTCAGCGCATCGCCCTCGTCGACCAGGCTGCCGTGCTGCTCCTCGATTCGATCGATGATGCCGTCGAACGGAGCACGGATGGTCGTGAAGGCCAGTTCGACCTCGGCCAGCCGGACCTTCGCCTCCGCCTGCCCCAACTTGGCCTCCGCGATCGCGAGTTCCTGGGCCGAGATCACGTTGTCCTCGACGAGCTTTCGCGTGTTGGCGCACTCGATCCTCGCTGCCTCGGCCTCCGAGCGGTCAGCCTCCAGACGGGCCTGGTACACGGCGGGCACGATCTGGAACAGTTCGTCGCCGGCTTTGACCCGCTGGCCCTCCTTCACGGTGATGGGTTGCAGGAAGCCGCTGGCGAGCGGCCGGATGGTGATGTGCCGGCACGACATGATCCGGCAGACGTACTCCTGCGTGATCGTGGTGTCCTGACGGCGCGGGCTCGTCAGCCAGATGTCGTGTCCGCCATGGCCGGCGTGGGTACTGGTTTCGCCCTGCTCGGCTCCATGCCCCGGCGCCTCGCCACCGCCGTGCGTACCGGGTCCGCATCCGGACAGAACGAGGACAGCCAAGGACACGATGCACGAACGATGGACGTTGGGGTTCATGGTGGATCCGGTTCGAACCGGGCGCAGCGAGGGCCGGCGCACGGTGGCAATGCGTGATGACGTCAACCGCGGTGAAGCGCGGAACATGCGCGATGACGGGCGGCAACGGACCGCCCGACGTCAGTCGGGGTTCAAGGCACGATGGAACGGGGCCAGCGGACGCCGCAGGACAGCCCCACCGCGAAGGGTGGAGCGTGCTGCGTGCTCAGGCCGGCGGAGCGCGGCCGAACGGTGCGCAAGGCCGCCATCCGCGCGGAGCCGATACGGCTCCGGCTTGCTCGACGATTCCCGCGATGGCGGGCGGAACCAGTTGGGCCGCGCGGATCCCATCCGTCTCGTCCTGGTCGGTGGGCTCAAGAGGCTCGTCGGCCGGAAGGCTGCAAGACGGCGTGACCACACCGGAGCCGTGCCGCGCGGAACCAACCTGATGGCTCCCGGCCGTGACGACGACGCGATCCGACGCTGCAAAGAGCCGCTCACGCGCACCGGCCGCCGGCTCGATCGCCCATGACAGAGCGGCCAGGACGACCAGAGAGATTGTGCGGAGGATCTGAGACACGATGGGGATCTCAGGGAAACGCTAACTGCTGCTGGGGGCTGCGTCAAGAACAAGCGGCTTCCACGATGCACCGATCCTGCGACGGATGAGGCCGGCGGTCGACTTGACGACCCCCATTCTTACGCTCTAGTATACGCGACATGATATTCGCGTGTTTGGATTCACGTTTTTCACGCCAGTCCACCGGTCGTGACGGCGCAGGCGCCGCGCGGCCCTCCAGCGCACCCGAGGCCATCGCGGGAGTCCTGCTCGTGCTGTCCTTGGCAGGCCTGGCTCGAGTGGCCGTCGATCCATCCCCGTATCTCACGAGCGGCTTCCGCCTCGACAGGATCACCGCCACCGTGGCACTGTTCGTGGCCGGCATCGGCCTTGCTGCCGTGCGCTACGCGACACGATGCCTTGAGGCGCAGCCTCGTCATCAACGATTGATGGCCTGGATGGCAGCGGCCACGGTGGCCTCATGGCTGCTGACCCTTTCGGACTCCTTCGTAGCCATGGTCCTCGCGTGGCTCACCTTGGGTCTCTGCCTCCAACGCATGCTCTCCTGGAGTTGGCATGCCGACTCTGCCCCGCTTCGTACCCGCTTCCCATGGTGGTGGTCCGTGGCCGGCGATGCGATGCTGGCCCTTGCCTTCGGCCTGGCGTGGGCGGCATACGGGTCGACGGACCTGACGTCAGCCGTCGAGCACATGGCGGCTGACCCGACCGTCGCGTGGCCGACGGCGATCATCCTGCTGGCAACCGGAGCGTGCGCGATCAAGACGGCACAGGTCCCGCTGCATGGATGGCTTCCCAGGACCGTCGATGCCCCCACGCCGGTCTCGGCGCTCATGCATGCGGGCATCATCAATGCGGGAGGCGTGCTGCTCGTCCGGATGGCACCGGCAATCGAGCGGGTTCCAGAGGCCTGGCTGCTGATGTCGATCGTCGCCTCCGCATCGATGCTCGTGGCCGTACCCACGGCGTGGTTCCAGTCGAAGGCCAAGTCCGCCCTCGCCTGGTCCACTGTGGGACAGATGGGATTCATGATGGCGCAGTGCGGCCTGTGCGCCTTCCCCGCAGCCTTCCTGCATGTCCTTGGACACGGAACCTACAAGGCGTGGAGCTTCCTCGGCGCCGGCGAGGTCACTCGCATGCGACATGCGCAAGCGACTCCAGCACGCACCCTGGGACTGCTGGCAATCGGGGCGATGTCCTCGCTGGCCGGACTGGCAGCCGTGGTCTGGATGCTGGGCGTTCCCTTCCCGAGCACTCCCGGGAAGCTGGCGCTCACGGCCGTCGTGGGCATCGCCACCGGCCAGTGCTGGGTTGCCCTGCTCGGTGACCCAGGACTCCGATCACGTCGCGCGTCGAGAGCGCTCCTCGCTGCTGCCCTGTCGGTAACGCTTCCCGCCGTCGCCCTGACGCTCTACCTGGCTGCTGCGGCATGGATCGGGATGTCCGCCGAGGTAGGACAGCAGCATGCGGGGCCCGTCGCTTGGATCGCAGCGATCCTCCCAGTGCTCACCATCGCCTGCCTTGCGGTGCTTCATGCCCTGATGCCGCATCTTGAGGGCCACCCGCTTGGTCTGCGGCTTCGCGTGCATGCTGCGAACGGTTTCTACGTTGCGATGCTGTTCAACCGCACGGCTCGCCAGCCCCACCTGACCCACCGACCGATCAACTCAGGAGCCGCCCATGCATGACAGGTCGCCCTCGCTCGCCACGCACGTTACACCCCGCATCCAGCCCTCCGACTTCGTGAAGGCGTGCCTGCAGATCCCGCCCTCATGGGGTCTCGGGTCCTTCGTCGCGGTGAACCCGTTCCTCGGACACGTGGGCGAACCGATTGACCGTGCTGCACGGATCGTGCACGATGGGCTTGGGGCCACGCTCCTGCCGAAGGTCGAGTTCTATCGACGCCGGTTCCTGGACGGCGCGTTCTCGTCAGAACATCTCGCCGCAGCAAGCAGTCGGCTCGGCATGTCCCCCGAGGACCTGCTCGCAGTCCTGCATGGAAGGTCCGGTCAGGTCACACGGAGGAGGTTGCCGAACTGGAGCGTCTCCGAGTGGATTGACTGGCGCGAAGGAACGCAGTGGACCCGGCTCGCTTGCAACGCCCTGGCACGTTGGTGCGAGCTTGAGTGCGGCACGAGCAGTCGGCTCCGGGAGACCATGCGCCCCGGGGCCTTCGCGCGCTGGCAGCGGTACGCATGCATCGACCTTTCCTTCGACGTGCAGGGCCTGAAGGGCGTCCGGTCCCACATCGCTTCGATGCCCACGGATCCCGAGTCCGCGCTGCGCATGGCAGTGGATGAACTCGGCATCGACGTCACCGAACTCGATGCCTACCTGCTGCGCCTGCTCTCCGGCATCTACGGATGGGCTTCGCAGGCAAGGCGGATCGCATGGGAGCGTGATCGCATGGATCCCGGTGCGGTGCTCGACCTCCTGGCCGCAAGGGCCTGCCTTGACCTTGCGATCGCCCGGTCGCAGGGCACCCAGTCGGGAGGAGTGCATGCGGGGCAGTTGTGCCCGCCGGCCGCCGAGGATGAGCGCAGTCGGCTGGTCCTGCAGGAAGCCTTGGAAGACGCCTACGCCCTTCGACTCATCGACTCGGTGCATCAGCCTCCGCGCCACCCGGCAGTCCGCCCTTGGCTCCAGGTGGTGTTCTGCATCGATGTTCGCTCCGAGCCGATCCGCCGGCACCTCGAGCTGCTCGATCCCGGCGTCCAGACCAAGGGCTTCGCCGGCTTCTTCGGCATCGCGATGGACTGGTCCGGACCGAGCGGATCGTCGCCACGTTGTCCGGTCCTGCTCAGACCAGCCTGTCGGGTGCACGCACACGGACAGCACCGGTCTTGGACCGACGGGCTCCACCAGCGGATCTTCTCGTCGCCGGGCGCCGCCTTCACTGCGGTCGAGCTTGCCGGACTCGCATTCGCCGCAGGCATCGCCATCCGCGAAGCGGGAACCAAGGCCTCGTCACGGCACGAAGAGTCCGCCACGTTCTCGATGTTCCCTGCCGCGGACGGCAGCGGTTTCGATCTGGCCACCCGCGTCGACCTTGCCGAGTCCATCCTGCATGGCATGGGCATGGAGCGCGGCCTTGCGGATGTCGTCGTCCTCTGCGCGCACTCGTCGCGAAGTTCGAACAATCCCCACGCCTCGTCGCTGGACTGCGGGGCGTGCGGCGGTCACGGCGGAGCACCCAACGCTCGCGTCGCCTGCGCACTGCTCAACGACCAGCGAGTCAGGGCCTGCCTGTCCGACAGAGGTTGGACCATTCCCGAGGACACGATCTTCGTGGCCGCGGTGCACGACACGTCGGATGACTCGATCCGTTTGCTTGACCGCGACCTGCTGCCTGCCTTGCAGACGGAACGCGTCGGTGCAGCCGCCCTGCTGATGGATCGGGCTTCAGCGGCCGCCCGGACCGAACGAGCACCGACCCTTGGCGTCCACACCGGAGTTGGTCGCCCTGATGTGCGGACATCGCTGCGGCGCAAGGCCTCGGATTGGGCTGAGGTCCGACCCGAGTGGGGCCTCGCCGGCAATGCCGCCTTCATCGCTGCGCGACGATGCCGCACCCGAGGACTCGACCTGTCGGGCCGGGCCTTCCTGCATGACTACGACGAAGGCCTCGACCAGGATGGCAGCCTGCTGGCCCTGATCCTGTCGGCCCCAATGGTGGTGGCATCGTGGATCAACCTGCAGTACCTGGGCTCTACCGTGGACCCGGACGTGCTGGGTTCGGGCGACAAGACGCTGCACAACCGGATCGGTGACATCGGGGTGGTGCTGG
This sequence comes from Planctomycetaceae bacterium, assembly GCA_027490145.1. Classification (GTDB taxonomy): domain Bacteria; phylum Planctomycetota; class Phycisphaerae; order Phycisphaerales; family SM1A02; genus SYIB01. The sequence goes on from JAIXYQ010000006.1 coordinate 446,422, forward strand.
GGAGCGAGGGTGACCTGCGGACCGGGCTGCCGCTCCAGTCGGTGCATGACGTGGACGGTGCGTGGAGGCACGAGCCGCTTCGCCTTCAGGTCGTCGTGGAAGCCTCGACGGATCGCATCGACGGCGTCCTGCGGTCCGAGCCCGAGGTCTGTGAACTGGTCGAGAACGGATGGGTTAGGATGTTCTCGCTCTCGCCTGTTGGCGGCCGGACGATGCGATTCGTCCCAGGGGAGGGCTGGGAACCCACCTGACTTGGCACGCAAGCAACGAACCGTCGAACGAACGCGCGCCCGCACCGGCACTCGCGGGAAGGCACGCATCGACCGATCGTCGCCGCAGGCCGAACGAGGATGGACCTTCCTCAGCAATCATGCCCATGTGCTGCTGCTGCTCGCCAAGGAACCCGAGATCCTGCTGCGGGAGGCCGCCATCCGTGTGGGCATCACGGAGCGGGCGGTCCAGAGGATCGTCGCCGACCTTGAGCAAGGCCGTTACATCGAGCGCGAACGGTTTGGCCGGCGCAACCGGTACAAGGTGCACCCGGAACTTCCCTTGCGTCATCCGATCGAGGCGCACCGGAAGATCGCGAGCCTCATCGCCCTGGTCATCGACGGCTGATCGGTTCGCCCGACCCGGCTTCCGGAGCCGGGCATGACGTTCACGGGGGCTCGAGTCGCACTGCTCACCCAGCACGGCAAGGAGCGCGTGCTTTCCCCTGCCTTGCTCTCGGGCGTGGGCGCCATGGTCGAGGTGGTCTGCGGCTTCGACACCGACCGGCTCGGCACCTTCACCCGCGAGGTGGGGCGTCGTGATTCACAGCTGGAGACCGCCCGGCAGAAGGCCCGCATCGCGATCGAACTCTCAGGACATGCCGTGGGGTTGGGCAGCGAGGGGGCATTCATTCCCAGCCCGTGGGGCATTGGTTCGTGGAACGTCGAGCTGGTGGCGCTCATCGACACCCGCCTTGGCATCGAAGTCGTCGGCATGGCGCACGGCCCGGCTCGACATGTCCACGGCACGGCACGATCTATCGCAGAGCTCAAGGACATCGCCATGCGGGCGGGCTTCCCGGAACACGGTCTCGTCACCCGGCCTGATGGCCCCGAGGCCCCCGGTGCCGTCAAGGGCATCGTCTCGTGGCCATCCCTGCGGTCGGCGTTCCGGTCGGCACGTGATGCTTCCCCGGACGGCACCGTCTTCGTGGAGAGCGACCTCCGTGCCCACTTCAACCCAACTCGCATGGGGATGATCGCACGGGCCGGTGCCGACCTCGCGGCGCGGCTCGCCACCCCGTGCCCCGCGTGCGGGATTGCGGGATTCGGCTGGCTCGAGTCGGTCACCGGACAGCCGTGCTCTGCTTGCGGCACCGCCACCGAGCAGGTCCGTGCCGACATCCATGCCTGCGTTCGCTGCCCATACCGCGAAGAACGTCCGTACCACGGTGCAGCCTCCCCGGCGCACTGTCCGTGGTGCAACCCCTGAGCATCCCGCAACAGCGCCGCCGACCCCTCTCACTGCCTCGCAACAGGACCAACACAAGGACCAACCACCATGAGCACCACCATCACCGTCGCCAAGGGAGACGGCATCGGACCGGAAATCACCGAAGCCGTCCTTCGCATCCTCGACGCCGCGGACTGCGGTCTCCGGTACGACTTCATCGACGTCGGGGAAAGGGCCTACCTGGCGGGTCACTCCAGCGGGATTCCACCCGAGGCGTGGACGGTGCTGCGCAGGAATGCGGTCTTCCTCAAGGGCCCCATCACGACGCCGCAGGGGTCGGGCTACAAGAGCCTGAACGTGACGATACGCAAGACACTCGGCCTGTACGCCAACATCCGTCCGTGCCGCAGCTACCACCCATTCGTCCGGACACCACACCCTGACATGGACGTGGTGGTCGTGCGGGAGAACGAGGAGGATCTCTACGCCGGCATCGAGCATCGCCAGACGACCGACGTCTTCCAGTGCCTGAAGGTGCTCAGCCTGCAGGGCACCGAGAAGATCATCCGCTATGCATTCGAGTACGCACGCGCGAACGCGCGCCGCAAGGTGACCTGCCTGGTCAAGGACAACATCATGAAGCTGACGGACGGAATGTTCTCCGACATGTTCCGCCGCATCGGCCGGGAATACCCCGACATCGGACAGGAGGTGCAGATCATCGACATCGGCACCGCACGCGTGGCGACCCAACCCAGCCGCTACGACGTCATCGTCACGCTCAATCTGTACGGCGACATCCTCAGCGACGTGACGGCGGAACTGGCCGGGAGCGTCGGACTCGCCGGCAGCGCCAACATCGGCGATCGCATCAGCATGTTCGAAGCCATCCACGGAAGCGCACCCGACATTGCCGGACGGGGCATCGCCAATCCCAGTGCCATGCTGAACGCAGCGAGCATGATGCTGTTGCACCTCGGCCAGCCATCGAAGGCCGAAGTCATCCAGAATGCGTGGCTCCGCACCCTCGAGGACGGAGTCCACACGGCGGACATCCATCAGGAAGGGGCATCGCGGCAATGCGTCGGAACCCACGACTTCGCGCAGGCCGTCATCGCGCGGATCGGGCGCAAGCCCTCGTCGCTCCGCAGTGCGGACCTGCGATCCGGCACGAACCTCGCGTTCGAGTATCGGCGGCCTCCCACGAAGCGCGAGCTGTGCGGGGTCGACGTGTTCGTGTGTGACGATTGCACCACACCTGAAGCCCTCGCACGACGGATCGAAGGCGCGCTTGATGGTGTGCTGCGGCTCAAACTCATCACCAATCGCGGCGTCCGGGTCTGGCCAGACGGCTTCCCCGAGACCAGTTGCACCGACCACTGGCGCTGCCGGCTCGTCTCGACCGATGCCGACGTGGGAACGACCACCTACACCCCCATCGGGCGAACGTCGATCATCGAGGCACTCAGTCTCCTTGAACGCGCGGGGATCGAGACCATCAAGACGGAAAATCTCTACCTGTTCGATGGGCAGCGGGGCTTCTCCCTGGGCCAAGGCGAGTGATGCTCACCCGTCCGGGCCCGCCGCCACTCCCCCGCGCGGACTGTTGGTCACGCACCGCGCTTCACGCGCAGTGAGTCGATGCTGAAGTGCCCTGCCCCGGTGCACATGATCGTGCCGAAGCCGATCAGGAAGAGCAGCGCCGGCTCACGCTTGTCCAGCGGATCGCCTGAGTGGACCATGAATGCGGCCACGGCCATCGTGGCCGCCACCGGGATCGCAGCCCAACGGGTCCACAGGCCCGCGGCGATGAAGATCGGCGCGACCACTTCGGCCAGGACGGCGAGCACGAGGGTCGCCGGCTCGCCGATGCCGATGGGATCTGCAAAGTCGATCTCGTCGGCCGTGAGCAGCATGCGAAGCTTCGGCACGCCGTGGGTCAGCATCATCGCGGACATGCCAAGACGGAGGGCAAGCAGGCCGAGGTCACTGAGGTGTCGAGCCAGATTGTCGATGATGGTGGACATCGTCGGGAGTCTAGTGCCGGACGTGACGACGCTGTGCAACCGCCGGTCAGGTCAATCGAGCATCCGTGCGCGCACGGCGGCCGTGGGAGCAGCACATGCATCAACTCTGCCGAACCAGGCGAATCGATGTCGGGCGACCCATCGGTAGGCCGCATCGCGGATCGGCCGGGGAACCGCTGCGAGCAACAGGCCCGCTCGCCATGGCCATGGGAGGCGCCGAGCAACCTCGATCACCGCCTCCGAGCGGACCCAAGCCCGGCATGCCGTGGTGACGACCATCGTGTCGGGTTCACCCGACGCCCGTGCCACGCCCAGGCGTGCACACTCGGCCCGACCGATCTCGCCCTGCAGCGAGGCAAACCCGAAACGCCCGGCACGGTCGCGATCCGCCACGAAGCGGACCGCGCGGCTGCAGAGTGCGCAGTCACCATCAAACAGGATGATCGTGGCGGGCATCATGCACCGGAAGCCTAGACGGGATCGGTGGTTGGAGACGCCACGCGAAGAGCACTGGCATCCTCGGAATGTTCCGGCTCAGCGGCACGGACCCCACGCGGCAAGCAGCATGCCCAGATCGCTTCCACCGACCGCCCCGTCACCATCGAGGTCGGCACGGCACTGAGGCGGTCGGAACAGCCAGATGCCTTGCGACGAATCGGCCGAACTCTTGGGAACCGCAGTCGTGGTGCAGATCAACGAGCCGCCGAGGAACTCCGAATCGGTCTGGACGCTCGGCGCGACGGGCGGCATCGTCGGCCGCGAGCGGTGCGACGGGAAGGAGCGCGGCGAGCACGCCCGCAACGACGACGGAAGCGGTTGCCATGACGAAATCACGGTACCACGGGGTTCCCGATCCACGAACCAAACTCGCATGGACAGGCGGAGTCTTCACAGGCTCCGTCGCGGCGACCCGAATCGGACACCCACTTCAAGCACCCTTGAGAATCAGGATCGCTTGCGAACCAACGAGGCCGCCTACAGCCCACGCTTGACGGCTACGACACCTCGTCGTAACGTGTACGACGACTCGTCGTAATTTGACGCATCCGCTCCAAGGAGTCCATCGAATGGCTTCGAATCCTCTCGCCAATGCAGAACTGTCCGTCATGGAGCTGCTGTGGGACCACGGCAGCCTGACGGCGAGGCAGATCCAGGACAAGCTCTACGGCGAGTCCGATCGTTCGCAGCACGGCACCGTGCAGCGACTGCTTCAGCGCCTCGAGGACAAGGAACTCGTGGAGCGCGAGAAGGTCGGGGCTTCGAATGCGTTTTCGGCGTGCATCTCCCGGGAGCAGTACGCAGGTTCGCAACTCGAATCGCTCGTCGACCGCCTGACGGGCGGCTCGATCGCACCGCTGCTGTCGCACCTCATCGGCCAGAAGCGCCTGAGCCGCGCCGAACTCCGACGCCTTCGTGAGATCCTCGACGGGAGAGCTTCGTGAGCGGGCTGTTCGCCGAGTATGCGCTGGGGAACACGCTCCTCGCCGCTCCACTGGCACTGCTCGCGTGGTCGATCGGCCGTTCCCGGCGATACCCGTCGCTCGCGCACCTTGCGTGGGTGCTCGTCATGGTCCGGCTCGCCATGCCACCGATCGCGGCGTTGCCCTGGCTCTCCATCAGCCTGCCGTTGCCTCGGTCGGCGGCTTCCACTGCCGACGGAACGCACGAACCCGACGCACGGATGGTGCCGACGGAGCCACGGGACGCCTCGGTGTGTGCGCCTTCGCCGCGAGTCGAGTTCACCACCGGGCCCGATCAACCGGATCGATCATCGCCGCGACCGCACGCCGGCGCGGAGCCCCCGAAGGAAGCCACCCAGCACGGCGTGGACGGGAAACCGGACGCAGCACCGTCACCCGTGCCCCAACGCCCTGCCGCCGAGGTCGTCCAGGCGCGCGCCGCCCCGGATTCCCCGAGCGATTCCTGGGTGCTCGCGGGCGCGCTCTGGCTCGTCGGCACGGTCCTCATCGTCGCGATCTCCCTCTCCCGGATCGCTCGCTTTCGCCGTGGCGTGCTCGCCCACTGCCTGCCTGCGACACCGGAGCTGATCTGCATCTCCCGCTCCGTGGCCGACGAACTCGGCCTGCGGCGCAAGTTCGGCGTGCTCACGACCCGCGCCGATGCCGTTCCATTCGTCTGGAGCGGCTTCCGCCGCCCCGTGATCGTGATCCCTTCAACCCTGCTCGCCGACGCCCCGAACCTCCGCCTGATCCTGATGCACGAGCTCGCACACATCCGTCGTCGTGACCACCTCGTGCGCTGGCTCGACTGGGCGGTCGTGGCGTGGCTCTGGTGGAATCCGCTCGCGTGGATCGCGCGGCGCGGGCTCAGGTCGTCCGAAGAGCTTGCGTGCGATGCGCTCGTCATGCGCACGTGCGGGGCTTCGCCTCGTGAGTACGGCGCTTGCCTCGTGGCGGCGGCGGAGTCGTTGGCAGGATCGGCGTTCCGCACGCCGGACCAGGCATGCACGATGGGCGACGGCGGATCGCTCGAACACAGGATCACCATCATCATGTCAGGATCGCTCCAGCGTCGTCCCTCCTTCCCGCTTCGTGTGTTGACCGCGGGACTCGCAGCCGCATGCCTCGTGTCCGGCTTCGCGGCCAGTGCACGCGCCCAGTCTCCCGGTGAAGCACCGGTGCGCGGGCGGTCATTCTTCGACGGCCGCGGCAAGCCCAACATCGTCGACACCGCTGCAGCCGCCAGGTTCCAGACGCTCGTCGCCGCCGTGCAGGCGGCCGGACTGACCGACCTGCTGCGTTCAGAGGGCCCCTTCACGGTCTTCGCACCCACGGACGAAGCCTTCGCTGCGCTCCCGGCAGGAACGCTCGACGCGCTGCTCCTTCCCGAGAACAAGGAGAAGCTGCGCAACATCCTCGCCCATCACGTGGTGCCCGGCCGGTTGCTCTCGATGGAGGTCGGCAACATCGAGGATCCGCAGATGGCGCGGACCGCCGCCGGTGATCGCGAGTCGATCGCCGCGGACCGTCGGGGATTCCGCTTCGGCACCGCAGAGGTCGTGCGGCCCGACATCCTCTGCGGCAACGGCGTGGTCCATTCGATCGACCGCGTGGTGCTTCCGAAGCCGAAGGTCACGGAGCAATCCATGGGCATGTCGATGAAGGAGGCCGCGTCCGCGAGCCTGCTCGATGCGCTGCGTGCGGTGCCGGACGGGCGCTACTCGACCTTCGTCGCGGCCGTGGAGGCCAGCGGCGCCGACCAGGACTGGGCCCAGCCCGCACCCGACCGCAGCTGGACGATCTTCGTCCCGACGAACGAGGCCTTCGCGCGGCTTTCCGACGCCGAACGCGCCACGCTGCTCGATCCGAAGAACCGCGAAGCGCTTCGTGCCGTGCTCGATTGGCACGCGCTTCCGAAGCTCCAGCCCTGGAGCTTCGACCTCAACGCCGGCGATCGCGCTCCCGTGATGATTTCCGAGAACAACGACCGATTCGTCCTCGACGTGCTGGCGAGCGGCGCGGTCTACGTCTATCGGATGCGCTCGATGCGCGATCGTTCGCTCGAGGAGCCCTTCAAGGCCCGGATCATTGCGGGTGACATCCCCGTCGGGTCGAGCGTGGTGCATGTGGTCGATCGGGTGCTCGTGCCGCCGCAGTTCGAGAACTCGCTCATCGCGTCGCAGGCACACCGGGAGAAGGAGGTCAAGGAACTGGCGATGGCCGCGGACGCGCAGTTCATGGCGGTTTACGAGTTGCGCGGCACGCTGAAGCAGGCCGAGTCGATGGAGGACGCTGCAGCCATCGCGGTGTACCGGGTCGGGCTCCGCATGCTCGAGGAAGTGGTGCCCCTCGAACGCGACGGCATGGTCATCATGGGTGACGAGCAGTCGAACGACCGCACGGTGCTGCGCGACCGCCTCCGTGCACGAATCGACGACCTCGACCGCGTCTGGTACGCCAAGTTCATGAAGGGCAGCCCGCCGACGACGAGCCTCTCGGAACCGGTTCCGGGCGCATCCGATCCCATGCGCGACACGGCTCCGGCCACTGCGGTGCCATCGCGACCAGCGGTGCCCGCAGCCCCTGCGCCGGCAAGCACCACCAGTGCCGCCTCGCCTGCACCGGCGCCGAAGCCCGCTGCCGTCCGCGCACCGGCAACCCTCGACTGGTGCGACGTCCTCGAGAAGGATGTCGATCCCAAGGTCGTGACGGATGCGGCGCTTCGCGAGGCGATCGTGCGCACCGGCCTGCCCTGGCGTGTGCGCGACAAGGCCAGCGGCATCGAGATGCTGCTGGTTCCTGCGGGGCAATTCATGATGGGCAAGAGCGCGGATGACGCCGAAGCCCTCGCGAACGAAGTTCCCGCCCATCCGGTGACCATCAGCCAGCCCTACTACCTCGGTCGCTACGAGGTGACCAAGGAGCAGTGGTCGACGGTGCTTGGCCGCGATGCGCGCACCGGAGCGGAGGGCGTGAAGCCTGGCGTGCAGGGTGTCCAGGTCGATGCGGGCGGCGGCCGGACGGTCATCGTGAGCGGCGGCTACGAACTCGTCGATTCGAAGGGCAACCCCGTTCCGACCCAGCAGACCGCGGAGGCAGGACCCGACGGAACCATCGTGTTCACCACGACTCCGGCGGAGGCTGGACGGGCCGGCCCTCCCGACTCGCGCACGGGCCTTCCCGTGACGGCCGGTTGGTCCAAGACCGCCGAGTTCTGCCGTCTGGCGGGCCTCCGGCTTCCCACCGAGGCCGAGTGGGAGTTCGCGTGCCGCGCGGGCGTTCAGGCGCCGCGCTACGGCGAGCTCGACGCCATCGCGTGGCACCTCGGCAACTCCGGGGGTCGCAAGCACCCGGTTGGCACGAAGGCCGCGAACGCCCTCGGGTTCCACGACATGATCGGCAACGCCTGGGAATGGGTGAGCGACCGGTACGGCGACTACACGCGAAGCGCCAAGACCGATCCGACCGGCCCCGAGACCGGGAAGTCACGCATCGCGCGCGGCAGCTTCTTCGACTTCGAGGACGGCTTCTGCCGGGCTACGCGTCGGTACGAGATCCAGACCATCGACTCCGGTGGAGGCGTGGGGTTTCGCGTCGCGCGCAACCCGTGATGTCGAGGCCGAGTCGGCGGCTCGGCAGCATGTCAGGCCGCGATCGGAGCCATCGGGACCGCTGACGCAGCACGTGGTTCAATCCACGATGAACAGCCTCGCCCCCGTGGTCGTGCGCGACATAAGCGGCTCGGCATCATCCGCCACCTGGTAGGACATGCCGGCCTTGAGCTTGAAGACCCGGCCGTCGGCCAGCACGGTCTCAAGTTCACCCTCCAGCACCAGCAGCACGTGGCCTTTCTGGCACCAGTGATCTGCGACATAGCCCGGCGTGTATTCAACCATCCGGATGCGGATGCGGTTGCCTTCCGGACCGACGTGGCGCGTGCGCCACAACGCCTCCCCCGAGAGACCCGCGTGGCGGGTGGGCTCGACATCGGACCAGTCGGTGATTTCGAACGGAATCTCGG